>CABPXD010000001.1:0-319751 GCA_902461185.1 uncultured Haemophilus sp.
AGCTAACAGATACTAATTGCCCGAGAGGCTTAACTATACAACGCTCAAGGGTTTTTGAGGTTGTAAGACTAAAATAAAAAGACTCAGAGATGAAGAAGAAAGTTTTGAAGTGAATCAGCTTGTTTGGTTGTGAGCACTAGAGATAGTGAGAGCAGAGAGAAAAGTTATTAAAGGAATAATCCTGGCGGCGATAGAGCGGTGGTCCCACCTGACCCCATACCGAACTCAGAAGTGAAACGCCGATGCGCCGATGGTAGTGTGGGGCTTCCCCATGTGAGAGTAGGACACCGCCAGGTAGTGAATGTAGAACCCCGAGCTGAAGAGCTTGGGGTTTTTGTTTTTAGATTTGATTTTAATAAAGTAAAAGTGCGGTCAAAATCAAAATAGTTTTATTAAAGATGTTTAAATCTTTTAATGAGAAAATAGAGGTGGAATGGTACAATCACCAAAATTTTTTATAGGATAAATAACACAAATGGCTCGTAAAAAGAAAACTCGTAAAATTAGCGATATTATGCCAATTCGTAAATCGGATAAGAAACCTGAAGCACCGAAGCTATCAGGTAAGAAATTAACACGTTATGAATTAGACGCTAAGGCAAGAGAAGATAAGAAAAAACGTAAACATAAAGGTTTAGCATCTGGTTCTCGTCATAGTAACGCAGAGCAAAATAAAAATAACCAAGTTGTTGAACAAAAAGATCCGCGTATTGGTAGCCGTAAAAAGGTCCCACTGATTGTTGAATTTGTGAATAAGCCTGAGAAAGGAATGACAATTCCAGCGGTAAAAGAACCGAAAAAACTTTTACCTGAAATTGAGTTAGAGCGATTAGAAAATAATGAAATTCTAAATGAATTGTTGGATGCCTTAGATGAAGGCAAAACGATTAGTAAAGCTGATCAACAATTTGTGGATGAATGCTTAGATCGTATTGCTCAGTTAATGGAAGAATTAGGTATTCAAGATGAAGATGAGACAGAGGATGATCTCTATCGAACCTTCGAGAAAATTGATATCAACCAATTCAGATAATTGTCATGTGGCCGATCATTTTAAGTATTATTGCTTTGGGAATTATTGCTGGCGTATCATTTTATGCTTTCAAATTACTTAGGAAGTTACGCCATCAAAACACTCTCATTAAACAGGCTAAAATAGCGCGTACAAAACGCCTAAAAGAGAGTATGGTAATTATCGCTAAAGCGATGCAAAATGGAGATTGCAACCATTCAGAAGGGGTGATTCGTTTATCAATGCTTTTACTCCCTTTTGGACAATCTTTGCAACCATATCAAGCGATGTATGCACTTTATAACATTGTGAAAGAAATGCCTACGCATGAAGCTAGAAAAGCCTTATTAAAAAAAGAGAGAATGAAACTCGATCTTGAGCGAGAAAGTGCAGAAGCAAAA
The DNA here is from genome assembly GCA_902461185.1 of uncultured Haemophilus sp. Lineage (GTDB taxonomy): Bacteria > Pseudomonadota > Gammaproteobacteria > Enterobacterales > Pasteurellaceae > Haemophilus_D. Next base: position 1,414 of record CABPXD010000001.1, read on the forward strand.
TTTGAAGAAGAAATTATGTTGGAGTTACGTCAGTTTTTAAATGACGTAGATAAATTTGGGGAAGCTTAATGTCTGAAATTATTTGGGATCTTGCGTTAATTCAAAAATATAACCAATCAGGACCTCGTTATACATCTTATCCAACTGCATTAGAATTTAATGAAAGTTACACAAACGAAGATTTTATTGCAGCGGCTAATCGTTATCCGGAAAGACCACTTTCCCTTTACGTACACATTCCGTTTTGTCACAAACTTTGTTACTTTTGTGGCTGTAATAAGGTAATTACTCGTCATCAACATAAGGCGGATATTTATCTTGATTATCTTGAAAAAGAAATCAAAGCGCGTTCAGAATTATTCAAAAATCGTGTTGCGACTCAAGTGCATTGGGGCGGCGGTACACCGACTTATTTGACAGAAGAGCAATCTGCTCGTTTGATGAAGATGCTTAAAGATCATTTTACGATTGCGGATAATGCGGAAGTTAGTATTGAGATGGACCCACGCGAAATAGAGCTCGATATGCTTGATCATTTACGCAATATTGGTTTTAACCGAATTAGCATGGGTGTACAAGATTTCAATAAAGCGGTTCAAAAAGCGGTAAACCGTGAACAAGATGAAGAGTTTGTGAATGCATTACTTGTTCGTGCTCGTGAGTTAGGTTTCCAATCGACCAACCTTGATTTAATTTATGGATTGCCACTTCAAAATGTGGAAAGTTTTATGTTTACATTACATAAAGTGATTGAATTAAATCCAGATCGTTTGAGTATCTTTAACTATGCCCATTTGCCAAGTCGATTTGCGGGGCAAGCAAAAATTAAAGAAGATCAATTACCGCCACCGGAAACCAAATTAGAAATCTTACAGAAAACTATCGAAACCTTAGGTAATGCTGGTTATAAGTTTATCGGTATGGATCACTTTGCTAAACCCGATGATGAATTAGCGATTGCCCAAGAGAAAGGTATCTTACATCGAAATTTCCAAGGCTATACCACGCAAGAAGAATGTGATTTGCTCGGTTTAGGTGTATCCGCTATTAGTTTATTAGGTGATACATATGCTCAAAACCAAAAAGAATTAAAACATTATTATCATGATGTAGAAAATTCAGGTATTGCACTGCATAAAGGTTTAGCGATGACAGAAGAAGATTGCTTACGTCGTGATGTGATTAAGCAATTGATTTGTAACTTTAAGCTTGATTTTGCACCAATTGAAAAACAATATAATATTGATTTCAAAAAGCACTTTGCTGAAGATTTACAGTTATTACAGCCATTACTTGAAGATGGATTAATTTCTGAAACAGAAACAGGTTTACAAGTTTCGCCTAAAGGTCGATTATTAATCCGTAATATTTGCTTATGCTTTGATACCTATTCAAGAGCAGCGGCAAAACGACAACAATTCTCTCGAATTATTTAGTCATATAAAAAATGGTCAAGATATAAGTCTTGACCGTTTTTATTTATTTAGCGATGCTTTCTAGTGCCCATAATTCGCTGAGATTTTCTCTACGACGAATTAAATGAGCTTTGTTTCCATCCACTAACACTTCTGCTGTACGTGGACGAGAATTATAGTTTGAAGACATACTTGCACCATAGGCGCCGGCAGAGCGTTGAGCAATATAATCCCCTTCAGCAATGGCGAGCTCGCGCTGTTTACCTAAGAAATCAGAGGTTTCACATACCGGGCCAACAACATCATAAATCGTTTTTTCACGCTCTAAAGTGCGGTCAATTTCAATGATGTTCATATAAGCTTCATAGAGTGCAGGGCGAATCATATCGTTCATGCCGGTATCGGTAATCGCGAAGTTGCGGCTTTCATTACTTTTTAGGTATTGTACTTTAGCTACTAAAATCCCCGCATTCGCCGCGATCGCTCGACCCGGTTCTAGAATAATTTCGAGATTTTCATAGCCTTTTAATTTATTCAGTAACGCAGCGGCATAATCACTTGGGTGTGGAGGTGTTTCATCAGTATAAGTTACGCCTAAACCACCGCCGAGATCTAAGTGTTTTAACGTGATGCCATCTTCTTGTAACTGTTCTATTAAACGAATAAGGCGATCAGTTGCATCTAAGAAGGGCTGTAATTCCGTAAGCTGAGAGCCAATATGACAATCCATACCCGTAATTCTTACATGAGGTAAGGTTGCTGCTAATTTATATACCTCACGCGCTTCATCTACGCTCACACCAAATTTATTTTCTTTTAATCCAGTGGAAATGTAAGGATGTGTATGGGCATCAACATCGGGGTTTACACGTAAAGAAATAGGCGCAATTTTCCCCATTTCGCCTGCAATTTGGTTGATGTGATGTAATTCCGCAATAGATTCCACATTAAAACAACGAATGCCTACTTCTAACGCTCGCATAATTTCTGCGCGAGATTTTGCTACACCAGAAAAGACCACTTTTGAAGCCTCTCCACCAGCCTCTAAGACGCGTTCTAATTCGCCCTGTGAAACGATATCAAAGCCTGAGCCTAATTTTGCCATGACATTCAATATTCCAATATTAGAATTGGCTTTAACGGCATAACAAATTAAGTGTGGATGCTTTCCTAAAGCAGAGTCAAAGGCATGCCAATGGCGTTCAAGGGTGGCACGAGAATAAATATAAAGCGGAGTGCCGAACTCTTCAGAGAGTTGTTTGACGGGCAAATCTTCAACATAAAGTTGCTCGTTTTTATATTGGAAAAAATCCATGACGAATCCTTTAAGTGCGGTCAGTTTTTATTGTGTTTTTTGTGTGTTTTGCGGTTGTTCTTTTTCAGGGAAATATAATGGCCCTTTTACACCACAACCTGTCGCTAAGGTACAGAATGCACTAAGTAATAAAATAGAAAGTAATTTTTTCATTTTTCAATCTCTCTAATAAGTAAAATCTGCCTTTGCCAACGAGGCGAAAGGCTTTATAATTCACGGCATTCTATCAGATTTAATCGGAAAATTTTATGAATGTTGCAGAATTTCACCAAAATATTGAACAGGTTTGGCAAAAAATTGAAGAAGCGTTAGAGAATCAAGATTGCGATGTGGATTGCGAAACACAAGGTTCGGTATTCACGATCACATTTGATGACCGCTCACAAATCGTCATTAATAAGCAAGAACCGCTTCTTGAGCTTTGGCTTGCGAGCCGCTTGGGTGGATTTCATTTTGCCTATAAAAACAATGATTGGGTGGCAAATGATGGCAAACGCTTTTGGGATTGTTTAACCGAGGCGGTTGCGGCTCACGGAGAAACGGTAACATTCTAATGGCCGAGCTCGCGGAACATGCCCCGCAAAAAACAGACTTAAAAACGACCGCACTTCATACGTTGCGGTCTGTTTTTGGTTACCAATCTTTCCGCAAAGGGCAGGAAGAAGTGATTCACGCTGCGTTAAGCGGTCAGGATGCCTTAGTGGTGATGGCCACAGGAAATGGCAAATCCTTGTGTTATCAAATTCCAGCACTTTGTTTTCCTGGTCTCACATTAGTGATTTCGCCTTTGATTTCTTTAATGAAAGATCAGGTAGATCAACTCCAAGCAAACGGCATTGAAGCCGATTTTCTAAACTCTAGTCAGACGCCAGAACAACAACAGCAAGTTGAAAATAAGCTGATTTCAGGCCAATTAAAATTATTATATGTTTCGCCTGAAAAAGTGATGACAAACAGCTTTTTTCAGCTGATTTCTTATGCTCAAATTTCCTTTATCGCCATTGATGAAGCCCATTGTATTTCACAGTGGGGCCATGATTTCCGCCCTGAATATACCCAACTTGGCGGGTTAAAAGCGGCTTTTCCAAATGCGCCGATTATGGCATTAACGGCCACGGCGGATTATGCGACAAGACAGGATATTCTCACTCATCTTAAATTAGACCATCCTCACAAATACATTGGCAGTTTTGATCGCCCAAATATTCGTTATACGTTGGAAGAAAAGTTTAAGCCAATGGAGCAGCTTACGCGTTTTGTCTTAGCTCAGAAAGGCAAAAGCGGCATTGTGTATTGCAATAGTCGTTCGAAAGTAGAACGTATAGCCGAAACTTTGCGAAATAAAGGCGTATCGGCTGCGGCATATCATGCGGGAATGGAAACTGCACTGCGTGAACGCGTCCAGCAAGATTTCCAGCGAGATAATATTCAAGTCGTGGTTGCGACGATTGCGTTTGGCATGGGCATTAATAAATCTAATGTGCGTTTTGTCGCCCATTTTGATTTGCCGAGAAGCATTGAATCATATTATCAAGAAACTGGTCGCGCGGGGAGAGATGATTTACCTGCGGAAGCGGTGCTTTTCTACGAACCGGCTGATTATGCTTGGTTACAGAAAATTTTGCTTGAGAAACCAGAGACGCCACAACGTCAAATTGAGCAACATAAATTGGAAGCTATTGGTGAATTCGCCGAAAGTCAAACTTGTCGTCGCTTGGTATTACTCAATTATTTTGGTGAATATCGTCAAACACCTTGCCAAAACTGCGATATTTGTCTTGACCCGCCAAAGAAATATGACGGTTTAATTGATGCACAAAAAGTGATGTCGACGATTTATCGTGTGGGGCAATGTTTCGGCGGGCAATATGTGATTGCGGTATTGCGAGGGATGCATAATCAAAAAATTGTAGAACGCCAACATGATAAGTTGAGTGTTTATGGCATTGGCAAAGATAAAAGCAAAGAACATTGGCAATCTGTCATTCGTCAGCTTATTCATCTTGGCTTTATTCAGCAAGTGCTTGGTGAGTTTAATAGTGCAACGCTTCAGCTCACAGAAAGCGCACGCCCTGTTTTAAAAGGCGAAGTGCCGCTTGAATTGGCAATGCCGCGTATTTCCTCCATTAATAAAATTGTGCATACGTCTCATAAAAATACAGTGGTAAATTACGATAAAGATTTGTTTGCTCGTTTACGTTTCCTACGGAAGCAACTTGCAGATAAAGAAAATATTCCACCTTATATTGTTTTTAATGATGCGACGTTGCAGGAAATGGCGCAATATATGCCAACAAGCAATATTGAAATGTTACAAATTAATGGGGTGGGAGCGATCAAATTAGAGCGCTTTGGACAGCCGTTTATGGCATTGATTCGAGAACACAAAGCGATTTTAGAAAAGGCAGAAAAAGAATAAGTGCGGTCAAAAAAACAGAGGATTTTTCGACCGCACTTTTTTCTAGCTGGCACTTACATCTTGTTCATCACGTAATTGACGGTCAAAGACTTGTGCACAATCATCGGTACCCGAACCATACCAAGTAGTATCACGCAATGCTACTTCACCTTTACGGTATTTTTCCACTTCGCTTTTCTTCACCAAATAACCCGTTACACGAATTAAATCGGTATTTTTAAGGTAAGTGGTGATATAGCGGTAACCTTGTGCAAATGAACCATCGATAATATCAACGACGGCATCTAAATGATCCACATAGGTTTGGTCAAAGGCAAACAAATCTCCCGTACCTGATGGGAAGTATTTATGGAATGGCGCAGATTGTTTTAAATGGGCCAATAACGTAGGTTCTTCACCTACACGAATGCGATGTGCCGGCGCATTACGTTTATCTTCCTCATGATTGCTTGCGCCTACTTGCGCATGTAATAAATAACGGTTGCCCGTGCGTTCCGCATACACGCCTTCATGGTTATCCGTGACTTCTTTCAATTTCTCCATAATCAAGGTCGCAATTTCATCTCCGCGTTGGCTTTTACCAAAGGTTTCATTTAAGTCTTCTTGTTGTAGCAAGTGATTCGCTGCATCTGCAAGTCCTACAATGGCAAACATCCCTGTAAAATTAGTCCGTTTGATAAAACCTTCTTTTTCGAGGAATGAGGTATTGAAGAAGTTGCTTTCTTCCACTACAAATTTATGGCGTTTATCCATGGTGGAAAGTGCACATTTTGCTACGCGAGGTAAAAGCTCATTAACCATTTCATCCACGGTTTTACAGGCGCGTGCAATAGTCCCTAAGCGCAAGCGAGTCAGGGTATAAGCCCCACCACATTCAGGGAGTGCGTTATAGCAGCTTGCAATACCATATTGTTCGCCTAAGTCAGAAATGTAGTAAGCATCGTTGGCAAAAGACGGTTTAGAAACCAATAAGCACGCTTTTGCTGCTAATTCTGCAAATTCACGACTTGTTTTGCTCTTATCGTAACGAATGGTCATATTGGGTGTTGGTGCTTCTAACTCAATCACTGCCTTTAAAATCAAACGCCCTGCTTTTGTGTCATAAGGTCCAATATTGGCATGGCAGAATGAATCTGGCACAGTTTTGTCTACATGATTTAAGAAACGTTTAATTTTGATGTAGTCTTGTTCTTCATCGGTAATAAATGGATCAAGTAGCATGTCTAAACGCCCAATATAAACCGGAAATGTGGTAATTGATGGCACGTGGGAATATAAAATCAATAAGCCATCTAATGCTTCATCAAGATTTTTTGGCGCAGGCAATTCAAGGAATTCACAGCCTTTTTTAATATACACATTGTAATCCGGCAAAATATAACGTGGGCGATAAATCGCATAGCCTTCGTTTAAATCACAGATCATTTGATTTTGAAGGAATTGCCATTCTTCATCCGTATAGCCTAATAATTCACGAGGATCAAATAATCGCTCGGCAATATTGCCTAAACACATGAGTTTTTGTTGATAGGTGAGCGTGTTGGATTTTACGGTATCCAAAATATCTTGAAGAGATGCAAGCATAATAATAATGTCCTGATTAAAAAGGGTAGCTTATTTTAAGTCAGTGAATGAGTGATGACAATTTTGACAATGTGATCTGCATCACATTTATGATATTTATCAGTCAATTCGGTTATATCATATGACGTTAAAATGTTTGGGTTTTATTGGGTTTACCATTATGATGTCGGCGTTAAATAGAAATGGGAATAATATGGAAAAAGCACGGGTGATTCCTCACACCAGTTGGGCAGCCAAATCGCTATGGTCAGTCGAAGGTAAAACCATGTCGATGCTCTTATTTGCATTGGCAATTCTAGGCATTGGAGATGGCTTGATTGTGCTTGCTAATTTTGGGTCTTCACCTTGGACCGTGCTTTCTCAAGGTGTGGCATTACAAGCTAAGGTGAGTATCGGTTGGTCATCATTTTGGATTAGCTGTTTGGTGATGTTAGCCTGGATTCCCCTCAAATTAAGGTTTGGGCTTGGCACCATTCTGAATATTATTGTGATTGCCTTTTTCCTTGGCTTCACCACAAAAATTGTGCCAGAACCAACCGCACTTCTTAGCCGAATTTTATTCGGTGGAATTGGGCTTTTGCTTTATGGATTAGGGACGGCATTGTATTTAACTTGTCATCAAGGGGCAGGCCCGCGGGATGGTTTAATGGTGGGGCTTTGTCAACGACTTCATTTAAAAGTGGGGATTGTGAGAACAAGCCTTGAAGTGTCGGTTTGTGTGTTAGGTTATATTCTCGGAGGCACAGTCGGAATTGGTACCGTTGTTTTTGCCGCCGCAATAGGTTGGATAGTACAGTTATGCTTAAATTCAATTGCCCGTTTGCCACATCTTCCGCACGAAGGGGACAATCTCCACTAAGGCATCATCAATCGAAATTAAGCCTAAATTCATTTCCTCTTTCCCTTTTGGCGGGCAGAAAGCAAGGTGTTTGTCTGCATCGTTAATTGGTTTCCAACGACGAGGCTGAGATGAGCGACTGTTTGGATAGAATCCGATTGTTGGCACATTGAATGCACTGCTTAAATGCAATGGTCCAGTAGAGCCTGCAATGAATAAATCCGCACAAGCCAGAGAATGTGCAAAATCAACCAATCCTTTATTCTTATCGTAAACAACCACATTTTGGCTGTCGATTTTTGCCGCTAACTCATGGGCTTTTTCACTTTCACCAGGTCCTGCAGTTAAGATAATCTGGCAATCAAATTCGCTTAACAAACCTTGTATCAATTGAGCATATTGCGACAATGAGAGACTTGTTGCTGAACCACCTGTTCCGCTATGCACAAACACCCATTTTTTATCTGCCGATAAACCGAATTGTTCTTGAAGAAAAACACGTTGATTTTTAACCGCACTTTCAGGAAGTGAAAGGTAAGGTGGTTTGGGTTCCACAATCGGCATGTTGTGTTTCTTTAAGAACGCCCGAGCCAGATCTTGATTGTACTCTGCTTCAGATTTTTCTGAGCGTGAACGGCGTTGTGTTAAACGATGGTTATAAAGGATTTGCACCCATTTTGTTGCGGGTGCAAGACGATAAGGAATCCCACTTTTCCAAGCTAATTTACCGTTATGGGTATTGGAAAAGAAGCTAATCATGCCATCAAATTGCTGCTCTTTGATTTCTTTAACAAGACGATTGAAATCAGTTTTGTCGTTCTTAGCACTATCAATGATGACATCATCTAAATAGGGGCAAATTTGAGCGAGCGGGGCAGTATAAGCCGGCACTAGTGCGGTCAGTTTTAGCTCGGGATTTGAGGCTTTTAACATCGCAAAAGCCGGAAATGCCTGAACAAAATCCCCCAGTTTATCGTTACGAATGACTAAAATTTTCATTATTCTGCCTTTTGCCGTGTTCGTATTGCGGTATAAAACACAATCGTTAAGAAAAAGTAAAAAATAGTACCTGAATTATGTACCAAGAAACCTTGGCTTAAGCCATAAATCATCACTGATAAAATATGGGCAACGCCTAACGTTGCAATTAGCTTGATCTCATTATTTGCTGTTTTCAGGTTTTTCATAAAGCTACGTAGAGGGATAAATAAAACAGCAAGTAAGGCGAGCAAGCCAATAATTCCTCGTTTGGATAGGTCATCTAAATATTGGTTATGAGCATGAGTAAATTGCCCAATGTTACCTGTGGCAATTTTTTCTTTTGTTTCTTGTTTACGTTTTTCTGTTGCCCCTTGAATGCCCCAGCCAAATAGGGGGTTTTCTTTTACCATTTCCAGTGCACTTTTCCACATTTCAAAACGCGCACCTAGAGAAGTATTGCCATCCTTGTTATCCAAGTAAAGTTGGATATCTTTTCGTGCAACGTCAATCCGTTCCATAATTCGGTTATTGGGCATTTGGCTAATGCCAACGCTTGCTACGGCAATGATTCCAAAGAAAGTCAGGAAAAAACGTTTTGAAAGGGAATGGCGATAAATCCAAAGTATAACAATAAGTAAGATCGGTAATGCAACCCATCCTCCTCGAGCGGTAGAAAGCAAACTTCCTACAATGCCACATAAGGCACCAATCACACTAAGAACAGTCAGTTTCACCTCTCTTTTTTGATAAGCATATAGGGCAATAATCAGGCTCAAAATGCCTAATGACATAGAAATGTCGCCGCCTTGAATATGCATAATTCGAGGATTTTGATCCGGATTCAGATTCAAGATAAATTTATCATAAAGCGCGATGCAGACAGAAACAATACCACCAAGGGGGATAGAGTAACTCAATACACAGGTTTTGATTGGATATTTTAATAATAAAAGTAAAACAGGAATTAAGAAAACAACACGACTTGCCGTATCTAGATCACGCATTTTTCCCCCGTTAATGCAGAGGGAAAGTACAAATGTAAGAAAATAAAAAAGGTAGCTATAAATTAACCATTTATCAACTTTCGATAAGTTTAAAAGCGGTTTCTTGATTAAAGCATAAACGCTATAACCTAAACCGACTAACATCAGTAGAGCAGGCGCGGCATTATATCCTCCTTTGACAATAAATATTGAAAGAAAGAAAAGTGTTACCGCAAAGTTTATTATGGTGGCTAACCAATTTTGTTTCGTTATTTGCATCGATAAGAACCAACATTCTGGTTATGTAAAACTAAAAAACCGCACTAACAAAGTGCGGTTTCATTTTAGTCTATTTTTATGGATTATAAAACATCAACGCAGTTTAAGTCTTCGAAAGATTGCTCTAAGCGTTTAGACATTGATTCTTCCATTTTACGTAACCAAACACGTGGGTCGTAGTATTTTTTGTTTGGTGCATCAGGACCTTCAGGGTTACCTAATTGACCTTGAAGATAAGCTTCATTTGCTTTATAGAAGTTTAAGATACCATTCCATGCAGCCCATTGAGTATCAGTATCGATATTCATTTTGATTGCACCATAGCTAATTGCTTCGCGGATTTCTTCGCGACTAGAACCAGAACCACCGTGGAAAACGAAGTTGATTGGTTTTGCTGGTAGATTGCGTTCTTTTGCAACGAACTCTTGTGATGCACCTAAAATAGATGGTTTTAATTTTACGTTACCTGGTTTGTAAACACCGTGTACGTTACCGAATGCTGCCGCAACGGTAAAGTTAGGGCTTACAGGGTTTAATTGATCGTAAACATAAAGCACATCAGATGGTTGGGTATATAAACGAGATTCATCTACATCAGAGTTATCCACGCCATCTTCTTCACCACCGGTAATACCGATTTCGATTTCAAGGGTCATACCTAATTTGTCCATGCGAGCAAGATATTCACGGCAGATTGCCATGTTTTCTTCCATTGGCTCTTCAGATAAGTCAAGCATGTGAGAAGAGAATAATGGACGGCCCGTTTCTGCAAAGTGTTTTTCACCCGCTTCAAGTAAGCCATCGATCCATGGAAGCAATTTTTTCGCTGCGTGGTCGGTATGAAGAATAACGGGCACACCGTATTCTTTGGCTAAAGTATGAACGTGTTTCGCACCCGCGATCGCACCTAAAACATCTGGACGTGCACCGCTTGCTGGTTTGATACCTTTACCTGCGTAGAAAGCTGCACCACCGTTTGAGAATTGGATAATTACTGGTGCTTTCACACGCGCAGCGGTTTCCAATACAGCATTTACGGAGTCAGAACCCACGCAGTTTACTGCTGGGATCGCGAAGTTGTTTGCTTTGGCATAAGCAAAGATTTTTTGTACATCTTCACCTGTTACTACGCCAGGTTTTACGATATCTAATAATTTAGCCATAGTTGTGTTTCCTTTTGTTTTGGAGGATTTATTCCTCCGTTTGAAGAATCAATATTTATCCCCTCTATGAGAGTAGAGGGGATAGAAGCCATTCAATTAACCGTTCGCACGTTTTTCAAGAATTTCTACTGCTGGTAATACTTTACCTTCAACGAATTCTAAAAATGCACCACCACCAGTTGAGATGTAAGAGATTTTATCTGCAATACCGAATAAATCGATAGCTGCTAAAGTATCACCACCCCCTGCGATAGAGAATGCATCGCTGTTTGCAATCGCGTGAGAAATGATTTCAGTACCTTTACGGAAGTTAGGGAACTCAAATACGCCAACTGGACCATTCCATAAAACGGTTTTTGCATTTTTGATGATTTCAGCTAATTGTTCTGCAGATTTATCACCGATATCGAAGATAGATTCATCATCTTTCACTTCGGTTACTGATTTTTCTGTTGCTGGTGCAGTTTCAGAGAATTCAGTACCAACACGTACATCAACTGGAACTGGAATATCAGTGCTTGCGGCTAATTCTTTTGCTACAGGGATTAAATCTGCTTCATATAAAGATTTACCCACATTGTGACCAGCTGCCGCGATGAAAGTATTTGCAATACCACCACCCACAATAATTTGGTCAGCAATTTTCGAAAGAGAATTTAATACTTCTAATTTAGTGGAAACTTTAGAACCACCTACGATCGCAACCATTGGACGAGCTGGCTCTTTCAATGCTTTACCTAATGCATCTAACTCAGCTGCTAATAATGGACCTGCACAAGCAACTGGTGCAAATTCCGCTACGCCGTAAGTTGACGCTTGTGCACGGTGAGCTGTACCGAATGCATCCATTACGAAGACATCGCAAAGTGCGGCATATTTTTTACCTAATTCAGGATCGTTTTTCTTCTCACCGTTGTTTACACGTACGTTTTCTAAAACAACGATTTCGCCTTCTTTAACATCCACACCGTTTAAGTAGTCTTGCACTAAACGCACGTTGAAGCCTGCGTCTTTTAAGTAATCAACAACCGGTTGTAAAGAGTCTTCAGGTTTGAATTCCCCTTCAGTTGGACGACCCAAGTGAGAGGTAACCATCACTTTTGCGCCTTTCTCTAAAGCTAGTTTTAACGTCGGGATAGTCGCACGAATACGCGCATCAGATGTTACTTTGCCATCTTTTACTGGTACGTTTAAGTCCGCGCGAATAAATACACGTTTACCTTTTAAATCTAAGTCGGTCATTTTGATTACTGACATAATCTTTCCTCTTGGGTTAGTTAAAATTAAACTTGAATATTATACCTAGTTCTGACTAGGTTGTAACGATGTAGATCAAATAAAAAAGCGAATTATGCTTATTTTTGGCAATCGATTACTTCCCACTGGCGATTGTAACAAATGAATAGTTCATTATGGCTCGCCCCTAAATAAGCGCCTTTTAATTGCGGATTATGTTGCTTCATCCATTGAAATAATTCTTTACGGCTTAATTGTTCGTTTGGCAAGGAAAGCGATTCAAATAATGCTTTCTCTTGTTTGAAATAAGCTTCCGCTGAATCAAAAGCGCAGCTGCCGTGTTTTTCCCATTCGCCTTGTAATAATTTTGCACCTGGCGAGATTGAAAGATAAGGCTCGAGGGTTTCAACTGGAAGCGGTGCTAAATCACCCTTACAAAAACGGGGATGATCCGTAACAGAACGTGCATTCGCATTTTGAGGCCATAAGCCGTGCACTACCCAGCCAAATTGATTTTTTATACTACATTGATATTGCGCTGAATCAGGTAAATTATTGCCATATTGCGCACGTTGTTTTTCACAGAATGCCGGCGACCAAGATAAGGCCAACATATAATAATCAACAGGGGCATTTTTATTTTGTCCAATGGCATCATCGCGCATGATGACATCATAATTACCAAAATCTTTGGTATTTTTGACCGCACTTTTGCTTTGTTGTTGTGTGGTTGTTGGAGTCGGTTTAGTGTCTTTTTTGTGCTCAGTGAAATATTGCCAAATGCTCAATGCAGTAAGGGCAATAAGGGAAAGAGTGGAAACCTGTTTTTTCATAAAAATCCTGTTTAAATTTTGTCAATTTTGCTTTTGTCGGCTATAATTCGCCGCTTTCTCATATAAAGGAATGGTATGGCGTTACTGATCACAAACAAATGCACAAACTGCGATATGTGCCTCCCCGAATGCCCGAATGAAGCAATTTCAATCGGCGAGGAGATCTATGTGATCGATCCTGTACTTTGTACGGAATGTGTTGGTCATTATGACACGCCAACTTGCCAAAAAGTTTGCCCGATTACAAACTGTATTAAGCCAGATCCTGAGCATCAAGAAAGCGAAGAGCAGCTTTGGGAACGTTTTGTGATGATTCACCATTCGGATAAGTTGTAGAATTTACCTGATCTTTTTCTTTTCGTCCAATGACTATGAATAAAACAAAGTTAATTAAAATCGCCATCATTCTGATTTATTTGTTCAGTCCGATTGATATTTTGCCTGAAGCGGTGCTTGGCCCATTAGGTTTGGTGGATGATGCGGCAGCCATTGCTTTATTAATTCGAATTTTATTGAAAAAATAAAAACTTGAATAAAATCAACCGCACTTTGCTTTTCTCATTCTTGCAAAATCCCGTCAATTTCTCTAAACTACGCGTCGGAATATTTCTTTCCTCATCATTTCACTTTAAACGCTACCCGTGAGTAGCAAAAGGGACCTCAATCATGACAAACGTCAATCAATATGGCTGGAAAGCCTTGATTGGATCTGCTGTCGGCTACGCGATGGATGGATTCGATCTTCTTATTCTTGGATTTATGCTTAGTGCCATTTCGGCCGATCTTAATTTAACTCCCGCACAATCTGGCTCATTAGTCACCTGGACACTTATTGGTGCTGTGGTGGGCGGTATTGTATTTGGTGCATTAAGCGATCGTTATGGCCGTGTACGCGTACTAACTTGGACAATTGTCCTCTTCGCGGTCTTTACCGGATTATGTGCAATTGCGCAAGGCTATTGGGATTTATTAATTTATCGCACCATTGCAGGTATCGGTTTGGGCGGTGAATTTGGTATCGGTATGGCATTAGCCATTGAGGCGTGGCCTGCCAAACACCGCGCAAAAGCGGCGTCTTATGTGGCGTTAGGTTGGCAAGTGGGTGTGTTAGCCGCCGCGTTACTCACACCAGTATTGCTTCCACATATCGGCTGGCGCGGTATGTTCGTTGTCGGTATCTTCCCGGCATTTGTTGCTTGGTATTTACGAGTTCGCTTACATGAACCTGAAATTTTCTCACAAAAACAGACCGAACTTTCTACCCAAAAAATATCTAAACTGGAATCTTTTAAACTCTTAGTGAAAGATAAAGCAACCACAAAAGTAAGCCTTGGTATAGTGGTGTTAACTTCGGTACAAAACTTCGGTTACTACGGTATTATGATTTGGATGCCAAACTTCTTATCTAAACAACTTGGCTTTAGTTTAACGAAATCAGGTTTATGGACGGCAGTTACCGTATGCGGCATGATGGCGGGGATTTGGATCTTCGGGCGTCTAGCAGATAGAATCGGACGTAAACCAAGTTTCTTATTATTCCAACTTGGAGCTGTGATCAGCATCATTACTTATTCTCAATTAACTGATCCAACTGCGATGTTGGTGGCTGGCGCATTCTTAGGAATGTTCGTAAACGGCATGATGGGCGGTTATGGGGCGTTAATGGCAGAAGCCTATCCGACAGAAGCGCGTGCAACCGCACAAAATGTATTGTTTAACTTAGGTCGTGCTGTTGGTGGCTTTGGACCGGTTGTTGTTGGGGCGATTGTATCCGCGTACTCATTCAGCATTGCGATTGCTTTCTTAGCGGTGATTTATGTTATCGACATGGTGGCGACAGTCTTCTTAGTGCCCGAATTAAAAGGCAAAGAATTAAGCTAAGTGCGGTCAAAAATATTCAAGTTTTTGAAAACATCGGTGTTAAAGCCGATGTTTTTTATTTGTGAAAAATCAGCCAATTTCAACCGCACTTTATGCTAAACTATGGACACTTTTCCCTATGTTGAAGAATTATCGTGTACGCTAAACGTTCAGTTTCTACCCGTATTGCTAAATATTTATTTGTGGTCATCATCTTTATGGGCATTATTAGCTCATTGAGTTTGCTTGTGATGGCTAGTAATAAATCGGATGCGGAAGCGATTAATATTTCCGGTTCTTTGCGTATGCAAAGTTATCGGTTATTAACGGAAATGGAACGTTCACCTAATACAGTTGAACAGAATTTAGTGCGTTACCAAGATAGTCTCAACGCTAATGTCTTGCTGACTGTGCAGAATCAGCTTTTTGCGCCTTCTGGGATGAAAGCGTCTTATCAAAAAATCCTTCAACGATGGTCAGTGATGTCAGATTTCGCTCGTGCGCATCAAATCGAAAAATATCATGCAGAACTGAAAAGTTATGTACAAGATGTCGATGATTTCGTGTTGGAATTGCAACGCTTTGCTGAACAAAAATGGATTAGTGCAGTTTCAGTGCTATGTGTTTCAATGCTATTGATCCTTGCGATGGTATCTTATGTCATTTGGTATATGAAGCGCGAAGTCGTGAAGCCTTTAGAGCTGATGACCAAAGCCAGTATGCAAGTGCAAATGGGGCAGTTTAAACATATCCAGCTTGATACAGAAAGTGGTAACGAGCTTGGTGTTTTGGCAAAAGTGTTTACGCAAATGTCATCGGAATTAGGGCGACTTTATTCACGTTTAGAAGATGCCGTTAATGAGAAAACGCAAAAATTACGCCAAACTAACCGCTCTTTAACGACGCTTTATCAAAGCTCGCAGTTGCTTACGCCCACGAAGATTAATGATAAAATTCTCAGTCAAGTGCTCAATCATATTCGTGTCAGCGAACATTTACGCTACATTGAGTTAGAAATTTTCGGATCAGAACATTGGGAAATTTCTTTTGGTCAAAAAGATCCTAAACAATCACTTCAAGTCGAAGAACTTTCTATTGAAAATGAAAACTTAGCAGTGCTCTCGTGGCAAGCTGGTTTGCCTTGTCCTGATCCGCGTATGATGAAAAACTTAGGGCAAATGGTGGCAAAAGCGTTGTATTCACACAAAACGCAACGGCAGCAAGAGCAGCTATTATTGATGGAAGAGCGGTCAATTATTGCACGGGAATTACATGACTCGTTGGCGCAAGTGCTGTCTTTCTTACAAATTCAATTAACGCTGTTAAAACATAATTTGAAGAAAGAAGACGAGGAATCAAAAAAGAAAAGCATTGCGATTATTGGTGAATTTGAACAAGCTTTATCAGATGGGTATTCTCAATTACGAGAATTATTGGCGACTTTCCGTTTAACGGTACAAGAAGCGAATTTACAGGTTGCTTTAGAGCAAGTAATCGAAAGCTTGCGTTCACAAACGAAGATGCAAATGACGGTGGACTGCAGTTTGCCATCCCAAAGTTTAAATCCACAAGAATTAGTGCACGTTTTGCAAATTGTGCGTGAAGCAACGCTGAATGCGATTAAACACTCAAAAGGTACGTTGATTGAGGTAAAAGCACATATCAATGCAGAAGGGGAATACGAAATTCTTGTGCAAGATAATGGGGTAGGGATTCCAACGTTAGATGAACCTGAAGGGCATTATGGTTTAAATATCATGACTGAACGCAGTCGCCAATTAAATGCCCAACTTACGATTTCAAAAGGGGAGCAAGGTGGTACGATGGTTAAAATCACACTCCCTCACACATTTTTTTAAGGAAAGTTAATGCAAAGTTTACAACCGTTTCACACCTTCAATATTCCGGCAAATGCACGTGAAATTATTGCAGCCACATCGATTGAACAAATCCAACAAGCTTGGCAAAAAGCGCAAGCTGAAAATCTCCCTGTCTTATTTTTAGGTCAAGGTAGCAATATGCTATTTTTAGAAGATTTTCAAGGAATAGTGATTGTTAATCGTTTATTGGGTATTCAGCATACAGAAGATAGCGATTACCATTATTTGCATGTTAATGGTGGTGAAAATTGGCACCAGTTGGTGGAGTGGTCGCTTTCACAAGGCATTAATGGTTTAGAAAACCTTGCACTCATTCCAGGCTGTGCCGGTTCAGCACCGATTCAAAATATTGGTGCGTATGGCGTAGAGTTTAAAGATGTGTGCGATTATGTAGATGTGCTAAATCTCAACACAGGCGAAGAATTCCGCTTACAGGCGAACGAATGTGAATTCGGTTATCGTGAAAGTATTTTTAAACATCGCTATGCGCAAGGTTATGTGATTACGGCAGTGGGATTGAAATTAGCAAAAAATTGGCAACCAATTTTAAAATATGGCTCATTAGTGAATTTTGATCCTCAAACGGTAACGGCAAAACAAGTGTTTGATGAAGTGTGCCATATTCGCCGCAGCAAATTGCCTGATCCAAAAGAATTTGGTAATGCGGGCAGTTTCTTCAAAAATCCAGTGGTGAGTGCAGCGCAATTTGCGAAAATCCAAAAACAGGTCGAAAATCTACCGCATTTTCCACAAGCAGATGGTTCAGTGAAACTTGCAGCGGGTTGGTTAATCGATCAATGCCATTTAAAAGGTTTTCAAATCGGTGGTGCGGCGGTTCATCAGCAACAAGCGTTAGTGCTGATTAATAAAGGTAATGCCACTGGGCAGGATGTTGTGAAGCTAGCACATCATATCCGTCAAACCGTGGCGGATAAATTTGGTGTGTATTTACAGCCAGAAGTGCGCTTTATGGGCGCGAATGGTGAAGTGAATTCAGAGCAAGCCATTAGTTAATTTATAGAGGAAAGCAATCATGAATTTTAAAGACATTTTAGAGACTTTACCCACCATTGATCATCTAACAGGTTTAGACGTATTAAATGGTGAAACAGTGATTCATCATATTCCTGCCGCACCAGGTAAGCTTGGCTCACTCCGTCTTTATAATGCGTTAGCAGAAAAATTTAACGGAAAATTAGACCGCACTTCCGCACAACAAGGCATTGAATGGTTTGCAGAACATGTTGAAGATGCGAAACAAAACCCTGGAAAACACCCGAATATTGATCTATTGTTTAAGGTTGTGGCAGAGGATGTCGTTTATTCGCTTGTTCCATTAAAGTGATTTGGAAAATTTTCAGTGATTCATTTGAACTTTTAATCGTTAAAAACTGTCAAATAAAACAAATTGAGGTATAATGACAATAGTTGTTATACAATAACAAATAAGTAATGAGTCGGGGCTTAGCTCCGCATGCTGTGAGGAGAAGAATGAATAAAGAAACTCAAATGATGTTAGTACCTCAAGGTAGCATCGAAGGTTATATTCGAGCAGCAAACGAATATCCGATGCTAACTGCAGAGGAAGAAAAAAGCTTAGCAGAACGTTTGTATTATGACGGTGATATTGAAGCAGCGAAAAAATTAGTTTTATCACACTTACGTTTTGTTATTCATGTTGCGCGTGGTTATTCAGGTTATGGATTGCCACAAGCAGATTTAATTCAAGAAGGTAATATCGGATTAATGAAAGCGGTAAAACGTTTTAATCCGGAAGTGGGCGTTCGCCTTGTGTCTTTTGCTGTGCACTGGATCAAAGCCGAAATCCACGAATATGTCCTTCGTAATTGGCGTATTGTGAAAGTCGCTACTACAAAAGCACAACGTAAATTGTTCTTTAACCTACGTAAAACTAAACAACGTTTAGGTTGGTTCAATGAAAACGAAGTGGATATGGTGGCGAATGAGCTTGGCGTGTCAAAAGAAGATGTCATCGAAATGGAATCCCGTATGACAGGGGCTGATGTCGGCTTTGATTTGCCAACAGACGATGACGATGAGGCTTATGTACCTTCTTTATATTTAGAAGATAAAAGCTCAAACTTTGCGGCAGAACTTGAAAGTGAAAACTTTGAAGAGCAAGCCACAGAAAAATTAGGTACAGCATTAGCTAACCTTGATGAACGTAGCCAAGAGATTATCAAAGCACGTTGGTTAGATGATGAAAAAGCGACCCTTCACGATCTTGCAGCAAAATATAATGTGTCTGCAGAACGTATTCGTCAGCTTGAAGCCAACGCATTGAAAAAACTTAAAAGTGCGGTTGATTTCTAAGCCGTTTTGATAAAAAAAAAACCTGTCGATAATCGACAGGTTTTTTTATTTATTTCTTTTTGGATTTTCCCCACATTTTATCTTCTTGACCTCGCCATAAGCGCTGAATATTGTCGTGGTGGCGATAAATCAGCAAGCAGCAAACTAAGGCAACGGGGAAGGTGAATTCTGGTTTAAGCCACCAAACGTAGAATGGTACAAGAAGTGCCGTAACGACAGCACTTAATGAAGAATAACGGCTAATTAAGAAGACCAACAACCAAGTGCCTAGCGTTGAACCAGCTACGCCCCAAGAGATGGGCGCAATGGCACCGAATGCGGTCGCTACACCTTTCCCGCCTTTAAACTGAAAGAAAATAGGGAAGATATGTCCTAAACACGCACCCAAGGCAACCATGCCTAATTCAAATTGTGTGAGCCCTAAATAATAACCCGCCCAAACAGGTAACATCCCTTTTAAAATATCGCAAATTAATACTGCAAGCGCCGCCCAACGTCCGCCAATACGCAATACATTGGTCGCACCAGGGTTATGAGAGCCATTTTTTCGCGGGTCAGGCAAGCCTGCTATCTTACAAATCAAAATTGCACTGGAAATCGAACCCAGTAAATAAGCAAAAATCATATAAAAAAGGGCAAATAGGCTCATTTCGTGCTCCACAATCTTGATTGTATTTGAAAAACTTGTTCGTTATTTTAACCAAACTTGATAGCATAAGCCCACTATATTTTTACAGGAATGAGAGATGGAGCGTATTTTTATTGAAGAATTAGTGGTCTTCGCACAAATCGGTGTGTATGACTGGGAGCAACAAATCAAACAAAAGCTCGTTTTTGATTTGGAAATGGCATGGGATTGTCAAAAAGCCGCAGAAACGGATGATGTGCAATACTGCCTTAATTATGCCGAAGTGAGCCAATTTATTTTAGATTATGTTCAAGCTAAGCCATTTTTATTGATTGAGCGTGTGGCTTATGAAGTAGCAGAGCAATTACAACAACGTTTTGGGATTTCATGGTTACGTCTCAAATTAAGCAAACCCAAAGCGGTTGCTCAAGCAAGTAATGTGGGGATCATTGTAGAGCGCGGTGAGTTGAAATAATCGCTGAAAATTGACCGCACTTTGGAAATATCAAACCAAAGTGCGGTTAATTTTTTAAGTGTTTTTTAATGCCAAGCGAAATGCTCCAATTCCGCTTTTTAATACTAGCATGCTTAATATCATACTTGCCAATGGGTCAACCCATAACCATCCCAGAAAATAGGTACTGAGACCCGAAAGTATAGCAATAATGGAACCAAATAAATCGGTGAGTACATGTAGATACGCTGCTTTAATATTGAGATTATCATGATCGCTGTTCAACATTATCTTTGCAACGAAAAGATTCACCAATAATCCTAGAGATGCCACGCCAAGCATTGGTAATGCCATCATCTCGATGGGATTTTGCCAGCGTTGAATGGCTTCAACTAAAATCATCAATGCCACAACAATCAATGAGCCGCTATTAAGTAGGGCAATGTATCTTTGTTTTTGAGCAGATAGAAACAACGCTAGCAAGGCTAAAAATAACGATAAACTATCATTTGCCATGTGTCCCGCATCAGCCATGAGTGCCAAGCTGTTAAACCAATAGCCACCAATAAATTCGACAATCATAAAGCCAGTAATGATGGCAAAACTGAGCGCTAAGATTTTTTTATCCTGTGGAATATGCTCATGAGATGAATGATCATGATGTTCATGGGAATGATGTTCGGACATACGGCTCCTTATTGTCTATTTGATTAACTTGGGATAAAGTATAAAGTCCGTAGTAACTACAAGGTCAAGGCTTAATTTTAACAAGATGAAGATTCACGAATTGAGCAAACAAAGCGGTATTCATTTGGAAACCATTCGTTATTATGAAAAAATGGGTTTAATGCCGGAGCCCAAGCGGCTAGCTAATGGTTATCGAGATTATGATGAAGCCAGTTTGAAGCAATTAAAATTTATTAAAACCTGCCGAGCGTTAGATTTTAGCTTGGCCGAAATTAAATTTTTTAATGAGATGAAAACGCAACAATCTCAACATTGTGAAGTGGATAGTATGTTGGCAAAACATTTGGTTTCAGTCGAAGAAAAAATTGCCGAGCTGACTGAAATTAAACATTTCCTACAAAGTTTAATTACCGAAGATGATCATCAAGCTGCAGATTGTAAAGCAATGGCCCAATTAAAAGCCTATTAAGTGCGGTCTAAAAAATATCAAAAATCCGCACATTGATGTGCGGATTGGTCATTATTCCGGATCATCCGTAAACGCGTTGTTTCGGAATATCGGCACAAAGGTTGCGAGATAAAGCACAAACACAATGGCAATTAAAATAGCCGGAACCGTGATAAAAAATAGCTCGTCCACATACATTAAACAAGCTCGGGAAAGCGCCGCCGTGAAAAGGCAAAGCACGGCAAGGCGACAGAGTTTTGGGTAATCCAGTTTCGTAAAGCCACTATGCCATAATCCCGCAGTGAGCCAAATCATCATCATACTGCCGAGAATGCCACCAAGTGTTACCATGTGTAACGGATCGGCAGTAGGCTCATCAATTAATTTATTTATGCCAATCCACAAATAACCAATCGCGGCGAACAGTTGAAGGAAATAATAAGTGCGTACGTAATGTTTACGTAGCAGTTCGTGATGATGTAATTCGCGTAACTTGGCAAGCAAAATAAAGCCAACGGCAAAGGCTGTAAAAGCGGCTGTTTGTGCAGGCAACCAAAGCTCTGCTGCGGTATGAAGTAATAAAAATGTAATCGCGATATTTTTATACACGACATTTGGGATGAATACGGGATCTTTCAATGTACTTTCTTTCAGTGCCTCTGCGCCTAATAGAATGCTGACTCGGATTGATACAAACATCACTGCTGCCATATTCAAATGCACCTGTGCTCGCAATAATTTCAGACTATCAGTCATGGCGTAAGCTGTCTGACAAACCATAAATGCTGCAAGTAACATCAGTAAAGTAAAATTGTCGGTATTGCGATCCAACCAAAATAGCCAAGCACAAAAGAGTAACAACGCGAGCCAATAAGCTGCCACTAAAAACGAGGCGGTTTGCGGGGAAAATGGCAATAACACCAATCCTGCAAGCAAGAGCACTGCTAAAATCGTCGCAATAGGTTTTAAATTACCTTTGTAATTTGTCCATTCGAGCATGGAGGCTGTCAGAAAGCCGCCGTATGCGGCTGGTAGCATAAATTCTAAGAAAATTTTGCGGTGTAGGATGAGATCATCGGGGCTGATGAAAAAGCTCAATGCACCAACAATCGCAAGAATGGCTGCACCAACAAAGAAGGGTCGCATCGGATGGGTAAAGAAATTATTCATAGTAATGGATTCCTTGAAATTCGCGTGCGACTACGGTTTCTTCAAAGGCTGAATTACGTTCGGATAATGGCGTTGGCAAGGTAATCACATTTTGCACATCCATCCCTTTTGGAGAAAGCTGCATAATCTCTCGGCTTAATCGAGCTGCTTCAAAACGATCGTGCGTCACTAAAATGCAAGCCATGCCTTGCTGTTCAATTTTTTCCACTAACATGGCGGCTAAAATATCCCGTAAATCGCGATCCAAACCGACAAAAGGTTCGTCCAATAAGGCTAAATCACAGCCACATAGCAATAGACGTAAAAATGCTACGCGTTTTGCCATACCGCCTGATAATTCGGTCGGGTATTTATTCAAATCACCCGAAGAAAGCCCGATCTTTTCTGCCAGCGCAATGATTTCATTTTCATTAGGATTATCCATAAAAATGGCGATATTCTGCATGGCAGTGAGATTTTCTAATAGACGATTTTCTTGAAACAGAAACCCCGTTTTACGGAATGTATTCTTGATTTCACCCGATTTTGGCGTTTCCAAACCTGAAATTAAACGCAGTACAGTCGTTTTGCCACAGCCACTAGGGCCGAATAAAGTTTTCACTTCGCCCGGTTGTAAATCCATACTGAAATCGCGCACGATGGGATCGCGGAGAATTTCAAAACGCACATTTTTTAAACTCAGCATTATCTTCTCCACGGCATAAACAGAATTTCCAATGGCTTGGTAATCAAATATTCAAAGAGTGAAACAAACACAATCACCAACAGCACATAAGCCATGACCGTTGATGTATCTAACATGGCTCTGGCATCGGCAATCTGTGCCCCCACCCCCTCATTGGCACCCAAAAGCTCTGCCATAATTACCACTTTTACGCCCATCGCAACCGCGACGCCAATACTGGAAATCACATAGCCTGTGAGATGGGGAACGTACAAATAGCGGATTTTCTTCCACAATCCGAGTTTGTACGCATCAAACAATTCTTCATGTTGTTTGTTTACACTTGCCATGCCCATAGCGGCACTGGCAAAGGTCAGCGGGGCGACTAATACGATAATGGTAAATAGCACACTTGGGTTGCCAAAGCCAAACCAAAATAATGCCATCACGACCCAAATAATTGGCGGCATGGCTAATAAAATCGTAATGACGGGTTTAAGCAATGCCATAGCGGTTTTAAAGCTGCCCGCAATCAGCCCTGCGGCTAAGCCAGCGACTAATGCAATGGTAATGCCGACCACAGAACGCCATAACGAAATGCCAATTTCGTTTTGTTGGAAATGATCGAGCAGCTCAAGGGCTTTTTGAAAAACATCCGCGGGAGCAGGCAGCATAAATTCACCAAATATCGCACTGCCCCAAGCCCACAAGGCAACCACCATCATCGCCACACTTAAGCCGGTAAAGCCGCTCCAGAGGTAGTCGATGATGTAAAACAGGACAGGTTGTGGTTTACGGATTTTGTCAGTTTTAATCATGTTATGTGATTCAGTTTCAAATTAAGCCAAGAAGAATTTATCATCTGGTAATTTACCACCTAAGAGTTTTGGATTGAACTCCATCAAGGTTTCATAGAATTGCATGATTTCATTTTTCAGTTCACTGGCTTTGGTCACCGTTAAACGCGCACCGTCTAAGCCCATTTCAATAGCAGCTTCTGGCGCTGGCAGATAATTAGCGCCAATTTCAGCCGCACTTTTGCGGTTAGCCATAATCCAGTTTAACGCATCACTTAAATCTTGGTGAAGCAGATCAAACTCTGCCTTGTGTGCGTGGAAGTATTCTTCGTTAGCAATAATGCCCGCCATTGGAATCAGTGGTTTGGTATTAAATGCTTGACCCCATTCTTTCACTAAATCAAAGCCGCGTACAATCTCCGTACCAACAATTTTAGCTTTCAGCACAACGGCACTCGCCATCGGTTCTGGCAAGATAGCCGCATGGAAATCTTTCAGCAAGAACAAACCAATTGCTTCCGTTGGTGTGGCGGCATAGGTGATATCCATTTTATTAATATCAATATTCAGTTTTTTCAGTAAAGCTTGCAATACGATGTCTGGCATATCATTTTTAAATGGCACAAGGATTTTTTTACCCACTAATTCTTGCGGTGAAGTAATGGCGCCACCTTTACACATCAACTGCGTAATCCCATTGGTGAGAATATTCACCATGCCAACTTGCTGCCCTTGATTACGTAAATTCATACCTACATTACTTGGGCTCATCATCACTTTAAATTGCCCACTTGCTACACCCGCACGCAATTGATCTGGCGAACGCCAAATCTCTAATGCGACATCTGCTTGTTTGGCTAATTTACCTTGCGCTGCCGCCACTGCAATGGTCACACTTGGCATCGCTGGTGCACCATAAATGGTAAATTGTTCTTTCGTTGCCGCAAAGAGAGAAGGCGACATGCCCGCTGCTGTAAATGCCGCACTCATTCTTAAAAAATCACGTCTATTCATTGCCATGGTTATCTCCTTATTGAATCAAACTCAATGCTTGTATTTTGATAATAGTTTTCATTCATTATCTTACTAGCCGTGACTAAAGTAAAGAAAAGCAAAAGTGCGGTCAGATTTTTAGGTGTTTTTAAATTCTTCTACTTTGTTAAGTCGTAACTCCAATCCAACAACTTAAAGATTTCTTCGGTTTCTACGCCATGATCTAACACAATTGTTAGCCAATGGGTTTTGTTCATATGGTAAGCGGGTAAGAAATTAGGTGATTGCTGTAAGATGCTTACCATATCGGGTGGACATTTGAGATTGATGAAATCTGTTGTGCCTTCTTCTTGTAAACCCAATCTAATCTTCGTAATTTTGCCGATAAGTGCATACCATTTTCCTTTACCATTGCCATGACGCAAGATTGCATATTCTGGAAATTTCGACCAAAGATATTCTGGCTGCGTAGCATATTGTTTGGCAGCATAATCAAATATTTGTTGTACTTGATTCAAGTTTTGCTCCTTGAATAATGAGTTGGTTTGTCATCGTTCTTAGAATAAACAAAGACCGCCTGAAAATTGAATTTCAGGCGGCTTTTTAGACTTAAGTTACCAAATATTACCATTTAAAGTACAGTCATTTTTGGATATTTTTAATTACTCAGTTACATAGAAAACTTGTTTTTCAAATTCATGTTTTCCAATTTTTACAGTAAGTACATATTTACCGGTAGGGTCCCATCGACCGAATTCCCAGCAATTTGTTACATATTTCCCATTTTCTAACGGTTTGGCAGTATAAGTAATGCTGTGAGTTTTTTTATTAGGGGATGATGTTATTTGCCCATTAGGCGCTTCGTTGAACTCCATTTGACTTTTAGCCTGCGCTTTGAATGTTTCCGTCACATTGACTTTTTTTCTGAAATGTCCTGTTGCAATCCAACATACTTTCTCATTTTTATTAGAACGAGAAATTTCTTTTTTATGTAAATCGACTGAGGGCATTTGGGTTCTATCAAAGATAGAAAGATAAATATGAGGCTCGTCAGCTTGTTGTTTAGTGTCTTTTGATTGTTCGGTTACAGCGAGGGCCGCGATTGGAAATATTGTTGCTAAGAAGAAGGTTAGTTTTTTCATTTTTGATTCCTTTTTATGTAATAAGTTGGTTTTATTGAATAACCATCATTCCGATACACCCCATATCAGCTAACATCAAATTTGATGCACCAAATAAAAAAGGATGGCTATTTGATGAAGGTTGCTCAAATTTTACTAAAATTTGTACTTTCTTTTTCACCCAAACGGTGTCTTTCCAAACAAGTTCAGTGGGACTGATATTGACGTCATCTTGATTTTCAATAACAAATTTTGCACCCTGAATGGTAAAACCGACAGGCAACGAGCTGTTGATAATCCAACGTTCGACAGTACCGACTTTCGCTGAAACATCAACTCGACGCGGATCAAAACGTTGTTTGTTAATTAAGCCGTTAGTCACATCTAGTTCAAAGGTGCGTTCTTGGGCGATTTTACTTTCGAGCATAGCCGTGGCATCAGTATTGAATGACTCATTCATTTTTTTGTTGAATGCAGAGATTTCACCAAGTGGACGAAGTTCTAAAACAGTGTTATCGGCAAAATCATTACCTGAACTGAAGACATTTTTGATTTTATCGAAGAAACCACGTTTAGCCCCAGAGATGAGCGATACGCCTTCTCTTTCGCTTAAATTGACTAGCACTTCTGCTCGTTCACCTGGTGCAAGAATAAGAGAGTTAATCGCTTTGCCTTGTGATAAAAAGCCTAAATCTCTTGCAATGAGCAACATGTCTTGTTCGTTATCTAAACGGAGATCGTAGGCTCTTGCTAATGAAGCATTGAGTAAACGTAAACGTATCCAACCGCGCGGGACTTCAAGATAAGGCGCTTCTTGTCCATTCACAAGAAGGCGGTTGCCGACAAAGTGCGGTTGATTTTGCTTAAATAATTGCAATCCATCACCATTAAACTCCATGTCTTGTAAGATTAATGGAATATCGTCCACACCGTATTTATGAGGTAGCTGAGATTTTAAGCTTTGATCATCCTCAATCAACCACATCCCGACGATGCCGCGATAAGTTTGATAAGCCGAGTTAGCCAAGGTCGCAGAGCGATACCAACAAGTCGCAGCAGGTTGGTCAATTGGAATGATTGGGGCCCAAGATTCCCCTTTTTTGAGGACTTTTGCGGCGCCGCCAAATAATTCGCCACTGGCTTGTAATCCCTGAATAGAGAGAGCAATGCTTTGTGGCAAATTATTGTGATAATTGAGTTTTGCAAAAGAACCCGATTTTATGCGAATAGTGGGTCCAAGATAATTGCCGTTAAAGCCCCATACACTGACAATATGGGAACCATCTAACTTGTAGCCGGTTTCTTCCATATTAAGAATAATGGGACGGCCACGTTTCGCTTCCATCAATGGAGGAATAGTTAATTTTTCACGGGATGCCGCTAATACCGATTGAGGTGTGGCAGCAAGTGCGGTTGAAATTGCGGTAGTTTTTAATAATTGGCGACGAGAAAGACGCAACATATTATTTTCCTTGTGCAATTTCCGCATCGAGTTCGGCAATGCGTTTTTCCATTAAATCATGGCAGTAAGTAGCAAGTTCGCGAACATTGTCTTTTGTGTAGGATGAAATATCAATTGGCTCCATCATTTCACAAATCACCTTACCATTATCCCAACGATTTAAATCAATTTTGTTATGTGTCGTCGAGCACACCACAGGCACGATTGGTACGCCAGCTGCAATCGCTGCATGGAATGCACCTGTTTTGAATGGCAATAAACCGCGACCACGGCTACGTGTACCTTCAGGGAACATCCAAATTGACAGGTTGTCTTTATTGATACGGCGAGCAAGCTCTGTCATGGTGCTGTGTGCTTTAGAGCGATTTTCACGGTCTAGGAAAATATTGCCGGTTACCCAATATAAAATACCGAAGAAAGGAATCCAAATTAGGCTTTTTTTACCTACACTTACCGTACGAGGCAATACCATGTAAGAGATGGTTACCATATCGAAATTATTTTGGTGGTTACCAATGTAAATACAACGTGGCATATTCTCTTTATTTTTTGGGAAGCGGTGTTCTACATTTAAGCCAAATAAAGGGTATAGACGACCAAACCAGCGAGCCATAACGCCCACATTGCTTGGATTTTTGAAACGAATAAAGGAATAGATTGTACCGAGCACACAAATTAAAATACAACAAAGTGCAACGATGAGAATTCTGGCGATTTTTAACATAGAAAATACCTAATTAAAATTTTTGGAAAGTATAGCAAATTACACAAAAATGTGTGCTAATCTAATGAAAAAAATGACGGAATAGTTATGAAACCCATTTATTTTATTGCAGATCTTCATTTAAGCGAAACCCATCCAGAATTAACCGCACTTTTTAACGATTTTATGCAAAACAAAGCACAAGAAGCACAAGCGGTTTATATTTTGGGGGATCTTTTTGATTTTTGGATTGGTGACGATGAAACGTCACCTTTAATCTCACAAGTAAAACAGTTGATAAAAAAACTGACAGAAAAGGGCATTGCTTGTTATTTCATTCATGGTAATCGAGATTTTCTGGTAGGGAAAAAATTTGCACAAGATTGTGGTTTAACGTTATTGCCTGACTATCATTGTGTTGATCTTTATGGTGTGAAAACTTTAATTTGTCATGGTGATACCTTATGTATTGATGATGTGAAATATCAACAATTTCGCCGAAAGGTGCATCAAAAATGGCGACAAAGATTGTTTTTATGCTTGCCATTAAAAGTGCGGTTAAAAATTGCAGAGAAAATTCGCGCTAAGAGTAAACAAGATAAGCAATATAAGTCACTGGATATCATGGATGTGAATTTAGCGTTTACGGCACAAATGGTGAAGGCATTTGGCGTGGAACGATTAATTCACGGTCATACACATCGAGAAGCCATTCATCAGGAAAAAGGGTACACGCGAATTGTGTTAGGCGATTGGCGAAAGGATTATGCCTCAATTCTGGAAGTAACAGAAAACGGTTATCGGTTTATTTAAACAAAAAGCACAGGATTAAACCTGTGCTTTTTTGTATTAAAACGTGCTGATTTTCAGCTACACTTTATTCTACGGTTACCGATTTAGCTAAGTTACGAGGTTGGTCTACGTCGGTTCCTTTAATTAATGCCACATGGTATGACAATAATTGCATCGGAACGGTGTAGAAAATTGGTGCAATAATATCATTCACTTTTGGCATGGTGATAATTTTCATACCTTCGCTTGGTGTGAAGCCTGCTTCTTTATCAGCGAACACATAAAGCTGACCACCACGAGCACGTACCTCTTCAATGTTTGATTTCACTTTTTCAAGTAATTCATTGTTTGGTGCGACCACGATAACCGGCATATCTGCATCGATTAAGGCTAATGGACCGTGTTTTAATTCACCTGCCGCATAAGCTTCAGCATGGATATAAGAAATTTCTTTTAATTTCAATGAAGCTTCCATTGCGATAGGGTAGAACTCACCACGACCTAAGAAAAGTGCATGATTTTTCTCTGCGAAGTCTTCTGCTAATGCTTCGATGTCTTTATCAAACGCAAGGGCTTTTTCAACTTCAGCCGGAAGTGATTGTAACGCTTTTACAATTTCCACTTCTTGTTCATTTGAGATGTTGCCTTTTACTTTACCAATTGCAGTGACTAACATTAATAATGTGGCCAACTGAGTGGTAAAGGCTTTTGTTGATGCCACACCGACTTCAACGCCTGCACGAGTCATGAAGGCAAGATCCGATTCACGCACTAAAGATGAACTTGATACGTTACAGATCGTTAAGGCTGCCATGTAACCTTTTTCTTTTGCAAGACGAAGTGCGGCAAGGGTATCCGCTGTTTCACCTGATTGAGAGATAGTGACTAACAAGCTATTTGGGCGAGTCACAAATTTGCGATAGCGGAATTCAGATGCGATTTCAACATCACAGCTCACGCCAGCAAGTGCTTCAAACCAGTAACGAGCGGTCATTCCTGCATTATATGAGGTACCACAAGCCACGATTTGAATGTGTTCAACTTTTTCTAAAATTTCAGCTGCGCCATTACCAATAGCATCCACGATCACGTTATTATGAAGAATACGACCTTCCATTGTGTTGATTAATGCATTTGGTTGCTCATAAATTTCTTTTTGCATGAAATGGCGGAATTTGCCTTTTTCTGCTGCGTCATTTTCAAGGTTAGATTCGTGCACTTCACGTTCTACTTTCTGACCATTTGCATCATAAATATCCACGGTACGACGTGTGATTTCTGCGATATCGCCTTCCTCTAAATAGATGAAACGACGAGTTACGCTTAATAACGCGAGTTGGTCAGATGCAAGGAAGTTTTCGCCGATCCCTAAACCAATCACCAATGGGCTACCTGAACGAGCAGCAACTAAATGTTCTGGATGCTCACGATCTAATACCACCATACCGTATGCGCCAGTAAGTTGTTTTACCGTTTTTTGGACAGCTTCAAGAAGAGTTGAGGATGTACGCATCTCCCAATTAACAAGGTGAGCGATCACTTCGGTATCGGTTTGAGAATTGAATACATAGCCACGTGATTTTAGTAATTCACGTAATTCTTCGTGGTTTTCGATAATGCCGTTATGGACGACAGCAAAGTTACCTGAAGTATGCGGATGAGCATTAGCCTCAGACGGTTCACCATGAGTTGCCCAACGCGTGTGAGCGATCCCTGTACCACCGATTAATGGTTTTACCGCAACTGCTTCATCAAGGGCTTTTACTTTACCCAAGCAGCGCACGCGGTGTAATTCATGGTTTGGATCCACAACAGCCACACCTGCAGAATCATAACCACGATACTCTAAGCGGTGTAAACCGTTAATTAAAATTTCTGCTACATCACGTTGTGCTACCGCACCAACAATACCACACATAGTTTTTCCTTATTTACTAAAATTAAAAGTCTTGTTTTTCTGACCGCACTTTATGCTACGTCTACACAAATTACTTCTACGCCTTGCGCCATTATGGCGTCTTTGTCAGCCTGAGATAATTTGTTATCGGTAATCAGCACATCAATTTGCTGCCAGGTTAATTCCACATTTGGCATTTTTCTGCCAATTTTTTGTGATTCCACCATCACAATCACTTCACGAGACACTTCAGCCATCACTTGGCTTAAGCGAACCAATTCATTAAATGTCGTTGTACCACGTTCTAAATCAATGCCATCGGCACCAATAAATAATTGGTCAAAATCATAAGAACGTAGTACTTGTTCGGCAATATTGCCTTGGAAGGATTCAGAACGCGTGTCCCAAGTGCCTCCCGTCATCAAAAGCGTCGGTTCGTTTTCGAGTGAACGTAATGCGGTGGCCACAGAAAGCGAATTCGTCATCACAACTAAGCCTTGCTTGCGATTAAGTTGTTTAATCAATGCAGCAGTTGTGCTGCCACTATCTACAATAATGCGATTGTGATCACGAATACGTTCTGCGGCTGCTTTTGCTAAGACTAACTTTCGTTGCGAAAGTTCATCATCTTGTTCTTCTTCGATGATTTCTTGTGGCATTAAAATGGCACCACCGTATTTACGAAGAAGGAAACCATTACTTTCCAATGCCGTGAGATCTTTTCGAATAGTCACTTCAGAAGTGTCAAATAACTGTACTAGCTGTTCTACACTGACTTCACCTTGTTCTTGCAGCAGTTGCATGATGGCATGTCTGCGCTGTTGGGTATTTCGGTGTTGAATGTTTCGTTTCATTATTTATATCCCGTAATAAGTTTCGGTTCGTAATTATATAAGCAAAATGATGATTGTAAAGCTAAAATTTAGGCAACAAAAAACCCTGACAAAGCAGGGTTCAATTAAAGTCCGTTTTAAGACAAATTATTTGATTGCGTCTTTTAATGCTTTACCAGATACGAATGCAGGAACTTTAGATGCCGCGATTTTGATTTCTGCACCAGTTTGTGGGTTACGTCCAGTACGTGCTGCACGTTTGTTTACTTTGAATGTACCGAAACCGATTAATTGAACAGGTTCACCTTTTTTAAGGCTACCAGTGATAGCAGCTAAAGTAGCTTCTAATGCAGCTTTAGCTTGTTTTTTATTTAATTCAGCAGCACTTGCAATTGCATCGATTAAATCTGTTTTGTTCATAAATTTGTACCTTTTGTTAAATTAAAATTTGACTCTGTTAAGTTAGAGGCCTGTAACCAACTATGGCTTGGGAAAGGATAATCTAACTTTCTAGGAAATAAAAGCCCGATTTGCAAAAATTGTGACAAATCTCACGTTATTGCTCAATTTTTATACCAATATTGGAGATTCCCTCCTGTTTGATCTCTTCTCGGAGGGATAAAATCAGGTCTACATCGCGTTTTTCACAGTCTTTGAGTAAGCGATAGATTTGCCATTGAAGGTCAAGTTCTTCTTCAATTTCTTCACGGCTTTTTAGTTCGCTTTCAGAAAGATCTCGATTTTCTTGTGTTTCTATCAAAGAACAAACCGTGCCTAATGAAATTTGGCTGATTTGAATCGCTTTTTCGAGCGTCTCGCCTGCGATAATAGCATGCAATAATTCACCTAATGCTTCACAAGCATCGAGAGCGGGTACCACACCAAAGAAGTCATAATTATTCACATCAGGAATGATCTCCTCGAGCTTCTCTAATTGGTTTTCGAAATTGATTTTCGCCCCTTTAACCGTTAGAAATTCCCACACTAAATTTAAAATGTTGTGATAGGTCTTTTCTGCTTGCTCCTGTTCGGTCATCTGACAAAATAGGGCAAAGTTTGGTGCCATGCGTTCGCATAAGCAAGCCATAAAGGTCAGATGTTGCCAACTTTCAACATTTTCCAAGCGCTTGTGAATTGGATTTCGCATTTTTTTCTCGCTTATTTATGATAGGCTTTTGAGAATTCATGAATGGCATCCACGAAGATTTTTGGTGCACTTTCTGGCACATCTTGGTGGATTCCATGGCCTAAGTTAAATACATGGCCGCTACCTTGACCAAAATCAGCTAAAATTGACTGCACTTCTTGCTCAATACGCTCTGCAGGTGCATATAACACACTTGGATCCATATTGCCTTGTAGTGCCACTTTATGGCCCACACGCGCTTTCGCATCAGCCAAATTAACTGTCCAGTCTAATCCGAGTGCATCACAGCCTGTATTTGCCATGGCTTCTAACCATAAGCCGCCACCTTTAGTAAATAAAGTCACCGGTACTTTACGACCATCGTGTTCACGAATTAAACCATCGACGATTTTGTGCATATATTGCAGAGAGAAGTCTAAATATTCACGATGACCTAATACACCGCCCCAAGTATCAAACACCATGACCGCTTGTGCACCTGCTTTGATTTGTGCGTTTAGGTATAAAATCACGGAATCCGCCACTTTATCTAATAAAAGATGCAAAGTTTGCGGTTCGGCATACATCATTTTTTTGATTTTATTGAAGGTTTTGCTGCTACCACCTTCAACCATATAAGTTGCCAGTGTCCACGGGCTACCAGAGAAACCAATCAGTGGCACTTCGCCTTTTAATTCACGACGAATTGTGCGCACCGCATTCATCACATATTGAAGTTCGCCTTCAGGGTCAGGAATCGGTAAATTTTCGACCGCACTTTTGTTTTCAATTGGATGAGCAAATTTCGGGCCTTCACCTGCACCAAAACTTAATCCTAAGCCCATCGCATCAGGAATAGTCAGAATATCTGAAAATAAAATAGCCGCATCTAAAGCATAGCGACGAAGTGGCTGTAAGGTGACTTCACAAGCTAAATCCGCATTGCGGCAAAGAGACATAAAATCGCCCGCTTCTGCGCGTGTTGCTTTATATTCAGGCAAATAGCGTCCCGCTTGGCGCATCATCCATACGGGTGTCATATCCACTGGTTCACGTAATAAGGCTTTTAAATAACGATCATTTTTTAATTCAGACATGGGCTTTCCTTTATTTATTTTGTTCCGCTTGGCAAAGCTCAAGCGTAGCATTAATTAATTTGAGTGCGATAGTACCTGTTGGCGGTAATTCTGGCAAGGGGGCAGCGCTAGAAAACCATTGTGCATCATGCAGTTCTGTTTCTTGCAGTTGAATTTCCCCGCTGTCGTAATCAGCTAAAAAGCCCACCATTTGTGAATTCGGGAATGCCCAAGGTTGGCTACCGAAATAGCGAATATTCTTCACGCGAATACCAGTTTCTTCAAACACTTCACGATGAACGGCATCTTCGAAGGTTTCACCCACTTCTACAAAACCGGCTAGCGTGGTGTAAATACCTGCTTTGCCTGGCGTGTAATGGCGTTTATGGTTGGCTAATAAAATCTCTGTGCCACGGCGAACGGCGACAATAATCGAAGGGCAAATAACGGGGTAAGTACGATAGCCACAACTTGTGCATTGAACCGCTAGCTCATCGTGAGTTTGTTCCGCTTTTTGACCGCACTTTCCGCAGAATTGGTGGGTTTTCAAAAAATGATTGATTTCCACGCCTCGGCTTAATAAATGAAAATCTTCAGTCGGTAATGACAACAAACTCCGTAAGGAAAGGTATTCTCGTTCATCTTGATCATTTTCTGCCACAAGCCATAAAGGTTGTGATTTCCATTTCCCGAGCAACATTGCTTTTTGCGTTGTGAGGCCGAGTTCCTTTGCTGTTCCGAAAGGCAGATCATTTTCCTGCCAATAAAGTGTCGATCCTTTGGTGAGCAGCCAATATCCCTGATCTTCGGGCTGAATTGCTTTCATATTTTTCTCTTTTTGTTTCAAAAGTGCGGTCATTATAAAAGGGATTTTTCGGAAAAACGAATTTAATTTCTGTGATAAAGATAGCTAGTCAGTTTTCGTTGTGCTACAGTAGCAACCTGTTTTTCTCTTTAAAATTAGGAATGACAAATGTCTTTTTTCTCTTTTGCTTTTTTAGAAAATGCGATGTCTTTTGAAGGTTATTTTAAATATATCGCCATTTTTGTCTCGTTAGGTGCATTGCTTGTGGTGACAAGCTTATATTTACGTCATCGGTTACAAACCAAATATCGCGATCTCAGTATTATCTTTCTTTTATTAATTATTTTCTTGCTCGGTGTGCAATATAAGCAATATGAGCAAAATGAAGTCTATGCAGCTGATATCTCTAGCGTGGTGACATTTTTAAATTCGGTGAAAGATAGTCAAAATTTACAGAAAGAAGATATTCGTACCAATAGCCGTACATTAATGAACGGCATGATTTTAAATATTCGGGATCAGTATTTCGAAGTCCATTTTAATAATGATTTTTCAGCGTATACCTTATCCCCAATTAACTTAGTAAACCCTAATGTTACTGTGATTGATAAGGAGGATAAATAATGGATGGCTACACATTATTAGGCTTGAAATTGGCCATGGGTATTATTGGACTGGTACTCCAAATTAACTTAATGGGAAAAGGTAACCTTGCACCGACTTCCGCGATGGATCAGGTACAAAACTATGTGCTAGGTGGCATTATTGGTGGTGTGATTTATAGCGATAGTATTGGGGTATTCCAGTTCTCTCTCGTGCTCGTGCTTTGGACATTATTGGTTTTTACCCTCCGTTTTATCAAAAATCATAACAAATTAGTTAAATCTTTGATTGATGGTAAACCTGTTTGGGTGATTTCAAACGGCAAGGTAAAAACTGCTGAATGTATGAAAAACAGTATTACTGCTAATGACCTCATGTTTAAGTTACGTGCTGCCGGTATTTATGAAATCAAAACGGTTAAACGTGCGGTATTTGAACAAAATGGACAACTTTCGATTATTCGATACGGTGATGATGATTTACGTTATCCATTAATTATTGATGGACAATTAGATGATGATGTTTTAGAAATTATTGATCGTGATGAAGAATGGGTTAAAGCTGAGTTAGAAAAACAGAACCTGACGATTGAGCAAGTGTATATTGGCGAATACTTGAATGGTCAGTTAGTGGCACATTCATATGAAAACAAATAAAAGAGACCGCACCTTAAAAGTGCGGTCTTTTTTTCGCTCATTTTAACCGACAACAAAAGGTAAATAACCCGCTCGGATGGCAAAAGGAATTGAAGTAATAATCACCCCAAGCACCAATACAAGTACTAACAATGCTTTACCGCCCCATACTCTGTATGGCAAGTTTGGATGAATTGAGCGTGCTTTCCAAACTAATGCTACCGGTAAAACCACTGCGTAGAACGCGAACATTTGACCAGCATAACCCAGAGCGAGAATAAAACCTTCTGGATAGAAAAGGGAGAAAAGTACTGGGGGAATAAAGGTCATTAAACCTAATGAAATACGCCCTGCATGAATATTAAAAGATTGTTTGAGCAAGTCTTCAATACATTCTAATAAA
Organism: uncultured Haemophilus sp.; assembly: GCA_902461185.1. Classification (GTDB taxonomy): domain Bacteria; phylum Pseudomonadota; class Gammaproteobacteria; order Enterobacterales; family Pasteurellaceae; genus Haemophilus_D. The sequence continues at coordinate 37,831 of CABPXD010000001.1, forward strand.
CCTAATGCCACCCCTAAGAATGAAGTGACCAATGCTAAAGTGGAGAAGATTTTTACCGCATTCGCAATAATTGGGCTTTGGGTGATTTCTAAGGTTGCTTTCACTAAGCCATTTAATGTGGCGTCTTCACGTAAAATTTGTAAAAACTCATTTTGGCTAAGTAAGCCGTGCGTAGAAAGTTGCCATAAAAAGTAAGCAAATAATGTGATGCCAGAACCCACTAAAATCGCAATGCGTAAGGCTTTTACGTTGCCGTCTAAGTATTTATTTAAACTTGGAATGGAACCGTGGAAACCAAATGCTGTAAAAAATACAGGGCTTGCAGAAATAATTAAAGCATTATCAATTGGCATTGCCATTAAGTTATCAAATTTGATGTTTGGTAACATTAACGCGAGCACTAAGATAAAAGCAGCAATCATCACAAAGAATAACACGCGATTGATTTTATCCACACTGTGTGTGCCGATGACAATAAAACAGCCGAAGAAAATGGTGAATACAAGCACCGCGATTTTGTTCATGGTGTCTTTATCGCCCATAGCTGGGAGTAAATCCATTAATAAGGAACCACCACCACTTACGTAAGCAGCAATTAAGGCATATAAGAAGACAATTAAAACAACGGTGGAAATAATTCGCCCTGCTTGACCAAAATATTGTGCAGCAAGTGTGCCGATCCCCGCATCGCTGTCAGCGGTTTGATACAGTTCCACGAATAAAAGTGCGGTGAAAGTAAGCACTGCCCACAAGCCAATTAATAAGAAAACAGTTGCAGTTAAGCCAATTCCTGCAGAGGTCAGTGGCATTGCCAACATCCCCGCCCCAATCATGGTTCCTGCAACAAGTAAGGTACTTCCCACGGTCTTGTTCATTTTATCTTCCTTAGGTTGTAATAATAAATTTACGATGATTGTATTTTAATCTTTACAGTGTGTAAAGTAGAAGAAACAAAATTCTTCTACAAAATGTACGGTAGAAATGACAGCACTTTCCCGATAAAATAGCCACCAAATCAATTAAGACGAGAGACAATAGTAGGAGAGCGCTTATGATTTATAGTATGACAGCTTTTGCACGCCTTGAAATCAAGAAAGCTTGGGGCGATGCAGTTTGGGAAATTCGTTCGGTTAACCAACGTTATTTGGAAAACTTTTTCCGCTTGCCAGAGCAATTTAGAGGCTTGGAAAATGCTTTGCGTGAGAAACTTCGTCAAAATCTCACTCGCGGTAAAATTGAATGTTCATTGCGTATTGATAGCAAAAAACAAGCAGCGGCTGAACTCAATTTAAATAAAGAGTTGGCGAATCAAGTTATTCAATCTTTACAATGGATTAAGGCGCAAGCAGGTGAGGGCGAAATCAATTTAACGGATGTATTGCGTTATCCCGGCGTGGTGGAAGCGACTGAGCAAGATTTAGATGCCATCAGTCAAGATTTGTTGACAGCTTTCGATGAATTGTTGGTGGAATTTATTGCAATGCGTGGACGTGAAGGCGAAAAATTGCAAGCCATTATTCAACAGCGTCTTGATGGCATCACCGTGGAAGCCGAAAAAGTGCGGTCACAAATGCCGGCAGTTTTACAATGGCAGCGTGAGCGTTTATTGCAACGTTTTGAAGAAGCGAAGATTCAACTTGATCCACAACGTGTTGAACAAGAAATGATTTTATTGGCGCAACGCGTGGATGTGGCAGAAGAATTAGATCGTTTGCAAATGCATGTGAAAGAAACCAACAACATCTTGAAAAAAGGTGGGGCAGTAGGTCGTAAACTGGATTTTATGATGCAAGAACTGAATCGTGAATCTAACACGTTGGCATCAAAATCCATTAATGCTGATATCACCGCTTCTGCCGTGGAATTAAAAGTATTAATCGAACAAATGCGTGAGCAAATTCAAAACCTTGAATAGGAAAAATCATGGCAACATTTATTTCATTAAACCAATATGATTTGGTGGAAGTGGCGGGCTTGGATGCGGAGAAATATCTGCAAGGCCAATTAACGTGTGATGTGGTGCATTTAGCAGCTGGCGCTTCAACGCTTACCGCGCATTGCGATCCTAAAGGCAAAATGAACTCGTTGTTTCGCTTAATTAAGCTTTCATCTGAGCAGTTTTTGATTTTAATGCCGAAAAATTTATTTACTCCACTCGAGCATTTAAAAAAATACGCCGTGTTTTCAAAAGTGACTTTTCAAGTGTTAGATTGGCAAATTGTTGGCTTGATTGGTGAAAAGTGCGGTCGAATTCAAGCGCAAATTACCTTGGATATTGATGATAATCGCACAATTTTGATCAATCCTACCCCGTTAGATGTCACCTTTAATGGCGATGAAAAGCAATGGCTTTGTGCGGATATTCAAGCGGGCTTACCAAGTTTGAGTGCGGAAACGCAAAATGAATTTATCCCACAGGCATTGAATTTACAAGCTATCGAACAAGCGATTTCTTTTACGAAAGGGTGTTATATCGGGCAAGAAACTGTTGCGCGTGCTAAATATCGTGGTGCCAATAAACGTGGGATGTATGTGCTTTCAGGGGAAACAGCTGTTACACCGAAAATCGGCAGCGAAATTGAAATGCAGTTAGAAACGGCTTGGCGTAAAACGGGCTCGATCGTAAGTGCGGTCAATTTTGACGGTGTTTTATGGTTACAAGTGGTGATGAACAACGATTTAGAAGAAGGGACGCATTTCCGTTTACCTGAAGATGGAACAGTTCTGAAAATTAAATCTCTTCCTTATTCCATAAACAACTAAAGATATTGTCTCTTAATCTATTTTAAACTTAAAAATCCTTGGCGAAGTCAATCTTTGCAAGGATTTTTTTATTATGCCTTTTGTAATGAAAATTTATTTTCTAGCACAATTTCTGTATTTTTGTCAGATTTTTTGAATAGTTAAAAAAATGTTACAAGGATAAAAGGGAAATGTTAAAAAATTATGAGATCTTTGTCACATTTTCAATAAATTTCACTTAATAGGGTATAGGTTTTTTCTTTAAAACCCATAGAATATGCGCAATTTTTAGTTATGTAAGAGGAGTAAGTATGACCCTATCTTTTATTCTTAGTGTTTTTCCGATCATCCTGTTGATCTATTTAATGGTAAAGCGTAATGCATTACCTTCTTATGTTGCATTACCTTGGATTGCAACTCTAGTAATGGGGGTTCATCTTCTTCATTTTAATACCGATATAGTGACAATTAGTGCGAATGTGACTGCAGCAATCGTGGCTGTTCAAACACCAATTACTGTTATTTTTGGTGCAATTCTCTTTAACAAATTTTCAGAAGTATCTGGCGCAACTGATACGATGCGTAAATGGTTAGGCAATATTAATCCAAACCCAGTTGCACAATTAATGATTATCGGTTGGGCATTTGCTTTTATGATTGAGGGGGCAAGCGGCTTTGGTACACCAGCAGCGATTGCAGCTCCAATTTTAATGGGGTTAGGTTTTAATCCATTAAAAGTCGCCATGTTAGCTTTAGTGATGAATTCGGTTCCGGTTTCTTTTGGAGCTGTAGGTACACCAACTTGGTTCGGTTTTGGTCCGTTAAAATTAGATTCAAAATCGATTCTTGAAATTGGTTCGATGACAGCGTTTGTCCACTCCATTGCGGCATTAGTGATTCCATTGATGGCATTACGCATCATGGTGACCTGGAAAGAAATCCGTCAAAATATTGTTTTCATTTATATCAGCGTATTCTCTTGCGTGATTCCTTACTTCTTAATTGCACAATTTAACTATGAGTTCCCATCATTAGTTGGTGGCGCAATTGGTCTCTTTATTTCTGTATTTGTAGCGAATAAAGGTATTGGTTTAGCGAAAGTTGAAAACAAGTTAGATAATAATGCTGTTAGCGCAGGCCAAGTTGCTAAAGCATTACTACCAACCGGTTTATTAATTTTATTCTTAATCGTTACACGTATTCCAGAATTAGGCTTAAAAGGCTTAATGAATAACAAAGATGTGTGGTTCTCCACAGCGTTAGGTTCATTAGGTACATTTGAAGTCAGCAAAGGTTTAATTTTTAGTTTGAAAAATATCTTCGGTTCAGAAGTGAGTGAAAGCTATAAACTTCTTTATGTACCTGCGTTAATTCCATTTGTAATTACCGTATTAATTTCATTACCACTTTTCGGAGTGAACTTCAGCAGAACAAAAGGCATTTTTAGTACAAGCTTAAGCCAAGTAAAAAATCCATTTATTGCCTTAATGGGAGCCTTAGTGATGGTAAACTTGATGTTAGTGGGTGGCGAGCATTCTATGGTAAAAATCATAGGTCGTACCTTTGCAGAAGTTACCGGTAGTGACTGGACAATCTTCTCATCCTTCTTAGGTGCTGTAGGCGCATTTTTCTCAGGTTCAAATACCGTATCTAACTTAACATTCGGTAGCGTACAATTATCGACAGCAGAAACCACAGGTTTATCTGTGACTTTAATTCTTGCGTTACAATCAGTAGGTGGTGCGATGGGTAATATGGTATGTATTAATAATATAGTAGCAGTTTCTTCCGTATTGAATATTCAAAACAAAGAAGGAACAATCATTAAGACTACGATTGTACCTATGGTAGTTTACGGTATCATTGCAGCCCTTTGTGCAAGTTTTTTAATTCCGCTATTCTATGCGCTCTAAAATAGAGGCAAAAAGCAACCGCACTTTGTGGGCGGTTGCTTAACTTTTATTGAATATTTTACTTTTTATTTTCTATTATTGTTGGAGTAATTATTTATGAACGTAAATTTCTACGTTACTTGTATAGCCGACGTAGTAAAGAGCGGTGTGGCAAAAAACACCGTATTACTATTGGAAAAACTCGGTTGTAATGTTATCTTCCTTGAAAAACAAGGCTGTTGTGGGCAACCGGCATTAAACAGTGGTTACACCAAACAAGCCATCTCAGGCATGAAAAACTTAGTCGAAACCTTTGAAGTGAACGATTATCCCATCGTTGCCCCTGCAGGTTCCTGTGTTTATGCTATCAAAAACTATCCTGACTATTTCACTAAAGTTGGTGAGTTAGATTGGGCTGAGCGAGCGAAAAAGGTCGTTTCACGTTTCTGTGATTTAACGGATTTCATCGTCAATAAATTAGGTGTAACAGATGTTGGCGCCTATTTGCCAGGTAAAGCGGTTTATCATCCTTCTTGTAGTCTTACTCGTAAATTAGGCATTGTTGATGAACCAATCACTCTCTTGAAAGGTGTAAAAGGGTTAGATCTTCTTCCTATTCATAATCAACAAACTTGCTGTGGCTTTGGTGGAACTTTCTCTGTGAAAATGGCAGAGATTTCTGGCGAAATGGTGAAAGAAAAAGTTGAGCATATTGAAGAGGTTGAACCACAATATTTAATCGGTGCAGATGTAAGTTGTTTATTAAATATTGGTGGTCGTTTACAACGCGAAGGCAGCAAGATCAAAGTGATGCACATTGCGGAAGTATTAATGCAAGGGGAGAAATAAGATGTCATTGAAAACCAGTAATCTTCCTTTTAAAGCGCGTGTCGATCATGAAGTGCATAACACCATCATGCGTAAAGCGGTGGTGAAAGCTCAAGAAACTATTGGGGCTAACCGTCAAAAAATGGTGGACGAATTAGGTCATTGGGAAGAATGGCGTGATTTATCTAAACAGATTCGTAACCATGTTTTAGCTAATTTAGATGCTTATTTGTATCAATTAAGCGAAAAAGTGATGGGAAATGGCGGTAAAGTGTATTTTGCTGAAACGGCTGAAGAAGCGAGTGCTTATATTCGCAAAGTAGCATTAGAGAAAAATGCGAAGAAAATCGTAAAATCCAAATCCATGGTGACAGAAGAAATCGGTTTAAACGAAGTGCTTGAAAAAGAGGGCATGCAAGTGATCGAAACCGATTTGGGTGAATATCTATTACAAATTTCAGGTGATAAACCATCCCATATCGTTGTGCCTGCAATTCACAAAGATCGTCACCAAATCCGCAAAGATTTATCTGAAAAACTCGGTTATGAAGGTGAGGAAACGCCTGAAGATATGACGCGTTTCGTACGTGAAAAAATTCGTCAAGATTTTTTAGAAGCTGATATCGGTATCAGTGGTTGTAACTTTGCTGTAGCGGAAACTGGCTCAGTTTGTTTAGTGACAAACGAAGGTAACTTACGTTTAGCGACGACCTTACCAAAAACACATATTGCCGTGATGGGAATGGAGCGTTTAGCGCCGACTTTCCAAGAGGTGGATGTGTTAATTACGATGCTTGCTCGTAGTGCGGTAGGGGCGAAATTAACTGGTTATAACACTTGGTTAACCGGTCCTCGTCTTGCTGGTGAAACCGACGGTCCTGAAGAATTCCATTTGGTTATTGTGGATAATGGCCGTTCAGATATTTTAGCGTCTGAATTCCAAGAAGTTTTACGTTGTATCCGTTGCGGTGCTTGTTTGAATACCTGTCCGGCATATCGTCAAATCGGTGGTCATGGATATGGTTCTATTTACCCGGGTCCAATTGGTGCAGTGATTTCTCCGTTACTAGGTGGCTATGATGAATTCAAAGAATTGCCGTATGCTTGTTCTTTATGTAATGCGTGTAATTCGGTCTGCCCGGTGCGTATTCCATTAGCGCAGTTAATCTTAAAACACCGCGAGAAAATGGTAGAGTTAGGTAAAACTCCCGCGATGGAACGTTTATCTATTTTTGGTTTCACTACAGCCAATGCCAACCCAACACTATGGAAAACAGGTGTGAATATCGGTGCAAAATTAGCGGGTAAGCTGATCAAAAATGGGAAAGCACCAATTACATTTGGTGCATTGGGTGAATGGACAAAAGCACGAGATTTACCACAAGCAGATGGCGAAAGCTTCCGTCAATGGTTTAATAATAGAGAGAGAGGGTAATAAGCATGGATTTACAAAATCGCGAAAATTTTCTTAATAAATTAGCGGCGAAAATGGGTAAAGCCCGTGCTATCATACCTGAACCGATGGATGCACCAGTCAATACATACCCAACTGAGCGTTTAACCCATTTAAGTGCGGTTGATTTAGCGAATGAATTTATCAATTCTGCGAAAACCATGATGGTGGATGTAAATGTGTGTAGAGAGTCTGATGCAGTACAAACCTTACTTGCTCTCTGTGAAAAATATGGCGGTGGTGATGTTGTACTTAATTCCGATGAAAGATTGACCGCACTTGGTATTCCTGCGGCGCTTGAAGCGAAATATACTTGCCATACATGGTCACCAGAAACGGCACAAGATAATATTAGTTTTTCTGAAAAAGCTAATCTTGGTGTGGTTTATGCAGAATATGGTTTGGCGGAAACTGGCGGAATCGTCTTATTCTCTAGCGCAGATCGTGGACGTTCAGTGAGTTTATTACCTGAAAAATCGATTGTTGTTGTACGTAAAAGCCAAGTACTTCCACGTGTTGCACAAGTGGCGAAAGTATTACACGATAAAGCACAACAAGGCGAGCGTATGCCATCTTGTATCAATATTATCTCAGGTCCAAGTTCAACGGCAGATATTGAATTGATTAAAGTGATTGGCGTACATGGCCCAGTAGCAAAAATCTATTTAGTCATTGACGACTTATAAGAATCATCCATGATGAAAAGAGAGAACTACAATGTTCTCTCTTTTTTTATTTTTTTAAAATCCGCTATAATTCTGAAAAACTCACGAATTGAATATTATGACTTATTATCTTGGCATTATGTCTGGCACCAGTCTTGATGGTGTAGACATTGCTCTTACTAACATCCATTCGAATCAAACCAAATTAATTGCGGCCGATTTTACGCCGATGCCGGAAAATTTACGCGAAAAAATGACCGCACTTATTCAATCTGGCGAAACCACGTTACAAGCATTGGGTGAGCTTGATCATCAATTTGGTTTGCTTTATGCGGATTGCGTAAATACCTTTTTACATAAACATCAGCTAAAACCAGAGCAGGTTGAAGCTATTGGCTGCCATGGTCAAACAGTGTGGCATTCCCCAAAAAGTCAATTCCCGTTTACCATGCAAATCGGTGATATGAATTTATTAGCCGCTAAAACAGGTATTACGGTTGTTGGTGATTTGCGCCGTAAAGATATGGCGTTTAGTGGACAAGGGGCGCCTTTAGTACCCGCTTTTCATCAAGCGGTATTTTTTGATCCTAACTGGGCAACGGTGGTGCTTAATATTGGCGGTATTAGCAATATATCGTTATTGATACCCGAACAGCCTGTCATTGGCTTTGATACGGGAACCGGTAATACCTTGCTCGACCAATGGATCGAAAAACATCAAGGCAAAGCTTACGACAAAAATGGTGAATGGGCGGCTTCAGGTCAGGTGAATCCAGATTTGTTAGCGGTATTATTAGATGAAGATTTCTTTCAGCTTCCACCACCGAAAAGCACGGGGCGTGAATTATTTAATTTGGCTTGGCTAGAGAATAAAATTCAAAAAATAACAGGCAAAACGACCGCACTTTTACCACAAGATGTGCAAGCCACCTTGGCTGAATTTACCGTGCAAAGTATTGTATTAGCCCTTAATAATATTCAGACGACATTACCATGCAGATTACTTGTTTGTGGCGGAGGTGCTAAAAATCAGGTGATCATGAATGGTTTAAAACAGGCATTACTAAATTGGCGTATTCAACTGACGACGGAATTAGAACTTGATATCGATTATGTGGAAGCGGCAGCTTTTGCTTGGTTGGCCTATCGTCGTATGCATAATTTGCCCGCTAATTTACCGAGTGTGACGGGTGCCACAAGTGCGGTCAGTTTAGGGGCGATTTTTCCAAAGGAATAAACCATGGCAGAAAATTTATTACAAACCCTTTCAACTTTAATTACTGAACAACGGAATCCCAATTCCATGCATGTGGATAGCTTGTCTGCATTGGAAATTGTGCAGTTAATGAATAAGGAAGATAAACAAGTGCCTTTGGCAATTGAAAAATGCTTACCTCAAATTGCCCAAGCGGTCGAATGTATTGTTGCTGCATTTCAACAAGGTGGTCGATTAGTCTATATTGGCGCTGGAACCAGTGGTCGATTAGGCGTACTTGATGCTTCTGAATGCCCGCCAACATTTGGTGTGTCACCTGAAATGGTGAAAGGTATTATTGCAGGCGGCGAGCGCGCATTACGTCATCCAATTGAAGGTGCCGAAGACAGCAAAACGCACGCCGTGGTTGACTTACAAACCATTCAATTTTCCTCAAAAGATGTCTTGGTTGGTATTGCTGCGAGTGGCCGAACACCTTATGTGATCGGTGCATTGGAATATGCGAAAAGTTTAGGTTCAGTGACCGTTTCGATTGCAAGTAATCCGAATTCAGCGATGGCGAATATTGTGGATATTGCTATTGATACGGTAGTGGGGCCAGAAGTGCTGACTGGTTCGAGTCGCTTAAAATCAGGCACCGCCCAAAAATTAGTACTGAATATGCTTACTACGGCTTCCATGATCTTAATGGGCAAATGCTATCAAAACTTAATGGTGGATGTGCAGGCAAGTAATGAAAAGCTGAAAGCTCGCGCCATTCGTATCGTCATGCAAGCCACGGATTGCGATAAGGCTCTTGCAGAAGAGACATTAAAGCAGGCTGATCAAAATGCGAAATTAGCGATTATGATGATTTTGAGTGGACTAGATCGTGCTCAAGCAGAAGCGTTATTAGAAAAACATCACGGCAAGTTACAACTTGCATTGAAATAAGTAAAAATAAAAACGCTAGGCATCAAGCCTAGCGTTTTTTTATTATTTAATAGTTTGCTCAATTAGCAATCTTGTTTGCCGTAAGCATCTTGACGCAGAATTTGACGAACGCCTTCCTCAAATTGTGCTAAAACTTGATCCGCGTCTTTTGGATCTTTACCGCGAGCATCAAGATAGAACTTGATTTTTGGCTCAGTACCAGATGGACGAGCGATTAAGCGGCTACCATTTTCTAATACGAATACAAGGATGTCGCTTTGACGATCTGTTTTAGTATGGTCGATAAATTGTGCCACTTTAACACCACCTACTTCAGCTGGAGGCGTGTTACGAAGTGCGGTCATTAATTTACCAATTTCAGATAAATCGCTTACACGAATAGAAATTTGCCCACTTACATAAGCACCGAATTCTTGCGTGAAGTCATTAGCGTAATCTGCTAAGGTTTTGCCTTGTGCTTTTAAGTGACGCACTAAATCTAAGAACACGATAGCTGCAGAAATACCGTCTTTGTCACGTACTTTATCTGGGTCAACTAAGTAACCAAGCGCTTCTTCGAAACCGAATAATAAGCCTTGAACTTTACCGATGTATTTGAAACCGGTTAAGGTTTCTTCTGATTGGAAGCCGTATTTTTTCGCAATTTCAGCAAGCGCTGGAGAAGATACTAAAGAACACGCTAATACACCTTTCTCACCTTTTGCATGATATTGTTTTGCCAAATACCAACCTAAGAAACAACCTACTACGTTGCCGTGTAAAGGTTTCCAGTTACCTTGTGCATCTGGAACAGCCACCGCTAAACGGTCTGCATCTGGGTCATTAGCAATAATGAATTCTGCATTGTGTTCTTTTGCTACTTTAATGGCTAAATCTAATGCACCTTTTTCTTCCGGGTTAGGGAAGTTTACTGTTGGGAATGTGCCGTCTGGCCATACTTGTTCCGCCACAATATGAGGTTGTGGAAGACCCGCTTTGGTTAAGGTTTTGCTTAACACTTCATAGCCTACACCGTGCATTGCGGTATAAACGTAGTTAATGTCTACTTGAGGTTCTTTAGCAAGAGAAGCAGTTTTTTCAATATAAGCGTTAACCACTTCATCATCTAGCACAACATAATCTTGACTACGTGGTAAATCTTTTACATTGCCTGCTGCTACTTTGTCGATTAATGCCGCGATATCTTTATCTGCAGGAGAAACGATTTGGCCACCGCCGTTCGCTTTACCTAAGTAAACTTTATAGCCGTTATCTTCTGGTGGGTTGTGACTTGCAGTCACCATGACACCTGCGGTGGTATCAAAATATTGGATTGCGTAAGCTAATACTGGCGTTGGTAATTTACGTGGAAGTAAATAAGCTTTCACGCCTGCACCCGCCATGATTTCAGCGGTATCACGTGCGAAAACATCAGAGTTTTTACGACCATCGTAACCAATCACGATGGAAGGTTGTTTGTCGTAATTTTTTAAATAATCTGCTAAACCGCCCGCAGCTTGTGCCACTAAAACACGGTTCATACCCATAGGGCCTGCTTGTAATGGTCCACGAAGCCCTGCCGTACCAAACTGTAAACGGCCACTAAAGCGAGCTTGTAATTCAGATTGTGCTTTTTCATCACCATTTTTTGCCGCCGTTAAAAGTGCGGTTAATTCTGCGTGAGTTTCTGCATCAGGATCTTGATTTAACCAGTTTTGTGCAATATCAAAAAGCGTTGTCATGATGTTTTCTCCTTGTAAAAAGTAATTCTGGATAGACTAACGGAAAATGGATCGGATTAAAACGACTATTTTTCTTTTTTCCTGAAAAGATAAGCTTTTTTTGATCGCAATCGTTTTCTAATAAAATAAAAACAGCGTAAAATATTCACGCTGTTAAATGATTTTAGATTATGAAATTTAAAATTTATTTGCTGAAATCCACTAAAGCATCACGAGTAATATCTGTGATATTCTTATTGCTTGTTAGTGTCATTGCTACACGCATTTCTTTATGAAATATATCGAGCATATTCTCTACGCCACGTTGACCATCTGCTCCAAGAGCATATACAAAAGAACGACCAATCATAGTAGCATCAGCACCTAATGCAATCATACGTACTACATCTAATCCATTACGAATACCACTATCTGCAAGAATTTTTATATTACCTTTGACGGCATCGGCGACATAAGGTAAAGCTTGAGCTGTTGATGGTGTCCCGTCTAGTTGTCTACCTCCGTGGTTGGATACCACGATCCCATCAGCACCAAAGCGAACAGCATCTTTAGCATCTTCAGCATCTAAAATACCTTTGATAACCATCGAGCCATCCCAAAAATCACGTATCCATTCTAAATCTTTCCACGAAATAGAAGGGTCGAAGTTGTCAGTTAACCAACCAATGTAATCATCTAACCCTACCGGTTTACCCATATATTGAGAAACATTACCTAATGTAAATGGACGCCCCTTCATGAGCATATCGTAAGACCATAATGGATGAGTGAAACCTTGTAATGTTCGACGAAGCCATTTATATTCGCCACTCATGCCTGAATGCATATCACGATAACGTGCACCAGGGGTTGGCATATCTACAGTAAAGACCAATGTCTTACAACCTGCTGCTTTTGCTCGTTCGAGCGCATTTTTCATAAAGCCTCGATCTTTTAGAACATAAAGTTGGAACCACATGGAACGTTTGAGTGTTGGAGCTACTTCTTCAATTGGACAAATTGATACAGTTGAAAGCGTAAATGGAATACCTTTGTTATCAGCAGCTTTTGCGGCTTGAACTTCACCACGACTTGCGTACATGCCACATGCACCTACAGGAGCCAATACTAACGGCATAGAAAGCTTTTCACCGAATAATTCAATTTCAGTATTTAATTGAGACATATCATTGAGCACACGTTGCCGTAATGCTATGTTAGATAGATCGCTTACATTACGTGTAAGTGTATGTTCAGAATAAGAGCCACCATCAGCATAATGAAACATAAATGGGGGAACCTTACGTTTAGCAACTTGACGATAGTCGTTTGCGGATGAAATAATCATATTTACCTCGTTATTAATGATAATCATTATCCTCTATTGTAGGTTAAATTCATTAATAAAGGTATTAGTTTTTGAAGATTTGTAATTAGGAAATAAAAATGCACGATTTTCCATCTGAATCGTGCATTTAATTGATTTTGCTCGTGAAGAGTAAAATTACTAAAGAAGGAGAGCAGAGCCCCATTTAATAATATCAAAGAAGAATTTGTTTTGATTGGTGGCAATGCCATCACCACTTTTCTTCAGTGTGCCATCGTCATTTTTCGTTTCATCTACCATGCCATTTACATACTGGCCTTTCACCACATCTAAGTCTTCTTTTGCCTGAGTACGTAAGATTTGGCAAGCTTTGGGTTCTAATACATCGACATCACCAATTTCTGCGCGGAATTTTTTAAATTGGTAGGTCGCATAATTCATCGATTTTTCATCTTTTTGAATCATTTTTACATAGTCTTCACCGATGATTTTTTCTAACGGATAGAAAAAGACATATTGGGAATGAATATAGCTATCTTCTTTGGCAAAATGTTGTTGCTGAATGCGAGTTAAATTTGGATAGATACATTGTTCAGCTTGTTTACTTGCTACAGCCCATGTTTTCGCATTGGCATCAGACAGGAGATAGTCTGCTTGTGCGAATTCAGCAGGAATAGTTGATTGTGATGAACCAAATAAACTACAAGCATTTAATAACATGATGCTACTTAAAAAAATAATTTTTTTCACTTAAATTTCCTTACTAAAGTTGGAATGGCGGAATTTTAACAATAACGACATAATTGTAAAGTCTTCAATAATTGATTTTCTTTCCCGAACTAAAAAACTTCCGCTATAATGACCGCACTTTTTACACTTATAAAGGAAAGAACAATGCAAAATCCAAAAGATGATGTTTTATATGCACCAGTTGAGTGGGTTGATCATAGCGAAGGCTATACCGATATTCGTTTCCACAAATCGACTGATGGTATTGCAAAAATCACCATTAATCGTCCAGAAGTGCGCAATGCATTTCGTCCGCAAACAATCAAAGAAATGATCCATGCATTTTCTAACGCGCGTTTCGATGAAAAAATTGGCGTGATTGTGTTAACCGGTGAAGGCGAAAAAGCATTCTGTTCTGGTGGCGACCAAAAAATTCGTGGTGACTACGGCGGTTACAAAGATGAAAGCGGTGTACATCACTTAAATGTATTGGATTTCCAACGTGATATTCGTACTTGTCCAAAACCAGTGGTGGCAATGGTCGCAGGTTATGCGATCGGTGGTGGTCACGTACTTCATATGTTATGTGATTTAACCATTGCGGCAGACAATGCGATTTTCGGTCAAACTGGCCCTAAAGTAGGTTCATTTGATGGTGGTTGGGGCGCAAGCTATATGGCCCGTTTAGTCGGTCAGAAAAAAGCCCGAGAAATTTGGTTCTTATGCCGCCAATATAATGCGCAAGAAGCATTAGATATGGGCTTAGTGAATACTGTCGTGCCTTATGCAGATTTAGAAAAAGAAACTGTGCGTTGGTGCCGTGAAATGTTACGTAATAGCCCAATTGCATTGCGTTGCTTAAAAGCTGCATTGAATGCAGACTGCGATGGTCAATCAGGTTTACAAGAGCTTGCGGGTAACGCAACCATGTTGTTCTATATGACTGAAGAAGGTCAAGAAGGCCGTAACGCGTTTAACGAAAAACGCGCACCAGACTTCAGTAAATTCAGACGTAATCCTTAATTTGAACATAAAAGTGCGGTTAAAAATCTGTGTGTTTTTAACCGCACTTTTACCATCAAGGAGAATAAGATGGAAACCAAATCATTTAATCTTTATCGTTATTCTATTCCCGTTGATAGTCAGTTAATCTTGCGTGGGCGTTTTTTAAAACGTCGAGAAGGCTTGATTGTACGTGTTGCCTGTAGCCGTGATGGATGGGGAGAAATTGCACCTTTACCTGGGTTTAGCGAAGAAACTATCGAACAAGCGCAAGAGCAAGCCATTGAATGGCTGACAAATTGGTGTCATGCAAGCTGCGAAGCACCAAGAGTGCCCCTTGATGGTTGTTATCCTTCCGTTGCTTTCGGTATTAGCACGGCGATGGATGAGATGAAGCGTTATTTAAATGAGGAAGGCAACTATCATACTGCACCGTTGTGCTATGGCGATCCTGATGAGTTGTATGCGGAACTGAATCAAATGCCCGGTGACAAAGTGGCTAAAATTAAAGTCGGTATGTATGAAGCGAATCGTGATGGTTTGATTACGGATATGTTTCTTGAAGCTATTCCTGATTTGCAATTACGTCTAGATGCGAATCGTCAATGGACCTTGGAAAAGGCATTAAAATTTGCGGAGAAAGTAAAACTACAACATCGTTCTCGAATTCAATTTTTAGAAGAACCTTGTAAAACTCGTGAGGAGAGTCGCCAATTTGCTGCTCAAACAGGTATTAATATTGCTTGGGATGAAAGTGTGCGTGAGCCAGATTTTCTTGTAGAAAAAGAACCGCACTTAAGCGCCATTGTGATTAAACCAACATTGATTGGCTCGTTGCAAGATTGTCAAAAGCTGATTGCTCAAGCGCATAGTTTAGGCATAAAAGCAGTGATCAGCTCGAGCCTTGAAAGTAGTCTTGGATTGACGCAACTCGCTCGTATTGCGGCACAGTATACGCCTAATGTAACTCCAGGATTGGATACCCTGAATTTAATGCAACATCAGGTATTACGTGCATGGCCAGGCTCAGATTTACCGTTAATTGATTTGAATTCAGAATTTATTACCAAAATTGCATAGAGATACGACCACCATTACATAAAAAATCGCTATAATTCGCACAAGTTAAAGGATGTGAAAATGTCAAAAAAATTCAATATTTTGCTGTTAAATGGCCCGAACTTGAATATGTTGGGTGCAAGGGAACCAAAACATTATGGTTCACTTTCATTATCTGCCATTGAAGAAAATGTGGGTAAACTTGCTGCGCAGCATGATGTGAATTTGGAGTGTTTCCAAGCAAATAGCGAAGAAAAGTTAATTAATAAAATTCATCAAAGTTTTCAGAAAGTGGATTTTATTTTAATTAACCCAGCAGCTTATACGCATACCAGTGTTGCATTGCGCGATGCGTTGCTAGCGGTGTCAATTCCTTTTGTTGAAATTCATTTGTCTAATGTACATAAACGTGAGCTATTCCGTCATCATTCTTACTTTAGTGATGTGGCTGAAGGCGTGATTTGTGGCTTAGGTGCAAAAGGCTATGAGTTTGCGCTTCAATTTGCATTGGATTTTTTAAATAAAAAAGCATAAATTTTCATAAAATTTACAGATTTTCGCAGAAATTTATCGCAAAGTTCGTGATTTTGCGGTAATCTTGCCGGCACAAAAACAGGTTTTAAAATGACCGCACTTTGGGAATCCATTCTGAAAGTGCGGTCAACAATTCATTATTATTTTTAGGAAGAACGTATGGACATTCGTAAAATCAAAAAACTAATTGAATTAGTAGAAGAATCGGGTATCACTGAATTAGAAGTGCAAGAAGAAGAAGGTACAGTACGTATTAGTCGTGCAGCACCAGCCGTTGCACCTGCGGCAATTCAATATGCAGCAGCACCTGTTGCACCGGTTGCGGCTCCTGCTGCTGCACCAGCGGCTGCACCAGCGGAAGCGCCGGCAGCTGAAGTGTCAGGACACCAAGTGCGTTCACCAATGGTAGGTACATTCTATCGTAGCCCAAGCCCAGAAGCGAAAGCTTTTGTGGAAGTGGGACAAACAGTCAAAGTAGGCGATGCGCTTTGTATCGTTGAAGCAATGAAAATGATGAACCGTATCGAAGCTGATAAAGCTGGTGTGGTTAAAGCAATCTTAGTAAATGATGGCGAAGCGGTTGAATTTGATCAACCATTGATCGTTATCGAATAATCCCTATCAATCTGAAATGGCGAGCTTTCTCGCCATTTTTTCACCCAAGTGGAAATTGTTATGTTAGAAAAAGTTGTGATTGCTAACCGTGGTGAAATTGCACTGCGTATTTTGCGTGCCTGTAAAGAATTAGGCATTAAAACCGTGGCGGTTCACTCTACCGCTGACCGTGATTTAAAACACGTATTACTTGCAGATGAAACAGTTTGTATCGGACCAGCGCCATCTGTAAAAAGTTATTTAAATATTCCTGCGATTATTGCTGCAGCAGAAGTAACCGGTGCGGATGCGATTCACCCTGGTTATGGTTTCCTTTCTGAAAACGCGGATTTTGCAGAGCAAGTTGAGCGTTCTGGTTTTATCTTTATTGGCCCAACAGCGGACGTTATTCGTTTGATGGGGGATAAAGTTTCTGCGATTAAAGCAATGAAAAAAGCAGGCGTGCCTTGCGTACCTGGTTCAGATGGCCCAGTAGGTAGCGATATCGCGAAAAATAAAGAAATTGCAAAACGTATTGGCTATCCAATTATTATCAAGGCGTCTGGTGGTGGCGGTGGTCGTGGTATGCGCGTGGTACGTAGCGAAGATGCACTTGAAGAATCCATTGCGATGACAAAAGCAGAAGCAAAAGCAGCGTTTAACAATGATATGGTTTACATGGAAAAATATTTAGAAAATCCACGCCATATTGAAATTCAAGTTTTAGCTGATACACACGGTAATGCAATCTATCTTGCAGAGCGTGATTGTTCTATGCAACGTCGTCACCAAAAAGTGGTGGAAGAAGCACCAGCACCGGGTATTACCGAAGAAGTTCGTCGTGATATAGGTTCTCGTTGTGCGAAGGCTTGTGTTGAAATTGGCTATCGCGGTGCAGGTACATTTGAATTCTTATATGAAAATGGTGAGTTCTATTTCATCGAAATGAATACTCGTATTCAAGTAGAACATCCAGTAACAGAAATGATTACTGGTGTGGATTTGGTGAAAGAACAATTACGTATTGCGGCTGGTTTACCACTTTCTTATAAACAAGAAGATATTAAAGTGAAAGGTCATGCAATTGAATGTCGTATCAATGCAGAAGATCCAAAAACATTCTTACCATCTCCAGGTAAAGTGGCACACTTGCACTCACCAGGTGGTTTAGGCGTTCGTTGGGATTCTCATGTGTATGGCGGTTATACCGTTCCTCCGCATTATGATTCTATGATCGCAAAATTAATTACATACGGTGATACTCGTGATGTAGCAATCCGTCGTATGCAAAATGCATTATCAGAAACGATCATTGACGGTATCAAAACCAATATCCCTCTTCATGAAATTATTCTTGAAGATGAAAATTTCCAAAAAGGTGGCGCCAATATCCACTACTTAGAGAAGAAATTAGGGATGTATGATTAAAATAAAACGGCTAATTCAAGATGGATTAGCCGTTTTTTATTAAGTCTAGTTAATTTTATCCCAATGATTTATAAAATGTATTTGAAATGATATAAAATCCCTATATAATTTGTGACTATTTTTTTGCTTAAGGAAAAACAATGAAATTTAATCTTTCGAAATTCAGCTTAACTATTCTTACAACGGTAATGCTAGCTTCCTGTGGAAGTGGTGGCGGTGGTAATAATCAATTAGCGAGTCAATCCAAACCTGCTGAACAATCCAAACCTGCTGAACAATCCAAACCTGCTGAGCAATCCAAACCTGCTGAGCAATCCAAACCTGCTGAGCAATCCAAACCTGCTGAGCAATCCAAACCTGCTGAACAATCCAAACCTGCTGAGCAATCCAAACCCGCTGAGCAATCCAAACCCGCTGAGCAGTCCAAAACCAGTGAGCAGTTCAAACCAACTGAGGAATCCAAACCAGCTGAGCCATCAAAACCAATTGAACAGCCAACACCTGGAATGCCTGAACGTTTGCCAACTAATACTGGTTTAGCATTTTCTATAAAAACAGAAAATGAGGGAGATATTGTAGGAAATGTTAATACAATTAAAAATGAACAGGAGCTCATTGCTACTAATAATTTTACTAGTATCGATGTTGATGGCAAAAATATTCCTATTGATTTTAAACTTGAACCAAGTCAAGATTGGACAAAAGAAGGGGCGTTTATCGAGAAGCTGAATTTAGCACCACATATTTGTTGTGGAAAATACACAGATGTTCGCTTTGGTGCAATTGCAAGTCATTCATTTGGGCAAGATGATATTCTTTTTTATAATGGAAATCCTTCAAACAGTATGCCAGAATCAGGAGAAGTTACTTACAAAGGTGAAAGTATAATGGCGGATAAAGGGAATCATGTATTTGGTGGTTATAGAAAAGGCACCTCTGAATTTAAGGTTAATTTTGGTGACAAAAAATTATCAGGAAGTTTAAACGTTGATAGTCCTAAATATGATGTTGAATCTGGGGAAAGTAAATTTAATAACGTCAAAGTTGACATTAATGCCGATATTTCAGGCAATAAATTTTACGGTACTGCAAAATCCTCCTCTTTTGTTTCAGAAGCTGTATCAGAGGGCAAGTTTTATGGGGATGGAGCTAAAGAACTAGGTGGAATGGTAAAAGCTAAAGATAATTCTTGGGTTGGAGCCTACGGTGCAAAAGCACAATAAGAAATTCTATTTCATTATTATTTAAAGCAAGCTTCGTGCTTGCTTTATTTTCTTTATGGGAATAAAAAATGATTCCACAATCTAAACTTGTTTTATTCTTAAGCTCGTCTTTATTGCTGAGTTCTTTCTCTTTTGCAGCAGAGAAGTCTCCTAAACCTCGTGATGAACGATTTGATGATCAACTTGAATTTGCTAAACCTAGTTTATCCTCTGCAAATCCACAAGTATCAGATAAACGGAAAGATAAACATACGCTTTCTATTGCGAAAGAAGAATTGTCGAAACATCCAGATTTGATTGTGCGTGGATTGATCACCGCGGTGTTGCAAAATAACGGTGAAGCCGTTCAACTATTATTGCCGTTGTATCAAAATCTGCCTAAACAAGATCCATTTTTACTTGAATGGGCGAATGCGATTAATGCTCGCGAAGAAAGGCGTTTTTCGGAGGCGGTAACTCGTTATCGTACGCTATTTTCTCAAGATTCAACCATTCTGCCGTTACGTTATCAGTTAGCACAAGCACTCTTTTTAAACAATGATAATGAGGCGGCCAAAGATCAATTCCAAAAACTGAGAGCTGAACAAGTTTCTCCCGAGTCTATCGTCATGATCGACCAATATCTTTCGGCACTTAACCTCCGAGATCAGTGGAAGTTTCAAGGTGGTCTGAGTTTCTTAAACGAAAGTAATATTAACAATGCACCAAAAGCAGGCACTCGCATTGGAAATTGGAATGCCTGGGAGCGCGAAAGTGCAACAGGTTTTTCTTATTTTGCAGAAGCAGAGAAAAAATGGTCATTATCCCATAATTATTTCGCTCAATTTTCTATTGAGGGAAGAGGAAAATATTACTGGGATAATAAAAAATATAATGAATTTAATGGTAGAGTCGGTGCTGGAGTAGGTTATCAAACAGCACATTTTGAGATTTCATTGATGCCATTTACAGAAAGACGATGGTATGCTGGTGGCGCATCAGGTAACGAGTCAATGAAACAGTATTCGAAAAATTCAGGTGCTCGTTTAGATTTAACTTATTGGTTGAGTGAAAAGTGGCAAATTTCAACCGCACTTGAGTATGGTGAACAGCGTTATAACACTCGTAAACATTTGAATGGGAATAACTATCTTTGGTCGAATACGTTATCTTATTTTCCTAAGAGTGGTCAATTTTGGTTTGTAGGCGCTGATTATAATCGTGAAAATACACGAGACGAAGACAATGCTTATCAACGTAAAAATCTGCGTTTAGGTTGGGGGCAAGAGTGGGGCTGGGGTATTTCAACCCGAGTTTCCCTTGCCTATGCGCATAGAACTTACAAAGGTGCTGATTTATTTAATATTCGTCAAAAAAATAATGAATATCAATCAGCAGTAACATTATGGCATCGTGATCTTTACTTTTGGAGAATCACGCCTAAAATTACATGGTCTTATCAACGAGTTTCAAGTAATCATCCATTTTATAGTTATGATAAAAATCGTATTTTTCTAGAAATGGGCACAACTTTCTAACTAAAAGGAGTTAATAATGAATTTATCACAACGATATAAACAAGCTACCAAGGAGGCGCGCTGGGCATTAGGGTTAGCCATTCTTTACGTGATTGGGTGGTGTGTTTGTGCTTATCTACCAAAAAACTCGTCTGGGCCGATAGGGTTTCCGTTGTGGTTTGAATTATCCTGCATTTATTTACCCATTTTGTTTGTAGTCATTGGGTATTGGATTGTCAAAATTGTCTTTTTAGATATTCCACTAGACGTTGAGTCAAAGGAGAATAAATAATGAATTTAGGTATTATTCTCCCCTTAGTTATCTACTTAGTTTTCATCTTTGGCGCGGCATTATTTGCTTATGTTAAACGCAGTAAAGGTGATTTCCTTACGGAGTATTATGTGGGAAATCGCTCCATGACGGGCTTTGTGCTTGCGATGACAACGGCTTCCACTTATGCCAGTGCCAGTTCTTTTGTTGGTGGACCAGGGGCTGCTTATAAATATGGGCTAGGCTGGGTATTGCTCGCCATGATCCAAGTACCGGCTGTTTGGTTAGCCTTAGGTGCATTAGGTAAAAAATTTGCATTACTTTCTCGTGAAACTAATGCGCTCACCATTAATGATTTATTTCTCTATCGTTATAAAAATAAATATCTCGTATGGATTTCCAGTCTAGCATTGTTGCTTGCCTTCTTTGCTGCCATGGTTGTGCAATTTATTGGTGGGGCGAGATTGCTCGAAACCACGATAGGGATTCCTTATACTCACGCGTTACTTATTTTTGCCTTAACAGTTGGTATTTATACATTTATTGGTGGCTTCCGAGCGGTCGTATTAACGGATACGATTCAAGGTACGGTAATGATTTTGGGGACAATCGTGCTATTAGTCGGGGTGGTTTACCATCTCGGTGGTGTAGAAAGTGCGGTCAATAAATTAACTGAAATTGATCCGAGTTTAGTGAGCCCTTACGGTCCGAATGAGATGCTTGATTTTCAATTTATGGCATCCTTTTGGATCTTAGTCTGTTTTGGTGTGGTTGGTTTGCCACATACAGCCGTGCGTTGTATGGCTTTTAAAGATAGTAAAGCCTTACATCGAGGCATGCTCATTGGTACGATTGTCCTTTCAGTCATTATGTTCGGAATGCATTTGGCGGGTGCTTTAGGACGAGCCGTTGTGCCTGATCTAACGGTATCAGACAAAGTCATCCCAACCTTAATGTTGGAAGTGCTTCCGCCCATTGTTGCTGGGATTTTCTTAGCCGCGCCGATGTCAGCGATTATGTCTACGGTTGATGCGCAACTCATTCAATCCTCTTCAATCTTTGTGAAAGACTTATATTTAGCGAGCAAACCTGAAGCGGCGAAGAATGAAAAACGAATTAGCCGTATTTCATCAGTCATTACACTGATTTTATCGGCGTTGTTAATTCTCGCGGCACTGAATCCACCAGATATGATTATTTGGTTGAATTTGTTTGCTTTTGGGGGATTAGAAGCTGCATTCCTTTGGGTGATCGTATTAGGCATTTATTGGGATAAAGCAAATGCTGCTGGTGCAATAAGCTCTATGGTGGTGGGATTGAGTAGTTTTGTGTTATTGACTCAATTTGGTATTAAATTATTTGGTTTTAATGCCATTGTACCCGCACTTGTATTTGGTTTGATTGCTTTCATTTTAGGTAACCAATTCGGCGCCAAAAAACAGTAAAAATGGACCGCACTTTATGATTTACCAAATTCTAGCATTGTTTATTTGGAGTAGTGCCTTTGTTGCCGCTAAATACACCTTCACAATGATGGATACTATTTTAATGATCCAAGCCCGTTTATTCATGGCGGCGATTATTGTGATGCCACTCTTTTTTCGTCGTTGGAAAGGCGTGTCTAAACCTATGCGAAAACAGCTTTGGTGGTTAGGTTTTTTTAATTATACTGCCACCTTTTTGCTGCAATTTATTGGCTTAAAATATACGAGCGCGGCGAGCGCAACGACCATGATTGGACTAGAGCCGTTATGTGTGATTTTTATTGGACATTTTTTCTTTCAAGATCGTGCAAAATGGTACCATTGGTTGTGTGGCGCTTTTGCTTTTTTAGGGGTTGCTATTTTAATTTTAGGTGGACAGGGTAATGAAGGCTCAAGTGAAATTAGTTTATTAGGCTGTTCCTTAGTGGTGGCGGCAAGTATTGTGTTTGCTTGTTGCTTGCGTTGGACAAAAAAAGTGGTGGCAACGGTTTCAGCCCAAGCTTACACATCCATTTCGATTGTGTTAGCAACCATCACTATGTTGCCATTTACTTTATTACTGACTGAAAACTGGGATATCCATTTTAACTGGCTTGGTTTCTTCGGTTTGATTTATCTTGGCGTAGCATGCAGTTGGTTTGCCTTTTGGTTATGGAATAAAGGCTTAAATTCAGTGGATGCAAAAATCTCGGGAATTTTGACCGCACTTGAGCCGATTTTTGGTGTCTTTTTGGCAGTATTACTGCTCAATGAGGACGTTTCACTCGTTTCAGCGCTTGGGATTATCATTATTGTGGTTTCAGCTCTAGGCGTAAGTTTATTACCGAGATGGTTACATAAAGAAATTAATTAAAAGGAAAAAAAGATGGCGTGGATTCAAATTCGCTTAAATAGTACAAATGAAAAAGCTGAGAAAATTAGCGACTTTTTAGAAGAAATTGGCTCAGTTTCGGTGACATTTATGGATAGTCAAGATACGCCGATTTTTGAGCCCCTTCCGGGCGAAACACGTTTGTGGGGAAACACCGATGTGATCGCATTGTTTGATGCAGAAACAGATATGAGTGAAATTGTGAGTCTGCTTAAACAAGCGCATCATTTAGATGAAAATACCGCTTACAAAATTGAACAAATCGAGGATAAAGACTGGGAACGTGAATGGATGGATAACTTCCACCCAATGCAATTTGGTCAACGTTTATGGATTTGCCCAAGTTGGCGTGAAGTGCCGGATAAAAATGCGGTGAATGTGATGCTTGATCCTGGTTTAGCGTTTGGGACAGGTACACACCCAACAACTGCACTTTGTTTAGAGTGGTTAGATGGTTTAGATTTAACTGGTAAAACCGTCATTGATTTTGGCTGTGGCTCAGGGATTCTTGCCATTGCTGCCCTTAAATTAGGCGCGAAAAATGCGATTGGTATTGATATCGATCCACAAGCGATTCTCGCCAGTCGTAATAATGCGGAACAGAATGGGGTGGCAGATCGTCTTCAGCTTTTCTTATCCGATGATAAACCCGCTGATTTGAAAGCAGATGTCGTTGTGGCGAATATTCTTGCAGGTCCATTAAAAGAACTTTACCCAATTATTTCTCAATTAGTGAAAGAGGACGGGGATCTAGGACTATCCGGCATTTTAGAAACACAAGCACAATCGGTATGTGATGCTTATGCACAATCCTTTGATTTAGATCCTGTCGCGGTAAAAGAGGAATGGTGCCGCATTACAGGTAAATTAAAATCGGCTTAATTTCTTTTTGTCAATTAAAAAAAGTGCATTTTTTGAACAAAATTCACTTTGCAAAAAAAAGAAAAATGCGTAATATAGCACCCCTTGTCGGTTGCTATTGTGGCCTGACTTGCTGGAGATAGGACTTGTAATTGGGGATAACATAAAATGCGAATTGGTTCTTACGAATTAAAAAATCGTATTTTATTGGCACCCATGGCAGGTATCACGGATCAACCCTTTCGACGTTTATGTGCCCATTATGGCGCGGGATTAACGTTTTCAGAGATGATGTCCACTAATCCACAAGTTTGGCATACAGAGAAATCGAAACTTCGTTTAGCACATAGTGAAGAGTTAGGATTAAATGCGGTGCAAATCGCAGGTTCTGATCCTTTAGAAATGGCCCAAGCTGCAGCAATTAATGTAGCCTATGGTGCTGAAATTATCGACATCAATATGGGCTGTCCCGCAAAGAAAGTAAATCGAAAATTAGCGGGCTCTGCACTGCTTCAATTTCCTGATTTAGTGGAAAGAATTTTAAAAGAAGTGGTAAATGCCGTTGATGTGCCTGTGACGTTAAAAATTCGTACAGGTTGGGATAAGGCAAACCGAAACTGTGTGCAAATCGGCAAAATTGCAGAACAATCTGGTATTCAAGCTTTAACCATTCATGGGCGGACGAAAGAATGCTTATTTGAAGGCGAAGCGGAATACGACAATATTCGAGCAGTCAAACAATCAATTTCAATTCCAGTCATTGCGAATGGGGATATTGATTCTGCCTCGAAAGCGAAAAAGGTACTTGAGTACACAGGTGCCGATGCAATAATGATCGGTCGTGCTTCATTAGGCAATCCGTGGCTTTTCCAAGCAATGGAAGCGCTAGTAGAACATGATACGATAATTCAAACACCAAGTTTACGTGAAAAGTGCGGTCATATTTTGCGTCATATTCAAGAACTTCATCAGTTCTATGGTGAGCAAAAAGGCTATCGAATAGCTCGCAAACACGTGGCTTGGTATTTACAGGGAATTCAACCCGATTCCGTTTTTAGACAGACTTTTAACGCAATTAATGAACCGAAAGAGCAGTTAATTGTGCTGGAAGGTTTTTTAAATTCAATTTTGGATAAAGAAAAATGTTAGAACAACAACGTAGTCCGTCTGAAGCGTTAACCGTTTCAGTTTTAAACTCTCAATCACAAGTAACAAACAAACCATTACGTGATTCAGTAAAACAAGCTTTACGCAATTACTTATCACAATTAGATGGTCAAGATGTGAATGATCTTTACGAATTAGTATTAGCGGAAGTTGAACACCCGATGTTAGATATGATTATGCAATACACCCGCGGTAACCAAACCCGTGCAGCTAATATGCTCGGTATCAACCGTGGTACATTGCGTAAGAAATTGAAAAAATACGGTATGGGCTAATTAAGCTTAGCAAAAAGAAAGGCGAACATTATTGTTCGCCTTTTTATTTACCTATTGAATGGTGAAGCTAATTGGTACACTGACTGAAGAGGCAAATCCTGCGGGTTTTGGACCAACTGGTCTTGCACTTCTCACAGCCTCAAGTGCTGCATTATCTAGGCTTTCATCTCCAGAGGAGTTAGTCACACGTTCTCCTGATAACGAACCATCTGAACTAACGCTAAAACTTACGCTCACAACACCTTGTTTACGCATCATCTTCGCTCGAGCCGGGTAGCGTTTATGCCGTTCAATTTCACGTCGAATCGCGGCACGATACGCATTCAGTTCATCAGTATTAGTGCCAGAACCACCTTGAACGCCATTTGTACCAAGTTGACCTGTAGTCGTTGCTTTAGAATTTGCCGTAGCCGTTGAATTAATATTCTTATCGCCAATCGGTAAGCTCTTCGGCATTTCTACCGGTTTCTCTGTTTTTACCTCATTTTTAGGCTTTTCTTTTGGCTTCTCTTTCGGTTTTGGTTTCGGCTTTTCTATTGGTTTTTCTGGCTTTTTCTCAGGTTCTTTTTTCTTTTCAGGCTCTGGTTTTTTCGTTGGATCCTCAACGATGTCGTGTTTTTCAGGCTCTGGTTCCACCTGTTGAGGTTCAGGTTCCGGTTCTGGAGTGGGTTCTTCCACTCGCATTCCTTGAATCATTTCCATTGAAATCGTTGTGGATATTTCACCTGGCGCATCGCTCGCAGCTTCATGTGGCGTATGCCAGTTCCAAAATAACGCACCAAGGATGCTACCATGAATCAATAAAGAAATAAGCAAACCTAATAATGATCGTTTGGTTTGTTGGCTGTTCATTGACTACGTCCTACTCCAACGCCTCCGCTTGCAACTCCACCTACTTCAGGCGTATTTTTTGATTCATTTCCTTGAGTTGTTTTGCTTGGAGCGCCTTTATCTTTCATGGAAACAATAACAACATTTTTGATTTCATTTTTCGATAACATATCGGTAATGGTTACGAAATCTTGGAAGGAAGCTTCAGCATCAATTTTTAACGTTACTTTTTGATCTTTATTCCAACCCATAATTTCTTTTTCAAGCGCTTCTTGTGAAATAGGCTTATCGTTAAAATAAAGTTGCTTGTCAGCTGTAACCGTTAATAATTTTGTTAATTCATCTGACTTGAATGCGACCGTTGAACTCGCTTTGGGCACATTTACCTTAATTTTTCCTTGGGAAATAAAGGATGCGGTGACCAACACTATCGCTAATAACACCAACATAATGTCGATGAAAGGAATAATGTTGATTTCATCAAATTTTTTCACGATTATTCCTTATCTTTCTGAGCGTTTAATACTTTCCATTTCAATCGGTTAACTTCTACTTTACGACCTAAGCCGTTATAGAACATCATAGACGGAATAGCGACTAAAATACCAAGTGCGGTTGCTTTTAATGCAAGAGAAAGGTGCATCATAATAGCACCTGCGTCGACTTCGCCATCACCATGGCCAATTTGGAAGAAAGTTAATAAAATTCCAATTACCGTACCTAATAGACCAACATAAGGTGCGTTAGCACCGACAGTGGAGATCACCGTCATATTGCGATTTAAATCAATTTCAAGTGCGTGAATATTGGAATATTTTGCTACGTCCACACGCTTTAAAAAGATAAAACGCTCAATCACGGCCGCAAGCATGATTACACTCATAACAAGTAGAAGTCCAATAATAATGTAATCACTGTATTGTTGTAAAAACTCAAAAAGTTGTAGCATTTGATAGTCCTTGAATGTTTAATAAAAACTCAAAATTAATTGAGAATGAATTTCAATTAGATTGGGAATTTTACCAAATGGAAAATAGAGCGTAAATATAAATTAGAAAAATGAACGATTTTTTGACCGCACTTTGAGATAAATCACAGAAGTGCGGTTGTTTGAGCAGTATTTTAAAGAGAGTGTAAGTAATCTAGGACAACTTGATGATGTTCACCTGTTTTGAATTTATCAAAAACGTGCAGAATTTTACCTTGTTCATCAATGAGGAAACTAATACGATGAATACCATCATAAGTGCGCCCCATAAATTTCTTCTCGCCCCATACACCAAATTGCTCGGCAACCTGGTGATCTTCATCAGAAAGTAAAGTGAAATTGAGTGACTTTTTCTCAACAAATTGAGCGAGTTTTTTAGGGGAATCTGTACTGATGCCTAAAATAACTACACCTAATTTTTCTAGTTCACTTTTGGCATCACGCAAACCACAGGCTTGGGTTGTACAGCCTGGTGTTAAGGCTTTTGGATAAAAATACACGAGGATTTTTTTACCTTTGAAATCGCTGAGTGAAATAGGTTGATTGTCTTGATTTAAGAGTGTGAATTGCGGCGCTAAATCACCCACTTGTAATTTTTTCATAAAAAATCCTTAAAAATGTGAAAAATGATTTGTAAATTCAGACTATTTTAGCGATTATAACCGAGTATTTTCAAATATTATTATTAAATGCAGAATAGATGTGAATGGAGTACTTATGACTACGCAAAAACCTTTATTTTCAGGCAGTATTGTTGCTTTAGTAACCCCGATGGATAACCACGGGAATATTGATTTTGAAACATTAAAAAAACTCATTGAATTTCATATCGATGCTGGTACTAATTCTATTGTATCGGTAGGCACAACAGGAGAATCTGCAACATTAAGCATTGAAGAAAATGTGAAAGTGATAGAAAAGACAGTTGAGTTAGCAAAAGGTCGTATCCCAATTATCGCAGGCACCGGCGCCAATGCAACAAGCGAAGCTATCGTGATGACAAAATTATTACGTGATAGTGGCGTGGCCGGTTGTTTATCTGTAGTGCCTTACTACAATAAACCGACTCAGGAAGGCATGTTCCAACATTTTAAAGCCATTGCCGAATGTACAGATTTACCACAACTTCTTTATAATGTGCCGGGTCGTACCGGTAGTGATATGAAACCGGAAACCGTGGCTCGTTTATCACAAATTGAGAATATTGTTGGGATTAAAGAAGCAACTGGCGATTTAACTCGTATCACGGCGATTAAAGAATTAGCCGGTAAAGATTTCATTGTGTTAAGTGGAGATGATGCCACAGGGTTAGAAGCGATGAAATTAGGCGCAGAGGGTGTTATTTCTGTGACAAATAACCTTGCAGCAAAAGATATGGCCGCGATGTGTCGCTATGCTTTAGCGGGCGATTTTGCGAAAGCGGAAGAAATTAATGCACGTTTAATGCCTTTACATAAAGATTTATTTATTGAATCAAATCCAATCCCGGTTAAATGGGCGGCATATCGTTTAGGTTTAATTAAGACTCCACATTTACGTTTACCTCTTACTGTGTTAAGCGAAAGCGCTCAAGTAAAAGTAGAAGAAGCATTAAAAGTTGCTGGCTTAATTTAATGAATTAAAGGGTTGTTTTTACAGCCCTTTAAACTTTCGACTTTTTTATTTGTCAAAGAGCGGTCATTATTTTTATTGGAAGGATTAAGGAATGAAAAAGATTGTACTCACTTTGGTCTCGGTAGCATTGTTATCAGCGTGTTCAAACAGCGTAGAAAAAATGCAGATGGCTAACGACACTTATCAGAACGCTGATCGTGAAATACCGAGCTTTTCTCCTTTAGCAAGTGGTGGTGTAACATTGCCGCAAGCCGATCCTACTTATGAGCTTCCTCAGCTTAATGTGAAAAAAGAACGCGTGGATATTCGTCCGCCTTCAACCCCATTAGCGATTATCAAAAATTCGTTGACACAATTTGATGGCGAACGCGCATTGATTGTTTATACGGATGCGCAAGCAGAGCTTTATAATCTCAAACAAATTGAGCGTTTATTGAAAGAAGAAGGCACGAATTCAACTTTAAATGGTGCGGTATTAATTAGCGATTGGGCGCCAACAGGTCGTGCAGATGATAAAGCCAATACAGAGATCCGTTATAAAGTTGAACAAGTTACTGCTCAGGATGCGAGTGCGTTAGCGGTTTCTGTGGAGCAAATGCGTCGTGATGGTGTGATTTACACCCCAGATCAAGCAGATAAACAACGTTATGCGTCTGATCGTTTAAATCGTTTTGTTGCTGCGCTCACTAACGCTTATAACAAGCAACAACAAGATTTAAATAATGCCTCAGCAGGACCTTTCCAATCAGGTTTAATTACTGATACGAACGGTAGAATGGCATTAGGTATGGATGCAAGTTTTGGCCAAGCATGGCAACGTTTAGGTTCAACTTTACCGAAATTAGGCTTTAACACAACATCTGAATCAGCCGGTCGTGGTTATCGCGAATTGAAATATAAACCATTGGATAAACAAGAGTGGTTACGTTTAGGTGTGAATCCGCCTAATCTAGAAAAAGGTGTTTACCGAATGCAAATTTCCGCAGTGGGTAAACAAAGTGCGGTTGTGATCACTGATGAAGACGGCAAGACACTACCAAATGAAGCGGCTCAATCCTTGTATTCAGCATTAAGTGTATTGCTTGCACAATAATATGAGTTGAGAAATAAAAAGTGCGGTTCAATTTGACCGCATTTTTTTATTGGAAAAGATTTATTCGGCTTTCACGCCTAAGTGACCAATTTTTACGCCTAGGTTACCAAGAGAAACAGGATCCAAATAATCACCTAAGAATTTGAATAACTCACCTAATTCCGTAAATGAGCGTTTGATTTTTATTTGATCTTCTACTTTACGCACAAATTCATAACGTACATTTTCGCCTTCAAAATAAGCCGTGAGCGTGAGATAAATGGTTTCAA
This sequence comes from uncultured Haemophilus sp., assembly GCA_902461185.1. Taxonomy (GTDB): domain Bacteria; phylum Pseudomonadota; class Gammaproteobacteria; order Enterobacterales; family Pasteurellaceae; genus Haemophilus_D. Next base: position 68,376 of record CABPXD010000001.1, read on the forward strand.
AAAAATGGCTTTGAGCCCCCTCTTCACCCGGATCACTGATACGGACATTCCAAGTATTGTTAAATAAAACTTCTGTTTTGATTGACATATAGACTTCCTCTGTTTGTTATTTTTTATACTGAAATTGAAACGAAAAACCCGATGATAAAATTTCTGAAATTAAAAACTTTATCATCGGGCTTTTCAAAGCAATTGCTCGCATATTTTGCTTTGCGTTGGTAACTGCCTTTACCTTTACGTTTTTTCTCAACGCGTTGGCGGAATAATTTGTCGTGCAATAGTGCCATCACGGCATTATCTTTCACAACACCTTTGGTGTGTCGATAAATGGGCTGATTTTCAACCGCACTTTTTGTTTTTTTCGTCATATTTACCTCTAAAAAATTGCCGTGAAGTGGTTCACGGCAAGTCATTATAGCGAAAATGAACAGAATTACAAAATGGCGAGTACGCTTTCAGGTGGTCGTCCAATTTTAGCTTTTTCACCTTTTACCACAATCGGGCGTTCTAATAGGGCTGAATTTTCACTGATGGCTTTTAATAAATCATCCTTAGTTAATGCTGGATTATCTAACCCTAATGATTGATAAAGCTCATCTTTGGTACGCATCATTTTTCTGACATCATCTAATCCTAATTTATTCGCCAGTTGCTGTAATGCTTCAACAGAGTAGTGTTGTTGTAAATAAAGTTCGATAGTTGGTTGAATACCTTTTTCTTCTAATAAAGCTAAGGTTTCACGGCTTTTTGAACAGTGCGGATTATGGTAAATCTTAACAGACATAACGTTTCCTTCTATTTTATGTTGAATGAGTGGATATAGGATTGATTTAAATTTTAACTTATAATGACAAAAAATACTTGTTTAGGAAGACTTTATGTTTGAAATGCTAAAAAATTGGTATAGCCGCCGCTTAAGCGATCCGCAGGCGATGGGGCTACTTGCCATTTTGTTATTTGGCTTTATTGCGATTTATTTCTTTAGTGATTTAATCGCCCCGTTGCTGATTGCCATTGTATTAGCATATTTATTGGAAATGCCGATTAATTTCCTGACGAAAAAATTAAAATTTCCCCGAATGCTCGCCACGTTAATTATTTTTGGTGGCTTTCTAACCTTGGCGTTATTAATTTTCTTCGGACTAGTGCCAACATTATGGAATCAAACGATTTCCTTATTAAGCGATTTGCCGGCCATGTTCAATAAGTTACATGAATGGTTATTAGCCCTTCCTGAGCATTATCCTGAACTCATCGATTACACCATGATTGACACCTTTTTTAGTGCGGCGCGTGCGAAGATTTTGGGCTTCGGTGAATCAGCGGTGAAATTGTCGATTACCTCATTAATGAACCTTGTATCACTGGGTATTTATGCGTTTTTAGTGCCATTAATGATGTTCTTTATGCTGAAAGATAAAACTGAGCTTCTTGCTGGCGTGAGCCGATTTTTACCTAAAAATCGTCTTTTAGCCTCTAAAGTATGGAATGAAATGCAGCAACAAATTGCGAATTATATTCATGGTAAGCTGTTGGAAATTTTGATTGTCGGCGTGGTGACTTACATCATCTTTTTAAGCTTTGGTTTGAATTATCCGCTCTTACTTTCTGTTGCCGTTGGGTTGTCTGTATTAGTGCCTTATATCGGCGCGGTATTGGTGACGATTCCTGTTGCGTTAGTGGCCATGTTCCAGTTTGGCATTTCCCCAACGTTTTGGTATTTAATTGTGGCCTTTGCGGTGAGTCAACTTCTAGATGGAAACTTGTTGGTACCGTATTTATTCTCTGAAGTCGTTAATTTACACCCTTTAGTAATCATTATTTCAGTGCTGATTTTTGGCGGATTATGGGGATTCTGGGGCGTATTCTTCGCGATTCCATTGGCAACGCTCGTCAAAGCTGTGATAAATGCATTGCCGGATTAGACAGGATTAAAACGATAAAAAGAAAGCTGACGAAACTCAGCTTTTTTGTTCTTTTAATTTTTGGATATCCAGAATTTCGACACAGTCTGTTGTCCCCGCTTTAATACGCCATTTAATGTTAAATTCGTACAGACTAATGCCGTAAATGCGATCGGTTTCTTTACCTTGTTGATAAGCTGGGCGGGGATCTTGTGCGATCACTTCTGTAATAAATCTCGCTAAGTGCGGTCGGTTTTTGTGATATTTTTCTACCGCACTTTGGGCGATTTCTGTCAATTCTACGTTTAATTTTGCAGGTGGTTTTTCTTGCGCAAAACTTGATTTTGCCTCAGGTTCACTATCAGCATAGGCAATATAAGGCTTAATATCAAAAATAGGTGTACCATCGACAAGATCCACGGATCCTAAATGTAGAAAAACACGTCCATGAATACATTCTACTTGGCGTAATTCTACTTTGGATAAGCCTAGCGGATTTGGACGATGTGTAGCGCGAGAAGCAAATACGCCGACACGTTGATTGCCGCCTAAACGAGGGGGGCGAACGGTGGATTGCCATTTCCCATGGGGTACTTTGTCAAATTGGAAAATAAGCCAAAGATGGCTAAATTGCTCTAATCCTCGTACAGCTTCTGGCGAATTATACGGAGGGAGCAGTTCCACAATACCAATGCCATCCTGTACTAAATCTGGCTGTCGTGGCACCGAGAATTTTTCTTTGTAAGGCGTGTGAATCACCGCAATTGGGTGAAGCGTCAGTGTTAAATCATTCATAAAAAGGCAATTTCCGTGTAGAATACGCCCTTTATTGTAATCAAAAGTGCGGTCAAAAAAAATGACAAATCATAAATTGAAAATGTGGTGGGAAACCGCTCGCCCAAAAACCTTGCCTTTGGCATTAGCTTCTATTTTTACCGGTTCAGCATTGGCATATTGGGCGGATAAAGAAAGTTTTAATCTCACCGTGATGTTCCTTTGCTTGCTTACCACCATTTTATTGCAAGTACTTTCTAACTTTGCTAACGATTATGGTGATCATCAAAAAGGGTCAGATACCGAAGAACGTATTGGGCCTTTACGTGGTATTCAGCAAGGTGCAATTTCCGCGAATGAGCTTAAATGGGGCTTAATTTTAATGGCCGTAGGTTCATTCTTTTCAGGCGCATTCTTAATTGGTATCGCATATCAAAATCTTACAGATTTATTGGCCTTTGCTGGTTTGGGTATTCTTGCCATTATTGCTGCCATTACTTATACCGTAGGGGCTAAACCTTATGGTTATTTAGGTTTAGGCGATCTGTCAGTGTTGCTCTTTTTTGGACTATTAGGTGTAGGTGGAACTTATTATCTACAAACTCACAGCATTGATAGCTTAATTACTTTACCTGCGTTAGGCTCAGGTTTATTAGCAACAGCCGTTTTAAATATCAATAATTTACGTGATATTGAGCAAGATGCGAAAGTAGGGAAAAATACTCTGGTTGTGCGTATTGGCCCGAAGAAAGGACGTATTTATCATTGTATTTTATTAAGCGTTGTCGCTTTATGTTATGTGCTATTTGCGGCATCAACAGCATTTAGTCCTTGGCACTTCTTATTTTTGCTGGCATTTCCACTGTTGTTAAAACACGCATTATTTGTTTATCGTAGCAAAGAGCCCGCAGTGTTGCGCCCGATGTTGGCTCAGATGTCTATGATTTCTTTATTTATCAATATCTTGTTTAGTTTAGGCTTGCTTATCGGCTAAATCGGCTTATACTAGAGAAAAAATTTTAACGACAAGGGGTACATTATGTATATCGATACTTCAGAACTTTGTGATATTTATGCTGATCAAGTGGATGTGGTTGAGCCAATTTTTTCTAGCTTTGGTGGCGTCAGCAATTTCTACGGCAAAGTGACGACAGTAAAATGTTTTGAAAATAATGGATTAATTGCCGAAATTCTCGAAGAAAATGGTAATGGCAGAGTGCTTGTCGTAGATGGCGGTGGCGCGGTACGCCGAGCTTTAATTGACGCAGAACTTGCGCAACTTGCTGCAGATAATGACTGGGCGGGCATCATTGTTTATGGTGCAGTGCGTCAAATTCAACAACTTGAAAATATTGATATCGGTATTCATGCGCTTGCTCCAATTCCAGTTGGCGCAGATGAAAATAATCATGGTGAAAGTGATCTTCCGGTCAATTTTGGTGGCGTGACGTTCTTCCCTGAAGATTATATTTATGCTGATTTAACAGGTATTATTCTTTCACAAGAAGCATTAGATTTAGAAGATTTCGAAGAATAAATTTGAAATTATTGACCTTTTTAAAGTGCGGTTAGAAATAACCGCACTTTTTTTGTTAAAATTTTTTTGAACAAGATCACATTTTAAACATTTGTTAGTTGAAAGTTTGTAACATTCATTTAACATCGAAAATAGTTCATCTGTAATCAGTTTGGAGGGACGCATGAACGAAACAAACACAACAAAAAATTATAAAAGTGGGATTATCTTTCTGCTAGCGATAGCCTGTTTTTTTATTTTACTTAAAGCCTTACCTTTTGCACCTAAGGAAAATGCAGGTTTAGCATTATTAGCTTTGGTAGCAATCCTTTGGTTAACTGAAGCATTACATGTAACAGTTACCGCGTTATTGGTGCCATTGCTTGCGATTGCACTTGATTTGGTGACAACTAAACAAGCTTTGGTTGCCTTTGCCGATCCAACCATTTTCTTATTCTTTGGTGGCTTTGCTTTAGCGACAGCTTTACATATACAAAAACTCGATAAAATGATTGCCAATAAAATCATGGCAATGGCTCGTGGAAATTTATTTGTAGCTATTATGTATCTTTTCTCCATTACTGCTTTCCTTTCCATGTGGATGAGTAACACAGCAACAGCAGCTATGATGTTGCCTCTAGCGATGGGGATCTTAAGCAAACTTGATAAAGAAAAAGAACATAATACTTATGTCTTCGTATTATTAGGGATTGCATATAGTGCGAGTATTGGTGGTATGGGTACATTAGTGGGTAGCCCACCAAATGCTATCGTTGCAAGTAACTTACATTTAACCTTCTCTGATTGGTTATGGTATGGCTTACCAATTATGCTCATTTTGATGCCGTTGATGATTGGTACACTTTTCATTGTCTTTAAACCAAAACTTAATTTACATTTTGAACAAAACTTTGAACGTATTGAAATGAATGGTCAACGCGTTTTAACGCTTGTCATTTTTGGTGTTATTGCACTTTGTTGGGTATTTAGTAGTTATATTAATCCAATCATTTCGGGTGTATTTGGTCTTGCTAAAAATATCGGTAGTTTTGATAGCGTCGTTTCATTACTTGCGGCTGTCATTATTTGTTCAACCGGTGTAGCAAATTGGAAACAAATCCAAGAAAGCACTGACTGGGGCGTATTGATGCTTTTCGGTGGCGGTTTAACCTTAAGTGCAGTATTAAAAGATTCGGGCGCAAGTAAAGTGTTAGCTGACGGTATTGTATTCTTGGTTCAAGGACAACATTACTACCTCATCGGTTTATTGGTCGCAACCTTCATTATTTTCTTAACTGAATTTACGTCCAATACTGCGAGTGCAGCATTATTAGTGCCAATCTTTATTTCTATCGCGCAATCTCTTGGTATGCCAGAAATTGGTCTTGCCTTAATCATCGGTTTAGGTGCTTCTTGTGCCTTTATGTTACCAGTGGCGACACCGCCAAATGCAATCGTATTTGGTACGGGACATGTTCGTCAGAGTGATATGGTGAAAGCTGGGTTTATCTTAAATATTGTGTGTATACTCGTTATCGCGACAATAGGATATTATTTCTGGTTGAATTAATCGTATAAAAGAAAAGGGCGCGTTGGATATCTTCAACACGCCCTTTTATTATTCCAAATAAAGATTATTCATCTTTATTTGATTTATCCTCTTCTTCTACTTCAATCTCAACGTCATCTGCTTTGTCTGCAGCACCGTTAATCGTTAAGCAAACTTCGCTAGAAATCAAATGCTCTAAGATTGTTGCTAGTTCGTGTAATTTTTCTTTGTCATCATCGAAATAACCTTCTTCTTTTAAGTTAGCAATGAAGGCCGAGAAGACTGCTTTATCAAAGAACTCTGGTGCGTTAATACCGTGTAATACAGAAAGACGCTGTGCCACCAATTGGCTTTCTTTTTCTAATAATCCGCGAGCAATTCCAGGATCTCTACGTAAAATGCTTACAGTAATGTAGTAGCGTTGTAAGATTTCACGCATACCTGCAGACCAAAGTTGTAAAATACGAACTTTAGAGCGGTGAATCGATAAGAAATTATCATTGGATTGGATAACTTCTTGACGTGCAAATTCATCAATAATAGCTTTAATTTGTGTATCTAATTCTTCTTCATTGAAATGAAGGAAGAGTTCGCCTTTTAAGAATGGATAAATTTTACGTACCGCATCCAATAATAAATCTTTTTGAATCGCTTCATAATGTAAAACGATACTCGCAACAAGAGAAGGTAACACAAATAAGTGTTGAATATTATTGCGGTAATACGTCATGAGAACAGCAGAATTACGTTCTAAACGAATAATTTCCCCAAAGTTATCTTTTTCAACTAACACGCCAACACGATCTAAGCTTAATACGTGGTCAAGCATTGCTTTTGGTGTATCAGTTGGGAGTACCACATCAGTAGAATACGGTACATTCTTTAACATTTCTTGATAACTAGAGAGTTGTTCTAGTAGTTGCTCATGAGAAAGTGCACGCTGACGAGAAGAGAGTAGAGCGGTCCCCACTAAATTCATCGCATTGACTGCAGCGGCTTTATTAATATTTACCATTACTTGATTAGAAATAGACCCAACCGCATGATTAAACCAGTGAGGTTTATCTTCATGATGTTGTTCTTTCCATTCTGGATAATGGTGATTGAGATAATTTGAAAGCGTGATTGGCTCACCGAAATTCACAAAACCTTGACCTAAATTACGCAATTTTTTAATTACACGTAAAACTAAGCTTGCATTTTCTTTTTCTTTCGCTGCACCACGTAATTCTTTCGCGTAAGTATCCACTTCTAGTACGTGTTCATAACCGATATACACAGGCACTACAGAAATTGGACGTGTTTGGTTATGTTGAAGTGCTTGTAGCGTCATCGACATCATACCGGTTTTCGGTGCAAGCAAGCGACCTGTACGAGAACGACCACCTTCAATAAAGTATTCGATGGAATAACCACGGTGGAATAATTCCCCTAAATATTCACGGAAAATCGCAGAATAAAGGCGGTTACCTTTAAACGTACGACGAATAAAGAATGCCCCCCAGCTACGGAATAAAGGACCTGCTGGCCAGAAGTTTAAGTTAATCCCTGCTGCAATATGTGGCGGTACAAGACCTTGGTGATAGAGCACATAAGAAAGTAATAAATAGTCAATGTGACTACGGTGACAAGGCACATAAACAATCTCATGCCCTTCTAATGCTAATTTACGCACGCGGTCCGCATTTTGTACATCAATCCCTGAATACAGTTTGTTCCATAACCAACGTAAGAAACGATCCGCTGCTCGAAGGCTTGAATGACTTACATTAGCCGCGATTTCATGAAGAATTTTTTCGGCTTCAGCATAGGCTTTCTCGCGGCTGATATTTTTTGATTTTGCCTCATCTTCAATCGCATTTTGAATCGCTTGGGAATTTAAGAGTTTATTAAACATCGCTTCGCGGTTTGGCAAACGAGGCCCTGTCGCGGAAATACGTTGTTTAGCAAAGTGCATTTTGGCAACGCGAGCCAGTTTTTGCGCAATTTTTTCATCAGAACCGTGCTCATTTACCATGTAACGCAAAGAAAGCGCTTGAGAAAAACGCACAAAAGTATCACGTCCAAACCAAATCGCTGCAAAGGTTTTTTGAAGACCGTTTAATAAGCGAAGATTGGGTAAGCTTGCTTTATCTTCTTTACCTGGTGAACGTCCCCAAAGCACCGAAACTGGGATCAGTTGTACATCTAAATCAGCAACATCACGGTGCAATTCTAAGTATTTATTGAAGACTTTAGCGGTTTCATCTTTTGCGCCTTTTGATTTAAAAAAGCGGCGACCTTCGTCTAAATAGACATAACGTGGTAATGCTACGCCATCAATCACATTCTTTTCAGCTGGATCAGGCAAACCTACACTCAAACAGTTACGACGGAAAATCACGAAGTCAGTTTGAGAGGTATAAGGCAAAACATAAAGAATAGGTTGATTGATATTGAGTTGAAGCTCTTCGATGGGTTGAGCAGGGATAGGATTATTTTTTACTAAAACCGAAAGCGGTAATTCTAATAATTTACGATAAGTACTTACGATGCCAGACATAATTAATATTCTCTTTTTGTTAGACATTTCTAGGTATTGTCAGGCATTTTAACACATTCGACCAGTCAAATTCTAAAAATTTACATTTGCGATTTATGATGAGCAGTCAAAAATATGAAAAAAATTGACCGCACTTTTATCGCTAGAAAATAGTTGTTGCAATCGTCATCTTTCTGTATATACTAACAGTTATTCTGTATAAAGTAACAGGAGTGTGTATGAGACCATTAACTGCCAGACAACAAGAAGTGCTGGAACTCTTAAAGCGCCATTTAGAAACCACGGGTATGCCGCCAACTCGTGCAGAAATTTCTCGTGAATTAGGCTTTAAATCCCCTAATGCGGCAGAAGAACATTTAAAAGCGCTTGCTCGTAAAGGTGCAATAGAAATTGTCGCGGGGGCTTCTCGTGGTATTCGCATTATTGATGACAGTGCAAATGATGAGGAAGAAGAAGGCTTGCCACTCATCGGTCGCGTGGCCGCTGGGGAACCGATTTTAGCGGAGCAACATATTGAAGGTACTTACCGTGTTGATGCCAATATGTTTAAGCCTCAAGCTGATTTCTTATTAAAAGTATATGGCCAATCCATGAAAGATATCGGCATTTTAGATGGCGATCTTCTTGCCGTGCATAGCACAAAAGATGTGCGAAATGGGCAGATTGTTGTCGCACGAATTGAAGATGAAGTGACAGTAAAACGCTTAGAACGTAAAGGTTCAGTTATTTATCTGCATGCAGAAAATGAAGAGTTTCAGCCGATTGTCGTTAATCTTGAAGAACAGCCTCATTTTGAAATTGAAGGGATTGCAGTAGGGATCATTCGTAATAACGCTTGGATGTAATGATGAAAGTGCGGTGAGAAAATAAAGTGTTTTTTGACCGCACTTTGTCTATTCTGGCTATTTGCTATTCGGCTTATTGCTCTCTATAATGCCAAAAAATTTTCAAATCAAGGAAGGAAACATGCAGTTTTCCAAAATGCATGGCCTTGGCAATGACTTTGTCGTTGTTGATGCTGTGACGCAAAATGCCTATTTTACCCCTGAAACCATTAAACGCTTAGCCGATCGTCATCGTGGAATTGGTTTTGATCAGCTTTTAATTGTTGAGCCACCTTATGATCCAGATTTAGATTTCCATTATCGTATTTTCAATGCAGATGGTAGTGAAGTGTCGCAATGTGGAAATGGGGCAAGATGTTTTGCGCGTTTTGTCACCTTAAAAGGGTTGACCAATAAAAAGGATATTGCAGTAAGCACGCAAAAAGGAAAAATGGTTTTAACCGTAAAAGAAGACGGGCAAATTCGAGTCAATATGGGAGAGCCGATTTGGGAGCCGAATAAAATTCCTTTTACTGCCAACAAATTTGAAAAAAACTATATTTTACGTACCGATGTTCAAACGGTGCTTTGTGGTGCAGTATCAATGGGCAATCCACATTGTGTTGTTCAAGTGGACAATATTGAAACGGCCAATGTAGCAGAGTTAGGTCCATTATTAGAAAATCACGAACGTTTTCCGGAAAGGGTAAACGCTGGATTTATGCAAGTCGTCAATCGTAACCACATTAAATTGCGTGTATATGAACGTGGTGCAGGTGAAACACAAGCTTGTGGCAGCGGCGCTTGTGCAGCAGCGGCTGTTGGAATTATGCAAGGTTTACTTGATAACAAAGTGCAAGTTGATCTACCTGGTGGTAGCTTGCTTATTGAGTGGGAAGGCGTAGGCTCACCGCTTTATATGACTGGCGATGCGACTCATATCTATGATGGCAACATTCACCTTTAATCTCTTCTAATCGAATAAAAAATGCGTGGAAACTATCCACGCATTTTTTACTTATTGTTCAACTTCCACATCACGCTGATTTAATGGTTGCGTTGGGCGGTTGTTTTTCCCTTCCATCTCTTCTATCGCGGCAATTTGTGCTTTGCTTGCTTGAATTGGTGCTTTAAAAATGGTCCAAGCCACGTTTTCACTACAAGGTGGAGTAGTGAGCGATCCATTTAAGCGGAAGCGTGCCATCTCTTTTGGTATTAGCGCTTGAATATCAAGCGGTTGAGCCAATTTTTCTTTTTGTCCAACGGTGAGTTTTTTCTCAACGACTGGTACTAATGCTGGATTAGCTTCACCTTCATTCACCATTACGGCAACAACCGCTAACGCTTTATCTTCACTTTGATGGACAAAATGAATTTCTAAAGGATAATGTTGGCGTTTAAAGGTATGTTCACTTGGTGTGTGAAAGTGAAATTGTTTTAAATAAAATGGTTTATTGTTGAGAGTAATAAATGGTGCATTTTCTTGTGCAACACTGACTTGCACGGTATGTCCATTGTTTTCCACTTGATACTCCGCAGGGAAGTAATTCATTTTAAGTGGTTTATTTGCTACTTTCATGCCGTTATCAGCTTCGAGATTAACAGGCGACTGAACCTTCCCTAGCTTACAGGTTTGATACTCGGTGAGCAAATCACCCCAATGTTCAGGGCTTTCTTTCCCATTATAAGACCAATGCGCTTTATGCGTTTGGGCAAATGATGTTGCACTTAATGCGATAAGTAAGCTAGAAAGCAATAGACGAGTCTTCATAAGGCACCTCTCCTTTTTTGTGGTATATGCCTCATTGATTCTACTGGTTCTGTATGATAACTTTTTGATTTTGGTCAAGTTTTGTTTGGGTGTTGAACTCATCGTACGAGTGAGGAAATGCTAAAAAAACCGTCTATTTCGACCGCACTTTTTTAGCCCTGACAGAGTCTTTCTCTCAGATCTTCTGCAGTTTTGCTGGTTTTGATTCGTTCAAAAACGATATCCGCTTCAGGATATTCTTTATTGAGATAGCGTAGCCATTGTTTGATGCGGGCAACATGGTAAAAACCAGAATCATAGAAGTTTTCCATTTCCGCATATTTTTGCAAGATCTTTTGAATATCCGTCCAAGGCATTTTTTCGCAATTTTGTTTAAGTACAAGGCTTAAGTTTGGGATATTTAATGCACCACGCCCGACCATTAGATCTTCGCAACCTGTTGCTTTCAAACATGCTTGACCATCTTCCCAACGCCAAATTTCACCATTAGCAATCACTGGGATTGTTAAGCGAGATCTCACTTCACCGATTTTCTCCCAATTGATGCGATCGGCACGATACCCATCGGCTTTGGTTCTGCCGTGAATGGTGATTTCAGTGGCACCACCTTGTTGTACGGCATCGGCAATTTCAAAAGCTTGTGAAGTACAATCCCAACCTAATCGCACTTTCACACTGACAGGCAAATGACTAGGTACGGTTTTTCGCAAGGCTAGAGTCGCTTGATAAATTAATTCAGGTTGCTTGAGAAGTGCTGCTCCTCCGTTGCTCCCATTAACGGTTTTGGAAGGGCAGCCGCAATTCAAATCAATACCATGTGAGCCTAGCTCAATAGCACGATGGGCATTTTCAGCAAGACAATTCGGATGTTGACCTAAAAGTTGGACGCGAACAGGTGTTCCAGAAGGGGTAAAGCCCTGATTTTTGAGTTCAGGGCAAAGACGATAAAAGACTTTTTCAGGTAAGAGTTGATCCACCACGCGGACAAATTCGGTGATGCAGAGATCATATTCATTCACTTCGGTTAAAAGCTGACGAACGAAAGGATCAAGCACCCCTTGCATAGGGGCGAGGATAACACGCACTATTTCCAGCCTTTCACTTTACAAATTAAATCGTAAGCAGCTTGGATTTGTTGCGCTTTTTCTTTGGCCATTTCCATCATTTCTGGCGGTAAGCCTTTAGCCACTAATTTATCCGGATGATGTTCATTCATTAAACGACGATATGCACGTTTTACGGCATTACGATCATCACTTTCACTCACACCCAATACTTTATAAGCATCACTTAATGTTGGGCCAGAAGATTGTTGGTAACCACCTTGTTGTTGGTATTGATAGCCACCTTGCTGTTGATAACCGCCTTGTTGGTATTGGCGATAGAATCCACCTTGAGTAAATTGACGAGCTGCAATTTCCATTGCCAGCATTTGCTCAAACTGCATACGGGAAAGACCAAGCTCTTCAGCAACCACATAAAGGACTTCTTTTTCTGAGTCATGTAATTGAGAATCAGCAAATGCGGCTTGCACTTGTACGTGCAAGAACATTCTCAGTAAGTCAGCTCGTTGCCCACATCCAATGCGGAATTCTCGAATCACCTGACGTAGTGGAAAATCTGTTGCTTTACCTCGACTAAATGCCTCTTGAGCAAGTTTGCGATGACTCTCATCTAATTGCATCTGGTTCATCAATTGATTTGCCAGTTGAATATCTTCTTCCGTCACTCGACCTTTGGATTTACTTAAATGTCCAAGTACCGCAAAAGTCGTTTGCATGAAAAGCGTTTGTCGTGTCGTTTTTTTCTTAAAAAAGCTGGAGTTAACAGAACCCATCTCATAAAGTTTTTTATCTGCGATTGAGCCTAAAATGAGTCCAGCGATGGCACCGAAAAAGCCACCCCATTTAAAACCTAAAATAACCCCGATAATCTTTCCAAAAAAATACATTCTCTTCCCCTAAAGTGCGGTCAAAAATAAGTCTTTTTGACAATAATGGGCAGACGTAAATGTCTGCCCTTACATTAATATGGCATTTTTCTTATTTTTCAAGTAGCAAATTACACACCATAACTTTCACGATAAGCCCGCATCGCTGGTAAATATTGCTGATAATCGGCTGCGTTTTCAATGAATTGCATTAAATCATCAAAATTAATGATGGAAAGCACTCGGCACTGATAGTCTCGTTCCACTTCTTGAATGGCGGAAAGCTTGCCTTTGCCTTTTTCCTGACGGTTTAATGCAATAAATACAGCGGCTAATTTAGCATGATTGGCTTCAAGAAGCGCCATGGATTCACGAATGGCGGTGCCAGCTGTAATGACATCATCGACTAACAACACATTGCCGGTTAATGGGCTACCGATCAAATTACCGCCTTCACCGTGATCTTTCGCTTCTTTGCGATTAAAGCAAACAGGTGTATCACGATTAAATTGATTGAATAGTGCAATGGAAACGCTCGTCGCAATCGGAATACCTTTATAGGCAGGTCCAAAAATGACATCAAAATCGACAGTACTTGATTGAATTGCTTTCGCGTAGTATTCACCTAAGCGAGCAAGATCTGCGCCAGTACTAAACAATCCGGCATTGAAAAAATAAGGACTTTTTCGACCTGATTTTAGGGTAAATTCACCAAATTTGAGCACTTGGCGACTCAAGGCAAATTTAATAAATTCGATTTTGTAGCTTTCCATTTTTTGTTCCTATAAACCTAATGCTTCACGTTGTGCAGCGAAGATTTGTTCGCAGCCTTGTTTTGCTAAGCCTAATAAGGTGAGTAATTCTTCGTGGCTGAATGGCTCACCTTCTGCAGTACCTTGTACTTCAATCATGCGGCCATCTTCCATCATCACAACGTTCATGTCTGTTTCAGCGGCTGAATCTTCCACATATTCCAAATCACACACGGCTTCACCTTCAACAATTCCAACCGAAATTGCAGCAACCAGACCTTTGATTGGATTGGTTTTTAATGTGCCGTTAGCGATTAAACCGTTGATAGCATCACATAAAGCCACTGCTGCACCGGTGATAGAAGCTGTTCTTGTACCACCATCCGCTTGAATTACATCGCAGTCTAAGGTAATAGAACGTTCGCCAAGGGCTTCCAAGTCAACCATGGCTCGTAATGAACGTGCGATTAAGCGTTGAATTTCCATGGTGCGCCCACCTTGTTTGCCTTTTGCTGCTTCACGTTGCATACGGCTGTGTGTAGAGCGTGGCAACATGCCATATTCTGCTGTCACCCAACCTTGATTTTGTCCTTTTAAGAAACGCGGTACGCTTTCATCAACACTCGCCGTACATAAAACTTTGGTATCACCAAATTCCACTAATACTGAGCCTTCAGCATGTTTAGTATAATTACGGGTGATTTTAATTGGACGAGATTGATGATTTTCACGATTATTTGGACGCATTCTGAATTCCTTTATTTTTATTGATAAAAAAGCGTGCCTATTTTAGCACGCTTTTCACTATTTTATGGATTTGCTTGTTCAAACTCACGAATTTTATTAAAGACATCTTGTAAATCTGAGCCGTAGTTGATTTTTTGCAATTCAGGAACAGAGTTTGATTTCACTAACATTCTCAGTGGTTGAAATTGCATATTGCACAAGTAGATTTGTTGATGTGGCAACATATGTTGTACAAAGTGGGTGAGTGCATGAATCCCCCCAGTATCGAGCACGGTCACAGCATCGCATTGCAATACGATATGTTTAATCTCGTGATCCGTATGTACGGTTTTATCATGCAAATCCGCAAAGAGTTTATCTGCCGCCGCAAAGAACAATGGGCCACTGATACGATAGGCTAACACATCATTCAGATCTTCTGGTGCAGGTTGTTCAATGGCTTTTGTCATTTCTGCAATGGTGCGGATAAATAAGAGGCTCGCCAATAATACGCCAACTGAGATGGCAATCACCATATCGAATAACACGGTGAGAATTAAGCACGTGAACAACACAGCAATTTCATTTTGTGTAGAGCGACGCGCTAAACGAATAATTTCAGGCACATTTGCCATATGCCAAGCCACCATCAACAATAAAGCAGCCATGGAGGAAAGTGGCAAGTAAGACAGGGCATTCGCAAAGAATAACAGTGAAAATAAGACTAAGAGAGCATGAACGACACTAGATATTGGTGATACTGCACCCGATTTCACATTAGCGGCTGAGCGCGCAATGGCTGCAGTTGCGGTAATCCCGCCTAAGAATGGCGAAACAATATTCCCTAAACCCTGAGCAAGCAGTTCATTATTGGATCGATGTTTAGTATCCGTCATGTTATCTAAAATGACCGCACAAAGTAGTGACTCAATCGCGCCTAATACCGCCATTGAAAAGGCTGCAGGCAAGAGAGTCTGTATGCGATCAAAATTCCAATTTATGACTTCACCTTGTGCGTTTGGAATATTCCAAGGTAAGGCAAATTCAGGCAAGACATTCGGAATGCCATTTCCCGTTGTGCCATCCGCTAAGGTGTAGTGGAATGCCGTACCAATAGTTTCAACCGATAAACCAAATTGTCCTAAGGCTACCGCCATCAGTGTACCAATAATCACAGCAGGTAAATGACCAGGTACAGGTAAACGAAGTTTGTGCCATTGAGTGAGGACAAATAAGGTGACCACACCAACAGCGGTATCAGCCCAGCTAATCGTCGAAAGTGCGGTTAAAATAGTCTGTACTTTTTCAATATAGTGAGGTGGCATTTGGGCAATATCTAAACCTAAGAAATCTTCGATTTGCAATGTACCGATAGTAATGCCAATCCCGCAGGTAAAGCCCAGTGTAACGGGAAGAGGAATGTACTCAATTAGCCGTCCTAATCGAGACAAGTCCATGATGACTAAAATAATCCCCGAGAGCAGTGTAGCCATGAGCAAACCACTGAGTCCAAATTGTTGTGTGATGGGATATAAAATGACGACAAATGCTGCAGTTGGACCTGAAATATTGAAACGCGATCCACCGGTTAATGCAATCACGATACCCGCCACAATAGCGGTATAAAGACCGTGTTGAGGTGGAACACCACTGGCAATAGCTAAAGCCATGGAGAGAGGAATCGCAATGACGCCCACGGTGAGTCCTGCGATAATATCTTTAATTAATTTTTGTTGCCCGTAACCTTCACGGAAAGATTCTTTCAATGCGCTGAATGGTTTTACAGCTAAAAACACATTTTTAGAAAAGAGTAATTTGATTTGCATAAAAAAACAACGATAAAAAAGAATGAGTTTATATTTTAACTAAAAGAAAAAGGATTTTTTATGTTCTAGCTCAAAAAACTTGACTAATCTTGGAGAAATCTTTATATTTCACGCACTTCAAAACGGTGAGATGTCCGAGTGGTTGAAGGAGCACGCCTGGAAAGCGTGTATGTGCGAAAGTGCATCGGGGGTTCGAATCCCCCTCTCACCGCCATTCAAATACTTTCTTTTCTTAATTTTAAATTATCTTTTTAATCAATCATTCTGATATCTAGAATTTACGCTATTTTTTTTGCCTAAACTAAGTATTAAACCTATTACTTTCGCTTAAAAAAGCCAGTTAGAAAAATAATGGCAGATTGAGATGAGTTATGGCACGCCCTAAAGGATTCGAACCTTTGACCCACGCCTTAGAAGGGCGTTGCTCTATCCAGCTGAGCTAAGGGCGCATTTTAAGGGTTACATCTTTTGTATGGAATTTCGAGGGAAATATAAAAGAAGTGGTCGGCGAGATAGGATTTGAACCTACGACCCACTGGTCCCAAACCAGTTGCGCTACCAAGCTGCGCTACTCGCCGACGATTGGGCTCAATTATAGTGAGCTTTTCTTTCCAGTCAATTAATTTTTTAGATTCCTCTTTCAATTGCTCAAAATTATTCCAGTTTTTTAACCGCACTTTTGTTGTCTTTGTAATATAAGACATTGTCAGTTAAAATAGCAAACGTTTACTTAATGCCATCTTGAGGAAAAAACGCATGACTGCTCAAATTATTTCAGGTACTGAACTATCAAAAAAAATTAAATCAGATGTTGCCAGTAAAATTGTATATTATCGTGCTCAAGGCAAACGAGCACCCGGGCTCGCAGTAATTTTGGTGGGGGCAGATCCCGCTTCTCAAGTTTATGTGGGCAGTAAACGTAAAAGTTGTGAAGAGATTGGGATGATATCAAGATCCTATGATTTGCCTGAAACAACCACGGAGGCTGAATTACTTCAACTGATTGATATTTTAAATGCTGATGAAACCATTGATGGTATTTTGGTTCAGCTTCCATTACCAGAGCAGATTAATAGTTCATTAGTTATTGAGCGAATTAGTCCTGAAAAAGACGTGGATGGTTTTCATCCTTATAATGTTGGGCGTTTATGTCAGCGTATTCCAACCTTACGCGCTTGCACCCCTTATGGCGTAATGAAATTATTGGAAACCACAGGTATTGATTTACATGGTAAACATGCAGTGATCGTTGGTGCATCGAATATTGTAGGGCGCCCGATGTCACTCGAATTATTGTTGGCTGGTGCAACGGTTACGGTGACTCACCGTTTCACCAAAGATTTAGAACATCATATTCGTCAGGCGGATGTTTTAGTGGTAGCTGTGGGTAAACCTCGTTTTATTCCGGGCGATTGGATTAAAGAAGGGGCAACAGTCATTGATGTGGGGATTAACCGTATCAATGGCAAATTAGTGGGCGATGTGGAATATGATGTAGCGATACAAAAAGCAGCTTATATTACACCAGTACCGGGTGGAGTAGGGCCAATGACGGTTGCCATGCTGATGTTTAATACACTTTATGCCTATGAGCATAACAATCAATTAGTTTAAGAAATGAAAAAAGTGCGGTTAAATTTGATTTGACCGCACTTTTTGCATTAATGTAATTTCAATCTTGGTTTTAAATAGTGGTTAAGTTTATCCACTAAAATAATTAAGCCAATCTTAATACATCCATGCAAAGCATGTTGATGCATACGATATAAAGACACATACGCAAACTGCGCAAATTTACCTTGAACAGTTAGTGGGTTTTTCCCAAATTTATTTGAAATGCTACCCAATGCGGTAAAGCTTGAAAGAGATACCAAGGTTCCTTTATCGTTGTATTTGAATGCTTTTAATGGTTTTTGCTCAAAAAGTGCAAAGATATTTTTCGCACAAGCTTTTGCCATTTGATGTGCAGCTTGCGCTCTTGGCGGAACTAATTTACCGTTTGGTTGCATTAATGCTGCACAGTCACCAATCGCGAAAATACTGTCATCCACCGTAGTTTGAAGGGTATCTTTTACCACTAATTGATTGATGCGATTAAGCTCTAATCCATCGAATTGCTGTGTCACCGTAGAGGTGCGAACACCTGCTGCCCATACAATCAGATCGGCTTTAATTTCTTCGCCATCTTTGGTGATAAGCGTGTTTGGCTGGGCTTCTGTGATCATCGTATTTAATTTCACGTTAGCCCCCATTTCTTGCAATTCCTCTAATACCGCTGCAGATAAATTTTCGGGTAGAGCAGGCAATAAGCGCGGACCAGCTTCAACTAAGGTGACTTGCAAGCAAGAATTATCAATTTTACCGTAGCCGTAAGAAGATAAGTCTTCAGTCGCATGATAAAGTTCAGCAGTTAATTCCACACCAGTTGCGCCGCCGCCAACAATTGCAATATTGACTTTGTTTTCATCCACTAGTTTTTGTTTAAACTCTTCTTCACCGATATCATCTAATGCACGGTTCTCAGAGAATTTAAGGAATAATTCCAACATTCTTTGTTGAAAACGAAGTGCTTGATCAGAGCTGTCTAAGAAAATACAGTTATCGGCCACGCCTTTCGTATTGAAATCGTTCGATTTACTGCCAATCGCAATTACTAAGTAATCATAAGGAATACGACGCGCAACCACAAGCATATCACCTTCTTGCCCATAGACAGGGGCAAGTTCAACATATTTTTGCTCACGATTGATGCGCGTGATCGAACCTTGTTCAAAGCTAAAATGGTGGTTTTTCCCGTGTGCACGATAGCTCAGGGAATCCATACCATCATCCATGACACCTGTGGCAATTTCATGTAATAATGGTTTCCATAAATGGGTCGCATTGCGATCCACAAGCGTCACTTTAGCTTGTTTTTTGCGACCTAATTTGTCGCCTAAAAATGTCGCTAACTCTATGCCGCCGGCGCCCCCGCCAACGATCACGACGTTTTTCATAAAGTACTCCTAAAAGCAAAATTGTTAAAAATGTTAAACTAATGTAATAATAGCATAACAAATAAACAAGACGAAAAAATTTAATGGAAATGACCGCACTTTATTGATGACAGCGCTCGTAAAGCGGTTGTAATTGTTGGATGGTTTGCGTGATAAATAAAACAGGATCAATTTGGCTTAGTTGATCTTTTTCAATACTTTTCCCAATACACCAAAAATCATCCTCTGAACGCAAGAGAAGATCTTTTTCAGAAATGTTTTTCACTTGGCGAAAATCATCATATTCGCTTTCATCTTCTCGCCAAATATCAAAATCAGCAAATTGTTTGAAATTAAATTGATCAAGCCACTGATTATATTGTTGCACATTAATTTGTGAGCGATCTGCACGATAGCAATGCCAATCTAAACACACTCTTAGTCGGCGACGATTTAATAGCACAGAAAAGATTGCTGCAGAATTTTGGTTGAACTCATATTTAAAATAAGCGAAGAAATGCGCGCGTACTTGCCAACCATTAGTCCAACTTTCGATATGTGGTTTCGCAAAAGGTGTACCAAGTTGTTTTGCGACTTCTTGAATAATCGCTTTCCAGTTATCCCAATGTAATTTGTAATCAGCTTTAATTGCCGGAATATCTTCTGGGCAGAATTTCTTCATCTGGGCGAATTGATAGAAAGGAATATTGAACAATTCGCAAGATTCAGCTGTAAGCGAGAGCATAGTGTTTCCTTAAAAATCACTGTAATTTTTGACCGCACTTTGCGTGAAGAGCTGTTTGTCTTCCCAACGCAATAGGGTCATTCGATTATTCCACACACATCCTGTATCCAAGGCATAGATACCTGACGGAGTGGGCTCATCCACTAAACTTGCCCAATGCCCAAAGACAATTGGAATTTGTTTATAAAGTGGATTATCTAAATTAAACCAAGGCGTGAGCTCCGGTGGTGCATCTTTTAAAGGGGATTTACAGGCAAAATCAAAGCGATGGTCCAAATAACAAAAACGCATTCGGGTAAAAGCGTTAATAATATAACGATAGCGATCTAAGCCCTGCAAATCTGGCGACCAGCGATCAGGCTGTTCAGAATACATATTTTCAATGAGATAATGAAAATCGCCGTGCTGTAAAATCTGTTCAACTTCAGCCGCACAAGATTTCGCAGTTTCCAAATCCCAATCAGGCGAAATGCCTGCATGCGCCATCAGGAAGTTTAATTCTTCATTATGCACAAGTAAGGGTTGATGGCGTAACCAGTCAATGAGTTCATCAAAATCGGGCGCATTAAAAATAGCATCGACTCGATCACGAGGTTTTACTTTTTTAATACCCAGTGCGGTCGCAATTAAATGTAAGTCATGATTGCCGAGTACGGTTTGTGCTGCTTTGCTAAGTGATTTTACAAAACGAAGACATTCAAGTGATTTATCTCCACGCGCAACAAGATCCCCCACGAGATAAAGTTTATCTTGCGTAGGATTGAAATCTACACGCTCTAATAAAAGCTGTAATTCATCATAACAGCCTTGTAAATCACCGACGAAATAGGTTGCCATTTTTCTACAATGCTCCAGTTATGGTTATTAGGTTTTGGCAGTCTTTATGCTAAAAATTTACCATAAATTCTAGCATAGATTTTTTGTGAAGATACTATTCATTTCATGATCTTAAAATAGTAAGATAGCCTGCAATTTAAGGCAGATATGATGTTTTCTATGTATTCTATTGAACATAAAAATGTAGTGATTAGTATTTCAACGGCAGATAAACGTCGAAATCACATTATCGATCAATTCGGTCAGAAAAAAATTCCATTTGAATTTTTTGATGCATTCACACCTTCTGATCGACTTGATGTTCATTTACAGCGTTATCTTCCAAATGTTGAAGCTACATCAAAGCTCACGGCAGGAGAGAAGGGATGCTTGATGAGCCACTTCATGCTATGGAAAAAGTGTGTTGACGATAATTTAGCTTATATTTCAATTTTTGAGGATGATATTCTGCTTGGTGAGAATGCCAAACAATTTCTTGCGAATGATGAATGGCTAAAAGTGCGGTTCAATTTTCAAGAGATTTTTGTTTTGCGTTTAGAAACCTTTTTAATGCCTGTTCAACTGGAAAAACAGCAACAAATTTTACCTTTCCAAGAAAGAAACATTGATATTTTAAAATCAAAACACTTTGGTACAGCAGGTTATATTATTTCGAATGGGGCAGCGAAGTACCTCATAAATCTATTTGAAAAACTCGCCGTAGAGGAAGTCAAAGCAATTGATGAGATCATGTTTAATGAACAGATTAATGTTGGTCTCTATCAAGTATATCAACTTAATCCTGCTATTTGCGTTCAAGAGTTACAGTTAAATCAAGAAAATAGCTTATTGGTAAGTGACTTGCAGCAAGAACGTAAAAAAAAATACGGCGGTGCACACCAAGAAAACATTGAAACAGCGTTTAATTCGGGTGAAGGAAAATATTATACGAGCGCTAAATAAAGAAACATGGAAAGAACAACAGCGCCTGAAAGAAATGCAAGGTAAAGAAATTGTTCGTTTTATGTAGATAAGCTGATGAAATACTTTATATAGGCTTAATCTCTTAAGCCTATTCGTAAAAAGCGATTTACACTTAAAATCAAAGTGATGAGACACTAAACTTCAATGAAGTAGGTTGTTATTTTAGAAAATTAAAAGATGTGATAGACAAATTTATATTTAATTTCTCTAATGAGCCTTCTTACTTTTGTTCTAAAGCCAACAACATCAAAATTAGCCTTAAAACTAGGATAACTATTGCTAATTTCCTTAAATAGTGAATACCCTAAATTAGCTTTTAAGTGAGAACTTCGGCTAGACCAAAATTTATCTGGTCCAGGATAATGGTAAATCACCGCAGGAAATTGAATTTCTCGTTCTTTTCGATATTTTATATAGCCAGATTCAGAAGGCGTGAAGTTAAATCTTGTATTTATAAATTTAACATCGTCTTTGAAAATACCATTTAAGATATCCTGATCTTGATACTTTATAACATCCTTATATTTATTTAACCAGGTCAGACTCACCTCTAGAACATTCAATTCTCGCCATCTTCGCATATTGATAAGAAGCACCCCAGCGTTAAAATAGTGATGATTTTCTAAACCAATTTGGACCTTATAATCGGCTTGCTCAATTTCAATAAAAAAATCCTTACATGCGGCAAGTGAATACTGTTCGATATCAGTATTCCATAAATTATCTAATGAGCCATTTGTTAGCGTATCAACATCAATATAAAGTAACTTATCTACATTAGGGATATATTGAGTTATATTTAATCTAGCATAGGTGGCTAAAGAAATATAATTTATTGTAATGGGAAAATTAGCAAACTCATCTTTATCCACGTCTATGAATTTGATACTTTTTCCATGATTGCAAACGATGTTTTCTATAATTTCTTTATTGTTATTATCAATACCAAAATCCAAAACATAGAAACAAATTTCAGATTTAGAATTATTTTTTAATATACTTAGTATGCTAACGGCTAAATATGGTGCATAGTTATTATCAGATGAAAACGCGATATTCATATTAGTCTTCACTTAACTCTAAAAATTTATCTCCATCTAAATCAGCTGGTGGATTGTCTGCCAACCAGTTTGCTAAGCGCGCATAATCTGCGATAGCCAAATTTTCTGCGCGTGCATTTAAATCAATACCAAGCGCGGTCAGATTTTCAGGTGAAAATAATGTTGAAAGCGCATTTCGCAGTGTTTTACGGCGTTGGTTGAAAGCTTGAGAACAAACACGGTTCAACCAATATAAATCTTTTACAGGGTGCGGTAATTCTTTATGCGGAATTAAACGAACAACTGCTGAATCTACTTTCGGTGCAGGTTTGAAGGCCGAAGGTGGCACTTCAAGTACAGGCATCACTTGGCAGAAATATTGCGCCATAATGGTTAAACGCCCGTAAGCTTTGCTATTTGGGCCTGCGCATAAGCGTTTTACCACTTCTTTTTGTAGCATGAAGTGCATGTCTTGAATCACATCATGATACTTAAACAAGTGGAACATTAATGGTGTGGAAATGTTGTAAGGTAAGTTACCAAAAACACGTAATTTCTGGCCTTTTTCTGCTAAATTTTCTTTTTTATAAAGCTCGCCGAAATCAAATTGCATTGCATCCGTTTCAATAACGGTCAGTTTTTGATGTAAAAATGGATGATGACGTAAACGCTCTGCAAGGTCTCGGTCAAGTTCAACCACGGTAAGATGAGCGACAAGCTCACCAACAGGCTCTGTTAATGCACCAAGCCCAGGGCCAATTTCTACCAAGAATTGATCCGGTTGCGGGTGAATCGCTGCCACAATCCCTTGAATTACAGAGGTGTCGTGTAAAAAGTTTTGCCCAAAGCGTTTACGGGCTGTATGGCCTAAGTGTTTTTTTGAGTTCATAAAAATAGTCTAATAAATGATCTAGTTTGTGGTTTGTATCTTTAAATATCTAGCCACTCTGGTTTTATTTCTTTCGGGGAGATCTCATTAACATTATCATGGTAATGAAGAATATGGCATGCATTCTTAGAATTTGGATGCCAATGTGTAAAATTTTCTTTGTCTTGCGAGTAAAAACAAATCATAGGTTTATTTAACCCCGAAGCAATATGAATCGTTGATGTATCAACCGAAATAAGTAGGGCACAGTTTCTAATCAACTCAATGGTATGATAGATCGTTGTGTGAGGATTTGGATAAACAAATACATCATTAAATTGATTAGTAATTCTACTTAAATGCTCATAAGTATTAGGCGTTGCAAGTAAGACTAGCTGATGTTTATGAGAGTTTCTAATATATGTTAAATAATCTACAATGTGAGTGTCATCAAACTTTCTATCTTTGCCATTTCCATAGAAGTTAAAGGTAATAAAGTTATTTAACTTGTTGTCCGTAATAAACTGAAGAATTTCTTCTTTAATTAAGTCATCTTGTGGAATGTCATAGCGATCATCACTTAGACTGATATTTGATTGAGCTAAAGCCTCTTTGTAAATTTCTGAAAAATGGCCGTCTTTAGTAATATTTATATTAAAAATATTATAATCTGCTTTTCTATAGCCGATATAATTACGGGCATTGAGTATTCTCAATAGCAACAAGTCTCGGTTTCTAAGTACAAGAGTTGGATCAATGACAACATCGTATCTTTCTTTTCGAATAAACAGTGCCGTCTTGATGTAGTCGAGAATGTTTCTTTTCTTTACAAGATAAATCTCATCAATGTTATGGTTTCTTTGAAACAGATAAGCGTTCTGTTTCGTGCAGATGACACCAATCTTTATCAAGGGGTTAAATTTCTTTATTTCCCGAAAAACAAAAGAACTCACGATATAGTCGCCAATTTTCCCATCTTGTCGCAAAAATAAGAAACTATTAGGATGTTCTAAACTTTGGGGATTGTTGGATCTTGAGGATTTATCAAGTATCCATTTCCCTATTTTTAATCTTAGGGCCTTTAGCTTATTCATATCGATGCTCAATTTTGTCTATTTCTGAATCACTGTTTAATCCTCTAAATACACATGGTGGTTCAATGCCATAGGCATCAACGCGTGTTTTTTGGATTAATCCCGTCAGATAATCAGCAGGCAGTCTTATTGGATAAGCGTAGTTAAGTAATTTTTTAGCGCCCGATAGTGTAATTAAATAAGCGGTTGCATAGATAATACATCTTTTTGAATTTTTTGAAGGTGCCTTGTAATGTGCAAGTCTATATCCTTCCATAATCCGTTTTTTAAAGAAATGGGATTTAACCTTTCCGTGATCAAAAAAGATCAACTCATGATTTTTATTAATTTTATTGAGCGTATCTTCAACAATTTCCTTAAAGTGCTGTGAAACGATCGCATCATCTTCAAGAATAATGGCACTTTCAATATTGTTTTCTACCATGTGCTCATAAACTTTAATATGGCTTATTGCACAGCCAATTTCACCGAGCGTTAAGGGCTTAGGTGATAAATAATGTTTCGGATAGAAATCATAATCGACAGATTCTAATACGGAAGCAGGAAGTTTTTTCCCATCTGTCGCATCAAAAAAAGTAAAGTCTAACCCCAAACCAGAAAGGCGCTTAGCAATATTTTCTCTTCTTGTTGAATGTTTTAAACTAATTACAATTATTTTAGGTATAGCCATAAATAACCCTTGGGTTGAAGTCATTGGTTTACATACAAATTGACGAAAATCTGAGTAAAGTTTGCTTTAGCTTTTTAGATAGGGGGGCCACCTTGGGAAAGGTGATACCGCATAAGGCTACATCTTATTGGTCTCATATGCTAAATTAAATTCTTTACCTAATCGATTTTAGTGGAACATTATAATCGAATTATTAAAAAAATAATGTGCATTTCAACAAAATACCATTTTAATCTTTCGTCTAACATTAAAAACGGCTATAATTCGCCCGTTTTTCATTTATAGCCGCAAAAAGTGCGGTCAAAAAAATCATTATTTTAGAGGATAAAATGGCAAAAGAAGATTGCATTGAAATGCAAGGCACAATTTTGGAAACCTTACCGAATACCATGTTCCGCGTTGAGTTAGAAAATGGCCACGTGGTGACTGCACATATTTCTGGCAAAATGCGTAAAAACTATATTCGTATCTTAACGGGCGATAAAGTAACAGTAGAAATGACGCCTTATGACTTAAGCAAAGGTCGTATCATTTTCCGTAGCCGTTAATTTAGAAATGAAAAGAAAAGCCGATATGTTGATATCGGCTTTTTTGTTTGAAAAGCGTACAAATTATTTGAAGTCTGGAAAAAAATCTGTATAATCAGCGCCCTTAGCCACGTTCATTTTTTCGTTCCTTGCCTTTGCAGATTGGTGGCTAATCTACGTCAAAGGCTGATTAACCCGTAAGGAGCAGTAATGCGTCACTACGAAATCGTGTTCATGGTTCATCCGGACCAAAGCGAGCAAGTACCAGGTATGATCGAACGTTACACAGGTTCTGTTAAAGAAGCTGGTGGTCAAGTTCATCGCCTAGAAGATTGGGGTCGTCGTCAATTAGCGTACCCAATTAACAAATTACACAAAGCACACTATGTGCTTATGAATGTAGAAGCGCCTCAACAAGTCATCGACGAGCTAGAAACGACTTTCCGTTATAACGATGCTGTATTACGCAGTCTTGTTATCCATACTAAGCACGCCGTAACCGAAGCGTCCCCAATGAAAGCGGCTAAAGAAGAACGTAAACCTTTAGCTGAAGTTGAAAACAACGATTTTGAGGATGCTGAAGAGTAATTCAAAACTTGATAATCGCTTCTCGTTAATCGGCACAGTGTGTCAATTACCCAAGCGAAATAAAAGCCCCAACGGGATTGCGCATTGCCAATTTTTGCTGGAACATCGTTCCGAACAAGTCGAAAGTGGTTTATCACGCCAAGCGTGGTTAAAGATGCCAGTTCAAGTCAGTGGCAATCAGTTAATAGAAAAAACTCAAAGCATTACGGTCGGCAGTAAACTTCTTGTGGTGGGGTTTATAACTTCACATAAAACCTCAAATGGTTTAACGCAGTTAGTATTACATGCCGAGCAAATCGAATTTATAGATTAGGAGACAGCCAAATGGCACGTTATTTCCGTCGTCGTAAGTTCTGCCGTTTCACAGCGGAAAATGTTGTTGAAATCGATTACAAAGATATCGCTACATTAAAGAACTACATTTCTGAAAGCGGCAAAATTGTACCAAGCCGTATTACCGGTACTCGTGCGAAGTACCAACGCCAATTAGCACGCGCAATCAAACGCGCTCGTTATTTAGCGTTATTACCTTACTCTGATTCTCATCACAATTAAGAAGGAGTTAGGAAATGCAAGTAATTCTTTTAGATAAAATCGTTCACCTAGGTAACGTAGGTGATCAAGTTAATGTTAAATCTGGTTTCGCTCGTAACTTCTTAATCCCACAAGGTAAAGCAGTTATGGCAACTAAAGCTAACATTGAACACTTTGAAACTCGTCGTGCAGAGTTAGAAGCAGCGGCAGCTGCAAGTTTAGCAGCAGCTCAAGCTCGTGCAGCACAAGTGACTGCATTAGGTTCTGTAACTATCGCATCTAAAGCTGGTGATGAAGGTCGTTTATTCGGCGCAATCACTACTCGTGATGTAGCAGAAGCAGTAACTGCAGCTGGTGTTGAAATTGCGAAAAGCGAAGTTCGTTTACCAAACGGTCCAATTCGTACTCTTGGTGACCACGATGTTCGTTTCCAACTTCACGGCGAAGTATTTGCAACATTAGATGTGATCGTTGTTGCAGAATAATTATCAAAGCTTTTAATAAAAGAAAACCCGACGTTATGTCGGGTTTTTTGTTTTCTAGATTAAGAAAATATTTTTCTTAGTCAAAGATAATACCTCAAATTATTTAAATTTATCTGCATATTTTTCAGTATTAATCCAAGAATGATCTTGTTCCCAAGTAAACCGCCATTTTCTTACAGGACCAGCCATAACATTTAAATAATAATTGTCATAACCTGCAATAGTTGCGACCGGATGGTATCCTTTTGGTACTTGGACTACATCCCCATCATACACAGCCATACATTCATCTAGTGAACGATCATCAGTATAAACTCGTTGTAACGCAAAACCCTGTGATGGTGAGAAACGATGATAGTAGGTTTCTTCCAAATAGGTTTCAGTCTGAGAGTTTTTATCATCGTGTTTGTGGCTAGGGAAAGAACTCGTATTACCTTCATCTGTAAATACTTCAACAACCAATAAGGCATCTGCGGTTTCAGTTTCAGGGAGAATATTATGTACTAAGCGCTTATTATTTCCATATCCACGTTTTTCTACACCAACATCCTCTGGCTTAATTAATCGAATTGGTAAACTACCTTGACTTGGTGCTCTACAAACAGCCAATTCTAAATAACTTTCAGCTTTGATTTGTACTTTTTGTTGGTGTGGAACATAGACTGAATAAGGTGGAATGCGCTCAAATGGAGAGGCGCGATTACCAATATGCTCGAAAGTGGCTTGGGATGTAACAATAGTTGCCTTACCAGCAACGAGAACAAAACAGGTTTCAGTATTTTCAGTATCAAAAGTTAGTTCTTGCTCTTCTTGTAGATGGTACATTTCAAAACCAACGTATTCCCAATTCGCTGTTTTTGGGGTGATTTTTTGTACTTCACCATTCTTTTCAGGATGATCTTTTCGTGATTTGGATAGTAAATAACTCATTTCATGCTCCTAAAATAGCCGAATAACTCCTTAAGATAATACTCCGTTCACTGAATTAATCTAGCGAGATTTCTAAAAAATCAGACATAGATCACATAAATGAAATAAAATATCCAATATTTTTACAAATGGATTGAAAAGTTCAATTTATTTGCTTACTCTATACTAGATTTAAAGAATGAATATTGTTTTTTATGCAAGTTGTTATTCATTTGTCGCATCTTAATTTCTGAAACTGTATGAAGGAGTTCAAAATGGAAACTGTTTATAACTTTATTAATGGTAAACAAGTGCCAAGCAGAGGGACAAAAGCGCATCCAATTTATAATCCTGCTACGGGTGAGCAAATTCGCCAAGTGATTATGAGTACTCCGGATGATGTGAATGAAGCTATTGAAGTAGCACATAAAGCTTTTGCTGATTGGTCAGCAACCTCTCCGCTACGTCGTGCCCGGATTATGTTTAAATTTAAAGAATTGCTGGAAAGAGATTGGGATTCATTAGCTCGTTTAATCGTAGAGGAGCATGGTAAGGTTTATTCTGATGCTTGTAGTGAATTGACTCGTGGTTTGGAAGTTGTTGAATTCTCATGCGGTATTCCTCATTTATTAAAAGGTGAATTTTCAGAGCAAGCAGGACGCGGCATCGATATTCATTCATCTTTGCAACCACTAGGGGTAACTGTTGGTATTACGCCGTTTAACTTCCCTGCAATGGTGCCAATGTGGATGTTCCCAATTGCATTAGCTTGCGGTAATACTTTCATTTTAAAACCAGCTAAAGCAGATCCTTCCTTATCTATTCGTTTGGCTGAACTGTTAAAAGAAGCAGGTTTACCAGATGGCGTATTTAATGTAGTACATGGTGATCGTCATGATAATGAAGTTTTATTGCGTGATCCGCGTGTTCATGCTGTGAGTTTTGTGGGTTCTACACCTGCAGCAGCACATGTATATAAAGTTGGTTCTGAATTTGGCAAACGCGTACAAACTTTTGGTGCGGCGAAAAATCATGCATTAATTATGCCTGATGCAGATATTGAATCTACCGCAAATGCTTTATTAGGTGCGGCATTTGGTGCTGCGGGTGAACGTTGTATGGCGTTAGCATTGGCTGTTACGATTGACGATGAAACTGCAGATAAATTAGTGGCAGCTTTAAAACCAAAAGTAGAAGCATTGCGTTATGGTCCAGGTATTCCAAAAGATGGTGAAAAAGAGATGGATTTTGGTCCATTAATTACTCAGCAACATCTCAACAATGTGACAAATTACATTACAACTGGTGTGGAAGAAGGTGCAACACTGATTGTTGATGGTCGAGGTAAAAAACCAGCTGGTCATGAAAATGGTTTCTTTATCGGTGGTTCCTTGTTCGATAATGTCACTGCTGACATGGTCATTTATAAAGAAGAGATCTTTGGACCTGTATTAGGTATTGTCAGAGCGAAAAGCTTTGAAGAAGCAATGAAGTTAATTAATGAACACCCTTATGGAAACGGTACCGCTATCTTTACCTCTGATGGTGGGGCTGCTCGTGAGTTTGCATATCACGTTCAGGCTGGTATGGTGGGTATTAACGTGCCAATTCCTGCACCTATGTCATTCCATTGCTTCGGTGGTTGGAAACATTCATCTTACAGTACCTTGAACGTTTATGGTCCGGACGGTGTCCGTTTCTATACGAAGATGAAAACAACGACAACACGTTGGCCAAATAAATATGTAATTGAAAATGCTGCATTTAGTATGCCGACACTGTAATTAACATAATTTTTTAAATCATAAAGAGGAGATAATTGCGTTGAGGATGTTATCTCCTCTTGTTCTATGCAATAAATAGTAAGGATATCATATGAAACAAGTTCGTATTGGTTTGATAGGTACTGGATATATCGGTCGTTGCCATGCCATTGCTTATGCTCAGGCGCCAACAGTATTTCCACTTGATGCTGAATTGGTTCTGGAATATTTAGCCGAGATTACGCCAGAATTAGCCGAGGAAAAGGCAAAAGAATTCGGTTTTAAACGTTTTACAGGGGATTGGAGGGATATTGTGCAAGATCCAAATGTGGATGTAGTAGATATTTGCACTCCAAACTTTCTCCATAAAGAAATTGCATTAGCGGCTATTGCTAATGGTAAACATGTTTACTCTGAAAAGCCGCTAGCGCTCACAGCAGAAGATGCAAAATTAATGTGTGAAGCGGCAAAGAAAGCAAATGTTAAGACCTTGGTTGGGTTTAATTACATAAAAAATCCAACTACTCAATTAGCCAGAGAAATTATTGCTAATGGTGAAATTGGAGAAGTAGTACATTTTTATGGTACTCATAATGAAGATTACCTTGCTAACGAAAATACACCATTGGATTGGCACTGCGTGAAAGAAAAAGCAGGATTAGGTGCATTAGGAGATTTAGCCGCTCATATTGTACAGATGTCTCAGTATTTATTAGGGCAGGATATTCGGGCGGTTATAGGAGATATGCAAACAGTAATTAAAAATCGCCCAAACCCTAATAATTTACAAGAATGTTTAGCAGTAGAGAATGAAGATCAGGCAACAGCATTGGTTCGATTTGATAATGGATGCATGGGCACGATTGAAACATCTCGAATTGCTTGTGGACGAAAAATGGGACTGAGTTATGTCATTACGGGGACAAAAGGTAGTATTTCTTATACTCAAGAAAGAATGGCTGAATTAAAGCTTTATTTACATGATGAAGATCCAGCAAGACAAGGATTTAAAACAATCCTTACTGGACCATTGCATCCGGATTACAAGAATTTTTGTGTGAGCGCAGGTCATGGTATTGGTTTTAACGATCAGAAAACGGTGGAGATTAGAGATTTAGTAAATGGTTTGGCTTCATCCGAAGGTATTTTATATCCTGATTTTGAAGAAGGATATAAAGTGTCTCGAGTGTTAGATGCAATAGCATTATCTTATCATCAAAAACGTTGGGTAAATGTGGAAGAAATAGCATAATTCGACGAAGGAGCATTCAATTAGAGTGCTCCTTATTTTTTCTTATTAATCGGAAGATTTTGTAGATAGTAAATATTTTCAACTAAAAAGTAAGATCTACTTCACACTTTCAAAAAATGACGGTTGCAGAAAATCTTCTTTTAATGATATAGATAGTGTTGGATTATTTATTCCAATTTGTGCATTGGTGAAATTTATATTCGCATACTGCGAGAGTATAGCTGTATTTCAATCTTTGTTATTCGTTTAACTGATAAAGGGAGTAGCATTATGAAAAAAACATTGCTTGCGTTACTTTTTGGTGGAGTTTTATTAACGTCTCAAGCTGTTGTCGCTAAAAATGTTGTGATTGGTGCACCAATGGTTGCCTTTTCTGATAAATGGCAAACCTATCTTCAAGATGCCATTCGTGAGTTTGATAAAGCACATGATGATGTAGAAATTAAACTTGCAGATGCGAATGGTGACCCCGCTCGTTTATTAAACGATGCAGAAACATTTATTGATCAAAAAGTTGATGCATTACTAGTGGTTCCAACAGATCCAAATATTGTTAAGGTTATTGGCAAAAAAGCGAAACGAGCCGGTATCCCTCTCATTATTATCAACCGTAAACCATTAGACGAAGATATGCAGTTCGTTACTAGTTATGTAGGATCGGATGAAATCGAAGGTGGACGTATTCAAGCTAACTTCATTGTTGATACCTTAAAAGGTAACCCTGCTGAAGCTGCTATCTTGATGGGACCTTTGGGTCAGGATGCTCAAATTAAGCGTACACAAGGTAATAAGGAAATTTTTGGTCAGCATAAAAATATTAAAATTTTTACGGAACAAGAAGGTAAATGGGATAGAGCTAAAGGCTTAGAAATTGCAGAGAACTTACTGGCGGCAAATAAAAATTTAAATGTTGTTGTTAGTAATAATGATGAAATGGCGATTGGGGCGGTATTAGCAGGTAGAAAATTAGGTCTTAAAGATGAAGATTTAATTATTGTTGGTCTTGATGCAACACCTGATGCATTAGATTATTTAGGTAAAGGATTAGATGCTACGGTATTCCAATCAGCTGCAGGACAAGGTTCTGCGGGGGCTGAAATGGCCTACCTTGCTGCAAAAGGTGAAAAAGTTCCAGCTGTGAAATGGGTACCTTTTGAACTTGTTACACCAGATAAAAAAGAGGAATATCAAGCGAGATATAAAAAATAGATTTTCTCATCTAAATAACGGAAGGGTCATAACCCTTCCGGTTAAAGCTAAAGAGATTTATTAATGGAGGGATGAACAATGTTAAAAAAAGTATGCATTTTAGTTATTAGTCTCTTTTTCGCCCCAGTTATTTTAGCCAAGTCGATAGTAGTTGGTGTTTCAATGTATAGCCTTGCAGATAAATATCCCACTTATTTGCAGGATTCCATGGATAAGTTTGTCACCTCCCAATCTAATCTTAAATTTAAATATGCCGATGCGAATGGCGATCCCGCTAAGATGTTAAATGATGTGGAAAATTTTATTGATTCAAAGGTCGATGCGTTGATTATTATGCCAACAGATCAAAAGATCGTAAAAGCCATTGGATTAAAAGCAAGAAAAGCGAAGATTCCTTTAATTGTGGTAACAGTGAAACCGAATGAAGAAGACATGCAATACGTAGCGAGCTACGTTGGTTCTGAAGAAATTAAAAGTGGTGAAATGCAGGGCAAATTTATTGTTAATTCATTGAATGGTAAACCAGCTAAGGCCATTATTTTACTTGGACCGTTGGGGTTAGAAGCTCAAATTAAACGAACAGAAGGTAATAAAAAGATCTTTGCTCAGCATCCTGAAATTAAAGTGGTCGCAGAACAAGAAGCAAAATGGGATAGAGCTAAGGGGATGGAAGTCGCAGAAAACTTGCTTTCAGCTCACCGAGATACAAATGTAATTCTAAGCAATAATGATGAAATGGCGATAGGGGCTTTATTGGCTGCAAAGAAACTTGGCTTTAAAGATGAAGACATACTCATTGTAGGGATTGATGCAACACCAGATGCTTTAGCTTATTTAGGTAACGGATTAGATGCTACCGTTTATCAATCTGCATCAGGACAAGGACGATTGAGTGCAGAAATGGCCTACAAGGCTGCGCTTAGTGAAGAAGTTCCCAAATATAACTGGATTCCTTTTGAATTAGTTACCCCAGAAATGAAGGAACAATATATCAACAAATATAAGGAGTAAATTGACCGCACTTTATAACGTTATTTCCGTATTTATTTTTATCGAGTCAAGGAGTTAAACATGACGAATAGTAATAGCTCAAATTCTCCCTATATTTTAGAAATGAGAAATGTATCGAAAACATTTCCTGGGGTTAAGGCATTAGATCAGATCAATCTCCGGGTCAAGCGTGGAAGTGTTCATGCTCTGATGGGGGAAAATGGAGCTGGTAAATCCACATTAATGAAAATTCTATATGGAATTTATATTCCTGATGAAGGTGGAGAACTTATTCTAGATGATAAACCTTTTAAACCGGGACGTCCTATTGATGCAATTCGTCGAGGTCTCACTATGGTGCCTCAGGAAATTTCTCCTGCTGCTAATTTGACGATTGCGGATAATTTTTATTTAGGTCGGGAAATAACGAAAGGTAAATTTTTCCTTAATCAAAAAGCAATGAATGAGCAAGCTTCCGCTATTTTAAAAGAACTTGGTGTGCCAATGGATGTGACAGAAAAAATGTCCGATGTATCGGTGGCAAAAGCTCAGTTGGTTGCGATTGCGACAGCCGTTTCTAATGATGCGAAGGTGATCATTATGGATGAGCCAACAACGGCATTAACTGAAAATGAAGTAGATCAACTTTATCGCATTATTGAGACGGTTAAAGCAAGAGGCATTGCGATTATCTTCATCTCTCACAAATTAGATGAAGTCTTTAGAGTGTCTGATGAGATCACGGTAATTCGCGATGGTCAATATGTGGATACGAAGCCAACAAAAGAAGTGACCAAAGAACAACTCATTTCCATGATGGTTGGCCGTGATATGTCAGAAATGTTCCAACGTGAGCGTTTTGAGTTATCTGATGAGATTGTTTTAGAAATTAAACATTTTACCCGAGAAGGAAAATATCAAGATATTAATTTTGCTGTACGTAAAGGTGAGATCTTTGGAATTGCTGGATTAGTTGGAGCAGGTCGTTCAGAAATTGTAGAAGGCTTATTTGGTTATAAACCTGCGGATAGTGGTGAGATTTATATTAAAGGCGAAAAAGCGATTATTAATAATCCACTAGATGCCATGAAGCATAAAATTGGCTTTGTAACTGAAGACAGAAAATTGACAGGCTTATTCCTAAATCTGAGCATTACAGACAATATGATCATGCCTGAAATGTCGCCTTATTTAGAGAATTTTCTCGTATCTGTTGCAAGAGCACAAAAAACGGCAAATGAACAAAAAACAAAACTCAAAATAAAAGCGCCAAATGTGGATGTGATTACGAATAATCTGTCTGGAGGTAACCAACAAAAAGTATTGCTTGCTCGTTGGTTATTACTAGAGCCTGAAATTTTGATTTTAGATGAACCAACGAAAGGGATTGACGTAGGGGCTAAAGCTGAGCTCTATAAATTGATGGTTGAGTTATCAAAACAAGGTAAAACGATCATTATGATTACGTCAGATATGTTGGAGCTTTTATCAATGAGTGATCGCGTTATGGTTATGCATGAAGGGCATCAAGTTGGCATCATTCCACATACAGAATTGACTCAAGAGCGAGTACTTGAATTGGCTTCGGGTTAGTGTCTATTAATTAGAATAGTTTATTTATTAAGATTAAAAAAGTGAGAGGTTTATTATGGAAAACGTGACACTGAAGAAAATGATTAATGCGTATGGAATGGTCTTAATTTTAATTCTTCTCTTTTTGGCATTGTCTGTTTCAATAGACGGATTTTTTTCAGCTAGAACAGTATGGAGTATTATCGAACAGGTATCCATGTTTGGTATTATTGCAATTGGCGTAACCTTCATCATCATTACCACAGGTATTGATCTATCATCAGGCTCTGTGGTGGCGCTTACAGCGGTCGTTTCTGCTTCAATTGTGACTGGTAACGATAGTGTATCATCTGCGCTACTGGCTTTTGCCGCATCAATTTTAATTGGTGCTTTATTGGGATTATTTAATGGTGGATTGACAGCGCTTGGAGGCATTCCGCCGTTTATCTCAACTTTAGGTATGATGATTATTGCACGTGGTGCTGCACAGCTTTATTCTGATGGTCGTCCAATTGATGCATCTTCAGAAGCATTTACCTGGATTGCTGATGTGAATATTTTTGGACTTCCAGGGCTGGTTTTGTTGTATATCTTAATTGTGATTACTTCTCATATTTTACTTAGCCGTTCAACTTTTGGTCGTCATGTTTATGCAGTAGGTGGAAATCTGAATGCAGCTAAAATTTGTGGTATTAACACAAATAGAACATTAATTTGGGTTTATGTTCTAGGTGGAGCATTATCTGGATTAGCAGGCGCTCTACTCGCATCACGAACCTATGCGGGTAACCCATCTTACGGTTTAGCTTGGGAGCTTGATGCTATCGCGGCAGCCGTTATTGGTGGGGTTTCTTTAAGTGGTGGTTTTGGTACGATTCCAATGTGTGTAATTGGAGCTTTAATTATCGGTACCACCAATAAAGGCTTAAATATGTTAGGTGTGGACCCATACTGGCAGCAAATTGTTAAAGGGGCGATTATTGTAATCGCAGTATTACTTGATACTTTAAAACGTCGTAAAAAAGGGTAATGGAGACAAATACCCATTGATTTCAGAAAAGGCTACCTATGGTAGCCTTTTTATTTGCATTAAGGTTTAAAGCATAAAAAGAATACATGTATGCGTTTTTATTAAGAAAAGTGCGGTCAAAAAAGAGGGCGTTTTTGAAATGACGTAGTAATTATCTGAAATGCTAGTTGGACTTATTAGAAACTAAATTGTTATGATAAATAAGGGAATATTTCTCACCATTTTTTGTTGTTTTAGGATATAAAAAAGACCTAAATTTCTTTAGGCCTTTTTCTATATTTATATGTTTAGTTCTAAGCAATTTCTGCTAATTTGACTGGGCGTCCTTCATCTAATGAACGTTTAGCTGCAAGAGCGATAATTACCGGTTGTAATCCATCATTACCATTCACTAAAGTCGGTTTGTCGTTCACTACGGAATCAACGAAACAAGCCATTTCGTCAGCAAAAGATTGCATATAACGTTCTAAGAAGAAGTATTTAGGTTTCTCGGCAATCACACCGGCTTCACAGGAATAAACCGCAGTAGAATCGGTATCATTGCGAGTTTGCACCGCCCCTTTTGAGCCGAATACTTCAGCTCGTTGATCGTAACCGTAAACTGCTTTTCTGCTATTATCGATCACACCAATAGCACCGTTAGCAAGTTTTAAGGTGATAACAGCGGTGTCGATGTCGCCAGCTTTACCGATTTCTGGATTGACCAACACTCCACCAGCTGCGTACACTTCTACAACCTCACTGCCAGATAAATAACGAATCATGTCGAAGTCGTGAATGGTCATATCGAAGAACATTCCACCAGATACTTTTACATATTCAATTGGTGGTGCATCTGGGTCACGCGAGGTCACTCGAATTAAGTGCGGTTCACCAATATCACCATTTTCTACGCGAGTTTTAATCGCTTTGAAGTTATGGTCAAAGCGGCGATTAAAGCCAACTTGGAATTTCACGCCAGCTTTTTCTACTTCAGCTAAGACTTCTTTGATACGATTGACATCTGCATCAACTGGTTTTTCGCAGAAAATGTGCTTGCCTGCTCGAGCTGCTTCAATAGAAATTGGCGCATGGGTATTGGTGGAAGAACAGACTAATACAGCATCAATTTCCGGATCTTGTAGAATTTGTTTGTAATCCTCATAAACATGAGCTATGCCCATGCCTTTCGCCCATTGTTTAAGTTCATCTGTCACTCTGACGTCAGAAATTGCTTTAATTTCAGCGCCCTTCACATATTTTGTAATACTTTCAGAATGTACGCGACCAATACGACCAGCGCCGATAATACCTACTTTAATCATAATTAGATCCCCGCTGTTTCTTTAATGTATTTACGGCCTTTGACGGCGTATTCAAATGGGTTAGCGATGGCTGGGTCTTGTTCTGCCTCAACTACCATCCAGCCTTTATAATTGTGTTTTTCAAGAATATCAAAAATTGGTCTGAAATCGATTACGCCATCACCTGGTACGGTGAATGTGCCTTTACGAACACCTTCTAAAAAGCTAAGATCATTTGCTTTTACTTCAGCAACGACTTCATTACGCACATCTTTTAAATGTACATGGCAAATTCGGTCTATGTATTTCTCTAATACGTCTAGCATCGCTTTTTGTGAGCCTTCAGAATAATAGATATGACCAGAATCAAATAGCAAATACACGTCATCGTTAACGACAGCCATATATTTATCAATTTCAGCTGGAGTTTGAATACCAGTGCCCATGTGATGATGCAGGCATACCTTCATGCCTTTTTCGGCGGCTAATTTGGCTAGTTCATTATAGCCCTCAGCAAGGAGCTGCCATTCTTCTTCAGTAAAAACAGTTTTTTCTTTAAAAACAGCTTTTGTTGTACCTTGGATACTACGGCTTTGTTCAGAACAGCCAATAACCTTGGCTCCCATTGCATGAAGGAAGTCTCGATGTTTAATGAATTCTTTGATCGTTTCTTCTTTTTTGCCATCTACAAAAAAGGTACTAAACCAAGCATTACAAATTTGAATTCCACGAACACTCAGTTTGTGTTTTAGCACTTCCACATCGCGCGGATATTTATTTCCGACTTCACATCCAGTAAAACCGGCCAGTGCCATTTCACTAACACATTGTTCAAAGGTATTTTCTTTGCCAAGATCAGGCATGTCATCGTTAGTCCAACCAATTGGCGCGATACCTAATTTCACGTTTTCAGCTTTCATAGTTTTTCCTTCTCGAAAGAGTAGTTAAATTGGAGATAAATCAAATCCTTGACTAATAGCGTCTCGCTTCGTTAATGTGTTTCACACTATTTTCATGAGCCTTACGGATAGTCTCTTTTTCAGAAACCTCTGCTACGCCGACGTGCCACCAACTGCCGTAACCATGTATCATGGTTTTTGGTAGTACTTTAATATCAATTAAGGTGGAAACATTTTGTTTTTTAGCATCGGCTAAGGCGGCGTACAATTCTTCTTCTGTTGTGACTTTGTAGGTCTTACATCCGTAAGAAGCAGCGTTCATGGCAAAATCGACAGGTACAAATCCACCATCTAATTTGTTAGTTTGTGGATTTCTGAAGCGGAATTCTGTTGCAAAGCTATCCATACCATTACCGATTTGCAAGTTGTTAATACATCCGTTAGTCATGTTGTCGAATAAAACGATGTTAATTTTTTTATTTTCTTGTACGGATGTGACAAGTTCAGAATGAAGCATCATATAAGAACCATCACCTAATAAGGCATAAACCTCTTTTTCTGATTGAGCTAATTTTGCTCCTAAAGCCGCATTGACTTCATAACCCATACAAGAATAGCCATATTCTAAATGGTAGGTATTTTCACCTTTAGATTGCCACGCTCTTTGTAAGTCGCCAGGTAAGCTACCAGCAGCTCCAACAATGATATCGTTTTCACCTAAGGTCTCATTGATAATGCCTAGAACACGGCTTTGTGTTAAGCAAGATTGAGTAAGCTTAATAAATTCCTCATAAACTTTTTCTCGATCTAAAGCATCATTCACTTCTGGGATGAAATCTTTTTCAGTGTAAGTCGCGTGATAAATACGTTGTAATTCCTGTTTAAATTGCGCTTTAGCTTCACTAATTGAATTGCCCCACTGTGCACGATAGCGATAACCTGTTGGCGATAGAAGTGCGGTCAGTTTTTCTAGGGTTTCTTTAGCATCAGCCACCACTTGGACACCATCTAATTTATAAGCATCAAAACGGGCAATGTTAATATTTAGGAATTTCACCTCTGGATTTTGGAAGATCCATTTAGAGGAAGTAGTGAAATCTGTATAGCGAGTACCAATACCGATAATGAGGTCCGCCTCTTTTGCCAAGAGATTAGCGGCTAAACAACCTGTTTCGCCTACACCGCCAACGTTAAAACTATGTTCAGAAACAACCGCACTTTTACCCGCTTGAGTCTCTGCAAAAGGAATATGGAATGTTTCTGCAAAGTGCTTGAGTTGTTCTGCGGCTTCTGAATAACGCACACCACCACCACAAATAATTAATGGTTTTTTCGAGCTCATAATAAGCTCAATAGCAGATTTCAACATTGGCTCAGTTGGTAGTGTTCTTTCAATTCTGTGAACCCGTTTTTGTAGAAAATATTCAGGGAAATCATAGGCTTCAGCTTGAACATCTTGAGGTAACGCAAGAGTTACTGCACCGGTATCTGCTGGGTCAGTTAATACTCGCATGGCATTAATACAGGCAGTCATCAATTGCTCAGGACGGCTAACACGGTCCCAATATTTGCTTACTGCTTTAAATGCATCATTTGTGCTAATGCTTAAGTCGTGAAATTGCTCAATTTGTTGTAAAACAGGATCAGGTTGGCGGGTTGCAAACACATCACCCGGTAAAAGAAGAAGTGGGATACGATTGGCGGTTGCGGTTGCGGTTGCGGCTGCTGTAATCATATTGGCCGCACCAGGCCCAACAGAAGAGGTACAAGCATAAATTTTTTTACGTAGATTTTGCTTTGCAAAACCAATGGCCACATGGGCCATACCTTGTTCATTACGCCCTTGACGAACGATGAGATTACCGCTGTCTTGTTCTAATGCTTGACCAATGCCTAATACATTGCCATGTCCAAAAATACCAAAGATGCCTTCAACAAATTTAGTGACTTTACCGTCAAACTCAATATATTGATTATCAAGGAATTTTATTAGCGCTTGTGCCACAGTTAGTCTTACAGTTTTCATTGTAATCTCCTTTTAGGGTAACTTGCATTAGTGCTAGTATATAAGCATTCTTCTAATTTTAAATATTTTTGAAATAAAAATTTCATTTTTGAGACATAGATCAAACTTTTTTAACACGAGAATCCGATTTTATAAATGAAGGTTGGACAGTGTAGTAAACAGGATTGTTTTAGATGTAGTAGAACAGTTTTTAGATACTGATTTTGTGATTAATGTCTAAAAAATGAAATTTCGTTATTGATTTTTTTGAAATATATGTTTCAATTTGTGTTAATGAAGCAACTTTATTAATTAGAAGGAATGGCATTATGAAAACGGTAGAAAAAACACTAGACCTCATTTGTCTCGGTCGCGTAGCTGTTGATCTTTATGCACAACAAATTGGTGCGAGATTAGAAGATGCATCTTCTTTTTCCAAATATCTAGGTGGATCTTCAGGCAATGTTGCCTATGGAACTGCTGTGCAAGGTGTGAAATCCTCAATGCTAGCACGTGTTGGGGATGAGCATATGGGCCGTTTCTTGCGTGAAGAATTACAGCGTGTTGGCGTAGATACCAGTCATCTCATTACGGATAAAGAACGCTTAACCGGACTTGTCATTTTAGGTATTAAAGATCAGGATACATTCCCATTAATTTTCTATCGTGAAAATTGTGCCGATATGGCTATTACAAAAGAAGACTTTGATGAAAGCTATATTGCTTCAGCTAAAGCATTAGCTATCACAGGGACGCATTTATCCCACCCGAAAACCAGGGAAGCCGTGTTAACCGCATTAGAATATGCAGGTAGAAATAATACGAAACGCTTGTTAGATATTGATTATCGTCCGGTATTATGGGGGCTAACTTCTCTTGGTGATGGCGAAACTCGCTTTATTGATTCAGAAGCAGTGACGAAATCGTTGCAAGAAGTATTACATCATTTTGATGTACTCGTGGGTACCGAAGAAGAATTTCATATCGCTGGTGGTTCAACTGATACATTAACCGCACTTAAAAATGTGCGTAAGTTCAGCCATGCTGTTTTGGTTTGTAAACGTGGCGCATTAGGTTGTTCAGTATTTGAAGGGGATATCCCTGATGATTTGGATGGCGGGTTAAATGTTTATGGTGTGAGAGTGGAAGTACTGAACGTACTTGGAGCAGGTGATGCATTCATGTCAGGACTCATTCGAGGTTACATTAATAATGAAGGTTGGGAACAATCTTGTCGTTATGCAAATGCCTGTGGTGCATTAGTGGTGTCTCGTCACGGTTGTGCTCCGGCAATGCCTACAAAAGCCGAGTTAGATAATTACTTAGCTCGAGCAGAATCAGTACCTCGTCCGGATTTAGATCCACAATTAAATCATTTACATCGAGTGACAACCCGAAAAGCAAAATGGGATAATTTATGTATCTTTGCTTTTGATCATCGCAAACAGTTAGTTGATCTCGCTGAGAAATATGGTGCAGATGTCAAACGAATTCCTAAATTGAAACAACTTCTCTTACAAGCTGCAGAAAGAACAGCACAAGAAGAGGGGATTTATGATGGACAAGCAGGAATTCTTGCTGATACTACTTTTGGGCAAGCTGCATTAAATGAAATTACGGGTAAACATTGGTGGATTGGCCGTCCAATTGAACTTCCTGCTTCTCGCCCATTACGTTTGGAATATGGTGATTTAGGTAGTCAATTAGCAAGCTGGCCACAAGAACATGTGGTGAAATGTTTGGTCTTTTACCATCCGAAAGACAGTATTGAAATGAAAACAGAGCAAGATGCAACATTAAAACAAGTGTATCAAGCTTGCTGTCGAACAGGACATGAATTGCTATTAGAAGTGATTTTACCTTCAGATATGGAACAAAATGAAGAATACTATGCTGAAATTATTACTCATTTCTATCATTTAGGCATTAAACCAGATTGGTGGAAATTACCAGGTGTTTCAGCAAAAGCTTGGGCGCATATTAGTGAAGTCATTCAAGCAAATGATCCATATTGCCGTGGAATCTTGATTTTAGGTTTGGATGCACCGGAAGATAAGTTTAAAGCAGTATTTGATGCATCAACCAATGCACCTTTAGTCAAAGGTTTTGCTGTAGGACGAACAATTTTCGGGCAACCATCAGGAGAGTGGTTAAGTGGAAAATTAACAGATGATGAGCTTATTGCTGAAGTGAGCGAAAGATACAGAAGACTCATTAAGCTTTGGAAATCTCGTCAATAATTGTAAATGTAAAATGCCCCATCTTGGGGCATTTTTATTATTTGGTGTTTTTATCTTTTTCTTTTTCTAAACCTAATACAATTGCAAGTGTTTGCACTAAGGTCATTGTTGAACACTGAGAACGGAAGCCGAGAACTTGTGCTTCTTTGATAACAAATGCAATATCACTGAATGCGAGTAATGGGCTAATTTGGCTATCTGTAATAGAAATTTGTTTAACCCCTTTTTTAGCACAAACCTTACTAATATTAACCGTTTCAGCTGCATAAGGTGAGAAACTAATTGCGACAACAACGTCTCCTTCTTTGACTTGATTAAGCTGTTCATCAAACATTCCACCTAATCCATTAATTAAAAAAGAACGACAATCTAAGTGTTGTAAGGCATAGTTTAAATAGCAGGCAGCACTAAAAGAACGCTTTAATCCAATGATAAAAATATTATTGGCCTCTTTGAGAATTTTGGCTGCTTCATTAATTTGTTCATTTGTGGTTTGTTCGGCTAACTGATGTAACGCTTGGCTATTGGCTTGTGAGAAAATAGTCAAAATATCTTCTGGTGATTCTTCACCTTCTGATTTAGCAATTTTATGTGAAAGTTGAAGTCTTTCCGTGTAATTAGTGGTTTTTTCTATAAGATTTTCACGGAAGATTTGTTTCATTTCGTTAAAACCGGAAAAACCGAATTCAGAAGCAAAACGAATAAGCGTTGAAGGGGGAACATCAGCTTTTTCTGCAATAACGGCAACGGTATCAAAAACAATACTGTCGCTATTATCTAAGATATATTTTGCAACTTGTTTAAGTCTTTTACTTAAACTATCGTAACGAGTTTGTATTTCTGTTTGTAAATTGGTTAATTGAGATTTTTCTTTCATATAAAGTTATTTTTAGAATAAATGTTCGCAGATCTTATAGAGATGAACGAAAAATTCAAGAAAAAAGTGCGGTCATTTTTGACCGCACTTTTATTATCAATTTAGTATTTTAAATTACAAACCTAATACAGCAAATAATACCCAGATTGTGTAAATCATGGCTAAGCCGTAAAAGATAAATCCGCCTGCTGGTACATGGATTTTAAGATCGTGCATCGCGTGATGGATACGGTGTAAACCACACCACATAGGGAAAATTGTTAAAACTAAGATAACTAATTTTCCGATCCAAGAATAAGCGAATGTAATTAAGTTATGTGGATCAATTAATCCGAATGGTAACAATAAACCAAGGATTAAGATTACAACAGGGAAGAAAATCGCACTGACAGTCCCGCCAGCACCAAACATCAACCATACTGGCGGTTCACCAGAGCGTTTTGGATTTTGATCGACCATTTTTTCTCTCCCTACATATAAACTAAAATTAATGCGATAACACTAATCACAGCTGTAACCGCCCAAAGTGCATTTCTTAACACGTGATGTGGTAAACGTTCATTTTTAACAATGATGTTCATCACTTTTGGTGTCATCACGAAATAAGTTGCAGTGTGATATAAGGTCGCAATTAATGTGATGATATTTAAGAACACCACAATTGGATTTCTTAAGAAGCCAATGAAATCAACAATACCTAAGCCTGGTACAGGATTGCTTGCAAGGCAAAGTACCCCGTAAAGCAATACGATACAGAACCATACAGCAAAGATAGAGGTTGCTTCACGTACCATATACGCTTTGTAGAAATCCAATTTTTGCCACCAAGTAGCCGTCATTGGGCGAACATATTTTTTGCGTTTACTTACTGTTACTGACATATTCTTCCCCTTAGCCTTTTGGTTTTAGCATTGAGATAACATAATCTTTGGCACTTTCCACTTTTCCTTGGTTGATTGCAGAAGCTGGATCCACGTGTTTTGGACAAACTTCTGAGCAATAGCCAACGAAAGTACAACTCCAAACCCCGTTTTTACCATTTAATAATGACATACGTTTTGCTTTACCATGGTCACGGTTATCAAGATTATAACGATGAGCCATAGTAATAGCTGCAGGGCCTAAGAATTCAGGATTTAAACCAAATTGAGGGCAAGCGGCATAGCATAAACCACAGTTGATACACATTGAGAATTGACGATATTTCTCAAGCTGTGCTGGGGTTTGTTTAGTACGGCTTACTTGCAATTCTTTCG
This sequence comes from uncultured Haemophilus sp., assembly GCA_902461185.1. GTDB lineage: Bacteria > Pseudomonadota > Gammaproteobacteria > Enterobacterales > Pasteurellaceae > Haemophilus_D. Next base: position 113,101 of record CABPXD010000001.1, read on the forward strand.
ATGGATGTGGTTTACCATCTAATGCAGGTGCTTCGTTACCAATAATATAAGGTTTAATTGCCTCTAAACTTTCGATAAAGTGGCTTAAATCAACCACTAAGTCGCGTTCAATAGGGAAGTTTGCTAATGGTTCAATACGCATATGGCCGCTGTAATCACGTAAGAACGTTTTACAAGCCAATTTAGGTTTGTTATTCACCATCATCCCACAAGAACCGCAGATCGCCATACGGCAAGACCAGCGATAAGAAAGAGACGGTTCAAGTTTATCTTTAATGTAACCTAACGCATCTAAAAGAGAAGTTTGGTTATCATAAGGTACTTGATAAGAGCTTAAATGTGGCTCTTGATCATTTTCTGGGTTGTAGCGTAATACTTCTACAGTCATTACTGGTGAATTAGCCATTTGCTTGCTCCTTAGCTTTCGCAGCCGCTTCTGCCGCTTCTGCTTCAGCACCATAAACACGTTTTGCTGGTTGAGATTTAGTGATTTTCACCGGACTGTATTCAATACGCGGTGCATCATCGCCATTGTAGTAAGCAAGGGTGTGTTTTAAATAATTCACATCATCACGTTCAGTATAGTCTAAGCGTTGGTGTGCACCACGAGACTCTTTACGTTCAATCGCAGAGTTTGCAATAGATTGAGCTACATCAAGGATGTAACCTAATTCTACAGTGTAAAGCACATCGGTATTGAATACGCTTGAACGGTCTGCAACACGAATACGTTTATAACGTTCTTTAAGCTCAGCAATTTTATCTACTGCTTTTTGCATGCTTTCTTGGTCACGGTAGATACCACAACCTTCTTCCATTACGGTACCCATTTCATCACGAATTTCAGACCAAGATTCATTACCTTCTTGGTCATAAAGCGCTTTAAGGCGAGCGACAACATCTTGCGCTTGTGCATCAATTGCAGCACGATTTGTAGATTGAGCTTCTGCTGCACGTTGTGCGGCATATTCACCTGCAACACGGCCTAAAACCACTAATTCTGCAAGTGAGTTAGAACCTAAACGGTTTGCACCGTGTAAACCAGAAGAAGCACATTCACCCACAGCAAATAACCCTTTAATGCGAGTTTCGCTGTTGTAATCCACTTCGATACCACCCATGGTGTAGTGAACAACCGGACGAACTGGAATTGGTTCATTCACTGGGTTTACACCTTCATAAGCACTGGCTAATTCACAAATGAATGGAAGACGCTCATGTAAATATTTTTCACCTAAGTGACGTAAGTCAAGGTGAACCACATCAACACCTTTTGCCGTTTTTAAGGTGTTACCTTTTTTCCATTCTTGCCAGAACGCCTGTGAAACTTTATCACGTGGACCAAGTTCCATATATTTGTTTTCAGGCTTACCGATTGGGGTTTCAGGACCTAGACCATAATCTTGTAAATAACGATAGCCGTTTTTATTCACTAAGATACCGCCTTCACCACGACAACCTTCAGTCATTAAGATACCGGTGTTCGGTAAGCCGGTTGGATGGTATTGGACGAATTCCATATCACGAAGTGGAACACCGTGACGATATGCCATTGATAAGCCATCACCTGTTACGATACCGCCGTTGGTGTTAAATTTAAATGCACGACAGCCACCGCCTGTTGCAATCACAACCGCATTTGCGTTGATTTGAACAAGTGTACCTTCCATCATATTCATCGCAACCATACCACGAGCGTGACCATCATCAACTAAGATGTCTAAAACGAAGTGCTCGTCAAAGCGTTGAATTTGTGGATATTGAATGGATGTTTGGAAAAGAGTATGTAATAAGTGGAAACCGGTTTTATCTGCTGCGAACCAAGTACGTTCGATTTTCATCCCACCGAAACGACGCACGTTTACATCACCATCGGCTTTACGGCTCCAAGGGCAGCCCCAACGTTCAAGTTGAGTCATTTCCACTGGAGAATGTTCAACGAAATATTCCACCACATCTTGTTCACATAACCAGTCACCACCGGCAACGGTATCGTGGAAGTGTTTATCGTAGGAATCTTCCTCTTTAATTACTGCGGCCGCACCGCCTTCTGCTGCAACCGTATGGCTACGCATAGGATAAACCTTAGAAACTAATGCGATCTTTAAGTTAGGGTTTGCTTCTGCTGCTGCAATTGCGGCACGTAAACCGCCACCACCAGCGCCAACAATAGCAATATCGACATTAACCGTTTGCACGATGTCCTCCAATCAATAGAAAGTAAAAAAATAAGATGCCCTAAATAAATAGGTGATACGCTGTCATTCTGCCACTTTTGTTCACAAATTAGTAACCTTTTTTCCCGAATAAACGGATAAAATATCAAAAGTGTGATCTAACTCAAAAAAGTTACTTTTTTATATATTTTTAGATGATAACCGTTTTCGTTTAAGAATGATTTAGTCGGATTATTGAGTTAAAAATTACTCTTGTTTACAATAGCCTAATTCATTTTAAAGGTGAAAACGGAGAAAAAAATGACCGCACTTAGCGATAAAAAAATAGAATGGCAACCTTCCGCATCAATTAAAAACTTATTGGCGAGAGCCAAAATTATTGCTGATATTCGCCAGTTCTTTACTGAACGTGGATTACTAGAAGTAGAAACTCCAGTTTTAAGTGAATTTGGCGTGACGGATCTTCATCTTTCCACCTTTAATACAGAATTTGTTGCACCTTTTGATGAACTGTCGAAAACGCTCTGGCTTTCCACAAGTCCGGAATATCACATGAAGCGTTTACTGGCGGCAGGCAGTGGACCGATCTTTCAAATTGGTAAAGTATTCCGTAATGAAGAAGCGGGCAATCGCCATAATCCGGAATTTACTATGCTCGAATGGTATCGACCGCACTTTGATATGTACCGTCTGATGAATGAAGTCGATGATTTACTACAACAGATTCTCGATTGTAAACCCGCAGAAACTTTAAGTTATCAATTTGTCTTCCAAGAATATGTAGGATTAGATCCATTATCAGCGACTCGTCAAGAATTGGTGGAAGTTGCACGTAAATACAACTTTATGTCAGATGAAGATGAGGATCGTGATACTTTATTACAATTTCTATTCAGTGAAGTGGTAGAACCTAAAATTGGTCAAGAGACGCCAGTCGCCGTTTATCATTTCCCTTCTTCCCAAGCGGCACTTGCGCAGCTTAGTCCTGAAGATAGCCGAGTAGCAGAACGCTTTGAGTTCTATTATAAAGGATTAGAGCTAGCCAACGGTTTTCATGAGCTTACAGATGCTCGTGAACAACAACATCGTTTTGAGCAAGATAATCGCCTACGTGCAAGAGCTGGTTTGCCACAACGTGAAATTGATCATCGTTTTCTTGCTGCATTACAAGCGGGTATTCCGAATACGTCAGGCGTTGCTTTAGGTGTTGATCGTTTAATTATGATTGCATTAGGCGCTAAAAGCATTAAAGAGGTGATTTCATTTTCGGTGGAATGCGCTTAGTTTGCTCAAAAAATATCCTTTTTTGTTCAAAAAATGTGATCTTGATCGGATTTTAGAACATTGGTCGGGATCCTCCATTGACACTATAGGTTTATTTTGTAATATTTGCGACGTCTATTTCGGAGATTGAACTTTTTATGAAAAATTGCTTCAATCAAAAATCATCGGTAACAACCAAAAGGAATAACAATTATGAAAAAGACACTAGCAGCATTAATCGTTTCTGCAGTTGCCGCTTCAGCAGCAAACGCAGCAGTAGTTTATGATAACGAAGGTACTAAAGTTGAATTAAATGGTTCTCTTCGTTTAATCATGGAAAAGGCGGATAAAAAACAGTACAACGCCGCTGGTCAATCAACTAAAACAGCTAACTCTGCTTTACGTAATGCAGGCTCACGTTTCGGCATCACTGTAAAACATAACTTAGATAACGATTTCTATGCATTAGGTCGTTTAGAATTCCGTTTTGATGATACAGATTCTCGTGATAAATTTGGTAGACTTTATGCTAAACGTGCTAACGTAGGTTTAGGTAGTAAAGCTACTGGCGATATCACATTTGGTCGTCAATTAACTATCGCAGATGATTTAAGCCAAGCAGTTGATTATGAATATGGTTTAATTCCAAAAGAAGAATATATTCCAACTGCGGGTACAGGCGTAATTCGTTATGACTATAAAGGTATTGAAGGTTTACAATTAAGTGCAAACTATAACTTTGGTCAAAAAAATAATGAAAAAGGCAAACCGCTTGATCCAGGTATCAAAAATGCTTATGCTGTAGGTGCATTATACACAGTGGGTGACTTAGATGCGCGTTTAGCTTATGGCCATACTAGCTTTGAAAATCCTGCATCATATAAACACCGTTTAGATGGTGTTTTAGCATCGTTAGGTTATAAATTTGCTGATTTCACAGTAACTGGTGACTTCGGTTACGCACATGAAAAATTGAATGATGCAAAAACAAACAAATTCTATGTGTCTCCTGGTTTCGCATATCAGGTTGTGCCAGCGTCTAAAGTGTATGGTAACTACCTATACGAACGTGTAAAAGGTGAAGTTAATAAAGATAAAACTCACGGTTTCTTACTTGGTGCAGACTACAAACTTCATAAACAAGTTGTAGTGTTCTTAGAAGGTAAATACGTAACAACTAAAAAATATGTTAACGATTCTTACGATGGTAAAACTAAAGACAGAGCTATCGGTGTAGGTATGCGTGTATACTTCTAATCTTTGATTAGAAAGAAATCTTAAAAGGCGAATCGAAAGGTTCGCCTTTTTGTTTATCTTTTTAAATCTCCCCAACCCCTCTTTACGAAAGAGGGGCTTTTTTATGAGTTACTTTTAATATTTTATGGGAGTATTTGAGAGGGCTAAGAGCAGAGAGCATTTATTTGCCATTAAAATAACCCTCTTTCGTAAAGAGGGGACTAGGGGGAGATTTACTACTTCAACTTATCCAAAATCAATTCTCCCATCATTTCAATATGGGCTTTTTCTGCATTTAATGCAGGGATGTAGTGATAAGAAACGCCGCCATGAGCCAAGAATTTCTCTTTATTTTCAACCTCTATTTCTTCTAAGGTTTCTAAGCAATCCACCGAAAAGCCCGGGCAGATCACAGCTATTTTCTGAATGCCTTGAGAAGCTGCTTCTTCTAAAAAGTGATCCGTATAAGGTTGTAACCATTCTTCACGACCAAAGCGAGATTGGAAGGTCATATTCCATTGGTTTTCTGTTAAGCCAAGTTTATCCACAATCGCAATCGTGGTTTGTTTACAGTGCTGGCGATAATAATCGCCCATATTCTCATAACGCAATGGAATGCCATGATAAGAAAAAAGCAAAAACTCATCTGGTTTTAACCGCACTTTAATCGAATCCACTAAGGCATTAATGTAGTTTTCATTAAGATGATAGGAATGAATAAACTCAAAAGGCACAATATTACGTTCTTGCGCAATGGCACGATTGAACGCATCGATTAATGCGCCTGTTGTTGTGCTGGAATATTGCGGATAAAGTGGCAACACAATCATGCGTTCTACGTCATTTTTAAGTAAATTTTTGACCGCACTTTGCATCGAAGGATTGCCGTAAGTCATAGCTATTTCGACCTGCGCATTGATGCCTTTTTCATTTAAATAAGCTTGTAAACCGGCTTGTTGTTGCTTTGTAATCGCAAGTAGGGGAGAGCCTTGTTCTGTCCAAATAGATTGATAATTTTGTGCAATGCGTTTAGAGCGCATCGGTAAAATAATGGCTTTTAAAAGGGGATACCATTTCCAACGAGGTAAATCGACCACGCGGGGATCCATTAAAAAATCGGCCAGATAACGGGAGATCGCAGCGGGTTGCGGGGCATCAGGCGTACCAAGGTTTGCTAAAATGATGCCAATTTTTTGAGTTATAGTCATAAATGTTTGATAGAAAGCGTTAATCGAGAAACGCAGCAGAGTTTATCTTGTTCATCACGAATGTCAATTTGCCAGACATGGATATTTTTACTTAAACTGATAGGCATTGCCTTAGCGATCACAACGCCTTGTTTTACTGGGCGAAGGTGATTGGCGTTTATATCTAATCCTAAGGCAGCTTGACCTTCTTCTATACAGAGAAATCCCGCTAATGAACCAATAGTTTCAGCCAAAGCAACAGACACACCACCATGTAATAAGCCAAAAGGCTGAGTAGTGCGATGATCAACGGGCATTTTTGCTTCAATCCAGTTTTCTCCATAAGCCGAAATCTCAATCCCCAGATGGTCAACGGCACAATGTTTTCCCATTTCATTGAGCTGCTTAAGTGTGAATGCTTTTTTCCAGATTGCCATATCGGTTTTTCCTTTGGTAAGCATCTTAGTTTTTAAGATGATTTATGCTTGTTTTTTTGCTAGAGGCAAGTTGGCATTATAACGAAAATCTACTTTTTATGTTGATATTTATGCTGAAAATGAGCGATCTTTCTTTTCATATAGACAATCCCAATTAAATCAATTTATAGCTTTCTTCTTTAGTTTTAGGCAAAATAGAAGAAAATTCTAGTAAGTAAAAAAGGATCATTACAATGACTAAACATTATGATTATATTGCTATCGGTGGTGGTTCCGGCGGGATAGCCTCAATTAACCGTGCGGCAAGCTACGGCAAAAAATGTGCGATTATTGAAGCAAAACATCTCGGTGGTACTTGTGTAAATGTGGGTTGTGTACCGAAAAAAGTGATGTTTTATGGTGCTCAAATTGCAGAAGCGATTAATAGTTATGCGCCGGCTTATGGTTTTGATGTAGAAGTGAAAAAGTTTGATTACGCGAAATTAGTCGAAAGTCGTCAAGCTTACATCGGTCGTATTCATACCTCTTACAATAATGTATTAGCGAAAAATAATGTGGATGTGCTTAATGGTTTTGCACGTTTTAAAGATACGAAAACGATTGAAGTGAGCTATGCAGATGGTTCAACAGAATTAGTGACTGCAGATCATATCTTAATTGCTACGGGTGGTCGTCCAAGTATTCCAGCGGTAAAAGGCGCAGAATACGGGATTGATTCAAATGGTGTGTTTGCTTTAAATGAGTTACCAAAACGTGTCGCAGTAGTAGGCGCAGGGTATATTGCTGTTGAATTAGCGGGTGTTTTAAATAGCTTAGGCAGCGAAACCCATTTATTTGTGCGCCAACATGCCCCATTGCGTAATCAAGATCCATTAATTGTGGAAACCTTGGTTGAAGTGTTAGCACAAGATGGTATCCAATTACATACCAAAGCATTACCAGAAGAAGTAGTGAAAAATGCGGATGGTTCACTTACCTTGAAATTACAAGATGGCCGTAAAACCACAGTGGATACGTTAATTTGGGCAATCGGTCGTGAACCAGCAACGGATGTGATTAATCTTGAAGTAACCGGTGTGAAAACCAATTCACGCGGACAAATTATTGTCGATAAATATCAAAATACAAACGTACCTGGCATTTATGCTGTGGGTGATATTATCGAAGGTGGTATTGAATTAACACCAGTTGCCGTGGCGGCAGGTCGTCGTTTATCCGAGCGTTTATTCAATAACAAACCGAATGAGCATTTAGATTACAATCTTGTGCCAACTGTCGTGTTTAGCCATCCGCCAATTGGTACAGTCGGTTTAACTGAACCACAAGCGATTGAGCAATATGGTGAAGAAAATGTGAAAGTGTATAAGTCCTCTTTCACGGCAATGTATACCGCTGTCACTGAACATCGCCAGCCTTGCCGGATGAAATTAGTGTGCGTTGGCAAAGAAGAGAAAATCGTGGGCTTACACGGCATTGGTTTTGGTGTGGATGAAATGATTCAAGGTTTTGCTGTGGCAATCAAAATGGGTGCAACCAAAGCAGACTTTGATAATACAGTGGCGATTCACCCAACAGGTTCAGAAGAATTTGTCACAATGCGTTAATTGTAGATAAAAAAGTGCGGTCAAAATCTCTGATGTTTTTGACCGCACTTTTTATTTTGATTTGTTATCAGGCTGCTGCACGATTGCCTAATGTACCGTCATCTTCCATTTCTTTTGCCACGCCTACTACCTCAGCAATTTTATCCCCTTCTTTGAAGAAGACGAAACCACCATGTTCCATTTTGACCCAAGGCTCATCTTTGGTGAGAGGGAACGTCGTAATGATGGTGACTTTGTCGCCATCTTTTGCATAATCATTAAAATCAATGACACCATCATCATCAATGCGGTGAGCTTTACCAAAAGGAGCTTTACGTGTTAAGTAATGCAAATTGGTTGAGCAGTGGGCAATCATCCATTCTCCGTTTGAAAGAATGAAGTTAAAGGTCCCTTTTTGTGAGAGCTCTTTGGTAATGTCTTGAATGGCTTCAAAAATTTCTATTTCAGACGGTTTACGACGGAAACGATTTTTCAAATATTCCGCCATATAACAAAATGCCGCTTCTGAATCCGTTGAACCAATGGGTTGGCAGAAACTCTCAGACATATCCGGAACATCTTTTAAATTACCGTTGTGAGCAAAGACCCAGTTTTGTCCCCAAATTTCACGAATAAAGGGATGAGTGTTTTCAATGGTGACACCGCCTTGCGTTGCCTTACGAATGTGAGCAATCACATTCAATGATTTGATTTTGTATTGTTTTACACAATCTGCAATAGGGGATTGAGACGCTGCGTGGTTATCGCGAAAAATACGCACACCACGACCTTCAAAAAAAGCGATACCGAAGCCATCTGAATGGCAGTCGGTAAGACCAGCACGACGACGGAAACCTTCAAAAGAAAAGACAATATCCGTCGGCGTATTGCAGTTCATTCCGAGTAATTGGCACATAAATTCCTACAGCTTATTTTTATATTTTTTATAACCTTATAATGTGTGCAGATTTAACACCATAATGCGTTGAAATTCAAGATGGATAACAAAGGATTTTTAGAAGAAAATGTTACATAAAATAACTTGAGAATCTTTCTGATTTGAAGGCTAGGGATAAGTACTTTATCAACTCAATAAAAAAGGCGTGTTTATTACGCCTTTTGTTATATTTTTTAAAATTATGCTTTAATTTCTGAGCGGCTTTTTAAGAAAAAGAGTGCGACTGTTGAGATTAACATCACAAAGCCCACGCCCACATATAAACTCTGTTTGTCCCAGCCCATATCTAATAATTGGCCGGCAATCGTTGGAGCAAGAATTGCACCAATACGACCGATACCAATCGACCAGCCTACACCGGTGCTACGAATATCGGCATCATAAGTAAGTGGGTTTAAGGTATAAAGACCGCTGATACAGCCATTCATGAGTGCACCAACTAAAATACCGAATACCATTGCAATCCATAAAACAGATGAGGATAAGATAAAGGTGATGATCGCTGCGGAAGATAAGACGGTGAATAAAATTAACACGCCACGAGCTGTCCAACGGCTAGCCAGTAAGCCATAGATTAAGGCGCCGCAGGTGCCACCTAATGAAATCATCATCCCTACACTCACACTTTGCTCTGTCGTCATGCCCGCTTCTTTTAATAAGGCTGGTGTCCATGAGCTAATAAAATAGAAGCTGAACATGATCGCAAAGAAAGCCGTCCAAATTAACAGGGTAGAATGTAAGTATTTCTTGCTGAATAATTGGTGAATAGGCAATTTAGTTTTAACTTTTTCCGCTTTTTCTGGAAGTTTCCAATCACCGGCTAAACCAATTTTTTTTGCAATTAAATTTAACCGCACTTCTGCATTTTTAGGTTGTTTAGATGTGAGGAAATCAATGGATTCCGGTAACCAAATAAATAAAACCACTAAAAGTAAACCGGTCAAGATAGCACCCGCTAAAAACACGGAACGCCAGCCATATTCACCTTGCAGCATCACAGCGAACATCCCACCTAATACCGCACCGATACCAAAACCAGCAGCATAGACACTGATTGCAAAGCTACGCCATTTGCGAGAAGAGTATTCGCTGGTGATCACGTTTGTACCCACTAAAATACCGCCAACACCAAGACCGGTGATAACGCGCCAGAAACCGAGCCACTGATATTGTGAAATAAACGCAGAGCCTAACATACCGATAGCAGAGAGTGATATTGTCATTAATAACAATGGGCGACGACCAATTTTATCTGCAAGTGGTGCAAGGAAAAGTGAGCCTGCGGTCATACCAAATAAGCCGGCACTTAATAAATAACCTAACTCAATCCCCGTGAGACCAAATTCGCCACGAATGGCTGTTGCCGTGAAGGCAAGGGCTAATACATCGAAGCCGTCAAGTAAATTCATGATGGCAGCCATCACCACAATCATCCATTGATAAGCCCCCATTGGGCTTTGTTCTATTTTGGCTCTAAGAGAAAGTGTTTCGGTCATTTTATTTCCTTAAGTTAAGCAAACTGACGAGAGTCTGCGAGTGATTGAAGTTTACGTAAGATCATGCTCAGTACCACACCATAAGCAGGTACAAACAAGACAATACCGACAAATAATTTAAATAAGTAATCGACGAATCCAAGGCTAAACCAATGTTCGGCCATAAATGGATCGCTACTTTTATAAAATGCTACGCCAAAGAACATAAAGGTATCGGCAAGAGAACCAAATGTCATGGAACTGCTTGGTGCTATCCACCAAGTTTTTAATTGACGTAAGCGGTTGAATACTAACACATCTAATAATTGTCCGAAAACATAGGCACAGAAACTGGCGAACGCAATACGAAAAACAAACATATTGAATTCACTCAATGCACCTAGCCCTTGATATTGTCCATTAGAAAAAACAACCGAAACAATGTAACTGACAATAAGCGCTGGAATCATCACAATAAAAATGATCCAACGGGCTTCTTTCGCCCCGAATACGCGTACCGTTAAATCAGTGGCTAAGAAAATGAATGGGAAGGTGAGTGTGCCCCATGTGCTATGGAATGAAAAATCATCAGCAAAACCAAGTGCGGTCAATTTTAAATTGATTTCAAATGGGATTTGAACGAAATAGTTACTGGCTGTGATAATGAATATATGAAATAAGCTTAATAAAATTAAAGCAAAACGTTTTTGTTGATCATTAAAGATTGGGGTATTAATTTTCATTTTAAGACCTTTTTAGTTGGTTAATCGGGGGTAGGGAACCCGACAATAGAAATAAACTCGCCAAATTAGCGAGCCGTGAATGATACTAGAATCTGTTGGGATTGCAAGAAAGTGCGGTCAAAATTTAGGTATTTTGTTCATTTAACTTGAATAATAATGATAAGAATTGTTGTTTACACTCAAATTATATTGTACTAGAATTCTCAGGTATTATTTATTTCACATATGCCAGGAGAGCATTCAATGTATAAAGGCAATCATTTAAAAACAACATCATTCTTCGCATTAAGCTCGTTAACCATCGCGCTTTTTTCAGGCTATTCTTATAGCGAAGAGAAACTTGAGGAAATTAAAGTTACAGCAGAAAATCAGGTAAAACAATCACTTGGTTCTTCTCTTGTGACAGCAAAAGATTTAGAGAAACGTCCTGCGACAAATGATGTTTCTGAAGTATTACGTACCATGCCAGGTGTGAATTTGACGGGTAACTCATCCACAGGACAACGTGGTAATAAACGTCAAATTGATATTCGTGGTATGGGACCAGAAAATACATTGATTTTAGTAGATGGTAAACCAGTCACCTCGCGTAATGCCGAACGTTATGGTGTGCGTGGTGAACGTAATTCTCGTGGTGACAGTAACTGGGTACCGGTTGAAGCGATTGAAAAAATTGAAGTATTACGTGGCCCTTCAGCAGCACGCTATGGTTCAGGTGCAATGGGTGGGGTGGTTAATATTATCACTAAACCTGTTACCAATGATTTGCACGGTAGCTTAAGCTATTACACCAACCAACCAGAAGATAGTAAAGAAGGCGCAACGAACCGTGTCAGTTTTAATCTAAGCGGAGCGTTAATTAAAGACGTATTGCAATTCCGTTTATATGGTAACTGGAACAAAACACAAGCGGATGAAGTCGGTATTAATGGCGATCCTGCGATTGCTGGTCGTGAAGGCGTACGTAATAAAGATATTAATGGCCGTTTAGTGTGGAATATCAATGAGAAAAATAAATTAACCTTGGATTCTGGTTTCAGCCGTCAAGGTAATATTTATAACGGTGATACACAAAATAGCTCAGCAGGGCTTTATAATAATAAAAACTATCCTGAAACCAAAACTTTGGCGGGAAGCAAAGCTGAAACCGCTCGTTTATATCGTCAGAACTATGCTTTAACCTATGAAGGTAAATTCGATCATTTTGACAATAAAACCTATATTACTTTTGATAAAACTAAAAACAGCCGTTTACCAGAATATTTAGCAGGTGGTCCAGAAGGCAGTTATTCGAGTACATCAGCCTTTAGCGATTCTATTCTTAAAAATACGCGCTTTAGTTCTGAATTCTATATCCCATTTACCTTGGGTGTAGAGCATATGCTGACAGTTGGTTTTGAAGGCGTACACAGCAGTTTAGATGATGCTTCTTCTATGACACAGTTACTCGGCGGAAGACGTGTTGGCAATAAAGTAGTTTATGATTTGAAAGAACGTTTACCAAGTGGTATTTCAAATGTACGAGGTGGTCATAGCAGTCAAACTGAATGGGCAGTATTTGTTGAAGATAATATTTCAGCAACCCAATCTACCATCCTAACGCCATCTTTACGTTATGATTACAACACCTATTCAGGTTCTAATGTAAGTGGTGGATTAAACTTCTTACAAAGTCTCAACGATGATTGGAAAATTAAAGGTGGGATTGCAAGAGCTTATAAAGCACCGAATCTTTATCAAACTAACCCGAATTACTTGTTGTTTACTTTAGGTCAAGGCTGTCCAACGAATGTACCGAATAATAAAACCTGTTATTTCCAAGGTAATAGCGACATTAAACCAGAAACCAGCTGGAATAAAGAAATCGGAATTGAATATGATAAAGACGGACTTCTAGCTTCTGTAGCTTACTTCCGTAATGACTATCGTAACAAAATCGTGTCTGATGGTGAATTTATTGGTTTAACTAACCTAGGTAACTATTTGTATAAATGGGGTAATGCAAACCGCGCAGTGATTGAAGGTTTTGAAGGTAATCTGACATTACCATTAATCCAAGATAAATTAAACTGGGTGAATAACTTCACTTATATGCATAAAACCAAAAATAAAGATACAGGTAACCCGCTTTCTATCGTGCCAAAATATACCTTGAATTCAAGCTTAAGTTATCAAATTACAGATAGCTTGGATGCAATGTTAACTTATACGCAATACGGTAAACAAAAATCTCGTAAAAATCCGGAAAACCGTATGGAAAATGGTAACGGCAAGTATGTTAATCAGCTTTCTGCTTCAGAAGATATTGGTAGCTATGCAGTTTGGGGATTAAGTGCAGGTTATAATTGGAAAGATACAATCAGCATTCGTGTTGGCGTAAGTAACTTATTTGATAAACGCATTTATCGTTCATCAAGCAGTACAAATTACAATGCCCATACTTATAACGAACCTGGTCGAGCTTATTATGCAACAGTAAAATATACTTTCTAAGTAAGAAAAAATGATTCAAGCCCTGTTTATGCAGGGCTTTTTTATGTGTAGCCAACTTAGACAACGAAAACGCAAAGAAATCTTGACTTGATTTTAAGATTAAATGATAATTGTTTTTATTTTAAATGTAAAAAGGTGTACATAATGAAGAAAGCAAATTTTGCCTTATTGCCACTTGCCGTGTTTATTGCAGCGAATGTCCAAGCTGAAGAACAATTAGATGTGATCAATGTTGTTTCTGAAAATAGCGGAGCAAAAAGTAAAACGAATGTGATTACAACAAAAACAATGGAGCGTAGCACTGAGACTGAATTAAAAGGTTTATTAAAAGATGAACCGGCAATTAATTTTGGTGGCGGTCGTGGTACATCACAATGGTTTACAATTCGTGGTATGGGACAAGATCAAGTTGATGTGAAAATTGATGGTGCTTATACCGATGCACAATTATTCCATCACCAAGGTCGTTTTATGTTTGATCCGTCCTTATTAAAACGTGTTGACGTGCAAAAAGGGACAGGTTCAGCAAGTGCTGGAATTGGAGCTACAAGCGGTGCAATTGTTGCAGAAACAGTTAGCGCAAAAGATTTGCTCAAAGAAGGACAAGATATCGGTTTCAAAGTTAATGCAGGTGTAAGTTCAAATAGTGGTTGGTCTAAAGGTGCGACTGTTTATTCTAAGGCTGGTCCGCTAGATGCGTTAATTTCTGGAAATTGGGTTAACGAAAATGACTACAAGGGTGGTCATAATTTTAGCAATTTAGAGGGTAGTAAAAAAGTTCAGAACAGTGCATTGCATCAACGTGGTTTACTCGCCAAAGTTGGTGTTGATATTACAGAAGAACAGCGTCTTGAATTAAGTCATCGTCAAGAGCGCCATTATGGTGTTCGCGCACTTCGAGAAGAATTTGACTTTTCGCAAGATTGGTTAACCGCTAGCGCCAGAAATGGTAATCCACCAACCCTTACAAAGGAACAGCGAGCAAATGGCTATACTTTAAGCCAAGAAGGGAATACTTGGTATGTTTTAGATCCTAATGGTAACAAAATTATAAATAGTAGTAATAACGCCCCTCGTTATCGTATTACACAAAATGATACGACAAACTTAGAATGGAATGGTAAGAATATGGGCTTTGTGACGAATGCTAAAGCCAATGTGTATCATTCTGTGATTAATCGTAAAGAGCCAAGTGAGAATTCAAAAACACGTTTAATTGCTAATGGGGCAAATTTAAATTTAGAAAGCGCAGTGGGACAGTCTCATCTTATTAAATACGGTGTTAATTATCGTGATCAAGAGGGTAAACCTAATTCGTTAACCGTACAAAACGGTGTTCAAATGAAAACCCAAAAGAAACGTGATGTCGGTGTTTATGCAGAAGGTATTTGGGGCTTAGGTGCTTTTACCTTAACAACCGGATTACGTTATGATCACTTTGATTTCCGAGCAATGAATGGCAAAAAATCGCATAAGGGAAGCGTAAATCCGAGCGTCGGTTTAATTTATGAAGTGAATAATGATCTAAGCTTTAATGCGAGCTTAAACTATGCAACACGTAGTCCTCGTTTCCATGAAGTGATGTTATCTTCAGGTGAAACGCGAGGTCAAACAGCCGTTTATTCAATTGCATCGAATATCAAACCGGAGAAATCACGCAATGCAGAAGTGGGTTTCAATTACAAACTTGCTGATAATTTCTCTTTAAACGGTAGTTATTTCTGGCAAACGGTAAAAGATACACATGCATTTACACAAATACGCCCGGGTTTTTATGAAATTCAAAATGCAGGTAAACTAAGAAATCATGGGTATGAAGTCGGTGCAGCTTATAAATATGAAGGTTTAACATTACGTGCAGGCGTGGCTTATAGTAAACCTGAGTTAGATGGCAGAACAGTAGATAGCACCGTGACTGCTATTCCAATTGGACGTACTTGGACTACAGGTGTGTCTTATCGCTTTACTCAACCTGATATTGAAATTGGCTGGAAAGGTCGTTTTGTACAACATACCAGTTACGATGCTACAACGAATAACCGTGGCGGCGGTGCAACAACCACTAAACGTCCAGGATATGGAGTAAGTGATTTCTATATTACATGGAAACCGACTGAAAGTATTAATGTGAATCTTGCTTTAGATAATGCGTTTAACAAATATTATCGAAGCCATAGCCAACGTGCAGGCGTATCAACATTACCTGAACCAGGTCGAGACATTCGTTTAAATATCAATTATACCTTTTAAATAAATTTCCAATTGCTTAACAGGGAATTAAAAGTGCGGTCGATTTTGGCCGCACTTTTTTATTGTTTGAATTTAGGATATGGTGAATTTCAGATAATAAAAAACCCTGCATAGGCAGGGTTCTTCACACAGATTCAAATTATTTTGTACCTGGGATTTTGAAACGGCTGTTAAAGCGTTCAACACGACCACCAGTATCAACAACACGTTGTTTACCAGTGTAGAATGGGTGGCAGCTACCGCACACATCAAGGTTGATGTCTTTGCCTAAAGTTGAACGCGTTTTGATCACGTTACCGCAAGAACAAGTTGCAGTAATCTCTTTATATTCTGGATGAATACCTTGTTTCATAGAAAACCTCAAATTGAAGCCACGCCGCTATAAATGCTTTCCACTTACACCGCGTGAGTTAATAATCGCCGACAATTCGGCACCAAATAGACTGCGAATTATACTGAAAAAATCAAATTGATCAAGTGGTGTGCTTTAGTGATAGAATCATCGCAAAATTTTTGCTTATTTTTGACCGCACTTTAGGAAAGTTATGTTAGCCCAATCCTCTGTTGATGCCCCTTTTGCCCATTCAGTTCTACAATGGTATGAAAAGTTTGGGCGCAAAAATTTACCTTGGCAACAAAATAAAACCCTTTATGGAGTTTGGCTTTCCGAAGTGATGTTACAACAAACTCAAGTTACTACGGTTATCCCTTATTTTGAGCGCTTTATCAAAACTTTTCCTAATGTGACCGCACTTGCCAATGCTTCGCAAGATGAAGTGTTACATTTGTGGACGGGGCTAGGTTATTACGCCCGTGCGAGAAATTTACATAAAGCCGCTCAAACCATCAGAGATAAATATCAAGGCGAATTTCCTACCCAATTTGAGCAAGTTTGGGCATTAACAGGCGTGGGACGATCGACGGCTGGCGCAATTTTATCTTCTGTGCAAAATCAACCTTATCCGATTTTAGACGGCAATGTAAAACGTGTCCTTTCTCGTTATTTTACTGTTGAGGGATGGCCTGGCGAGAAGAAAGTCGAAAATCAATTATGGCAATTGAGCGAACAGGTTACGCCAATAACGAGAGTCGCTGAATTTAATCAAGCGATGATGGATATTGGTTCGGCTATTTGTACTCGAACGAAACCAAAATGTGATCTTTGTCCTCTAAGTAATGATTGTTTAGCCAATAAACTCGAAAAGTGGACGGAATTTCCAGGAAAGAAACCCAAAAAATTGTTGCCGGAAAAACAAAGCTATTTTTTGATTTTATCTCATCAAGGAAAAGTTTGGCTGGAACAGCGCGAAAGCAAAGGCTTATGGGGTGGATTATATTGTTTTCCTCAGTTTGATGATAAACAAACATTGCTGAATTATCTGAAAGAACAAGGGATTACTGAGTATCAAGAATGGGTGACTTTTCGTCATACCTTTAGCCATTTTCACTTAGACATTCATCCTATTTATGTTGAAGTTGATCGAAAATCTGAAGAGGACGATCGTTCAGATTGGAAAAAATTGTCAGAAAAAGGAAAAGAATCTCGATCTGGTCTATTAAGTGCGGTCAAATATTGGTATGATCCAACGTCACCTGAACAGATCGGGTTAGCTCAGCCTGTGAAAAATTTATTAACGCAATTTGTAAGGAATTATTATGGCTAGAACCGTTTTTTGCGAATATTTGAAAAAAGATGCAGAAGGGTTGGATTTTCAACTGTATCCCGGTGAATTAGGTAAACGTATTTTTAATTCAATTAGTAAACAAGCATGGGGTGAATGGATCAAAAAGCAAACCATGTTAGTGAACGAGAAAAAACTCAATATGATGAATGCCGAACATCGTAAATTATTAGAAGAAGAAATGGTGAATTTCTTATTTGAAGGCAAAGATGTGCATATTGAAGGTTACGTTCCCCCATCTAAATAACAAAAGATTATGAAAAAGTATTTATTATTGGCGCTACTTCCACTTTTATATGCTTGTAGCGACTCGCCAACCCATCGACGTGGCATTAATTATGACGAAGTGTTTTCAAAAGACACGCAAGGTTTAGATATTTTAACTGGTCAATTCTCCCATAATATCGATCGTATTTGGGGGGTAAATGAGCTTTTAGTCGCGAGCCGTAAAGACTACGTGAAATACACGGACTCTTTCTATACGCGTAGCCACGTAAGCTTTGACGAAGGTACAATTATTGTTGAAACTCAACAAGATCTTAATCGCTTACACAATGCGATTGTCCATACTTTATTGATGGGTTCCGATGCGAAAGGGATCGACTTATTTGCTTCTGGCGATGTGCCGATTAGTACGCGTCCTTTCTTATTAGGTCAGGTTGTGGATAACAATGGCCAGCAAATTGCTAACCAAGTGATTGCAAGTAACTTTGCGACTTATTTAATCCAAAATAAATTACAAACACGCCGCCTACAAAATGGTAACACCGTACAATTTGTAGTGATCTCCATGATTGCAAACCACGTTGAAGTGCGTGCACAAAAATATATTCCATTAGTCCGTAAAGCCGCAGAACGCTATGGTATTGATGAAAGCTTGATTTTAGGTATTATGCAAACAGAATCCAGCTTCAACCCGTATGCGATTAGTTATGCGAATGCAATCGGCTTAATGCAAGTGGTACCAAGCACAGCAGGTCGTGATGTGTTTGCGATGAAAGGTAAAGGTGGACAACCATCTGCACGTTACCTTTATGATCCAGCAAATAACATTGATGCGGGTGTCTCTTACTTATGGATTCTGCAAAATCAATATTTAGATGGTATTACTAATCCTACCTCTAAACGTTTTGCAATGATTTCTGCCTACAACAGTGGTGCAGGTGCAGTATTACGTGTGTTCGATGAGGATAAAGATGAGGCGATCTATAAGATCAACCAGATGTATCCGGAACAAGTGTATCGTATCTTAACGACTGCACACCCATCCTCACAAGCAAGAAACTACTTGTTGAAAGTGGATGCAGCGCAGAAGAAATTCCGCGTAAGACGATAATTTCTACGATGAAATACAATGCCCGAAAGAATTTTCGGGCATTATTTTTTGAGAAAGTGCGGTTATTTTTGATTGAGTTTTAGAAAATACGTTCTTTTTATAGTCGTTTTGGTTATTAACCACTCAAACACACCAACTTTTTCACTTTTTTTGAATTTAATTGTTGACCGATACCCGAAAAAATAGTTTAATACGCTCCGTTGTCAGGCAGTAGCCAATAACGATAACGCCTCGATAGCTCAGTCGGTAGAGCAGGGGATTGAAAATCCCCGTGTCGGTGGTTCGATTCCGCCTCGAGGCACCATTTCCTCCTTAGTTCAGTCGGTAGAACGGTGGACTGTTAATCCATATGTCGCAGGTTCGAGTCCCGCAGGAGGAGCCAAATTCTAAGAAGCCGCTAAAGAAATTTAGCGGCTTTTTGCTTTTCATAATTCAGTCATTATTCTGTTATTTTTCTTCTCTTTAAAATGTGCTTAAATTTTTCACCACACTTTTTTGATCTAGATAAATATTTATGTAAAAAAGTCACATAAAATTGTTAGCAAGATCACACTTTATTATTTTGCGCTTTGCACTCAATTCGGATCCTCATCATAATGCCTCCACTAATTTAGGTGCAAGGGCATTAAATAAAAGATTTTATAATTAATTTTAGAGGAGCATGTATGAGTGCAACAACCAATAAAAAATGGAATAAATTTGATACTGCTTGGGTATTAAATTTATTTGGGACCGCTGTGGGCGCAGGGGTGTTATTTTTACCAATCAATGCAGGGATGGGGGGCTTCTGGCCATTGGTGGTAATGGCTATCTTAGTCGGACCAATGACATACTTTGCTCATCGTGGTTTGGCTTATTTCGTTTTATCTTCATCTAAACCAGGTAGTGATATTACTGAAGTGGTGGAAGAGCATTTCGGTCCAACAGCAGGAAAATTAATTACTTTATTATATTTCTTCGCGATCTTCCCAATTTTATTGATTTATGGAAACGGAATCACGAATACCGTCGATTCTTTCATCGTTAATCAATTAGGCATGGCTTCACCAAATCGTGTAATCCTTTCTTTTGTATTGATTGCAGTATTGATTTCGGTAATGTTATTCAGTGAAAAAGTAATGTTGAAAATCACTGAATTATTAGTTTATCCATTGGTATTGATTCTCTTTGCATTATCAATCTATCTCATTCCTCAATGGAATGCATCAATGCTTTATGAACTTCCTACAGCGAGTGGTTTTGTGACGACATTGTGGTTAACTATTCCAGTGTTGGTCTTTTCTTTTAACCACTCTCCGGCAATTTCTTCTTTCACGCTTTCTCAACAACGTGAATATAAAGATTTTGATAAAACGGAATATCACATTGGTCGTACAGAAAAAGGCACTTCAACCGTATTACTTTTCTTCGTGATGTTCTTTGTGTTTAGTTGTGTATTAACTTTAACACCGGCAGAGTTATTAGAGGCAAAAGCACAAAATATCAGTATCTTGTCGTATCTTGCGAACAAATTTGATAATCCATACATTTCTTATTTTGCACCATTAGTGGCTTTCTTAGCGATTACGAGTTCATTCTTTGGCCATTATTTAGGCGCGCGTGAAGGTTTAGAAGGTTTATACCTCAAAATGAAAGGTGAAAGTGTGAATCGTAAAAAATTAAATTACGGTACTGCAGTATTCTTCTTACTCACTTTATGGGGCGTAGCAATCATTAACCCAAGTATTTTAGGCTTAATTGAATCACTTGGCGGCCCAATTATTGCGATGATCCTTTTCATTATGCCGATGTATGCTATCCGTAATGTTCCAGCGATGAAACGCTATCAAGGTCGTTTTAGCAATGTATTTGTAACAGTAATGGGATTAATTGCTATCTCTGCGGTCGTATATGGATTATTATAAGCGACTTTTTAGTTTAGCTTAGGATTGAAATAATATGATTAGTGTATTTGATATGTTTAAAGTGGGGGTTGGGCCATCTAGCTCCCACACTGTTGGCCCCATGAAAGCAGGCAAGCAGTTTATTGACGATTTAATCGAACAAGGTAAATTTGATTCGGTCGCGACCTTGCATGTGGATGTATATGGCTCCCTTTCTATGACAGGACATGGCCATAATACCGATATTGCGATCATTATGGGATTAGCCGGTTATTTACCGCATGATGTGGATATTGATTTAATCCCAACCTTTATCGAACAGGTTAAACAAACTAAAAAACTGTCGATTGCACAGGGCAAAAAAAACGTTAATTTCGATTGGGATGCCAATATGGTATTCCATAATTCCTTTTTATCATTGCATGAAAACGGTATGACCATTACTGCATTAGATGCTGATCGTAACATGCTTTACCGCCAAACTTATTATTCTATCGGTGGTGGATTTATTGTAGATGAAGCGCATTTTGGTCAAGAGGAAGAAAATCCGGTTACTGTGCCGTATCCTTATCAACATGCTGAAGATATTTTGAAACATTGTCAGGAGAGTGGCTTAATGCTCTCTACGGTGATGATGAAAAATGAATTAGCATTGCGTGATAAAAAAGAGGTTGAAGCACATTTACAGAATGTTTGGAAAACCATGAAGGATTGTATTGAACATGGTATTAAAACAGAAGGTGTGTTACCAGGTCCTTTAAAAGTTGCTCGTCGTGCGCCATCACTTTATCGTCTCTTGGAGGCGAATAGTGGCCGTTTAGCCCATGATCCCATGTATGTGATCGACTGGGTGAATATGTTCGCCCTTGCAGTAAATGAAGAGAACGCAGCAGGTGGTCGCGTCGTAACAGCACCAACAAATGGTGCATGTGGTATTGTGCCGGCTGTGCTTTCTTATTATGAAAAATTTGTCGCACCTTTAACGCCAGAAGTTATTGAACGCTACTTATTGGCTGCAGGTATGATTGGTTCTCTTTATAAGATGAATGCGTCTATTTCAGGGGCAGAGGTTGGTTGCCAAGGTGAAGTGGGCGTGGCATGTTCAATGGCTGCAGCAGGTTTAACTGAAATCTTAGGTGGTACACCAGTACAAGTATGTATTGCAGCAGAAATTGCGATGGAACATAATCTGGGCTTAACTTGCGACCCGGTTGGAGGTCAAGTACAAGTACCTTGTATTGAACGTAATGCCATTGCTTCAGTGAAAGCGATTAACGCAAGCCGTATGGCATTACGCCGAACCACGAATCCTCGCGTAACCTTGGATAAAGTGATCGAAACCATGTATGAAACAGGTAAAGATATGAATGCTAAATATCGCGAAACATCGAAAGGTGGCTTAGCGGTGAAGGTAGTGTGTTCTTAAGAGCTAATTGATAATAAAAGAGCGGTCATTTTTGACCGCTCTTTTTTATTTTCCTTTCACATCGATAATGATTACTTCCGATTGAGATCCTAAGCGCATAGGAATGCCCCAGAAGCCGTAACCAGAAGTGACAAAAACATGTAGATTGCCAATTTTTTCATGACCATAATCCAGACGATACATCATTTTTGTGATCAAACTGGCGGGGAATACTTGCCCTTTATGTGCATGCCCTGAAACTTGAATATCAAGCGGAAGAGAAGTGTGCTTTTCGATATCTGTTGGGCGGTGATCCAATAGAATAATCGGTAAGTCAGTATTCACTTGTTTTAATAACGTCTTGGTGCTTGGTCTATCGTGAGCAAGATTGTCATTTCGTCCAATCAGTACCAATTCATTATTTAATGTTAATGTTTCATCTCTTAATACCGTAATACCCGCTTTGCGAATTTCTTGATCAATTCGATCTTGGTCCCCAAATAAATCGTGATTGCCTAGTGTGGCATAAACGCCCATTGGAGCCTTGAGTTTAGCTAAATGAGGTTGCATTTTTTCGGCTAAATAGGCATTGACGTTATCATCCATAATATCGCCAGGTAGTAAAATGATATCGACCTTTTCCTGCTGCATAATATCAGCCAGTTTATCCAATTCTTTCCCACCAAATAATTTGCCTAAATGGAGATCGCTTGCCATGCCAATTCGCAATGGTTTAATCGGTTTATCTAGCGTAATTTCATAATGAATAACACGTGTGACATAGGCGTTATACACACTTAAGGCAGTGATACCAATAAATAAAAGCGGGTAAGCAATGCGTAAAGTGCGGTCGATTTTGGTGATGGATTTGGATTTTCGGAAAAGAAAGTGAATACCTCCCACGGCGATACTCGCAAAGGCTGAAAAAAGGAGCAGTGCGAGCATTAAAGCAATAAGTCGAAATACCGTAAAAAGCTTTAAAAAATGGCAAATAACCAAGACATTAGGAAGCAAAAAACTGACAAAGGTAATTGCTCGTCTTGTCTTTGGGGAGAGCGGTTTGTTAAGCCACCAAATCAGCGTTTTATTAAAAATATAAATCAGCAGTTGTAACAAAATAATGGCTGCCGTAAATATAAAGTAATAACGAGTTTCCATCTGCGATTCCTAAATAAAAGTGCGGTCGTTTTTGCCCCAGTTTTGAAGTATGGAATAATAAATTTCTCTGTTCCCAAAGGCAAATTTTTTCGCTAAAATGCGGCTCGTTTTAGTTAATTCAAGAAGGAAAATCCAATGTTCGGAAAAGGCGGTTTAGGCGGCTTAATGAAACAAGCCCAACAAATGCAAGAAAAAATGCAAAAAATGCAGGAAGAAATTGCCCAATTAGAAGTAACTGGCGAAAGTGGTGCAGGTTTAGTAAAAATCACGATTAATGGTGCGCACAACTGCCGTCGTATTGAGATCGATCCTTCTTTAATGGAAGACGATAAAGAAATGTTGGAAGATTTAATCGCTGCCGCATTCAACGATGCTGTCCGTCGTGCAGAAGAATTGCAAAAAGAAAGAATGGCTTCTGTGACCGCAGGCATGCCATTACCGCCAGGAATGAAACTTCCATTTTAATTCATTGGGTGTGTGAATTTATTGGTTCACACACCATCCATTTTCTCCCATCATAAATATTATGCAAAGCAGTCCACTTTTAGAACATCTTATTGAAAACCTTCGTTGCTTGCCTGGTGTTGGCCCGAAATCAGCGCAGCGTATGGCTTATCATCTTTTACAGCGCAATCGTAGCGGTGGAATGAACCTAGCACGTGCATTAACGGAAGCGATGTCTAAAATTGGACATTGTTCACAGTGTCGCGATTTTACCGAAGAGGAAACGTGCAATATTTGTAACAATCCTCGTCGTCAAAATTCAGGTTTACTTTGCGTGGTGGAAATGCCAGCGGATATTCAAGCCATTGAGCAAACCGGCCAGTTTTCTGGACGTTATTTTGTCTTAATGGGGCATTTATCGCCTTTAGATGGTATTGGTCCGAAAGAAATAGGTTTAGATTTATTGCAAAAACGTCTGGTAGAAGAATCTTTCCATGAAGTGATTTTAGCGACCAATCCAACGGTAGAAGGCGATGCGACAGCCAATTATATTGCTGAAATTTGTCATCAACATAATATTAAAGTGAGCCGTATTGCTCACGGGATCCCTGTCGGTGGGGAATTAGAAACCGTGGATGGCACCACCTTAACCCATTCTTTCTTAGGTCGTCGTCAGATCGACTAATCTTATGCGCCTGTTTATTGCCGAGAAACCCAGTCTTGGGCGAGCGATTGCCGATGTATTGCCAAAACCTCATCAACGGGGTGATGGTTTTATTAAATGCGGCAATGATGATGTGGTGACTTGGTGCGTGGGGCATTTGCTCGAACAAGCAGAACCGGATGCCTACGATCCTAAATTCAAACAATGGCGTTTAGAACATTTACCCATCATTCCTGAAAAATGGATTCTGTTGCCGCGAAAAGAAGTCAAAAAACAACTTTCCGTGGTGGAAAAACTCATTCATCAAGCCGATGTTTTAGTTAACGCAGGCGACCCGGATAGAGAAGGTCAGTTGCTGGTGGATGAAGTATTCAGCTATGCCAATTTATCAGCCGAAAAACGTGATGGCATTTTGCGTTGTCTGATTAGTGATCTTAACCCAAGTGCGGTGGAAAAAGCCGTACAAAAGCTCCAACCTAACCGTAATTTTATTCCATTAGCCACCTCTGCACTGGCACGCGCTCGTGCCGATTGGCTTTATGGCATTAATATGACCCGCGCTTATACCATTCGCGGTCGCCAAGCCGGTTATGATGGCGTGCTTTCCGTTGGGCGAGTACAGACGCCCGTATTAGGCCTGATTGTTCGCCGTGATTTGGAAATTGAACATTTCCAACCAAAAGATTTCTATGAAGTGTTGGCATGGGTGAAAGACGAAAAAACGTCTGAAAATCCGACCGCACTTTTTTCTGCACTTTGGCAACCGAGTAAGGCTTGTGAAGATTACCAAGATGAAGATGGTCGCGTACTGTCTTTAGGCTTAGCCGAAAATGTAGTGAAACGCATTACCGATCAACCTGCCGAAGTGACCGAATATGTGGATAAGCGAGAAAAAGAAACAGCGCCTTTGCCTTATTCCTTGTCAGCATTGCAGATTGATGCGGCAAAACGTTTTGGGATGTCGGCACAGAGCGTGTTGGATACTTGTCAGCGGTTATATGAAACCCATCGATTGATTACCTATCCACGTTCTGATTGTCGCTATTTGCCGGAAGAGCATTTTGCTGAACGACATAAAGTGATGAATGCGATTTCACAGCATTGTCAGACTTATCAAACCTTGCCATCGGTGGTAGACACTGAGCAACGTAATCGTTGTTGGAACGATAAAAAGGTGGAGGCTCACCATGCCATTATTCCAACGGCTAACACACGCTCGATCAATTTAAGCATTGATGAACAGCGTATTTATGAACTCATTGCTCGTCAGTATTTATTGCAGTTCTGCCCTGATGCGGAATATCGTAAAAGCAAAATTACCTTAAGTATTGCAGGCGGTACTTTTGTGGCACAAGCACGTAACTTGCAAACTGCGGGTTGGAAAGAGTTGCTTGGCAAAGAAGACGAAGATGAAGATCAAGAACCGTTATTGCCGATCGTGAAGAAAGGGCAGATCCTGTATTGCGAACGAGGCGAAGTGGTAAGCAAAAAAACGCAACCGCCGAAACCATTTACCGATGCGACGTTGCTTTCCGCCATGACGGGGATTGCGCGTTTTGTGCAAGATAAAGAATTGAAAAAAATTCTGCGAGAAACGGATGGACTAGGAACAGAAGCTACGCGTGCAGGAATTATTGAATTGCTATTTAAACGAGGCTTTTTGACCAAAAAAGGACGCAATATTCATAGCACAGAAACAGGGCGGATCCTCATTTCAGCTTTGCCAGATATTGCTACACAACCTGATATGACGGCACATTGGGAAGCGCAGTTAACGGATATCAGCCAAAAACAGGCGAGTTATCAGCAATTTATGTTTACACTCAATCAAATGTTGCCGGATTTAGTGCGTTTTGTTGATTTCACTGCATTACGTCGTTTAAGTCAGATTTCAAAAGGTTTAAATGCGTCGCCAACGAAATGAAAAAGAGCGGTCAAAAAATCGGAAGATTTAAACGCTGAAAATTGATTAAACTTAATACAATTAAGTAAAAAAAATGGGAAAGCGCTTGCGAAAAGCGTGAATTTTATATAACATTTGCTCCCAGTTTTCTTGCGAAATCGCAATTTAGAGAAGAAAGAATAATGTACAATATTTTATTATTTATTTATGTGTTAATTTGTATCGCCTTAATCGGCTTTATCCTTGTTCAACAAGGTAAAGGCGCGAACGCAGGTGCGTCATTTGGCGGCGGTGCATCAGGTACCATGTTTGGTTCTGCAGGCGCAGGTAACTTCTTAACTCGTACCAGCGCAATTTTAGCAACTGGCTTTTTTGTGATTGCTTTAGTGTTAGGTAATATTAACTCTCACCGTGGCAACGTACAAAAAGGTTCGTTTGACGATTTATCTCAAACTGCTGAACAAGTTCAACAACAGCAACAACAAGTTGCTCCAGCGGTTGAAAACAAAAATAATGACATTCCGCAATAAGGAATAAAAACAGAATAAACGCTCTGGTGGTGGAATTGGTAGACACGCTATCTTGAGGGGGTAGTGGCCGCAGGCCGTGCGAGTTCAAGTCTCGCTCAGAGCACCAACTATAAACCGACTTAATCAAGTCGGTTTTTTTTCGCCTAAAATTTGATTTGACCGCTAGTTATTATCCCCTGTTTTAGTTACAATCGGTCAATTTCTCTTTTTTAGAAACCCATTAGGAGAGCACTATGAACTTCCCTCAAATCGCCCAACAAGTGATTGATAAACTTGGCGGCAAAGAAAACATCGCCACAGCAGCACATTGCGCAACGCGTTTACGTATTGTGTTAAACGATGAAAGCAAGGTGGACAAAGAAGGCATTGATAATATTGAAGGCGTGAAAGGGCAGTTTGCTGTTGCTGGTCAATATCAAATCATCTTCGGTTCAGGTACGGTGAATAAAGTCCATGCTGAACTCACGAAATTGCTTGGTATCGGTGATGTGAGCAAAGCTGAAGTGGCAGAAGCGGCGTCAGGCAATCAAAACTTATTGCAACGTTTGGTGAAAGGCTTAGCAGATATTTTCGTGCCAATCATTCCGGCGATCGTAGCAGGCGGTTTGTTAATGGGTATTCACTCCATGCTTACAGCGAAAGGTTTCTTCGTTGATGAATTAAGCGTGATTGATATGCATCCAGGTCTTGCGGATTTGGTGGATTTTATTAACACCATCGCGAATGCACCGTTTGTGTTCTTACCGGTATTACTTGGTTTCTCTGCGACTCGTAAATTCGGTGGTAACCCATTCTTAGGGGCAGCGCTTGGGATGTTGTTGGTTCACCCTGCATTAGCAGACGGTTGGAACTACGCATTAACCCTTGCTCAAGGCAAAATCCAATACTGGAATGTATTCGGTCTTGAAATTGAAAAAGTCGGCTATCAAGGTACGGTTATCCCAACATTAGTTTCTGCTTGGGTATTAGCAACCTTAGAAAAAACCTTTCGTAAGTTTGTCCCTTCTTACTTAGATAACCTGATTACCCCATTATTCTCGCTCTTTATTGCAGGCTTCTTAGCGTTTACCGTAATTGGTCCAATCGGTCGTGAAGCGGGTTCATTAATTGCATCAGGTTTAACTTGGTTATATGACACCTTAGGTTTCGTGGGCGGCGCAATCTTCGGGGCATTCTATGCACCTATCGTTATCACCGGTATGCACCAAACCTTCATTGCGGTTGAAACACAATTATTGGCTGAAATGGCAAATACTGGAGGTACCTTTATTTTCCCAATCGCGGCAATGTCAAATATTGCACAAGGTGCAGCCTGTTTAGGTGTGGCAGTAGCATTAAAAGATCCAAAAGTACGCGGTTTAGCGGTGCCATCGGGTATCTCTGCATTATTAGGGATTACTGAACCGGCAATGTTCGGGGTGAACTTACGTTATCGTCAAGCTTTCTTTGCGGCGATGATTGGTTCAGGCTTAGCAAGTGCCTTTATCGCATTCTTCAATGTAAAAGCCATTGCATTAGGCGCAGCCGGTTTCTTAGGTATTCCATCTATTAAACCAGGTAGCCTTGCGATGTACAGCATTGGTATGTTGATTTCATTTGTGGTGGCATTCACGCTTTCAGTCGTTTTCGTGAAACGCGCACAAGCAAAAGCATAATTGAAATAAAAAAGAAAAAGCACGAGTTTAATCTCGTGCTTTTTTGTTTGGGAAAATGTCTCTAAAAATGACCGCACTTTCAGTGAGAATTAGCCTTCTCGACAATTTAACCAAGCTGTTCTCATGCCTTGATTGTTTTTGTAATACACCGAATTATGCTCGCGCGCAATCAGATCCACATGGCTTCCATCAATCGGCTCATAAGAGCGATAAATCACTTCAAAGCGATTTCCACGTGCATTTAAGGTACGATTTTCCACATGATCAAACGGCACCGCTTTTCCTCCGTCTAATTGGAAATAAATACCAAAGTTATCTTTCATGCGGCTTTCTCTTGAAAGCGGGAAGTAAGTGGTTAAATAAGAATTCGAACCTGTTTCTGAATTACGGCAAGAATAGTAATAACGTTTGTAATCTTTCGGATTGTTTAATTCCGCTTGGCTAATGTTATTTTTAAGGTATCGTGTTTTAACGGTTTTCTTTAGTTGTTGTGTTGTGGTACAAGCAAACAAGCCTACGAATGCAGCCGTCAGTAATGCTATTTTGAATTTATTCATTGATAAAGTTCCGAGAGTAGAGTGAATGAGAAAGGGAGTATGATAGCGGAAATTGGGGATAGTGCAATATACAAAGGGTAAAGTGCGGTGAGTTTTTGATGGTTTTTTCTTAGATTCAGACGGAGGTAGAGAGATAGGGAAAATATGCATTACACTAAAATAATGGAATTTAAATTCCAAATATTGTTAATTTTCTAAAAATTAGAAACTTACTTCCAATTTATATATAATTTACAGAAATATGAAATCTATTTCCAATTGGTAAAGTTATGATCTCTCGTGAAAATTATTTACAGCAACTGATTCAATTTAAAGATACCGATTTTATCAAAGTCATCTCGGGTGTTCGTCGTTCCGGTAAATCGGTGTTACTCATGCAATACCGTGATTACTTGCAACAGCAGGGCATTGCTCCTGAAAATATTCTTTATCTCAATTTTGAATCTTTTGAGTATCAATGGGTAAAAGACGCTCAAGACTTCCAACAGCTTATTCAAGAAAAAATGCCGTCTTCTCAGGAGAAAATCTACTTGTTGATTGATGAAATTCAGTTTGTGGAAGATTGGCAAGAAATCGTCAATGCGCTTCGCGTGAGTTTTAACACCGACATTGTGATTACAGGTTCCAATGCCAACTTGCTTTCCGGCGAGCTTGCGACGCTGTTAAGCGGTCGATATGTGGAAATCAAAATTTATCCGCTTTCTTTTAAAGAATTTTTGCACGCCAAAAATGTGGATAGCCAATCAAGATTGGTCGATAAACTCTATTCGGAATATGAAAAATATGGCGGTTTCCCCAGCGTTGTGATGGCTGATGAGCCTTTAAAAGAAACGATTTTATCGGGTATTTTTGATTCCATCGTGCTAAATGATATTGCCCACCGAGCCGGCGTGAAAGACACTCATATTCTTAAAAGCGTGATTCTCTTTTTAGCGGATAATGTCGGTCAGTTGGTGAATCCGAGCAAAATTAGCAATACGCTTACTTCCGAACGTGTACCGACATCAAATCATACCATCAGTAAATATCTTGATTTGTTAGAAAATGCCTTTCTTTTTTATAAAGCAAAACAATATGATATCCGCGGAAAAGGCTATTTAAAAACCAATGCCAAATATTTTATTGTGGATAACGGTTGAAGGCGACACGCTATCGGCAAAAAAGGCGTGAATTATGCGAATAGACTAGAAAATATCGTCTTTATTGAATTGCTTAGACGAGGTTATACCGTAGATGTCGGTAAACTCGACAGTAAAGAAATTGATTTTATCGCCCGAAAAGCCGATGAGATTTTGTATGTGCAAGTCGCCTTTGAAATCCCTGAAAATACCCACGAAACAGATAATCTTTT
This sequence comes from uncultured Haemophilus sp., assembly GCA_902461185.1. GTDB lineage: Bacteria > Pseudomonadota > Gammaproteobacteria > Enterobacterales > Pasteurellaceae > Haemophilus_D. Next base: position 143,471 of record CABPXD010000001.1, read on the forward strand.
ACATATTAAAGATAACTATAAAAAGATATTAATTACCGGGAGATATTACGAACAAACAGAGATTGATGGGGTTGAAGTAATTTATGTGGTGGATTGGTTGCTGCAATAAATCTAAAAATACTGAAATTTTTCACCGTACTTTTGGGTGTTTAACACTTATGCTGGCGGCATTTCCTAATGCGTGCCGTAGAAAGTAAATAAAGTGCGGTAAGTTTTTGAAGTATTTTTTCGTGAAATTGGGGTTATAATAAAAGGACGAAAAATGAAACATATATGTGTGTTTATTTCTATTTTAACTTGTTTGTATTTGGCTGGTGAATTAATTTTACAAAATGCCACTCTAGCGAAAACAGTTCATAATATCGAAGATAAATATAAGAGCTTTAATGATTTTATTAAAGATTCATTGGTAAGGGACTTACTAATCAAATTGAGTAGGGTTGCAAAGATTATTACGTTATTTACATTTACAATATTTCTGTTCATCTCTAATATATCCCATAATCTTGTAAAAGACTTAAGCTTTCTTCTTTACCTACTGCTGGGTTCATTTTATGCATGGTTATCTATATCGTGGGTATTAAATCATAAGATTGAAGTTAGAAAATTAATTCATAAAGAGCTAATTCTATTTGTACTTACACCTATAATTATACTATTCTTAGACTATATCATGAGTTCAAATAACCTTCTTATATTAGATAATATAATAAAAGGGCAGTTTAAACTCACAAGTATAATAGAACCAAATGATAGTTTATATAAAGTAAAAATTGCACTAATGTATACACTTTCCATAATCGCAATTATCTTGATTTATTATCTATTAATTTGGTTGATTACTTTCCCTATATTTATTTTCATTTTTTTAATATTCAAAAGTATTATTCAATTATCAAAAATGATAGATAAACTTTTTCCCAAAAAGCCTCTTGTAGGTATAGCGGTTATTCTGTTTGTCTTAAGCAATTTATATTTATACTATTCTTAAGCAAGCATGGATTAGAGCGGAATAATTTCCACTCTTTGATACATCGTGTGACCAATTTTCGATGACTTTCTACTTTATCGCCACGAAAGATAGTGCCAGCATCCACGCTGGTGCTGTTTAATAAAATCATTGCGAATTTTACTCATAACTATCGGCAGAACCTATATTCAAAATTCTTTGGATTTTTTGACCGCACTTTTAGCTGAGAGGCACAAGCGAGGACGCTTGCGCCATCGTGGGGGGCAAATTTTTATTGCAAATGAAGTGCTTACATCACTATTTTACTAACGGGTGATTACAAGCTTCTTGCATACCATTTAAGCAAGCTCTTTTAAACCACTTTTGTGCTAAAGAAGTATTTTGTGGAACAGATTGTCCTAACGAATACATAACCCCTAACATTGCCTGAGCTTCTGCGACACCTTGATCTGCAGACAGTTGATACCACTTAAATGCCTGAGCATAATCTTGTTTTTGATAATATAAATAACCTAAACTATACTGAGCATTTGCATTACCTTGCTGAGCTAAATTCCAATATCTCCTTACCTCATCTTTACTACTATAATTAGTTGTTGTGGTAGAAACAGATTGAGCCAAGTATTTTTGCTCAGATGTTTTATTCCAATGGTCATAAGCCCAAAAACATAATTTGAAAAATGCCATTAACAAACATAATTTTAAAAACTTTTTCATTTTGATCCATTCCTTATTAAATTACTCGCTTTACAAGCATCTTGAATGTTATTTGCACAAGCCTTATCAAACCAATATAAAGCTTGTCTTCCATCTTCTTTAACCCCTTGTCCTACGGTATAAGCCACCCCAACTTGATATTGTGCGTGAGGATAATTTTGTATAGCAGCTTCTTTGAGCCATTTAAACGCCTGTTTATAATCCTGCGTAACACCCCAACCAAATGAATATAGAATCCCCATTTGATATTGAGCAGGTGCATAATCTTGCTCAGCCGATTTCCGATACCATTTTGCTGCAGTAGTAAAATCCATATTATTTTCAACCGCTTGTTTACCCATATGAAATTGAGCCACAGAAGAGCCACTATTAGCAGCTTTCTCATAATATTCATTTGCTTTCTTATTACTTTGGGTTACTCCCATTCCTGTTTCATACATAGTTCCCACTAAAAATAAAGATGAAGGATCTCCTTGATCTGCTATAGGTTTTAATAATCTAAAAACTTTAGCGTAATCCCCTCTCTCCATAGCTTCTTCTATTTGGAGAAATTGAGCTTCATTGTCAGCATAAGCTTGTTGAACATATCCCAAAGCAAAAATCATACCCAAAGAAGTTATTTTTAACCATTTCATTCAAAATTCCTTAATAATTTCTATTAAACTGAAATTGCTCTGTATCTGGCGAATAAGTTGCATATTTAGGACAAATCGTTTCGCCTTGTGGTAAGAAAGCTGTTACATACCCCATTGCATAATAATCTGTGCGAGCTGGCTTGTATGCACACTCAACCTTTCCAGAATACGCATCATACTGCGAACCGATCAATTCCATTTTCCATACTCTTGGCTGTTTAGGCTTGGACTCACAAGCAGATAACGCAAAAACAGACAAAGCAACAACACCGTATAATGTTAATTTTTTCATAAAGACCTCACAAAGATTTTGAATACAAATTGATTTAACACTTAAATAATGATAATTTCGCCATAAAATTTATCCACCAACTCAAAAGCGATAAATTCACCTAAAAACATAGAAAATTAAACTAGGAGTATATGATGAGCGTTCACGATACCATTCGAACAATAAGAGAACTTAATCAATGGACGCAGGAGGATATGGCTGAAAAATTGAATATTTCGGTGAATGGTTATTCAAAAATTGAAAGAGGAAAATCTAAGCTAACCTTAGAAAAACTAGAGCAAATTGCGAATATCCTTAACATTAACGTTTCTGATCTTTACTCCGCTAAAGAAAAAGGATTTTTTTGTTTATTTAGTGAAAATAGTCAAAACAATTCAAATATCTATGCCAATACTGATGCAATCATCTTTGAAAATGAAAAATTATCACTCATTATTCAGCATAAAGATGAAATTATAAAAAGACAGGAAGATGAAATATCTACTTTAAGAGAGATGATCAAATTACAGCAAAATAAATAAGACTCACTTTACAAATCTCTTTGACATCATCCCCACCCTAAAGAGCGGGAATTTTAGTCTATTTTTATTACATCTAAAGATTCAAATCCCCATAGATGTAAAGCTTTTTTAAATTGAGATTCTTCAGGAAAATGTTCGGTACAAAACATTTGATTATGTTTTTCCCACGCTGGTGCTGTTTAATAAAACATTGCGAATTTTACTCATAGTCTGTTGGCAGAACTAATATTCAAAATCTTTTGGATTTTTTGACCGCACTTTTATATGGGAGGCACAAGCGAGGACGCTTGCGCCATCGTGATGAACTCGGTTAATGGGATTTGTTTATTTGGCTAACTCTAGCGGGAGTTAATCCGAAGTTTAATGCAACCTCTTTGTTCGGTACTCCAGCATCTAACTGGGCTTTAATTGCAACATTACGCATATTCATAATTTCTTTTTCTAATTTTGCAATCTCTTGTCCATGTGAGACTAGTGTTTTTTCATGTCGTCTCAGAGTATCTTTAGTTTCTTTTTGAAATTCCTCCTGAGCTTTAGCTAAGTTTTTGAACGCTTGATGTAAGTAATCAGATGATTTTTTTTTACTCATTTTATTTTCCTTTTTGAGTAGTGAATTGATGCCCAGTAAATTAAATTAATTTAACTTAATTGTCAATAGGAATATTCAAAATTTGTATATAAATAAACGATTTCTACTTCATCGCCACACCCAACCATTTCAACATCTCTCTTTCATCCCAACCTTTACGTTTGGCATAATCTTGAGCTTGGTCTTCATCGATTCGACCTAAAGTGAAATAGTTGCTTGCAGGGTGGGTGAAGTACCAACCGCAGACGGAGGCTGCCGGCCACATGGCGTAGCTTTCGGTGAGTTTCATGCCGATGCGTTGTTCGATTTCTAATAAATCCCAAATCAAGGCTTTTTCGGTGTGTTCCGGGCAGCTTGGATAGCCCGGTGCAGGGCGGATGCCGACATAGTTTTCATTGATTAGTCCTTGATTGTCGAATTCCTCTTGGGTGTAGCCCCAAATGCGGGTGCGTAGCTCAAAGTGCAAGTATTCCGCCATCGCTTCGGCGAGGCGGTCGCCCACGGCTTGTAGCAAGATGGCGTTGTAGTCATCGCCGGCGGCTTTGTAGCCTTCCACTAGCGCCATTTCTTCAATACCGGCGCACACAGCGAACATGCCCATCCAGTCTTTTTTGCCGCTTTCGCGATCGGCGATAAAGTCGCTCAAGGCAAAGTTAAATTGGCTTTTGCTGTTTTTGCCACGTTCTGTTTGTTGGCGTAAGCCGTAAGCTGTGCCAATGGTTTGCGTGTGGTCTTCATCAGAGAATAACACCACATCATCGCCCACACGTTCCGCAGGGAAAATACCCAACACGCCGCTTGGGTTAAGTTTGTGGTTTTGTTCGAAAGCATCTAACATCGCTTGCGCATCATTCCACACGCGGCGGGCTTCTTCGCCACTTTCCGGATGATCAAAGGCATCCGGATAACCGCCCATCAAGCCCCACACGCGGAAGAACGGCGACCAGTCGATAAATTTGCGCAACTCAGCAATTGGCACGTTTTTAAATTCCACAATGCCCGTTTGTTTTGGCGTTGGCGGTACATAATCCGCCCATTCGCCGCTAAAGCCATCAAAACGGTTGGCGCGCGCTTCTTCAATGCTAAGTTGTTTACGCAGTGGTTTGCGGTTGGCGAAGGATTGTTGGATTTTCTCGTAATCCTTTTTGAACTGTTCCCACAATGCCGCACGACCTTCAGGGTTCATCAATGTGGCACAGACTGTGACCGCACGGGAGGCGTTTGAGGTATAGAACACGCCGTGTTGTTTATATTTTGGATACAGTTTAATGGCGGTATGTTCTTTGGAGGTGGTTGCGCCGCCAATCAACACCGGCAAGTTCAAACCTAAACGTGTCATTTCGCCAAGGAAGTATTCCATTTCGTCTAAAGATGGCGTAATCAAACCGCTCAAGCCGATAAGATCCGCTTTTTCCTCAATGGCGGTTTGGATGATTTTATCCGCCGGCACCATGACGCCCAAGTCAATCACTTCAAAGTTATTACATTGCAACACCACGCTCACGATGTTTTTACCGATGTCGTGCACGTCGCCTTTCACGGTGGCGATCACCACTTTGCCGTTGCTGGAGCCTTTTTGTTTGGTGGCGTTGATAAACGGCTCTAAATACGCCACGGATTGTTTCATCACGCGCGCGGATTTCACCACTTGCGGCAGGAACATTTTACCGTCGCCGAACAAATCGCCTACCACGTCCATACCCGCCATAAGCGGACCTTCGATGACCTCTAACGGCGTTGGTAATTTTTGGCGGGCTTCTTCGGTGTCTTCGATGATGTGCGTAGTAATACCTTTCACGAGGGCGTGTTTCAAACGTTCTTCCACTGGCCAAGTACGCCATTCAGCCACAGAATCAGCCGCACTTTCATCGTTGCCTTGATTACGATATTTTTCTGCAATATCGAGCAGTTTTTCAGTGGCATCTGGGCTACGGTTTAATACCGCATCTTCCACGATTTCACGTAATTCAGGATCGAGATCGTCATAAATCGCAAGTTGTCCTGCATTCACGATCCCCATATCCATGCCTTGCTTAATGGCGTGATAGAGGAAGACGGCGTGAATCGCTTCACGCATCACATTGTTACCACGGAATGAGAAAGACACATTCGACACACCGCCCGAGATTTTCGCATGCGGTAGCGAGCGTTTAATGCGACCAGTGGCGTTGATAAAATCGACACCGTAGTTATTGTGCTCTTCAATCCCTGTACCGATAGCAAAAATATTCGGGTCGAAAATAATATCTTCTGGTGGGAAGCCGATTTGATTCACCAAAATGTCATAAGCACGGCTACAAATTTCGACTTTGCGATTTTCGGTATCGGCTTGCCCCACTTCGTCAAACGCCATGACTACTACGGCGGCACCATATTTACGCACCAGTTTAGCGTGTTCAATAAAGATTTCTTCGCCTTCTTTTAACGAGATGGAGTTCACAATCGGCTTACCTTGCACCGACTGCAAACCCGCTTCAATCACTTCCCATTTAGACGAGTCGATCATGACTGGCACTTTGGCTGCATCCGGCTCGGTCGCCATAATATTGAGGAAGCGGGTCATGCATTTTTTGCCGTCTAATAAGGCTTCGTCCATATTGACGTCGATCACTTGCGCGCCGTTTTCCACTTGGTCGATAGCAATTTCAATGGCTTCGGCAAATTTGTCTTCTTTAATTAAACGTTTGAATTTCGCCGAACCCGTCACGTTATTACGTTCACCCACGTTAACAAAGAGGCTTTCATCATCAATATTGAGTGGCTCTAAGCCGGATAAACGCATCGCGGTTTTAATTTCCGGCAATTTACGCGGTGCAATACCTTGCATTGCATCTGCAAAGGCTTTGATATGCTCTGGCGTCGTACCACAACAACCGCCGACAATGTTCACAAAGCCACTTTCAGCCCATTCTTTAAGGTGTGCGGCCATCTCTTCTGCCCCTAAATCGTAGCCACCAAAGGCATTTGGTAAGCCTGCATTTGGGTGGACGGAAACATAGGTTTCGCTGATTTTAGATAGTTGTTCAACATACTGGCGGAGTTCTTTCGGGCCAAGGGCACAGTTCAAACCGAACGTCAGCGGTTTAGCGTGACGAAGCGAGTTGTAGAATGCTTCGGTGGTTTGCCCTGAAAGGGTACGACCAGAAGCATCGGTAATGGTGCCAGAAATCATAATTGGCAATTCCACACCTAATTCTTCAAATACGGTTTCAATGGCGAAAATAGCGGCTTTTGCGTTAAGCGTGTCGAAAATGGTTTCGATCATAATTAAATCCGCACCACCTTCGATTAAGCCTTTTGTTGCTTGGGCATAGGCATCGACCAATTCCATAAACGTCACATTACGGAAACCTGGATCGTTTACATCAGGGGAAATCGAGGCGGTGCGGTTGGTTGGCCCTAACACACCTGCAACAAAGCGAGGTTTTTCTGGTGTGCTGTATTTATCTGCCGCTAAACGCGCTAATTTTGCGCCTGCAAAATTCAGTTCGTAGGCAATAGACTGTAAATCATAATCCGCTTGCGCAATGGTGGTAGAACTGAAAGTATTGGTTTCAATAATATCGGCGCCTGCGGCTAAATATTTCTCATGAATGGCAGAAATTAACAGGGGTTGGGTTAAAGTGAGCAAGTCATTATTGCCACGTAAATCAACCGCACTTTCTTTAAAACGCTCGCCTCTAAAATCAGCCTCAGTGAGTTTGTATTTTTGGATCATCGTCCCCATCGCACCATCTAAAATAAGGATGCGTTCAGCGAGGGATTTTTTCAGTAATTCGGTTTGATTATGTGACATAGACAGCTCTTTTTAAAATCAATCAATATTGGTCGGAATAATAGGGATAAGCATGGATACTGTCAAATAAAAGGGGAGAAAGTGCGGTAAAAAAATGGAATGTTTTCAAAAAGAAAGGCGGACAAATTGTCCGCCGAATGGTTAGCAATATTTGCTGTCCGAGTAAAAAAACAGATTAACGTAAAAATGCCGGAATATTTTTTTCGTATTCACTGATGGCATCTTCATGTTGTAACGTCAAACCGATGTTATCCAAACCGTTTAACAAACAATGCCGGCGGAATTCATCCAGTTCAAAGTGATAGACTTTGTCACCTACGGTGACGGTCATCGCTTCCAAATCCACATGGATTTGTTTACCTTCGTTAGCCCACACCCATTGGAAAATTTCTTCTACTTCCTCTTCGCTTAAACGAATCGGTAACATGTGGTTATTTAAGCTGTTGTTGTAGAAAATATCCGCAAAACTTGGTGCGATCATCACTTTGAAACCGTAATCGGCTAATGCCCAAGGCGCATGTTCACGAGAAGAACCGCAACCAAGGTTTTTACGTGCTAATAAAATGGTCGCACCTTGATATTGTGGATAATTCAATACGAAATCTGGATTTGGTTTAGTGCCTTCTACATCCAAATAACGCCATTCATGGAATAAGTGTTTGCCGAAACCTACGCGGGTAATGGCTTGTAAAAATTGTTTTGGAATAATCGCATCCGTGTCTACGTTTGCCGCATCCAATGGCACTACTAGGCCTGCAAGTTGTTTAAATCCTGCCATTTTCTGCTCCTTAGTTTAATGTGACGTCACGAATATCAACGAATTTACCGAACATTCCCGCTGCCGCTGCCATCGCAGGACTTACTAAATGGGTACGCCCATTACGGCCTTGGCGACCTTCAAAGTTACGGTTTGAAGTAGAAGCACAACGTTCCCATTCACCTAAACGGTCATCGTTCATCCCTAAGCACATTGAGCAGCCTGGATTACGCCATTCAGCGCCCGCTTCGATAAAGATTTTATCCAAACCTTCTTTTTCTGCTTGTTCTTTTACTAAGCCGGAACCTGGCACGACTAAAATACGTTTTACGTTATCGGCTTTTTTGCGGCCTTTCATGACAGCCGCTGCCGCACGTAAATCTTCGATACGAGCATTAGTACAAGAACCGATAAATACTTGATCTACAGGGATATCTTTTAAATCAGTGTTAGCGTCTAAGCCAATATAATTCAATGCTTTTTCTGCTGAAGCACGAGTCACGGGATCGGTCATTTCTGCTGGATTTGGCACTGGCTGATCGATACCGATTACTTGGCCTGGGTTTGTTCCCCAAGTTACCTGTGGCGCAATATCTTTCGCTTCTAATGTGATGACCGTGTTAAATTTCGCATCATCATCGGATTTTAAGGTTTTCCAATAAGCAACTGCATCATCCCAATCTTTACCTTTCGGTGCATGTGGACGACCTTTTAAGTATTCAAAAGTGGTTTCATCTGGCGCGATTAAGCCAGCTTTGGCGCCCATTTCAATCGCCATATTACAAACTGTCATACGGCCTTCCATAGAAAGGGCACGAATGGCTTCGCCACAGAACTCCACCACATGGCCTGTACCGCCTGCCATGGTTGTTTTACCGATGATGGCAAGAATAATGTCTTTTGCGGTAATGCCTGGCGCTACTTTGCCACGCACTTCAATTTTCATATTTTTCGCTCGAGCTTGTTTTAAGGTTTGGGTGGCTAATACGTGTTCTACTTCAGATGTACCAATACCAAATGCCAAAGCACCGAATGCACCATGAGTGGCGGTATGGGAGTCACCACAAACGATAGTCATGCCCGGTAAGGTTAAGCCTTGTTCAGGCCCCATGACATGCACGATACCTTGTTCTTTGGTGGTCATGTCGAATAATTGAATACCGGTCGCTTTTGTGTTTTTTGCGAGCTCCAATACTTGAATTTTCGCTTGGCCTTCAAGTTTGTTCACATCTCGTACTTGAGTAGAAATACTGTGATCCATGGTACCGAAAGTTTTGCTCACTTGGCGTACTTGGCGGCCTGCAACACGTAAACCGTCAAAGGCTTGTGGACTGGTCACTTCATGGATTAAATGACGGTTAATATATAAAATCGGCGTTTCGCCTTCAGCTTCGTATACCACGTGGGCATCGAATAATTTTTCGTAAAGAGTTTTTGCCATAATTTTTCTCAATTCGTTAGAGTAGCAAGTGCGGTCAAATTTTAGGGTGTTTTTAAACCGCACTTTAATTGTTTTTTATTAGATTGCGTTAGCGATTAATGTGCCCATTTCTGCAGTTGAAACAGGTGCAGAATCATCGGCTAAATCTCCCGTACGGTGACCACTTGCTAAGACTTTTTGTACGGCATTTTCAATGGCATTCGCTGCTTCGTTTAAGTTGAAGCTATAACGCAACATCATCGCCGCAGAAAGAATTTGTGCGATTGGGTTGGCAATGCCTTTGCCTGCGATATCTGGTGCAGAACCGCCAGCAGGCTCATATAAGCCGAAACCTTCTTCATTTAAGCTAGCAGATGGCAACATTCCCATAGAGCCGGTGATCATCGCCGCTTCATCAGAAATAATATCACCGAAAATGTTAGAGCAGAGGAGTACATCGAAAGATTCAGGCGCTTTGATTAACTGCATGGTCGCATTGTCGATATAAATATGATCTAAGGTGACTTCAGGGTAATCTTTCGCCACTTCAGTCACAGTTTCACGCCATAAGATTGAAGCTTGTAATACGTTCGCTTTATCCACAGAAGTCACATGTTTATGACGTTTCATTGCCGCATCAAAAGCCGCACGTGCAATGCGTTCGATTTCATATTTGTAATAAACTTCAGTATCGAATGCTTTGGTTTGTGCACCTTCACCTTCACGGCCTTTAGGCTGACCGAAATAAATCCCGCCCGTTAATTCACGCACAACCACCATATCAAATCCTTTCGCTGCAATATCTGCACGTAATGGACAGAATTTTTCTAAACCTTTATAAAGGGTAGCAGGACGAAGATTGCAGAATAATTTGAAATGTTTACGCAATGGTAATAATGCACCGCGTTCTGGTTGTTGATCCGGAGGTAAATTTGTCCATTTAGGGCCACCTACAGAACCAAACAAAATTGCATCAGCATCATCACAACCTTTTAAGGTTTCGGCTGGTAATGGGTAACCACAATGATCAATTGCGGCACCACCCACATAAAACTCGTTAAAGTTAAGTTGGAAACAGAATTTTTCTTGGACTTTGTTTAATACTTTAATGGCTTCAGCCATCACTTCTGGACCAATACCGTCTCCTGGTAGAACAGCGATGTTGTATGATTGCATATTATTTTTCCTATTTCTTTTACACTAAAGTGCGGTTAATTTTCTCCCCTCTTTTGTAAAGAGGGGCTGGGGGGAGATTTTAATGATATAAAATTCACTGCTGAGGTTTATGTTACTTCTGCCAAATCTCCCCTAACCCCTCTTTGCTAAAGAGCGGGATTGGGTTAATGATGTTTATGATTTTTAATATCTGCCACCTTATGCGCGCGATAAATCGCGTTGATCGCGTGAACTAAGGCAAGGGCTGATGATTCAACAATGTCAGTAGCCAAACCAACACCGTGGAATTTACGGCCTTCATGTTCTACCACAATATCCACCTGACCTAACGCTTCGGCACCTTCGCCTTTCGCGGTTAAATTATAGTGAGACATTTTGATTTCTAAGCCAGTTAAGTTCAAGATGGCATTGTAAACCGCATCGACAGGACCGTTCCCCCCAATTGACGACGTGCTTAATTTATTGCCATCCAATTCCACTTGAACAAAAGCGGTTGCTGGATATTCTTTAGTGGAGTGTGCCGAAAGTTTATCTAATACTAAACGATCTTCATCACCTTGTTGCATGTCGATAAACGCTAACGCTTCCAAGTCATAATCGAACACTTGGCCTTTTTTATCTGCTAATTTTAAGAAGGCTTCATACAATTTATCCAAATCGTAATCTTGTTCGGTGTAGCCCATATCTGCCATGTGGCCTTTCACGGCAGCGCGACCAGAACGTGCGGTTAAGTTTAATTTCTCTTTCTTCAAGCCAATGGTTTCTGGCGACATGATTTCGTAGGTATTTTGGTTTTTTAACATACCATCTTGGTGAATACCGGATGAATGTGCGAAAGCATTCGAACCTACAATCGCTTTATTCGGTTGGATTGGCATATTACAAAGTTGGCTCACCATTTGGCTGACACGGTGGATTTCTTGTGTATTGATACGTGTATCCACGCCCATAAACTCTTGACGAACTTTCATTGCCATAACCACTTCTTCAAGAGAGGTATTGCCTGCGCGTTCACCAATGCCGTTGATAGTACATTCAATTTGACGAGCGCCATTTTGTACTGCGGTTAAGGAGTTAGCCGTTGCCATACCCAAGTCATTGTGGCAATGTACGGAAATCACAGCTTTATCGATATTTGGTACACGGTTACGTACTTGAGCAATAATATTGCCGAATTGATTAGGTAAGCAGAAACCAACAGTGTCAGGAATATTTACAGTTGTTGCACCTGCATTAATTGCCGCTTCAACAATACGACAAATATTGTCGATACCGGTACGTCCTGCATCTTCGCAAGAAAATTCTACATCGTCGGTATAGTTACGTGCATGTTTTACTGCTGCTACAGCCATTTCAACGACATCGTCAAAGGTACGTTTTAATTTGGCTTCAACGTGTAATGCTGAAACTGCAATAAATGTATGGATACGAAACGCTTCTGCCACTTTTAAGGCTTCAGCTGCCGCATCAATATCTTTAATTACTGCACGGGAAAGTGCCGCAACACGACTATTTTTGATATGGCGTGCAATGGTTTGAACAGATTCAAAATCGCCTTGAGAAGAAACCGGAAAACCGACTTCCATTACATCCACGCCTAGACGTTCAAGCGCTAAAGCAATTTGTAATTTCTCTTTAACGGTTAAGCTTGCTTTTAACGCTTGTTCGCCATCACGCAAGGTAGTATCAAAAATAATAACGCGATCTGTCATAGTATTTTCCTTCTTTTATCACTCAAAGTGCGGTCATTTTTACCGTGATTTTAAAACGAAAAAACCCGCAATCTTAAAAGTGCGGGTTGATAATAGATTTTTTACATAAAGGTGTCTTTTATCCACAACTTAGCCGCACAAAGAATGTGAGAGCAGGAGGTTGAGAGATAAAGACACAGCTTGGTACATAAAAAGATAATCCTGTAAAAAATTCTGTAAAACGCTGACCATATTACGGATAAAAATTTTGCTGTCAAATCATTTATCAGTGATTTATATCTAAAATGAATATCTCAACATAATCTTAAAAGTTTATTTCTCTAAATATAAACCATTGTTCGAAATTAATCTCTAAAAATGGCTTTTAAGAAGCTATTTTTGTCCTGTTTTATTCCTTGTTTCTGGTATGCCGATTTTTTCTAAAATTTTTTCTCTTTTTGCGATCTGAATCGCAGAATTAAGACAAACTTTTCATTTTTTGAGACAAATCTCACCATAATTCTCTTTTTAAAGGAGAGATAGATGAGAGATTTTGCGTCGATTTTATTGCGGTTGTCGCAAGTACCCAAATTGGGCAGTGTGCGGATTCAACAAATTTTAGCTCATTTGAGTATAGAAGACTTATTAAATTATGATGAAGTTGCATTTCAACAAATGGGTTGGAATACTTTGCAGATTCGTCGTTGGTTTCAGCCTGAAATGAAATTCATTGAGCCCGCTTTGAGTTGGGCAGAAAAAGAAGGGCATCATTTAATTCACTGTTTTTCAGATGAGTATCCTTTTTTACTCAAACAAATTAGTGGTTTTCCGCCTTTATTATTTGTGAAAGGCAATTTGACCGCACTTTCTGTACAGCAAATCGCCATGGTTGGGAGCCGCTATTGTTCGGCTTACGGTGAATATTGGGCAAAATATTTTGCGACAGAGCTTTCTTTGGCGGGATTAACGGTCACGAGTGGGCTTGCATTAGGTATTGATGGATTTAGTCATCAGGCGGTGGTGGACATTCAAGGGCAGACCATTGCCGTATTGGGCAGCGGATTAGAGCATATTTATCCAGCTAAACACCGACGATTAGCGGATCAAATTATCGAGAATAACGGCGCGTTAGTTTCTGAATTTATCCCTACGCAAGCACCGATTGCTGAAAATTTTCCTCGTCGTAATCGCATTATCAGCGGGCTTTCATTGGGGACTTTGGTCATTGAAGCCACAGAGAAAAGCGGTTCATTGATTACGGCGCGTTATGCCTTAGAACAAAATCGTGACATTTTTGCGTTGCCAGGAAATATTCAAAGTGAATACAGTCAGGGCTGTCATAAACTGATTAAGCAAGGTGCGATGTTGGTGGAAAATGTCAAAGATATTTTAGATAGCCTCAACCATAGTGTTGTTTTTCAGCCACCAGTGCATAATACGCAAATTAATAAGTCGATAGCTCAACCACTAACAGCAAAAACACCAGCTGTGGAGCCGAGTCATCCTGAACTTTATCAACATATCAGTTATACACCGATAAGCCTTGATGATTTATCTGCAGCATTGAATTTGCCGGTGGATTTGCTTTTAGTGCAGTTATTAGATTTGGAGTTACAAGATTTAATCGTCAATGAGAATGGACTCTATAAGCGGATAGCATAAACGGGGTAGAGCGATGAGGCAATCCTGTGCTAAGATACGGTTCAGTTTTAGAAAGGAGAACCTATGTTAGCCATTATTTCCCCGGCAAAAACCTTAGATTTTGAAAGTGCGGTCAGAAATATTCCTGTTTCTCAACCGCACTTGACGGATTATAGTGAGCAACTGATTGAAATCTGTCGTCAATTATCTCCCCAAGATCTTTCTTCCTTAATGTCGATCAGCGACAAGCTTGCAGGATTAAATGCCGCTCGTTTTGCGGAATGGACAAAATCTCACAACGAAAAAAATTCACGCGCAGCCATTTGGGCATTCAAAGGTGATGTTTACACCGGTCTAGATGCCGATAGTTTATCTGATGAAGATGTGCAATTCGCGCAACGCCATTTACGTATGCTTTCCGGCCTATATGGCTTACTTAAACCCCTCGATTTAATGCAACCTTACCGCTTGGAAATGGGCACAAAGTTAGCGAATCCAAAAGGGAAAGATCTTTATGCTTTTTGGGGAGATATTATCACTCAATCCGTGCAACAAGCACTTGATGAGCAAGGCGATCGTATTTTGATCAATTTGGCTTCAGACGAGTACTATAAATCAGTGAAAGAGAGCCAATTAGAGGCGCAAATTGTTAAGCCAGTTTTCTTAGATAATAAAAATGGTAAATACAAAGTGGTCAGCTTTTATGCGAAAAAAGCCCGTGGTTTAATGTGTCGTTTTATCATTCAAAATCGTTTGGAATGTGTTGAACAACTGAAAGAGTTTGACCTAGGTGGTTATTGGTTTGATGCTACATCCTCAACGGAAAAAGAATTTGTATTTAAGCGAGATATCAATGAATAAAATCCTGGTTATATTGACCGCACTTTTACTCTCAGGTTGTGCGGCAAAAGTGAGTCAGCTTCAAACTCCTGAAAAAATTGAGTACAACGGCAAAACTTATAAACTTACTGCAAGCCAAGATTTGGATACGATTGCGCGTTATGTTTATCTTGCCGAGCCAGATACCTTGGAAAATTGGCAATCTCAAATTGAAGTGTTGCTTGATCGTGATTTATCCCGTTCTATTGAGCAACGCGTAGCATTGCGTGAGAAGGTATACCGTAATTTAGGGGTGAAAGATTTCAAAATCCTTGCTAATTCAGCGAATCCGAAAAAGCCCGCTACTGAGTTAAATGGTTATGTCATTTATGCTCCGACAGAACAAAATCCATCTTGGCAAGTGGATATTGCTAAGGGCAAAAATGTGCCACGTTGTGGTTTTGTGCAATATCAATATTCCCAAAAAGTGGAGCAAGGTAAGAAATTTCAGCGTTTAAACAAAGTAAAAATTGTGAAAAACTTACAAAAATATTTGGTGGCGAAAGAAAGCAAAACATTACAAAAAGCCGATCTTTCTTGGAAGTGTGAAAGTTATTTCCATCACTAAAACTTATACTAGATCAAATTCCACGTAAATTTTAAAAATTTTTCTAGAGCAGAAATAATGGATGGTGTAATCTTGACGCCAATTATTCTTAGAGTTCAAAGTAGGTAAATATGATTAAAAAAATTGCTGTATTAACCAGTGGTGGTGATGCACCAGGTATGAATGCTGCCATCCGTGGCGTTGTTCGTGCAGCTCTTGCAGAAGGGCTTGAAGTATTTGGGATTTATGACGGTTATCAAGGCTTATATAACAATAAAATCAAACAGTTAAACCGTTATAGTGTGTCCGATATTATTAACCGTGGAGGTACATTCTTAGGTTCTGCTCGTTTCCCTGAATTTAAGGATCCTGCCGTACGTGAGAAATGTGCAGAAATTTTACGTTCACATGGTATTGATGCCTTAGTTGTTATTGGTGGTGACGGTTCTTACATGGGGGCTAAATTGCTTACTGAAGAACATGGTTTCCCTTGCGTAGGTATCCCTGGCACAATTGATAACGATGTGGCTGGAACAGATTACACAATCGGTTATGAAACCGCACTACAAACAGCGGTGGATGCGATTGACCGTTTGCGTGACACTTCAAGTTCTCACCAACGTATTTCTATCGTGGAAATCATGGGTCGTCACTGTAGTGACTTAACCATTTCTGCAGGTATTGCTGGTGGTTGTGAATACATTGTGGCATCTGAAATGGAATTTAACCGCGAAGAATTAATTCGCCAAATTGAGCGCAGTATTATTCGTGGAAAACGCCACGCCATCATTGCGATTACTGAGTTAATCACTGACGTGCATTCTCTTGCTCGTGAAATTGAAGCTCGTGTAGGTCATGAAACCCGTGCAACCGTATTAGGCCATATTCAACGTGGTGGTTCGCCTTGTGCCTTCGACCGTATTTTAGGCTCACGTATGGGCGTATATGCGGTAGATATATTGCTACAGGGTAAAGGTGGCTACTGTGTGGGTATTCAAAACGAAAAATTAGTTCACCACGATATTATTGATGCAATCAACAATATGCGTCGTGAATTTAAAGCAGATTGGTTAGAAATGGCTAAACGCTTAGAATAATATTTTCAAGTTTATTAAAAAAGAAATCGGGCTAAAACAATGATGGTTTTAGCCCGATTTTTATATGCTTAGATTAGGCTTTGAGTTTATTTTTCTTACGCTGCAAAATTAAAGAACGACAATCATAGGGATTATCTGCATCCGCTTGACGATATTCTTCAAACTCGATGTTCCATTCTGCCCAATTAATTTCAGGAAAGAACGTATCGCCGTCAATGTCAGCTTGAATTTGCGTGAGATACAATTTATCAGCTTTAGGTAAATATTGTTTAAATAACTCCCCCCCGCCAATTAACATAATTTCATCAAATTCTTTGACAAAATCGACCGCACTTTCAAAATTCTCTTTCCAGATGACACCTTCATGTTCGTAAGGGGTGCGTGAAAGGACAATATTGGTACGTTTCGGCAGTGGGCGGCCAATACTTTCAAAGGTTTTACGTCCCATAATTACCGGTTTGCCTGTGGTGTTTTTACGAAACCAAGCTAAATCAGCAGGTAAGTGCCAAGGCATTTGATTATCTTTTCCGATGACGTTATTTTTTGTTGTCGCAACGATCAAACTTAATGTCATATTTTCTATCCTATTTTTCTTTTTTTTGCATTATATCATAGCTATTCACAAAATCTGAATTTGAGATGGTTTTTTTCGTGATTTTTATTTATTTTAGTGCTAATTTAACGCCAATTTACTATTTTTTTATTGAGGACAAACTATGTCGGCAAATCGCAAAACAATCGTCGTAAAATTTGGTACTAGCACATTAACACATGGTTCCCCAAAATTGAATGCGCCTCACATGGTCGATATTGTTCGCCAGATTGCACAACTTCATCAAGCAGGTTTTCGTGTCGTGATTGTGACATCAGGTGCGATTGCAGCAGGACGACATTATTTAAATCATCCTCAACTTCCTCCAACCATTGCGTCAAAGCAGCTTCTAGCCGCAGTAGGGCAGAGTCAACTGATTCAAGCCTGGGAAAAATTATTTGCGATTTATGATATTCATATTGGACAAATTTTATTAACTCGTGCCGATATTGAGGATCGTGAACGTTTTTTAAATGCGCGCGATACATTACATGCGCTGTTGGACAATCACATTATTCCAGTGATCAACGAGAATGATGCGGTGGCGACAGCTGAAATTAAAGTAGGGGATAACGATAACTTATCCGCACTAGTTGCGATTTTAGTGCAAGCGGAACAACTTTATTTATTAACAGATCAACAAGGCTTATACGAAAGCGATCCTCGTAAAAATCCAGATGCGAAATTAATTCCTGTGGTTGAGCAAATTACCGATCATATTCGTTCGATTGCAGGCGGTAGCGGTACAAATCTTGGTACTGGTGGGATGAGTACAAAAATTATTGCAGCAGATGTGGCAACGCGTTCAGGTATTGAAACCATTATTGCGCCAGGTAGTCGCCCAGATGTCATTGTGGATTTGGCCTACGATAAACCAATTGGCACTAAATTTATTGCGCATCACTCAGATCGTCTCGAAAGTCGCAAACAGTGGTTATTTGCAGCACCATCAGCGGGCATGTTGATGATTGATGAAGGCGCTGAAAATGCCATGTTAGTACAGAATAAATCGTTACTGCCTGCAGGAATTATGGCTGTGGAAGGGCGTTTCTCACGTGGTGAAGTCGTCAAAATTAAGAATACCTCAGGTAAAGTGATTGCACTCGGTATGCCACGTTATAACAGCGATGCGTTGGAATTAATCAAAGGGAAAAAATCCCAAGATATTGAACAAATTCTTGGTTATGAGTACGGTGCTGTCGCGTTACATCGTGATGATATGATAGTGCTTTAGTGTGCAATAGAAATCAGAACTCTCATATTTTCTGAACCTTCCTTTTATTTTGTCAGTCTATAAAACCATACAAAGGGCAATAGCTCGATATTAAGTAGTAAAAGGATACAACATGAGATTAATAGCGACCGTTTTAGCTGTTGGGCTATTAAGTGCTTGTACGCAGGGCTATTATGTAAAACATCGTAGCCCCATTTCAGTGAGTAAATACGTAAAGCGTTTAAATACGACGGTTTGTCATGATAAAGATGACTGGTATTTAGATGGTTATCGAGTAGGGAAAGATTTTCAAGCGCAAAGCCAATCTCAATTGAATAAACGAATTAACTTTTGTGGCCGACGAGTACTTGAAGAGCTGAGAAGCGCATGGTTTAATGGATTTGATGCTGGCTCAAATGGCGTTCAGATTGATATAGAGGGTTATGATGAGGATGCGATCTTAATCTATGATTATGACGATGATGATCGTTATAGAGAAGATGACTAAGAATAAAAAAGTGCGGTTAAAATTAACCGCACTTTTTCGTTTTAAAGGATATCGAGTAATTCGACTTCAAACACTAAGGTTGAGAATGGTGGGATAGATGCACCTGCACCACGTTCTCCGTAAGCAAGTTCGTGTGGAATAGTGAGTTTCCATTTAGAACCAACCGGCATCATTTGTAATGCTTCAACCCAACCACGAATTACGCCATTTACTGGGAATTCAGCTGGTGCACCACGAGCAACTGAACTGTCGAATACGGTACCATCTGGTAATGTACCTGTGTAGTGAACACGTACTTTATCAGTTGCAGATGGTTTGTTACCGTTACCTTCGGTTAAAATTTCGTATTGTAAACCGCTATCAGTCACGTTTACGCCTGCTTTTTTCGCGTTTTCTTCTAAGAATTTTTTACCTTCTTCTTCAATCGCTTTGAATTGCGCTTGTTGTGCTTCAGCCGCTTGTTGTTGAAGTGCTTGAACAGAGTGCATTAAATCATTAATTTCTAATGCAGGTTGATTGCGGTTTAACGCATCGAAAATGCCTTTTGCTACCGCTTCAACAGAAATATCCATTTGGCTATCTGCTAATTGTTGACCGATTTGTAAACCGATACCGTAGCTGCCTTTTTCAGAAATACTTTCTAATTTTACTTGTTCAAAAATTTGAGCTGTCATGTTTTTTCCTTTGTTATAAAACTATTTTTTCAATGCCAAGATTTCACCCATGCGAACAGGTTCATCAACACTTAAGTGATCGGCAATTTTCACTTGGCCGGCTTGGAATAAATTAATTACGGTAGAACCAAGTTGGAACCAACCCATTTCTTGACCTTTGCTTAATTTAACCGCACTTTCACCTTCATAAGTCCACTCTTTCACTTCGTTATGACGTGGCGGATTAATAACGCCAGCCCAAACTGTGCCGATACTCGCAGTGATTGTTGCGCCCACTAAGATTTGTACCATGGTGCCGAATTCAGTATCAAAGACACAAATTACACGCTCATTACGTGCAAAGAGGTTCGGCACATGTTTCGCTAAAAACGGATTGACGGAGAATAAATCACCCGGTACGTAAATCATTTTGCGAAGAGTACCATCACATGGCATATGCACACGGTGATAATCACGTGGTGATAAATAAGTGGTGATGAATTCCCCATTTTTAAAGGTCTCGGTTAAATCTTTATCTTCCGCTAATAAATTGTTTAAGCTGAAGAAGTGACCTTTCGCTTGTAATAGACGATCATCATCAATGTGTCCACATTCACTTACACGGCCATCCGCAGGGCAACAAAGTGTGGTTGGGTTTTGGTTAATTGGTCGTGCATTTTCTTTTAATGGACGGATAAAGAATTCATTAAAACTGGCATAATCACTGAATTTTTCTTTTTCAGCAATGCTCATATCGATGTTGTATTTTTTTGCAAACGCTTTAATCACAAAATGTGTCACTGCGCCCCATTTTTGTTTAGCTAACCAACCTGCTGCTTGTGTCATATAGATTTGTGGCATCACATATTGAAATGCAACTTTTAGGCGTTGCCAATAAGAAATTGGGTTCATTGATTTCTCCGATAAGATTAAAAGTTGGGCGATTATAACAACTTATTTCACTTGTGCAATGTTAGCCGATGTTTTTGCGTAAGATGAAAGCAAGAAGCCGACATTTGCCGGCTTCTTTTTATGTTTATAAAATCATTTTGACTAATTTGTCTGCTTGAATTCGAGCAAATTTCTTCAACAGTTTTTGCACCGGTTCAGGATATTGCGTCAATTCTTCTAATTCAGAATAATCTTGCAATACTTTGGTATGTTGGCGGATATGTGATAATTCTTTTTCCGCTTGTGACAGAAGTTCTTGTTTTGGATCATGGATTAATAAGCCATTTTCCGCATCTAAACGCCATGCACGAGGATTCAGATTATTCCCTGTTAAAAGAATATACTGATTGTCCACCCAAACACCTTTGAGGTGATAAGTGTTATCGCCATCTTTCCATAAACGCACCGTTAAATGGCCATTTTTAATGTAAGCATCAAATTTCTCGCAGAAACGACGAAGATTGCTTTCATATAAATAAGGTAATGCACCTGCCATTTTAAACGGCTGCTCTGGGGGAATATAGAAATCGTTCGCGACTTTATCACCCACGATAATTTCCACACGTTTTCCTTGTTCTAATAAGCGGGCAAGTTTACTTCTTAGCGTGCGAGGGAAGTTGAAATAAGGCGTACAAATCACCAGTTTTTCCTGCACTTGTAAGAATAAATCTTCGATAACTTGGTTTAATTCGTTGCCTGATGCACCTAAACCAAAAAGTGGTGAAATGGTTAAAACATCTGAAAAACCAACTGCACTTTCCAACTGATATTCAGCATGGGCAGATAAGTTTTTACGATAAGCTTTTATTGCACTACGAATTTCTTTGGTGCGAGGGCGATTAGCCACATCTAATGGATGTACCGCACTGAAATCCAATAAATAATCATTAATGAAATTCACCATCGAGTCTGCCAGAGTAGCATTATGGATTTTTTGATAGCGGTCGTAACGGTATTTATCTTGTTGTTGTAAATACACGTTATTGATACTTGCACCGCTATAAAGGACGGTATCGTCAAACACAAAGCCTTTAATATGTAATACACCGAAGACTTCGCGGGTATTAATAGGCACACCGAAGAACATATTCGGTTCATCGGGAAGTTGATAGGTTTGGCGTTGTTCACAATACCAATCAGCGTTAGTGGCAGATTTTTCTGCACCGAGTAAATTGCGTTGTCCGCGATGCCAATCCACTAATATTTTCACATCCAATTCAGGATGATCTTGTTTTACGCGATAAATTTCATTGAGAATTTCTTGTCCCGCTTCATCTTTTTGCCAATAAAGTGCGGTCACGTAAATGCGTTTTTTAGCTTGGCGAATTAATTCTATAATTTGTGCTTTGAATTCAAGCGGACTAAACAGAAACTCAACCTGCTCTGCCCGTAAAGGAAGAAAAGGTAAATTTTTTAAATTTTGTTCTGCTCGTTTAGCTTTATTGATTAACATAATCTATCTCTACACTAAAAATTAATGCTCTAGTTTACAATATTTCCTTTGAGGATTGATAGAAAAAAGGTTTTTTTTCGTTATAATGCTCACAAATTTTCGCATTTTTTGGCGAATTATTATCCAATTTTTCCTTCGAGAAGCAAATTATGAGCAATTCACGCAAACCATCATTCCAAACAAATTCCACCAAATCTTTTCAAGAGCGTAGCCCAAAACGCGCATTTAATGACAAAGAAAGTCGCTTTGATGATCGTCGTAATAATGAAAAACGTGAGGGAAATCGACCGCACTTTGATAAAAAACGGGATGATCGTAAACCTTCTCGAGGTTTCCAACAGCAAGAAGTGAGAGAGCCGAAAATTGCTGAACTTTCATTAAATAAAGCCAATGGTGAAAGTGGCTCGGTAAAAGTAACAGTAAAAAGCACTGGCGTGAGTTATAAAGCGAAAGAAAAGAAAACGGGCGCATTATCACCACGAGCACCGGAGAAAATTAAAAAGAACCGCGCTGAAGAAATGAAAGTGTATGGTGAAAATGCGTGCTTAGAATTGTTTGCAGAGCGTCCAGAGAGCATCGTTCGCGTATGGGCAACGGTGCAAATGGCGCATCGAATTGGCGAGATTTTCAGTTATTTAGCCGCAAATAAAAAAGTGTATCACGTGGTGGATAGCGATGAGTTGAGCTTAGTAAGTGGTACTGAGCATCATGGCGGAATTTGTATGTTAGTGAAAAAACAACGTACTTTTTCTTTGCAAGGTTATTTAGATGTACCGCGTCAAGAAGACTGTTTAGTCGTGCTTGATCAAGTCAATAATGCGCAAAACCTAGGTGGCGTTGTGCGTACTTGTGCCTTCTATAGCATTAAAAATGTGGTAACAAATCAAGTTGAACAGCTTTATGCACCGGCTGCGATGCGTGTAGCTGAAGGCGGGATGGAGCATATTCGTATTTTAGAAACAGAAAGTACTGAAATCGCTTTAGAGGCTTTACGTAAGGCTGGCTATCAGATTATTCATGTATCAACCAATAAGCAAGGCGTTGCGTTGGAACACCTCAAATTTGCAGAGAAAGTCGCGTTGGTATTGAGTGAAGGTAGTACGGACGATATTCGCGAGAAACAAGATGTAAATGTGCGTCTTTCTTTAAGCAATCCATTAAAAGCAGGATTAAATATTGCAGTAAATACAGGGATTTTATTAGCACATTGGTATGTGAAATAACCTTAAGTGCGGTTATTTTTAGGTTTGTTTTGGGGGCTGACATCTGTCAGCCCTTTTTCTTTTTCAAAATTGTATGGGATTCAAATTTTGATATTTCTTTTAAAAGCCTTGGGGGGAATCAGACAAAAGATCTATACTATTTCTAGTTGTTATTTAACGAGGAGTTTTTATGCCTGAACGTTCAGCAAACATCAGTACACACGATCCTTTCGGGAGCTTATTAGGCTATGCACCGGGTGGCATTGCGATTTATTCATCCGATTATCATACAGCAGATGAGAAAGAGTATCCCGATGATGCCGCCTTTCGCAGTTATTTAGAGCGAGAGTACATGGGATATAAATGGCAGTGTGTGGAGTTTGCGCGCCGTTATTTATACCTCAATCATGGCATGGTGTTTACTGATGTGGGAATGGCTTACGAGATCTTTTCTCTACGATTTTTACGTCAAGTGGTCAACGATGCCTTATTACCCTTACAAGCCTTTGCAAATGGCTGCAAACGTAAGCCTGAAGCGGGAGCCCTTTTAATTTGGCAAGAGGGAGGCGAATTTAAACATACGGGGCATGTGGCGATCATTACCGAGGTATTAGAAGATAAAATTCGCATTGCCGAGCAAAACGTGATTCACTCTCGCTTACCAAGTGGGCAGCAATGGACTCGCGAATTACCGATGACGGTTTCCGAAAGTGGTTATTTTCTGCATGATACCTTTGATGATACAGAAATTTTAGGTTGGATGATCCAAACAGAAGATACCGAATACAGTCTGCCGCGGCCAACACCAGAAAAAGAGAAACTTGAGATTCATGCTGAACATATAGAAAACAATGGTCAGTTTGAGCATAAATGGCTGAATGAGCAAAACGAATTTGAAGCGGCATATGTGAAAGCAATGGGTGGGCATAAAGTCAGCCATTCGGATCAATATCGCTATTTTACGATATCTGAAACAGCACAACATGAGTTAATTCGTGCAACCAATGAATTGCATTTAATGTATTTGCATGCCACAGATAAAGTTTTAAAAGACGATAAGTTATTACAATATTTCAATATTCCTAAATTGCTTTGGCCTCGTTTACGATTGTCTTGGCAAAATCGCCGTTACCAAACCATCACGGGACGTTTAGATTTCTGCATGGATAGTCGTGGATTGAAAGTGTATGAATACAATGCTGACTCAGCCTCTTGTCACGCTGAAGCTGGTGAGTTTATGAATCGATGGGCAATTCAGGGCGGATTGAAGATTGGTGATAATCCAGCTGATGGCTTACGTAATGCATTAGCGGATTGTTGGAAACACAGTGAAGCTACGCCGCTTGTTCATATTATGCAAGATCACGATGATGAGGAAGATTATCACGCATTATTTATGCGCAATGCACTAGTTCAAGCAGGATTTCAAGCTAAAATTATTCATGGGACCGAGGGATTGCATTGGGATAGCCGTGGTCGTTTGATTGATGATGAAGATAACCAGGTCAAAACCGTATGGAAAACGTGGGCCTGGGAAACCATGTTGGAGCAACTTCGTGAAGATGCAACAGGTATGGAAGTGGCTCCACCAATTCGTACGGGATATCCAGAAGACAAAGTGCGGTTGATTGATGTGTTACTTCGTCCAGAAGTTCTAGTTTATGAGCCACTGTGGACGGCTATTCCGAGTAATAAAGCGATCTTACCAGTGTTGTGGTCACTATTCCCAAACCATCGTTATCTACTCGAAGCAGGATTTGAATTGACGCCTGAGCTGATTAAAAATGGTTACGCACAAAAGCCAATTGCAGGTCGCCGTGGTGATAATGTGAAATTGATTGGTGAGTGTAAGTCGGTGCTTGATAGTAAAGATGGTCGTTTTGGTAAGCAGGAGAGTATTTATCAACAGCTTTGGTGTTTACCAAAAGTGGAAGACCAATATGTTCAGGTCTGTACTTTTACTGTAGGTGGGCATTATGGTGGCAGCTGTTTACGCTCAGACCCGAGTTTGGTTATTATGGGGAATAGCGACATGCAACCACTAAGGGTATTATCTGATAAAGATTTCCTTAAAAAATAAAAACAAAATTGGCACTCAAAATGAGTGCCGATTTATTATTTTGCTATAAGATTATTTTGCATCTTTGTTATCTGCAGGTTTTTCATTTGCTTTTAACATATCCGCTGGAATAAAGCTTTGTTGTACTTTTTCCATGTGTGGAAGGTTATGTGCAATACCTTTGTGACAATCGATACAGGTTTTGTTTTGTTCCTGTGCAAGTGCATGCATTTGTTGTGCCACAGTTTTTTGTTGAGTAAAGTCCATGTCATTGAAGTTATGGCAGTTACGGCACTCTTGTGAGTTATTCGCTTTCATACGCGCCCATTCACGTTCAGCCATTTCTAAACGATGTTTTTCGAATTTTTCTTTAGTATCGACTTTACCTGTAAAGTGAGCATAAACTTCAGTCGATGCTTGCATTTTTCGAACCATTTTTGGAATAAATTCATGTGGAACGTGACAGTCTGAACAAATTGCTTTCACACCTGAACGGTTACTAAAGTGGATTGACGCTTGGTACTCAGGTACAACGTCATTAGTATGACAGTCTGAACAGAATTGCTCTGTATTAGTTGTCGCCATTCCAGCATTAAACAGGTTAGTTCCAACGATAGTACCAATGATAGTTAATAAAATAACCCCACCAATTGCCATTTTGCTCGGAGAGCGTAACCAACGGCAAACTTTCTGAATGCTTGATTTAATCATGGTTTAGCTCCTTATTTACCTTGCATTTGACGAATAGTTTCAAATTTATTTTGGATAATTGGGTTCACGTTAGTTTGTTGAACGTGGCATTGTAAACAGAAATAACGACGTGGCGAAGTGCCTTCTGTTTTTTGTCCATCACGTGTTAAAAAGTGGCTTTCAGGTACGCGAGGTGCACCCGTTGTTGGAGCAACATCCGGAGAGTGACAGCCTAAACATTGGTTAGCATTCTTAGTCACTTGTAAGCCACGTACACTATGCGGGACAAGTGGGGGCTGATTTGGGAAAGTTACTGGAATATTGCCTACATCTTTATAAGGGTTAGTAAATGCAGGTGCAATACTTTCTGTTGCTTTGTCGATGCTATTTGCAACTTGTGGCGCATCAGCAAATGCCAATCCGCTACATAAAGCTAGCATGAAAATAAATGATTTTTTCATGAAATCCACTCCATTAAATAATTAAATATTTTTAATTTTTATTTGTTTCTCAAAGCGAGATCCAAATGCAAATACATTTTCTGCGCAGACGTCAATACAACGTCCACAAGTAATGCAATCTTTTGCCAGTATAATTTGGCTATCTTCTGGTCCACCGTGCAAAGGAAGTCTTAATACTTGCGGTTCAGGGCAAACATTATAACAGTCCATACAACGGTCACAGCGATCGCGATCGATTACGTTAATTTTTATCAGGCTTTTAGCGCCAATGACACCATATATCGCACCAATTGGGCAAAGGTGACCACACCAGCCATGCTCAGCAACAAGTAAGTCAAATAAAAAGATGACTGCGACCAACCAAAGGGTTGCACCTGTTCCAAAGACAAAGATACGTCCAAGCGCTGCAACAGGATTTACCCACTCCCATAAGAGCGTACCCGTTATTGCACTACCTATTAAAATCACGGTTAAAATCACATAACGAAGTTGACGTGAAATTTTTAATGATTGTCGAATACCTAATTTTCTACGTAACCAAGCTGCTGCATCAGTCACAATATTCATTGGGCAAACCCAACTACAAAAGGCTTTGCTTGCAACTATGGCGTAGAATATGATAATAACCAAGGCGCCAATAATCGTTGTAATTTCTGGTAAATAACCTGTCGCTAAACTTTCAGCAGTAATCAATGGATCTGTCAATGGCAAAGTATCCAAAAGCATGCTTGAGCTGTAATTGCCTTTTAAAATCCAAACTTGCCAAATCGGGCCACTTAAGAACATTAAAATAATACTTAATTGACTGATTCGACGTAGAATTAAAAAGCGATAAGCATGCCACCAACCGAGTTTTTGGCGTGCCTCTAAGCCGGCATCTTTTGGCTTATTTGGGGTATATTTTTCAGCCATTATTTTACCCCCTTAATGTTCAAGTCCAGATTAGGGAATTGCTCAGCTTCTGGAACTGTCGTTGGATTCGGCACATAATCCATTGTTGCACGATTCGGTGTTGCCACCTTTTGGTTCGGTTGAACCTGCATCGGCTGATAAACCGGCTCATGTAAGCCTTCCGGCATACGAGCATCCATTGCTGGACGTAAGCCATCCGGATGTTGCTCCTCAATTAAGGATTTTCCGGCATTTTGTTTTTCTTTCCAGCCTAAGCGATAGTGGCGACCAAGTAGTCCTTTGGCGATATCCATCGGTAAGACTTTAATTGCCGCTTCTTCTAATACACAAGCTTGTTCGCATTTACCGCATCCGGTGCAAGCATCAGAGTGAACAGTTGGAATAAGCTTCGCATGAATACCCGTGCGATCATTATGAATACGTTCAAGTGTAATCGCTTTATCTACTAATGGACAAACGCGGTAACACACATCACAACGCAACCCCTGCCAGTTAAGACAAGTTTCATGGTCTAGCAATACTGCTAACCCCATTCTCGCATCATTGATATCTTTGAGTTCTTTACTTAATGCACCACTTGGACAAGCATTCATGCATGGAATATCCGGACACATTTCGCAAGGTTTATCCCGAGCGATAAAATAAGGTGTGCCAGCTTCCATTGGTGAAATCAGCGAAGCTAAATGCAACATATCATATGGACACGCTTGGACGCATTGTCCGCAACGGGTACAAGCTGCCAAGAAATCCTTTTCCGGTAAAGCACCAGGTGGACGTAAGGCGATTCCTTCTTTAGCTTTAGCTTGTTGTTGCTGTAAGCCAAGAATAATACCAACCCCACACACTCCGGCAGCCGTTCTTGTCACATTTTTTAAAAACTGACGACGGTTAGGATCAAGTCTCATCTGCGTTTCCTTTTATAAGCGGCCTGATTTTGTAAAAATGTTGCAAAATTTGACCGCTCTTATTTTAAATTCCCCTCTCTTGAAAGAGAGGAGCGACTAGAAACGAAAGGAAAATCCTACGCTTTTTCCACTTTAACCGCACATTTTTTGAAGTCGGTTTCGCCTGAAATTGGATCGGTTGCATCCAATGTTAATTTGTTCGCAAGCTGACCCGCATCAAAGAAGGTGGTATAAATTAAGCCCTGAGGACATTTGTTACGACCACGGGTATCTAAGTAAGTGATCATTTCACCACGACGAGTGATTAACTTCACTTTATCCCCATGACGTAAGCCATATTTTTTCGCATCCGCAGGGTGCATCCAAACTAAGTTGTTCGGGAATGCACGGTGTAATTCAGGTACACGACGAGTCATGGTACCGGTATGCCAGTGCTCAAGTACACGACCAGTACATAACCATAATGGATATTCTTCATCCGGTGATTCTGCAGGTGCTTCATAAGGAACACCTAGAATAATCGCTTTTTTATCTGGATAGCCATAGAATGCGATATCTTCACCTGGTTTGACATACGGGTCAAAGCCTTCACGGTAACGCCATAAGGTTTCTTTACCGTCAACAACCGGCCAACGTAAACCACGTACTTGGTGATAAGTATCGAATGGTGCTAAGTCATGACCATGACCACGACCGAAGTCAGCGTATTCTTCGAATAAACCTTTTTGTAGGTAGTAACCAAAGTGATCGGCTTCATCATTGATGTATCCCGGAACATCCGTTGGTACTTTAAATTTGTTTACTTCACCATTTTCGTAAAGCACTTCGTATAAGGTTTTGCCACGATATTCAGGCATTTGAGCTAATAACTCTTCACCCCATACTTCATCAGTTTTGAAGTATTTAGCAAATTCAACAATTTGCCATAAGTCAGAACGAGACTCACCTGGGCCTTTTACTTGTTGACGCCATAATTGGGTACGACGTTCAGCGTTACCATAACCCCCTTCTTTTTCTACCCACATACAAGTTGGAAGAATTAAGTCAGCCGCAACAGCAGAAACTGATGGGTAAGGGTCTGAAACAACGATAAAGTTCTCAGGGTTACGCCAACCAGGGAAAATTTCGTCATTGATATTCGGACCGCCTTGCATGTTGTTGGTGGACATTTGCCATAAGAAATTTAGTTTACCGTCTTTTAAGGCACGGCTTTGTTGTACCGCTGGATAGCCAGGTACAGTTGGGATAGTGCCTTTTGGTAATTTCCATTTTTTCTCTGTAATTTCAACGTGTTTTGGATTGGTTACTACCATGTCTGCTGGTAAACGGTGAACGAAAGTACCTACTTCACGTGCTGTACCACAAGCTGAAGGTTGACCAGTTAATGAGAACGGACCACAACCTGGTTTAGAAATTTTACCGGTTAATAAGTGTACGTTATAGATCATGTGGTTAACCCATACACCACGAGTGTGTTGGTTAAAGCCCATTGTCCAGTAAGATACTAAGTTTTGTTCTGGATCTGCGTACATCTTCGCAAGAGTTTCAAGCTGATCTTTTGGTACACCAGAAATACGGTGTGCTTCATCTAATGTATAAGGTGCAACGATTTTCTTGAATTCTTCGAAGTCAGAATCGTGCATTTTACCTGCGGTTTTACGGTTTTTCGCAGCAACTTCAAGCGGATGTTCTGGGCGTAAACCATAACCGATATCGGTTTCACCACGTTTGAATTTAGTGTGTTTATTAACGAAATCCCAGTTTACTTTATCGTTTTGGATAATGTAGTTAGCGATATAGTTAAGAATTGCAAGGTCTGAATGTGGATTAAACACGATAGGCACATCAGCTAATTCAAACGAACGGTGTTCGAATGTTGACATAACCACCACTTTCACATTATCAGAAGAAAGACGACGGTCAGAAATACGAGACCATAAAATTGGGTGCATTTCCGCCATGTTTGAACCCCAAAGCACAAATGCATCGGTTTTCTCGATATCGTTATAGCAACCCATTGGTTCATCCATACCGAATGTACGCATAAATGCAACCGCTGCAGACGCCATACAGTGACGAGCATTCGGGTCGATAGTATTAGAACGGAAACCAGCTTTCCAAAGTTTTACTTTTGCGTAACCTTCGTAGATGGTTGTTTGACCGGAAGAGAACATCCCAACAGCATTTGGTTCTTTTTTCTTCAAGATGTCTTTGATTTTTTCCGCCATGATAGTGAAAGCTTGATCCCAAGAAACGGGTGTAAAGTCACCTTCTTTATGGAATTTACCATCTTTCATACGTAATAACGGAGTTTGTACACGGTCTGCACCGTACATGATTTTAGAAAGGAAGTAACCTTTGATACAGTTTAAACCACGGTTTACCTCTGCATCTGGGTCACCTTGAGTTGCGACAACTCGACCATCTTTGGTTCCTACCAATACGCTACATCCTGTACCACAGAAACGACATGGCGCTTTATCCCATTTGATGCCCATATCTTCTGCCGCATCAACCTGTTTAACAGGGATGGTCATACCGGCAGCCGCTGCTGCTGCAAGCGCAGCATTGGCTTTCATAAAATCTCTACGATTAAGTTCCATAGTTTTCCCCACTCGTTGTTGAATTTTTTAGAATATACAAAATGGCATGTATACCTAAATTATTTATTTTTCATCTAAGTAATTCGAAATTAAAGAAACGACAATTACTCCTGGGATATCTTTAATTTCATCCATAAGATCCGCTAATGCTAATTGACGGTTACTTTCAAGGGTGACCACCAATTTGCCTTCATCAGATTTTTCGCCATGAATCTCAGCGGTTGGAATCGCTAAAATGGCTTCTTTGACTTGGTTAAGTTTTTCTGGTCTGGCTTGCACAACAATGCTGCATACATACCAGTTCTCATTTTCGCTAAATTGACTCATCGATATTTGTTTCAATATTAAAAATTTTTATTGCTCTTGTTGGGCAAACACTTAGGCAAGCGCCACAACCATTACAGCTTTCTAAATCTAATATGGGTTTTGCCACACCACCAAGCTGTAATCGAAAACGGATGGCATTCATCGGACAGCTATCTTGGCAACTTCGACATTCCACTCGATTTTCTGTTAGGCACTGCGTTGTAATCTCAACTTTATGTGTCCAAGGCTTTTCTTCTAATGAGTGAAAAATCGGTTGTTCACAGACTAAAACACATTTTTGGCAGAAAGTGCATTCGCCCTTGTCAAATTGTATTTCAGGGAAACCGCCATCGCCTTTTACGATAATTTGGGTTTCACATATCAGTATGCAATCACCGCATCGAGTGCATTTATCTGTAAAGTCTGCTTCGTTTACCGACCAAGGTAGACGTATAGCATTTATACCTTGAATTTTAGCGTTTTCAGAATGTAACGATTGTAAAAATTGCCCACGTAATAATTGTCTGCGAGAAGGATTTTCAATCGCCATATTTTTCTTTAAAGTTCGGTATTTTCAAGGGGAGCATTATCTAGCTCCGATAACAAAATAGTAACTACCTAAAAGGAGTAGTTTTTAAGAAATATACACTTTTCTTGAGGTAGATCAAGGATATTTTGAAAGGAAATTAGGGATGTAAATAAATTGTTAAAATATAAGTGAAAATGATTATTAAATAGGGCGGATAATCCGCCCTGAAGTATGCTTAAAATATTATGCGTTTTTTGTTGGGTAATCCCACCAAATATCGAATAATTCACTGATTTCGATTTGTTGCAATTTATTCTCTTCTAACCATTTTTGTACTAATTGGCGATGGCTTTCATCACATTTGCCAATTTTTTCTAAGCAAACTAAGCCTTCCCAATGTAAATAGCCGCTACCTTCATAAGCTAAGCCGTTTGGTTGAATCACTTCAGCAATAAAACGATCAACGGTTTCATCGATAGTTTCGATGCTGGTTCCTTCAGCAAATTGCCAATTCACTAAAAAGCCTAATTCTTGGAATTCAGCTAAGTGAAGTTTTTTACGTTGACGTTGATTACGAGTTTTCATTTTCAATGTTCTCCTATGTTAAGGTAATGGGGTATCGTCATCATCTCGATGATTATTTTTTCTTAAAGTATAAATCCCACACACCGTGACCTAAGCGATGACCACGCGCCTCGAATTTTGTAAGAGGGCGGAAATCAGGACGTGGAATATAATCTTGTTCGGCAGTATTGACTAAATTTTCATTAGCTGAAAGAACCTCGAGCATTTGTTCCGCATAGTTCTCCCAGTCCGTTGCCATATGAATAAAGCCATTGGGTTGTAATTTTTGGACGACTTGCTCTACAAAGTGTGGTTGAACAATACGACGTTTATGATGTTTTGCTTTATGCCAAGGGTCTGGGAAGAAAAGCTGTAAACCGCCCAATTCACCGTCTTTCACACAATCACGTAAAATTTCAGTGGCATCATGACAAATCACGCGAAGGTTTTTCACGCCTTTTTCTACCGCATAAGCAATACAGGCTCCCACACCAGGCGTGTGCACTTCAATACCAAGATAATTTTTATCAGGATTTGCTTCTGCCATATCCACTAAAGATTTCCCCATTCCGAAGCCAATTTCTAATATAACGGGATTCGTATTGCCATAAATCGCAGCAAAATCAAAAGGGGTGTTTTGATAATCTAATCCAAGATCAGCCCAGTGATCGTTCATCATATTTTTTTGAAAATCACTTAAACGACCTGTCCGCAACACAAAGCTACGAACTTTACGTTTATAACGACCATCTTCTGTAAATTCAGCCGTTTCAACGGTTTTACGTTTTTGATCAGCAAAGGTTTTTTGCTCTTCTGTCATGGTTTTTATTCGCTCAATTAAAATTGGCGGCGATTATACACTAAAAGGCAAGGTTGTGGGATTTTTCCACCTAATTCCCGTATAATAGCGAAAATTTTTAATTATTTTTTGTTATGAATATTGTCCGAGTTGCATTAGCCGTACCGCTTCCCCGATTTTTTGATTATCTCTATTCGCCAGACTTGACGCCAATCGTTGGTGGACGAGTATTGGTGCCTTTTGGTTCGCAAAAACGAGTCGGGATCGTGGTGGATTTGCCCGCTTCTTCAGATGTAGCAAAAGAGAAGTTAAAACCGATTATTGATGTACTTGATGCTGAATCACTTTTTAATTCCACAACTTGGGATTGGTTAGCTTGGTCGGCTAATTATTATCGCGCAGCCTTAGGCGATGTGTTGTTTCAAGCGTTGCCAGTAAAACTTCGTAATGGAGAAAGTGCGGTTAAAAATGACCGCACTTTTTGGCGTATTACGGACCTTGGAAAACAAGCATTAGAATCGGGTGAATTAAAACGCGCTAAAAAACAAATTGAAGCCTTAAATTTATTGCTCACGCAAGATCTAGAAAAAGGTAACAATGAGATCGGTTCCGCAATTTGGTCAGCTCTTAAAGGCAAAGATTATGTAGAAGAGATTATTGTGCCTACTGAACAAAAAAGTTGGCAACAAGCTCTTGGGGATAATCCTTTAGTTAATCTTGATAACCGATTGACCTTAAACAAGCAACAAGCCCTTGCTTTTAGCCAGTTGCTTTTCCAAGAAGGCTTTAATGTGTGGTTGTTAGAGGGGGTGACCGGTTCGGGTAAGACTGAAATCTATCTGCAATATATTGAAGAAATCTTAAAGAAAGGCAAGCAGGTTTTAGTCCTTGTTCCTGAAATTGGGCTTACCCCTCAGACTGTGAGACGGTTCCAAGCTCGTTTTAATGTGGAAATTGATGTATTGCATTCCAACTTGAATGATACGCAACGCTTAAATGTCTGGGAGCGTGCAAGAACGGGGCAAAGTGCAATCGTGATCGGTACGAGATCAGCGCTCTTCACCCAATTTTCAGATCTCGGCTTAATTATTTTAGATGAAGAACATGACGGCTCGTTTAAACAGCAAGATGGTTGGCGTTATCATGCAAGAGATTTAGGCATTGTTTTAGCGCAAAAACTTAATATTCCTATCTTATTAGGTTCTGCCACACCAAGTTTGGAAAGTGTGAATAACGTACAAAATGGCAAATATCATCATTTGGTCTTATCAAAAAGAGCCGGAAATGCGACCGCACTTCGCCAGTTTGTGATTGATTTAAAACATCAACGAATTCAAAACGGCTTATCCGAACCACTATTACAACGTATGCAAGAACACTTAGAAAAAGGCAACCAAGTATTGTTATTCCTTAATCGACGTGGATTTGCGCCTGTGTTGTTATGTCATGAATGTGGCTGGATTGATGAATGTCATCATTGCGAAAAACCTTATACTTATCACCAAAATCAGCGTGTTTTACGCTGCCATCATTGTGGCGCACAAAAAACAGTGCCGATGCAATGTGGTCATTGTGGTTCAACGCATTTAGTCACAACGGGGTTAGGCACTGAACAACTGGAGGAAACCCTAAAAGCACGTTTCCCACAATACAATATTGCACGTATCGATCGCGATAGTACTGCGCGAAAAGGCAAGCTTGAAGGTTATTTAGAGGATATTCAGCAAGGTAAAAGTCAGATTTTAATTGGCACACAAATGTTAGCCAAAGGACATCATTTCCCGAATGTCACGTTGGTTGCTTTAGTGAATGTAGATAATGCCTTGTTTTCCCTTGATTTCAGAGCCGAAGAACGTTTAGCGCAGCTTTATGTACAAGTGGCAGGGCGCTCAGGCAGAGCCGAAAAACAGGGCGAAGTGGTTTTGCAGACACATTATCCAGATCACCCGTTATTAACTACCTTGCTTGAAAAGGGTTACCAAGCCTTTGCAGAAGAAACCTTGAAGCTACGCCATAATATGGGCTTGCCTCCGTTTAGTTTCCAGGCATTGTTTAAAGCACAATGTCGTCATTCTGAAGAGGCGGAAAATGCATTGTCGCAATTAGCCTCTTTCTTCTATGAACAAAAAATAGAAGGCTTGCAAGTGTTGGGGCCGATTCCCGCACCGTTCAGCAAAAAAGCAGGGCAGTATCGTTGGCAGTTATTATTACAGCACGCTTCTCGGAAACAATTACAGGCGGCATTGAGTCGATATTCACTAGAGCTGATAAAGTCTTCTCAAGTGCGGTTAATTTTAGACGTGGATCCATTGGATTTGAGTTAGCAAAAATTCCCTAGAAAAATGCACAGTTTTTCAGTAGAATTAAGCGTTTTTTTATACTCTAAGTTTAATTTATCGAATATTTTAGGATTTTATCGTGGCTCATCGAGATTTTGCCGGTCGAAGCGGCTCAAAAAATAATAAAAAGAAAGCAAAGAAACGTTTTAATCGTAATACTTTAATTGGTCTTGCGTTGGTAGCAGTATTAGGTTTTGGTTTAGGGCTTTACTTCTTAAAAAGTAAAACACCTGAACCTGTCGTGACAACAACGGTTCAACCAGAAAAACCGCAACCAAAAAGTGTGTTGCCGAATCGTCCAGAAGAAGTATGGCACTATATTAAAGAATTAGAAACCCGTACGGTGCCGGTGGATAATAATCCTTCTTCTGTTGAAAAAAATATGCGTTTGACGGAAGAACAACGTCAAGTGCTTATCCAAATGGAAAAAGAGCAAAAGGCGGCAGAAGAAGCGAAAAAATTAGAAGCTCAGCGTAAAGAGCAAGAAGCGGCGAATGCAGAAAAAGCCGCGGCTCAAGCACAACAAGCTCAATCAGCACAGACAGCTCAAACTCAGCCTGCTCAGCAAACAGTAAAACCAGAAGCGAAAAAGCCTGAGCTAGTTAAAAAAACAGAGCCAGTTAAAAAGCCTGAACCTCCGAAAAAAGTAGAAGTAGTGAAGGCGGAACCAGCTAAAACGGAGCCTGCTAAAGCTGAGCAACCGAAAAAAGCAGAACCGAAACCAGCTGAACAACAAGTACAGGCTGGCGGCAAAAAATTTGGTTTACAATGTGGTGCATTTAAAAATCGTGCACAAGCAGAAAGCTTACAAGGTCGTCTAGCGATGGCTGGCGTAAATGCACAAATTGCGACAAGTGAAGAATGGAACCGCGTACGTGTAGGACCATTTGGTAGCCGAGATGCAGCAACAGCAGCACAAGATAAAGCAAAATCAGTGGCGAGTTGCGTTGTGATTGGAATGTAATTCAGAATTTAAAAGTGCGGTTAAAAATAACCGCACTTTTTTTATATTTTCACTTGCCAAAAAATGAAAAATCAATAAAATGAACGTTCATTCATTTTTGATATTCATCTTAAATGACCTTTCTCATATATAACTCTAAGAATTTAATTTTTTATTATGCGACAAGTAAAAGCCTCTAAAACGAAGCTTGATGTCAGCGAGCAGATCTTTGATGCAACAGATCGTCTTATGGCAAAAGAAGGATTACATTATCTTTCTATGCATAAGTTAGCCAAGGAAGCTGGCATCGCAGCGGGTACGATTTATCTTTATTTTAAGAGTAAAGACGAGTTATTAGCACAATTTGCTCGTCGAGTGTTCAATAAGTTTGCTGTGGCGATTGAAGAAGGTTTTGATGAAAGCCAATCTTTTTTCGAGCAATACAGAAAAATGTGGTGGAATATTTGGCATTTTCTTCAAGAAAATCCAACGATTCTGTTAAACATGAACCAATATCGATCTTTACCAGAGTTTATTGAAACCTGCAAAGAAATGGAGCATTCGTGTTGGGATCAGTTTTGTCTCAATGGACAAGCAGCAAATGTGTTAGCTGATTTAGATCCTCACATGTTATTTTTGCTGAGCCTTAAAACCGCAATGGTTTTAGCCTCAGATAACAAATTTCTCGGTACGGCAGTGACCGATGCAACGTTAGAATCTGTCATTGAACGCTCTTGGCGTGCAATTCAGAAGTAGTCATTTTATTGTCTTAATGGAGTTTTCCAAATGAGTATAACTCAAACTGATAAACCAAAGCGTTCACACGTTTTCTTTTTGAAATTAGCGTTAGGCGTATTTGTGTTAATTTTTGCAGCAATGATTTTCCTTAATCAAATGAAGGCAAAAGGCATTGCTGATTTCTTAGCAAATAAACCAGAAACAGCCTCTCCTGTGACTGCAATGACAGTTAAGGCTTCAGAATGGACACCAATCATTGAAACGACAGGTCTTGTTCGTCCGAATCAAGGGGCGATGTTAAGCGCTCAAAGTGCAGGAACCGTGTCTAAAGTGCTCGTGCAAAATGGACAGAGCGTGAAAAAAGGTGATTTGTTAGTTGAGTTAGATAGCTCAGTTGAGCGTGCAAGCTTACAAGCCGCACAAGCTCAGGTGGTGTCATTACGTCAAACTTATCAACGTTATGCAAACCTTGCGGGCAGCGGGGCTGTTTCTCGTCAAGAATTAGATAATGCAAAAGCAGCTTATGAAGCACAAGCGGCAAATATTGAGTCATTAAAAGCAACCATTGAGCGTCGCCAAATCGTCGCGCCATTTGATGGTAAAGCCGGTATCGTGAAAGTGAATGTTGGTCAGTATGTTTCAAACGGTACTGAAATTGTGCGTGTGGAAGATCGTTCTTCAATGAAAGTCGATTTTGCGATTGCTCAAAACCTATTAGATAAATTGCATATTGGTCAAAAAGTAACGGCTACGGCAGATGCGCGTAAAGGTGAAACCTTTGCTGCAAAAATTACTGCTATTGAGCCGGCAATTAACTCTTCAACCGGTTTAGTGGATGTTCAAGCAACATTTGAGCCAGAAGATGGAGCAAAATTATTATCCGGTATGTTTACCCGTTTACATGTTGCTTTACCAACAGAACATAATCAAGTTGTGGTGCCACAAGTCGCGGTAAGTTACAACATGTATGGCGAATCGCTTTATATTTTGACCGCACTTTCTGATGAAGACATCGAGAAATTAGGTGGTGCAGAGAAAGCTGCGAATATGTACCGTGCAAAATCAATCACCGTGTTTACTAAAGATCGTCAAGGCATTTATGCACAATTAAAGGGTGATGAAGTCAAAGTGGGCGATAAAATTGTGACAGGTGGTCAGCAAAACTTAAGTAACGGAGCATTAGTTTCAGTTGCAGATAAAGCGGGCGTGGGTACAGAACAACCTGCGAATAAAACGAATCTTTAATTAGGAAAAGCGAATGAGATTTACCGATATATTTATTCGTCGCCCTGTTTTGGCGGTTTCGATTAGCTTGTTAATCATTATTTTAGGTTTACAAGCGATCTCGAAATTGTCTGTGCGCGAATATCCGAAAATGACCACAACGGTAATTACGGTGACCACCGCATATCCAGGTGCAGATGCAAACTTAATTCAGGCATTTGTGACCTCGAAAATTGAAGAAGCGGTAGCACAAGCAGACAATGTGGACTATATGTCTTCAAGCTCTAGTCCAAGCACTTCAACTGTCACCGTAAAAATGAAATTAAATACCGATCCGAATGCAGCCTTGGCAGATGTGTTAGCCAAAGTTAACTCGGTTCGTTCTGAATTGCCAAGTGGTATTGAAGATCCAACGGTTTCTTCCTCTACAGGTGGTTCGGGAATTATGTATATTAGTTTCCGTTCTAACAAACTTGATGCAAGCCAAGTGACTGACTATATTCAACGCGTAGTCAAACCTCAGTTCTTTACTGTTGAAGGGGTCGCGAGTGTTGATGTTTTTGGTGCATCTGAGTATGCACTGCGTATTTGGTTAGATCCTGAAAAAATGGCGGCTCAAAACCTTTCGGCTACAACTGTGATGTCAGCATTAGCGGCGAATAACGTGCAAACGGCAGCAGGTAATGATAATGGCTATTTTGTGACCTATAAAAACAAAGTAGAAACTACGACAAAATCGGTTGAAGAATTAAGCAACTTAATTGTGACATCAAACGGTGATAAGTTAGTACGTTTACGCGATATCGCTGATATTGAATTAAATAAATCAAGCGATAGCTCACGTGCGGTAGCGAATGGCGCAGATTCCGTTGTATTAGCGATTAATCCAACTTCGTCAGCAAACCCATTAACGGTAGCGGCGAAAGTGCGTCCGCTATATGACAGTATTAAAAATAATCTGCCGGATGCTATTGAATCTGACATCTTATATGACCGTACAATTGCGATTAATAACTCCATTAATGAAGTAATCAAAACGATTGTTGAGGCAACGCTGATCGTGTTGGTGGTGATTACCATGTTTATTGGTTCATTCCGTGCGATTTTAATCCCGGTTATCACCATTCCGATTTCATTAATCGGGGTAATTATGTTGCTTCAAACCTTAGATTTCTCTATTAACTTGATGACTTTGCTGGCATTGGTTCTAGCCATTGGTTTGGTGGTGGATGATGCGATTGTGGTATTGGAAAACGTAGACCGCCACATTAAGTTAGGTGAAACGCCATTCCGTGCGGCGATTATCGGTACGCGTGAAATTGCCGTTCCGGTTATTTCCATGACCATTGCCTTGATGGCGGTATATTCTCCAATGGCGTTAATGGGCGGTATTACGGGTACGTTGTTTAAAGAGTTTGCTTTAACCCTTGCTGGAGCAGTATTTATTTCCGGTATCGTAGCATTAACGCTTTCACCAATGATGACCAGTAAATTGCTAAAATCCAATGAGGCTCCAAGTAAATTGGAACAACGAGTAGAGCATACCCTTAGTAAAGTGAATGCAGCTTATGCGTATGTACTTGATTTGGTGATGGTAAACCGTAAATGTATGTTGATGTTTGCGGCAATCATTTTTGCAACCTTACCCGTGTTGTTTAAATCACTTTCAAGTGAATTAACACCAACGGAAGACAAGGGCGCATTTTTGGCAATCGGTTCTGCACCTTCTAACGTGAACGTGGATTATGTGCAAAATGCGATGGCACCTTATCAAGAGATTTTAACCAATACGCCAGAAGTACAGTTTGCGATGACGATTTCAGGAGCACCAAGCTCTAACCAATCTTTAAACGTTGTGACTTTAAAAGATTGGAAAGAACGCTCAAAAAGCCAAACAGCTATCATGAATGAGTTGAATGAAAAAGCGAAATCTATTCCTGAAGTGTCTGTACAAGGCTTTGCGTTCCCAGAAATTGATACAGGGGAGCAAGGTCCTCCAATTGGTTTTGTGATCAGCACATCACAAGATTACGGTGATTTAGCAAATGTGGCGGGTAAATTCTTAGAGGATATGCAAAAATCCAGCAAGTTCGTTTATACCAATCTCGATCTTAAATTTGATACTGCTCAAATGCGTATTAAGATCGATCGTGAAAAAGCAGGAACTTATGGCATTACAATGCAACAAATCAGCCGTACGTTAGGGAGTTTCTTATCTGCCGCAACTATTGAACGTGTGGATATTGATGGTCGAGCTTACAAAATTATTTCCCAAGTAAAACGTGACAATCGTTTATCTCCGGAAAGTTTTAATAAGTATTACATCACCGCGGCAAATGGTACCTCTGTTCCATTAAGCAGCTTGGTGACGGCTACATTGGAACCGCAACCAAGTACATTGCCTCGTTTCAGCCAGTTAAACTCTGCGGTGATTAGTGCTGTACCGATGCCAGGTACTTCAATTGGTGATGCGATCCAATGGTTACAGGACAATGCGAAAAATACGTTACCACAGGGTTATAACTATGACTTTAAAAGTGAAGCGCGTCAGTTAGTACAAGAAGGTAATGCACTTGCTGTAACCTTCTTACTTGCGGTAGTGATTATTTTCTTAGTCTTGGCAATTCAGTTTGAATCAATTCGCGATCCAATCGTGATTATGATTTCTGTGCCGTTAGCTGTAAGTGGTGCATTGTTAGCCTTAAATGCCTTTGGATTTGTAGGGATTGCTGGAACGACACTCAATATCTACTCACAAGTGGGTTTGATTACCTTAGTTGGTCTTATCACAAAACACGGTATTTTAATGTGTGAAGTAGCGAAAGAAGAGCAGTTAAATCATGGTAAAACGCGTGTTGAAGCGATTACCGAAGCGGCTAAAGTACGTTTACGTCCAATTCTGATGACAACCGCAGCGATGATTGCAGGTCTTGTACCGTTGCTTTATGCAACAGGTGCAGGTGCGGTATCTCGTTTCAGTATTGGTATCGTTATCGTAGCCGGTTTGGCAATTGGTACATTGTTTACCTTGTTCGTATTGCCAGTGATTTATTCGTACATTGCGAGCGAACACAAACCATTGCCTGAGTTCGATGAAAATGTGAAACCAATTGAAGGTCACATTAACGAACAACATTAATTAACAATGGCATAAAAATAAACCGCACTTTGATTCTTCAAGTGCGGTTTTCTTTTCAGTATAAAAAAAGCGAACATGATGTTCGCTTTTTATTTGTAAAGTGCGGTCAATTTTTTGACTGTTTATTTAGCCATTTTTATTTTTTGCCGCTTTATAAAGTTCCATCGCTTCTGGTAATAAGCGTTGTAAGTTTTCTTGGCGGGATTCATCACTCGGGTGAGTAGAAGCTAACACATCAAGTGCACCTTTAGAACCACCAGAGGCTTTTGCCATTTTTTGCCATAAACCTGGGGCAACTTCAGGATTGTAACCTGAGCGAGCCATTAGCATTAATCCAACTTCATCCGCTTCAGTTTCTGCGCTACGAGAGTAAGGTTTATCTAAAGCAAAGTCTTTGGTTAAACCTACTGCTAATTCACTTGCACTTGAACCGATAACAGTAGAAAGGGCGGCATGACCTAAACTTGCTGCAATATTAGTAGCCATACCAAAATTCACTTTCGCTTTACCGTGTTCTTTTAAAGCGTGTGCCATTTCGTGACCCATTACAACAGCAATTTCATTATCGTTTAACTGTAAGGTATCCACTAAACCTGTGTAGAATGCCATTTTACCGCCTGGCATTGCCCAGGCATTCAGTTCTTTTGATTTAATGACATTGATTTGCCAGTTAAATTGTTGTCCAGTTTCATTCGCTTGGTCTGCATAAGGGACCATTTTATTAAACACTGCATGAACACGTTTTGCAGTTTTTGATGAAGTATCAATTACACCATGTGCACGCATATTACCCATTTCTTGGGTATAGCTACTTGCAGCCTGCTGATTGATAGAGGCTGAATCAGCACAGGAAGTTAATACAACACCCGCTAACGCAGCAAAAGCAAAGCTTTTAATTTGTTTTTTCATAATTAAGTTCTTTTTGGTTAAAATGCCGATATTATATAAATTTCTTTATTGTTGTCGATATAAAAAGATTGCCTTTTGATTTTGTACTATTATAATAGTGCAAAATTATATTCTAGGACTTTACTATGACAATAAAAAAATCTCCTTCTTTATTAGGCGGCGCCATGATTATTGCAGGTACTGCGATTGGTGCTGGCATGCTCGCAAACCCAACCTCAACGGCCGGGGTATGGTTTATCGGCTCTATTCTGGCGTTGGTTTACACTTGGTTCTGTATGACCACATCAGGTTTGATGATCTTAGAAGCCAACTTACATTATCCTACCGGCTCAAGCTTTGACACCATCGTAAAAGATTTGTTGGGTAAAGGTTGGAATATTATCAATGGCCTTTCAGTGGCTTTCGTGTTGTATATTTTAACTTATGCTTATATCACCTCTGGCGGCGGTA
The DNA here is from genome assembly GCA_902461185.1 of uncultured Haemophilus sp. Taxonomy (GTDB): domain Bacteria; phylum Pseudomonadota; class Gammaproteobacteria; order Enterobacterales; family Pasteurellaceae; genus Haemophilus_D. Next base: position 186,341 of record CABPXD010000001.1, read on the forward strand.
TTACACAAAACTTGCTCAATCAAGCCTTTGGTTCTGCTGAAAGTGCGGTTGATATTGGACGTACTTCTGGATCCTTAATTTTCTGTTTTATTCTTGCGGCTTTCGTGTGGCTTTCCACTAAAGCCGTGGATCGTTTCACCACTGTATTGATTGTTGGGATGGTAGTCGCTTTCTTCCTTTCTACCGCAGGTTTATTGAGCTCTGTAAAAACAGAAGTGTTATTCAATACTATTGCAGAAGGTGATCAAACCTATTTACCTTATTTATTGACCGCACTTCCTGTTTGTTTAGTGTCCTTTGGTTTCCACGGAAATGTACCGAGCCTCGTCAAATATTACGATCGTGATGGTAGTAGAGTAATGAAATCGATCTTTATCGGTACGGGCTTAGCCTTAGTGATTTACGTCTTATGGCAGCTGGCGGTGCAAGGTAATTTACCACGTACAGAATTTGCACCTGTAATTGAAAAAGGCGGCGATGTATCGGTATTATTAGAAGCATTACACAAATATATTGAAGTGGAATATATTGCAGTTGTGCTGAATTTCTTTGCTTATATGGCTATTGCGACTTCATTTTTAGGGGTAACGTTAGGTTTATTTGATTATATTGCTGATTTATTTAAATTTGATGACAGCGTATTAGGCAGAACCAAAACCACATTGGTAACATTCTTACCTCCACTATTGTTGAGTTTACAATTCCCTTATGGTTTCGTGATTGCCATTGGTTATGCTGGATTAGCTGCAACCATTTGGGCAGCAATCGTGCCAGCACTACTTGCTAAAGCCAGTCGCCAAAAATTTCCAAATGCGACTTATAAAGTGTATGGCGGTAATTTTATGATTGGTTTTGTGATCTTATTCGGTGTGTTAAATATTGTGGCACAAGTAGGCGCAAACTTAGGATGGTTTGCAAGTTTCGCAGGATAAGTTTTCACGTTAATATAGTAGGGGCGTATCAAATACGCCCTTTTTAATTTTGCATAGGAAACAAAATGAATAACAAAACGAGTGTTTACGATAAAGAAAACTTCTTTGCGCTTTATCAAAAACTTCGATCTAATCCCATAAGTCTCAATGAAATAGTGGAAAAGCCAACGATGCTTTCCCTGTTACCTGATTTGCAAGGGAAGAAATTACTCGATCTAGGTTGTGGAACAGGTGGGCATTTGCAACTCTATTTAGAACGCGATGCGGCGAGTGTAGTGGGAACGGATCTTTCAGTTAAAATGCTCGAGCAAGCCGAAAAAGATCTAGAAAAGTGCGGTCAATTTTCAGGGCGTTTTTCGTTATATCAGCTACCGATGGAAAAATTATCAGAATTGCCAGAAAGTGATTTTGATGTCATTACCAGCTCTTTTGCTTTTCATTATATTGAAGATTTTCCTGCTTTATTAGCTTCCATTGCCAACAAACTTAAACCTAATGGTACATTAGTTTTTTCCCAAGAGCATCCGATTACCACTTGCCATAAAGAAGGGGAGCGCTGGGAAAAAAATGAGAAAAAGCAGCAAGTCGCTTATCGTTTAAATCATTACCGTGATGAAGGGCTAAGAGAGCGAAATTGGTTTCAACAACCTTTTAAAACCTATCACCGCACGATGGCAACGATTATTAATGATTTAATTGCTGCAGGTTTTCAAATTGAACAAATGGCTGAACCCATGTTAGCTGAGCAGCCTCAATGGCATGATGAATTTAAAGATTTGCGGCATCGTCCCCCTTTATTGTTTATTAAAGCAAGAAAAGTAATAAATTTGACAAAATAAACTGGTTTTTGACCGCACTTTATGGTATAAATCGCACCGCTGTTTTTGGGTTTCAAAAGCAGCGTTTTTAATTATTAACAACACACACATATCATTAAGGCTTAATCGGGGTGCCAAACGGTCGATTAGCTGATATGTGGAGGCTCAACCCCAACAAAAGGAAAATATTATGGCACAAGTTTCAATGCGCGACATGATCAACGCGGGCGTACACTTCGGACACCAAACTCGTTACTGGAACCCACAAATGAAACCTTTCATTTTTGGTGCTCGTAACGGTGTTCATATCATCAACTTAGAAAAAACTTTACCTTTATTCAACGAAGCTTTAGCGGAATTAACCCGTATTGCTAGCAACAACGGTAAAGTATTATTTGTTGGTACTAAACGCGCGGCTCAAGAAGCAGTACAAGCTGCAGCATTAGACTGTCAACAATATTATGTAAACCACCGTTGGTTAGGTGGTATGTTGACTAACTGGAAAACCGTTCGTCAATCAATTAAACGTTTAAAAGATTTAGAAACTCAATCTCAAGACGGTACTTTTGACAAATTAACCAAAAAAGAAGCGTTAATGCGTACCCGTGAGATGGAAAAACTTGAATTAAGCCTTGGCGGTATCAAAGATATGGGCGGCTTACCAGATGCGTTATTCGTTATCGGTGCAGACCACGAACATATCGCGGTTAAAGAAGCAAACAACCTAGGTATTCCTGTATTTGCTATCGTTGATACTAACTCAACTCCAGCTGGCGTAGATTTCGTTATCCCTGGTAACGATGATGCGACTCGTGCTATCCAACTTTACGTTTCTGCAGCTGCAGCAGCGGTTAAAGAAGGTCGTGGTAACGAAGCTCAAGTTGCTGAAGAATTAGCAGCTGACGCAGAATAATTTAAGTTTTGCAATAAGGCGAAGCCCTTAATAATCAAACGATTAATTGGCATAGGGGCTAAAATTTAGCCCCTATATTTTTATCTAAAAGTGCGGTCAAAATGAATCGTACTTTCGACAGAGGATTTTTAAAATGGCTGAAATCACAGCATCATTAGTAAAAGAACTTCGTGAACGTACCGGTGCCGGTATGATGGAATGTAAAAAAGCATTAGTTGAAGCAAACGGTGATATCGAGTTAGCAATCGACAACATGCGTAAATCTGGTCAAGCTAAAGCTGCTAAAAAAGCAGGCCGTGTTGCAGCTGAAGGTGTTATCCTTGCTCGTGTACAAAATGGTTTCGGTGTATTAGTTGAAATGAACTGTGAAACTGACTTCGTAGCAAAAGATGCTGGCTTCTTAGGTTTAGCAAACGAAGTAGCTGATTTCGCAGCAGCACACAAAGGCACCACTATCGAAGCATTACAAGCACAATTTGAAGAAAATCGTGCTGCATTAGTGGCTAAAATCGGTGAGAACATGAACATCCGTCGTGTTGCTTACTTAGAAGGTCAAGTTATTGCTCAATACTTACACGGTGCAAAAATCGGTGTATTAGTTGCAGGTGAAGGTTCAGAAGATGAACTTAAAAAAGTGGCAATGCACGTAGCGGCATCTAAACCAGAATTCGTGAACCCAGAAGATGTACCTGCAGATGTTGTTGAACACGAGCGTCAAATTCAAATTGATATCGCAGTTAACTCTGGTAAACCAAAAGAAATCGCAGAGAAAATGGTTGAAGGCCGTATGAAGAAATTCACTGGTGAAGTTTCATTAACAGGTCAACCATTCGTAATGGATCCTTCTGTATCTGTAGGTGACTTCTTAAAATCAGTAAACACTTCAGTGTCTAACTTCATCCGTTTAGAAGTAGGTGAAGGTATCGAGAAAAAAGAAGAAGATTTCGCAGCTGAAGTTGCAAAAATCACTGGCGGTAACGCTTAATTTTCTCTATTGAGATATAAAAAAAGCCGATATTGAATATCGGCTTTTTTGTTGTCTGAAATTTGAGATTTTCTATTTATTTGGACGAATATCGATGGCAGGGTCTGCATCTTTACGATATTTTTCTTCAATCAGTTTTTTCAGTCCATAGTCATCTTTGTCAGCTTGTTCAGAGAATAAATCTTCTTCTAATGTGAGCTTCGGATTTTTAATGCCAATCCAATTAGCAATACCTTCTAAGAAATTCAAACCAGATTTAAAGGCTTTATATTCTTTACGTGCCGTATCATCAGATGAAATCTTAAAGAGCGGAATATTATGATGTAATTGGCTGTGACAGTTTTGGTTAAATAAAGTCACACCATGTTTATCATCTTCCTGATGGCACAAGCCATGATCAGAGAAATAAATCATCGAGAAAGTGCGGTGTGTTTTTTGCTCGTTTTCTTTGAGGGTTTCATACACTTTCTTAATAAAATCATCGGTTTTCTTAATGGATGTAATATAGCAATTTAAGTATTCGTTCTTTTTCTCAATGTCATTGTCATTGAAAATTTTCGGATAATCTTCAACACGATCGCAAGCAAGAGGATGTGAACCATAAATGTGTAACACAATAAAGCGTTTACCTTGAGTTGAATCTTCTAAGACTTGGGCGAATTTAGGGATTAAATCAAAATCGCTGTAGTTTGTCGAATTAAAGCTCCCGCCTTTTTTCAAGAAAATGGTTTCATCAGATTTTGATGCAAGCGAAGCAACCGGCGTGTCATATTCACCTAAGAAACCTTGATTAGACAACCAGTAGGTTTTCAGACCTGCAGACTTAATGAGATCCACTAAGCTTAAATCATAGTTTGGTTCCCATTTTTCTTTATCAGGTAACGTTAACATTAAGCGCAATGAGGCGACAGTGTTGGTTCCGGCAGATGTCATACCATCAATCAGTGTACCATTTACTGATGACATAAATGGTGTGTCATTTACGGGGTATCCATACGCATGCAAGTAATCTTTTCTCGCACTTTCACCCAAAATAATCACATAATCTTGGTATTTAGAATTTTCTAATGTGGATTGCTCCCAGTTGCTTTCTTGTGACATTTTTTTCAATTTTTGCCATTCATTAACAATTTGTACACTCGAATCTATTGTTTCTTTTAATGGAGCAGCAATCGGTAAGTTGTAGCCAATCAACAGGGTAGCGAGAGCAATGAATGTTTTATTGCGATAAAATTTCACGCCAAATTTGACCGCACTTTTGTAATGTAAAAAGACTAATAGTGGAATAGCCAATGCCGCTAAATAGCTACTCACAGGGATTTGCATGAGAAACTCTTTGGTCTCTAACATATCCGTCGCGAGAACCGATGCAATATATTGGTAGCTTGGCGCACCAAAATTTAAGCCTGTCGGCGTATAAATTGCGTGTAAGCAAACTAAGGGGAATAAAATTAAATAGAAAGATTTTCGGCTACTACTTAATAAAATAATGAAAATAGCCGTGAGTAAAATCAGACTAATAGATGGCTCAGGAAACATCCCTGAACCTCGTAAAATCAAATAACCCGCAGCAATGGTGCAAGCCAAAGAAAAAAGTGTGGTTAAAATTTGTGAGGTTTTTGAAATCTTCATAAAGTTTACCTATAAAATAAAAACGGCGATATTTTATCGCACTTTTCTGACTAATTTCCATTTTTAACTTTTTCGCTCTTTTGCTAGAATAAGCCAAATTTTGTAACCGACAAAGGAAAAGACAAATGAGCCAACCAATTTACAAACGTATTTTATTGAAATTAAGTGGTGAAGCATTACAAGGAGATGAGGGCTTCGGTATCGATCCTTCAATCCTTGATCGTATGGCGTTAGAGATTAAAGAATTAATTGAAATGGGCGTGGAAGTTGGTGTTGTGCTCGGCGGTGGTAACTTATTCCGTGGCGCAAAATTAGCTAAAGCAGGGATGAATCGCGTAGTGGGCGACCATATGGGGATGCTTGCAACTGTGATGAATGGCTTGGCGATGCGTGATGCGCTTCACCGTGCAGATGTGAATGCAAAATTAATGTCTGCTTTCCAATTAAATGGTATCTGCGATACCTATAATTGGTCTGAAGCGATTAAAATGTTACGTGAAAAACGTGTAGTTATTTTCTCAGCCGGTACAGGTAGCCCGTTCTTTACTACAGATTCTGCGGCATGCTTACGCGGTATCGAAATTGAAGCGGATATCGTTTTAAAAGCGACTAAAGTTGATGGTGTGTATGATTGCGATCCAGCAAAAAATCCTAATGCGAAGCTATACCATAAATTATCTTATGCAGAAGTGATTGATAAAGAATTAAAAGTAATGGATTTAGCCGCATTCACACTTGCGCGTGACCACGGTATGCCAATTCGTGTATTTAATATGTGTAAACCAGGTGCGTTACGCAAAGTGGTACTCGGTACAGAAGAAGGCACAACGATTAGTTAATTTTTTAAAGAATAAAATGGCGAGAGACAATCTCGCCTTTTTTATGAATAAATTTATTCAAAACTCCCTAAAAATCCAGTAAAATCACTGTGTTTTATCTTTATTTATTAAAAGGACAGATGAATGATTAATGAAATCAAACAAGATGCTGAAGCTCGTATGGAAAAAAGCCTCGAAGCGTTGCGTGGGCATATTGCAAAAATCCGTACAGGTCGTGCACAACCTAGCTTATTAGACGCGATCCAAGTGGAATACTATGGTGCAGCGACACCACTTCGTCAATTAGCTAACGTTGTTGCGGAAGATGCGCGTACTTTAGCGGTAACAGTATTTGACCGTTCTTTAATCAGTGCAGTAGAAAAAGCAATTTTAACTTCTGATTTAGGTTTAAACCCATCTTCAGCAGGTACAACAATTCGGGTGCCTCTTCCTCCATTAACTGAAGAACGCCGTCGTGATTTAATTAAAATCGTAAAAAGCGAAGGTGAGCAAGGTAAAGTCGCGATTCGTAACGTACGTCGTGATGCAAATGATAAAATCAAAGCATTATTAAAAGATAAAGAAATCAGCGAAAACGATCAACATAAAGCGGAAGAAATCATTCAAAAAGTGACTGATAGCTATATCAAAAAAGTGGATGAGATCTTAGCAGATAAAGAAAAAGAATTAATGGATTTCTAATTGTCGAACCATGTTTTGGGGCAGACCAAGTGTCTGCCCTTGTTCTATTCTGATAAAAAAATAAAAGCACAAAGTGCGGTCGAAATTTTATGCAAAAACAAAATCTTGTTATTTTAGGATCAACCGGTTCTATTGGTCATAGCACTCTTTCTGTTATCGAACATAATCCTGACAAATACCATACCTTTGCGTTAGTGGGAGGCAAAAATGTTGAGACAATGTTTGAACAATGCGTGAAATTTCAACCGCACTTTGCTGCATTAGATGATGAAAATGCAGCAAAGGTATTACGAGAAAAATTAGCCTCACACCACATTAAAACGGAAGTCTTAGCTGGGCAGAAAGCCATTTGTGAGTTGGCAGCACATCCAGATGCCGATCAAGTTATGGCAGCCATTGTTGGGGCGGCTGGATTACTACCGACGCTTTCAGCAGTAAAAGCAAGTAAGAAAGTCTTGCTTGCGAATAAAGAATCGTTGGTGACTTGTGGCCAGATTTTTATTGATGCTGTGAAGCAGTCAAAAGCAAAATTATTGCCTGTTGATAGTGAGCATAACGCGATTTTTCAATCCTTACCGCCTGAGGCACAAGAAAAGGTTGGGTTTTGTCCTTTGAAAGAATTAGGGGTCAGTAAAATTGTCTTAACCGGTTCTGGTGGGCCTTTCCGTTATACGCCATTAAACGAGTTTGAGCATATAACTCCCGCACAAGCCGTTGCTCATCCAAACTGGTCAATGGGCAAAAAAATCTCTGTGGATTCTGCCACAATGATGAATAAAGGTTTAGAGTACATTGAGGCACGCTGGTTATTTAATGCATCAGCAGATGAAATGGAAGTGATTATTCATCCTCAATCTATTATTCATTCAATGGTACGTTATGTAGATGGTTCGGTCATTGCTCAAATGGGTAATCCGGATATGCGTACTCCCATTGCGGAAACCATGGCTTATCCAAATCGTACAGTCAGTGGTGTGGAACCATTAGACTTCTTTAAAATCAAAGAATTGACATTTATCGAACCTGATTTTAATCGTTATCCAAATTTAAAATTAGCGATCGATGCGTTTGCTGAAGGGCAGTATGCGACAACCGCAATGAATGCAGCAAACGAAATTGCCGTACAAGCCTTTTTAGATGGATATATTAAATTTACGGATATTGCGAAAATTAACCAAGCATCGGTTGAACAAATGCCATCTTCTATCATTTCAAGCATTGATGATGTATTAGCCGTAGATAAGCAAGCTCGTGAATTAGCTGATTCGCTGATTAAAAAGTTGATGTAGAATACGCAAAAGTGCGGTCATAAAATTCGAATATTTTAGAATGAAAGAACTTGATAACAATAACATTCCCGAACATGTTGCTATTATTATGGATGGCAATGGACGTTGGGCGAAACAACAAAATAAGCTGCGTATTTTTGGCCATACAAATGGTGTGGCAGCCGTGCGTCGTGCGGTGAGTTATGCACGACAAACTGGCGTTAAATTTTTGACGTTATATGCATTTAGCAGTGAAAACTGGAATCGCCCCGAGCAAGAAGTGAGTGCATTGATGACGCTCTTTATGCAAGCGCTTGATCGAGAAGTTAAAAAATTACACAAAAATAATATTCGTCTAAAGATTATCGGTGATGTTTCTCGTTTTAGTGAGAAATTGCAAGAGAAGATCGCAAAAGCAGAAAATTTAACAGAAAATAATACCGCACTGACTTTAAATATTGCGGCGAATTACGGTGGTTGTTGGGATATTGTTCAAGCGACTCAACAACTCGCTGAAAAAGTAAAAAATAATGAGATTTCGGTGAGTGATATTAATGAATCACTTTTCCAGCAACATTTAGTGACACAAGATGAACCGCCGGTCGATTTGTTAATTCGCACAAGCGGTGAGCAACGCATTAGTAATTTCTTGCTTTGGCAAATTGCATATGCGGAATTGTGTTTTTTAGATGTGCTTTGGCCAGATTTTAGTGAAAAAGATTTTAATCAGGCAATTGCCTGCTATCAACAACGTCATCGCCGTTTTGGCGGGACAGAATAAGCGGAGAACCTATGCTTAAAGAACGTGTATTATCAGCCATTGTGCTGATTGCTTTGGTATTATGTGCCTTGTTCTTATTTACCCCATTTTATTTTGCCCTAGCCTTAGGCTTTGTGGCGACGCTTGGTATTTGGGAGTGGGCGCAATTTGCTCGTTTTAAAAATCCTTTAGCGCGCCTTTGCATCGCAGCATTTTTAGGTGCATTTATCTTCCTTTGGCTTTACAACGAAGGTAATTATTTAGATGCAGGTCGAGTGTTTGAAAACTACTTACCGTTGTTATTGCTAAACTCTGTCGGTTGGTGGGCACTTGCATTGGTGTTAGTAGTGACTTATCCAAGCTCAGCGAAGTTTTGGGGTAAAAATATTCCTTTACAACTTTTATTTGCTTTTTCTACGTTGATTCCTTTTGTTGCTGCCGTCTTACGTTTACGTTTAGATAATTATACGGCTGATCCACATCATGGCTTGTTCTTATTGCTCTATGTATTTGTATTAGTATGGGCAGCTGACTCTGGGGCATATTTCGCAGGACGCGCTTTTGGTAAGCACAAACTTGCACCGAAAGTATCACCGGGGAAAACATGGCAAGGCGTATTTGGTGGCATGATCACCGCAGCGGTATTGGCGTTTGTATTTATTCATTTCTCTGGGGAAACCTTATTAGGTAGCCGTGCAATGAGCGGTTTTGTTGTGCTTTCTGTAGCAACTGTGGCTATTTCTGTATTAGGTGATTTAGCCGAAAGTATGTTTAAACGTGAATCAGGCATCAAAGACAGTAGTCAATTAATTCCAGGCCATGGTGGTATTTTAGATCGTATTGATAGCTTAACGGCGGCAGTACCATTCTTCACATACTTCTATTTCTTTGTGTTATAAGGGTAGAACATGTCATTTTTGTGGTCGCTTGGCTCATTTATTGTTGCAATTGCCGTGCTGGTAGCCGTACACGAATACGGCCACTTTTGGGCGGCAAGAAAGTGCGGTATTAAAGTTCATCGTTTTTCGATTGGCTTTGGTAAAGTGATTTGGCGACGTACAGATAAATTAGGCACCGAATTTGCTATTTCAGCTATTCCGCTTGGTGGCTATGTCAAAATGCTTGACGGGCGAAATGAAGAAGTTCCCGCAGAGTTAAAATCGCAGGCATTTGAAAGCAAATCGGTAGCTCAACGTGCTTTTGTGATTGCTGCAGGTCCCCTTGCTAATTTTATTTTTGCGATTTTGGCATATTGGGTGATTTATTCTGTTGGGATTCCGAGTGTTAAACCGGTCATTGAAAATGTCACGCCAAATTCTCCCGCTGCGATAGCTCAAATTGAACCGAATACCCAGATTTTGGCAATTGATGGGAAGAATACACCCGATTGGGAAACCATTAATTTATTGCTCACTGATAAGTTAGGTTCTGATTCTGTTGAGCTCACATTAACGCCTTTTGGTGAAGACCGACCTTATCAACGAACCATTAATATGCAAAATTGGACATTTGAGCCCGATAAAGAAACAGCATTTGAAACATTAGGGATCAATCCAGTTTCAAGTAAAGTGGAGATGACTTTATCAAAAGTGATGGAGAACTCACCAGCTGAAAAAGCGGGCTTATTGATTGGCGATAAAATTTTAGCGGAAAATTCGACTGCACTTGATTGGAAAGCTTTTGTAGCACAGGTACAACAAGGTCAACCTTTTACAATCAAGGTTGAACGAAATCAGGAAATTTTTGACAAAACCTTGCAACCGGAGAAGAATCAAGATGGTAAATGGTTTGTAGGGTTAAGTCCGACGTTCTTAAAAATTGGCGAACAGTATCGAACTGAATTAAAATATGGTATTCTTGATGCCCTACAAAAAGGTGTTGAAAAGACTGGTCAAATTTCTTGGTTTATTGTAAAGGCAATCGGGAAATTGTTTAGTGGAGAGCTTTCATTTTCCAGTTTGGCGGGGCCAATTTCAATTGCCCAAGGTGCTGGCGCATCTTCTAACGCAGGCGTGATTTATTTCTTAAGTTTTCTTGCGTTAATTAGTGTCAATTTAGGCATAATGAATTTATTTCCGTTGCCAGTTTTAGATGGTGGACATCTCGTGTTTTTGGCGGCGGAAGCTATCAAAGGAAAACCTGTTTCAGAACGGGTACAAAATTTAAGTTATCGTATAGGGCTCACAATCTTGTTAATTCAAACAATTTTTGTGCTTTTTAATGATTTCTTACGTTTATAACTATTGTTTTTATAGGATAAAGTCGATGAAAAAACTTCTAATCGCAAGTTTATTATTCGGTACTACAACGAGTGTATTTGCGGCACCATTTGTAGCAAAAGACATTCGTGTTGACGGTGCTCAAGGAGACTTAGAACAGCAAATTCTAGCAAGCCTTCCTGTTCGTAGTGGCCAGCGTGTAACGGATAAAGATGTAGCCAATATTGTACGTTCATTATTCGTAAGTGGACAGTTTGATGATGTTAAAGCTTTCCAAGATGGCGACGCATTAGTTGTGAGCGTTATTGCGAAACCAATTATTTCTGAAGTGAATATTAAAGGTAATTCAGTTATTCCAACAGAAGCATTAAAACAAAATCTTGATGCAAATGGTTTCAAAAGTGGGGATGTCTTAAATCGTGCGAAATTAGAAGAGTTTGCGAAAACATTAAGAGAACATTATAAGAGTGTAGGTCGCTATAATGCGAAAGTTGATCCGATCGTGACAACTTTACCAAATAACCGTGCAGAAATTACGCTTCAAATTGATGAAGATGATACGGCAAAACTTCGTTCAGTCACCTTTAATGGAAATGAAGCGATTTCGAGCAGTAAGTTACAAGAACAAATGGAGCTTCAACCTGATTCTTGGTGGAAACTTTGGGGTAATAAGTTTGATGGTTCTCAGTTTGAGAAAGATATCCAAACTATCCAAGATTATTATCAAAATAATGGTTATGCAAAAGCAAGAGTAACTAAAACAGATGTTCAATTAAATGAAGATCATACAAAAGCAGATGTGAGCATTGATGTAAGTGAAGGTGAAAAATACAATTTAAGTTCTGCCCGTATTGTTGGTAACTTAGGCGGTATGGCTAATGAGTTACAACCATTATTAGGCGAACTTCACTTAAACGATACATTCAGTCGTGCGGATGTGCAAAATGTTGAAAGCTTAATTAAAGATAAATTAGGTGAACGTGGTTATGGCAGTGCAACAGTTAATACTGTGCCAACTTTTGATGATGTGAATAAAACACTAGCTTTAACATTTGTTGTGGATGCGGGGCGTCGTCTATCTGTTCGTCAAGTTCGTTTTGAAGGTAATACGGTTTCTGCGGATAGTACATTACGTCAAGAAATGCGTCAGCAAGAAGGGACTTGGTATAACTCACAATTAGTTGAGTTAGGTAAAGTGCGTTTAGATAGAACTGGTTTCTTTGAAAGCGTAGAAAACCGCATTGAACCAATCCAAGGTTCTAATGATGAAGTGGATGTGGTGTATAAAGTCAGAGAACGTAATACAGGTAGTATCAACTTTGGTATCGGTTATGGTACAGAAAGTGGGCTTAGCTATCAAGCAAGCGTGAAACAAGATAACTTCTTGGGAACGGGCGCTGCGGTAAGTTTAGCCGGTACACGTAATGACTACGGTACAAGTGTAAACTTAGGTTATACAGAACCATACTTTACTAAAGATGGCGTAAGTTTAGGTGGAAACGTATTCTATGAAACTTACGATAACTCAAAAAGTGATACCTCATCAACCTATAAACGTACAACTTACGGCGGTAATGTCACATTAGGATTCCCTGTTAATGAGAACAACTCATATTATGTGGGATTAGGTTATACTTATAATAAAATCAGTAACTTCGCGTATGAATACAACCGTGATTTATACATGAAGTCAATGAATTTAACTGGAAACTCAATCAAAACTAATGATTTTGATTTCTCATTTGGTTGGAACTACAACAGCCTAAACCGTGGCTATTTCCCAACTAAAGGGGTAAAAGCAAGTTTAGGTGGTCGTGTCACCATTCCTGGGTCTGACAATAAATATTATAAATTAAGTGCTGAGCTTCAAGGCTTCTACCCATTAGATCGTGATCATCGTTGGGTATTATCTGGAAAAGCAACCGCTTCTTATGCAAATGGCTTAGGTGGTAAACGTGTACCGTTCTATCAACTTTATACGGCTGGTGGTATCGGTTCATTACGTGGTTTTGCTTATGGTGCAGTAGGCCCTAATGCGATTTATCAAGACAAATATGGCCAATGGTATCAAAGTACTGATGTCGTTGGTGGTAACGCGATGGCTACAGCAAGCGTGGAACTTATTGTTCCAACCCCATTTGTTGGAGATAAAAGCCAAAATAGCGTAAGAACCTCACTTTTCGTTGATGCAGCGAGCGTTTGGAATACAAAATGGAAATCAGATAAAGAAGGCTTAAAATCATCTCCGATTTATGCAACATTACCTGATTACAGCAAAGCAGGTCGAGTCCGTGCTTCAACTGGTGTTGCTTTCCAATGGCAATCACCAATTGGACCATTGGTATTCTCTTACGCGAAACCAATCAAAAAATATGAAAATGATGATGTAGAACAATTCCAATTTAGTATTGGTGGTTCTTTCTAATAAATTGAACTTTTACGTTCTATTTAAGTCAAAATCTTCGTTCTGTGTCAGTGAGTTAGCTGGCACAGAAATATTTACTAAACTAATTTAAGGAAATTCAAATATGAAAAACGTAGTAAAAGTTACCGCACTTTCTTTAGGTCTTGCACTTGCATCAGGTTTTGCTGCTGCAGATGAAAATATCGCATTCATCAACGCGGGTTACTTATTCCAAAACCACCCGGATCGTCAAGCTGTAGCAGATAAGTTAGATGCAGAATTCAAACCAATGGCGGACAAACTTGCTGCAAGTAAGAAAGAAATTGATGACAAAATCGTTGCATCTCGTAAAAAAGTAGAAGCAAAAATTGCCGCTTTACAAAAAGATGCACCTCGTTTACGTCAAGCTGAAATTCAAAAACGCCAAGACGAAATCACTAAATTTGGTTCAGATGAAGAAGCAGTATTAAATAAATTAATGGAAGAGCAAGATAAAAAAGTTGCTGAGTTCCAAGAGTTAAATGAAAAACGTCAAACTGAAGAGCGTGGTAAATTATTGGAAAGCATTCAAGTTGCAACTAATAATTTAGCTAAAGCTAAAGGTTATACTTATGTTTTAGATGCAAACTCTGTCGTATTTGCGGTAGATGGTAAAGATATTACTGAAGAAGTATTGAAATCTATTCCTGCAACTGAGAAAGCCGCTCCAGCAAAAACTGAAGAGAAAAAATAATAGGTTCTCATAATGCAAAAATCCTATTCTTTACAGGAATTAGCAACAAAAGTCGGCGGTACCCTTCGCGGTAACGCCGACGTTGTCGTTAATAGTATTTCTGCTCTTTCAAAAGCAGATGCAAATCAGCTTACGTTCATTTCTAATGCAAAATTTCGCCCTTTATTAGCTGAATCTAAAGCAGGTATTCTTGTGGTGTCAGAAGCGGATGTGGAATTTTGCTCACCTGAAAGTAATTTACTTATCGTTAAAGATCCTTATGTTGCTTATGCAGTATTAGCGCAATATATGGATACTACCCCGAAAGCAGCTCAAAATATCCACCCAAGTGCGGTTATTTCTGAAAAAGCTTCAATGGGCGAAAATGTATCAATTGGTGCAAATGCTGTTATTGAAGAAGGCGTTGTATTAGGCGATAACGTAATTATTGGCGCCGGTTGTTTTGTAGGTAAATTCACCAAAATTGGTGCAGGTACACAGCTTTGGGCAAATGTAAGCGTTTATCATGAAGTAGAAATTGGACAAAATTGCTTAATTCAATCAGGTGCTGTGATTGGTAGTGATGGCTTTGGCTATGCGAATGATCGTGGTCGCTGGGTAAAAATTCCACAAGTAGGACAAGTGATTATTGGTAATAATGTCGAAATCGGTGCTTGTACCTGTATTGACCGTGGCGCCTTAGACGCAACAGTCATTGAAGATAACGTCATCATTGATAACCTTTGTCAAATTGCGCATAACGTTCATATCGGCACGGGTACAGCAGTAGCTGGCGGTGTCATTATGGCGGGTAGCCTAAAAGTGGGGCGTTATTGTTTAATTGGCGGAGCAAGTGTGATTAATGGTCACATGGAAATCTGCGATAAGGTAACCGTGACTGGCATGGGGATGGTAATGCGCCCAATTACTGAGCCAGGCGTATACTCATCGGGTATTCCATTACAAACCAATAAAGAGTGGCGAAAAACAGCCGCACTTACCTTGGGAATTGATGGTATGAATAAACGATTGAAAGCCCTTGAGAAAAAACTTGGCTAAGATTTTAAAACGTACCTTAGGGTGCGTTTTATTTTTATACAGAAATATCGTATAATCTCAATGTTTTATTATTATTTATTTTAAAGGTATTAGACGTGTCAGAGAATCAAGCAAGTAAAGTAATTGAAGCAAAAGAAATTATGACCTTATTGCCACATCGTTATCCATTTTTATTAGTGGATCGCGTATTGGAGTATAAAGAAGGTGAGTGGTTAAAAGCAATTAAAAATATCAGTGTAAACGAACCTTGCTTTACTGGTCATTTCCCGAGTGAACCGATTTTACCAGGTGTTTTAATTCTTGAAGCTTTGGCACAAGCAATGGGATTGCTTGCATTTAAAACCCATGAATTAAAAGGTGGCGAATTATTCTATTTCGCAGGTATTGATGAAGCGCGTTTTAAACGCCCAGTATTACCTGGAGATCAAATGGAATTGAACGTTCAAGTGATTAAAGAACGTCGTGGTATTACAGCATTCACGGGTATTGCAACTGTAAACGGTGAAGTAGCTTGTGAAGCCAAATTAATGTGTGCTCGTCGATAATTAAAGAAAATTAAGGGGTAAGTATGATCCACCCAAGTGCAAAAATTCACCCGACCGCGCTTGTTGCTGATGGCGCAGTTATTGGCGAAGACGTTGTTATCGGTCCTTTCTGTATTATTGAAGGGAGCGTTGAGATTAAAGCGCGTACCGTTTTAAATTCTCACATTGTCGTGAAAGGCGACACCGTGATTGGTGAAGATAACCAGATTTATCAATTCGCCAGTATTGGTGAAGTCAACCAAGATTTAAAATATAAGGGCGAAGCAACAAAAACCATTATTGGTAATGGTAACCTTATTCGTGAACATGTGACGATTCATCGCGGCACTATCCAAGGTGGTGGTGTAACACGTATTGGTAACAACAACTTATTGATGATCAATGTCCACATTGCCCACGATTGCCAAATCAAAAATAACTGTATTTTGGCAAACAATGCAACCCTTGCAGGTCACGTTGAATTAGATGATTTTGTTATTGTAGGTGGTATGTCTGCGATTCACCAATTTGTGATCGTCGGTGCGCACGTAATGCTAGGTGGTGGTTCTATGGTTAGCCAAGATGTGCCGCCTTATGTGATGGCTCAAGGTAACCATGCGCAGCCTTTCGGTGTAAACCTTGAAGGATTAAAACGTCGTGGTTTTGATAAACCAACCATGCATGCTATCCGTAATGTTTATAAAATGATTTACCGTAGCGGTAAAACCCTTGAAGAAGTATTGCCGGAAATTGAACAAATTGCACAAACTGAATCTGCAATTAGTTTCTTTGTGGAGTTCTTCAAACGTTCTACCCGTGGCATTATTCGTTAATTAACGTTTCTTTTCTCATTAAGAGAAAATGATGAATAACAGAGAGACCGCACTATGATTTGTTCAAAGTGCGGTCGTTTTTTAGGATAAATTTAATGATTAAAGAAAATCCAACTATTGCGATTGTTGCCGGTGAAGTGTCTGGTGATATTCTTGGTGCAGGTCTCATTCAAGCGCTTAAATGCCACTATCCGCAAGCTAAGTTTGTAGGGGTTGGCGGAGAGAGAATGATTGCTCAAGGTTTTGAAAGCTTTTTTGATATGGAAGAGCTCTCTGTCATGGGCCTAGTAGAAGTACTTAAACATTTACCTCGATTGCTTAAAATTCGTCGTAGTGTTATCGAACAACTTTCTGCTATTAAACCGGATATATTTATCGGTATTGATGCACCGGATTTTAATCTTACCGTTGAACTTAAATTAAAAGAAAAAGGGATTAAAACCATTCATTACGTGAGCCCATCTGTATGGGCTTGGCGTCAAAATCGTATCTACAAAATTGCCAAAGCGACCCATCAAGTATTGGCTTTTCTTCCTTTTGAAAAAGCCTTTTATGATCGTTTTAATGTGCCTTGCCGTTTTATTGGCCATACCATGGCAGATGCGATTCCATTAAAACCAAATCGTACAGAAGCTTGCCAGACCTTAGATATTGATGAAAAAGGACGTTATCTTGCTATTTTAGTAGGGAGTAGAGGTAGTGAAGTGAGCTTCCTTACTGAACCATTTCTAAAAACTGCTTTGTTATTAAAAGAAAAATATCCAGACTTGCAGTTTTTAGTCCCTTTGGTGAATGAAAAACGTTGCCAACAATTTGAGGAAATAAAGGCTCAAATTGCCCCTGATCTCGATATGCATTTAATTGATGGTAAAGCACGCCAAGTGATGATTGCTGCCGAAGCAACTTTACTAGCTTCAGGTACCGCTGCACTTGAAGCGATGTTGTGTAAATCGCCAATGGTGGTAGGGTATCGAATGAAACCTTTCACGCATTTTTTGGCAAAACGATTGGTCAAAACAAAATATATTTCATTGCCCAATTTGTTAGCGGATGAAATGCTTGTGCCAGAAATGATTCAAGAAGATTGCGAACCGCAAAAATTAGCAGAACAACTTTCTCAGTATTTGGGTGATGACGAAAGTGCGGTCAAATCTCGCAGTGTTTTAATTCAACGTTTTACTGAATTGCATAAATTGATTCAATGTGATGCGGATAGCCAAGCCGCACAAGCTGTGGTTGATTTATTGGAGCAAAGACATGATTGATTTTGTTTATCCTGAAGGTTATCAATTAGTTGCTGGGGTGGATGAAGTTGGACGGGGCCCTTTAGTGGGGGCAGTTGTCACGGCTGCGGTGATCTTAGATCCGAATAAGCCGATTGCTGGTTTGGCGGATTCTAAAAAACTCAGTGAGAAAAAACGTCTTGCACTCGCAGCAGAAATTAAAGAGAAAGCCTTAGCTTGGGCAATGGGCCGGGCAGAGCCTGCTGAGATTGATGAATTGAATATTCTTCATGCCTCGATGTTAGCCATGGAGCGAGCCGTAAAAGCCTTAAAAATTCAACCGCACTTTGTATTGGTGGATGGCAATCGTATTCCGCCTAACCTTGGTTTCCCAGCTCAAGCGGTAGTGAAAGGGGATTCACTTGTGGCGGAAATCAGCGCGGCCTCTATTTTGGCAAAAGTCGCACGGGATCAGGACATGGAAGAATTAGATAAAAATCATCCTGAATATGCCTTTGCTCAACATAAAGGGTATCCAACCAAATTACACTTGGAAAAATTAGCGGAACTGGGCCCTTTACCAGAGTATCGTCGAAGTTTTTCACCTGTGAAGAAAGCGCTAGGCATAGAAGACTAGCGAGCTTGAAAGATTTTAAGATTGAAGGATAGCGTATGAATACCATTTTTGAGCATGCACTTTGGGTGAGTCCATTGTTTTGGACATTAATACTGCTTGGTGCGGCCATTATTTTATTTGTACATAATAAAATTCGTATGGATGTGGTGGCATTATTGGTGATGCTCTCCTTTTATCTAAGCGGTATTCTCAGTATTCAAGAGATTTTGGTTGGCTTTAGTGATCCTAATATTATCCTCATTGCTTTACTCTTCATTGTAGGGGAAAGCTTGGTTCGGACGGGAATTGCTTATCGTGTGAGTGATGGCATCTTGAAAGTTGCGGGAAATAGTGAAGCTAAAGTGCTTATTTTACTAATGCTTTCAGTGGCTGGATTAGGCGCATTTATGAGCTCCACAGGCGTGGTTGCGGTGTTTATTCCTGTTGTGATTATGATTTGCCGCCAAATGAATATTTCCCCAAAACGATTAATGATGCCATTAAGCGTGGCAGGATTAATCAGTGGGATGATGACGCTAATCGCGACAGCCCCTAACCTTGTGGTGAATGCGGAATTAGTGAAAGATACGAATCTTCGTCTTGAGTTTTTTGATTTCACACCAATCGGATTGTTGATCTTAGTGCTAGGCATGGGTTATATGCTTATTGCTCGTCGATGGCTTTCTGATAATAACGATGAAAGCAATCAAGATACCATGCAAAGCTCCATGAATGAGCTAATTAATGAATATGGTTTGAAAGATCGTACCAAACGTTTGGTGGTGAAAAGCACATCCCCTTTCGTGGGTAAAACCTTAGACCAACTTCATTTGCGTTCTAGCTATCAACTAAATGTGTTGGCGATTGAGCGTTGGAAGCATTTCCGTCCAAGTTACATCATGCCGCTTGGCACATCGGAGATAAAAGCAAAAGATATTCTTATGGTGGATCTGGAACGCTGTGATTTCAATTTTGATATGTTTTGCCAAGAGTTTCATTTAGAACCTGCCGAAATTAAATCCCAATCGTTTGATCAGCAAGCTCGTTCTATTGGGATGGCTGAGTTAATTATTGTGCCAAACTCAGCCTGTATTGGTAAAACGACTGCTGAGTTACAATTCCGCACGAAATATGGCTTGAATGTAGTTGGGATTAAGCGAGATGGTGTGGTGTTGAATGATGCCTTTAAAGAAAAATATCGCTCAGGTGATTTGCTTTTAGTGATTGGTGATTGGCGACTTATTCAAGCGATGCGTGATCGTCGAAAAGATTTCCTGGTATTGAATTATCCGAAAGAAATGGAGCGTGCCGTACCAGCTCAACGTCAAGCACCACTAGCCTTACTATCCATTTTGACTATGGTGGTACTGATGGTCTCAGGTGCTGTGCCGAATGTTGTGGCTGCCTTGATTGGTTGTTTAATGTTGGCTTATTTCCGTTGCGTAGATGCTAAAAGTGCTTATGACTCCATTCAGTGGCCGAGTCTTATTTTGATTATCGGAATGATGCCATTTTCAACCGCACTTCAAAAAACAGGTGGAGTTGAGTTTGCGGTGAAATGGCTCACACAACTCATTGATGGGTGGGGGATGTATCCTGTATTGATTGTACTCTTTATTTTTTGTGCATTAGTCGGATTGTTTATATCGAATACTGCCACTGCAATTTTGATGGCACCCATTGCGATTTCTCTCGCAACCCAGCTTAATGTGTCTCCCGTGCCATTTGCAATGGTCGTGGCGATTGCGGCTTCAGCTGCATTTATGACGCCGGTATCTTCTCCGGTGAATACCATGGTGGTGGGACCTGGTGACTATAAATTTGCTGATTTTATTAAAATTGGTGTACCTTTTACCTTAATTATTATGTTGGTAACTGTGTTTATTGTGCCAATACTGTTTCCATTTTAAATGAAAAAGAGCGGTCAAAATTGACCGCTCTTTTTATACCTCAGCGAGATTATTTATTTAATTTTGCTTTGTAAGTTGGGTTCATTAAGTTTTCTACAGAAAGAATATCATCCAATTGTTCTGCGGTTAATAAACCTTTTTCTAATACCACTTCACGTACGCCTTTACCGGTTTGAGCACAGATTTTACCCACTAAGTCGCCATTATGGTGACCGATAAATGGATTTAAGTAAGTCACGATACCGATTGAGTTAAATACGTAGTTTTCACAAATTTCTTTGTTTACAGTAATACCGTCTACACATTTATCGCGTAAGTTCACGCAAGCATTGGTTAAGATGTCGATAGATTCAAACATTGCTTGACCAATCACTGGTTCCATTACATTTAATTGTAATTGACCCGCTTCAGATGCGAAAGTAACGGTAGTATCGTTACCAATCACTTTAAAGCATACTTGGTTCACCACTTCTGGAATAACTGGGTTTACTTTTGCAGGCATGATAGAAGAACCTGCTTGTAATTCAGGTAAGTTAATTTCTTTAATACCTGCACGTGGACCAGAAGAGAGTAAACGTAAGTCGTTACATACTTTAGATAGTTTTACTGCGGTACGTTTTAATGCACCATGAACCATGACATAAGCACCACAGTCAGATGTTGCTTCGATTAAGTTTTCAGCTGGTACGCAAGGTAATCCAGTTACCTCGGCAAGGTGTTTTACTACTAATTCTGTATAACCTTGTGGTGTATTTAAACCAGTACCGATTGCGGTTGCACCAAGGTTGACTTCAAGAAGTAACTCAGCGGTACGTTTTAAGTTACGTACTTCCTCTTCAAGTAATACGGCAAAGGCTTTAAACTCTTGACCAACGGTCATAGGTACAGCATCTTGTAATTGGGTACGACCCATTTTTAAAATTTTAGCAAATTCTTTTGCTTTATTATCGAAACCATCATGTAAGTATTGGATTTTGTCGATAAGTTTTAAAATGCTGTTATATACCGCAATACGGAAACCGGTAGGATATGCATCGTTGGTAGATTGGCTAGCGTTCACGTGGTCCATTGGGTTAATAACATCATATTCACCTTTTTTATGACCAATTTTTTCAAGCGCGAGGTTAGCAACTACTTCGTTGGTATTCATATTCACAGAAGTACCGGCACCACCTTGATACACGTCAGATGGGAATTGATCTAAGCATTTCCCCGTGGTAAGAATTTCATCACAAGCCGCCACAATCGCTTTTGCAATATCACTTGGAATAGCACCTAATTCACCATTCGCTAGGGCAGTCGCTTTTTTAACCATTACCATGCCGCGAACAAATTCCGGTACATCAGAAATGGTTACATTAGAAATATTGAAGTTTTCAACCGCTCTTAAGGTATGGATACCCCAGTATGCATCTGCTGGTACATCGCGTTCACCTAATAAATCCACTTCTTTTCTGTATTGAGTCATTTTAATCACCTTTCCTGGTTGTTAATTAATTTGACTTAATTATAGGAATTTACATAGAAAATAAATTTGACGTGGATCACATTTCAAATAAGACGTATAAGAGATATTTTCATTTCTCGCATAAATTTTTTTAGGGTGAAATTTTTTTATTTATCCCCTTGAAACCGAAAAAGTTATCCCCACATTTAAAACACTTTATTTTAATAAGAAGGAAATTAATCATGAATATTCGTCCTTTACACGATCGTGTAATCATTAAACGTGAAGAAGTAGAAACTCTTTCAGCTGGCGGTATCGTATTAACCGGTTCAGCGGCGACTAAATCAACCCGTGCGAAAGTATTGGCAGTGGGTAAAGGTCGTATTTTGGAAAATGGTACCGTTCAACCTTTAGATGTAAAAGTTGGCGATACAGTCATTTTCAATGATGGTTATGGCGTGAAAAGTGAAAAAATCGATGGTGAAGAAGTGTTAATCATTTCTGAAAACGACATTTTGGCGATTGTGGAATAATTTAAATTAAGGAAAAAAGAAAATGGCAGCAAAAGACGTAAAATTTGGTAACGATGCACGCGTAAAAATGCTTAAAGGCGTGAATGTATTAGCAGATGCAGTAAAAGTGACCCTTGGCCCTAAAGGTCGTAATGTCATTTTAGATAAATCATTTGGCGCACCAACTATCACTAAAGATGGTGTGTCTGTCGCACGTGAAATTGAATTAGAAGATAAATTTGAAAACATGGGTGCACAAATGGTGAAAGAGGTTGCCTCTAAAGCCAATGATGCAGCAGGTGATGGTACAACGACCGCAACAGTTCTAGCTCAAGCTATCGTAAATGAAGGCTTAAAAGCTGTGGCTGCAGGCATGAACCCAATGGATTTAAAACGTGGTATCGATAAAGCAGTAAGTGCGGTTGTTTCTGAGCTTAAAAATTTATCTAAACCTTGCGAAACCTCTAAAGAAATTGAGCAAGTGGGAACAATTTCTGCAAACTCTGACAGCATTGTGGGTCAATTAATTGCTCAAGCAATGGAAAAAGTGGGTAAAGAAGGTGTAATTACCGTAGAAGATGGTACAGGTCTTGACGATGAATTAGCAGTTGTTGAAGGGATGCAATTCGATCGTGGTTACTTATCACCTTATTTCATCAACAAACCAGAAACGGCGACTGTTGAATTAGATAACCCATACATTCTTTTAGTGGATAAAAAAGTATCAAATATCCGAGAATTACTTCCTGTATTAGAAGGTGTGGCAAAAGCGGGTAAACCATTATTAATTATTGCTGAAGACATCGAAGGTGAAGCACTTGCAACCTTAGTGGTGAACACTATGCGCGGTATCGTAAAAGTGGCTGCAGTAAAAGCGCCAGGCTTTGGTGATCGTCGTAAAGCAATGTTACAAGATATTGCGATCTTAACAGCGGGTACCGTGATTTCTGAAGAAATCGGTATGGAACTTGAAAAAGCGACATTAGAAGATTTAGGCCAAGCAAAACGTGTAGTCATCAACAAAGACAATACCACGATCATCGATGGGGTGGGTGATGAAGCTCAAATCAAAGGTCGCGTAGCGCAAATTCGTCAACAAATCGAAGAATCAACGTCTGATTATGACAAAGAAAAACTTCAAGAACGCGTGGCTAAACTTGCTGGCGGTGTGGCTGTAATCAAAGTCGGTGCAGCAACTGAAGTTGAAATGAAAGAGAAAAAAGATCGTGTGGATGATGCATTACACGCAACACGTGCTGCGGTTGAAGAAGGTATCGTTGCGGGCGGTGGTGTTGCATTAGTTCGTGCTGCAACCAAAGTAGCGGCAACCTTAAAAGGTGATAACGAAGAACAAGATGTAGGTATTAAACTTGCATTACGTGCAATGGAAGCGCCACTTCGTCAAATCGTCACTAACGCAGGTGAAGAAGCATCGGTTGTGGCAAGTGCGGTTAAAAATGGCGAAGGAAACTTCGGTTATAACGCAGGTACTGAACAGTACGGCGATATGATCGAAATGGGTATTTTAGATCCAACTAAAGTCACTCGTTCTGCGTTACAATTCGCAGCTTCTGTAGCGGGCTTAATGATCACCACAGAATGTATGGTGACCGACCTTCCAAAAGATGATAAAGCCGATTTAGGCGCTGCCGGCATGGGCGGTATGGGAGGCATGGGCGGAATGATGTAATTCCCCTTTGCGAAAGAAAGTGCGATCGCTTTTCTTTATAGAAATGCGATCGCATTTTTATTTGTGTGGTGCTACACTTTAATGGTTTTCGATGATTTTATAGGTATAACAATGACAATTTCCCAAACTGAACTTAATCAACAACTCAAATCTGCCGGTATTGGTATTAATGCAACTGAATTACATGGCTTTTTGAGTGGCTTAATTTGTGGTGGACTGAAAGATCAAAGCTGGTTACCGCTTTTATATCAATTCAGTAACGATAACCACGCCTATCCAACCGCATTAATTCAGCCAATTACCGAAATCTATGAACAGATTGGTAAAACCTTATCGGATGTAGAAGGGTTTGATTTTGAATTGGGATTAACAGAAGATGAGAGTGTTTTTGCTCGCGCAGACAGCCTATCAGACTGGGCAAACCAATTTTTATTGGGTTTAGGGCTTGTTCAGCCTGAATTAGATAAAGAAAAAGGCGAAATTGGCGAAGCTGTAGATGATTTACAAGATATTTGTCAGCTTGGTTATGAAGAAGATGATGACGAAGAAGAGCTTGCCGAAGCCTTAGAAGAAATTATTGAATATGTTCGCACCATTGCCATGCTGTTTTACACCCATTTCAACGATGATGCACAAGAAATAAAACCGATATTACATTAAAAGGAGCGAAACATGGATCTCGCATACATGGCGGCATTACCGCAAGAGGAATTTACAGAACGTCGTCAAAAAGTATTCGCACAAATGCAGCCAAATTCTGCTTTATTGCTATTTTCCGAAATTGAAAAACGTCGTAATAACGACTGCGATTTTCCTTTCCGTCAAGACAGTTACTTTTGGTATTTAACGGGATTTAATGAGCCAAATGCAGCGTTGTTATTGATTAAGACGGAAGAGGCTGAAAAGGCGGTTGTCTTTCTTCGTCCGCGAGATCCTTTGCTTGAAACGTGGAATGGTCGCCGATTAGGCGTCGAGCGCGCACCGCAAAAACTCAATGTGGATGAAGCCTATTCTATCGATGATTTTAAAACAGAATTTCCAAAATTAACGGAAAAATTGACCGCACTTTATCATGTAGCCGATCGTCATCCTTGGGGTGATAAATTATTAGCCGAAAGTGCGGTGAAATTTTACGCTGTTTTTGATTGGCAGCCGATGTTAAGTGAAATGCGCTTAATCAAATCTCCAAACGAAATTCGCTTAATGCAGCAAGCGGGACAGATTACTGCGTTTGGACATATTAAAGCGATGCAAGTGACTCGTCCAAATCGTTTTGAATATGAAATTGAAAGCGAAATTCTGTATGAATTTAATCGCCATGGTGCTAGATTCCCGTCTTACAATTCCATTATTGCTGGGGGCGATAATGCCTGTATCTTGCACTACACTGAAAATGATCAACCTTTGAAAGATGGCGATCTTGTTTTGATTGATGCAGGGTGTGAGTTTGCTATGTATGCAGGCGATATCACACGTACATTCCCTGTAAATGGTAAATTTACTCAGCCACAACGTGAGATTTATGAATTAGTTTTAAAAGCACAAAAACGCGCGATTGAGTTATTAGTGCCTGGTAATTCAATTAAACTGGCGAATGATGAAGTGATCCGTATTAAAACTCAAGGCTTGGTGGATTTAGGCATCCTGAAAGGGGATGTAGATAAGCTGATTGAAGAAAAAGCTTATCGTCAATTTTATATGCATGGTTTAGGTCATTGGCTTGGCTTGGATGTGCACGATGTTGGTCGCTACGACGATGATCGTAGCCGTAAGCTTGAAGTAGGGATGATCATCACAGTTGAGCCAGGTATTTATATTTCAGAAGAGGCGGATGTGCCTGCTCAATATAAAGGCATTGGCGTGCGTATCGAGGATAACTTGCTCATGACAGAATATGGCAATAAAAATCTGACCGCAGCGGCTCCAAAAGAAATCGATGATATTGAAAATTTAATGAAAAATTGAGAAGAATTCTCAAAAATGTGATCTAGTGCAAGTTTTTTGTGCAGTTAAGCTGCTAATATACTGTTAGATAAAAAAGACCAATCAAATCAGTAAGGAGTCGATTATGTACAAACACGTTTTAGTTGCGGTAGATCTTTCTGACGAAAGTGAATTTCTACTCAAAAAAGCCGTGGGAATTGCAAAACGTAATGATGCGCAACTTTCCATTATTCATGTAGATGTAAACTTCTCGGATCTCTATACTGGTTTAATTGATGTCAATATGTCATCAATGCAAGATAGAATCTCGAGCGAAACCCAAAAAGCGCTAATTAATTTAGCGGAACATGCGGGTTATCCAATAAAAGAAAAATTGAGCGGTAGCGGTGATTTAGGTCAAGTTTTGACAGACGCTATTGATCAGTATGATGTAGATCTACTAGTGACAGGTCATCACCAAGATTTCTGGAGTAAATTAATGTCTTCAACACGTCAAGTGATGAATACGATTAAAATTGATATGTTGGTTGTGCCACTTCGCGACGAATAGTGATCAAAAATTATTTTTAGCCCTATTAAAATAACGTAAATTTTAACCGCACTTCTCAATTAATGCAGTAGAGTGCGGTTTTCTTTTTTAAGATCAGTGAAAAAGCCTTTTTCTCTAGGTCAAAATATGCAAGAATAGTGAGCTTATTTTATAAATCGTGATCGAGATAGAGACACAAGGTTTTATCAATGAAAACAACAGCAGAAATTAGACAGTCATTCCTTGATTTTTTCCATAGCAAGGGGCATCAGGTCGTCGCAAGTAGTTCGCTTGTGCCTGAAAATGATCCGACATTGCTTTTTACTAATGCCGGTATGAACCAATTTAAAGACGTGTTCCTTGGTATGGATAAACGTCCTTACTCACGTGCGACAACTGCACAACGTTGTGTGCGCGCAGGTGGTAAGCATAATGACTTAGAAAACGTCGGTTATACGGCGCGTCACCATACTTTCTTTGAAATGCTTGGCAACTTCAGCTTTGGCGACTATTTCAAACATGATGCAATTAATTTTGCGTGGGAGTTCTTAACCTCTCCACAATGGCTCGGGTTACCAAAAGAAAAATTATGGGTAACCGTGTATGAAACTGATAATGAAGCTTATGATATTTGGCATAAAGAAGTTGGTGTGCCAGCAGAGCGTATTATTCGTATCGGTGATAACAAAGGTGCGCCTTATGCATCAGATAACTTCTGGGCAATGGGTGATACCGGTCCTTGTGGTCCATGTACCGAAATTTTCTACGATCACGGCGATCATATTTGGGGTGGTCCTCCGGGTTCACCTGAAGAAGATGGTGACCGTTATATCGAAATTTGGAACGTGGTATTCATGCAATTTAACCGTCAAGCCGACGGCACAATGGAAAAATTACCACGTCCATCTGTTGATACTGGGATGGGGTTAGAGCGTATTTCTGCTGTATTACAGCACGTAAACTCTAACTATGAGATCGATATTTTCCAAAAATTAATTGCGAAAACAGCTGAAATCGTCGGAACAACAGATTTAACCAATAAATCATTACGCGTAATTGCAGACCACATTCGTTCTTGTGCCTATTTAATTGCAGATGGCGTAATTCCATCAAACGAAGGTCGCGGTTATGTATTACGTCGTATTATCCGTCGAGCAGTACGTCATGGTCACTTGTTAGGTGCTAAAGAAGCATTCTTCTACAAACTTGTGCCAACCTTAATTGAAGTCATGGCGGAAGCCGGCAAAGAAGTTAAGGAAAAACAAGCGAATGTCGAAAAATTACTTCGTTTAGAAGAAGAACAATTTGCTCGTACATTAGAGCGCGGATTAAGCTTATTAGACGATGCGCTTGCTCAAGTGAAAGATGGTGTGTTGTCAGGTGAAGTTGCCTTTAAACTTTATGATACTTATGGCTTCCCACTTGATTTAACGGCAGATGTATGTCGTGAGCGTGATATTGCAATTGATGAAGCTGGTTTTGAGCGTGAAATGGAAGCGCAACGCTTACGCGCACAATCTGCAAGCCAATTCGGCATGGATTACAACAATGTTATTCGTGTAGAAGGTGAAACGAAATTTGAAGGTTATACTGAATCAGAATCTTTAGCCAAAGTGACCGCACTTTTCCATGATGGTAAATCAGTAGACAATATTACTGCAGGTCAAAGTGCTGTCGTGATTTTAGAAAATACCCCATTCTATGCAGAATCAGGTGGTCAAATTGGCGATAGTGGTTATTTAATCTCTCAAGGTATTCAGTTTAATGTAAAAGATACTCAAAAATATGGTCAAGTGTTCGGTCATATTGGTGAGTTAGAACAAGGTACTTTAAAAGTCGGACAAACAGTCAATGCGGTTGTAGATGCAGAAAGACGTCATCAAACATCACTTAACCATTCTGCAACACACTTATTACATGCCGCATTGCGTCAAGTTTTAGGTTACCATGTAGTGCAAAAAGGATCATTAGTATCCGATACTGCATTACGTTTTGACTTTGCTCATCCGGAAGCGATTACCAAAGCACAGCTTAACGAAATTGAAACGTTGGTAAACCAAAAAGTACGTGAGAATTTTGTAGTTCAAACGGACGTGATGAATATCGAAGAGGCAAAAACGAAAGGTGCAATGGCGTTATTCGGTGAAAAATATGCTGATGTGGTACGTGTTTTAACAATGGGCGATTTCTCCGTTGAACTTTGTGGTGGCATTCATGCTAAACGTACCGGTGATATCGGTTTATTTAAAATTGTGGCGGAAACTGCCGTTGCAGCAGGTATTCGTCGTATTGAAGCGGTAACGGGTGAAAATGCAATTAATTGGTTACATAACCAACAACGTATTCTTACTCAAAGTGCAGATTTATTTAAATCTGACGTTAATACCCTTGTTGAGAAAATTCAGCAACTTCAAGATAAAGCGAAGAAAGCTGAAAAAGAATTACAGGGATTAAAAGAAAAAGCCGCAATGCAGGCGGGTTCCGATTTAGTGAAAAGTGCGGTTAAAATTAATGATGTTTCTGTAATCGTACATCAACTAGACGGAATTGAAACTAAATCGTTACGTGTGATGGTTGATGATTTGAAAAATCAACTTGGTTCAGGCGTAATTGTATTTGCATCTATTTTAGATGATAAAGTCAACCTTGTCGTTGGCGTAACAAGCGATTTAACTACTAAAGTGAAGGCCGGTGAGCTAGTGAATTTAATGGCTCAGCAAGTTGGTGGAAAAGGCGGTGGTCGCCCTGATATGGCAATGGCAGGAGGCTCCCAACCAGAAAATGTGAGTTTAGCATTAACAGTCGCAAAAAACTGGTTAAGCAATAATCTGTAGTACAAGCAGGTCGGTGGGATGCCGATCTTTACTTGATTGATAGGGATATCTAATAAATGCAAACTAAGGAGATAAAAGATGTTAATCTTAACTCGAAAAGTTGGCGAAAGTGTTCTTATTGGGGACGATATTTCTATCACGGTTTTGAGTGTACGTGGAAACCAAGTCAAACTCGGTGTGCAAGCGCCTAAAGAAGTATCTGTTCACCGAGAAGAAATTTACCAACGAATTCTGCAGTCAAAAGATGAACATGTAGACGGCACATCTTAGGTTTACGAGTTTTATGAATGTTTTAACATTCTGTTTATACTTTAATTAACGTTTTTTCAAAAATTAAACCCATTGGTTTGCAAAATTTAAAATAACGGAAATTTCAGTGATAAAGGGTAGAGAGGGAACTTTTCCAACTTAAATCTATCAAAGCTTAATAAATAATGACCGCACTTTTTCAGAGAAGTGTGGTCATTCCATATTTAAATAAAAAGGAAAATCAATGAAGGCAATTATTCCTGTAGCAGGTCTGGGTACCCGTATGTTACCGGCAACAAAAGCGATTCCAAAAGAAATGTTAACGCTTGTGGACAAACCACTGATTCAATATGTTGTGAATGAATGTGTGGCTGCAGGCATCAAAGAGATTGTATTAGTCACACATTCATCTAAAAATGCTATTGAAAACCACTTTGATACGTCTTTTGAGTTGGAAACAATGTTAGAGAAACGTGTTAAACGCCAGCTTCTAGAAGAGGTGCGTTCTATTTGCCCTAAAGATGTAACTATTATGCATGTTCGTCAAGGCAATGCGAAAGGTTTGGGGCATGCGGTGTTATGTGGTCGCCCAGTTGTTGGAAATGAGCCATTTGCAGTGGTGTTACCTGATGTGCTTTTAGCGGATTTTACGGCAAATCAAAAGAAAGAAAATCTTTCTGCGATGATTAAACGTTTCAAAGAAACCAAAGCGAGCCAAATTATGGTAGCGCCTGTTTCCGCTGATGAAGTGAGTAGCTATGGTATTGCTGATTGTGGTGGCGTAGAGTTAAAAGGTGGTGATAGCGTCAAAATTAACAGCATTGTTGAAAAACCCTCTGTTGAAGATGCACCATCAAATCTTGCGGTTGTAGGTCGTTATGTATTCTCTGCTGAAATCTGGGATTTATTAGAAAGAACACCTGTTGGTGTGGGGGATGAAATCCAATTAACGGATGCGATCGATATGCTTATAGAGAAAGAGATCGTTGAAGCATTCCATATGACTGGAAGAAGCTTTGACTGTGGTGATAAGATTGGCTATATGGAAGCTTTTGTAGAATATGGTCTTCGTCATGATAAATTAGGCAAAGAGTTTAAAGCTTTCCTAAAAGATCTTGCAAAAACCTTATAATTGATTGAAACCACCGAAAGGTGGTTTTTATTTATCTTATCTAGATTGCTATACTTTTAGCCGTCTAGATTGTTATTTTGCTTATTTTTCATTAAAATACAGACAAATTATCAGGTTATTTAAGGTGCATTATGGCAAACTGGGATGGCAAATATATTAGCCCTTATGCAGAACATGGCAAAAAGAGCGAACAAGTCAAAAAAATTACAGTTTCTATTCCGATTAAAGTATTGGAAATTCTGACAAATGAGCGTACTCGTCGTCAGTTAAAAAGTTTGCGCCATGCAACAAATAGTGAATTGCTTTGTGAGGCATTCTTGCATGCTTTTACTGGTCAGCCATTACCGACTGATGCAGATTTAATGAAAGAACGCCATGATGAGATTCCTGAAAATGCCAAAGAGATTATGCGTGATTTAGGCATCGATCCTGAAAGCTGGGAATATTAATTTTATCCTTTTAACCCTTCCAAAATACTACATTCAGGGCAGTCATTGCCCTGACAAGCGTTATGCCATCGCTCCAATTCCTCTACCATTTTTTGCAAGTGATGAATTTGCTCATTCAATGTTTTAATATGCTGCGTCGTGAGTGCTTTAACTTCTCGGCTACTGCGATTGGGATTATCCTGTAATTGCAAAAGCTGGTGAATTTGTTGGAGTGAAAACCCTACATCTCGAGAGTGACGAATAAAACGTAGTCGTTCTAAATCCTTTTCTTCATAATGGCGATAACCAGAAAGGCTTCGCTGTGCTGGCTTTAATAAGCCGGACTTCTCATAATCCCGAATTTGTTTACTTGATAAGCCGACTAATTTTGCCACTTCACTAATGTTCATAAAAAATCCTTGACCTTAACCTTATGTTAAGGTTTATAGTAAGCTTAATTTCAATCTATATCAATAACTAAGGAGTAAATATGAAATCAATTACATTACATGTAACAGGAATGACTTGCGGTGGTTGTGTGAAAAGCGTCACGAGAGTGTTGGAAGAGCTCAATGGTGTAGAAAAAGCGGTTGTAACACTTGATGATGGTAAAGCAGAGATTACCTTTGATGAAAGTGCGGTTAGTGTTACACAATTAATTGAAACAATTGAAGACGCAGGTTTCGATGCAACAGAATAAAAAAATAGCCATTCAAATCGAGGGGATGACCTGTCAGTCCTGTGCTAACCGGATTGAAAAGGTGTTGAATCGAAAAGATTTTGTCTCTGAAGCGGGCGTGAATTTTGCGGCAGAGGAAGCGCACGTAGTATTTGATTCATCTCAGGCTTCAGAACAAGATATTTTAACAATTATTCAAAAAGCTGGATTTAATGGCATTCTAAAGCAAAATGTGCTACCTAGCACATCTAATGAAACGAAGATTAGTCCGCGTTTATGGTTGCTTTTGTTCATTAACATTCCTTTTTTAATCGGAATGATCGGGATGATGTTTAATCATCATTCTTGGATGATTCCACCAATGTGGCAATTTGTTCTTGCGAGCATTGTGCAACTTTGGTTAGCCATTCCTTTTTATAAAGGTGCGATTGGTAGTATTCGAGGTGGTTTGGCCAATATGGATGTACTGGTAAGTACTGGTACGTTGGTGATTTATCTCTATTCGGTCTTTATGCTGTTTTATCATCAGTCAATGGGGCATGATGGCGCATCTCATGTCTATTTTGAAGTATCGGTGATGGTAATTGGTTTTGTCAGCCTAGGGAAATTTCTTGAGGAGAGAACGAAGAAACAAAGCTTAAACAGTTTAGGGCTATTATTACAACTCACCCCAAAACAAGTCAGTGTTCAACGTGAAAATCGTTGGGAAACGATTCCTCTCGATCAAGTAAAAATAGGCGATATTTTACGAGCTAATCAAGGTGAACGTATTGCAGCTGATGGCGTAGTTGAACAAGGGAGTGGTTGGTGCGATGAGAGTCATTTAACCGGTGAATCTCAACCATTAGAAAAAATGTCTCAAAGTCCTGTGCTTGCGGGGGCAATGGTGACACAAGGTAGCCTTATTTATCGAGCCAATCAACTCGGTCAGCAAACCCTATTGGGCGATATGATGAAAGCGCTCTCTGAGGCGCAAGGTACAAAAGCACCGATTGCTCGTTTTGCCGATAAAGTCGCTTCTGTATTTGTACCTGCCGTGTTGTTGATTTCCGCGATAACATTTGGATTAACTTGGTGGATAAAAGGAGATTGGGTTACAGCCCTAATTCATTCGGTTGCTGTGTTAGTTATCGCTTGTCCTTGTGCGTTAGGGCTTGCTACGCCAGCTGCCATAATGGTCGGTATGGGAAAAGCAGTCAATTCAGGGATTTGGTTTAAAGATGCAGCATCTATGGAAGAGGCGGCGCATGTGGATACGGTGGTATTAGACAAAACAGGAACGTTAACTCAAGGAGAGCTCAAAATCGCCGCTGTTTGGCAACCACAAAGTGCGGTCTATTCTGAGGAAGATTTATATCGTATTGCGGCTTCCGTTGAGCAAAATGCCAATCATCCTTTAGCTAAAGCGATAGTCCTGGCTGCACAGGAAAAATCACTTGAAATTCCGATCGCACTTTCAGTTCATTCAGAAGTGGGTATGGGCATCTCAGCTTACATTGAAGGAGTTGGTTTGGTTAAAGTGGGTAAGCCGACTTATTGTGACTTAACCTTACCAGATAATATGCAAGAAATTTGGCAAATTGCGAGTATTGTTGCGGTATCTGTAGATAACAGTCCAATCGGTGCATTTGCGCTAGCAGACAGTCTAAA
Organism: uncultured Haemophilus sp.; assembly: GCA_902461185.1. Lineage (GTDB taxonomy): Bacteria > Pseudomonadota > Gammaproteobacteria > Enterobacterales > Pasteurellaceae > Haemophilus_D. Next base: position 219,763 of record CABPXD010000001.1, read on the forward strand.
AGAGGATAGTTTGCAAGCGATTCAACGCTTACACCAACATAATATTGATGTGGTGATAATGAGTGGCGATCAGCAATCTGTCGTTGATTATGTTGCCCAGCAAGTAGGTGTGAAAACCGCACAGGGTAATTGCAGTCCACGTGACAAAGCGACTTATATTGAGAGATTACGTCAGCAAGGCAAAGTGGTGGCAATGGTTGGTGATGGTGTGAATGATGCACCCGCATTAGCAATGGCTAACGTAAGCTTTGCGATGAAATCGGGTTCTGATGTTGCAGAACAAACTGCATCGGCGACACTCATGCAGCATTCGGTGGATCAGTTAGTCGATGGATTAATGATTTCTCGTGCAACATTAAAAAATATTAAGCAAAACTTATTCTTTGCTTTAATTTACAATGTGTTAGGTATTCCACTTGCCGCATTGGGCTACTTAAGTCCTGTCCTGGCCGGTGCAGCCATGGCGATGAGTTCGCTTTCTGTACTGTCAAATGCACTGCGATTAAAACGGGTGAAAATTAAATAAGAAAAAGGCGATATGAAAATATCGCCTTTTGTTTGAACTAACTTTGTTTCCATAATGGAAGTTGAATAGTGACGGCAAGTCCACCTAAATTACTGGATTCTGCCCATACTTTTCCATGGTGCTCATTAACTACGTTATAAACAATGGTTAATCCCAACCCTGTTCCACCAGTGGCCCGTGTTCGGGTTTCATCTACACGATAAAATGGCTTAAAGATTTTATCAAACTCTTTAGGTGGTAAGCCTAAGCCATTATCATCCACTCGAATTTGTAGGCAGTTCTCATCCTGTTCATTTTTTTGTAAGTTAATAGTTAGGAAAATACGGTCTTTAGTGTATTTCAATGCATTACGAACAATGTTTTCAATTGCACTGGTGAGTAAGCTTAGGTTGCCATAAATCATGTGTTTTTCAGGATGTAAAATAGAGATATTGACATCACAAGTTACTTTGCGTTGTTCTGCTTCAAATAAGGCATCCTTTATAACATCGTCCCAGAGTTGATCAATAGAAAATAAATTGTGCTCCATTTGAGAATGCATCTGTTGGCGAGAAATGAGCAACAATTCGCTGATCATTTTATCCATTCGTTGGATTTCTTTTTCAATACGTTTGACGGGTTCAATATCACCTGTTTGATGACGAACTAGCGCAGTGGAAAGCTGTAAACGCGTTAATGGTGTTTTTAATTCATGTGAGATGGATGAAAGTAGATTGTGTTGGTTTGAAATTAGATTATCAATCGCAATCGACATTTTGTTAAAACTTTGACCGACTTCTCGCAATTCTGATGGGCCATGATTCGCTAACTCATTATCAACTTTGAAGTGCCCCAAAGCCACGCTATTAGCGGCTTTTTGCAAATTGGTAATCGGTTTGACGATGGTATGAGTGAACCACCAAAGCAAAGGAGTCGTGATAATTAATGTTAAGAGCAGCAAGATCCAAGGGTGATCAAGCATATAACGTAAGATTTCTTGTTGGTCATTTGCTCGAGACACAAAGAATAATTCGGATGCTTGGTTGGAATCACCAATATAGACTTTAAAAGGTCCTGCAATTTGAATATCTTTAAACGTTTTGCGTTGTGGCTGGGCAAAGTTACTTGATTCTTGGGCGAACTGAGCAATATGTATTCTTTCTTCACCTAAAGCGCCGAAGATTTCTTTTTCAGGCGTCATGATGACTGGGCGAGCTGAGTCGAATTTATCAGTTGGAAGCACAGGAACGCCTGCGAGGATACCATTGATTCTATTGTTACGAATTGATTCAACGAGTTTCTTTTGATAGCTCGAAATTTCATTTTGATTTAAATCTGAGTATAAGCGGCTATCAAAATAAGGGAGTGCGACTAAAAGCGCGGTCATGGCAAAGAATGCCAACCAAAAGACAGTAAATGTGCGAATAGTGAGCTGATTTAAGCTGAATTTCTTAATAAGCATTATTCACAAACCAATAAGTAACCACGGCCACGTAGCGTTTTCAGCCATGGTAAGCCATTGTCTCTTTCTGGAAGTTTTTTGCGTAAGTTTGACATATGCATATCAATTGAGCGATCAAAAGGAGATAAATTTTTTCCTAGAACATTTACACTGAGTTCTTCTCTAGAAATAATTTGTCCAGGGTTTAGAGCCAATTTATATAGCAGGGCAAATTCAGAGCCAGTCAAAGATAAATCAATACCCTGGTAAGAGGCTTGTTGAATTCCAGGATGTAGTATTAATTCATCAAATTCTATTGTCTTGTCTTCTTTTGATGATATTTGATCTGATTGTGAGTCAAGTTCAGAAGAGCCTACTCTACGTAAAATTGCTTTTATACGAGCAACTAATTCTCGATCGTTAAATGGTTTAGGAAGATAATCGTCAGCACCTAGTTCAAGTCCTAATACTCGATCAATTTCTTCTCCCCGAGCGGTGAGCATCATTACTGGAATATTCGATATTTGGCGAATTTTCTTGAGCGTTTCAATGCCGTTTAAAACAGGCATCATTACATCCAATAAAACTAACTGGTGGCTTGCATTTAGTTTATCTAATGCTTCTTGGCCGTTATTGGCGACCTCGACTTCAAAACCTGTCAGTCTTAATACTTCTGCAAGCAAATCAGTTAGCTCAATATCATCATCGACTAATAGAATTTTTGACATTTTTATTACCTTGTAATACAACGAACCTGCTTGATGTTGCAAGCAGGTTTTGTTTTTTAATTATTACCAGAATTTCCACCAGCTTTTCTTACCTGTATTTTCAGGAGTGCTGATGATCGTATTATTTTCGTCTTGTTTTGCTACTTCAGGTAATGGTTTATCTAATTCAGCACTGCTTACTAAACCGTTTTGATCAAATTTTACCGTAAATGTGTGTTGTTCAGGTTTTTGGTAAGAGTGTTGTTGTAAGAATACGTAATACCAAGTTAAGTTACTATAAGGATCAATTAAAACCGGTGTGCCAAGTAAATATTGTACTTGTTGCGCTGTCATGCCCGGTTTTACTTGTGCTACCGTCGATGCTTCTAAATAGTTACCTTGTGGAACATCAATACGATAAACGACTTTTTGTACCGTTGAGCAAGAAGTTAAACTTAATGCTAAAACAACTACACCTAAAAATGTTCTTAATTGCATATTTTTTACCTTTTACTGCAAAGTTATGTCGAATGATACCGAAACTTTATGATCTTGCCAAATTAATTATCGCACTTTAATGCTTTTTGAAGTTGATCTTTCAGATTTGGTGGTATCCCTTTGATTGTTAAAGTATCTGTGAGTGGATCCCATTCAATACGGTTATTCAATAAATCCGCATCAAAACTTAATGTTACCCCCTTACCTGAACCTGAAAATTTCGTTAATGTTTTTAAGGCTGAGCGTACTGGCGGAATTGTTTCTTCCAAGCCGTAATCTTGCTCTTCTGTAAAGGTAACAAAAGGGCGCTCGTTTAGAGTAGGTAAATTCGCTGAAAGTTCAGTTAAGGCAATTTCATCACCGCTTGCTAATTGACCTTTACAGTATTCAAATACCTGTTTTTTCACTGCTTGAGTTTGTTCTTTATTCAATTCACCCTGTTCACAGTAGTCACTTACTGCTTGTAATAAGCATTGGTTTTGAACTTGTGGATTTAAACCTTCTTCCGCCCCCAAGAAATCCATAAAGAAGTCACTGATTTTACGGCCAACACGACCTTTAATAAAAGTAAGGTAGCGGTTTGAGTTTGCGTTTACTTGCAAATCCGTTAGGTTTATACGTGCAGCAATATCAAATTGTGTGATATCTAAGTATTCCGTACGGCGAATTTCAAGATTTTCGTCAACTAACATGCTGATACGACTATCTAATAGTGCGATGAATAGGTAGTCAGTTGCTAAAAAGTTGTATTGACATAGGATTAGTGTGCCACTATCAGCAAAATTATATTTGCCCAATTCTTGCGCTAATAATTTTGTGGATTGTTGGCTGAAATTTAAAAAATTGATTTCATTTTCTAATAAACGATTCAGATCTTGTGCGAAAATGGAATTTTCTTGGAAGACACCAAATGCTTTACCTTTATTTTGATATCCTTGATGTAGTTGCAACATCATTTGTTCGACTTCTGGCGTAATAGTGAGAAGTTCATCACGCAACACGCTTTCCATCATAGTGGTTTCATTTTCAGCGTGCTTAACTAATTGATGTAGCACGATTTGATTAACCGTAATGCTCATAATTTTTTCCTTAGTAAAATTTACCTTAAATTATAACCGCACTTTTTAAGCAAGAAAAAAGAAATTATTCAGATTGGACAAATTATCGGGTATGATATGAGAAGTTTTTTTGTATTTAGAACAGGCTTAAACATTCCAAATGGCTCAACATTCAAAGTATTCCGATGGGCAAGTTAATGCCATCATTAACGACATGATTAGCGTACTTGAAACTCACAAAGCACCCGTTGATCTTTCTCTTATCGCTTTAGGCAATATGGCCAGTAATTTATTGACCACTAGCGTGCCAGCCGCACAGCGTGAAGCTCTAGCTCAAGCCTTTGCCAACTCTCTAATGAATTCGGTAAAAATAAAATAAAATGTTTTGGTTTAAAAAGAGCAAATTCAACGGGCGTGAATACCGTGAAGAAACCTCACGAAAAATTTCGTGGGGACATTGGTTTGCTTTTTTTAACATTATCATCGCAATTCTTATTGGCAGTCGTTATGCCTTTCTCATTGACTGGCCCGACACATTACTCGGCAAAATTTATTTCTTCATCAGCTTATTAGGCCATTTCAGCTTTTGTGTTTTTGCCCTGTATTTGCTGGTTATTTTTCCACTGAGTTTTATCATCAAAAATCATCGCACTTTCCGTGGCCTAACGGTGATTATTGCGACAATTTGCACCACATTACTGCTGTTTGATACAGAAGTATTTAACCGCTTTAATATCCACCTTTCTTCTATTGTTTGGAATTTGTTAGTGAACCCTGAAAAGGGCGATCTCTCACGGGATTGGCAAATTTTCTTTGCACCAATGCCGATTATTTTGCTAATCCAAATGCTTTTCTCCCGTTGGAGTTGGGAAAAATTACGTAGCTTAGAACGTCAGAAATGGCTGAAGAAAGTGGGATTCGTGCTGACTTCCACGTTTGTCGCGACACACTTAATTTACGCTTGGGCGGATGCATTTTTATATCGTCCGATAACCATGCAGCGTTCAAACTTTCCACTTTCTTATCCAATGACCGCGCGAACCTTTTTAGAAAAACAAGGGTTTATTAATGCGGAGACATACTCACAGCGCTTAGAACAAGAAGGCCGTTTGGATGCATTAAAAATTGATTATCCGAAAAAAGATCTTCAGTTTGAGCAAGTGGAAAACAAACCCAATATTCTCGTGATTACCGTTTCAGGCTTACGTTATGATGCGCTGACTAGCGAGAAAATGCCTAAATTGTTTGAGTTTGCCACAAGCTCTACTCAATTTACGAATCATTACAGCAGCGGCAATACGAACAATGCCGGCTTAGTCGGTTTATTCTATGGACTGAATGCGAATTATACGGACAGTATTTTGAGTAATCACACACCGTCGGTATTAATTAAAAAGCTACAAGACGAGAAATATCAATTTGTTGCTTATTCGTCTACGGCATTTAAAGACAGCTTATTTAAACAAGCCTTGTTCCGTAATGTGAAATTACCTAAAGTGAAAGCCTCTTCGCCAAAAGAAGCGATAAATAGCGTTTTATCTCTCTTAAAAGAGGATAAACCTTGGTTTGCTTATGTGGATTTAGATGTTGCGGATCAAGCGGAAGAAAATTACACCAAATCGCTTGCGGAGATTGATCAACAAATTGATGACACTTTAGCATCAGTTTCCTTAGATAATACGATTGTTATTATTACGGCAGAGCATGGTACAACGTTTAATAAACTGGATGAAAAAGCACAAGAAAACTATTTTGGTCGTGATGAAATCCAAGTGCCGTTTATTGTTTACTGGAAAGATTTGCCGGTACAAGAAGTGACAAAATTAACAAGCCATACCGATTTATTGCCAGCATTGATGTTATCGATCTTTAAAGTGAAAAATCCAATTTCGGATTATGCACAAGGTCGCAATTTATTTGAGCTTAATGGTGATCCTTGGGTGTTGGCGTCGAATTTCCGTTGGAATGTCATTATTCAGCCGGATGGCACACAGTATCATATTGATCGCAAAGGAAACTATAAGAAATTTGACCGCACTTATACTGAACAATCTTCAAGCCGCCCACCACTCGGCTTGTTCTTAGATGTCTTCAAACAAGAGCGTTCTTTTGTCAATAAATAGATAGCTTTTTTGTGCTTAAAATCTTATACTTTGCACTCAGTTGAAAGACTGAAAAGATGTTATTAATTAAAATCTGCGAATTTTTCATAACATTGCAAACAATTCACAATAGACCCGATCCTTATTGGGTTTGCTTTTCAATTAATACACTTCTCGTCTCTCTTTTCCTTTCTTTTTTGGTGGAGTTATTATGAGAAATCACGTTCGTAGTTTTAAAACGTTTATTCGAGACGAAATTATTAAAAAAGGTGGCTGGGTTAATGCTCATGCTCACGCAGATCGTGCTTTTACAATGACACCTGAAAAAATTGGCATTTATCACAATAGTAATCTTCAACAAAAATGGGATTTAGTGGACGAAGTTAAACGTACATCAAGTGTTGATGATTATTACGCCCGTTTCTGTCAATCGATTGAGCTGATGATTTCCCAAGGGGTGACGGCATTTGGGACTTTTGTGGATATCGACCCGATTTGTGAAGACAGAGCCATCATTGCTGCGCACAAAGCTCGCGAAGTCTATAAGCATGACATAATTTTGAAATTTGCGAATCAGACCTTAAAAGGGGTGATTGAGCCAGAAGCACGCAAATGGTTTGATATTGGCTCTGATATGGTGGATATGATTGGAGGCTTACCTTATCGCGATGAGCTGGATTATGGTCGCGGCCTTGAAGCAATGGATATTTTACTTGATGCAGCTAAATCTCGCGGCATTATGTGCCATGTGCATGTGGATCAATTCAACTCTCCGAAAGAAAAAGAAACAGAACAACTTTGCGATAAAACTATTGAACATGGAATGGAAGGTCGAGTCGTAGCGATCCATGGTATTTCTATCGGTGCACATAGCAGAGAATATCGTTATAAACTTTATGAAAAAATGCGTCAGGCAAAAATGATGATGATTGCTTGCCCAATGGCATGGATTGATAGTAACCGCAAAGAAGATTTGATGCCTTTCCACAATGCATTGACTCCGGCAGATGAAATGATTCCGGAAGGGATTACAGTCGCGTTAGGTACGGATAATATCTGTGATTACATGGTGCCCCTTTGTGAAGGGGATTTATGGCAAGAACTAAGTTTACTTGCTGCGGGCTGTCGTTTCCCTCATCTTGATGCAATGGTTGATATTGCCAGTATCAATGGACGTAAAGTGTTAGGTTTAGAGCCGGTTTAATCTAAAAATTTAATGAAAGTGCGGTCATAAAATGAAACGTTTTGTGGCCGTTTTTATTTATAAGATAAAACAGAAATAATGTTAATTTGAGTGATTTAAAAAAGGACTTTAAGAAAAGTGGTGGGCGATACCGGTCTCGAACCAGTGACCCCCTCCTTGTAAGGGAGGTGCTCTCCCAACTGAGCTAATCGCCCGCTTGGTCAAACTTTTACAACATTAAAGCCAACTTTGGAAAAAGTGGTGGGCGATACCGGTCTCGAACCAGTGACCCCCTCCTTGTAAGGGAGGTGCTCTCCCAACTGAGCTAATCGCCCACATAAGAAAAGCGTTTAAATAATGGGAAAGTTTGAGCGGAAAGAACACTTTAGAAAAGTGGTGGGCGATACCGGTCTCGAACCAGTGACCCCCTCCTTGTAAGGGAGGTGCTCTCCCAACTGAGCTAATCGCCCGCTTGGTCAAACTTTTACAACATTAAAGCCAACTTTGGAAAAAGTGGTGGGCGATACCGGTCTCGAACCAGTGACCCCCTCCTTGTAAGGGAGGTGCTCTCCCAACTGAGCTAATCGCCCTTAATGTTGTGGATTGGCATTATAAGTATAATGAGATTTCAGTCAATATATTTTTATGAAAAAGCGTCTAGTTGTTGCAAAAATAGGCATAAAATCAGATTTTTTATTTAGAACTCATGCAAGTCGTAGTAAAATAAAAGTAATTTTTGTAAATGAATAGGTTATTAAGAAAATGAAAATTGATCCTCCTTTTGAATTAGATCCGAATGTAAAAGTACGTACGCGTTTTGCCCCAAGTCCAACAGGTTATTTACACGTAGGTGGCGCACGTACAGCTCTTTATTCTTGGTTATTTGCAAAACATAACAACGGTGAGTTTGTACTACGTATTGAAGATACCGATTTAGAACGTTCTACACCGGAAGCAACTGCGGCAATCATTGAAGGAATGGAGTGGTTAAACCTTGCTTGGGAACATGGTCCTTATTATCAAACCAAACGCTTTGATCGTTACAATCAAGTGATTGATGAAATGATTGAGCAAGGCTTAGCTTATCGTTGTTATTGCTCTAAAGAACGCTTAGAAGAATTACGCCATACACAAGAGCAAAACAAAGAAAAACCACGTTATGACCGTCATTGTTTACATGACCACAATCATGCAGCCGATGAGCCACATGTTGTACGTTTTAAAAACCCAACAGAAGGTTCAGTCGTGTTTGATGATGCGGTGCGTGGTCGTATTGAAATCAGCAACAGCGAATTAGATGATTTAATTATTCGTCGTACCGACGGTTCACCAACATACAACTTCTGTGTGGTGGTAGATGACTGGGATATGGGCATTACTCACGTTGTGCGTGGTGAAGACCACATTAACAACACCCCGCGTCAAATTAATATTTTAAAAGCCTTAGGCGCACCAATTCCAGTATATGCGCACGTTTCTATGATTAACGGTGATGATGGCCAAAAACTCTCAAAACGTCATGGTGCGGTAAGTGTAATGCAATATCGTGATGACGGTTATTTACCAGAAGCCTTAATCAACTATCTTGTTCGTTTAGGTTGGGGGCATGGTGACCAAGAGATCTTTACGCGTGAAGAAATGATTAAATACTTCGAATTAGATCATGTGAGTAAATCAGCAAGTGCATTTAACACGGAAAAATTATTGTGGTTAAATCATCATTACATTCGTGAATTACCACCTGAATATGTAGCAAAACACCTTGCATGGCATTATAAAGATCAAGGTATTGATACTTCAAATGGTCCAGCATTAACTGAAATTGTGACAATGCTTGCAGAACGTTGCAAAACCTTAAAAGAAATGGCATCAGCAAGCCGTTATTTCTTCGAAGAGTTTGAAAGTTTTGATGAAGCTGCGGTGAAAAAACACTTTAAAGCGGCGGCGATTGAACCACTTGAAAAAGTAAAAGAAAAATTGACCGCACTTTCTAGCTGGGATTTACATTCTACTCATGAAGCGATTGAACAAACCGCTGCTGAATTAGAAGTGGGTATGGGTAAAGTCGGGATGCCATTACGCGTGGCAGTGACAGGCTCAGGCCAATCACCTTCTATGGATGTGACATTAATGGGTATCGGTCGTGAACGCGTGTTAGCGCGTATCCAACGTGCCATTGATTTTATTAAATCTCAAAACGCTTAATATTTAGGCTGATAAGCGGGATTTGATTATTTCAATATTGACAGTTTATCAGCCGAAATTTATCATAGCTTGCGTTATTTGGGGATATAGCTCAGTTGGGAGAGCGCTTGAATGGCATTCAAGAGGTCGTCGGTTCGATCCCGATTATCTCCACCAAATTTAAAACCTTGAAACTTAAAGTGAGTTTCAAGGTTTTTTCTTTATGTAAATCTACATTTCTTTTAGATAATTTAAGCCTAATCCATTCATTTGTCGCATTATCCAACTTTGTTTTTTACGAACTAACGCACTAGGCTTATTCACTTTATAGATAATAGGATTCGGTAAAACTGCAGCGAGTAATGCTGCTTCAGATTGAGTTAAATTCTTTGCTGATTTTTTGAAATAATAGCGGCTGGCAGCTTCTACACCAAAGATACCATTACCAAACTCAGCGATGTTTAAATACACTTCTAAAATCCGTTCTTTGGACCAAAAGATTTCCATTAATGCCGTTGTGGGAACTTCTAACCCTTTACGAACCCAACTTTGTCCATGCCAGAGAACGAGGTTTTTTGCTGTTTGTTGAGAAATCGTTGAAGCTCCTCGGGTTCGGCGAGATTTTTCATTAAATTTAAAGGCCTTTTGAATTGCCTCAAAATCAAAGCCCCAGTGGTTGGGGAATTTTTGATCTTCAGCGGCAATGACTGCGAGTTGCATATTCGGTGAGATTTCATCAAGACTCACCCAATCATATTTGATTGAATAGCTAAAATCTAACTGCAATAAGTGCCCGATTTTTTGCTGTACCATATAGGCAGAGGAGGGAACAGGGATAAAGCGGAAGCAAATAAAAAACGCGAGGATTGCGAGAGAAAAACGCCACGCAATCCGTTGCCAATTTTTTTTCCACCAAGAGGGGCGAAAAAGATGTAAAAGTGCGGTCAGAATTCGCTTAGTTTTTTGCAGCTTGCTCATCGAGTTGGTTTTTCACCCAGTTTATAAAATCCGGATCCATTGTTTTGAGCATATTAGAACCACGCGTAATGGTTGCCGCACTGGTATTAAGATTCTGTTGAATCTCTCGTTGTGAGAGATTTTTATCTAATAACTGCGCCACGATTTGCAAACGTAAACCCACTGCATCGCGCTCATCTGGCGTGAGTAGGAGTGTTAAGAAATCTTGTGCTTTGCCTTGCTCAAATGCGGTTTGCAAGGTTGCGAGGAAAGCATTCCATTGTTCTAAATTGCGGCTAATATACATATCAACAATCCTATACTATTAAACTAGTGCGACTAGTATAGCCGATCGTATTCCTCTTTGCTAAAGGTTTGTAATTTTTCTTTGTCTTGTAGGTTTTGATAGTAAAAATCGTAAGTTAATACGTTTTGAACATAACCTCGCGTTTCAAAGAATGGAATGGAGGCAATAAATTCATCCATGGCTAATTTGCCATTGGCTCTTGCAAGCCATTTTTCTACACGGTTTGCACCCGCATTATAGGCAGAGGCGATTAAAATGCGATTATTTGGATATTTAGCATTTAGCTCATTTAAGTGAGCCGCACCGAGTAAAATATTATTAAGCGGTTTGAATAAATCTGATTCTCCGTTATAAGGGAGTTGCTGATTTTCTGCCGTTTTTTGCGCAGTGCTCGGTAATAATTGCATTAATCCTCGTGCATTTGCGGAAGATTGCGCCATTGGATTCCAAGCACTTTCTTGGCGAGCAATGGCCATCGCAAAAGTTTTGGTGACACGATTATCCACAATAGCTTGAGGTTCCGTTTCGCTGAGATTCACATTACTGAGAGCAATATCAAAATATTGACTATAAGCATTTGGTAAACGTAATCCGACATAATCCCATGCTTTCGCAATAATCGACCCATCCACACCTAATTCAAACCAATTTTGTTCATTCGCATATTGGCTTAAAGCAATCTGTAGTTGTTCTTCTTGCGATAATTTTTCTAACAGAAAACGCCAACGTTGTTTGGCTGCGCCTAATCGATCTAATTGACGTAATTCGGCAATTTCTGCGAGCTCTGGTTGAAATTTTTTATATTCATGTGCCCAGTAGGGATCGGAAATACTCCGCGCGACAGATAATTCTGTTTGACCGAAATCATATCCTGCGCCACGATTTTCAGGATATAATTTTGCTTTCGCCAACATTGGGTAGAATCCGCGTTCATTGCTTAATTCAGAGAATATTTCTTTGGCTTTTGGGCTATTCCCTTTTTCGAGTGCTTTCCCCATCCAATAACGCCATTCTTGTTTTTGTTTGCTTTCATTAGAAAGCGCATTTAACCAGGTGAGTAAATCTGTTTGTTGCCAAATAGCCGTACGTAAACGACGTTCAATGAGGTTATCTACATTGAGTTTGAGAATTTCCTGATCGCGCCATTGCACAAAATTAGGACTTTCATTATCAAAGAAACGGCTAATAAAGGCGATTTTCCAATCACGTAATTCAGTTTCGTTTAATTGCCAGGTCTTAGCCCATTGCTCGTAAGGGGTGAAGGTTGGTTCATTCATATTTTCTGGAATCGTCCGCAAATAACGAGCAAAACTTAGTACTACGGCAAATTTATTGGTAATTTTATTCGTATTAGCATCAATTAATGGTAATTTCTCAGCTTGTATTTTCAAATTTGCAGGATTTTTTAAGAGGTCCTGATAAAGTGCTAAATGAGCGGCTACTTGCTCATCTTCTTTAGCGTTCTCAATTTTTTCTAACTCTTTAGCAAGTATTTCGAGTCCCTTCACATCACTTTTGCCAAAAAGCATTTCGGCTTTTTGATAGATTTTTTCTGGAGTACGGCCACCCTGTGAATACCAAGTTGTCCAGAGTTGAGCATCATTAGGAAGCTCTGCATTGTTGAGCCAAAGTTTTTCATACTCAGACAAAATAGCCGATTTATTCTTATCGTTTGAAGAGTTTTCTGTCGCCTGGGTGCTATTCGTCGTTTCTACTTGATACTTTGCTGTAAGCACGGCAATTTGTGTTTCCAAATTATTTGGTGTGAGTTTGGCGAGTGCTTGAGTATCTTCAGCATTGGTTAATAATGTAAAAATGCTTTGTTCTAATTTTCCGCGTAGAAAATGAGAGGGATGTTGCTGAAGAAATTGTTCAATGTCTGTTCGCAATGCATTCACTTCTTCACTAGGCGTATCGCGACTAACAGTTTTTACACGTGCATCTAAATAAGCCGCCATAGCATCAGTTTGCAATGGATAGCCTTTTAAGGAATCAATCAAACTCAGGAATAACTTCGCATTATTAGAAACATGATTACTTTTGACCGCACTTTTTAGGAGTGATTCTAATTGCAGAAAAGTCGCACGTTGTTCAATCAACTTTAATTCATGAACATGCTGTTGTTGTGCCCATTTAGCTTGTTCTTCTGCAAGGTTAATTTGTGGCGCAGTTTCATTTTTGCTTTTATATGCATGTTGATTCGCCAAAGCTGAACCTGAAAGTGCGGTTAAAATAAATAATGAAATTGTCGTGTGTTTAAGTGCTCGCATAGGAGATTCCATATAAAGAAATGAAGACGGATATTTAGATCCGTCTTTGAGTATAGAGTTCGTTTTATTTAGAAAACTTTTTTAAAAGGCTTCACTATCACATCACCGTAAACGCCGGCTTCTACGTAAGGATCTTGTGCTGCCCATTCTTTCGCTGCAGATAGGCTTTCGAATTGAGCAATCACAGTAGAACCTGTAAAGCCGGCTTCACCTGGATTTTCATCATCAATGGCTGGATTTGGACCTGCTGTTAATAAGCGTCCTTCTACTTGTAATTGTTTTAAACGAGCAAGATGTTGCTCACGTACTGAAAGGCGTTTTTCTAAAGAGCCTGGAATATCTTGGGCAAAAATTACATAGTACATAGTTTCTCCTGTTAGCAACTTAGGTGTAATTCTTCAATTGTTTTTAAGGCTTGCTCTAATTCATGGTTACCTTCACGTGGAATGCTGCGAGATTTTCCGTCGGCATCCACTGCAACAAAGGTAAAGACGGCATCGGTGACACAATAGCGTTCACCAATGGGTTCGCTAGAGACTTTTTTCACCCATACTTCCACTTTAATTTTAATGGAAGAACGTCCCACTTTAAGACATTGTCCGTAGCAGCAAACTACATCCCCTACAGAGATAGGCTTAATGAAGTTCATACTTTCAACTGCAACGGTGACGACACGGCCGTGGGCAATTTCTTTCGCTAAAATTGCGCCGCCCATATCCATTTGTGACATAATCCAGCCACCAAAAATATCGCCATTTGCATTGGTATCTGAAGGCATTGCTAAGGTGCGTAGTAATAATACGCCTTTAGATTGACGACCGTTTTTATCAGTAAGATTTGTAACCATTATTTATCCCCATCATTTTTTTGATCATCTTTAGGTAAGTAACGGTAAATATAAGCACCGCTGATGATTGTTGCAACAAAGGTCATACCAAGTAAACCGAAAGATTTAAAATCAACCCAAGCATCTTCAGACATATTTTGACTGATATAAATATTTACAAGCATACACAGAATGAAAAATCCTGCCCAGCCTAAATTCAATTTGTTCCACACATTATCCGGTAATTGGATTTCTTTGCCTAATAACTTTTTCACCAGTGGCGTATTGAATTGGAATTGTGCAACCAATAAAACAATGGCGAAGAGGGCATTAATAATGGTGACTTTCCATTGTAAGTATTTGATTTCATTGAAATAGGCGGTGAGTAAACCAAAAAAGACGACGGCAATTGCCATGATTTTTTGTTGTTTCTCAATTACACCATATTTCAGTTTTAGCACTATCATTTGAACAATGGTTGCAATCACTAATACGATGGCAGCATCACGCACACCAAACATTTTGTAGGTGATGAAAAAGAGAACAAGAGGAATAAATTCAAGAAGTTGTTTCATATTATACCTTCATAAATAAGCTGTAAAAACGGTAAGTAAATACCAAAATAAACATTTGAAATAATGCAGCCAAGATGCCAATGATAGCACTTAAAAATGATGAACCTAAGATTGTACCGATGGTATTCACCACTAAAGGAAGAAGTAAATAAGTGATCAACGCATAAATAATCAATACGCTATTACGTTTAACACCCGCACGCCAAACTTGTAAAGCACTTTGCCCGATAGATTGATTGGAGGCAATATAGTGCACAGGCGATAAGCATAGGCGAACAAAGAAAAATAAACCAAATACCATTGAAACAAAGGCTAGAGGGGAGAGGGCATTTTTGCTTAAAAATGAGCTCATAACATCAGCAAGGCCAAATAAAAGTGGCAAACTCATAAAAACATCTAAAACGACCACACCTAAAAAACGGCGCAATGTCAGCATGAGACCTTGATTAATCGGATTTTCATTTTGCTGATTAATATGATGAATAGTTGCAATACCGAAGGTTGCAATAAAAGACATCAACAATTGTTGGAATAAAAAAGATCCAATCAGTGCAGTTGGCTCCACTTTGCTTAATGCATCAATAATGTCTTGTTGTGATGGATTAGGATTATCACCCAAACTCGGCATTGGGACACTGACTAATGCATTAATTAATTGTGAAACGACAAAAATCCCAACGAAAATCAGCACGGTTTTTCGCTGATTACGCATAAAATTGAGGCTATCTTGAAAAATCTGAGTAAAGTTAATTGGCATATTATATCCCACAATAATAAAACCCCGATTATACAGGGTTTATTGTTTTTTTCATAAAATCAGGTTGTTTAATGGTGATTTGAGTCACTCTTTTCAAGATCGCATATTGCTTTACTCATTAGCGTAACCATTCGGTGGCAACTGCTTGCCGTCTAAATAAGCTTGATTTTCAATGAGTTTTAATCGATCTTCGACAAACCATTTAATCACTAGAGGATAAATGTGATATTCCTGTTCACGTGTACGAAGTTCAATCTCCCCGACGGTATCGCCAGGAAAAATAGGCACTTTAGCTTGTAATACAATGGCACCACTATCGACCTCTTCATTGACAAAGTGCACGGTTGTTCCATGTTCGCTGTCGCTATTTTCAAGCGCTCTTTGATAAGTATTTAATCCAGGATATTTTGGTAGAAGGGAAGGATGAATATTTAAAATTTTCCCAGCAAAACGTTGTGTAAATGGTTTAGTTAAGATTTTCATATAACCGGCTAACACAATGAGATCAACATTGAGATCTTCTAAATAATCACCGATAGCTTTATCCATATCGAGATTGGATGTAAAATCTTGACGTAAAAAAACTCGGCTAGGAATGCCCGCACTTTTAGCGCGTTCTAAGCCAAATGAATCGATTTTATTACTGATGACAGTCACAATCTTTCCTGGAATAAATCCAGTTTGACAAGCCTCAATTATTGCTTGAAGAGTTGATCCTTGCCCTGAAATCAGGACGGCAATTTTTTTCATATTATTCTACATAAAAGAAGGGCGAACCTTTCATTTTGAAATTTTCGCCCTGAAATGGAAAAGAGAAATTATTTAATGATAACTTGTGGTTCGTTATCTGTCGCACTTTCAATATGACCGATTAACCAGGCATTTTCACCCGATTGTTTTAAAATCGCTAAAGCGGTTTCCACTTGCGATTGCGGTAATGCAATCACCATGCCAACGCCACAGTTGAATGTGCGGTACATTTCATAGGTTTCAATGTTGCCTTTTTCTTGTAACCATTTGAACACAGGTTGCCATTCCCAGCTACTTTCATCGATGACAGCTTTGGTTTTTTTAGGTAATACACGCGGAATATTTTCCCAGAAACCGCCACCTGTTAAGTGCGCAATAGCATGGACTTCGGTTTGTTTGATTAAGGCGAGAACAGATTTCACATAGATTTTTGTCGGCGCAAGCACTTGTTCACTTAATGGATGACCATTTAATTGCTCAGTGGCGGGGTTTACACCTGCAACATCAATCACTTTACGAATTAGAGAATAACCATTTGAATGCGGGCCACTTGAACCTAGTGCAATTAAAGCGTCTCCTACTTTAACCTGGCTACCATCAATGATTTCTGATTTTTCAACAACACCCACACAGAAACCCGCAAGGTCATAATCACCAGCGTGATACATGCCCGGCATCTCTGCGGTTTCGCCACCAACTAGTGCACAACCAGATTGTACACATCCTTCAGCGATGCCTTTGACCACATCTGAAGCAACATCCACATTAAGTTTTCCTGTCGCGTAGTAGTCTAAGAAGAATAATGGCTCTGCACCTTGTACGACTAAATCGTTAACACACATTGCAACCAAATCAATACCGATGGTATCGTGTTTTTTTAAGTCAATGGCTAAACGTAATTTGGTTCCTACACCGTCTGTACCTGATACGAGGATAGGTTCTTTATATTTGCCTGGAATGGCACACAAAGCACCAAACCCACCTAATCCCCCGATGACTTCAGGACGGGTGGTTCGTTTTACGTGTGGTTTAATACGTTCAACTAATTCATTACCGGCATTAATATCCACGCCTGCATCTTTATAACTTAATGATGGTTTGCTCACAATGTTATCCTATATTTTTAGGTTAAATGATAAAACGGCGTGATTGTATCAGATTAAGCAAACGTTTGCGATAGTGATTTAATTGGGTTTTAACTAAAAAAATAACCGCACTTTATTTTAAAGGATAAAGTGCGGTTATTTTTTAATGTGTTTTTAGCGATTCGCTAATTCAAAAATCATGGCTTCAGCTTGGCAACTAAATGTGAAACGAGCTGTTAAATTTGCGCCATTTTCAGTTTCAGTGATTTCACTTTTAATCTCGCAAGGATCGCTTTCTGTTTTGCGGGCTTTCTCAATGAAACGATTAAGCGCTGCTTCAGCTTCAGCTTTATTCGCATAGGTTTGATGAATATCAACAGAACAATCTGAACCGTCAATAATCGTTCCCACATCAACACAACTACAAGTGAGAGATTCTTCTGCTTTGCATGTTACTGTCATAGGATTTCCTTATTTAAAATTAAGATTGGTTATATTCTAGCATTTTTGAAACGCTCTGCCAAAGTAGCTGCATTTTTTTAATTTAAATATCATTTATTTATCACTGGTCGGAACACTTAAAAATTAATCTAAAATAATTTGCACTCCATTTATTGGAGTTTTAGAATCTCGCGGTTTTTTTCATTATTATTAATAACAAAAGGTTCCAAATGACAAAATTTAATAAAACGCTATTAGCAATGACCACATTATTAGTAGCAAGCGGTGTAAATGCAGCCGCATTCCAATTAGCAGAAGTTTCTACATCAGGTCTTGGTCGTGCTTATGCGGGTGAAGCAGCAATTGCTAATAATGCTTCAGTGGTTGCAACTAACCCTGCATTAATGAGTTTATTCAAAACCAATCAATTCTCTGTGGGTGGCGTTTATGTAGATTCTAAAATTCATATGAGTGGCCCTGTTACAGTTAATGCGCTAGGTCGTACTGTTGCGGTAGGTTCTGCAGATCATAACAGTGTTGTTCCAGGTTCATTGATTCCTAATATGTATTTTGTGGCACCAATTAATGACAAATTTGCCATTGGTGGTGGTATGAATGTGAATTTTGGATTAAAAAGTGAATATGAATCAGATTACAACGCGGGGGTATTCGGCGGTAAAACGGATTTAAGTGCGATTAACCTAAATTTAAGTGGTTCATATCGTGTTTCTCAAGGTTTAACTGCTGGTGTGGGTTTAAATGCGGTTTATGCAAAAGCAGAAGTTGAACGTCACGCGGGTATTTTAAGTGATGCAGTAAAAAATGTTGCACCATTAGTTCCTTCGCTCGTGAAAGCAGGGCAAATCCCAGCAAGTGCAGCTGCTTCTTTGGCTAGATTACAAGGTGTGAATAAAGATACAACACTAACACATTTACAAGGTTCTGCTTGGGGATTTGGTTGGAACGCAGGTTTAGCCTATGAATTTAATGAGCGCAACCGAGTTGGTTTAGCCTATCACTCAAAAGTCGATATTGATTTTGAAGATTCTAATGCGGTGAGTGCGAGCCGTACACTTCGTGGCCAAGGCCCTGCAAAAGGTGGATTAACACTACATTTACCAGATTATTTAGAATTATCTGGTTTCCACCAAGTAACAGACAGTTTGGCATTACACTACAGCTACAAATTTACACACTGGAGCCGTTTCAAAGAGTTACACGCAACCTTTAATGACGGTGAAGTGGCTTTCCATAAAGATGAAAAATACCGTAGCAATTCTCGTTATGCATTAGGTGCAACCTATGACTTGAATGATAAATTAACAGTTCGTGCAGGTATTGCTTATGATGAAGCAGCAGCGCCAACTGAACACGCAAGTGCGTCTATTCCAGATACTGATCGTATGTGGTATAGCGTAGGGGCAACTTATAAATTTACCCCGAATCTTTCTATTGATGCAGGCTTTGCTCACTTACGTGGTAAAAAACTTAACTTTACCGAGAAACAATCAATTGGCAACTTAGCGACTGTTACAGCAAACTATACGTCTAAAGCAAGTGCTAACCTTTACGGTTTAAACCTAAACTACAGTTTCTAATTTGTTAAAAATTTAGCATAATACGCAGCACACCGAATGTATGTTCGGTGTGCTTTTTTCTTATATCAATCCATAAAAACGAGAGAAAAATGACCGCACTTTTTTATGCTTATATGGATTCACCAATTGGTCGATTATTAATGCTTTCTGATGGTGAACATCTTACAAATTTAGATTGTGAGTTAGAACAAACCACGCCAAATCCAAATTGGATTTTACGAGAAGATTTACCGCTTTTTGAAAAAGTGCGCAGCGCTTTAATGCGTTATTTTAATGGCGAGCTAGAAAGTTTCTCTGATATTCCATTAGCGCCTAAAGGTACTGCATTTCAACAAGCAATTTGGGCAGCATTGCGTCAAATTCCTTATGGTAAAACAGCCAGTTATGGTGGTTTAGCAGAAAGCATTAATAACCCTAAGGCTGTGCGAGCTGTTGGCGGTGCGGTAGGGAGTAACCCCATTAGCATTATTATTCCATGTCATCGTGTATTAGGGAAAAAATGTGAAATTACCGGTTTTGGTGGTGGATTGCCGGCAAAACGCTTTTTATTGAAACTAGAAAATATTCCTTACATCGACAAAGGCATAGAATACGTTAAACCGAAATTATTGAAGAAATACCACGAATGATCCCACAAACCGAACAAGCCTTATTAGAAAAAGCGCAATCTATTGCGGGGTTAACCTTTGGTGAACTTGCAGATGAATTAAATATTCCCGTTCCGCCTGATTTAAAACGCGATAAAGGTTGGGTTGGAATGTTGCTTGAAACCGCATTAGGAGCGACTGCCGGCAGTAAAGCAGAGCAGGACTTTTCCCATTTAGGCATTGAATTAAAAACGTTACCCATTAATACCGAAGGTTTTCCGTTGGAAACCACGTTTGTGAGTCTTGCCCCATTGGTTCAAAACTCAGGGGTAAATTGGAAAAATTCACACGTTCGTCATAAATTATCGAAAGTCTTGTGGATTCCTATTGAAGGTAGTCGTGATATTCCGTTGCGTGAGCGACATATTGGCCAACCTATCTTATGGCAACCTTCGACTGAACAAGAACATCAATTACGCCAAGATTGGGAAGAGTTGATGGATTATATTGTGCTCGGGAAGTTAGATCAGATTACGGCGCGTATTGGTGAAGTCATGCAACTGCGTCCAAAAGGTGCAAACAGCAAAGCTATCACAAAAGGCATTGGTAAAAATGGGGAAGTGATTGATACCTTGCCGCTGGGGTTTTATTTACGGAAAGAATTTACGGCAGGCATTTTAAACGCTTTTCTTAATCATAAAAATGGGTGACTCATCACCCATTTTTTATTTCTCTAAGTTCTGAAAAACACGGAAAAACCCCACCGCACTTTGTAAAGTCTCACCATAAAAAATGAGTGGAATGCGATTTCGTTGCCAAGGCGGAACACCGAGCTCTTGCCAAATTTTTTTCATGGTTTCGGCTGGGCGATTATGCTGTCGTTTTACTTTGCCAGCATAAGCAAATCGTATTTGAATAGGCTCTTGTGTATCAGCAAGTTGAACCTGTTTTTCGTTCCAATTGACTAAAATGCCTATTGCATTGTGGGTTGCACAGATTGTTCCAAGATTATCAGGCAAGGTAATCTGTTGATTTAACGGCATATCAAGACAAGTTTGCGACAAATCAGCGAATTTCCCCGTTAAATAAAGACATTGTTGATAACGGCGAATAATATGCTCCCCAAGTTGAAGTTGTGGGGATGCATCCGCTTTGGCCTTAATTACATCATCAATAATATGCATTAATTGAACCTGTGTTGGCATGGCAATCTGATTTTTAGCCAGCCACATTCGCAAAAGTGCGGTTTGTTTTTGCGATGAATAGTCTAGAAAGTTTACGAGCGAAAACTGTTTTTGATCCTCAAGAATGTGCTGCTCAAAGCAGGTCTGTAATAATTCATTAATCAGTTGTTGTTGCTCAAAACAATGTTGTGCGGCACGCTGAACTGCATGATCAAAATGTCCCCAGCGTTGGCGTATTTCAGGCAAAATTTGGTTACGTAAGAAATTGCGATCGTAATGATTATCTTGATTGCTTTCGTCTTCGACCCAAGACAAATTTTCTTGCTGAACGTAATCTTCTAATTCATTACGGCTAAAAGAAAGGAGTGGGCGTAGAATAGGCATCCCAAATAATTGGCTTTCTTTTTGCATGGCACCTAAACCTTGCAATCCTGCTCCGCGTTTTAGCGCCAGGAAAAAAGTCTCAGTTTGATCATTTAAGTGATGTGCAGTGACAAGATATTCATCTGGCTGAATATGTGTTGAAATCGTTCGATAACGAGCTTCTCTTGCGCCCGCTTCAATGCCATTGTGCATTTCCACTTTGACTTTTTCAATAATAAGTGGAATATCAAATTGTTTACAGAGTTGTTGGCAATGAGTCGTCCAAGCATCCGCATTCGGGCTTAATCCGTGATGGATATGAATAGCTCTCAGGCTTAAGTGCGGTCTTTCGCTGAGTTTTTTAACTAAAGAAAGCAGTGCAGTTGAATCCAAACCACCGCTAAAAGCAATGAGAAGCTTATTGGCGGTGGTTGGGATTTGTGCTTGGAATAATGAAAAAAGATCCATTAGGCAACTTTAACAGCTTTGTAGTTTGTGCTTGGATTTAAGATCTCAAAACGCGCAGCAATAGGTTGGAGTTCGTAAGATTTTAAATCAAAGGTAGTTTTCATTACTCCTGCAACAGCATTATTCATTTTTTCAAAAGCTTCAACATCGTTGCCACAGTTTAAGTAATGCGCCAAGAAAGTACCTGCAATTAAATCACCTACACCAACTGGTTCAAAGTTAAATTTATAAAGCGGACGACTTAAATGCCATACACCTTCAGGTGTCGCCATAATAATTTCAAAGGTATCAGGATCATTTAATTTACCTGCTTTACCTAAGTGTTTAACTAACACTTTTTTCACACCTTTGGCAACTAACGCATTAGCGGCTTTGAGCACATCGTCAAACGTATTGATAGGGAAATCAGAAAGTGTACGAAGCTCTGAAAGGTTTGGTGTCATGATGTCCGCACGTGGAATGGCTTTTTCAATTAAGCGTTCACGTACACCATCAGCTACTACGCAGACTTTTTCGGCATTTGGCATCACTGGATCGCATAAGTAAAGTGCATTTGGGTTACGCGCTTTGATTTTCTCTAAAGCATAGATAATTTGATCAACTTGTTCCGCTGAACCTAAATAGCCAGAAAGCAATGCATCACATTCTTGCAGTTTTCCAATGGCATCTAAACCGTTAGCAATTTCACCAATCTGTTCTTGTGGAATCACCATACCTGTCCATTTGCCATATTGGGTGTGGTTAGAGAATTGCACGGTATTGAGTGCCCACACATCCACGCCTAATAACTGCATTGGAAAGGTGGCGGATTTATTACCGGCAAAACCATAAACCACGTGAGATTGGATTGCTAATACATTTTTCATTTTAAACTCCTTTTACGTTATTTTTATTTTAGCATTGATGCATTTTCTGGCATCCATGTACTATTCTTTAAACACAAAAAAGAGCGGTTAAATTAACCGCTCTTTTTATATATTATTAACAATAGCCATAAGACATTAAACGTTCGTAACGTCTTTCTAATAAGCCATCTTTGTCGAAGGTATCTAATTCGTTTAATTCTTCAACGAGACATTGTTTTAAATTACGTGCCATTTCATGATAATTACGATGCGCACCACCTAATGGTTCTGGAACGATATTATCAATTAAACCTAACTCTTTTAAACGAGTTGCGGTTAAGCCCATGACTTCGGCTGCGGTTGACGCTTTTTCTGCGCTTTTCCATAAGATAGAAGCACAGCCTTCTGGTGAGATAACAGAATAGGTTGAATATTGCAACATATTCACTTTGTCGCCCACACCAATGGCTAATGCACCACCGGAACCGCCTTCACCGATTACCGTACAGATAACAGGCACTTTTAAGGTAGACATTTCACGTAAGTTACGAGCAATGGCTTCAGATTGACCACGTTCTTCCGCACCGATGCCCGGGTAAGCCCCTGGTGTGTCGATAAAGGTAATGATAGGTAAGTTGAAACGCTCAGCCATTTGCATTAAACGTAATGCTTTACGATAGCCTTCAGGTGCCGGCATACCAAAGTTACGTGTTACTTTATCTTTTACTGTACGACCTTTTTGGTGACCGATAATCATTACTGCGCGACCATCTAAACGAGCAAGACCACCTACGATTGCTTTATCATCTGCAAAGGCACGATCGCCTGCAAGTTCTTGGAAATCAGTAAAAATATGTTCGATATAATCAAGCGTATATGGACGATTTGGGTGACGTGCCATACGAGAAACCTGCCATGCATCAAGATTTGCAAAGGTTTTTTTGGTTAATTCATCGCTTTTCTTTTGTAAGCGTTTAATTTCATCGTGTAAATCAATTTTGTCATCAGATGCTGAACGTAGTGCTTCAATTTTGGCTTCAAGTTCAGCAATAGGTAATTCAAAATCTAAATATTCTTGGCTCATTTCTTATCCTAAAATATCGTCAAAAGTTGCCCGCACTTTATCAAGATTTAAGGTGCGGTGCAAATGGTTTTCACTGGTTGGAGCGGATTATAAATATTCCTTTTTTAGTAATGATAACAAAAACAAAAATGCGGAACAAATTACGACGGAAGGCCCCGCAGCTGTATCATAAAAGGCGGAAAGAAATAACCCGCCAACGACAGAAAGCATACTGATTAAAATCGCAATAAATACCATTTGTTCAGGTGTTTTGGCAAAACGTCTTGCTGTTGCGGCGGGAATAATTAAGAGTGATGTAATAATCAGTGCCCCAACAAACTTCATACTTAATGCGATCGTCAGTGCGGTCAAAATCATTAAGATAAATCGCATTTTTTTAATGTTAATGCCTTCCACTTGAGCCAGTTCAGGTGAAACTGTGGTGGAGAGTAAGGCTTGCCAGAAGTAAAGCAGTGTGCCTAATACAATGAGGACACCCGTGCCAATATAAGGTAAGTCGTTAAAATTAATGGCGAGCAAATCCCCAAAAAGATAACTCATTAAATCTACGCGGACATTTTTTAGTAAGCCAACCGTAACCACACCAAGGGAAAGACAACTGTGTGCGATAATGCCTAAAAGGGTATCCACTGAAAATTGCGTGTTACTTTCGAGCCAAACCATTAATACGGCGAGAATAATCGTCAAAATTACAATGGCAACATAAGGGTTAATTTGTAAGAAAATCCCTAACGCCACACCAAGCAAGGCTGAGTGGGAAAGGGTATCACCAAAATAAGCCATTTTACGCCACACCACAAAAGCACCCAGTGGTGCGGTAATTAAGGAAAGCAGTAATCCCGTAAGCAAGGCGGGAAATAAAATCTCAAACATGATTTTTCCTTATTGTTGGCATTCAGATGGATTGGCACTGCAACTACAAACATCACCGTGCATATTATGATGATGATTATGATGGTGCGTATAAAAGCCCACATTTTGTGAGATTTGGTTGCCCCAAAGGCGTATAAATGTTGGATCATTCGATAAACTTTCGGGTGTGCCGGCACAGCGAATATGTTGATTGATGCACAACACTTCTTTACTGTCCGCCATCACGATATGCAAATCATGGGAAACCATTAAAACCGCACAATTTAAGGCTTGTTGAGTACGGTGAATCAGCTGATAAAGTTCAGCTTGACCATTAATATCGACCCCTTGAGTTGGTTCATCTAGCACCAGTAAATTGGGTTTGTTCAAAATCGCACGAGCTAATAACACGCGTTGCATTTCCCCACCTGAGAGTTTTTGCATATTATTTTTTCTCAAATGAGTGATAGAGAGTTGCTCAAGTGCGGTTGATATTTCTTGCGTTTTAACACCTTTTTTGAGTGCCAGAAAACGCTCAACCGTCATTGGTAAGCTGTGATCGAGGTGAATTTTTTGTGGGACATAGCCAATTCTGACATTGGTGCTATAAATTACTTCACCGGATGTTGGCGTTTGTAATTTTAATAAGGTTTTTAAGAGGGTCGATTTTCCCCCACCATTTGGCCCAACAATGGTGATAATGGAATTGGGATAAATGCTGAGGTTAATATCCCGCAATGCGGTCTTTTGTTCAAAGACCACATTGATATTTTTCAGTGTAATTAATGGTGTGGGTTGGGTTGGTTGAATGGCGCGAATCTGCATAATTCCCCCTTTAAAAATAGCTCACTAAAATAGCTCATTTCCGCCTTTTTCTCAAGAAATTCTGACTATGCCTAATATTTAGGCATAATATTTTACATTTTTAGGGTAAAATGAATTTTTTTCAGAGTTTGTAGTCTGAAAAGCGAAAAGTTTTTTACTCATTTTAAAGGTATCAATTTTGCAACACGTTAAATTAGCCAGAGAACGACGGAAACGAAAATCCCGCATAAAAGCGGTGATTTTTTTTGCTGCACTTTTGCTTATTTTAACTGGCATTTTCCTCGCCTTTAAAGACACTGCTGATTATGATCCTTCTCTGCAAAGCAATCTTGAACCAGAGATGGTGGATAACGTTCAATATCAATCTCTTACATCTGAAAAAACGGAATCAGACAAGTCGCAAGCTCAAGCAGGCGAACATCCAGAGACTAAGCTGAATGCGAATAAGGAAGATGCAACTTCTTATGATGATGATCTTCAAGCGAAAGATGATGAAGTGGATGAAATCAAACCTCAGTTTGACGATCTCAATGATTTACCAAAAGATGCTCAAGATGTGTTGAGTGGTATTTTAGATGTGGCTGATCAGGCTCTGCGTATTACCGATCAATTTAGCCATACCGTAGTGCGTGGTGATTCATTAAAGGATGTATTAGAGCTTTCAGGGTTGGAAGATGATACCGCAAAGAATTTGATTACTGCTTATCCTGAATTAAAAACACTTCGCGCAGGTCAACAGTTCTATTGGATTTTAGATAAAGAAGATCAACTAGAATATTTAAATTGGTTGGTATCTGAAAAAGAAGAACGTATTTATGAACGGACTGAAAACGGTAAGTTTAAACGCCAAATTTTAGAGAAGAAAAGCATTTGGAAGAAAGAGGTGTTAAAAGGTACGATTAACGGATCCTTTGCATCGAGTTTACGTGATTTAGGTTTGGATGGACGTCAAATCAGCCAGTTAAGCTCTGCGTTACAGTGGCAGGTAAGCCTTCAAAAACTTAGTAAAGGCACCAAATTTGCGATTTTAGTATCACGTGAATATTTAGGTGATAAATTAACCGGTCAAGGTAACGTTGAAGCCATTCATATTATGGCGGATGGTAAGAGTTATTACGGTATTCAAGCGGCCAATGGTCGTTACTACGATAAGCAAGGGGAAACCCTTGGTAAAGGCTTTGCACGTTATCCATTGCAACGTCAAGCGCGTATTTCTTCCCCATTTAACCCAAATCGCCGCCATCCGGTAACGGGACGTGTTCGCCCACATAAAGGGGTAGACTTTGCCGTGGCACCAGGCACACCAGTTATTGCACCAGCAGAAGGCTTGGTGGAAAAAGTGGCTTATCAAGCAGGTGGTGCAGGACGTTATGTAGTGATACGTCATGGTCGGGAATATCAAACTGTTTATATGCATTTAAGCCGAGCTTTAGTCAGAGCGGGGCAAATGGTGAAGAAAGGGGAGCGTATTGCATTAACAGGAAATACAGGTATCTCAACGGGGCCTCATTTACACTATGAATTCCATATAAATGATCGTGCAGTAAACCCGCTTACAGTGAAATTACCGGGTACCAGTAGCGGAATGGCAACAGCAGAACGTAAACAATTCTTAATCCGTGCAAAAGAAGTGGAAATAACGTTAAAATTATAGTGAATAAAGTGCGGTCAAATTTGACCGCATTTTTGTATGTCTAAAAATTAACTGAAAACTGACTGCACTTCATCTTTTCTCTCTTCTATCAATATGCTATCCTTTTTGCATTTTAGAATTATTCTCATTTTTATGATTAAGCGACGTTATCTGATTTTTCTTTTGATCGTGCTTTCCTTTGTTTCACTTTTTCTCGGGGTAAGTACTGTTAATCTGCAAGGGTTACTGAATTTTGAAGGTAATCAATGGCAGATATTTTTTATCAGTCGAGTGCCTCGTTTAATCAGTATCTTGATTGCGGGTGCATCCTTAAGTATTTGTGGCTTAGTGATGCAGCAACTCAGCCGAAACCGATTTGTTTCGCCTACCACCGCGGGCACCATGGACAGTGCAAGATTAGGCATTTTAATGGCGATGCTGTTTTTCCCAACGGCTTCAATGTTGTTAAAAACCACCATTGCGGTCATCGTATCTTTCCTTGGCACATTGTTATTTATGACGATTCTGTCCCGTTTGAAATTCAAGGACACGATTTTTGTGCCTTTAGTGGGGATTATGTTTGGTAATATCATCAGTTCAATTACTGCCTTTATCGCTTATAAAGAAGATCTATTGCAAAACTTATCCGGGTGGCTACAAGGGGACTTTTCTCTTGTGATGTCAGGCCGTTATGAATTGTTGTATTTCAGTATTCCTACACTCATCGTGGCTTATTTATTTGCCCATCGTTTTTCTATTGTCGGGATGGGGAAAGATTTTGCGGTTAATCTAGGTCTAAATTACAACCAGGTCCTTTATCTCGGTCTGCTCATTGTGGCGGTAGTGTCTTCGATTATTATCGTGTCTGTTGGCGTGATCCCTTTCTTGGGGCTAATTATTCCAAATATCGTCACGCTTTATTTAGGGGATAACTTGAAGAAAGTGTTATCTCATACCGCTTTGTTAGGTGCGGTATTTGTTTTATTCTGCGATATTTTAGGTCGAAGTGTGATTTATCCTTATGAGATTTCCATTAATGCCGTGGTTGGTGTATTCGGTAGTAGTGTCTTCTTATTTTTATTATTAAAGCGGTATAGAAATGGCTAAGAAATCTTCTTCTCAACTGATTATATTGTCGTTGTTAGCCATTGTTTCTCTTGCACTCTATTTAGGCTACAACTTACCGAACCGTTGGCAATATGCCTTGGAAAATCGTGCCTTATCCTTAATTGCGATTGTGATTACAGGCGCGGCAAGTGCACTCGCTACGATGATTTTCCAAACGGTCGTGAATAACCGGATTCTCACCCCGAGTATTTTAGGGTTAGATTCACTGTATTTACTGATTCAAACGACGATTATCTTCCTTTTTGGTTCAAGCACATTGCTTTCCATGAATTCAATTGCCTTGTTTGTATTGTGTACGGGATTAATGATGGCATTTTCATTAGTGCTTTATCACTTTCTGTTTAAGAAAGAGAACCAAAATATTTTCTTCTTATTGCTTGTTGGGATTATCTTTGGCACCTTCTTTGGTAGCTTGACGACGTTTATGGAAGTGTTGATTGATCCAAATGAATTCCAGATCGCACAAGATATTGGCTTTGCAAGTTTCAACCGAATCAATACTCAAATCTTGTGGGTGGCATTAGTCATTTTAGTGGTGACAATTGTTTTCAGTTTGAGATATTGGCATTGCTTTGATGTGTTGGCGTTAGGAAGAGAAAATGCTATTAATTTAGGAATCGATTATCAAAAGACTTTAAAAGTCCTCTTAATTCTCGTGGCAATTTTAACGTCAGTGTCGACCGCACTTGTTGGTCCACTTACTTTCCTGGGGTTATTGGTGATGAATGTGACCTTTGAATTTGTTCGTGATTATCGCCACAAGGTACTCATTCCTGCCGCGATGTTAATTTCCATTATTACCTTGGTTTTAGGGCAATTATTAGTGACCCATATTTTTACGTTCCGCACGACATTAAGCATCATCGTTAATTTTGTCGGTGGCGTGTATTTTATTTATTTGTTATTAAGAGCAAACAAAAAATGGCAATAGAAATTCGCAATATTACTAAAAGTTACGGAAGCAAAAAGGTGGTGGATAATGTGTCCATCACCATTCCTACGGGGAAAATTACGTCTTTTATCGGGCCGAATGGTGCGGGGAAGAGTACGGTGCTGTCTATTATGAGCCGTTTGTTGAATGCTGATAGTGGCGAGATCTATCTCAATGGTGAATTGCTCAATCGCAAGAAAAGTAGCGATATTGCGAAACAACTTGCGATTTTAAAGCAAACTAACAACATTAATTTGCGTCTAACCATTGAAGATTTAGTTGCTTTTGGGCGTTTCCCTTATTGCAAAGGAAACTTAACCCAAACTGACCGCACTTTTATTGATAATGCCATTGCCTATATGAATTTAGATGATATTCGTCATCAATATATCGATAACTTAAGTGGTGGGCAGCGACAACGCGCTTATATTGCGATGACACTGGCACAAGATACGGATTATATTTTGTTGGATGAGCCATTAAATAATCTGGATATGAAACATTCAGTGCAGATCATGCAAGTTTTGCGCAAATTAGCGACAGAACTCAACAAAACCGTGGTAATTGTGATTCACGATATTAATTTTGCCTCTTGTTACTCAGACTACATTGTTGCCATGAAAAATGGAAAATTGGTACACCAAGGGGAAGTTAACCACATTATGCAATCACCCGTGCTACAAGATATTTACGATATGACGATACCTATTCAGGATATCGATGACCATAAAATTGCCGTTTATTTTAGATAAATAAGGAAATCTTCATGAAAAAAACATTATCAACTTTAGCACTTTCACTCTTTGCATTTGCCGGTATTGCACAAGCTGCAGATATTACCGTTGAAAATGCTGCTGGAAAACAGGTTGTTCCACAAAATCCACAGCGAGTTATTGTGCTTGATTTTGGTGCCGCAGACACACTTCATGCATTAGGTGTGCAAGATAAAATCGTGGGCTTCCCACAAAGTGGAAAAATTCCAAACTATCTTTCAGAATTTGCAGACAAAAAATATAAGAATGTCGGTGATTTGAAAGAACAATCATTGGAGCAAATTAACGAACTCAATCCGGATTTGATCATCGCGTCTAAACGTCAAGAAAAAATGATCGACAAATTTAAAGAAATTGCGCCAGTATTTAATGTTGAAAATGACTACAACAATTACTACCCGAGTTTTCAACAAAATGTGACCGCACTTGGTCAGATCTTTGGTAAAGAAAATGTTGCGAAAGAAAAACTTTCAGCATTAGAAAGTAAGGTTGACCAAGTCGCCAAAGATGCGAAAGACAAAACAGCCTTATTGGTGTTGGTTAATGAAAGTAAAATCAGTGCCTTTGGTGATGGTTCTCGTTATGGTATGGTCTATCAAAAATTTGGTTTTAAACCGATTGATGACAGCATTAAATCGTCTACGCACGGCCAA
This sequence comes from uncultured Haemophilus sp., assembly GCA_902461185.1. GTDB lineage: Bacteria > Pseudomonadota > Gammaproteobacteria > Enterobacterales > Pasteurellaceae > Haemophilus_D. The sequence continues at coordinate 250,333 of CABPXD010000001.1, forward strand.
AGTGTTGGTTTTGAATATATCTTAGAAAAAAATCCAGACTTTTTACTTGTCGTGGATCGTACTGCGGCGATTACAGAAAAAGCCAACAATGCACAAAAAGTGTTGGATAACGATATCATCAAACAAACCAAAGCGTATAAAGATGGACACATTGTGTATCTTGATGCAGCGAATTGGTATCTTGCGTTTGGTGGTTTAGAAAGCATGGAAATCATCGCACAAGAACTTGATCGTGCAGTGAAAAAATAATACGAAAAATCATCTAAAAGGGCAGTCAAGGATTGCCCTTTTTATATGTAAATTAATCTTTACACATATCAATAAACTCCCTATCATATCGGCATCATTCAATAAAATCGAGCTTATTTTATGCTGACATTTAATCCACAAGATCCTTTCTCTTGCTTTGTCACTCAAAGCTTTTCCATGAAAAGTGCGGTCGAAAATGCACAACGTTTTGCGATGTTTGATGTACCACTTTTAATTCAAGGTGAAACGGGCACGGGTAAAGACTTATTAGCAAAAGCTTGCCATTTTGCGAGCTTGCGTCGTGAGAAAAAATTCATTGCAGTAAACTGTGCGGGCTTGCCAGATGAAGATGCGGAAAGTGAAATGTTTGGGCGTAAAGTGGGTGACAGTGAAACCATCGGTTTTTTTGAATATGCTAATGAAGGTACGGTGTTACTGGATGGCATTGCTGAGCTTTCATTAAGTTTACAGGCAAAATTATTGCGTTTTTTAACGGATGGTTCTTTCCGTCGAGTGGGGGAAGAAAAAGAACATCATGCAAATGTTCGAGTGATTTGTACTTCACAAGAACCGATGGAAAAACTGTTAGAACAAGGGAAATTACGCAGTGATTTATTCCATCGCTTAAATGTTTTAGCACTAAATGTGCCACCATTGCGTGAGCGAGTGGAGGACATTCAGCCTTTAACAGACAGTTTTTTACAAGAAATCAGCACACAGCTTAAGATTTCAATGCCGCAATATGATGCTGATTTTCTAAATTATTTGAAAGGTCAGCCTTGGCAAGGTAATGTGCGAGAGCTTTACAATGTCTTGTATCGTGCCTGTTCCTTAGCAAAGAATAACCAGCTTGATATTGAAAGTTTAAATTTAAAACCTGTACAAAGTGCGGTCATTTCTGCAGATGATTTTGGTGAGCAAACGCTAGATGAAATCATGGGACAATATGAGGCGAGTGTATTGCGCGCGTTTTATGCTCAGTATCCAAGTACGCGAAAATTGGCACAACGATTAGGCGTATCACACACGGCGATTGCCAATAAATTAAAACAATACGGTATTAGTAAATAATTTCTGACAGTTTAGGGAATTGTTTACAAAGTTTGAGCCATTCGACTTTATCAATTTGTACATTGAGGATAAATTCACCTCCATCTGAAATTTGCTCGTGACGAATGCTATCTAATTGATAGAGCGCATGGCGGATTTTGCCCTCTTGTGGGAGCAGTGTGAGGGTGAAAGAAAGTATCTCGTTTTTCAACCGCACTTTAATAGCTTCAAGTAGCAGATCTAATCCTTCACCTGAATGTGCTGAAAGATAAACGGCAACGGGTTTATTCTCGTCATCATATTCAATATGAGGCGCCACATTTTCCAATAAATCAATTTTGTTATACACAAGCAAAGCTGGTACTTTATCAGCCTTAATTTCTTCCAACACTAAATTCACAGCTTCAATATTTTCGATCTTTCGAGCGTCTGCTGCATCAATGACGTGCAATAACAAACTAGCTTCAACCGTTTCTTGCAACGTAGATTTAAACGCGGAAACTAAATCATGGGGAAGTTGGCGAACGAAACCAACGGTATCGGCGAGAATCGCTGTGCCAACATCTTGAATTTGCAAACGTCTTAATGTGGGATCGAGGGTGGCAAAAAGCTGATCTGCCGCATAGACATTGGCTTGCGTGATGAAATTGAAGAGTGTCGATTTCCCTGCATTGGTGTAGCCTACTAAGGAAATGGTCGGAATATCCGCTTTTTGTCGGGTTTGGCGATTTTGATTGCGTTGTTTTTCGACTTTCGCCAAACGATTTTGCAACTGTGCGATACGAACCTTGATTAAACGGCGATCCGTTTCTAACTGCGTTTCGCCAGGGCCACGCAATCCTACCGCACCTTTTTGCTGATCTAAGCCTGTTTTTCGGCGGACTAATCGAGTGGATAAATGCTTAAGCTGAGCTAATTCAACTTGCAATTTCCCTTCGTGCGAGCGGGCTCGTTGAGCAAAGATATCTAAAATCACTCCAGTGCGATCCACTACTCGGCATTGGCATATGCTTTCTAAATTACGGGTTTGAGCGGGGGTTAATTGATGATTTACTAAAACAACATCAGCGTCTAAGGCTTTCACTGCATCTGCAATTTCTTGTGCTTTTCCCTCACCGATAAAGTATTTTGCTTGTGGTGTCGCTCGACTTGTGGTGATGATTTGTAAAATCTCAACATCGGCAGATTCTGCTAAAAGTTGGAATTCTTGCAGATCTTCAATGTTTTTATTTTGAGAAAAGAAAACATGCACGACGACAGCTTTATCTTTTGCCGATGGGCTATTGTCGCCTGTTTTAGATGACGAAAGTGCGGTTGAAATTTCAGGTGAATTTTCAACCGCACTTAAATTGATGAAATCATTCATTGAACAGAATTATTCTGCTTGTGTTTCTACTTCCGCTGCAGCGTCAGACGTTTGTGCTGCATGATGACCGCCGTTATTATTGTGGTGAGAAACAGAACGTGCTGGAACCACAGTTGAAATAGCGTGTTTGTACACCATTTGGTTAACCGTGTTTTTTAATAAAATCACGAATTGGTCGAATGATTCGATTTGACCCTGTAATTTAATCCCATTAACGAGATAAATCGAAACAGGAATACGTTCACGGCGTAACGCATTCAAATAAGGATCTTGTAATGATTGTCCTTTTGCCATTTTGCTATCCTTTGTTGTTATATGTTAATTAATGATAGAAACGAGTTGTCTCCGTCATCAAATATAGCAATAAACATTTTTCTTGTCTATGGGTTTATCTCTTTGCTTTCACGCAGTTTTTTCAGAATTGTTTTCATTTTTTCGTCTAGTTGAGCATTGAGACGTAATGTTTCACCCGTTTTAGGGTGTTCAAAGCGAATGGAAAATGCATGTAAAAACAAGCGATTGAGTCCGAGATCTTGCATATATTTATCGAATTCTTTATCACCGTATTTATCATCCAGCGCGATTGGGTGACCTGAATATTGAGTATGAACTCGGATCTGATGGGTTCTTCCCGTTACAGGCGACGCTTTTACTAAGGTCGCACTTTGATAGCGTTCTTCAATGGCAAATCGCGTTTCAGAAGGTTTACCTTGCTCACTGACTTTAACAATGCGTTCACCACTGGCTAGCTCATTTTTCAATAAAGGCGCTTGCACGACTTTTACATGAGATTGCCATTGTCCACGTACGAGTGCAAGATAATCTTTTTGTATGGTTTTAACACGAAGTTGTTCGTGTAAGTTGCGTAAGGCAGAGCGTTTCTTCGCCACTAATAAGATACCTGATGTATCTCTGTCTAAACGATGAACCAATTCTAAAAAACGAGCCTCTGGGCGTAATGCACGCAAGGCTTCAATCACGCCAAAATTCAAACCACTCCCGCCATGAACCGCAATGCCAGAAGGTTTGTTCAATACTAATAAACAGTCATCTTCAAAAATAATATGGCTTTCAAGGGAGGCGACTTTGTTCAAGTTTTTAGAAATTGGGGCAGTATTTTTTTCAGAAACACGAACTGGTGGCACTCGCACCACATCACCATTTTGTAATTTATATTCAGGTTTGATTCGTCCTTTGTTCACACGTACTTCGCCTTTACGCAGAATGCGATAAATCAAACTTTTTGGCACACCTTTTAATTTTGCCAATAAATAATTATCAATGCGTTGTCCTGCTTCATCCTCAGAAATCGTGAGCATTTTGACGGATTGATTGATGATTTTTTCTTGTTTTTCAGTCATTGAATCTGTCCTTTAAAAATTGGGCTGAATCATATCACAATATCCCTGGTGATAATAGCAAGAATGCCTTGCTAATTTAGCCCTGAATGTGGATAATAGAGCGTCTTTCTGCGCCTAAAATTGGGCATTTAGAAAGCGATTTTGTATGTTGGTCAAAACTCAATGCAGCGAATGGCATAAGACATTGATAATCAACATATTTTTCTTGAAGGTTAACGCTTCCTTGCAATGCGTAATTAACACACCGCATTGTTTTACGAAAATTGTCTTAGATAACAATTGAGTATGCTATCAATGCACCCAGCAACACACAGTCGTGAGATTGACTGTTCGCGAGAAACACGAGGTCGATGGCTAAGGTCAGTAAATCTGTAAAGTGCGGTTAATTTTCAAGGTATTTTAGATAATTCAAAACGAGAAATTGACAATGAAAAGAATGTTAATCAATGCGACTCAAAAAGAAGAGTTGCGCGTTGCGTTGGTCGATGGCCAGCGTTTATTCGACTTGGACATTGAAAGTCCGGGTCATGAACAGAAAAAAGCCAATATTTACAAAGGGAAAATCACTCGCGTAGAGCCGAGTTTAGAAGCAGCCTTTGTGGATTATGGTGCGGAGCGCCATGGCTTCCTTCCTTTAAAAGAAATTGCCCGCGAGTATTTCCCTGCTGATTATGTGTTCCAAGGTCGTCCAAATATCCGTGATGTTTTGACTGAGGGCCAAGAAGTGATCGTTCAGGTTAACAAGGAAGAACGCGGCAATAAAGGCGCGGCCTTAACCACTTTTGTTTCCCTTGCCGGTAGTTATTTGGTGATTATGCCAAACAATCCTCGTGCAGGTGGCATTTCTCGCCGTATTGAAGGCGATGAACGTATCGAATTAAAAGAAGCATTGAGTTCTTTAGATGTACCGGAAGGCGTTGGTCTAATCGTGCGTACTGCAGGTGTAGGTAAATCACCAGAAGAATTACAATGGGACTTGAAAGTACTTTTACATCATTGGGAAGCGATCAAACAAGCTTCACAAAGCCGTCCAGCACCATTTTTAATTCACCAAGAAAGTGATGTGATCGTTCGTGCGATCCGTGATTACTTGCGTCGTGATATCGGTGAGATCTTAATTGATAGTCCGAAAGTATTTGAAAAAGCAAAAGCACACATCAAACTTGTACGTCCAGATTTCATCAATCGTGTGAAACTGTATCAAGGCGAAGTACCGTTATTTAGCCACTATCAAATTGAGTCACAAATTGAATCAGCTTTCCAACGTGAAGTGCGTTTACCTTCTGGTGGTTCGATTGTGATCGATGTGACAGAAGCGTTAACGGCAATCGATATCAACTCGGCGCGTTCGACTCGTGGTGGCGATATTGAAGAAACCGCATTAAATACCAACCTTGAAGCAGCAGATGAAATTGCTCGTCAATTACGTTTACGTGACTTAGGTGGGTTAGTGGTCATCGATTTCATCGATATGACACCTGTTCGTCACCAACGTGAAGTAGAAAACCGTATCCGTGATGCGGTACGTCAAGACCGTGCGCGTATTCAAATTAGCCGTATTTCTCGCTTCGGCTTATTGGAAATGTCACGTCAGCGTTTAAGCCCATCACTAGGTGAGTCTTCTCATCATGTGTGTCCACGCTGTCAAGGTACGGGTAAAGTGCGCGATAACGAAAGCTTATCGCTTTCAATCTTACGTTTAATCGAAGAAGAAGCATTAAAAGAGAATACCAAACAAGTACACACTATCGTGCCGGTACAAATTGCGTCTTACTTACTTAACGAAAAACGTAAAGCAGTAAGCAGCATCGAAAAACGCCATGATGTAGAGATTATCGTGGTGCCAAATGAAGCGATGGAAACCCCGCACTTCAGCGTGTTCCGCGTACGCGAAGGTGAAGAGCTGAACGAATTAAGCTACAACTTAGCAAAATTCCATGAAGCACAAGACGATGCATTCGTACCAGAAGAATCCCTTGTTTCACGTAATATTGAAACAGCAGCCGTGACATCTGAACAAGTGATGGAAAGTGCTGCGGTATCGCTATCGATCCCAACGGCAGCACCAGCACCAGTTGAGCGCAAATCAGAAGGTCCTTCACTGTTTGCAAAAATTGTTGCTGCAATTAAAGGTTTGTTTGCTTCTGAGCCAAAAGAAGAAGAGAAAAACCAAAATAACCGCAACAATCGTAACAATAACCGTAATAATCGTCGCAATCAAGAACGTCGTAATACTCGTCGTTCTCGCAATAATGAAAACAACGATAATGCGAAAAATACAGATGAAGAAAATGCGCGTCCAACTCGCGAGCGTGTGAATAATCGTCGTAATCGTCGCAACGTTAATGAAGAGGTTATTTCAGAAAGTGCGGTTAATTTAGCGAATGTTTCTGATGATAATCGTCAAGAAGAAAAAGCAGAGAAACCTGTAGCAGAGCGTCGTCAACGTCGTGATTTACGTAAACGTGTTCGTATTGATGACAATGCAAATAACGCAAATGAGAATGTGATTGAAGCGGTTGAAGTTCCTGCGATTAAAAATGAAGTGGTTGAAAACACCACTATTGATAATACAGAAGATAAACCACGTCAAGAACGTCAGCGTCGTACACCTCGTCATTTACGTGCATCGAATAATCAACGCCGTCGTCGTAATGAAGTGAGATCCCCAATGCCATTATTTGCTGCGGTGGCTTCACCAGAATTAGCAAGCGGTAAAGTATGCATCGATTATTCTGCTGTGAATGCACCGAAAGAAAATAATTTCTTATCGGTGGATGAGTTGCTTGAGCAAGAAAAAACGAAAAAAGGTGTGATTACGCCTGCAACAGGTATTGTTGTGGAAGAGAAATCAGTTGAAGCACAACCTGCGTTAGATTTCATTACTCAACCAGCAAATGAAGCGGTTCAACAGAAAGTGCAAGAATCATTAGAACGTTTGCATCATAAATCAGAACCTGTTGCTCAAGTCACAACTGAAGAAGTTGAACCACAAGAAAAAGCAAAATTTGTAAGTTCTTATGTGTTCACTGGTCGTGCAGGTACTATTTCAGCCGTGCCACATACAAAAGCAGCCATGACATTAGCGAAAGCACCAGATGATGAGTCTAAACCATTCCCAATTGTAGAATGGACGGAGTCTCGTTATTACTTTAATGGTAAAGGCGCGGCAGGCCATCATAGTGCAATTAGTCATATTTATTCTGAACCGACACAAGCGAAAGCAGAGTAATATCCTAATAATAAAGACGGAACCAATAGGTTCCGTTTTTTATTTTGTGTATTTTTAAAACATTGTGATTTAAAAGTAGTCAGTCAGATAATTTTTTTATTTTCTTGCTTGACGGGGTGGGGGAAAAAACGTATTATTCACCTCGCTTAAATCACGGAGGAATGGTCGAGTGGTTGAAGGCACCGGTCTTGAAAACCGGCGAGGGTTTACGCCCTCCGTGAGTTCGAATCTCACTTCCTCCGCCATCAAATTCAAAAAATCCCTAAGTCGAAAGATTTAGGGATTTTTGCTTTCCAGTCTATTTCAAAAAGATCTTATTTTTTGACCGCACTTTCTTGGGCTTCTTTGAAGGCAAGATATTCTTCTAAGGTCTCAATGGCTTCTAAACATTTTTGACGACGTGTTAAATAAATCGCGGCTGTTTGCTTATGCATATCTCGCTGAATGTCTGTTTGTGCTGTATTCGCTTGTGCTTTAGCTTCTTCATATTTTTCCGTGAGTTGCTGTAAGGCTTCATAATATTTCTCTAAACGCTCTCTTGGCGGAAGTTGATGAATGCTGTGCTGTGATTTACTGCTTGTAACTGGTTGTTCTGTTTTCTTCTGTTGAATGGGTTTTCTATGTTTGCGATTCATGGCTTCAGTCAATGCGGTACATTGCCCTAAAAGATGTTCAGCCATAAATATAATTTGTTCTTCATTTTGATGGGGAAGGCTGCATAGCTTCGTTAAGCTTTGCTGGATTTCTTTGAGATAAAAACCGGCAGTTTCAAAATCTTCAGTAAATAAAGTGCGGTTAAATTTAGCGTTAATTTTTTTATCAGAGTCAGCTTGATAGGCTTGAGTCAGTTGCTGTACTTTTTGTTCGAGCGTATTGAGTAATGATTGAATAGACATAAAAAAATCCCCGCATAATGAATGCAGGGATTATAACGATTAAAGGGTCATGGCTGCAATCCAACCGAATGCTAATAATGGGATGTTGTAGTGAATAAAGGTTGGTACAACAGAATCCCAAATGTGGTCGTGTTTGCCATCTATATTCAAACCGGATGTCGGCCCAAGTGTTGAGTCAGAAGCCGGTGAACCCGCATCTCCTAATGCCGCTGCTACACCTACGATAGCTACTGTCGCAAGTGGTGAGAAACCAAAAGAGAGACAAAGTGGTACATAAATTGAGGTGATAATTGGTACAGTTGAGAAAGAAGAACCAATACCCATGGTAATCAATAACCCAACGAGTAGCATTAAGAATGCCGCAACGCCTTTACTTTGAATCGCACCAGTTGAAAGTGCATCAACTAATTCTTTCACGCCACTTGTGGTATTAATCACATTGGCAAAACCAGAGGCAGCAATCATCACAAAGCCAATCATTGCCATTAAGCATAAACCTTGTTGGAAAATGTCGTTACTTTCTTTGAGTTTGAAGATACCGAATGCCCCGAAAATGACTAAACCGACTAAACCACCAATAATTGTAGAGCTTGTGAAAAGCTGGGTGGCAAAAGTGGCGACAATGGCGACCGCACTTGCGGTAATTTGAATAGGTTTAATATTCGCAATGTGTTGTTCAATTTCAGCTGTAGTTGGTTCTGCAGTCGTCACCACATACTCGCGCGGTTTGCGATAGGTAACAAATACAGCAGTGAGTAAACCAAGAATCATACCAATAACAGGGATAAGCATAGCAAAAGAAACTTCACCTACACTGGTTTGTAAACCGAGTGGTGCACCAGCAAGATTGATATTTTTTACTAAAACACTTTCGATAAAGATTTTCCCGAAACCGACAGGTAAGATCATATAAGTTGCGGTTAAACCAAAGGTAATAATACAAGCCACTGCACGACGATCGATTTTTAAACGGTTAAAAATAGAAAGTAAAGGCGGCACTACAATCGGGATAAACGCAATGTGTACTGGGAGTAAGTTTTGGGATGAAATGGCGAATAAAAGCAAAATTCCAAGCAGCATATATTTAAACCAGGCTAAATTTTTACCGGTTGGTGTTTTGTTCATTCGGGTAATAATTTTGTAGGCAAGCAAATCAGTGATGCCGGATTTTGAAATCGCAATGGCAAATGCACCGAGCATCGCATAGTTCATGGCCACTTCAGCACCACCACCTAAGCCGCCTGTAAAGGCTTCAATGGTTTTTCCTAAACCTAAGTCACCACATAAGCCTGCAGTCAGAGCGGAAATCACAAGTGCGATAACCACGTTTACGCGCAGCAGGCTTAACGCCAGTAGCACGACAATTGAAATAACAACGGGATTCGATAGCATATTGTTGTTCCTTATTGATTAATTAAAAGAAAAAGGTCGCATAAAAGAAAATTGATTTAAGGTTAAATGTCGCATAGTAATAAACTCCTGTAAATTAATAATAAAACAAAACCCCTCGAAAGTTGCCTTCCGAGGGGTAAGATTTTTTTGATCTTTATCTTGTCAGCTTCGGAAGAAATCTTCCAAGCACGCCAACAGCCTGAAAGATTATTCAGTTGAATGGCGATGATGGTGACGAAGGATAAAGTTCATTTGAAACTCTCTTATTTAGATAACTAAATTGAATTACTTTTTAAAATACGGTAAAGCGAAAACGATTGCAAGCCTTTTTTCTAAAAAATTTTGAAAATTAAAGTGCGGTCTGATTTTCATCTGTTTTTTCCGCTTCATCTGTTTGAGCAATATGAGGGAATCCACCGAGATCTTTTAAATGATTGACCATATAGCAAAATAATTCCGCCGTACGTTCAGTATCATATAGTGCAGAGTGTGCTTGTTTCCCATCAAAAGGAATTTTTGCCGATTGGCATGCTTTGACGAGCACCGTTTGCCCAAACATAAAACCGGCAAGTGTTGCGGTATCAAACATTCCAAAAGGGTGGAATGGATTGCGTTTTACACCCGTGCGTTCAGCCGCAGCCATGACAAAGCTTTGGTCAAAAGCCGCATTATGTGCCACGATGATAGAACGTTGACATTCTGCATCTTTTTGTCCACGACGCACCATTTGGAACAATCCCGTGATGGCATCTAATTCAGATACGGCACCACGCAATGGATTGTGAATATCAATCCCATTGAATTTGAGTGATTCAGGATTAATATTCGCCCCCTCAAATGGCTCAATATGAAAATGGCATTTTTGATCAGGTTGCAAATTGCCATTTTCATCCATTTTTAAGGTGATTGCCGCAAGCTCTAAAAGTGCATCTTTTTTGGCATCAAACCCAGCCGTTTCCACATCAATAATGACAGGAAAGTAGCCACGGAAGCGATTTTTTAATTGGTGATGATAAGGAATTTCAGGTGTATCTGACACAATGTATTCCTTAATTCCCTAAAGCTGATTTTGCACTTTTGTTTTCGATAAACTCGATCTTATAACCATCTGGATCTTCAACGAAGGCAATTACAGTTGTGCCACCTTTAACCGGGCCGGCTTCGCGAGTCACTTTACCGCCATTAGCACGTACCGCTTCACAAGTTGCGTAAATATCATCTACACCAATAGCAATATGCCCGTAAGCATTACCAAGATCATATTCAGTTACGCCCCAGTTGTATGTTAATTCAATTTCTGCAGCGCTTTCGCCATCTTCGTAACCTAAAAAAGCAAGCGTATATTTATACTCAGGGTTTTCACTTGTGCGTAATAAACGCATACCTAAAACATCTTGATAAAATTTAATAGAGCGGTCTAAATCACCTACTCGAAGCATGGTGTGTAAAATTCTCATCTTATATCCTTTTTTTATTGGGTTGGTCGGTATTATAACATAGAAATTTTTAAATAGACTTAGGACGTAATTTATCCCAGAAATTAGAGTCGTTTAAATAACGAAAATGAACTAATCATTTGGAGTGGTCGGAGCTCTGTTTCATATTTGGCTTTGGTAATCTGTTTCTCATTGTAGTGGCCTAGCTATTACAAGGATACGACAAGTTGTAAATTATTATAGGAGAACAAAGATGTTTTCATTCTTAAAAGCATCTCCTCCAGCACCAAGAATTGAAAGTTCTAGAACAGATGCCGAGTATAAAAAATTACGTTGGCAGGTATTTGCTGGAGTATTTATCGGGTATGCGGCTTATTATCTTATCCGCAAAAACTTTTCTTTAGCAATTCCTTATCTTATTGATGAATATGGCTTTACTAAAGCTGATTTAGGTACAGTTGGGGTAGCGTTATCACTGGCTTACGGTTTTAGTAAGTTCATTATGGGGAATATTTCTGACCGAAGTAATCCTAAATATTTTATTACTATTGGTTTATTAGGTTCTGCATTAGTGAGCTTAATTTTAGGTTTAGTACCAGGCGTGCTTTCTTCTATTCCATTGATGATTGTGTTAGCTGCATTAAATGGCTGGTTCCAAGGAATGGGATATCCACCAGGTGCAAAAACAATGACCAACTGGTTCTCGGTTTCTGAACGTGGTGTTTGGTGGAGCTGGTGGAACGTATCGCATAACTTAGGTGGTGGTTTAATTGGTCCATTAGCGATCCTCGGTTTATCGATTTTCGGCGTATGGCAATCTTTATTCTATTTACCAGCCTTAATCGCGATTGTATTGGCATTCATCATGTTCTATTTAATGCGCGATACTCCAGAATCACAAGGGTTACCACCGGTAGATGAATGGAAAGGTGAAAAAATCGTAGAGAAAGTCGAATCGGCTCACACGCTTTCTTCTAAAGATATTTTCATGAAATACATCATTAATAATAAGTTCTTATGGGCGATTGCACTTGCGAACGTATTTGTGTATTTCATTCGTTATGGCATCATTGACTGGGCACCAACGTATCTAAAAGAAGTGAAACACTTCTCTGTAGACAAACAAAGTTGGGCGTATTTCCTTTACGAATATGCAGGTATCTTTGGTATGCTTGCTAGTGGTTATTTGAGTGATAAAGTCTTCAAAGGTCACCGTGCACCGCCGATGTTATTATTCCTAACCGGTGTATTAATCGCGATTATTGTTTATTGGAAAAACCCAGAAGGAAATCCACTCGTAGATAATATTTGTCTTGTAGCTATCGGTTTCTTAATTTATGGTCCAGTAATGATGATCGGGCTTCAAGCGGCAGACCTTGTACCACGTGTGGCAACCGGTACAGCGACAGGTCTAACCGGGCTATTCGGTTACTTATTAGGTTCTGCGAGTGCAGGCTATGTAATGGGCAAATTGGTCGACTTATTTGGCTGGGATGGTGGTTTTTATGCCTTGATCGTTTCTTGCTTCTTAGGATTTGGTTTCATTGCTTTTACCTTACTCCATAAGCCGAATGCAGCGTAATAAATATTATTTTACCTAAATTAAAATGTGGCTAAATTGTATTATTTAGCCACATTTTTTTGTTATTTATTTACCTTACTATTATGCTAAGATAATACGAATATTTTTATAAAAAGGAAAAATGAATGAATACAACTGGCCTTTTTAATCTTTCTTGGCAACGTTATTTAAATTTACTGTTTTTATTATTAACTGTGGGATTTTTAACAAGTGGAGTCATCACGTTAATTGCAGCTAATTTAGATTATTTTTCTGATTTAGCCAAAATTTATGGCTTACAAACATTGCTTGTGGTGACAGTGGTATTAGGTATTTATTGCTTTATTCGAGAGAGTCGTCGACAAGCCAAAGAAAAATTAAAGTGGAAGACATATAGCCTCTTTTTTGTTGTTTCTGTCTTGATTGGCGGTTTATTTGCCTTAGTCGGACAAACCTATCAAACAGGGGCCGATGTATGGCAGTTATTTGCTGTTTGGACACTTTGCCAACTTCCATTTTTATTATTATTTCCGAATGTGGCCTCTGCATTATTATTTGCCGCCACCGCCAATGTTGCGTTTTATTTATTTAATGAACAAAACTCGCATAACTCAATGTGTTATGCCGTGCTGATTAATGCTGGATTACTTGTGATATCGGAATTATTCAGCAAAACTTTTCATGATCAACATTGGCGCATTTTACCTAAAGTATTTTTAGTCCTGACTTTTACTAGCCTATTTGGTTTAGCGGTCTTTAATGGTGTGTTTTTTTATTCTACTTGGGCTGAATTTGGTCGTTCATTACTTAGTTCTTTGATAATTGCTATTCCTGCTTTGATCGCATTTTATGTATATCACAAATATCGCTTTGATTTTATTAATTTAATTGTTTCAGTCCTAGCCTTACTTGGCGCTTATTTCTTTTTGGCTTCTCTTGTGATTCGTGGTGTAGAAGAGGGGGTGCTTTTAGGATTAATTGGCTTTACTTTCACTGTCATGGCAATAAATTGGTTGGTGAAACGTTATAAGCGAGAATATCCAAATAATAAGAGATTCCATTGGGCGATTTCAATATTATGGGTGGTTGCCTTATTGATAGCTGTCGTTACTATAGGCGTTTGGTTCTTTCTTGCTTTAGGTTTATCAGAATCTGGTGCATTAATCTTTGGTATTCTTTTATTTGTAGTGGCTTTATTTATCACATTAAGCAAAGAAACGGATGAACAATCGAAAAATTTAGCAGGTTTATTTTTTCTGATCGCAAATAGTTTTTTAGGGTTCTATTTGCTTGTTAAATTTAATGATTTTTTTCTTTTATTCGGATATGAATATAGAGAAGGTTCAAATTTCGCTATCTTTATCTCCGCATTGATTTTTCCAGTTATTATTATCGTTAGCTACAAATTGATGCCGAATTCTTTGGTGAGAATTTTATTGGTTGTCCAGCTTCTCGTTTATTGGCAAGTTTCCTATAATCTATATTTCCATAGTTACAGCTTGAATAACGCATGGTTTAACACATGGTTTAATAACACATGGTTTAATAAAATCCAGCTCCTGAGTTCGATTGTACTCTTTTATTGGGTCATGCGACCTAATCAATCAGCGCGAATTCATTTAAAGCCTATTGCCTGGGGAACAGTATTATTCTCTCTATGGATCTCTGTGCCGTCGTATATGGCGATTCCTTGGGTAGATTATGGCCTTATTGATACAGATGTTTCAAGTGATGTCATGCCAGCAGACGCGATGAGTTTTGATAATGTGTTGCAAGTTTTAAGTGGGCAATTTTGGTCACACTTCCAGTTTGATGTTAACCATATCTTATATTTACTTGTCTGTGCATTACCATTAATTGTCTATGCACTAATGAATAAGCATAGTGAATCCAAACACACAGAAGCAGTGCTAATTTTATTAGTATTAACCTTGTTTGCATTAGGCTTTGTTGGGATACCCGTCATTTTATATTTAACAGCGTTATTATTGCTTGTTTATTGGACGGACAGTCGTGCGTTCTTCGGCCTTTTGGTATTTGCCTTTGTTGTTTATTTAGGTGGGTTCTATTACCAATTGAGCATCCCATTGCTCTATAAAGGAGCATTGTTAGTTAGCTTTGCCGTTATTTTTGCGATTGTTACTTTATTCTTGCATGCACGTTATAAAGCGCCTTCACAAAGTGCGGTCGAAAACCATTCTGTTTTTAAAGCACCGATTTGGCTTGTTGGCGTCTTTGTGATTGCGTTATTGGGGGCGGTGAACTATAAAGTACAGCAATTTGAAGATGTACTGGCTACCGGTAAGCCTGTTGTCTTAAAAATCGCCCCTGTGGATCCTCGTTCATTGATGCAAGGCGATTATATGGTATTGAATTACGCCATTTTATCTGAGTTTCAGCAAAGTCAGGTTTTACCTGAATCAAATGAACCTATTGAAAGTAATGAGCCTATTGAAACTGTTGAATCTAATGAAATCACTGAAACCACTGGTATAGATGAATCAAGTCCTTCGGAGAAAAAAGCTTATATCCTTGTTCATCTTGATAAAAATCATGTTGCGACATTTTGTGAGGAACAATCAGAGATACCAACAGATTTTAAACATTGCACACCAAATGTTTATTTACCAATTCGTTATAAAGGTGGTTGGCTTCCTAAATTACCAAGCCAAGATTATTTCTTTGCAGAAGGGAAAGGTGAATATTATGCACAAGCAGAATATGCAGAGTATCGCTTTAAAGACGGTATTTTGTTGCTAGCTCGTTTATTAGATAAGGATTTAAAAGGGCTATAAAGCATTGGTGACAAATAAGGGCGTATTTGATACGCCCTTATTTTTTTAGATTATTGATTGGATTATGATTATTTCACCGCGATCATCGAGCCAAAATTAAAACACTGGAACCATAATTCGACGTGTGAAAATCCAATGTTTTTTAACCGCTCTTTGTGGATGTCAATCGAGTCAGTACGCATTACATTTTCAAGTGCGGTGCGTTTTTGGCTCACTTCAAGCTCACTATAACCGTTAGCACGTTTGAATTGGTGGTGGAGGTCAATCAGTAGCTCATTCACTTTTTCATCTTCAAAACGGAATTTTTCAGAGAGCACTAATACACCATTTGGGTTTAAACCTTCGTAGATTTTGGTGAGCAAGGCTACACGATCTTCCGGTGGTAAAAATTGCAACGTGAAGTTGAGTACCACCATTGATGCATTCTTAATTTCAATTTGACGAATATCATCGCAAAGAATTTCTACAGGCACATCACTATGATAAGCCGCCACATGCTGACGACAGCGTTCAACCATCGGGAGAGAATTATCGACACCGATAATTTTTACATTAGGTTGTTTGATATTGCGGCGCATAGAAAGGGCTGCCGCACCGCGTGAACAGCCTAAATCATAGACTTGGCTGTCAGCCGTCACAAAACGTTCAGCCAACATACCAATCGCGGTGATAATGTTGGAGTAGCCCGGAATCGAGCGTTGAATCATATCGGGAAAAACTTCCGCCACGCTTTCATCAAAAGTAAAATCGCCCAGTTTTTCAATCGGGGCGGCAAAAATTGTATCTTTCATCATTCTTGAGTTCTATTGTTGTCTTGAGAGAGCATTTAGTTAGATAAAATGCAAAAAACTGCGGTCATTTTAGTGAAAGTTTTTAAAGGATCAAATAAATTTCGCTTTTCAATTTAAATGCCCCGTCTTTTTCCGTATAATCAACGCGTTAATTATCCATTTTTAGAAAAATGAAAGGAATATAGAAATGATGCGTACACATTATTGCGGTGCATTAAACCGCAACCATATTGGACAAGAAGTAACATTAAGCGGTTGGGTTCACCGTCGTCGCGATTTAGGTGGTTTAATTTTTATTGATATGCGTGATCGTGATGGTGTCGTGCAAGTTTGTTTTGACCCTAAATATCAAGAGGCATTAACCGCAGCTTCAGGCTTACGTAATGAATTTTGTATTCAAATTAAAGGTGAAGTAATCGCGCGTCCTGACAATCAAATTAATAAAAATATGGCGACAGGCGAAGTGGAAGTGTTAGCAAAAGAATTACGCATCTACAATGCTTCTGATATTTTACCGTTAGACTTCAACCAAAACAACACTGAAGAACAACGTTTAAAATATCGTTATTTAGATTTACGTCGTCCAGAAATGGCACAACGTTTAAAAACTCGTGCGAAAATCACCAGTTTTGTGCGTCGTTTTATGGATGACAATGGTTTCCTTGATATCGAAACGCCAATGCTTACCAAAGCAACGCCAGAAGGTGCGCGTGACTATTTAGTGCCAAGCCGTGTACATAAAGGCAAATTCTATGCATTGCCGCAATCACCACAGCTTTTCAAACAGCTTTTAATGATGTCTGGTTTTGATCGTTATTATCAAATTGTGAAATGTTTCCGTGATGAAGACTTACGTGCAGATCGTCAGCCTGAATTTACTCAAATCGATGTGGAAACCTCTTTCTTAACTGCACCAGAAGTACGTGAGATCATGGAACGCATGGTACAGGGTTTATGGCAAAATATCATTGGTGTGGATTTAGGTAAATTCCCGCAAATGACCTGGCAAGAAGCGATGACTCGTTTTGGTTCAGATAAACCAGATTTACGTAACCCGCTTGAATTAGTCGATGTGGCTGATATCGTTAAAGACGTTGAATTTAAAGTATTTAACGAGCCAGCAAACAATCCAAACGGTCGTGTGGCAGTTATTCGTGTACCAAATGGTACTGAAATCACTCGTAAACAAATTGATGAATATACACAATTTGTTGGGATTTACGGTGCAAAAGGTTTAGCTTGGGCGAAAGTAAACGATATCAATGCAGGCCTTGAAGGTGTACAAAGCCCGATTGCGAAATTCTTAAATGAAGAGGTATGGAAAGCCTTAGCTGAACGAGCGAAAGCTCAAACTGGCGATATCTTATTCTTCGGTGCTGATAAATGGCAAACCACTACGGATGCAATGGGCGCATTACGCTTGAAATTAGGTCGTGATCTTGGCTTAACTCGTTTAGATGAGTGGCAACCACTTTGGGTGATCGATTTCCCAATGTTTGAACGTGATGAAGACGGTAATCTTGCTTCAATGCACCACCCATTCACTTCACCAAAAGATTTTACGCCAGAACAATTAGAAGCAGATCCAACAAGTGCGGTAGCAAATGCTTACGATATGGTGATCAATGGCTATGAAGTAGGTGGTGGTTCTGTCCGTATTTTCGATCCGAAAATGCAACAAACCGTATTCCGCATTCTTGGTATCAATGAACAAGAACAACGTGAAAAATTTGGCTTCTTATTGGATGCATTAAAATTCGGAACACCGCCACATGCAGGTTTAGCATTTGGTTTAGACCGTTTAACGATGCTTTTAACTGGCACCGAAAATATCCGTGATGTGATTGCATTCCCGAAAACAACGGCCGCAGCTTGTTTAATGACAGAGGCACCAAGTTTTGCGAATCCGCAGGCGTTAGGTGAGTTAAGTATTCAGGTTGTGAAAGCTGAATAAGTTTAAAATTTATAATATAGGGTGCGGTCAATTTTGACCGCACTTTCTTTTTATTGAAAAAATTTTATTCACTTAAAGACATCAGTTTTTCGGTATGAATACTTGTGAAATTTATTTGTTTTGAAGTTATATTCTGAAAAAATAAAATAATCAGATTTTTATTTTTCACTACTGCTTTTAAGTGGATTTTATTTACTTTACTCAAGGATAAAATTCTATTATAAATAAGGCCTTTTTCGGTTTATGGTCAATTTATAAGAGAAAATTTTATGAGTGAAGTTTCAACTCCAGTAGAAAAATCAACGTGGGCGAGTAAATTCTCAGCCTTAGGTCCTGGAATCGTGATGGCATCAGCGGCTGTCGGTGGTTCACATATTATTGCATCCACCCAAGCGGGTGCAATCTATGGTTGGGAATTAGTGAGCATTGTTATTCTTGCTAATTTATTCAAATATCCTTTCTTCCGTTTCGGTGTTCAATATACCCTAGATACGGGTAATACGTTGTTAGAAGGTTACCGTCAAAAAGGGAAATTTTATCTTTGGTTATTCCTTGCTTTAAACATTTTTGCGACAGTGATTAATACTGCTGCAGTCGGATTATTAACGGCTGCAATTTTAACGTTTATCACCCCAATCCCTCTACCAATGCCAGTATTGAGCTCATTAGTGATTCTTGTAACAACCGGTATTTTATTGTTGGGTAAATATCGTTTATTAGATAGCTTATCGAAAATCATCATGATTGCTTTAACGGTAACAACCGTGAGTGCCGTAGTGATTGCCTTTATGCGTAACGGCATCCATGGTGTAGCCGCACCTGATTTTGTACCTCCTTCACCATGGGAATTAAGTAAATTAGCCTTTTTGGTGGCGTTAATGGGGTGGATGCCAGCGCCAATTGAAATCTCTGCAATTAATTCTATGTGGGTGGTGGCAAAACGCCGTTTAACCAAAGTGTCTTATCAAGATGGTTTGTTTGACTTCAACGTGGGTTACATCGGTACAGCCATTTTAGCTGTTGTCTTCTTAGCTCTTGGCGCATTGGTACAATATGGTTCGCCAGAAACCGTAGAGATGGTGGGGGGAAAATATATCGCACAACTCATCAATATGTATGCAAGTACTATCGGTGAATGGTCTCGTTTATTGATTGCTGTGATTGCATTTATGTGCATGTTTGGTACAACAATTACGGTAATTGATGGGTATTCACGTACCAATGTTGAAGCATTACGTATTTTGTTCGGTAAACAAGAAAGCTCAGTAAGAGTTTTAAACATCGGCATGATTTTGGCTGCATTGTCGGGTTTAGCGATTATTTTCTACTTTAATAATGCCGTTGGGCCAATGCTGAAATTTGCGATGATTGCTTCATTTGTTTCTGCTCCAATTTTTGCTTGGTTGAATTTATCTCTGACTAAGCATGCGAAACATAGTGTAAAAGGTGGATTATTGTGGTTATCCCTTATTGGGTTATTCTACTTAACAGCCTTTGCAGGATTATTTATTGCTTCAGAATCTGGTTTTTTAAACTGGTTATTTGATAAGCTAATTGGGTAAATCAGTTGTTAATAAGAAAATTACCGCACTTTAGTTTTAAAGTGCGGTAATTTTTTTGAAAGTTTTTAGTAGAAAAGGTATGATGCTGCCTATTCTCAATTATGTAGATGACGAGCTTGAAATATAAAAATAATCAATCGGTTCTCGTGGTAATTTATGCGGAAAGCACGAATCGCATTCTGATGCTTCAACGTCAAGACGATTCTACTTTTTGGCAATCTGTTACGGGGACATTGGAAACCAATGAAACACCAAGAGAAACAGCAATTCGAGAAGTTTGGGAAGAAATAGGATTAAAAATAGAAGAAAATTCGACCGCACTTTTTGATTGCAAAGAGAGCATAGAATTTGAAATTTTCCCGCATTTCCGCTATAAATACGCACCGAATGTGACTCACTGTCATGAACATTGGTTTTTATTGGCAGTTAAGCAGGAATTTGAGCCGATATTAAGTGAGCATTTGGCATATCAATGGGTTTTCCCTGAACAAGCGATCCAAATGACAAAATCGCCGAATAATGCCGAGGCTATCAAAAAATATTTGATGAACGGCTTTCCTCAATATAAGAGGATTTAATTTAAAAATGTTTTTAAGATAAGAAGGAAAACAACATGGCAGGCCATAGTAAGTGGGCAAATATTAAACACCGTAAAGCAGCACAAGATGCGCAACGCGGTAAAATTTTTACAAAATTAATTCGTGAATTAGTCACTGCTGCAAAAATTGGTGGCGGTGATGTCAGTGCAAACCCGCGTTTACGTGCAGCAGTAGATAAAGCCTTATCGAGCAACATGACTCGTGACACCATTAACCGTGCGATTGAACGCGGTGTGGGCGGTGGTGATGACACCAATATGGAAACAAGAATTTACGAAGGTTATGGTCCGGGTGGAACTGCTGTGATGGTTGAGTGTCTAAGTGACAACGCAAACCGAACCATCTCACAGGTTCGTCCAAGTTTCACTAAATGTGGTGGTAACTTAGGGACTGAAGGTTCTGTGGGCTACTTATTCAGCAAAAAAGGCTTGATTTTAATTAGCCAAGGTGAAGAAGATGCGTTAATGGAGGCGGCAATTGAAGCCGGTGCAGATGATGTTCAACCACAAGATGATGGTTCATTCGAAATCTATACTGCGTGGGAAGATTTAGGTTCTGTGCGTGATGCAATCGAAGCAGCAGGATTTAAAATTGATAACGCAGAAGTGACAATGATTCCATCAACAACAGTTGATCTTGATCTTGAAACTGCGCCTAAATTGTTGCGTTTAATTGACATGTTAGAAGACTGTGACGATGTACAAAACGTATATCATAACGGTGAAATTAGTGATGAAGTTGCAGCTCAGCTGTAATTTTAAGGAGATTTAGAATGAAATTAGCTAAAGTATTACCTACAATGGCCGCTCTTGTTGTTTTATCAGCTTGTGCAAGTGATGCACCAAAAATGGAAAACAAAGCAGAGCAAGCTGCAGCACCTACTGTAACGGATAAAACAGTAGTTTATACTTGTAACAAGAAAACCGTAACTGCGGTTTACCAATTCGAAAACCAAGAGCCAACAGCGGCAATGGTGATGGTCGGAGATAAAGTTATTGCGAAAGATTTCGCTCGTGATGCAGCTCAAAAAGACTTCACTTCATTTACTTCAGGCAAATATGTTTGGAACGTAGATAGTGGTTTGACTTTAGATAAATTTGATTCTGTCGCACCAGTAAATCTTTTAATCAAAGGCAAAAAAACAGATAAAATTGTTGTGAAAAACTGTGATGTAGATGCAAAAGCAACTGCAAAAGCAAACCAATAATTAACGCTAAAAACGGCCGGCATTGACCGGCCGTTTATTTTTGATAATTTATGAGTATTATTTTAGGCATTGACCCAGGTTCTCGTGTAACGGGCTATGGTGTGATTCGACAAAATGGTCGCCATTTAGAATATCTAGGCAGTGGAGCAATCCGCACGCAGGTAGAGGATTTACCTACACGCTTAAAACGAATTTATGCCGGTGTGACTGAAATCATCACGCAATTTCAGCCAGATATGTTTGCCATTGAACAAGTGTTTATGGCTAAAAATGCGGACTCAGCTTTAAAACTGGGGCAAGCGCGTGGTACGGCAATTGTGGCTGCAGTAAACCATGATTTACCTGTATTTGAATATGCTGCTCGTTTGGTGAAACAGACTGTCGTAGGGATTGGCTCGGCAGATAAAGTGCAAGTGCAAGACATGGTGACGAGAATTCTGAAGCTTTCCGATAAACCACAAGCCGATGCGGCAGATGCTTTAGCTATAGCCATCACTCATGCTCATACCATTCAACATTCCTTGCATATTGCAGGCTCGGTCAAAACGACAGAAACACACGAAAAAATGACCGCACTTTTAAAAACAAGATATAGCCGAGGTCGATTCAGATTAAAAATTTAACTGGATTAATATCCAGTTTTATTTTATTCTATGCAAAAATTTTTTTACATGGAAATCTTATGATTGGTCGTTTAAAAGGCATCTTATTAGAAAAACAACCTCCTGAAATTTTGCTTGATGTACAAGGCGTTGGTTACGAATTATTGTTACCGATGACCAGTTTTTATGACTTACCAGAAATCGGGCAAGAAACCACTTTATTTACCCATCTTGTTGTGCGTGAAGATGCTCATCTTCTTTTTGGATTTGCCCAAAAAACTGACCGCACTTTATTCCGTGAATTAATTAAAACCAATGGCGTTGGCCCTAAATTGGCACTTGCGATTTTATCTGCAATGTCAGTCGAGCAGTTTGCTTATGCAATTGAACGAGAAGAACTATCAAAATTAGTTAAAATTCCTGGTGTGGGCAAGAAAACGGCTGAACGTTTATTGGTAGAGTTAAAAGGGAAGTTTAAGGATGTTCGTCAAAGTGATTTCTTTGTTGAAAGCAAACATATTCCTTCAACTTCAGAATTACGCCAAGCTGAAAGCTCAGCAGATGAAGCGGTTGCTGCATTGGTTGCGCTAGGCTATAAACCAACCGATGCTGAAAAAATGGTGAAAAAAGTGGCTAAAGCGGATTTGAGCAGTGAGCAATTAATTCGCGAAGCTTTAAAAGCCGCATTATAAAGATTCAACAGATATGATCGAAGCAGATAGAATTATTAGCAGTCAGGTAAAGATGGATGAAGATGTCATCGATCGTGCGATTCGTCCAAAGCTTTTAGCGGACTATGTGGGACAACCACAAGTGCGAGAGCAGATGGATATTTTTATTAAAGCCGCGAAATTGCGTCAAGATGCCTTAGATCATCTTTTGATTTTTGGTCCCCCAGGATTAGGAAAAACAACTTTAGCTAATATTGTCGCAAATGAAATGGGCGTGAATATCCGTACCACATCCGGCCCAGTACTTGAGAAAGCCGGGGATTTAGCGGCAATGCTGACAAATCTAGAACCACATGATGTGCTGTTTATTGATGAAATTCATCGTCTTTCACCAGCGATTGAAGAAGTACTTTACCCCGCAATGGAAGATTATCAGCTAGATATTATGATTGGTGAAGGCCCTGCTGCGCGTTCAATTAAATTAGATTTGCCACCTTTTACATTAATTGGTGCTACAACCAGAGCAGGTTCGTTAACTTCACCATTGCGTGATCGTTTCGGAATCGTTCAACGTTTAGAATTTTATTCCGTTGAAGATTTAACTTCTATTGTGACAAGAAGTGCCTCTTGCTTAAATCTAGAATTAGAAGATAAAGCCGCTTTTGAAGTGGCACGCCGCTCACGTGGTACGCCCCGTATTGCAAACCGTTTATTACGTCGAGTGCGAGATTTTGCGGATGTGCGCAATGATGGCATTATTTCAGCAAGCATTGCAAAACAAGCACTTTCAATGTTGGATGTCGATGATGCAGGCTTTGATTACTTAGACCGAAAATTACTTACCGCAGTGATTGAACGTTTTGATGGTGGACCAGTTGGATTAGATAACTTGGCAGCGGCAATAGGTGAAGAACGAGACACTATAGAAGATGTATTAGAACCTTACTTGATTCAACAGGGATTTTTACAGCGAACCCCTCGAGGTCGAATTGCGACTTCGTTAACTTATCGACACTTTGGACTTCAGAAGCCGTCAGAATAAGAGATAGAAAAAAGGACATATTGATATCAATATGTCCTTTCTTTTTAAAACTTGATTAGTTAGTTTCTTCAGTATAGCTCTTCATGCTATTTAATCTTGCTAAACCCACATCACAGCTTTTTTGTTGAGTGGCTAATTCCATTTCAAGAATTTGCTGTTTACTTTGATTAAGTTTACTTTTGATCTTACCTACTTGAGTATGAGTGCCAGGCTGTTTTTCTGCTTGGGCAATTAAATTTTCTGTTTCTTTAAATAGCTGTGCGCATTGTTGTGGAAGCGCAGCTTTGTTTTCTGTAAGAGGTGCTGCAGTGGCTGATAGTGCCACAGAACCGAAAAGTGCGGTCAAAATTAAATAAATTTTCTTCATTATTAATCCCTATAAATCTTTCCAAATATTATTAGGCTAAAAAATAGCAAAATCTTGTCGCGCTGTCTAGTGGTTATTTTGTCTCTTTCTTTTCGATAAAGTTTCCTTGCGGTAGAGATAAATTTTTCTTCCCTAGATAAAAAAATACAAAATTTGATGCAGATCAATTTCACTACTTTTATGCAAAATGGGGTATTTTGTAATTTATATCAAAAAATGTGATCAATATAACGGTTTTTTCTATTTTTTATCCGCATAAATAGTAGTAGAATAGGGCAAAATTTTGAATGATTATACTGTAATCAGTTACTGCATTCTTTTTTTAGGATAGAAGAAGCAATTATTACGTAAATAATTCAATGTTTCTTAACGATTTTTGTTGAGTAGTTTGGGGTGATTATTTGGGATTATCCTTGGTAATCATAAAGTGAAAATCTTGTAGATTTATACAAGGAGTTGAGATGTTAGATGTTGTTGATCTCTCACGCTTGCAGTTTGCATTAACTGCGTTATATCACTTCATTTTTGTACCATTAACATTAGGTTTATCTTTCGTTCTTGTGATCATGGAAACTATTTATGTTAAAACGGGCAAAGAAGTATATAAAGATATGACTAAATTCTGGGGTAAGTTATTTGGTATTAACTTTGCTCTAGGGGTGACGACCGGTATTATTATGGAGTTCCAATTCGGGACAAACTGGTCTTATTATTCTCACTATGTAGGTGATATTTTCGGTGCACCATTAGCGATCGAAGCATTACTTGCATTCTTCTTAGAATCCACTTTCGTGGGTCTATTCTTCTTCGGTTGGGATCGTTTAACTAAAGGTAAACACTTACTCGCAACTTACTGCGTAGCCTTTGGTTCAAACCTTTCAGCAATGTGGATTTTAGTGGCAAACGGTTGGATGCAACATCCGGTAGCGGCAGAATTTAACTTTGAAACCGTTCGTATGGAAATGACCAGCTTCTTAGATCTTTGGTTAAACCCAGTTGCTCAAAGTAAATTCTTACATACATTAACAGCAGGTTATTCAACCGGTGCAATGTTTGTATTAGGTATTAGTGCATTCTATTTATTAAAAGGCCGTGATATTGGTTTTGCTAAACGTTCATTCTCTGTTGCTGCAACCTTTGGCTTTATCGCTGCATCAGCGGTATTAATTATGGGTGATGAATCAGGTTACGACATCGGTAAAGCACAACCTGTGAAATTAGCTGCAATGGAAGCGGAGTTCGAAACTCATCCTGCGCCAGCGCCATTCCACCCAGTTGCGATTCCAAATACGGCAGAAATGAAAAATGATTTTGCGGTTGAAATCCCATATTTAGGTGGTTTAATTGCAACGCGTTCTTTAGACACTGAAATCGTTGGTTTGAAAGAGATTCAAGCGAAAAATGAAGGTCGTGTTCGTAATGGTATGATTGCTTATGATTTATTCACTCAATTAAAAGCAGAGAAAAAATCAGCAGGTCACGTAAATCCAGAAACTAAAGCAAAATTTGATGAAGTAAAAGGCGATTTAGGTTTTGGTTTATTATTAAAACGTTACACAGATAAAGTTGTTGATGCAACAGATGAACAAATTAAACAAGCGGCTCGTGATACAATTCCAAACGTAGGTCCTAACTTCTGGGCGTTCCGTGGTATGTTAGCGGCAGGTGGTTTAATTATTTTATTAACCTTTGGCGCATTTGTTCAGAATTTACGTAATAAAGTCACATCTTCTCGCTTATTGCTTAAAGCATTGCTTTGGGGGATCCCATTGCCAATCTTAGCGATTGAATTTGGTTGGTTCTTAGCTGAATTTGGTCGTCAACCGTGGGCGATTTATGAAGTATTACCGGTAGGTGTATCTGCCTCTAACTTGAGTGTAGGTGACTTATGGTTCTCTATCGGTTTAATTTGTGTACTTTACTTCTTCTTCATCATTGCGGAAATGTATTTGATGTTTAAATATGCACGTTTAGGTCCAAGTGCATTGAAAACCGGCAAATACTATTTTGAGCAATCATCTAAATAAGCAGGAGATGAATTATGCTTGATTATGAAATTCTACGTATTATTTGGTGGGTGCTAGTTATCGTATTGCTTATCGGTTTCTCTGTAACAGATGGATTCGATATGGGCGTGACCGCACTTTTACCCGTAGCAGGTAAGAAAGAAGTAGAAAGACGTATTATGATTAACTCTATTGCTCCACACTGGGATGGTAACCAAGTTTGGTTATTAACTGCTGGTGGTGCAATCTTCGCGGCATGGCCGATTGTTTATTCTGTAGCGTTTTCAGGCTTCTATATTGCCTTATTCCTTGTGTTAGCTGCGTTATTCTTCCGTCCAATTGGTTTTGAATATCGTGCGAAAATTGATAATCCAACATGGCGCGCTGTGTGGGATTGGGGCTTATTTGCGGGTGGTTTTGTACCTGCATTAGTATTCGGTGTGGCATTTGGTAATTTATTACAAGGTGTGCCATTCGAATTAAATGAGCTTTCACAAGCAACTTACACCGGTTCTTTCTTTGCATTATTAAACCCATTTGCATTACTTTGCGGTGTGTTAAGCCTTGCAATGTTAGTGACTCACGGTGCAAACTGGTTACAAATGAAAACCACTGCAGCATTGCGTGATCGTGCAAGAGCGATTACACAAATTGGTGCATTAGTAACATTAATTA
Organism: uncultured Haemophilus sp.; assembly: GCA_902461185.1. Taxonomy (GTDB): domain Bacteria; phylum Pseudomonadota; class Gammaproteobacteria; order Enterobacterales; family Pasteurellaceae; genus Haemophilus_D. Next base: position 277,147 of record CABPXD010000001.1, read on the forward strand.
CTTTTATACTTGCCGGTGTGTGGCTTTCTTTTAAAGAAGGTTATGTTGTAACTAGCACTATCGATCACTTTGCAGCATCAGCGCCAGCTTCAGGTAAAGAAGTGGCAGTTGAAGTAGGAGCATGGTTCAAAAACTTCAATGAAAATCCAGCTTTATGGGCATTCCCAGTATTAGCTGTGGTAGGTGCATTATTAAATGTGGTTGCATCTAAAGCAAATCGTTGTGGTTTTGCGTTCTTCTTCTCTGTATTAACAATGGCAGGTGTGATTATTACTGCGGCAGTATCAATGTTCCCATTTGTAATGCCTTCAAGTACTCATCCAGAACAAAGCTTGTTAATGTGGGATGCAACGTCAAGTGAATTAACATTAACTTTAATGTTCTACTTGGCATTAGTATTTGTTTCCATCTCATTGCTTTACACCATTTGGTCATACTACAAAATGTTTGGTCGCTTGGATGAAAGCTTTGTTGAAGACAACAAAAACTCATTATACTAAGGAGAAACAATATGTTATATATAATTTGGGTAGTGGGTGTGTTGGCTGCAATTATGGTGAGTGCTAAATTAACCATTGGTAAAGAAAAGTCAGGTAAATTTGACGAGTAATGATGATTAATTCGCTCTATCAATTAAGTAATAAGGGTTCCTTGCGAACCCTTTCGTTTATTTTGGCGTTATTTCTGACCGCGGCTTTCTTTTTAAATTTAAATCAATTTTCGACCGCACTTCGTACTGCACATCCCGCTTGGATTCTTGCGATTTTTTGGGGATTGATTAATTTGTGGATTCACGGTATCGGATTTGAAATTCGCCGAGCAATATGGCAGCTTGTTTTCTTGCCATTTATTGGTTATTTCACCACAATAATTGCCATTGTTCAGCATTGGTTACTATAGAAACTCTAGATAAATATTGTTATTTGGAGCTTGCACATCTAATGAACAGGTTCTAAAATAGGCGGCTTGTTATGGCTGATAATTTGAGCATTATTTTGAATAACCAATGTTTTACCTTTCCGGTTCGTGTCTATTATGAGGACACTGATGCCGGCGGAGTAGTGTATCACGCACGTTATTTACATTTCTTTGAGCGTGCGCGAACTGAATATTTAAGAACGCTTAATTTTTCCCAACAATCATTATTGCAGGAACAACAGTTAGCTTTTGTGGTCAAAACCATGTCTATTGACTATTGTATTCCGGCAAAATTGGATGATTATCTTATTGTCGAAACTGAAATAACAGCAGTGAAAGGAGCAACAATTCTCTTTGAACAGCGGTTAGTTCGTGAGACAGTGGTGTTATCGATGGCTACTGCTAAGGTAGCCTGTGTTGATCTAGGCAAAATGAAACCTGTCGCAATTCCTGAAGAATTAAAAGCGGCATTTTTAAAGTAAATAACTTTTCGGAGTATGCAATGACTGCAGAATTGAACTTTTTAGATCTTTTTCTAAAAGCGAGTATCGTTGTTCAACTTGTAATTGTGATCTTAATTTCGTTCTCAATTATTTCTTGGGCAATCATCATTCAGCGTAGCCGTATTTTGACGAGCGCGTTAAAAGAAGCGAACTCTTTTGAAGATCGTTTCTGGTCTGGTGAAGATTTAAACAAACTTTATGATGGTTTATCTAATCGTCGTGAAGTATTGACTGGTAGCGAACAAATTTTCTTTGTTGGCTTTAAAGAATTCTCTCGCTTAAAACAAGTGAATGCAGATGCTCCAGAAGCTATCATCAAAGGTACGACTCGTGCAATGAACCTTGCGATGAATCGTGAAGTAGAAGCGCTTGAAAGCCGTGTACCTTTCTTAGCAACAGTGGCTTCTGTAAGTCCATATATCGGTTTATTTGGTACCGTTTGGGGGATCATGCACGCATTTATGGCATTAAGTGGTGCAAAACAAGCAACATTACAAATGGTTGCTCCAGGTATCGCAGAAGCCTTGATCGCAACCGCAATCGGTTTGTTTGCGGCGATTCCAGCTGTAATGGCATATAACCGTTTAAGCTTACGTGTAAATGCGATTGAACAAAATTATGGTAACTTCATTGATGAATTCACCACCATTTTACATCGTCAAGCTTTTGGTAAAGCGCCCCATTAAAAATCAATGAAAAATTGACCGCACTTGATTAATCAGACGAAAAGTGCGGTGGATTTTAGCGAAGTTTTAGAGGAAATTATGGCTCGTCGTCAGCGTAAAGACATTAAATCTGAAATTAACATCGTGCCATTTCTCGATGTTCTTTTAGTTTTGGTGTTAATTTTTATGGCAACCGCGCCGATTATCAGTCAGAGCGTTCAAGTGGAACTCCCTGATTCGGTGCAAAGTCAAAATGTATCAAATGAAGATAAAACACCGGTTATCTTAGAAGTAGCAGGTGTAGGGCAATATTCGATTTCTATTGGTGGTCAACGCCAAGAAGGCCTTAACGAAGAAATGGTAACCCAATTATCAAAACAAGAATTTGATAAAGACAATAACACAATGTTCTTAGTGGGCGGAGCAAAAGATGTACCTTATGAAGAAGTGATTAAAGCACTGAATTTACTACATCTTGCCGGCATTAAGTCTGTGGGTTTAATGACCAACCCAATTTAAGATAAGTAGGTAAAACCGTGCAGAATAATCGACGAAAAAAACGTGCAAATGAGTTTGTCATCTCTATTGCGATGCACCTTGCATTGTTTGGTTTGTTGATTTGGAGCTCTCTTTATCAAACCGTTGAAATAATGGGTGGTGGAGAAGGTGAAGGTGATGCCATGGGAGCTGTGATGGTCGATACTGGCAGCGCAGCGCAAGAATGGGGACGTATTCAACAACAGAAAAAAGGTCAAACTGATAAACAGAAAAAACCAGAACCTGTAGTCGAAGAGAAAAAACCAGAGCCTGAACCTGAACCAAATCAGCAAGAAATTGCGAAACAAGAAGAGATTAAGCGTCAGCAGGAAATTCAACGTCAAAAAGAACTTGAAAAACAAAAGCAGCAAGAAATTGAAAAGCAAAAACAGCAACAAGAACTTGCTCGTCAAGAGGCGTTAGAAAAGCAGAAACAAGCTGAAGAAGCGAAAGCAAAACAAGCTGCTGAAGCAGCGAAGTTAAAAGCTGATGCAGAAGCAAAACGTTTAGCGGCAGCAGCTAAACAGGCTGAGGAAGAGGCAAAAGCTAAAGCACAAGCCGAAGCTCAAAAAGCCAAAGAAAAAGCTGAAGCCGATGCTAAAGCGAAGGCTGAGGCAAAAGCGAAAGCCGATGCTGAAGCAAAAGCGAAGGCCAAGGCAGAAGCAGATGCTAAAGCGAAAGCTGAGGCGGATGCTAAGGCTAAGGCAAAAGCTGAAGCCGATGCTAAAGCAAAAGCAGATGCAGAGGCGAAAGCGAAGGCAGAAGCAAAAGCTAAAGCGGATGCAGAAGCAAAAGCGAAGGCTGATGCGAAGGCAAAAGCTGACGCAGCAAAACGTAAAGCAGATCAAGCGGCTTTAGATGACTTCATGAACGGCGGAGATGTCGGTGGTGGTAGTGCATCTAAAGGTGGTAATGCAAATAAAGGCGGTACACAAGGTAGTGGTGCAGGACTAGGTGCTGGAGATGGTGGTAAAGTTGGTGACCAATATGCAGGTGTCATTAAACGTGAAATTCAACGCCGTTTCTTAAAAGACCCAAGCTTTGCCGGTAAAGTTTGTAGCATTAAAATCCAACTCGGTCGAGATGGTACGATTTTAGGCTACCAACGCGTTTCAGGATCTGATGATATTTGTACTGCAGCATTAAGTGCGGTAGCTAGAACGAAAAAAGTTCCAGCAGCACCATCTGATGCTATTTATGAGAAATATAAAGCGCCGACTATCGATTTTGATATCAATGCTCGATAATCGGTTTTAGGAAAATAACAACGTTAAAATAAGGTGATTAAATGAAATTGATCAAACGTGTTATGGGGCTATTTGTGGTGATGTTTGCATTTGCAGGCACAGCAATGGCAGAAGATGAAGTACGAATTGTGATCGATGAAGGGGTTGATGGGGCTCGTCCTATCGCAGTTGTTCCTTTCGCAGGTTCTGCACCTGAAAATATTGGTCAAATTGTTGCGGATGACTTACGTAATAGTGGTAAATTTAATCCAATTCCAGTAAGCCAAATGCCACAACAACCAACAACCGCAGCAGAAGTGAAACCAGAGGCTTGGACTGCTTTAGGTATTGATGCTGTTGTTGTAGGTCAAGTGACTTCAACCGGTAGTGGTTATAACATTTCTTATCAGTTAGTTGATACTGTGGGTGCTTCAGGTACACCAGGTGCAGTGCTTGCACAAAATAGCTATACCGTGACTAATAAATGGTTACGTTATGGTGCGCACACTGTGAGTGATGAAGTATTTGAAAAATTAACTGGTATTCGTGGTGCATTCAGAACTCGTATTGCTTATGTGGTACAAAAAAATGGTGGATCACAACCTTATGAAGTTCGTGTAGCAGATTATGATGGTTATAATCAATTCATCGTAAATCGTAGCTCACAACCAATTATGTCTCCAGCATGGTCTCCAGATGGTAAACGTTTAGCTTACGTATCTTTTGAGAACAAAAAATCTCAACTTGTTGTACAAGACTTAGGTTCAGGTTCTCGTAAAGTAGTTGCTTCTTTCCCAGGACATAATGGTGCGCCAGCATTTTCTCCAGACGGTTCTAAACTTGCGTTTGCTTCTTCACAAGATGGTTTATTAAACATCTATGTAATGAGCTCAAATGGAGGAAAACCTACTCAATTAACTAGCGGTGCGGGTAATAATACAGAACCATCATGGTCTCCAGATGGTAGCTCAATTCTCTTTACTTCAGATAGAAGCGGTTCACCACAAGTTTATCGTATGAGCGCAAGCGGTGGTGGTGCGTCACCAGTAGGTGGTCGCGGTAGTGCGCAAATCAGTAGTGATGGTAAAACACTTGTGATGATCAACGGTAATAACAACGTGGTGAAACAGGATCTCACAACCGGTAGCTCTGAAGTATTAAGTACATCTTTCTTAGGTGAAAGCCCAAGCATTTCGCCTAACGGTATCATGATCATTTACAGCTCTACACAAGGGTTAGGAAAGGTGTTACAATTAGTTTCTGCAGATGGTCGCTTTAAGGCGAGTCTTCCAGGAAGTAATGGCCAAGTGAAATTTCCTGCTTGGTCGCCATATTTGACTAAATAAAAGAACTCATTGAGGAGAAATCTAATGAACAAATTTGTTAAATCATTATTAGTTGCTGGTTCAGTAGCTGCATTAGCAGCATGTAGCTCATCAAACAACGATGCAGCAGGCAACGGTGCTAACAACGGCCAAACTTTCGGTGGTTACTCTGTTGAAGATCTTCAACAACGTTACAACACCGTTTACTTCGGTTTCGACAAATTCAACATCGAAGGTGAATACGTTCAAATCTTAGATGCTCACGCTGCATACTTAAATGCAACTCCAGCTTCTAAAGTTGTTGTTGAAGGTAACACTGACGAACGTGGTACTCCAGAGTACAACATCGCTTTAGGTCAACGTCGTGCTGACGCAGTTAAAGGTTTCTTAGCTGGTAAAGGTGTTGACGCTGGTAAAGTATCAACTGTTTCTTACGGTGAAGAAAAACCTGCAGTGTTAGGTCACGATGAAGCAGCATACTCTAAAAACCGTCGTGCAGTGTTAGCATACTAATTTTTAGAGAATCTTGATTCTTATATAAAACGGAGAGCAATAAGCTCTCCGTTTTTCTTTATCTCAAATTTTCTTAAAAATTGACGAGTATTCACGCAATTAGCATAATTTCTTCAGATTTTTCTTGCGTCAGAAAATAAAATCGGTATTATACGCACCTGTTACGAAATGATGTGGGTCGTTAGCTCAGTCGGTAGAGCAGCGGACTTTTAATCCGTTGGTCGAAGGTTCGAATCCTTCACGACCCACCACTTTTATTTCGAAGAATTCCCAGATGGGTCGTTAGCTCAGTCGGTAGAGCAGCGGACTTTTAATCCGTTGGTCGAAGGTTCGAATCCTTCACGACCCACCATCCATTTATCAAATCATTTTTAAGCGGTTGGGTTGTTAGCTCAGTTGGTAGAGCAGCGGACTCTTAATCCGTCGGTCGAGAGTTCGAGCCTCTCACAGCCCACCAGTCAACATCTTATTTCTCCTGTTTGTTAAAAAATTTACAAAAAATTAAAATATTTTCAAAATTCTTGACTATATTTGGCGGTTATTATGGTAGAATATCCACAACTTTAAGTCGGGCATAAAAATGTTACAAAATATTCGTATTATTTTGGTTGAAACATCACACAGTGGGAACATCGGTTCTGCTGCACGTGCGATGAAAACGATGGGATTATCCAATCTCTATTTAGTATCACCAAAATCGGTGGATGAACAATCTATTGCATTAGCCGCTGGCGCAGATGACCTCGTTCGAAATGCCCAAATTGTCGATACTTTTGAGCAAGCAATAGAAGATTGCTCTTTGGTAATTGGTACCAGTGCGAGATTGCGTCATTTACAGAGTACGTTGATTGAACCTAGAGAATGTGCCGAGAAAGCCTGTGCTCATCAAGGCCAAGTCGCGATTGTGTTCGGTCGTGAGCGTGTTGGGCTCACAAATGAAGAATTACTTAAATGTCATTATCATTTAAATATTCCCGCTAACCCTGAATATTCCTCGCTAAATCTAGCGATGGCCGTACAGTTAGTGAGTTATGAAATGCGGATGGCATTTTTAGCTAAAGAAAGAACGGAAAGTACACTTTCTACAATAGAAAATATCTATCCGACAGCGCAAGAAATGGAGTATTTTTTTGCGCATACGGAACAGGTATATCAATCACTTGGTTTTATTCAAAATCAAGGTGTTATACAAAAGTTAAGACGGCTTTATAACCGTTCTTCTCTCGAAAAAAATGAATTAAATATTTTGCGTGGAATGTTAAGTGCGGTCGAAAAACGCCTTAATCTGCAAAAAGACTAAAATTGACTATCATAGTCAGATATGTAAACTATCCAAACGACGATTAATAGGGATGCTTTATGAAACTTACATCTAAAGGACGATACGCGGTTACCGCAATTTTAGATATCGCATTACACGCAGGGACAGAACCAGTTTGTTTAGCGGATATCTCAGAACGTCAAAATATTTCACTTTCTTATCTTGAGCAATTATTTGCAAAATTGCGTCGTGGTGGATTAGTAAAAAGCGTTCGTGGTCCGGGTGGTGGCTATCGTTTAGCGTTACCAGCAGATCAAATTTCTATCGGTATGGTGATCTCTGCCGTAAATGAGAACATTAATGTCACAAGATGCCTTGGAAAGGGAAATTGTCAAGGTGGGGTTGAATGTTTAACTCATTCTTTATGGCAAGATTTAAGTGATCGCATTACTGATTTTTTAGATCAGATCACTTTAGCAGAGCTTGTGGAGAAAAAATCAGGAAAACATAAAGCTCACAAAGATTTTGATGATTTGGTTGTTGTTAACCAATAATAGGAAAGTAGATCAAAGTGCGGTCAAAATGATGGCATTTTTGGTAGTTATTTAGGAGTGAAAATGAAATTACCAATTTATTTAGATTATGCAGCAACATGTCCAGTTGATGAACGTGTGGCTAAAAAAATGATGGAATATTTAACCATTGATGGTGTATTCGGTAATCCAGCATCTCGTTCACATAAATTTGGCTGGCAAGCTGAAGAAGCCGTTGATATTGCACGTAATCAAATTGCGGATTTGATTGGCGCAGACTCACGTGAGATCGTGTTTACTTCTGGCGCAACAGAAGCAGATAACCTTGCAATTAAAGGTGCGGCACACTTTTATCAAACAAAAGGTAAGCACATTATCACCTGTAAAACTGAACACAAGGCTGTATTGGATACTTGTCGTCAGTTAGAGCGTGAAGGCTTTGAAGTCACCTATTTAGATCCAGAAGAAGATGGTTTAATCGATCTTGAGAAATTTAAAGCAGCATTGCGTCCAGACACAATTGTTGTGTCAATCATGCATGTAAATAATGAGATTGGCGTAATTCAAGATATTAAAGCAATTGGTGAGCTTTGCCGTGCAAACAAAACCATTTTCCACGTAGATGCAACACAAAGTGTCGGTAAAGTCGAAATTAATCTTGCTGAATTACCGGTTGATTTGATGTCAATGTCTAGCCACAAATTATACGGACCAAAAGGTATCGGGGCATTATATGTTTGCCGTAAACCGCGTGTTCGTTTAGAAGCCATTATCCATGGTGGTGGTCATGAGCGTGGTATGCGTTCTGGTACATTACCTGTACACCAAATTGTGGGTATGGGTGAAGCTTATCGCATTGCAAAAGAAGAAATGGCGACAGAGATTCCGCGTATCAGAGCTTTACGCGATCGTTTATATAATGGTTTGAAAGAAATTGAAGAAACCTATGTAAATGGTTCAATGGAACACCGCGTAGCAAATAATTTAAATATCAGCTTTAACTATGTTGAAGGTGAATCCTTAATGATGGCATTGCGTGATGTAGCAGTTTCTTCTGGTTCGGCTTGTACTTCAGCGAGTTTAGAGCCATCTTATGTACTACGTGCATTAGGTCGTAATGATGAATTAGCACATAGCTCAATTCGTTTCACACTTGGTCGTTGGACAACGGAAGAAGAAATTGATTACACCATTAATTTAACACGTAATGCAGTAGCAAAACTTCGTGAATTGTCACCACTTTGGGATATGTTCAAAGAAGGCATTGATTTAAATACTATTGAGTGGTCAGCCCACTAATTTTAAAGGCGGCTAGTCCGCCTGATAGCAACTTATTTAGGAAAGGAACATAATATGGCATACAGCGAAAAAGTTATTGATCATTATGAAAATCCACGCAACGTAGGTTCGATGGATAAAAAAGATAATTCAGTAGGAACGGGTATGGTTGGCGCACCGGCTTGTGGTGACGTTATGCAATTACAAATCAAAGTAAATGACAGCGGCATTATTGAAGATGCGAAATTTAAAACTTATGGTTGTGGCTCTGCGATTGCATCAAGTTCTTTAATCACCGAATGGGTAAAAGGCAAATCTTTAGATGAAGCAGGTGCAATCAAAAATAGTCAAATTGCGGAAGAACTTGAATTACCACCGGTAAAAGTTCACTGCTCAATTTTAGCAGAAGATGCAATTAAAGCCGCTATTGCTGACTATAAAAATAAACAAGGTAAGTAATCAAAGTGCGGTTGAAAATAACCGCACTTTATCAATTTAAGGATCAGAATATGTCTATAACACTCACTGAAAAAGCGGCACAACGAGTTCGTACTTTTCTTGAAAATCGTGGAAAAGGCATCGGTTTACGCTTAGGTGTGAAAACATCAGGTTGTTCGGGTTTAGGCTATGTGCTTGAATTCGTAGATGTGCTCAATGATGACGATCTTGTTTTTGAGCAGCATGGCGTGAAAGTGGTAGTCGATCCAAAAAGCTTGGTTTATTTAGATGGTATTGAGCTAGATTATGTCAAAGAAGGCTTGAACGAAGGCTTTAAATATAACAATCCAAATGTGAAAGAATCATGTGGATGTGGTGAAAGTTTCCATGTTTAAGGAATAAAGATGACAAGTCCTTTTGCTATTTTTGATTTACCCGTTGCTTTCAATGTTGATCAAGCCCTTTTGTCTGAGCGTTATTTAGCGCTTCAAAAGAGTTTGCATCCGGATAATTTTGTTACGGCAGATGCGCAAGAACAACGCATTGCAATGCAAAAATCCACAGAAGTTAATGATGCATTAAAAACCTTGAAAGACCCAATTTTGCGTGCGGAAGCGATTATCGCGTTAAATACGGGAAAAACACAGGATTTAGAGCAAAAGAGTACGCAAGATGTCACATTTTTAATGCAGCAATTAGAATGGCGAGAAGAGCTCGAAAACATAGAGCAAAGTCAGGATGAAAATGCACTAGAATCCTTTGCAAAACGCGTCAAAAAAGAAACAAAAGAAATGTTGACCGCACTTGAAGCACAGCTTAATGAGCAACAATGGCCAACTGCTGCACAGTTCTGCGATAAATTACGTTTTCTAAAAAAATTGGCGGATGAAATTAGCCAAGTAGAAGAACGTCTATTTGAATTATAATCTTGAGGGCGTTTAATACGCCCTTTTCGCTATTGATAAATGGGCAACCGCCTCATACGAATGAAATCCGATTATGCAAACTTTAGAACAACTGACGGATGCCTCAAAATCTGCTTGGGGAACCATTTCCCAATGGATTGAGCATGCTCGTAATCATTGTGATGTGATTAAAAAAGATCAATCTAGTGCAGAACGTGAGCTTTTCACCATGCAAATGCCCACTTCTTCTCCGATGGGCGCGGTAATTTATGAAACGGGTGGCATTTTAATTCATCATGGTTGGTTGCGTATATTGGGTTCAGGCAGTTTTAAATTGCCACGTGGATTAATGGATTGGAATTTCAGCAAATCCTTTAATCAATCAGGTGATAAACCGAAATATTTGCTCGTTGCAGACGATGTTATTGGAGGGTATTTTGCCTTAAATGGTGGTTCTTTAGGAGATAATCTCGGCAAGATTTACTATTTTTCGCCGAAAGATTTAACTTGGCATGATTTAAATTTTACCTATACTGATTTCTTAGCCTGGGCATTAAATGGTGACATTGAAGCGTTTTACCAAAATCTGTTTTGGCAAAATTGGCAAGAAGATGTAAAACAACTTGATGGTAATCACATGTTTGTTTTTACGCCAGAGCTTTCGGAAGATAAGACGACTGAGATTAATCAGCGTGAACGACGCGAAGTCAATATAGAAACCCATTACAATGCAAGTTTTACCGAACAAGATAAATTTGCACAAGCTTATTCAGTAGCATAACTTGCTTTTAACGAATTAATTATTAGAGATAAAAAGAGATATGGCATTACTCCAAATTGCAGAGCCGGGACAAACGGCTGCACCACATCAACACCGTCTTGCGGTAGGGATTGATTTAGGTACAACAAACTCTTTAGTTGCCGCAGTGCGTAGTGGTCAAGCCACCATTTTGAATGATGAACAAGACAGAAGCCTTGTACCTTCAGTCGTGTATTATGGTGAAAATGAAAAACTTGTGGGTACTGAAGCATTTGCCAAAGCTGCAATGGATCCTAAAAATACGATTATTTCGGTTAAACGTCTGATTGGTCGTAGTCTTGCAGATGTGCAATCACGTTACACAAACTTGCCCTATGAGTTTGTAGCAAGTGAAAATGGCTTGCCGTTATTGGTGACTCATCAAGGTAAAAAAAGCCCGATTGAAGTTTCTGCAGATATTTTATCTCGTTTAAATCATATCGCTGAACAACGCCTTGCGGGTGAGCTTTCTGGCGTAGTGATTACGGTTCCCGCGTATTTTGATGATGCTCAACGCCAAAGTACAAAAGATGCAGCACGCCTTGCCGGGTTAAATGTATTACGTTTATTAAATGAACCCACTGCTGCAGCAGTGGCGTATGGCTTAGATAGTAGAAAAGAAGGCGTCATCGCTGTTTATGACTTAGGTGGTGGTACCTTTGATATCTCGATTTTACGCTTATCTAAAGGCGTGTTTGAAGTGTTAGCAACGGGTGGGGATACCGCTTTAGGTGGTGATGATTTTGACCATTTAATTGCCGATTGGATTGTTGAACAAGCGGGTATTAAACCACAAAATGTCAATGAGCAACGTGAGCTTTTAAGTTTAGCTACACAAACTAAAATTGCTTTAACGAGTGAGCAAAGTGCGGTCATTTCTTGGCGCGAATTTGAAGGTGAGTTAAGTCGTGAGCAATTCAATGAATTAATCCACTCATTGGTAAAACGTTCTTTATTAACCTGTCGTCGAGCATTGAAAGATGCGAATGTTGAAGCTGAAGATGTGCAAGAAGTCGTCATGGTTGGAGGCTCAACTCGCGTGCCTTACGTACGTGAGCAAGTGGGCGAATTTTTCGGTAAAACACCATTAACCTCTATCGATCCAGATAAAGTAGTGGCCTTAGGCGCGGCTATCCAAGCAGATATTTTAGTGGGCAATAAGAATGACAGTGATATGTTGTTACTCGATGTTGTGCCACTTTCTTTAGGTATTGAAACCATGGGCGGTTTAGTGGAGAAAATTATTCCACGTAATACCACAATTCCTGTGGCTCGCGCGCAAGAATTTACCACCTTTAAAGATGGTCAAACTGCGATGACGGTACATGTGGTACAAGGGGAACGTGAGCTAGTGGATGATTGCCGTTCTTTAGGTCGTTTTACGTTGCGTGGTATTCCACCAATGGTAGCAGGTGCCGCACATATTCGTGTGACTTATCAAGTGGATGCAGATGGCTTATTAAGTGTAACCGCCATGGAAAAATCCACAAAAGTCCAAGCATCGATTCAAATTAAGCCTTCTTATGGTTTAACGGATGAAGAAGTAACGGCAATGATTAAAGCTTCTTTTGATAATGCACAAGATGATATGCAAGCCCGTGAATTAGCCGAGCAACGTGTTGAGGCTGATCGTGTGATTGAAAGCGTGATTGTGGCATTACAACAAGATGGGGCGGAATTATTGACCGAAGCCGAATTCCACCACATTGAAAATGCATTGAAACAGTTAATGGATGTAAAAGAAGGTACAGATCGTCATGCTATCGTTCAGGGAATCAAAGCCCTTGATGTTGCGACTCAAGAATTTGCGGCAAGACGAATGAATAAATCCATTAATCAAGCGCTGGCAGGTAAATCTGTATCAGATATTGAGCAATAAAGTGCGGTTATAAATTAACGAGTTTTTTATATTGAGGAAAGTAATATGCCAAAAGTGATTTTTTTACCGAATGAAGAATTCTGTCCAGAGGGTATGGTGGTTGATGCAGCAGCAGGCGACAACTTATTAGAAGTGGCACATAATGCGGGTGTGGAAATTCATCATGCTTGCGATGGTTCTTGTGCTTGTACAACATGCCATGTAGTCATTCGTGAAGGGTTTGATTCATTAAATGAAGCTACCGATCAAGAAGAAGACATGTTAGATAAAGCATGGGGCTTAGAAATGGATAGCCGCCTTTCTTGCCAATGTGTCGTGGGGAATGAAGATTTAGTGGTGGAAATCCCTAAATATAATATTAACCATGCGAATGAGGCGGCTCACTAATGAAATGGACTGATGCCCAACTTATTGCAGAAGAGCTGTATGATCGTAATCCAGATTTAGATCCTAAAACGGTACGTTTCACGGATTTACATAAATGGATTTGTGAACTAGACGGTTTTGATGATGATCCAATGAAATCTAACGAGAGTATTCTCGAAGCAATTTTATTGAAATGGTTAGATGAATACGAATAAGCCTGATTACACAGGCTTATTATCTTTTTAATTAGTTAATCTGATAGTTTTTGTATATAAAGTTGGTAAACTGGCAACATTTGTAAAACATGGAGTTTTTGCTGATAGATATTGACATAAGCATCAACAGCAGGTTTTACTAAGTGGTAGTAGTTTTGTTTTCCATTTTCTTCTGGACTCCATAAATAGTCATCAAAAGCAATAATACCATTATTTTTTACTAATTTATGGGCCAAAATAGCATCAAATAGTACATCTGGGGCTTCATGAGAACCATCTACATAGATAAAATCAAATTTTCCAGCTTCGCCTTTTGCTAATAGTTCAATCATTTTAGTATGGGAATATCCTTTATGTTTGATAATGTTAAGGGATTTTCCGCATTGTTTGGCATAAATCATTAATGTTTGAATATTCTCATTGAAAGATTGCTCAATAGAACCCATATCCCACTTTCCTTGATGCTCTAATCCACCTTCCCAAGAATCAATACAATGAATCTCTATTTCATTATGGTATTTAAGCATTTCCTCAGTAAAAAAATGAGTTGAACGCCCTTCAAATGAACCAATTTCTAAGATTCGTTGAGGTGTAAATTGTTCAAAAATATAGGATAGAGAAGGGATATTGTGAGTAAACCAGTCAGTACTGAAATTGACAGTTAAATTATCTTTATTTACGTTGTTTGACATTTTAAATCCTTAGATTATATTAAATATAAACCGCACCTTATTGCTAAAGTGCGGTTATTTTTATCATTTCTTTTAATTATTTTTTCTTCGCGTATTTTAAGGAGTCAATAGCAACCGCAAGGATGATAATGCTACCTTTAATGATATATTGCCAGTAAGGGTTTACACCGATGTAAGTTAAACCGTAGTTAATAACGGTGAAGATGATAACACCCGTGATTACACCGATAACAGTACCCACACCACCAGCGAAAGATACACCACCTACTACGCAGGCAGCAATCGCATCTAATTCATACATGAAACCGAGGTTGTTGGTTGCACTACCGATACGCCCAGCTTCTAACATACCACCGAATGCATAGAACATACCTGCAATCATGTAAATCACAACAAGGTTACGCGCTACGTTTACGCCAGATACTTTTGCTGCTTCAGGGTTACCACCGATAGCAAAGATATTTTTACCGAAGCGTGTTTTATTCCACATTACCCAAACTAAGAATGCACAAATCGCCGCATAAATAGTGATGTAGGATAATTTGAACGAACCAAGTCTGAAGAAGCCTTGTGCGAAGTTAGAGAAAGATTCACTGAAACCTGCAATTGGTGAACCCCCTACGCCATCATAATAAAGTGAGTTGAAACCGTAAACGATGATCATGGTACCCATGGTTGCAATGAACGGGGTTACATTGAGATAAGCGATAACTAAACCATTCACTAAGCCGATTACAGCACCTACCGCACAAACAGTCAGGATAACTACTGGAATAGGAATTTCACCTAAATCAGGGAACACACGATTCATGTTTTCCATTGATTGTAAGAGGGTAGCAGAAATAACCGCTGCTAAACCTACTTGGCGACCGGCTGATAAGTCGGTACCTTGAGTGACAAGCAAGCCTGCAACACCAAGGGCGATAATGAGACGGACGGATGATTGAGTTAAAATGTTACTAAAGTTGCGAACATTCAAGAATGTTGGATCTTGTGCGATGATGATGCCAAGTAAAATCAACAACACAAAATAAATCGCATTTTGTTTTAAGAAATCGAATGATTTATTTTTTGGTAAGGCACTCATAATTTGTTCCTTTATGATTTATAAATATTTTGCGGCAAGTTGCAAAATTTCTTCTTGAGACGTTTTTGCTGTTTCAACGATGCCGGCAACACGACCATTACTCATGACCAAAATTCGGTCTGTTACGCCTAATAATTCCGGCATTTCTGATGAAATCATAATGATGCCTTTATCTTTTTTAGCGAGTTCTTGAATGAGCTGATAAATTTCAAATTTTGCCCCAATATCAATACCACGAGTTGGTTCGTCGAGCATTAAGATATCTGGTTGGGTTAAAAGCCAACGGCCGATAATGACTTTTTGTTGGTTACCACCAGAAAGCGAGCCAATTGTTGTTTTGTGAGAAGGTGTTTTTACGTTCATCGCATCAATCACCCATTGTGTATCGCTCGCCATTTTTTTGTTGCTGAGCAATTTCCAAGGAGTGAGGTAAGATTTCATATTTGAAATCAAAGAGTTAAATTCAATACTTAGGTTTGAATAAATCCCGGTTGAACGACGTTCTTCAGTCACCAAAGCAAAACCGTGGTTAATCGCCTCAAGTGCGGTATGATTTTTCACGATTTTTCCGTTGAGCTTGATCGTCCCTTCTTTTAATTCGCGTACACCAAAAATGGCTTCCACAATATCGGTTCGTTTTGCACCAACAAGACCTGCGATACCTAAAATTTCACCTTTGCGTAAATTAAAGGAAACATCTTGAATAGAAGGTTGGTTCACCGCAGTTAAATGTTCCACTTCAAGCGTGACTTCTTTTGGTACGTTAGTTTTTTCAGGGAAACGTTGTGTTAATTCACGGCCAACCATCATTGAAACAATTTCTTCCATGGTGGTGCCTTTAACTTGAACGGTATTGATCCATTTACCATCACGAAGAATGGTGATTTCATCACAAATTTTGAAGATTTCATCCATTTTGTGTGAAATATAGATAATGCCACAACCGCGATCTTTTAATTTTTGAATAATTTTGAAAAGATGTTCCACTTCTTTTTCTGAAAGTGAGGATGTTGGCTCATCCATAATTACGATTTTAGCGTTATAAGAGAACGCTTTCGCAATTTCGATCATCTGCATTTGTGAAACGGAAAGTTTGGCCACTTTTTCTTTTGGATCAACATCAATATCCAATTCATCGAAAATCGCTTTGGTATCACGATACATTTTGGCGTGATCCACAAAAGGACCTTTAAGTGGGTAGCGACCTAACCATAAGTTATCCATTACACTAGTTTGACGCACCAAGTTAAGTTCTTGGTGAACCATTGAAATCCCATTTTCAAGGGCTTCTTTTGATGTTTTAAAATCAACAGGTTTGCCTAAGAATAAAATTTCACCTTCGTCTTTTGCATAAATTCCGAAGAGGCATTTTAATAATGTAGATTTACCCGCCCCGTTTTCGCCCATTAAGGCATGAACAGAGTGAGAACGAACTGTTAGATTGGCGTGATCAAGGGCTTTTACACCGGGAAAAGACTTACTGACATCCGTCATTGTCAGTAGTACATCACTGTCTTGGGTTTGAGTTGTCATATCCAACCTCATCAAAAAGGGGGAAAGGGAATTTGGGTTTCCTTTCCCCCTAAAATTAAAGAAAAGCAATAGATTTTCTTATTTTAAGAATTCACTTAGGTTATCTTTATCCACACCAACATAAGGGATACGTACCACACGGTTTTCTAATTTCCATTGTGTACCTTCTGTTGCTGCTTTACCGTTAGCAAGGTTTGCAGAAAGTTGAACAACTGCTTTACCTTGGTTAACACCATCGTTTAACACAGTACCAGCAATTTCGCCTTTCTTAATTAATTGAAGCACTTCTGGTAATGCATCCACACCAAAGATTGGTAATTTTTTACCGTGTGCTTTGGTTGCTTCTAATGCACCTAACGCCATACCATCATTGTTTGAAATGATCATTTCAATTTCGTTAGCTTTAGAGCTAGATAACCATGCATCCACTTTATCTTTAGCCATTGCTGCATCCCACATACCGGTATCAATAAATAATTGTTCGGTTTGGATACCTTTAGCATTTAATTGCTCAATTACATATTTAGTACGTGCTTCTGCGTCTGGGTGGCCTGGCTCACCTTTTAATAATACATATTGGATTTTACCATCTTTGTTTAAGTCTAAGGCTGGCATAGCTTTCCATTGTTTTGCAATTAAATCACCTTGGATTAAACCTGATTCTTTCGGATCGGTACCAACATAGTAAGCGTGATCGTAGCTACCAATTGCTTTTGCACCTGGGTCTTTATTGAAGAAAACAACAGGAATGTCATCTTGTTTAGCTTTCTTAATAACAGTTGAAGCTGCTGCTGGGTCTACTAAGTTAATGGCTAGGGCTTTTACACCTTTAGAAAGCAAACCATCTACTTGGTCGTTTTGAATAGATTGTGCATTTTGAGAGTCATTCATTAATAACTCAATGCCGCCAAGCGCTTTCGCTTCTTTATCGATTTCTTTACGCATTAATGACATGAAGTTGTCATCATATTTATAAATGGTAACACCAATACGGTTATCGGCTGCAAAACCTGAAGTTGCTGAACCTAAACCGATTGCTAAAGCGACCGCACTTAATACTGCTGTTTTTTTCATAAAAACGCTCCTATCAGAGAAAGTGATTTTATTGTTGATTTTTTATATACCAAATAGAGGAATGTTGCGTAAATCTATTGCAACTGAACCCATCATAACGAAATCAAAATCGTTAATCTGTGATCAAACTCACATAAATGAAAACGATTACATAATAATGTTTAAATTTGTGATCTCCATCACGGTTTCATAGTGTTTTCTACAGAAAAACGTCTTACTAATGTTGGATTAAATTGCACAACAGTTGGTGTGATAATAGATGAATCAACTAAACTTAATGCCAGTTTTGCAGCATAATTCGCCATTAAATCAATTGGATAACGAATAGTTGTGAGCTTTGGAATTAAATATCGAGCAATCGGCATATCATCAAAACCCACAATGGAAAACTGTTTCGGCACTTTGATATTGTTTTCATTTAAAACGGAAATTGCACCCGCTGCCATGGTATCGTTATAGGCTACCACTGCAGTTAAATTCGAGTTGTAGCTTAATAGATCAATCATGGCTTTTTCACCGCCTTCAAAATCCGGTGAATTATGCACAATGGCTTGTTCTACAATGGGGAAGTTATGTGCTTCTAAGGCCTCTAAATAACCTTCTTTACGCTCGGTTTCATCTAAAATACCGTGATTAGATCCAATGTAGGCGATGTGCTTATGGCCATAACGAATCAGCATTTCAGTAGCAAGATAGGTACCTTGGCGATTATCGAGGCTGACACAACGATTTTCATAACCTGCAATTACACGGTTAATCACAACCATACCCGGTACATTTTCGAGATAATGACGTAATTCTTCGTCTGAAAGGGCTTTGGAATGAACAACCAAACAGCTACAACGCTTGCGTAGCAAGGTATCAATCGCTTCACGCTCTTTTTCAGCATGGTGATAGCCAATACCGATCAAAATCGTTTTTTGATGCTCTTCAGCAACTTTATCGACTGATTTGACCAAGATAGCAAAAAACGGATCTGTTACATCAGTAACCACCACGCCAATGGTATCAGTATTTTGTACTGCTAGAGCTTGTGCGTTTGCATTGGGTTGATAATTTAAGACTTCCATCGCGCGTTGTACTGAATAACGGGTTTTTTCACTTACGGAAGGAGAGTGATTAATCACCCGGGAAACAGTGGCAACCGACACGCAAGCTAATTCAGCAACATCTCGAATTGTAGGCATAACAGGGCTCTTATTCATTTTTTCATGGTAATTATCATAGTAAATTTGAATAAAATTGAAAGCGGTTACTTTCAAAAATGCTACATTCGTCACAAAAAAGAGATTAGACTAGTGCCTTATTTCCTGATTTTGTGATAATGATCACGGTTTATTTTTTTTAATTTGTTATCTTATGAGAAAATTTTTTGTAATCGTTTACATTTTGGAGTGAAAATATGAGCGAAACCGTATTTGAACCGACAGATCATCCGCATCGTCGTTATAATCCGTTAATTGACCAATGGGTTTTAGTCTCACCACATCGTGCTAAACGTCCATGGCAGGGGCAACAAGAAAAAGTGAGTGAGGAACAAAAGCCAAGCCACGATCCAAATTGTTATCTTTGCCCGCGTAATAAACGTATCACTGGCGAACCTAATCCGGATTACCATAAACCTTATGTATTCAAAAATGATTTCTCGGCTTTATTAGAAAATACACCAGCGCCAGAGCAATCAACCGATCCTCTTTTCCAAATGAGCCAAGCGCGTGGTGAAAGCCGTGTTATTTGTTTTTCACCAGATCACAGCAAAACCTTGCCATTATTGACCGCACTTGAAATTGAAGAAGTGATTAAAGTGTGGCAAGCGCAATTGCGTGAACTGGGGCAAAAATATCAGTGGGTTCAGATTTTCGAAAACAAAGGTGCGGCAATGGGATGCTCCAATCCTCATCCGCATGGACAAATCTGGGCAAACAGCTTTTTACCGAATGAAGTCGCGCGTGAAGATGTTGCTCAACGACATTATTATGAAAAACACGGTTCAGTGCTTTTAGTGGATTACGTTCAAAAAGAATTAGAGAAAAAAGAACGTATTGTGGTGGAAACTGAGCATTGGGTTGCTGTGGTGCCTTATTGGGCGGTATGGCCGTTTGAAACCTTGTTGTTGCCTAAAGTGCATGTCAAACGCTTAACAGAATTAACTGAAGCTCAAGCTAAAGATCTTGCCGTGATATTGAAAAAACTGGCAACGAAATACGATAACTTATTTGAAACCTCTTTCCCTTATTCAATGGGCTTCCATGCTGCGCCATTTAATGGTGAAGATAATGAGCATTGGCAGCTTCATGCGCATTTTTATCCGCCGTTGTTGCGTTCTGCTACGGTTCGCAAATTTATGGTGGGCTATGAAATGCTAGGTGAAAGCCAACGAGACCTCACCGCTGAACAAGCAGCAGAAAGATTACGTGCGTTAAGCGAAGTACATTATAAAGAACGTTAAGAAATCCTTTCCCTCTTGAATTAAGAGGGAGTGTGAAAGATAAAGGAAAATAATATGACTCCAGTCCAAAAATCCCAACACATTTTTACTCAAAAATACAACAAGCAACCGGAACTGACTGTGTATGCGCCAGGTCGCGTGAATATTATCGGTGAACATACCGATTACAATGATGGCTTTGTGATGCCTTGTGCGATCAATTATGGTACAGCCATTGCGGGATCAAAACGTGCTGATCATATTTGGAATGTTTATGCCGCAGATCTTGATCTTGCGGATACCTTTTCTCTTGATGAAGATTTCCCTCAAAGTGAGCAAAAATGGGCAAATTATGTGCGTGGTGTTGTGAAATTTATTCAAGAACGTTGCCCGCAATTTAAACAAGGCGCTGATTTGGTGATTTCCGGAAATGTGCCACATTCTTCTGGTTTAAGCTCTTCCGCGGCTCTTGAAGTGGCTACAGGGAAATTCTGCCAACAACTCAGTGATTTACCTTTAACACATACAGAGATTGCTTTAATTGGTCAAAAAGCTGAAAACAAATTTGTTGGCGCAAATTGCGGGAACATGGATCAATTAATTTCCGCTTTAGGACAAAAAGATCATCTCTTAATGATTGATTGCCGTAGCTTAGAAACACAACCAACACCAGTGCCGAAAGATGTAGCCGTCATTATTGTGAACTCAAATGTACCGCATGATTTGGTCACGGGCGAATACAACACACGCCGTTGGCAATGTGAAAAAGCTGCAGAGTTTTTTGGCGTAAAAGCCTTACGTGATGTGTCAGTAGAAGAATTCCAAAAAAGAGAAGCAGAATTGATCGCACTTAATGCTTTAGTGGCTAAACGTGCACGCCATGTAGTGACTGAAAACCAACGCGTACTTGATGCCGTTGAAGCATTAAAACATAACGATTTAACAAAATTAGGCGAATTAATGGGGCAATCTCATGAATCCATGCGTGATGATTTCGAGATTACCGTGCCGCAAATCGATTATCTTGTGGAACTCGCTCAATTAGTGCTCGGTAAAACTGGTGGCGCGAGAATGACAGGCGGTGGTTTTGGTGGCTGCATTGTTGCCCTTGCTCCTCATGATAAAGTCGAAGCCGTGCGTAAAATCATTGCCGATAATTATGAAAAACAAACGGGCTTAAAAGAAGATTTCTACGTTTGCACAGCCTCACAAGGAGTGAGTCTATGCTAGAAAAAACGGCGTTCAATGCACCAGATGGACAGCCTTATCAACTTGTTCAACTCACCAATTCGAATGGCATGACCGTGCAATTTATGGATTGGGGAGCCACTTGGCTTTCTTGTAAAGTCCCTGTGAATGGTGAGTTGCGAGAAGTGTTACTTGGCTGCAAAGTGGAGGATTATCCTCATCAAAATGCTTATTTGGGCGCAAGCGTAGGGCGCTATGCGAACCGTATTGCTAATGCCCAATTTGAATTGGATGAACGAACAATTCAGCTGGTTGCGAATCAAGGCAAACATCAATTACATGGTGGTAAAGAAGGCTTTGATAAACGTCGTTGGAAAGTGGAAGAGTGCGGCCAGAATTTTGTTCGTTTTTCCCTTGCGTCTCCCGATGATGATCAAGGTTTTGAAGGCAATGTACAAGTTAATGTGCTTTACACACTGACTGATGAAAATACCGTAAAAATTGAATACGAAGCAGAAAGTGATAAAGATACCGCGCTTAATTTAACAACCCACGCTTATTTCAATTTAGAAAATGCGGAGCAGGGCAGTGATGTGCGAAATCATACACTACGCCTTAATGCGGATTTCTATCTGCCAGTTGATGGCGAAGGCATCCCAAATTCACCACTTAAACATGTGGTGAATACTAGCTTTGATTTTCGTGTGGCAAAACCAATCGCACAAGATTTCCAACAAGGCGAACAAGTGGTAACAAAAGGTTATGATCATTCCTTTATCGTCAATAAAGCATGGCAAAAACCTTGCGTATTATTGACTTCCCCTAATGAAGATTTAAGCCTTGAAGTGCTCACATCCCAAGCCGCGTTACAGGTTTATACGGGAAACTATCTTGCAGGCACTCCAACTCGTGAAGGTGGCAATTATCAAGATTTCAGCGGCATTGCTCTTGAAACCCAATGCCTTCCCGATACTCCTAACCACCCCGAATGGCAAAATTATGGCGGTATTCAAAAAGCAGGCGAACGCTATTACCAGTGGACAGAGTTTAGGTTTAAGTTAAATAGTTAACCTATTTTATAATCTTATTAGATACAAATGATATAGTTCAATTTAAGCAAGGTTTCAATAATATTATGAAAAAATTAATCTTATTTATAGCGATTCTTTTATCTGGATGTTCGGCTCATGATATTGCATTGTCAATAGATAATGCTAGAGCTAAGTTGAGAACAGCAACCTCAGGCCTTAACCAAATTAACTATGGTTCTAAAGGGATAATTTCTGATTCAGTTAAAAAAATATGTGCTTCTGATAAAGAGAATTATGTTACGGGTTTAATTACAGTTGAGGGTGTGCCAGTTCAATTTAATTCTCCAGAGTTCCTATTAATTACTCGTTATTACGGTGTTTTGCCTGGTGATTACATGGAAACGATCGAATATCAAAAAAGAGCATTTCTTTTAACGAAAGTTGAGGAAAATATTTATATTTTTAGTGATATAGGAAAAGAGCATGGCTCTTACTATTATGAGTGGGCGAAAGAAAGAATAGAGAAACATCAGAAGGTTGAAATGCAAGGGATAATAAGTGACGTGTATCATCGAGATAAAGGTTGTCTTTTAATTCTTTCAGATATAGCTATTACGAAGGATTGATGAATATAGCTTATTTTCTAAAGTTTTGTGGTTATTTGTTTAAGAGCGGTTAAAAATAATGATGTTTTTAACCGCACTTTATTTTCAGCCATTTAGCTTAAGTTTTTTGCGATTTTTGTCAAAATATGCTACTTTTTACGCAGTCAATCCGACAGTAACACATTTAATTTTATGAACGAAGAACATTCGAGTAATCAAACTGAAACAACTAAAAAATCTTTTTTCCAATCACTTATTGGCCGCTTTTTCCAAGGTGAGCTGAAAAACCGTGAAGAACTCGTGGAAGTGATTCGCGATTCAGAACAAAACGATTTAATCGATCAAAACACTCGTGAGATGATTGAAGGGGTAATGGAAATCGCCGAGCTTCGTGTGCGCGATATCATGATTCCACGCTCTCAAATCGTATTTATTGAATCAAATCAAGATCTTGATGCGTGTTTGAACACGATTATTGAATCTGCACATTCACGTTTTCCTGTTATAGCTGATGCGGATGATCGTGATAATGTTGCAGGTATTTTGCACGCAAAGGATTTACTCCGATTTTTACGTGAAGATGCGGAAGCCTTTGATCTTTCAGCCTTACTTCGTCCAGCCATTGTTGTGCCGGAAAGTAAGCGCGTGGATAGAATGTTAAAAGAGTTTCGTTCAGAACGTTTTCATATGGCGATTGTGGTGGATGAGTTTGGAGCGGTATCTGGTCTTGTCACCATTGAGGACGTATTAGAGCAAATTGTTGGTGATATTGAAGACGAATTTGATGAGGAAGATGTCGCCGATATTCGTCAGCTTTCTCGTCATACTTATGCGGTGCGTGCGTTAACGGATATTGATGATTTTAATGCGCAATTTAATACGCATTTTGATGATGAAGAAGTGGATACCATTGGCGGTTTGATTATGCAAGCTTTTGGTTATCTGCCTAAACGAGGTGAAGAAATTACCTTAGAAAATATTCAATTTAAAGTAACTTCTGCCGATAGTCGTCGTTTAATTCAGGTACGCGTAACCGTACCGGATGAGCATTTATCGGATATGGAAGGCGTAGAAGAACAAGCTGAATAAGCTACATCGTTTCGCTGTATTCTAAGCCCCCTCTTTGCTGAAGAGGGGGAATATTTTTTATAGTATTGATAAAATGAATAAGTTAGTGATTTATCTTATTGCCCTGATTTCTGGTATGATTGGCGTGTTTGCCTTTTCGCCGTTTGATTATTGGGGATTAGCCTACGTATCGTTGGGCGGATTGCTTTTTGTGGCGAAAAATGCCAAAAAATCAACCGCACTTTTAGCCACCTTTTTGTGGTCGATGGGATTTTTCTGTTTTGGTGTAAGTTGGTTAAATGTCAGCATTCATCAATTCGGTGGCGCTTCCCTTGGCGTGAGTTATCTCTTGGTGGGCTTACTTTCTGCTTACCTTGCACTTTATCCAATGCTTTTCACTTATTTAGTGCAGCGTTTTCAGGTGCAAAGTGCGGTCATTTTTGCCGCGATTTGGACATTGACTGAATTCTTGCGGGGTTGGGTGTTTACCGGTTTTCCTTGGTTACAATTTGGTTATACTCAAATCGACAGTCCATTTTACGGGATCGCGCCGATCTTTGGTGTCACTGGGCTGACATTCTTTACCGTTTGGGCAAGTGCGGTCATTTTTAATCTTGTTTTTTCATTATCGAAAAAACAATGGAATTTAGTCGGTGTGAATGCATTGCTATTATTGGTTGTGGGTGGATTAAGTGCTTATGCCGGTAAAGTGAATTTTGTTCAACCCAAAGAAGATAAAGGGCTCACTGTCACACTTGCACAAGGCAATATTGAGCAAAATTTAAAATGGGATCCTGAATATCTTTATGCCACGGTGGATATCTATCAAAAACAAATTTTGGCGCATTTAGGCAAGTCTGATTTGATTATTTTGCCCGAGTCGGCATTGCCTACTCTTGAAAATGCCATTACGCCATTTTTTGAAGCTTTAGATAGGGTAGCGAAAGAGAAAAACACGGAAGTGATGATTGGCACCGTATATCGTGATGAACAAAGTGGTAAGTTATTAAATTCGATTGTGACGGCCGGGAATCCAGATTTCCCTTATGAATTAACGACAAAAAATCGTTATAGCAAACATCATCTCGTGCCATTTGGTGAGTACGTGCCGTTAGAAAGTTTGTTGCGTCCACTTAATTCTGTCTTTAATTTGCCAATGTCTGCGTTCCAAAGTGGCGATGCGGTACAGCCATCTTTTATGGCAAAACAACATGCTTTTGCGCCAGCTATTTGTTATGAAATTATTTTTGGTGAGCAACTTCGTGAAAATCTGAAAAAAGAAACGGATTATTTGCTGACGATTTCTAATGATGCCTGGTTTGGTGATAGTATTGGCCCTTGGCAGCATTTACAAATGGCTAGAATGCGCGCGCTCGAATTAGGTAAACCATTAATTCGTGCAACCAATACGGGGATTTCAGTGTTTATTGATGCAAAAGGCAAGATTGAAGCGCAAGCACCGCAATTTGAGGAAACCACACTGACCCATAAAATGGTGCCAACAGAAGGCAAAACGCCTTATGCAGCATTAGGTAATTTTCCTATTTATGTGTTGTCATTGATTTTTGTGTTATTACGTGGTTTCACGATGTTATTAAAACGCCGCTTGAACCTTTCACAAAAATAGCAGTCAAAACGACCGCACTTTTTTAACGTGAGAGAAAAATAAATTTCTTCTTATAAAACCAATGAGATTTTAATGAATAAAAATCTAATCGAAGTCAATAACCTGACCTTTAAACGAGGTGAGCGTGTGATTTACGATAACCTGAATTTGAAAGTCCAACAGGGTAAAATTACGGCCATTATGGGGCCATCAGGGATCGGGAAAACCACGTTACTGAAATTAATCGGTGGTCAGTTGTATCCTGAACAAGGCGAGATTTTGTTTGATGGACAAGATATTTGTCGTCTTTCAAATCGCGAGCTTTACGAAGTACGTAAACGCATGGGAATGTTATTCCAATCAGGCGCTTTATTTACGGATATTTCCACGTTTGATAATGTGGCATTTCCTATTCGCGAGCATACTCGTTTGCCGGAAAGTCTAATTCGTCAAATTGTGTTGATGAAATTAGAAGCGGTGGGCTTACGCGGGGCGGCAGATTTGATGCCTTCTGAGCTTTCTGGGGGGATGGCGCGTCGTGCAGCATTAGCACGTGCGATTGCACTTGACCCAGATTTAATCATGTTTGATGAGCCGTTTACGGGGCAAGATCCAATCAGCATGGGCGTGATCGTGAGCTTAATTAAACGTTTTAATGAAGCACTGAATTTAACCTCTATTGTGGTTTCCCATGATGTGAATGAAATATTAAGCATTGCAGATTATGCCTATATCATTGCGGATAAACATGTGATTGCTGAAGGAACATCAGAACAATTGCTCGCGAGTCAAGATCCGCAAGTGGTACAGTTCTTGAAAGGTGAAGCCGATGGTCCAGTAAAATTCCATTATCCGGCAGGTGATTATGTGGAGGAATTATTTAAATGATTGTTGATATGATTTCTTCACTTGGACGAAGCGTAATCAAATTTTTCCGTGCATTAGGTCGCTCTGGCTTTATGCTGTTTGGTGCGTTAGTGGGTAAGCCACAATTTCGTCAACATTTTCCTTTATTAGTGAAGCAGTTATATGTATTAGGCGTACAGTCTTTATTGATTATCCTGCTTTCAGGTTTATTTATTGGAATGGTGTTGGGCTTACAAGGCTATGTGGTTTTGGTCGATTTTTCTGCAGAAACCAGCCTTGGACAACTTGTGGCGCTGTCTTTATTACGTGAATTAGGCCCAGTAGTAACCGCACTTTTATTTGCGGGTCGAGCAGGTTCAGCATTAACGGCTGAAATTGGCTTAATGAAAGCCACAGAACAACTTTCCAGCCTTGAAATGATGGCGGTCGATCCATTACGTCGAGTGATTGCACCACGCTTTTGGGCTGGGCTGATTGCGATGCCAATTCTTGCGCTTCTCTTTACCGCGATTGGTATTTGGGGCGGTGCGCTTGTTGGTGTAGATTGGAAAGGTGTCGATGCAGGTAGCTTCTGGTCAGTGATGCAAAATGCCGTCAGCTGGAGCTATGACATTTTAAATGGATTTATTAAAAGCGTATTTTTCGCCATTGCAGTGGTGTGGATTGCGTTATTCAATGGTTATGATTGTATTCCAACATCTGAAGGTATCAGTCAAGCCACAACCAGAACGGTTGTCCACGCATCACTTGTGGTACTTGGGCTCGATTTCATCTTAACTGCTATTATGTTTGGGGCAGGTTAATAGGGTATTTTTATGAGACAAACAATTAAATATGAATTTTGGGTAGGCTTATTTTTACTACTCGGTATCGCAGCGTTAGTATTTCTAGGCTTACGTGTAGCAAATGTGCAAGGTTTTGGTGAAACAAAATCTTACACAGTCACTGCAACTTTTGACAATATTGGTGGACTAAAGGTCCGTGCGCCACTTAAGCTAGGAGGAGTGGTAATCGGTCGTGTTTCTGATATTACGTTAGATGAAAAATCTTACTTGCCAAAAGTAAGCATTGCGATTAATGAAGAATATAAAGAAATTCCGGAAAACAGTTCGTTATCGATCAAAACATCTGGATTATTGGGCGAGCAATATATCGCCTTAACAATGGGCTTTGATGATGGTGAAACCGCGATGTTAAAAAACGGTAGCCAAATTCAAGACACAAAATCCGCAATGGTATTGGAAGATTTAATCGGCCAGTTCCTTTACGGCGATAAAAAAGCAGACGGCAATGCTGAAAAAGCAGAACCTGAAGCCAAATAATAATCTTTATTTAGGAGATTTATGATGAAATTTACTCAGTTTAAAAAATGGTTTAGCGTAATGGCATTTTCAGTGACTGCACTTTTTGTGACTCAAACTGTACGTGCAGAAACGAGCCCTTATGTGTTGATGCAACAAGCATCAGATAAGTTATTTGCCGATATCAAAAACAATCAGGCAAAAATTAAAAAGGATCCAAATTATTTACGTACCATCGTGCGTAACGATTTATTACCTTACGTGCAAGTAAACTATGCAGGTTCTTTGGTGTTAGGTTCACACTTCAAATCAACTACGCCAGAACAACGTGAAAAATTCTTTAAAGCATTCAGCGATTTTATCGAACAAGCTTATGCACAAGTGTTAACCGCTTACACCGACCAAAATATTCAAATTGAACCTGCTAAAGAAGTGGGCGACAAAAACCTTGTGAGCATTCGCGTAAACATCATGCAAAATGGTGGACAAGCGCCAATTAAATTAGATTTCAAATGGCGTAAAAACAGTAAAACGGGCGAATGGCAAGCTTATGATATGGTTGCTGAAGGCGTGAGCATGGTTGTCACCAAACAAAATGAATGGAGCGGTATCTTACGTCAACAAGGTATTGATGCATTAACTGCTCAAATTCAAAAATCTGCTGCTGCACCAGTGACATTGAGCAAATAAGCGAATGACTGCGTTAAAGTGGGATTTAATCCAAAATAATGATAAGATAGCTCTCCAATTATCGGGGGAGCTATCCCGCAACACGTTGTTACCATTATGGCAACAACGTGCTTCTTTTTTATCAGAAAAGCAAAACAATCAAAGTCTCATTGAATTTGATTTAACTGAAATCAATCGAATTGATTCTGCCGGTTTTGCATTATTGTGTGATTTTTTACATGATTGTGAGCAGTTACCAAATAAAAAAGTGCGGTTGATAAACCCTCCAGAACAGTTATTAACCCTTGCTGATTTAGTGAATTTATCTCATTGGATTAGCACTTTTATTGATCATCATTAAAACGGAAATCCTAATGGAACTGCAAGAAATTGAACGTATTTTAAAAGAAAGCCTGAATGTAGATGAAGTTTATGCTCAAGGTGAAAATGCACACTTTGGTGTGATTGTAGTGAGTGATGAGATCTCAGCACTTTCTAAATTAAAGCAGCAACAAACCATCTACGCGCCATTAATGCCTTATTTCCAAACTGGCGAAATTCACGCTTTAACCATTAAAACCTATACCACTGCAAAGTGGAAAATGGATCGTCTATTACATCAAGCAAGCTAGGATTTTCTATGGAAAAATTTCGTGTTTATGGCGGGCAATCTCGCTTAAGTGGTACTGTAACCATCTCTGGTGCAAAAAATGCTGCACTTCCTATTCTTTTTGCCGCAATTTTGGCAACTGAGCCAGTTAAATTAACAAATGTACCAGAACTAAAAGATATTGATACCACTTTAAAAATCTTACGTAAACTTGGCGTTGTGGCAGAGCGTGATGCTGAAGGTGCAGTATTATTAGATTGTTCTAAAATTGATCACTTCGTTGCACCGTATGAATTAGTAAAAACCATGCGTGCTTCTATTTGGGCATTAGCACCATTGGTGGCTCGCTTTAATCAAGGTCAAGTTTCTTTACCGGGCGGTTGTTCTATCGGTGCACGTCCAGTCGATCTTCACATTAGTGGCTTAGAAAAACTCGGTGCAACGATTGAACTTGATGAAGGTTATGTAAAAGCAGTTGTCGCAGATCGTCTTGTGGGTACACGTATTGTGATGGAAAAAGTGAGCGTTGGTGCAACTTTATCTATCATGATGGCTGCAACGCTTGCAAAAGGTACAACAATTATTGAAAACGCTGCTCGCGAGCCGGAAATTGTTGATACGGCAGATTTTCTCAACAAAATGGGCGCTAAAATTACAGGTGCAGGTACGGATCATATTGTTATTGAAGGTGTTGAACGTTTAACTGGTTGCGAGCACAGCATTGTGCCAGATCGTATTGAAACTGGTACATTCTTAATTGCAGGTGCTATTTCTGGTGGTCGCGTGGTATGTAAAAATACCAAAGCGGATACCATGGATGCGGTAATTGATAAACTTCGTGAAGCGGGTGCACAAGTTGAAGTCACAGAAGATAGCATTACCTTGGATATGCATGGCAATCGTCCAAAAGCTGTTAATATTCGTACTGCACCACACCCAGGTTTCCCAACCGATATGCAAGCTCAGTTCACTTTGTTAAACATGGTGGCAGAAGGTACAAGTATCATCACTGAAACCATCTTTGAAAACCGCTTTATGCATATTCCAGAATTAATTCGTATGGGTGGTAAAGCTGAGATTGAAGGTAATACTGCAGTGTGTCATGGTGTTGAGCATCTTTCTGGTGCAGAAGTGATGGCAACAGATTTACGCGCATCAATCAGCCTTGTCTTAGCAGGTTGTATCTCAAGTGGTGAAACCATTGTTGATCGTATTTATCACATCGATCGTGGTTATGAACACGTTGAAGATAAACTTCGTTGCTTAGGTGCGAAGATTGAACGTTTCTCTGAAAAGAGCGAAGAAGTTTAATTAAATCCAGATAAAAAAGAGCGGTCAATTTTGACCGCTTTTTTATTTTCTATTCATTATTTTTTCGAATAATCTCTCGCCCCAAAAATGGCTGTACCAATACGTACCATGGTTGAGCCACATTTAATGGCAGTTTGCATATCATCGGTCATTCCCATCGAAAGCGTATCAATTTGTTGATGAGGGAAAGCGACTTTCAATTGCTCAAATAATTGTTCCATTTGGCTAAAAGCCGCTTCTTGTTCTGCAATATTGTCTGTTGGAGCAGGGATAGCCATTAATCCACGTAAACGTAAGTGCGGTAGATTTTCAATGTGTTTTGCAAGCTCAATCATTTCACTTGGTTGAATGCCTGATTTACTCGCTTCATCACTGATATTAATTTGAATTAAAACATTCAGCGGAGCTTTATTGGCAGGGCGTTGTTCATTTAAACGATCGGCAATTTTGGCTCGTTCTAGCGTTTGCATCCAATCGAAATGTTCAGCCACAAGACGCGTTTTATTGGATTGCAATGGGCCAATAAAATGCCATTCAAGCTGAATATTCTGTGCTTCAAAATACTGAATTTTATCGACACCTTCTTGAACGTAGTTCTCCCCAAATGCTTTTTGTCCTGCATGATAGGCTTCTAAAATCGCTTCATTGGGTTTCGTTTTAGAAACTGCTAATAAAGTGACCGCACTTTCTGGGCGGTGAGCGAGTTGAGTGGCATCTTGGATTTTTTGATGGATGGTTTCGAGTGCTTGTTTAATTGTCATAATTCCCTTCCTGACCAATGTGAAACTCTCTTTATTCTACACCAAAGCGATGATTTTTAGAAAAAATCTTCATTTTTTCAATTTTGTGTTTGACAAGCCCGCGCTTTTTCGGTATTTCTAAACACATCTTTTTTTTCAAGGTTAAAACACAATGAAAAATAACCGCACTTTCACGATTACCACCATTATTATGACCATTACGACCATTAATGGGGCGGGTTAGTGCGTAACAAACAGGATCAAGAAAACCCGCATTCAGTCTAGTGCGGGTTTTTTAGTATTTAAAAATCACAACATCTGAGGATATTATCATGCGCGTATTAAAATTTGGTGGCACTTCATTAGCCAACCCTGAGCGTTTCTCGCAAGCGGCTCAATTAATCGAAAAAGCTCATTTGGAAGAGCAGGCGGCTGGTGTCTTATCTGCTCCTGCAAAAATTACTAACCATCTTGTTGCCCTCTCTGAAAAAGCCGCATTAAACCAACCTACTGATACCCACTTTAACGAAGCCATTGAGATTTTCTATAACATCATTAATGGTTTACACGCTGAAAATAATAAATTTGATCTTGCTGGTACTAAAGCCCTCATTGATGCAGAATTTGCTCAAATTAAAGGCTTATTAGAAGAAATCCGCCAAGCTGGCAAAGTAGAAGATAAAGTTAAAGCAACTATTGACTGTCGTGGTGAAAAATTATCGATTGCGATGATGAAAGCGTGGTTTGAAGCGCGTGGATACAGTGTTCACATTGTTGATCCAGTTAAGCAATTATTAGCACAAGGTGGTTACTTAGAATCTTCAGTTGATATTGACGAATCGACAAAACGCGTTGATGCGAAAAGTATCGGTAAAGATAAAGTCGTTTTAATGGCTGGTTTTACCGCATGTAATGATAAAGGTGAATTAGTGTTATTAGGCCGTAATGGTTCTGATTATTCAGCCGCCTGTTTAGCCGCTTGTTTAGATGCGTCTGTTTGTGAAATTTGGACTGATGTAGATGGCGTTTATACTTGTGACCCACGTTTAGTGCCAGATGCTCGTTTATTACCAAGCCTTTCTTACCGTGAAGCGATGGAGCTTTCTTATTTTGGCGCGAAAGTGATCCATCCACGTACAATTGGTCCATTATTACCAAAACAAATCCCTTGTGTGATTAAAAATACCGGTAATTCATCTGCACCAGGTTCAATAATTGATGGTCATGTGAAATCTGAAGGGTTACAGGTAAAAGGGATTACTAACCTTGATAACGTGGCAATGTTCAATGTTTCAGGTCCTGGTATGCAAGGTATGGTGGGGATGGCTGCGCGTGTATTTTCAGCGATGTCAAAAGCCGGTATTTCAGTTATTTTAATTACGCAATCGTCCTCTGAATACAGCATTAGTTTCTGTGTACCAGTGAAATCAGCGGATGCAGCAAAAGCGGTTTTAGAACAAGAGTTTGCGACAGAATTAAAAGCGCATGACTTAGAACCTATTGAAGTTGCAAAAGATCTTTCTATCATTTCAGTTGTAGGTGATGGTATGAAACAAGCTAAAGGTATCGCGGCTCGTTTCTTCTCTGCATTGGCACAAGCGAATATCAGCTTAGTCGCAATTGCACAGGGTTCTTCTGAGCGTTCAATTTCAGCGGTAGTGGCGCAAAATAAAGCGATTGAAGCTGTGAAAGCCACTCACCAAGCGCTTTTTAATAACAAAAAAGTTGTTGATATGTTTCTAGTCGGTGTAGGTGGTGTTGGCGGCGAGTTGATTGAGCAAATCAAGCAGCAAAAAGAGTATCTTGCAAAGAAGGACATTGAAATCCGAGTTTGTGCGTTAGCGAATTCAACCAAAATGCTTTTAGATGAAAACGGATTAAATTTAGATAATTGGAAAGTGGATCTTGAAAATGCGACCCAACCTTCTGATTTCGATGTTTTGTTATCTTTCATTAAATTACACCACGTAGTGAACCCAGTCTTCGTAGATTGTACAACAGCTGAATCGGTCGCTGGGCTTTATGCGCGCGCATTAAAAGAAGGCTTCCATGTGGTAACCCCAAATAAAAAAGCGAATACGCGTGAATTAGCCTATTACCACGAATTACGTCGCAATGCACAAGCAAGCCAACATAAATTCCTGTACGAAACCAACGTAGGCGCTGGCTTACCGGTTATCGAAAACTTACAGAATTTATTGGCAGCGGGTGATGAGCTTGAGTATTTCGAAGGCATTTTGTCGGGCTCACTTTCTTTCATCTTCGGTAAATTAGAAGAAGGACTTTCTCTTTCAGAAGTGACCGCACTTGCACGTGAAAAAGGCTTTACAGAGCCAGATCCTCGTGATGATTTATCGGGTCAAGATGTGGCACGTAAATTGCTTATTTTAGCGCGTGAAGCGGGTCTAGAACTTGAGCTTTCCGATGTGGAAGTGGAAGGCGTGTTACCGAAAGGCTTCTCTGAAGGCAAATCAGCTGATGAATTTATGGCGATGTTGCCACAATTAGATGCGGAATTTAAAGCACGCGTTGAAGCCGCGAAAGCGGAAGGCAAAGTATTGCGCTACGTAGGACAAATTAAAGATGGCCACTGCAAAGTGTCAATCATCGCGGTGGATCAAAATAATCCATTGTATAAGGTGAAAGATGGTGAAAATGCCCTTGCATTTTACACTCGGTATTATCAACCAATTCCGTTGTTATTACGCGGTTACGGTGCGGGTAATGCCGTGACTGCAGCGGGTATCTTTGCGGATATTTTAAGAACATTACACCACTAAAAAGGACATAACATGTTAAGAATTTATGCGCCGGCATCGAGTGCAAATATTAGTGTAGGGTTTGACACGTTAGGTGCAGCCATTTCACCGATTGATGGTTCGTTATTAGGTGATGTTGTACAGATTGAGTCTATTCCAAGTGGCTTTGAGCTCGAAAGTGCGGGCTATTTTGTGCGTAAATTGCCAAAAGAGCCGCAAAAAAATATCGTGTATCAGGCCTATGTGCTGTTTAGTGAGCAATTAAAATTACGCAATATGAGAGTCAAACCATTGCGTTTGACCCTTGAGAAAAATATGCCGATTGGTTCGGGCTTGGGGTCAAGTGCGTGCTCTATCGTGGCTGCATTAGTGGCATTAAATAAATTCCACGATGAACCATTCTCAAAAATGGAATTGTTAGAGATGATGGGAGAGCTAGAGGGGCGTATTTCAGGCTCGATCCATTATGATAATGTGGCACCTTGTTACCTAGGCGGTGTGCAATTTATGGTACAATCCCTCGGTAACATTTGCCAAAAACTGCCATTTTTTGATAATTGGTATTGGGTCTTAGCTTATCCAGGCATTGAGGTTTCAACCGCTGAAGCGCGTGCAATTTTACCGAAAAGCTATACGCGTCAGGATGTAATTTCTCATGGTCGTCATTTAGGTGGCTTTGTGCACGCATGTCACACGCATCAAGAAAACCTTGCAGCGATGATGATGAAAGATGTGATTGCAGAACCTTATCGTGAGGCTTTATTACCAAATTTCGCAGAAGTGAAACAAGCTACTCGTGATTTAGGCGCATTAGCGACGGGAATTTCAGGTTCTGGTCCAACGATTTTCTCCATTGCACCCGATTTACAAACGGCAACAAAACTGGCGACTTATTTAGAAAATCATTATTTACAAAACAATGAAGGCTTTGTGCACGTTTGTAAGGTCGATAATGACGGCGCGAGAGAGCTAGGTTAAGCAGTCAATCATCTTCCCCTCTTCTTATAAGAGGGGAATAACATTTTATTAAAACTCTATAATTAACGGATATACAATGAATTTGTACAACATCAAACACCCTGAAGAACAAGTGAATTTTGCTCAGGCAGTACGTCAAGGGCTTGGCAAAGATCAAGGTTTGTTCTTTCCTGAAACGATCCCCGCTTTAACTAATATTGACGAGTTATTAGCTTTACCATTGGTTGAACGTAGCCAAAAAATTCTTGCGGCATTAATCGGTGAAGAATTACCAAAAGCCACTTTAGATGCAATGGTAAAAAATGCATTTACTTTTCCTGCACCGTTAGAAAAAGTGGAAGATAATATTTATGCCCTTGAATTATTCCATGGTCCAACTTTAGCATTTAAAGACTTCGGTGGTCGTTTTATGGCGCAGGCGCTCGCTGCAGTGCGTGGTGATGGCAAAATCACCATTTTAACAGCGACATCTGGTGATACCGGTGCGGCAGTAGCCCATGCATTTTACGGGTTGGAAAATATCAATGTCGTGATTTTATATCCGAAAGGCAAAATCAGCCCATTACAAGAAAAACTATTCTGTACTTTAGGTGGCAATATTCGCACTGTGGCGATTAATGGTGATTTCGATGCATGCCAAGCGTTAGTTAAACAAGCCTTTGATGATGCAGAACTGCGTCAATCGATTGGTTTAAACTCAGCAAACTCCATTAATATTAGTCGTTTATTGGCGCAAGTTTGTTATTACTTTGAAGCCGTAGCGCAATTACCAAAAGAAAAACGTGATAACGTAGTAGTTTCTGTACCAAGTGGTAACTTTGGTAACTTAACCGCAGGGTTAATCGCAAAAACATTAGGTTTACCAATTAAACGCTTTATTGCAGCAACCAATGCGAACGATACCGTGCCACGTTATTTAGAATCAGGTAACTGGGCACCTAAAGCGACCGTAGCGACGCTTTCTAATGCGATGGATGTGAGTCGTCCGAACAACTGGCCACGTGTCGAAGAGTTATTTAAACGTAATGGCTGGAATTTAAGTGATTTAGGTTCTGGTATGTTAAGCGATAGCGAAACAGAAGAAACCTTAAAGGCGATGTACGCAAAAGGTTATTTATGTGAACCACACGGTGCGATCGCCTATCAAGTATTGAAAGATCAACTTAAAGCGGATGAAACCGGTATTTTCTTATGTACGGCACATCCTGCTAAATTTAAAGAGTCTGTAGAGCGTATTCTTTCACTCGATCTTCCATTGCCAGAAGCGTTGGATAAACACAATAAATTGCCATTACTTTCTGATGAAATGGATGACGATTTTGCACAATTACGTGCATATTTGTTGAAATAATAAAAAAGTGCGGTTGATATTGACCGCACTTTTATTTTGTCACTCAAGAGGGCGTGATAAGCGCTCTTTGTTTTTTGGGGTACGTTGGCGTGCGGCGGATTTCCTTTTATAATGCAATCAAACTTGCTTGTTTATTCATTATTTTATGACAACTTTTATTGCCTACGCTAATATTCAACAACCTTTTCTTTTTGATGAAATTCCTAGGGATCTAGTCCCTGAGAATTTGCATACGGAACCGCAGGGAAATTCTCGGATAACACAACGTCATCAATGTCGTCGATTGGCGCATCTTTTACTTTGGCAGTTGCTAAAAACAGCGGAAAAATCAACTACACTTTTAGGGCAAATTTATCGTACACAAAGTGACAGACCACAATTTCCCGTCGAGAATATTGATTTTAATATTAGTCACTCTGGTGATTGGGTTGCTGTATTGCTGCATATTAATGAATCAGAAAAAAGTGCGGTCGGTATTGATATTGAATTTCCCAAAAAAAGGAATTTTTCTGCGCTCATGGCGCATTTTGCGCCACAAGCAGAGCAAGAATGGTTTGCTAAACAGCCTGATGCAGACCTGGCCTTTTATCGTTGTTGGTGTTTGCGTGAAGCCGTGTTGAAATCACAAGGCGTAGGAATCGTGAAGTTGTCAAGTGTGATGCATTTGCCAGAACAACTGCAGATCTTTTCAGATTATTGTCCGAAAGGTAAGTTGATCTTTACGGATGAATTACCTTTTTATTTTTCTGCATTTATTAATCAGTCAAAAATTCAACCGCAATTTTATCAATGGGATGGAAAAAAATTACTTGAAAAAAATATACAAAAATCCTTGATTTACCAAGTGAATGAATAAAAGAAAATCCTTGAAAATATTCAAGGATTTTTTATTTTGTAATAATTTGCATTGCCACTTGTATTTTCATAGACTAACCTCATTTATTTCGTTAAACTCATTAAAAACTTTAGACAAATGGAGAACGTAATGTCGCAAAACGGTCCAGATCAAGATCCTTGGGGTAAACCGGGACAGAGTAGCGGTCCAAAACAGTCGGATAATTCATCAGATAAGCAAAGTGAAAATGGCTGGGGCACGCGAGACAATAAGAATCAGGAGCAATCACCACCAGATATTGAAGAGGTATTTAATAATCTGTTGAAAAAATTAGGTGGTGGTAATAAAAAAGGCGGTTCAAACAATACTTCGCCTAATGTGCCTTCATTTAATTTAGGTAAAATTTTACCGATCGCCGTGGTGATCGGGGGAATTATTTGGGGTGCAAGCGGTTTTTACACCATCAAAGAAGCGGAACGTGGCGTGACGTTACGTTTTGGCGAGTTTCATTCTATCGTTCAACCCGGTTTAAACTGGAAGCCAACCTTTGTTGATAAAGTGATTCCAGTGAATGTAGAACAAGTTCGTGAGCTTAAAACGCAAGGTGCGATGTTAACCAAAGATGAAAACATGGTTAAAGTTGAAATGACTGTACAATATCGCGTGCAAAATCCTGAAAAATACCTGTTTAGCGTGAGCAATGCAGATAATAGTCTTGGGCAAGCGACTGATAGCGCACTTCGTTATGTGATAGGTCATATGACTATGAATGATGTGCTGACAACCGGTCGTGCCGTGGTGCGTGAAGATACGTGGAAAGCATTGAACGATATTATAAAACCTTATGATATGGGACTTGAAGTGATTGACGTGAACTTCCAATCTGCACGTCCTCCAGAAGAAGTGAAAGATGCTTTCGATGATGCGATTAAAGCACAGGAAGACGAACAACGTTACATTCGTGAAGCAGAAGCTTATGCTCGCGAGAAAGAGCCAATCGCTCGAGGTGATGCACAGCGTATCGTGGAAGAAGCAACAGCTTATAAAGATCGTGTTGTGCTTGATGCGCAAGGGGAAGTGGAACGTTTACAACGTCTTCTACCTGAATTTAAAGCGGCACCTGATTTGTTAAAAGAGCGTCTTTATATTCAAACCATGGAAAAAGTGATGGCAAACACACCTAAAGTGATGCTAGATAGCAATAATGGTAACAATTTAACTGTATTGCCATTGGAGCAATTAATGGGTAAAAAAGCGACCAAGCCAATGACTACCACTTCTGAAAGTGCGGTCAGTTCTGCACCTGTTTCAATACAGGACCGTCGTGTAGAAACACAAGTGGCTCAACCGGTTCAATCAAGTGAAGGCATTCGCCAAGGGAGATTTAATTAATGCGTAAATTTTTACTTCCGATTATTGTGGTGATTGCTGCGGTGTTGTATTCCAGCGTGGTGGTTGTAACTGAAGGTACTCGAGGCATCATGTTGCGTTTTAACAAAGTACAACGTGATGCAGAAAATAAAGTGGTGGTGTATGAGCCAGGTTTACATTTCAAATTGCCTTTAATTGATAGCATTAAAGTGCTTGATGCGCGTATTCGTACTCTTGATGGGTCTGCAACCCGTTTTGTGACAGTCGAGAAAAAAGACTTGTTGGTGGATTCCTATGTGAAATGGAAAATCAGCGATTTCGGTCGTTTCTATACTGCAACAGGTGGTGGCGATTATAACCAAGCTTCAAACTTATTAAGCCGTAAAGTGAATGACCGCCTGCGTTCAGAAATTGGTACACGTACGATTAAAGACATCGTTTCAGGTACACGTGGTGAATTAATGGCAGGTGCGAAAAAAGCGTTAAATTCAGGGCAGGATAGTACTTCTGAATTAGGGATTGAAGTCGTCGATGTTCGCGT
Organism: uncultured Haemophilus sp.; assembly: GCA_902461185.1. Classification (GTDB taxonomy): domain Bacteria; phylum Pseudomonadota; class Gammaproteobacteria; order Enterobacterales; family Pasteurellaceae; genus Haemophilus_D. Next base: position 316,153 of record CABPXD010000001.1, read on the forward strand.
AAAACAAATTAACTTACCAGATGAAGTTTCCTCTTCGATTTACCAACGTATGCGTGCAGAACGTGATGCGGTTGCCCGTGAACATCGCTCACAAGGTAAAGAAAAAGCGGCGTTCATTCAAGCGGATGTGGATCGTAAAGTTACCTTGATCTTAGCGAATGCAAATAAAACAGCACAAGAATTACGAGGTAATGGTGATGCGGCAGCGGCAAAACTATATTCTCAAGCTTTTGCTCAAGAACCACAGTTTTATAGCTTTATTCGTAGCTTAAAAGCCTATGAAAGTAGCTTCGAAGGTTCAGATAATATGATGATTTTGAAACCTGACAGTGATTTCTTCCGCTTTATGCAAGCGCCAAAGAAATAAGCAAGAGATAATGAAAAGTAAAGTGCGGTTAGAAATAACCGCATTTTTTATTGCTAAATTCTAAAAGAAATTAGCCCTCTATAAAGTAAAAATATCTTAAATGCAATCAATCGAATCTATAGCCAAGGCAGATTAAATCCACATAAAAAATAAGTCAATTTTTTGGCATAATCACCTGACTTTAAGCTTTACCTTTCTTTTTATGTTTTTGTTTTATTGATCGTTTGGAGGATTAGATGAAAAAACTGATTATTGGCGGTGCAGCCATTGCTATCTTAGGTTATTTGGGCGTTGTGGGGTATTTACACTAATTTGATAAAGAGAATGCGACCCAGCTTTTAATGGAAAATCGCTATATTGGCGAACAAGAAAAAGTGGCAAAAGCATTGTTTGATAACAGCTGCCAATATTGTCATAGTCCAAACACTCTACTTCCATTTTATTCAAAATTCCGATTGTGGGGGATGAAATGCAATCGGATATTCAGCGTGGACTTCGTGCTTTCCGTCTAGATCGTTTACTTGAAGGCTTAAAAGATCCGAGCAAATTATCCCAAGCTGATTTAGCAAAATTACAGCGCGTACTTGAAAATAATGAAATGCCAATTGCTAAATTTAGACATCTTCACTGGGGAAGTAAACCGGATGAGCAAGAAAAAGTGGCATTGCTTAACTGGATTCGTGAAGCACGTAAAATGTCTTTACCAAAAGAAACCCCCAATGTTGATGCAGATCGTTTAGTACAACCGATTCCAGACAGTATTGCGACTGATGAAGCAAAAGTTGCATTAGGTCATGATCTTTTCTTTGATGGTCGTTTATCAGGCGATGGTTCTATTCAATGTCACACTTGTCACCAATTAGATAAAGGTGGTGTAGATAGACTTGAAACCTCAACAGGGATTGAAGGTAAAAAAGGTCCAATTAACGCACCAACTGTATTCAATGCTGCATTTAACTTTGTGCAATTCTGGGATGGTCGTGCAGCAGATTTAGCTGATCAAGCGAAAGGTCCTCCAACAAATCCGGTAGAGATGGGCTCTCATTCTTGGGATGACATTGTGGCACGTTTTGAAATGGATGAAGAATTCAAAAAAGCATTCTTAAAAGAATATCCACAAGTGACGAAAGAAACCTTAACTCATGCAATTGGTGAATATGAAAAAACATTAATTACGCCAAATAGTGATTTCGACCGTTATTTGAAAGGGGATAAAACAGCCTTGAGCGAGCAACAAGTTCGCGGTTATGAATTATTCAAACAGCATAAATGCGATACTTGCCATACCGGTGTGGCAATGGGTGGACAATCTTATGAATACATGGGACTTTACGGCGATTACTTTAAAGATCGTGGTACGCCATTAACAGATGCTGATGAAGGCCGCTTTGCACAAACTAAAGATCCTTTCGATATGCATCGCTTCAAAGTGCCAACTTTACGTAACATCGCACTTACTGCACCGTATTTCCATGATGCATCAGCAAAAGAGCTAAAAGATGCTGTGAGTGCAATGTTGAAATACCAAAGCAACGTGAAACAGCCAGCTCAAAAAGATATTGAAGATATCACGTCTTTCTTAGAAAGCTTAACAGGTGAATTTAAAGGTGAAAAATTAAAATAATCCTTTGAGCGATAAATAGAAACGACCGCAAGTGCGGTCGTTTTTTGTGTGTTAATATTATTGTACACTATTCTTTTCAAGCCATGCCTGAATTCTCGCTTCAACTTTCTTTTCGTCGTAGCCGATTTGTGGGAAGAGGCTAAATTGATAGAACCAGTTGAAGTAGTCACTCGTGATACGTTTTTCTTTTTTAAAGAACTTGCCGTATTCTTCATCGGGATTTTCGCTGCCTAAATAATCCAAAATAAAGTTCAGTAAGGCATGATTTTGATATTCGCACGCCGGGCGGTAAATGCCGAGTGGTACGCGGCAGGCGGATTTTTTATCAGGGTTTTCATGCGGAATGTTAAACACCAAACTGCCAAAGTGTTTCGGGCGGATCCATGGGGTGAAAAATTCCGGGCTTAAAAAGCTGAGCAACTGTTCCCGATCTCGTTGTACGGATTTAGGATAGTGCATAATATAAAGCTGACCCCACGACCAGAAATAGACTAAACGCCGTTTGGCATCAAAGCGCACAGGACGCCATTTTGGGGAAGCAATCATAAAGAACCAGAATAGGGGGAAGAGGATATAGAACCAGCCCCAGTAGAAACTAGCTTTGTGTTTTCTTAACATTCCTTCAGCAAACTCACTAAAATTTGTACCAGCCATTGTATAACCTAAATTATTAGGATCTTCATAGAAATGAAACGTATCTTTTATACTAATCATGGGATCTATCACCCATAATATTTCCTGAAACATACTTTGAGTCGTAAAATAGTCATAAAGCATAAAGCCGATCGTACATAAAAACCACACCCAAGAGAGATCGGCTCTAATATGCCCGTCGTTATAACGGCGGACTTCAATGACACCATTGCCCAGCTGTTTCACATTGCGGGCAATCACATCAGGATTATAGTTGGATATGCACATTTACTTGGCTCCCACATAAGTTATTTGACTTTCAAAATAATCAGCATGAGTTTTACGCCACCAGGTGGAAACATCTTCGCCTAATTTCGGGTGTTTTATCGTGACAGTTAAGGTATTGAGCATATTACTTACTTTCGTATTTTTTGTATAACGGTAGCCCTTTGCTGACGTATATTTCCTAACGTGTGCCGATAATTGTAAAACATTCTCAAAAACAACCGCACTTTTGTTTTTATCTTTAAAGTGCGGTGAGGTTTTTCCGTGTTTTTAATGATTTTTATCCAGCCATGCTTGAATGCGTGCTTCGGTTTTCTTTTCGTTATAGCCGATTGGTGGGAAGAGGCTAAATTGATAGAACCAGTTGAAGTAGTCACTCGTGATACGTTTTTCTTTTTTAAAGAACTTGCCGTATTCTTCATCGGGATTTTCGCTGCCTAAATAATCCAAAATAAAGTTCAGTAAGGCATGATTTTGATATTCGCACGCCGGGCGGTAAATGCCGAGTGGTACGCGGCAGGCGGATTTTTTATCAGGGTTTTCATGCGGAATGTTAAACACCAAACTGCCAAAGTGTTTCGGGCGGATCCATGGGGTGAAAAATTCCGGGCTTAAAAAGCTGAGCAACTGTTCCCGATCTCGTTGTACGGATTTAGGATAGTGCATAATATAAAGCTGACCCCACGACCA
>CABPXD010000002.1:0-240066 GCA_902461185.1 uncultured Haemophilus sp.
ATTGTACCCACGTTTACGTGCGGTTTTGTACGTTCAAATTTTTCTTTAGACATTTGTTTAGTTTCCTAGAAAATGCTCTATAAGCCATTCGACTTATAGAGCGGATTGTTACAAAAAATTATTTTTTACGCGCTTCAATTACTGCAGCAGCAACACTTGTTGGCGCTTCAGCATATTTTAACGGTTCCATTGAGTATGATGCACGACCTTGAGTTTGTGAACGTAAGTCTGTTGCATAACCGAACATTTCAGAAAGTGGAACTTCTGCATCGATTTTAACAACGAATTCGTTCGCTTCTTGACCGTTAACCATAGCACGACGACGGCTTAAGTCACCGATTACATCACCCACATACTCAGGTGGAGTTTCTACTTCAACTTTCATGATTGGCTCAAGTAGAACTGGGTTTGCTTTAGCGAACGCTGCTTTAAATGCTAAAGAAGCCGCTAATTTAAACGCTAATTCTGATGAGTCAACATCATGGTATGAACCGAAGTGTAAACGTACACCAAGATCTACTACTGGGTAACCCGCTAATGGACCAGATTTAAGCTGTTCTTGGATACCTTTATCAACTGCAGGAATGTATTCACCAGGGATTACACCACCTTTGATTTCGTTTACAAATTCGTAACCAGGACCTTCTGGATCTAATGGGTATAAGTCAATAACAACATGACCATATTGACCGCGACCACCAGATTGTTTTGCGTGTTTACCTTCCACATCGTTAACACGAGTACGGATAGTTTCACGGTAAGATACTTGTGGTTTACCGATATTAGCTTCCACTTTGAACTCACGTTTCATACGGTCAACGATGATGTCTAAGTGTAACTCACCCATACCAGAAATAATGGTTTCACCAGATTCTTCATCAGTGTGAACACGGAATGAAGGGTCTTCTTGAGCTAGACGACCTAACGCAAGGCCCATTTTTTCTTGGTCAGCTTTAGTTTTAGGTTCTACTGCTACAGAGATTACTGGCTCTGGGAATTCCATACGTTCAAGGATGATTGGTGCTTCGATTGCACATAATGTATCACCCGTAGTTACATCTTTTAAACCGATTGCTGCAGCGATATCGCCCGCACGAACTTCTTTGATTTCTTCACGTTTATTAGCGTGCATCTGTACGATACGACCAAAACGTTCACGTTTTTGACGTACAGAGTTTAATACTGTATCACCAGAGTTAATTACACCTGAGTACACACGGAAGAAGGTTAAGTTACCTACGAATGGGTCAGTTGCAATTTTGAATGCTAATGAAGAGAACGGCTCATCATCGCTTGCGTGACGTTCACCTTCAGTTTCATCTGGGTTGATACCTTTGATTGCTGGAATATCAGTTGGTGCTGGTAAGTATTCAACAACTGCATCAAGCATCGCTTGAACACCTTTGTTTTTGAATGCAGAACCACAAGTTACCAAGATGATTTCGTTTGCTAATACGCGTTGACGAAGACCTGCTTTGATTTCTTCTTCGCTTAAGTCTTCACCACCAAGATATTTTTCCATTAATTCTTCAGTTGCTTCAGCTGCTGCATCAACAAGGTTTTGACGCCATTCTTCACACGCTGCTTGCATATCTGCCGGAATATCTTCATAAGTGAAGGTCATACCTTGGTCAGCTTCGTTCCAGTTGATCGCTTTCATTTTGATCAAATCAACAACACCAGTGAAACTTTCTTCTGCACCGATTGGAAGTTGAAGAGGAACAGCATTCGCACCTAAACGAGTTTTAAGTTGTTCAACAACACGTAAGAAGTTAGCACCAGTACGGTCCATTTTGTTTACGAACGCAATACGTGGAACTTGATATTTGTTAGCTTGACGCCATACAGTTTCAGACTGAGGTTGAACACCACCAACTGCACAGTAAACCATTACCGCACCATCAAGAACACGCATAGAACGTTCTACTTCAACAGTAAAGTCTACGTGTCCCGGGGTATCGATAACGTTGATACGGTGTTGTGGGAACTGTTGTGACATACCAGACCAGAATGCGGTAGTTGCCGCAGAGGTAATGGTAATACCACGCTCTTGTTCTTGTTCCATCCAGTCCATTGTTGCTGCACCATCGTGTACTTCACCAATTTTGTGACTTACACCAGTGTAGAATAAGATACGTTCAGTGGTAGTAGTTTTACCAGCATCAATGTGCGCACTAATACCGATATTACGATATCTTTCAATAGGGGTTGTACGAGCCATTATTATAACCTTGTTAAGTTTAATATCTGTTTATATAAGGGTAAGGCTTCATCGAGGATGAAGCCCTTAAATTTTAAAAGCGTATTACCAACGGAAGTGAGCAAATGCTTTGTTAGCTTCAGCCATACGGTGAACGTCTTCACGTTTTTTCACAGCTGCGCCTTTGTTATCTGATGCATCAGATAATTCATTTGCAAGACGTAAAGCCATTGATTTATCACCGCGTTTACGTGCAGCTTCAACGATCCAACGCATACCTAATGCGTTACGACGAACTGGACGTACTTCAACTGGCACTTGGTAAGTAGAACCACCAACACGACGAGATTTAACCTCAACAGTTGGGCGAACGTTTTCAAGTGCAATTTCAAATGCTTCTAAAGGTTCTTTACCTGTGCGTTCTGCAAGTTTGTCTAACGCACCGTAAACGATGGTTTCAGCAACGGATTTTTTACCGTCTACCATTAATACATTAATAAATTTTGCAAGTAACTCTGAACCGAACTTCGGATCTGGAAGAATCTTGCGTGGTTCAACACTACGACGACGTGGCATTGCGAATTTCTCCGTATATTTAATCTTCAGGATATCCAAAACTCTATAAAAATTAACCGCACTTTAAAGTGAGCTAATGTGATACTGGAGTTTCTGATTTAAATTTTTACTAATTTAGACGTTTGGCCTTACTTAACGGAGTTCCATTAAGCTTTAGGACGTTTAACGCCGTATTTAGAACGACCTTGTTTACGATCTTTAACGCCTGCACAGTCTAATGCGCCGCGTACAGTGTGGTAACGAACACCTGGTAAGTCTTTAACACGACCACCACGGATAAGCACAACACTGTGCTCTTGAAGGTTGTGACCTTCGCCGCCAATGTAAGAAGTTACTTCAAAGCCATTAGTTAAACGAATACGACATACTTTACGTAATGCTGAGTTCGGTTTTTTAGGTGTAGTTGTGTATACACGAGTGCACACACCACGTTTCTGCGGGCAAGCCTCTAATGCAGGAACGTTACTTTTTACAACCTTTTTCACACGCGGTTTGCGTACTAGCTGGTTGATAGTTGCCATTAAAAAAGCTCCAGTTTAAATGTTATTCATAATAGAATGTTTGTTACAAAATCCATCTCTCCATCCAATAGACAGAAGAAATAGACGCTGAATTTTAATGGTTTCGCCTAACATTGTCAATATTTAAACAGAAATAGGATCGCAAAGGATCGCTTAGCAAAAAATTCAGATAAAACAGAACGCACTTTGCCAAATCAATTGCCTGTCTATGATGAGGGTTTTATAATTTCAAACAGAATTATTTTGTTGGCAATCATTATGTTACGTTCATTTATTTTTCACTTACGTTATTTCTATCACAAAAAGCTTCGACAAACGCATCGTATCTCTCATAAAACACTCGAGTTTGTATGTTTACTGATTGGAGCGACGTTTGTTGCCCTCTTTTCCTTTGGATTTGCCAAGCTAGCCGATATTGGACTTGAATTTAATGCCTATTGGTCTGCTAAATACCCTCTCACCGTTTGGATCGTTTTACCGCTTGGTCTTGCTTTTCTCACCTGGTTTACCGCTAAATACACGCCTTATGTTGGCGGCAGCGGTATTCCACAAGTGATTGCCTCCATTAATCTTCCTTACAATGGCTATAAAACGAAACTGGTTAAATTTCGCCAAACCATTTGGAAAATTCCACTTACTTTCTTTGCAATGGTTATCGGTGCGTCTGTTGGCCGTGAAGGCCCTTCTGTTCAAGTGGGTGCTGCAGTCATGCTCGCTTGGGGAAATTTCTGTCGTAAATATAACTTTGCTTTCCGTGGCTTAAGTACGAATGAACTTATCGCAACGGGTGCTGCAGGCGGTCTTGCCGCCGCATTTAATGCGCCTTTAGCTGGGGTAATTTTTGCCATCGAAGAACTTGGTCGAGGCGTGATGTTACGCTGGGAGCGACGCGTATTGCTCGGTGTATTAGCGGCTGGTTTTATTTTAGTAGCGATTCAAGGCAATAGCCCTTACTTTCCTGCCTATAAAGGTGCAACAGCTATTCCCTATTTATATCTTTGGCTTGCTATTTGTGGCGTAATTTGTGGCGTACTAGGTGGTATATTTGGGCGACTCCTTGCAAAAGGATTAGCGGGACTCTCTCCACTCAAATGGCGTGATTGGATTCGCAAACACCCTATTTACATTGCTTTATTGCTCGGTTTAATACTTGCCGCGATAGGGACCTACAGCGAAGGGCAAACCTATGGAACAGGTTATGATGTTGTCGCAAGAGCATTAGAAGGACAACTCGTTTCGCCTGAAGTGGGGATACTAAAACTCTTCGCAACGGTTACGACTTATTGGAATGGCATTGCGGGTGGGATTTTTACCCCATCTCTCACCACCGGTGCTGGTATCGGCACTATGTTATGGGAAATCAGCAACGGCATGGTCGATCAACGTTTCTTGGTCATTTTATGTATGGCCGCCTTCTTAGCTGGCGGCACACAATCTCCTGTGACCGCCAGCGTAGTGGTGATGGAAATGACAGGGGCTCAACCTGTGCTGATTTGGCTCTTGATTTCCAGTATCATTGCCTCCATAATTTCGCGCCAATTTAGTCCGAAACCTTTTTACCACTTTGCGGCTGGACGTTTCCGTCAACGAATGCAGGAACAACAAGCAGAAGATCTTCGCCGTAACGAGATTCAAGAGAAATAAAAAATGTCAGAAAACCAACCGCACTTTTATCGTGGCCGCTTTTCCGTTGCGCCAATGCTAGATTGGACGACTCGCCATTGTCGCTATTTTCATCGTCAATTTAGTAAAAATGCGTTGCTTTATACTGAAATGGTCACAGCTCCCGCCATTATTCATGCGAAATACGATCATTTAGATTTTGATTTGCAAGAAAACCCGGTTGCCTTACAACTTGGCGGAAGCGACCCCGCACAGCTAAAACATTGTGCCAAATTAGCCGAAGAACGAGGCTATCATGAAATCAATCTGAATGTCGGCTGCCCTTCCGATCGCGTGCAAAACGGCATGTTTGGGGCATGTTTAATGGCAAAAGCCGATTTAGTAGCAGAATGTATTGCTGAAATGCAACGTGTCGTGAATATTCCTGTCACTGTGAAAACCCGCATTGGCATTGATGATTTGGATAGCTATCAATTTCTCTGCGACTTTATCAAAAAAGTTCATCATGCAGGTTGCCAAGAATTTATTGTTCACGCACGAAAAGCCTGGCTTTCAGGATTAAGCCCAAAAGAGAATCGCGAGATTCCCCCTTTGGATTATGATCGCGTTTATCAATTAAAGAAAGACTTCCCGCAGTTGACCATTGCAATTAATGGCGGCATTAAAACCATCGAAGAAATGAAACATCATTTGCAATTTGTGGATGGCGTGATGGTTGGGCGTGAGGCTTATCAAAATCCATCGTTGCTAGGCTATGTTGATCAAATGCTTTTTGATGCTAATGCGGATATCGTCACACCAAAACAAGCGGTGGAAGCCATGTTCCCTTATATTGAAAAACAACTGAGCCAAGGCGTTTATTTAAATCATATCGTTCGACATATGCTCGGTGCATTTCAAAACTGCAAAGGGGCAAGACAATGGCGACGCTATCTAAGTGAAAATGCCTTTAAACAAGGCGCGGGCATTGAAGTGGTTGAAACGGCATTAAGCTTTGTGGAAACCAATTAAATCTATAAAATGTAAAGTGCGGTCAGAATTTACGGTATTATGTAGCAGTTGCACAAAGATTTAATTTGTTGTTTCTGCTACATTTTCTTATCTTTTATGTACAAAAGGTAAGAATAGTCAATGACAAAACAAAAATCAACTTTGGAAAATGCGCTTGAAGAAGCGATTGAAGAAATTGAAACCGAAAAGAAAGAAATTGCAGCGCAAATCAAGCAACTCCATAAAGAATTAAAAGATCTTGATCGGAAGATTTCAGACTATCGTGTGGCATTAAATCACGCAAAAGGTCGGGAAGAGCCGCCTTTACCGTCAAACCCCAAATTTAGAAATCTTCGTTTTCAAACTTCGCCTCAACAGTTGATTGCTCAGGTACTAAAACAAGAGCCTTCAAAATGGTTAAGTGTGAAGGAGATTACATATCTGGCGATGAAGTTAGATGGGCAAGAGATTGAAGAAGTCATACCGTATAAACAATCACAAACGATTGCTTGTACATTAAACTATTTAAAGTATAAATCGTTAGTGGAAAAATGCTTAATAGATAACTCACAACATTGGCGATTGAGAACACTTGAGCAAGAATAGTAAATAGCGGTAGAAATACCGCTATTTTTGTTTCCATTGCCAGTGAACCTCATTTCGGCTGATTTGAACTCTATTAATCCATTCCCTTTTATAAAACTCATTCAGTTGTTTACGAACGGAATCAAGATGTTTTTCGGACGGTGTATCAGGATTTTGTTCAATATCGAAAATGCGCTGCGTGAGTTCGGCAATTGTAAAGGCTTTATTGGGTGCTTCTCGCATCATTTGTACGATGTATTTACGAATTTTCCCTTTAAAGAGTTTATATTTGGAACGGTACACAAAGTTGTCCGTATTATAAAGGGCTACATCACTTTCCTGTTGAGTAAGCTCAATAGCACGTTTTAATGTGGCAATATTCGCCTCAAGTAACGCAAGATGATGCAAGACTTGTTTACGCTCAAACTCAAATTCTTTGAGCTTCTTATCTAAGTTATATGCCATAATCTACTGCCAAATCACTTCTTGATGAATAATTTTTCGTTGCCAATAACCACACCATTCATTGTTATCGTTAGTGGTTTTCAAACATCGACTTAATACATCAATAAACTGCGCTTTATTTGAGGTACGGCGATTGTCCTCACGGTACGCAATTTCATTAGCATAGTTAAGTAGGTATTCATTACTAATTCGGTGAACTTGTCCGTAGTACATCCGTTTGAAACGACTGAACAAACTTTCTGCTTGATTGTTTGTTACACCTAAGTCACTACGATACTCTTCCTTATGATTTACAGTTTTCAAATCATAATAAGGTAGCAATACATCATAAGCCGTGCTTTCATCGGTATTGATTTGTGTATTAGGTTTAATGAATTTGTCAGCAAAGCTTTTCACTACCGATTGCGATTCCGTATGTGCCACAAAAACGTGAGAGCGTTTTGCCCCACAATGCAGCGCATTACTGGCTTTTTCTTCTGACGAATAATGCTCACGTGCAACCATGACACAACGTTTATCAGGATTCTGATTTTCCTTTAAACGATAGTCAATGCGGTCAGATTTCTTATTTGCTTTACATGGTGAAGGATGAACATAAGTCCCGTCCATATCCACTATGCCTGAAAGGGGGTTCATATCACGACTTTCTAATAATGCCTTGCGGAATTTATGTGATAAAACAAATGCCGTGCGAGGATTAAGTTTTGCATTACGAGCTAATTGAAGGGATGATAAGCCTTTGACGGCATTCACCCATTCCATTAAAGCATAGAGATAAACCTTAATCGGTTTCTTGCGATTGGAAAAAATGGTGCCAGAAGTGACACTGAAAGTATGATTACAGTGCTTGCAGCGCCATTGTTTACGTGTAGAAATATAATAAGGCTTGTGTTGTACCCCACATTTAGGGCAAGTGATAAACTCTTTGCCACCCCATCTTAATTCACAAAGTAAATCATACGCTTCTTCTTCCGAGAGTTGTGCAATCTCGTAAGAAGAAAGCGTGCGAGCTTTGCTAGAAAGTAAGAAATGTTGAGTCATAACCTGAAAATAATGTAAAATTTGGGTATACAAGATAATTTTATTATACCCAAATAGTGCATTAAAGTCAATTGGAGATACAAGAATGAGTATAAGCAACCGCTTAAGAGAAGTAATGGAATATAAAGGGTTGAATATCAAAACCCTAGCTGAATTACTTAATGTGCCTTATCGTACTCTTCAGAATTATTTGCTTAATGAACGTGATCCAAGTGCTGAAGTTTTGATAAAAGTTAGTTATGTGTTGAATGTTGATTTGAATTGGTTAATGCGAGATGAAGGGGAAATGTTTTATAGTTCAACAAATAGCTCTAAGTTAAGCGAAAAAGAGCAACAGCTAATTAAGCATTATCGGAAAATGTCTAATGATACTCAAATTGCATTTGATATAACATTCAGAAATTTGATAGAAAAGTAGTCGTATATTTCCAAGCAATAGATAAAAGCAAACCGCCACAATAGCGGTTTGAATTAGTCTTTTTCTTTTATTACAGCAACAAAATAGCTCCCCTCCTGTTTATAGCCTATAATTTTTTGAGCATTTTGTTTTGATTCTGCTGTTGGCTCATTTCTTTTAGGCTCAACAAGAGAGCATCTTGATTGAAATGTTTTCCGATCTACTTTTATTGCTATTTTCATATTAATTTTAGTAAAAAAGCTCTAATACCTTTAGCCTTAGGAGTGTATTTCCTACCATTCTTTGTTACTCTATAATCTTTATAGTCATTTTTACTAGTATTCACTATGTAAGTGTGACCTTTTTCATCTTCAAAGTTCCACTGATGCTCAGATTCTGTATTGGTATATTGCCAATCTAACCCTTCGCGATCTATTTTACTCAAATCATTTAAGATTGCCCTAACACTAGAGTATCGTTTGCTCACATCAACTTCTAGACATTGGCAAATAATTCTCATTAAAGTTTCAGGGATATGTGGTAAAACAATATTGCGGTTCGGAAATTCTTTCTTATTTAAACTGTCCAAAAAACGCTCACGAGATACCCGTACTTTTTCAAATTGTTCATTAAAGGCTATATCACCAATACACATTCGATACAACGTCAAACCAATTTGAAATATATCAAATTGAACTGTTGCCCAGCCTAAATAGTTGCCACTATCGTCCCAAATTTCAGGAGTGGTATGTTTTATATAATGTCTAGTTACTTGATACCAACCGTTATTATCGGTGTAATCTGCAAGCCCAAAATCTGATAATAAAGCTTCGTCATTATCAGAAATAAGAATATTATCAGGTTTAATATCTAAATGCAGAAGCCCCTTTGAATGAATATGTGCTACACCACTAATAAATTGAATGGCATAACGAATAATTTCTCTCGCTGTTAGCATTCTATTAGCCATTATAGATTTTAATGAGCCGTTTTTATAAAATGGCATTGCTATATAAACATTACTATCATCTTTACAAGCATATTGAATCTGAACCACATTTGGATGTGAACTCGCATAGAGAATCTGAGCTTCTAACAATAGTTTTTGAGTATCTCCTGAATTTGGTATCTCTTTTACAACAATTTGAGCATTCATATATTCATCATGTGCAAGATATACTCTAGAATTTTTACCTTCCTGTCCAATTTCTTTCTCTTTATGGAAAGAAACTAATGCCGGCGAATAAACTTTTTCCATTGTCATTGTGCCACCGCTACCGCAACTAGCATGGCTTCTATTTCTTCTTTATTAAAGTCAGAAACACTCATATCAATCCCTGTATTATTAGGCTTATTTTCAATATATTTTTTTAATTCTTTAGCATTAGTATTTAATCGACTAGCAATTCCTGAAAGCATTAATGTTTTATAACTTTTAATTTGGCTACTAGCGAATGTTTCCTGAATTACGCCTTCAAGATATAATCGTTCTATTGAGATAGATTGAGCATTTCCTTCAGTAATTTTTATGCCAGCTTTTTCAACCTTATATTCGCGTAATAAATCTAAAATATTGTTACGAATATATTTTAATTGCTCAGGGATAATAAGAGCTTGTGGAACACTAATTTTTTCAACATTTTTAAATGAATATTCATTTGAATCAAAAATAGAAAAATAAATAGTTTTGGGAGAAACCCTAATGCCTAAAATATTCATTTGTTATCTCTTTTTTCGAAAAATACGGTAGTCAATCACATTTTTGTTTTAGTTATTCAGACATTACCGCCTTTAGTAAATCTTTTAATGCCTGAATCTCACTATCTTTTTGATCAAGCATTTTGGTAAGCAAACTTTCTTTTTCTCTAGCGTGAGAAAGTTCTAACTTCAATCGCTCAATCTCAATCAACATTTGAGTTTCTCCACCACCTTGATAGACCGAACCTAGTGGCGATTCAATTTGGAAACAGATATTCTTACCATCTGATTGCATTAGCTCAATTACATCAATGTCAAATACTTGTGCAATTTGTTCGAGTTTGTCTAGGTAAATTTTACTTTCACCACGCTCAATCTTAGCATAGCCATTTAATGACATATTCAGCTTTTCTGCCATCTGTTCTTGCGACCAATCCTTTGCTTCTCGGAACTTCCGAATCTTCTCATTGACACTCATTTTGTACCTGTAAAATTTCTTGAATACCCACTACTAGTGGTAGTTGATAGAGATTGCTAGTTGCTACAGCGAAACAACCAGATTATGTATTATAACTAGGTTTAATGCGGGTTCTTACTGAAAATTTCCCTAAATTTCTTATATTAATATTATAGGTTTTTTATTATGAATAAGCTACTTCTATCTTTATCTACAGTATTCGTATCTACAAACGTTTTCGCTTTGTCACCTTTAGAGCAAGCTAAAGTAGATACCGTTGCAAAGGTCTATCAAACCAATGATTTAGAACGCTATTCAACAAAAGAGTTTGCAGATTTGCAAATGAAAGCAACAGATATTCATAACGAAAATGAATATGAATACGGCGGAACATGCCTTTCCGAATTTTGGATCTATGGAATGGTGAGAAATCAAGTTGAAGTAAAACCTATCATGAAAATTATTAAGGAGCAGGTAAATGTCACGCTAAAAAATAAGAAGAAAATCATTAATTTAGTCTATCAACTGGAATGTGAAAACAACCAATGTTTAGTATCAGATGTTATTACTGAACAAGGACATAGTTATAAGAAAAACTTAGCTTCTTGTATCAAGCAATATCAATAAGGGAAATGTTATGAGAAAAATACTTAAGGCAGTAATGCTAACCTTATCATTAACTTCTTGTACAGAAGTTACAGAGGGACTTCGAGATATTTCACAAGGTACATTTGTGAAGAAAAGAGTTGGCAATCCATTTAGAACGGAGCAAACCACTGATTCATCTTTATATAACAGTTTGGGTAATCTATCTCAAGGTAAAGCAGTAGGTTCATCTATAAAGATGGAAACATCCGATCTTATGCTCTTTAAGGCATTAAACCATAATACTTTAATTCAAGAAAATGAAGTAAATTATGACTACGACCAAGTTGAATTATTAAGTAATGAATTAAAACGTCATAAAATCTTTGTTAAAGAGAGTAAAGCAGGTGAAAAATGTTCATCTCCTTTATCAAATAATCAAGGATACACATCATCAACTTACGAATTTATGATTAATGGTAAAAAACTATATATCCTTCAATATGGAAGTGTTTGTGGAAGTTGTTTATATAAACCCATTGTAATTACCAAGAATCAGCCTTGCAAAGTCCTCAATACTCTTTAAATTTTAGGTATAACACGAGAATGTTTAAAAATTTGCTTAAAGAATATCAAGAAGGATACGTATATCTCTTTTCTGATAGAAGTTTCTATAAGAAGCTTTGGATTATTCCTTTATTACTATTTTTTCCATTTATAAAGTATCCATTCGGCATAATATTTATTAAAGGATGGCAGGTTCAAGTGGTTGAAGATATTATGCTAGATAAGCCGTTGCAATCATTACAAATAAAGAAAATAGTTCTGAAAGGGTTACAAATAACAGGAGTTACGATTATATATTGGATGATTCCAACAGCTTTTTGTTATTTATTAGGACTAAAAGGTATTCTAGGATTGTTCTTAGATATACTAGAATTTATACAAGGAGGATTAACAGGCTATCTTACTGATTACATTGAGGATTATATTGCAACGTTATTTATCTACTTTATATGGGGCATGATCTCAAATCCAATTCTTCAATGTGGAATCATTAGATATACATTAACTGGAAAATGGTTAGAATTATTAAATATACCGAAAAACATCTTATTTCTAATGGCTAATTTACATAATTTCTTAAAATTTTATGTTTTTTATCTAGTCACAGTATTGCTTTTAATAATCCTTGATTCGTTATTATTTATAGCGTTTCCTATTGAGATTTTGTTGCTACCATTTTTACTTGTTCTCTATTATGGTTCAGTTTCGCATGAGTTAGGGCATCTAGCAAAAAATGCATTTCTCAAGCAGGTTAATAGTAAAAAAGATTTAACTGCTGATAATCCAACAGATTATATTGAAAATACACATTCACATTAAGAGGATTGGTTATGATTGAAAAATCGTTATTTACATACTTTATTGAAGCATTTACTAAAAACTATGTAAACTTTAAAGGGCGCGCTAGACGAAAAGAGTATTGGGGATTTACTTTATTTTATGCGTTAATATTCGCTATTTTAGGTGCTTTTGCTTTTACAGGTATTGGAGTAATACTTTTTTTAGTAGTTTTTGTTGTTACCTTACCACCTTCAATATCCCTAACAGTCCGTAGATTACACGATATAAATTTATCGGGTTGGTTTACTTTATATATGTTAATTATGCTAATTCCTGTTATTGGTGAAGTGATTGCAATCATCATTTCAATCGTCATCGGAGTTGTGCAAGGTAGTGCCGAATCGAATAAATTTGGCGAAAATCCTGTAATATCGAATAAATAATTACGGACACTAGCGATAACAAATAATAGATAAAAGCAACTTCGTGAGGAATTGCTTTTTTTATTTGACGAAAAATCTTCAAAGGACTATATTTACGCTGATTTGCAGGGAAAACTTACTACAAATTATAGAATTAGCCAAAGAATGCAACTTTATTCAATCACCAATTAATACACATTAACAGGTGTGTAGCGAATGTTTAGGTGGCAGCAAATTTCATCTTGTAAATTTCCTGTTTTAACAATCGCAATTTCACTCATTTTAAATGAGCCTTCCACAAGTTCCTTGTGGGTAACGGTATTCGAGGCATAAATGCTTTGAGCCGACTTGAGATTTTCAAGTGAGCGATTTTTTATGTCTAGCGTTTAGCAAACTCGAATACCTTGTACTACACAAGGAAATTCTCAATTATTCAACATTTATGGTTTTATGTACTGGTTGATTAGCTGGTAATAATTTGCTTTAAAAGCCATATCTAAAATAGAAAGGTTTATATAGTTACTTTATCTATTGTAAATCGATCAAATTTTGATCTAGAATATCACTGCTTTTTAAAGCAAATCTTCTCGTTTGCTTTTTCGGGAAATTTCCCATTTTTATATTTTTTGTTCAACCAATTTAACAAGAGAAAAACGGCTTATTGGGTAATAAGCTATTGTTTTTTATATATGTTGAACAAAAAATGAAAAAGAACAAAAAGACATATCTATCTGCTGTGCTTCGCAATTTACCTAGCGTTGCAATCTCGGATTTATCCGAAGCCGAAATTCTCATTCTGCTTAAAAATGCCCGTTGGGGAAATTCTCATTGTTTTCATACTGTTCAATGTCCTCGTTGCCAGATTGAGCATAAAGCCTATTTTATTTCTTCTCGTAAACAATGGCAGTGCAAGCATTGCCAACATCGTTTTTCTGTAAAAAGTGGTACGATTTTTCAGCACACTAAACTTTCCCTAAAAAAGCTACTGTTATCGGTTTATTATTTCACTATCAATAGTAAAGGGATTTCTGCGCTTAACTTATCTCGTCATATTGGCGTGCAATATAAAACGTCATGGGCATTACTACATAAATTTCGTGAAGCAGTCGAAAAAACGCAAGATTACACACCACTCACGGGCATTATTCATATTGATGGTTGTTATGTGAATAACTACCTTCGCCCCAAAAATTTTAAACATAAGCGAATTGATAGACGTAAGAGATGTCACCAACGTAAAGACAAATCCTGCGTTATGGTTTTCCGTCAACAAGCTGCAAATCAGGAAATAATAAAAGGAGCCGACCGCACTCTCGTTGCATTAGTTAAAGAGGAAAATGCTGATGATATGCTTGCTTTAACACATCGCTTAGTCGCACCAAAATCTACAATTTGTGCTGATGAAAATCCTGCTTATGATGGCTTGGCATTTCACTATGACTTATGTCGCGTAAATCATTCGCAAGAATATTGCTCGATTGACGGCACCACCAATAACCTAGCAGAATCCTTCTTTGCAAGATTTAGAAGAATGATTATGGGTGTGTATCATAAGATGGGAAATAATTACATGATGCACTATGCGAATGAAACCGCATGGCGTGAGGATTTTCGTTACCAGTCAGATAAAGACAAATTCGACAACGTACTAAAACGCTGTTTGAAAGCTAGACCTTCACGAGATTTAACTGGCTACTGGCAGGGAAATAAGAAACCTGCGGCAAAATTCGGATTGGAAAGTTTATGTTTGGAAGCCTCAAACGATAACCAATATTTAGCCGTAGCCTAAACAATTTAAAGCAACACAAGGAGCAATAATGGAAACCATGACACACACGCCACTTAACGTGGATTTAAAAAAGATGGACTATGAAACATTCAAAACTTTTATGCGAGAACTGGCTCAGATGTATTCAAACGTAAAAGATGATGCCTATCTGTTGTTCTATCACAATTTGCGAGACCTTGCGAAAGAGGTCAGTACTTTACCCCGTAATCCATTGATATTTTATGGAGCCTATGAAATCGCTAATAATCAGGTAGTCGTGGCGATATTTGAAATGCAATTTACCGATGAAGTGTTTGAAACCGAAGATGGGAAACCTTATCAGATGCTTTCTATTATTAGTAGTTTTGCCGAAGATAAAGTCTATCTACGTTGCCCGACAAAAATTAGAGAACACCTCACCCAACCTAAATACGTTGCTCTCTGCGAACAGGCTTATCCTGCAATGATGGAACAAATGCTACTAGAGGAGCAACGAGAAAGATTGTTTAGAAGAAAACGGAAAAGTGAGTAATGGAAAAATAAGTAGAATTCTGTAAAATACATTTATAAACAATAATGCCCTTATCGAAATAAGGGCATTTTTGTACGGTTTTGTTTAAATTTTGGTCTTTGTGCAACTGCTACATAATACCGAGAATTTAACAGATTTTCTGACCGCACTTTTTTTCTGAGTATTTAATTAGCAATGATGTTTTTGACGATACGCCACTAAATCTTCAATTGTTAACACTACATAACCAAATTTTTTCGCAAATTCGATAATTTCTGCAGCACGAGCCATAGAGCCATCATCATTCGTAATTTCACAAATGACACCTGCCGGTTTAAAACCACTTAAACGTGCTAAATCAACGGACGCTTCAGTATGACCACGACGTGCTAAAACACCACCTTCTGCAGCACGTAATGGGAAAACATGCCCAGGACGGTGAAGATCTGCTGGTTTTGCATGATCTGCAATTGCCGCTTTGATTGTGGTGACGCGATCTTGCGCCGATACACCTGTCGACACACCTTCTGCCGCTTCAATCGTCACGGTAAACGCGGTTTTATTCACGCTATTGTTGTGTTCAACCATTGGTGGCAAATCAAGCTGTTTACATTGTTCATCGGTAATACATAAACACACGATACCACTGCCATAGCGAATAAGTTTTGCCATTTGTTCTGGCGTAATGGTTTCTGCTGGGAAGATTAAATCGCCTTCATTTTCGCGATCTTCATCATCCAATACTAATACGCCATTACCTTGTTTGAATGCATTCAATGCGTTAATTACCCGTTCTTCGCCGGTCGCACCAAATGCAGATAAAATTGACTGATTCATCGTAATTTCCTTTGTTGTTACGTTAAAATTAACCAGAATCAGGGCTGAGAAATGCAAATAAATAGAACGGAATTGGGAACCCAATCCGTTTTATTCTCTTTCATCCAGACTATACTGTCGGCTTTGGAATTTCACCAAATCTGCTAACCTTAAAAGTACAAAGCGAAACAATTTTGTAAAACGCAATCAAAATTGACCGCACTTTTAAGTGCTCGTGGGCTGTCACCACCGGTAGGGAATTTCACCCTGCCCTGAGAATGCAGGTCGTATTATAACGTAAAATGTCACTGTAAAAAATCATTCAATGAAAAATGTTTTTATTTGCACAAAGATTGCATAAAATAGGACTATTCAGCCACCTCGCAGTGGTCATTTAGCGAAGGATACATTATGTCGAACAAACACGATAAAAAAGTGGGTGTAATTTTCGGGAAATTCTACCCTGTCCACACCGGCCACATTAATATGATTTATGAAGCATTCAGTAAAGTGGATGAGCTTCACGTGATTGTCTGTAGCGATACCGAACGGGATTTAAAGCTGTTTTATGATAGTAAAATGAAGCGCATGCCGACGGTACAAGATCGCCTTCGCTGGATGCAACAAATCTTTAAATATCAAAAAAATCAAATTTTCATTCATCACTTAATTGAAGATGGCATTCCAAGTTACCCAAATGGGTGGCAAGCTTGGAGTGACGCAGTAAAAAATCTATTTGAAGAAAAACAATTTACCCCGACGATGGTATTTAGTAGTGAGCCACAAGACAAAGCGCCATACGAAAAATACTTAGGACTTGAAGTTTCTTTAGTGGATCCTGACCGCTCTTTCTTTAATGTATCTGCGACGAAAATTCGTACTACACCTTTCCAATATTGGAAATTCATTCCAAAAGAAGTCCGTCCATTCTTTGCAAAAACCATTGCCATTTTAGGTGGTGAAAGTAGCGGTAAAAGTGTGTTAGTCAGCAAACTAGCTGCTGTATTTAATACTACTTCTGCATGGGAATATGGTCGGGAATATGTGTTTGAAAAATTAGGTGGCGATGAGCAAGCCATGCAATATTCTGACTATCCACAAATGGCACTAGGTCACCAACGCTATATTGATTATGCGGTGCGTCATGCTCATAAAGTGGCAATTATTGATACTGACTTCATTACCACGCAAGCTTTTTGTATTCAATACGAAGGTAAAGCCCATCCATTCCTCGATTCCATGATCAAAGAATACCCGTTTGATGTCACCATTTTATTGAAAAACAACACAAAATGGGTGGATGATGGCTTGCGTAGTCTAGGCAGCCAAAAACAACGTCAACAATTCCAACAGTTATTGAAGAAATTGTTAGATAAATACAAAGTGCCTTACATTGAAATTGAATCACCAAGTTATTTAGATCGTTATAACCAGGTCAAATCTGTTGTGGAAAAAGTGTTAAATGATGAAGAACTTGATGGTTTACAGCATACTAAACGCACATTGACCAACGAGAAAT
This sequence comes from uncultured Haemophilus sp., assembly GCA_902461185.1. GTDB lineage: Bacteria > Pseudomonadota > Gammaproteobacteria > Enterobacterales > Pasteurellaceae > Haemophilus_D. The sequence continues at coordinate 17,522 of CABPXD010000002.1, forward strand.
AAAATGATTTTATTCGCAGGCGATCCACACGGAAGTTATGAACATCTTTATCCTTTCGTGCAAAAAAATGACAATGTAGCCCTGATTATTTTGGGCGACTTACAACTTTCTTCGCCTGATGAATTAGATAAACTCGCACAACATTGTGATATTTGGTTTATTCATGGCAATCATGATAGCAAAACCGTTGCTGCATTTGAGGCGATTTGGGGGACACATTGGAAATCGCGTAATTTGCATAATCGTGTTGTTGAAATTCAAGGACAACGCATTGCCGGCTTAGGTGGCGTATTCCGTGGACAAATCTGGATGCCACCAAACAAACCAATGTATTTTGACCCCATCCACTATTGCCAATATAGCCCGCAAGAAAAAATTTGGCGTGGCGGTGTACCATTACGTCATCGCACGTCTATTTTCCCTTCTGATATCGAAGCCATTGAAAATGAACAAGCCGATATTCTAATTTGCCATGAAGCGCCTAAACCCCATCCAATGGGATTCCGTGTGATTAATCAACTCGCAGAAAAATTAGGGGTAAGACACGTTTTCCATGGCCATCACCACGATAACGTCGAGTACAAGACAAATTTCCCTTATAAAATCACGAATGTCGGTTTTAGAAGTGTCACAGACATACACGGAAATTATTTGTTAAAAACCATTGATGATCGAGAAAAATAACTAAATAAAGCGTTAATTGTTTTTGATAAAAAGAAAGTTTGAAGAGAGAAGATGGCGCACCCGAAAGGATTCGAACCTTTGACCGCTCGGTTCGTAGCCGAGTACTCTATCCAGCTGAGCTACGGGTGCGTAGTGATGTTTTATTCTTCGTGACCATTTTAACTGATAGAGTCGATTTAAAATGGCGCACCCGAGAGGATTCGAACCTCTGACCGCTCGGTTCGTAGCCGAGTACTCTATCCAGCTGAGCTACGGGTGCAGAATAATAAAACTAAAAACAAATGGCGGTGAGAGAGGGATTCGAACCCTCGATGGAGTTTTTGACCCCATACTCCCTTAGCAGGGGAGCGCCTTCAGCCTACTCGGCCATCTCACCACAATCGGTTTGTGGGCGGTATAATACGTTTTTTTGAAAATAAGTCAAATCATTTTTTGTAAAAGCCGTTTTGGTTGCTTGATTTATCTACATTTTGCATAAATAAAGTGCGGTTGAAAAAACAAATAAATTTCCCACCGCACTTTAACGTAAATCATCTCTAGCCTTTTAAAATTGCCCGTAGACGATCGAGCTGACTCGATGTTTGTTGTTGCTTCTGTTCTACCGTTAATTTTGGCTTATCTTTTTCCCATTGCACATCATCTTGTGGTAACTCTGCCAAGAAACGGCTCGGCTCTGGGCGAATCAACTCACCAAACTGACGTCGTTCACGACAAAGAGAAAAAGTCAGCGTTTGTTGTGCTCGAGTAATGCCCACATAGGCCAAACGGCGTTCCTCTTCCACATTATCTTCATCAATACTGGTTTGATGAGGCAAAATCCCCTCTTCCATACCGATTAAATACACATGGGGGAACTCTAAACCTTTAGAGGCATGCAATGTCATTAATTGCACTTGATCGCTCTCATCATCGTCATCACCGCGTTCCATCATGTCGCGTAGCGTTAAACGAGTGACCACTTGATTTAAACTCATCGGCTCATTCACGTCATCGCCTTTGAGCATATCCTCTACCCAGCTAAATAAGGTTGCCACGTTTTTACTTTGCATTTCGGCAGCTTTCGGGCTAGTGGCATATTCATACAAATATTCTTCGTAATGCAAGGAAGAAAGTAAAGAACGCACAGCCGTTTCAGGATCGGAACGTAAACTTTGATCGTTCAACTCCACAATCCAACGACCAAATTTTTGCAATGCATCATAGGCTTTTGGTGTAACACGTTGCATCAGTTCAAACTCAAAAATCGCCTCAAATAAGCTGATATGTTTTTCCTGTGCCAATTCGCCTAATTTTTGCAATGTTGCGGTACCAATTTCCCGTTTTGGTGTATTCACGATACGCAAAAAGGCTGCATCATCGTCTTGATTCACCAACAAACGCAAGTAGGCCATCATGTCCTTAATTTCAGCACGAGAGAAAAAAGACGTCCCGCCAGAAATTTTGTACGGAATGCGGTTTTGCATCAGCACTTTTTCCAATAGACGGGATTGATGATTACCGCGATATAAAATGGCATAATCCTTAAATTTGGTTTTACGACTAAAGCGATGAGCAATCAATTCCGCTACAATCCGTTCGGCTTCATGTTCTTCATTTTTCGCTTCAATGACTTGCAGTTTTTCACCTTCGCCTAAGTTGGAAAAAAGCTTTTTGTCAAATACGTGCTCGTTGTTATCAATCAAAATGTTGGCACAATGCAAAATACGATGAGTGGAACGATAATTTTGTTCCAATTTGATGACTCGCAAACGTGGAAAATCATCACGCAAGCGCACCATATTTTGCGGTCGAGCACCTCGCCAAGAATAAATAGACTGGTCATCATCACCCACTACGGTAAAGCAAGCTCTCTCGCCAACAAGTAATTTGATGAGCTCATATTGGCTGGTATTAGTATCTTGATATTCATCCACCAACAGATAGCGAATTTTCTCCAGCCATTTTGACCGCACTTCTTCGTTCTGTTTGAAGAGTAAGGTCGGCAACATAATCAAATCATCAAAATCCAACGCATTATAAGCACGAATTTGTGCTGCATAACGCTCATAACATTTTGCAAAGGTTTGATATTTTGCATCTTTTGCTAAGGCATAAGCCTGTTTTGGTGAAACCAAATCATTCTTCCAATTGGAAATCACGGAAATTAATTCTCGCAATAAATCCTTATCTTCCTGGAGTACATCTGCTGTCAGTTCTTTGAGTAGGGCAAGTTGATCGTGTTCATCAAACAAGGTCATATTCGATTTAAAGCCTAAAGCTTTATATTCCCGTTTGATAATGTCGAAACCTAAGGTATGGAAAGTGGAAACAATCAATCCTTTGGATTTTTCTTTACCAATGGAATGGGCTACACGCTCTTTCATTTCACGAGCGGCTTTGTTGGTAAAGGTTACGGCAGCGATCTGTTTAGGTAAATAACCGCAGTGTTCAATCAAATGAGCAATCTTATTGATGATCACACGAGTTTTGCCAGAGCCTGCGCCTGCCAGCACCAAGCAAGGCCCACTGACATATTCGACAGCCTGTTGTTGTTGAGGATTGAGTTTCATATCTTAATGCAAATTAATTTGACCACGCATAAGGCAACAATGCGGTATCTAATAAAAATGACAGTGGCAAATCTAAAATAGGTAAGCCCCATTTTTGTGCCATCTCTAAATCATAAGCCGCACCCGCGTAAGGTGTGTATTTTTCCGATGGATCGATTAATTTCACCACCGTACCACAACCAGTTAACGCTAAAAGTGCGGTTAAAATCAGAAGTATTTTTTTCATTCACGACGTGCTTTTAAGGCTAAATAGACGGCTTCCGGCACCAGTTCTTTCACATCGCCATGATGCAAATAAATTTCTCGTACAATCGTAGAAGATACAAACGCCCATTTTTCTGTTGGTGGGAAAAACAAACTATCCACACCATCGGTTAATAAACGGTTTAACGCAGCCAATTGTAATTCGTATTCGAAGTCCGTTGTTGTGCGTACGCCACGAATAATGGCGGTAATCTTTTTCGCTTTAATTTCATTTGCGAGTAAATCAGAGAATCCAAATACTTCCACATTGGGTAAATGAGCGACCGATTGATGCACGAGTTCAACGCGCTCCTCCAATGAAAACAATGGCTTTTTGCTCGGACTATTCGCCACCGCGACAAAAACTTTCGGAAAAATGACCGCACTTCGCGCAATGATATCTAAATGCCCGTTGGTAATCGGGTCAAACGTGCCGGGATAAATTACGCTTGTCATTTATGGTTCTCCGAAATATGGGTTAAATAAGGATGAAGCAAATCTAAAAGACGCTGCAATGCGCCACGATTTTCGATTAATACTTCATAGCCTGCATTGCCTAAACGCTGACGTGCTTCTTTTGAATTCAATAACTTATCAATAATCTCTGCCAACGCTTTCTCTGTGGAGTTGATTTGCAACACACCTTGTACTTCTAAGAGCGAGGTAAAAACTTCAGGGAAATTAAAGGTATGCTTTCCACTCACAACGGGTAATTTAAATGCCAAAGGCTCGAGAGGATTATGTCCCCCATGTTTGACCAAACTTCCACCGACAAACGCAATATCTGAAATACCATACATCAACATCAACTCGCCCATGGTATCACCCAGAATCACTTGGGTATTATCTGAAGGAGTCTCACCTGTTGAACGTCGAATAAAGTTAAAGTTGGCTTTTTCTATTAAATCCGCCACCGGATTAAAACGCTCAGGATGACGTGGCACTAGCAATAACAGTAAATTTGGATGTTTTTTCAGTAACAAATGATGCGCTTGTAAAATGAGTTCTTCTTCTCCTTCGTGCGTACTCGCGGCAATCCAAATCTGACGGTCTTTCGCCCAGCTCTCATGAAGCGTTGCAATGTCTTTGAGTAACTCATCACTGACCACAAGATCATATTTAATATTGCCAGTTAATTGAAGGCGATCTTTCTCATAACCTAACTCTAAATAACGCTTTCCACTGATGCTATCTTGCGGTGCAATCAGGCTAATTTGAGAGAACATTCTTTGTAGGCGTTTTTTTACCTTGCCATAACGTCTGGCTGAACGTGCAGAAAGGCGTGCATTGGCGACAATGAAAGGAATATCTCGACGAGCCAAACAATCAATCAAATTTGGCCAAAGTTCCGTTTCAATCACAATGAATACTTTAGGTTGAATAAAATCAATAAAACGATTGATGACACAAGGTAAATCGTAAGGCAAATAACAATGCGCCACAGTTTCCCCGAACGCCGCTTTTACGCGTTCAGAGCCTGTTGGTGTGACCGTTGTAAATGTGATCGGTAAATGCGGATAGTCCTTCTGAATACGTTTTACTAGCGGCGTGGCGGCAATCACTTCACCGACTGATGCCGCATGAATGACGATCCCATCTTGTGTAGGCTTAGCAAGATTCGCATAAATGCCATATCGCTCGCCTAAACGCTTGCGATAATTCGGCGCCTTGAGACTTCGTAGTAACATGAATAGCAGCACAAAAGGCTGAATTAGATACATCAGGCAGGTATAAAAAAAACGCCACATAAAATAAATTCGGTTATACTTACAAAAACTTCGGCTAGTATAGCAAAAAAAGGATCAAAATATGCCAACAATTAGCGTTGCCATGATTGTCAAAAATGAAGCAGCAAATCTTGCTCAATGTCTTGATACGGTAAAAGATTGGGTAGATGAAATCATTATTGTCGATTCAGGCAGTACTGATAACACCCAAGAAATCGCAGAACAATATGGTGCAAAATTTTATTCGCATCCTGATTGGCCTGGCTTTGGCAAGCAACGCCAACGCGCACAACAATATGTCACCAGTGATTATGTTTTGTGGTTAGATGCCGATGAACGTGTCACACCCAAACTGCGTGAATCCATTCAACAAGCGGTTCAACAAGATGCGCCAAATACGGTTTATGATATTCCTCGGGTGAGTGAAGTGTTTGGACGTAAAATTCGTCATTCAGGTTGGTACCCCGATTATGTGGTGCGTTTACATCGTACAAATTATGCAGGATATAATGATTCTCTGGTACATGAAAAAGTGGTTTATCCTGAAAACACGAAAGTACAGAAATTAACTGGGGATTTAGAACATTTCACTTATAAAAGCATTCATCACTATTTGGTAAAATCTGCAGGCTACGCCAAAGCCTGGGCAGACCAACGCCAAGCTAAAGGGAAAAAAGCAACCTTATGGCAAGGTGTCAGTCATGCCATCGGCTGCTTTGTCAAAATGTACATTTTAAAAGCTGGTTTCTTAGATGGAAAACAAGGTTTCCTGCTAGCAGTACTTTCAGCCCACTCCACCTTTGTGAAGTATGCTGATTTATGGGAACGCGATCAACACTAATCAAAAACAAAAAAGTGCGGTGAATTTTCACCGCACTTTTGGGATTTATTCATGATGGGAAAATCCCATCATAAACGATTACGCTATTACCATTGGTAACCTACACCAACTCCGGCACCTACATCACCACTGGTGTTTGCGTTACCTTGAAGTTTTAAGATTACTTTACCGTTATCACTAATACGAGAATAACCTACAGCTAAAGCATTTTGACCTTTGAAGGTACCGGCTGCTGCTGCCACCATTGCTTTACCTTGAGTATAAGCTTGTGGTAATGCTGCTGCCGCATTCGCACCTGCAATACCTGCACGCGCTTGTTTGCTGTGTTTGTTCACTTTTCTGTCTAGGCTATCAATCGCGCCAGCTTGACGATTAACAACACTATTTAGGTTATTAACAGTCGTACCTAAATTCGCTACTTTTTCGTTTGTAGCATGTAATTGGCTACCATTCACAGCTTGTTTAGATGTTGAATTAAGATCCGCATCTTTCACATTATTGATATTGGTTGCTGCACCATTTTTACCTGCAAGATTTAAACCTTTATCATCAGAGGTAATTGTAGTTGCATTATCACCACTACCGATAGTAACGCCATTTTTTGCTTTTACGCTATCCACATCAATATCTTGTGCTAATGCATAAGTTACAGATTGTCCATCACGTTTTACTTTTAAGTTTTTACCAGCAGTGTGAGTAACCGTATCGCCAGATTTAACTGCAACTCCGTTATCATTAGCAGTTGAAGCTGTGATAACCTCTTGTGAATCAGCTACTTTCACGAAAGTTGCTGCGCTGTTAATAGCCTTAACTACATTCTCAACAGTAGCAAGTTTATTACCTTCACGAGCATTTGCTTCATCTTGGGTTTCCATTGAACCATCTGCTTTTTGTGCTGGCGTACCATTTACTGCAACTTTACCTGCATCTTTTGCACCAGGATTACTTACATCAGCCTCTTTAATTGAACCTTTATTTTTGTCAATTGAAGCATCTGTATTCACAGCAAACTTCATTTTTGCGATTCCATTCTCAACTGTTGGGGTAATAGTTATTGAACCATCACTTTCGAAATCAACGCCTTTACCATTCGTCACTGCTGCAACTTGTTTACCGTTAGCTTTTAAATTCCAACCTGCGTTTAACACGTCATTAACTGTAGCAGCTTCTTTTTTCTTGTCATCAGTTAATTCAGGAGTTTTCACCTCTTCTGCATTAGGTACAGCAGCTTTATCAGCAGCTACTTTTTCTGGTGTCGTTAAATGATCTTTTAAGTTAGTTACTTTACCATTTTCAAATGTAGTCGTAGCTTCACCTGGAGTTTTCGATTTCACAGTAATCTTATCAACTTCAATTTCTGATGCTAAACCGTAAGTAACATTTGCACCGTCACGTTTTACCGCTAAGTTTTTGTCAGCTTTCAACGTTAGTGTTTCTCCAGCACCGATAGCTGCAGCCTTCTTACCTGTAGTGTCATTTTGAGTGCGGTCAGTTATTGCTGTGTCAGTATTCTCAACTTTTGCAAACCATTTCGCACTATTAATGGCATCAACTACATTCCCAACGGTAGCAAGTTTATTACCTTCGCGATCATCTGCTTCTTTTTGAGTTTCCATTGAACCATTTGCTTTTGGTGCTGGCGTACCATTCACAGCAACTTTACCCGCACCTGTTGCATCAGGATTACTTACATCAGCCTTTTTAATTTCGCCTTTGTTTTTTTCAATCATTTTTGTAGCATCAACATCAACAGAAACTGTCGTTGTATCTACACCATTCTCGTCACGTACAGTTTTTACGTTGACTACAGTGCCATCACCATTTGCAAAGTTAATTACATCATTTGGTGTCACTTTATCTTTAGGAGAAATATCTTTGTCAGTAGAGTCTTTTGTTGCAACATCATTACCGTTATTTTTGACGAAGAAACCTGATTTATTCACAGTTTGATCTAACTGATCTTTATTTACAGCTTGATCTGGTTGTGTAGCCCAGCCCACATTATTTAACTGAACACCATTTTTCCCTGCGGTAATCTTATCCTTAGATTCTGGTTTAGTGTTATCATAACCAGTGGCAGTAATATTGCCGTTCTCATCATAGGTATAGGAATTACCTTTCTCATACGGATTATTCTCTGTATCAGAGTCAGTTAATTTAGCGCCTTTTTTCACTATTTCTGATGATGGAATTGACTCAGCGTCGTCTTTAGGATTATTGTTTTCATCTACTTGATCTTTCGGGTACCATTTACCATCATTCGCTTTAACTACATCTACATCGACTTTCTTGCCACCTACTTCGACTTCGGCTTTTGTACTTGCGTAGTCAAGAGGTGAATCTACAGAAATGTTTATATTATGAGTACCATTTTTGTTGTCAAATTCACCATCAACATCTACGTTACCCACGCCAACAAAGTTAACAGTATGTCCAATTGATACTGTACCTTTATCTTCACTAGTAGAAGGTGTAGCTACCTTCCAACCAGCATTAACATAACTATTTAGATTTTTGATTGCATCACCCACATTTGTCGCTGTTATAGGTGCTTTGTCGTTACCATTTTCATCTTTATTATAATCACTACCTTCAGCAATAGTTAATGGTTGTGAGAATCCACTTAACGTACCATTTGGATTTAAAGTAACACCCAAAGCATTAGCTGTTTGGTTTGCTGCCGTACCTAAAGTTTTAGCTACTTGGTAAAGTTGTGAACCATTAATTGCATCAGTTGATTCTGCTGTAATTTGACCTGCTGCAACATGTTTAATTTGACGTTCATTACCTTCAGATCCAACAGATACAACATTACCTTGCTTACCTGTAGCTTCTTTATTTGTACCATTAGTATCAGTTCCACCTAACTTACCCGAAAAACCAGAATAAACTAACGGAGAACCTTCAGCCACAGCTGAATTTACAGCCATAACCTTTGTAGTCTCTTTCCCTGCATCACTGCCATAACCTAATACAACAGCACCATCACGGCCTTTTTCAACAGTAATATTTGCACCTAATGCTGAAACATTGTTACTTGATATTGTTGACCCTTTCCCCAAAGAAGAAATATTATTCCCAGTTACATTACTAGAAGCACCAACACTAGTTGAATTGTCACCCTCTACACTTGCTTTATTACCAACAGCAGTCGAATCCCATTTCTTCGCAACTGATTTAGAACCTAACGCTGTTGAATTCTTTGATAAAGCTTGAGAACCATCACCTACGGCTGTAGAGTTAAAGCCCGTTGATTCAGATTTATTACCTACCGCTACCGTGCCATTACTGCTAGATTTAGACTGGTGCCCAATTGAAACCGCCTGACTCCCGTTTGCATAAGCCTTGTTACCAATTGCTACAGTATCTTGCTCCTCAGCCACAGCATAAGCACCAAGCGCAACTGCAGCACCACCAGTTTTAGCGCCATTTGCACGAGCCATTAAACCAATTGCAACATGACCATTACCACCTACCTCTTTTGTACCTGCTACAGTTCCACTACCGATTGCAATACCATCATAAGCATAGACTGTTGCACCAGGAATATTTGCCGTTCCATTGTGAGCATCACCTTTAAATTGATCGGTTACTCGATCTGGAGAAATAGCTAGCCCCCCCTGCATACTTGCATCATATTGTATCGTCGCTGTATTAGCTGCAGACGAGCCTGCATCCACTGAAGTTGTTTTAGCTATGTCTGTACTTGATGCAAAAGCGGTCTGAGCCCCCCCTGTAACAACTAAAAGTGCGGTAGAAATTGCGGCTAATTTTACAGATTTTGATTTACCTTTTGCGGATGCTAATTCACCCACAGCAGTCCAAGTTTGGGTGGCATGATTCCAAATTACTTTGAAAATGTTATTCATTCAGGTTTTCTCCTATATTAAACATAGATAACAGCGGTTTTCGCTGTCGAGCATAACGAATAGATAAACAGCCTTGTTTATCAGATTAACGTCTTTTATAACAAATCTGTCTATAAAATACGCTATTTAAATCTCGCACGAATTCTACAGGCAATCAAAATAAATGAAAAGTATCTTTACCAAACTTTACAATCTTTGCATTGTAAATCATTGACTTTACATTCAATCTCTGTGAATAACGGATAACTTTATAACAGAAGTGCGGTAAAATCTGCTCCGACCACACTTTTATAAAATGAGAGAAAAATATGCTATCAAAAGAACGTTTATCCCAACTTGCCGAAATGGAAAGTATTTTAGATAAAGCAAATGGCTTCCTTGCCGAGGCAGAACAGTTTTTGGAAAAATGGCAGGCGTTTTTGCCCAAAATGAAACGCTTAGAACATTATTACTTCGAAGGCGATTGGCGAGAAGATTTCGAGGCTTACGAAAATGGCGAAGTACCAAAATACCAACCTTGTGGCATACTTTCCGAAGATTTAGTGTTTAATGCCAGTGTTGCACAACAGGGCTTGGCGATTGAGTATTTGAAAGTAGTGACGAAAATTCTCGATCAAACGAACGGAAAGTAATTGGCAATACAGTTTGCTTGAATTCATAAACAAAGTGCGGTGAAAATTCACCGCACTTTTTTTGTTATTCTAATTAACTAAAAATTAATTTTTCGCTGCTGCCGCTGCTTTTACAATTACTGCAAATGCTGGGGCTTTTAATGATGCGCCACCCACTAATGCACCGTCGATATCTGGCTGAGTAAATAATTCAGCTGCATTTGCATCATTTACAGAACCACCGTATTGGATAATTACTTGGTCTGCCACGGCTTGTGATTTTGCTGCAATGTGACCGCGGATAAATGCATGAACTGCTTGTGCTTGTGCTGGGGTCGCAGATTTACCCGTACCGATCGCCCAGATTGGTTCGTATGCGATCACTGCACCGTTGAATGCTTCAACACCTAATGCGTTGATTACCGCATCAATTTGACGTGCGCACACCTCTTCTGTTTTGCCTGCTTCGTTTTCAGCTTCAGTTTCACCGATACATAATACTGGCACTAAGCCTGCTTCTTTTAATGCACCAAATTTTTTCGCTACGAATTCGTCGCTTTCTTTGTGGTAAGTACGACGCTCAGAGTGGCCAATAATGATGTATTTTGCACCGAAATCTTTTAACATTTCGCTAGAAATATCACCAGTAAATGCACCTTTCACATTGATATCTACGTTTTGTGCACCTAATTGAATCACACTTTTACCGCCACAGCTGCAACCACAACCAGAAAGTGCTGCTTCAGCCGTACCTAAATACATCACAGGTGGGGCAATTGCTACATCACAACCTGTTACATCATGTAATTCTGCTTTTAATCCTTCGATTAATTCTTTGGTGAACGCTTTAGAACCGTTTAATTTCCAGTTACCCATCACTAAAGGACGACGTGCCATTTTTGTTTCTCCATATTGAATAAATAAAAAGTGTGTTTACTATACCAAACTTTGGGCAGATTTCTTTGTGCAAAATCACATTTTGAAAATTTTTTTGGGTAAATGATGATTATTTTGTGCTAAAAAGCTACAATCTACTGTACGAAACCGATAAAAAATAACCAATTTTATAAATAAACGGAAAATAGGTCTGGTAACAATGAAAATTTTCAAAGCCGAACAATGGAATATAGAAGTGCTTGCTCCACTCTTTGAAGCCTATCGACTTGCCAACGGAATGAGTGAAAATCCTGACCGCACTTTAACCTTTTTAACGAATCGTATACGTTTTAATGAAAGCATGTTTTTTGTTGCTGTAAACGAAAACTCACAAGCGATTGGTTTTGTTCAACTTTATCCTCGCTTATCCTCTTTACAACTACAACGCTATTGGCAATTAACCGATATTTTTGTCAAAGAAGATAAACATCAAACCGATATTTATGCTGCCCTTATTTCTAAAGCGAAAGAGTTTGTCCGTTATACACAATCTAATCGTTTAGTGGCTGAATTGAGTCAAGCTCAACAGAATATTTTAGAACGCGAAGGATTTAAGCTAAACACGAAAAAAAGTTTGTTTGAATTAACTCTCTAATGCATACGCTCCTCAATCAATATTGGGATTACTTGCGAATTGAACGCCAAGTAAGCCCACATACTCTCACTAATTATCAACATCAACTGGATGCGATTTTAACGATTTTGGCTGAAAAAGGTATTCAACACTGGCAGCAAGTGAATCCTAGTGTGGTTCGTCTTATTTTGGCAGAAAGCCGTAAGCAAGGTTTAAAAGAAAAGAGCTTAGCATTACGTTTGTCTGCTCTTCGTCAGTTCTTCAGCTATCTTGTGCAGCAAGGTCAACTGAAAGTGAATCCGGCAACGGGTATTTCAGCGCCGAAACAAGGCAAACATTTACCAAAAAATATTGATGCTGAACAAGTCCAAAAATTGCTTTCAAATGACAGCAAAGATCCTATTGATTTGCGTGATCTTGCGATGATGGAATTGATGTATAGCTCAGGGCTTCGCCTATCTGAATTGCAAGGCTTAAACCTCAATAGTATTAACACACGTGTACGTGAAGTCAGAGTGATTGGTAAAGGAAACAAAGAACGTATTGTACCTTTTGGACGTTATGCTTCTCACGCAATTCAACAATGGTTGAAAGTACGCCCTTTATTTAATCCTAAAGATGAAGCCCTTTTTGTGAGCCAACAGGGAAATCGCCTCACTCATCGCTCTATTCAAAAGCGAATGGAAACCTGGGGCATTCGCCAAGGATTAAATAGTCATCTCAACCCACACAAATTACGTCACTCGTTTGCCACTCACATGCTGGAAGCGAGTTCAGATTTGCGTGCAGTTCAAGAACTTTTAGGACACAGCAATTTGTCCACTACGCAAATTTATACGCATTTAAATTTCCAACATCTTGCAGAAGTCTATGACCAAGCTCACCCACGTGCAAAACGAAAAAAATAAAGTGCGGTCAAAAAATCATTATGTTTTTTAACCGCACTTCTAAACAAAAAGGCTACCTTTCGGTAGCCTTTATTCATTTCACTATAAGCTAAATGCTTGAATATAAGGAAGTTTACCTTTCTTCAGCATGTCTTCGATACCGCTTTGATGGTCATTTTCACCCAAGCCACGTAATTCAAAGGTAACACCAATGCTGTTGTCATAAACCACTTGATCATCACGTTGATTTTGTCGACTCGTGACATAACGTCTCGCCCCGACACCAACAGACCAACAGCATGAGTTATATTGCACACCCACATATTGCTCAACCGGTTTTTTCAATGCAATATCTTGATAGTATTTCCCAACAACTGCCCAATTATCTGAGACTTCCCATGCTGCTACGACACCAACCTGTTTAATATCTTGTTGGTAACGGTTAGCAGACGCACCTAAATTTTGGTTGATATACTCTTTACTTGCGTAACGATAATTTAATTGAATCAGATTGTTCTTCATCGGATTAAATTCTAAACTGCTATTCGCCAATGAAGCCTTATTGAGCAAGGTATCGTATTGGTAGCTACCGCGCCAATTCCATTTATCGCTAATTTTCCAGTTAGATTCCAACGCCCAAGAAGAAGAGGATTTTTGTGTGCGATTATTTGGATTATCATCAATTTTTGATGCCGTTAAATAATAAATTTGTCCTGCTGAGAAATTAAAACGTTCATCAGCATTCTTATCATAAAAACGAGTTGTACCACCAAGCGTTATTTGATTGGCGGATGAAATACGGTCTAAACCACTATAACGACGATCTCGGAACAAAGAATAATAATCTTGTTGAACTAATGCGGAATCATAACCAAAACCAAGGTAATTATTTACACGTTTTGAACCGATATTACTTTGGTCTTTGTATGGTCGATACAAATATTGAACATGAGGTTCAAGCGTTTGTGTATAGCTATCAAATAAGGTTTTGTTGCTCGCTAAAACCGTTTGTAAATCTACTTTTAATTGCGGCAATACACGATTTACTGATTTTTGTACGTCTTCTGCAGAAGAAGATGAACCTTTTTTCTGGTTATAATGGGTCGCGTAAAGTTTAGTCTCAATATTCAAGCTACCATATTTATTTGACATCGCGGTTGCCAAACTTGGTTCAATATGAAAACGCCATGCTGTCGGCATCAAGGTACTATCATTATCAAAACGTACTGCTTGTGAAAATAACTTGAAATCTACCCAACCGTTCGCCAAATCATTTTTGTAATAATTGAAGTCGATTTGTGGCATGGCGCGGTAAGGCCCGATATTGACCTCATCAAAAATCTGGAACTGACGTGCTGAAATCGCAAAGTTGTAATTTGGTTTGTAGTAAGCAATACGAGCATATTGGTTCGCATAACCATCAGTACTGCTACCATAATCAGAATCAAAATCGGTGAAATAACGTTTATCACTTACCTTAGTGTAATCAACATTTAAACGCCAATTTTCAAGAAAAGAGGAATTATGATTCCAATAGAATAAATGACGCTTACGGTTATTACTGATGTACTCATCGTAACGATCACGTCCTAAATATTCGCCCGCCAGTTTACCTTCACCAACGGGTGTTAAATAACGAAATTCACCATTTAATTGCCAGCCACGACGAGACATATATTTTGGTGCAAATGTGGCATCGTAATTTGGTGCAATATTCCAATAAATTGGTTGTTTATACCAATAACCATCACGGCTAGAATGACCGACTGTTGGCATTAATAAACCTGAACGGCGGCGATCACCTATCGGTAATTGCAGATAAGGAGTATAAAATACCGGCACACCTAATACTTTAAAACGTGCATGCCAAAATTCGGCATATTCTTCTTTGATGTGCTGACGAATCTCAGAGGCATCTACCGCCCAAGCATTATCATCCGGTAAACAAGAGGTAAATGTCGCATTTTTCATTAAACGATAATTATCACCTAACTCAATTTCCTGAGCTTTACCACGACCTTGACGTCCTACAAGCTGGTAGTCTGCATCGGTGACATTACCGTTTTTACTATCTAAATTAAAACTCGCATCATTCCCTAATAGGTTAATTTGATTATCTTTGTAATCAAATCCTCCTCGCAAATAAGCCCAACGCTGAGCTTGATCGCCCTCACTGGTTTGTTTAACTTCAACTGAATTACCAACTAAATGGCGGTTTCCTTGTTTCAAATCCACATTGCCTTGATAAATCGCCTGAGTTGGCTGATTAATCTCTGCTTTATCTGCTTCAATATAAACTGGCAAATTATTAACATCACCTTTCACAACCTCACCAGTAAAATGAGGCACGCCAAGTAAACACTGAGAATGCAGGTCTGCCAAACTTTGTTGACTATAAAGTGCGGTCAGAATTGAGATTGAAATTAAGATATATTTTTTATTCATAATTCAGTTCTTATTCAGATGAAATTAGGGGGATTATACTGGAATATCACTTACAACAACAGCCATTTATATGGTCGTTGACTAACCCCACTGATTGCATAAAAGCGTAGCATGTCGTTTCGCCAACAAAGACAAAACCACGCTTTTTCAACGCTTTTGACATTGCTTTTGAGGTTTCAGTTCTGGCAGGTACTACAGAAATATCCAGTACATCATTGATAATCGGTTTATGATTCACAAACGACCAAATAAAATCACTGAAATTTTCACCGCACTTTTCCATCGCCAAATAAGCTTTAGCATTTTTGACAATGCCCTCTAACTTGGCTCGATAGCGAATTAATCCTGCATTTTTCATACAATCATCAATATCAAGAGCGGTCATTTTTACGATTTTTTTCGGATCAAATTGATGAAAAGCCACACGGTAAGATTCACGTTTTTTCAAAACTGTAATCCACGAAAGCCCCGCTTGCTGCCCTTCCAAACAGATTTTTTCAAATAGCTTTTGACTGTCGAATTCAGGCTTACCCCATTCTTTGTCATGATAATCAATATAAATAGGTTGTTCGTCAACCCAAGGGCATCGAGTCATCATAACATCGCCTTTTTAAGCTGCTCATAAACCGCGACAAAATCTGGCATTACGCCTCGCCATAAATGGAAAGAATGTGCTGCTTGCGCGACCAACATTCCAAAGCCATCGCTAACGTTGGTTAAACCCAAACTTTTGCATAATGCAATAAATGGCGTGTCCGCACCTTTCGCATATTGCATATCGTAAAAAGCTGAACCAAATTTTAAAATTTCAGTATCAACTGGAGCAGTTCCACCACTTAATCCAGCGGAAGTTGCATTAATCACCAAATCATAAGTTTGTAGCAGAATAGAATCCATTGAGGCGGCTTGAATATTGCCATAAGGCTGAAACCTTTCAGCTAATTCTTTGGCTTTCGAAAAAGTGCGGTTAGCAAGAACAATATTTTGTTGAGCTTGTAAAAGTGGCAATAATACGCCTTTTGTTGCTCCGCCCGCCCCTAACATTAATACGCGCTGATTTGGACGAAGCCAATTTAAACGCGCTAAATCCGTCACCAAGCCAATCCCATCGGTGTTGTCGGCATAAAGTTTTCCATCATCGAGTTTTTTGAGAGTATTACAGGCTTCCGCCAATTTTGCTCGTTGGCTATATTCGTCTGCCAGCTGGTAGGCACGTTCTTTAAAAGGCGAAGTAATATTGCAACCTTTCGCACCATCCTCAAAAAATGCCAAAAGCTGTTGCTCAAAAGCATCAAGATCACCTAATTTTGCAATATATTCCATTGTTTGATGCGTTTGCGCTGCTAACTTATTTTGAATTAATGGCGATTTACTTTGCGCAATCGGATTCCCCCACACGGCATAAAGATCCATAAATTATCCCTGTCTAAAAAGTTGATTTGTGCGCAAGTCTCGAATTTCGGATGGATTGTGTGCACCACCCACAGTTTCATCTAATACAGGAAAATCTGCACCAAATTGTGACCGCACTTCATCAGCCATGCGGCAAGGGGGCTCTCCTGTTAGATTTGCGCTAGTCGAAGTTAATGAAAACCCCGTGAGCTCACATAAAGCTTTTACGGAAGGGTGATCGCACAAACGTACCGCGATGCTATCAAATTTTCCAGAGAGAAAATGCGGGATAGTCGATTTGGCGGGCACAATCCAAGTCGTTGGACGTTCATATTTACCTTGCAGACGAGAAAGCTGTTCATCGTTAATCTGCTCAAAATCGACAAAAGGACGGAAAAAACCCAAGCTAGGCGCCACTAAAATCAATCCTTTTTCCACTGGACGTTGCTTCAAATCAAGTAATTTTTTTACCGCACTTTCACTTTGCGGATTACAGCCCAAGCCAAATACAGCTTCAGTGGGATAAGCGACCACTTGATTTTGTCGAAGGGCCTCGGCGATTTGTTCTCTATTCATTTCACTCTTTTACTTTTATTGCTCAAAAATATGACGGCAAGTTTTATTTGCACACTGAAAAATTTGTTTTTCCCCATCTTCACTTTTTAACAAGGAAAGTGGAAAATGGCAGGTTGGGCAAGGCACGGAATAAGGCTTGGTAGGCAAAGAAAATTTACATTTAGGGAAATTATCACAGCCGTAAAAAATTTTTCCTTGGCGACCTCGACGAGAAATCAAATGCCCCGTTTTACATTCAGGACAAGCAATTTTTTCCTCAGATTCAGATTCTTCCCGCACCACAAAATCACATTCAGGATAATGACTACAACCAATAAACATCCCAAAACTGCCTTGTTTCAACTGCAATAAATTACCGCACTTTGGGCAAATTTCATCAAGTGTTTTTAATACTTTATGTTCCGCTCGCTGCAAAGGACGCAAATAATCACATTCAGGATAAGCAGAGCAACCTAAAAACAGCCCTTTTTTGCCTTGTTTAATTTGCAAAGGCGCTCCACATTGAGGGCAATATTCCTGTTGTTTGCTATGATGAAAAAGGCTTTGATTCATAATCTATCCTTATGCTTGTAGCATTGCTTCCAATTTTTCCTGTGCGGTCATCCATTCCGTTTCTACATCATCTAATGCTTTCTTCACATCCACTTGTTGAGCCAAAAGTGCGGTCAATTTTTCTTTATTTTCGGCATTATATAATTCGGTATCGGCCAGTTGATTTTCTATGTTCGCAAGCTCAGAAGAAAATTTATTCATTTTTTCTTCTAATTGCGTGATTTTTTTACGCAATGGCGCAGTTTGTTGACGTAACTCTGCTTCACGGCGTTTTTGTTCCTTACGATTTTGAACCGAATTTTCATTATCGCCAACTTTTTCTGAGACTTTATTTTCAGGCGTGCTGTTTTGTTCACTCAACCATTTTTGATAGTCTTCTAAATCACCTTTAAATTCTTCCACTTTTTTATCGTGAACCAAATAAAATTCTTCCACGGTATTGCGCAGTAAATGACGATCGTGCGACACCACCACCAAAGAACCTTCGTAATCCACCAACGCTTCCGTTAATGCCTGACGCATATCCAAATCCAAATGGTTGGTTGGTTCATCAAGTAGTAACAAATTCGGGCGTTGCCAAACAATCAAAGCCAACACCAAACGAGCTTTTTCACCACCAGAAAAAGATTTCACTGCTTGATTTACTTTATCGCCGTGGAACGCAAAACTGCCCAAATAATCTCGAACCTGTTGCTCCGTTTGCTCAGGTGCGAGTTTTTGCATATGCCACAGGGCAGACTCGTCTGCGCGTAAAGTATCTAATTGATGCTGAGCAAAATAGCCAAGCTGCACGCCTTTTGCCAACTGCACTGTGCCTGAAAGTGCGGTCAGTTCTCCCGCTAAAAGTTTAATCAAGGTTGATTTTCCCGCACCATTTTTCCCGAGCAAACCAATGCGCGAACCTGGCACCAAATTCAGTTTAATTTTACTTAAAATTTCTACCGCACTTTCTCCACTGCCGTAACCTGCACTCGCTTGCTCAATCATCACTAAGGGATTCGGCAAAGATTGCGGCGGACGAAATTCAAAGGTAAAAGGATTATCCACATAAGCCGGCACAATCAGTTCCATGCGCTCTAAGGCTTTCATGCGGCTTTGTGCTTGTTTGGCCTTGGTTGCTTTGGCTTTAAAGCGGTCGATATATTTTTGTAAATGAGAGATTTTTTGTTGTTGCTGACGATACATCGCTGTTTGTTGTGCCAATTTGGTTGCCCGTTGCACTTCAAAGGAAGAATAATCGCCCGTGTATTCGTTGAGCTTCTGATTTTCGATATGGAGGATTTTTGTCACAATCGGGTCGAGAAAATCACGGTCGTGAGAAATTAATACCAAGGTGCCTTGATATTGCACTAACCAACGTTCTAACCAAATAACTGCATCCAAATCCAAATGGTTGGTCGGCTCATCCAGTAATAATAAATCTGATGGACAAAGCAATGCTTGCGCCAAATTCAAACGCATCCGCCAACCACCCGAAAAAGCCTTCACAGGCTGTGTTGTTTCTTCTTGGCTAAATCCTAAACCATGCAATAAGGAAGCTGCTCGAGATTGAATTGTCCACGCATCCAAGGTTTCTAATTGCCCATGAATACGCGCAATGGCGTTACCGTCATTGCGTTCATTTGCCAGATTAAGCTCTTGTTGTAAGCGGCAATATTCACGATCCCCTTGAATTACATAATCAATCGCTGAAATATCCAATGCAGGCGTTTCTTGATTTACCCAAGATACCCGCCAATTTGCTGGGTAATTTATCTCGCCACCCTCTGGCGTTAATTCTTTTTTTAATAAGGAAAAAAGAGACGACTTACCGCAACCATTCTTCCCCACCAAGCCGACTTTTTGCTTGGGATTAATCGTAGCAGAAGCATTTTCGAGAAGTTCCGTTTGCCCTCGTTTTAAGGACAGATTACTAAATACAATCATTGTTGAAATACGTCTTTATTTACATCTATTTGGTTACATTTTACTCAAAAAATAAAAAAAAACACAAGCAAGATCACAAAACAGATAATTTTATCGATATTTTAATTTTAAAAATCATATAATCTCGAACCAATTATACATGTAACCTAACATTATCATCCTGGGGGACATTTTGAAAACACGTACTGCTTTAACTACTGCAAAAAGTTCAGTAGCCTTATTACTCTTTACATTGCCTTTATCTTCTAACCTTGCCTATTCTGCCCCGTCCACAACGGGTGAAGGAAATATTGTCACCGGAGATCATGGCGTTGCAACTGGCTATAACAATGCTGTAACAGCTAAATATGGTTTAGCACAAGGTAATGATTCTGTTGCAACAAGTGGCAATATTTCTCGTGGAGAATTTAAGGCTATTCTTGAAAAAGAAAAGCAAACGATTGCCAATAAGAACAAGGCTGATAAAGATCTTTCCAATATAAATGAAAAAATTGAAGCCAACAATAAAACTGAGGAAGATCTAAACAACAGAATCAAAGAACTAACAGAGTTAATCAAAAACCACAATAAGGATAAAACAAATAAAATCGATTCACTAAATAAAGATTTAAGTAATAAAGAAAAGGAATTAGAAAATTTAAAAAAAGAGTTTGAAGAAGCACAAGATAACGTTGGGTCAATCTTGGCATCAATCAATTCAGGAGGAGAATTTGTTTGGGTAAATTACCTAAAACAAATAAAAGAACTTAATATTGAGAAACTTACAGATAATTCTAATGGAACAACGGGACGTCAAAAGTTAGCAGCAGACTTAAAACAGCTAGTTGAAAAAGATTATCCTAAGCTTCAAAAATGGAATATAGATAAATATGAAGCTATTGTTAATGGGTATCTAAAAGCTAGAGTATCCTTCGGAGAGGACAAAGAGAAGATACAAAACACAATTAAATCTAGAAATGACAAATACTTTCTTAACATTGGAGCAACAAGTGATCTAGGGATATACGCAAATCCAGATGTTGGTATTGTTCCCGATTTACTAGAAAAAGTAAATTCTGTAGGCTCTGTAGCTCTCACAGAAGGAAAAACAATTCCAAATAAAATGACAGAAAGTTTCTTTTCATCTGACCAAAAAGAGCGTTACGTACAGTATTCTACTTTACTAAATATAATAAATGGATCTACTCCAATAAATGAGTTAAATAAAATTTATAATCTTAATAAGTCTCATAATAATAATATAGATAAACCTAATAATGTGGCAAATCTCGTATTTTACCTTCCTCCAATAAAGCATGAAAAGAATGACCAAATAAACCATAGTAATTTTTTATTAACAAGCCATACATATTACGATCCTTATTCTAATCCTAATGATGTTTCTAAATATGGTCATGAAGGAGAGGGGGAGTACATCCGAAACACAAGTAAAGATAGAACAAAACCATCTCTTTATTATTATAAAACATCAAAATTTTTTAAGGATTTCTTCAGTGGGGAAAATACCAATTATCCAGAGAAGAATGTTGCTCCGTTAAGAGAGTGGGTCAAGAGATTTTATGATGATTTTTATAACCTAATCGATCTTAATGCCCCTGAGGATAAATGGCTTTTTGAGAAAGATGATTTTCTTAAACAACTTAAAGTTGTTGAAAGCTTTGCAAAGAAAATATCAGAATATATTGCGGCTTATGAGGAAGAAAGCAAATCCCCAACAGAAGAAAATGTTAAAAAAAGAGAGCTTCTTTATCGTGAAATCGATATGGAGATAGATAATCCTAAAAATTATTATGAAAATATTGAATTTAAATTTAAAGAATCTACTAAAAAATTATGGAATAAATATGCTGAAGAAACAGTTAACGAATTAAATGATTGGGCAAAAAAATTAAAACTTTATGATCCTCATAATGAAGTCGTTGAGGGAATAACAAAAGAATATGAAAAAGCCCAAAAAGCCTCAGATGAGGCCAAAATAAGATTTGAGAAGAAGGAAGAAGAAGTCAACAATCTTACATCTCAGATTGAAAATTTAAAATCAACATCCGATTCTCAAAATTCAAATGAGTTAAAACAAAAACAAGAAGAACTTGCAAAAAAACAAGTAGAAAAAGAAGAGCTTGAAAAAGAGCGAGCCCAAAAGGAAAAAGCATTAAAAGAGTTAGAGGAAAAACTAACACGTCATTTTTCTAACATTGGTGAAAACTCAATTGCCGCTGGGAAAGAATCCTTTGCGAGCGGTACAAACTCAATTGCTATCGGTACAAAAAATGAGGTAACGGGTAATAATTCTGTAGCGATTGGGGCGGGGAATAAAGTTGCATCACATAATGTGATGGTGTTAGGCAATAATGTCACTGTTGATGCAGGGTTTGATGGTGCTGTAGTATTAGGTAACGAATCTGCGCCAAGTAAACCAATGCCTGTAGAAAGCATCACTATTCAGGGCACAACTTATCGATTCGCTGGTACAAATCCAACATCAACTGTCAGCGTAGGTGCCGAAGGTAAAGAGCGTCAAATTACGCACGTTGCAGCAGGTCGTATTACCAGTACATCAACGGATGCGATTAACGGCTCTCAACTTTATTCTGTTGTCGAGGCTATTAATCAAAAAGTTACCCAACATAATAAAATGCTGAAAGCTGGGATTGCGGGTTCTGCTGCAATAGCTGGATTGCCACAAGTACGAGGTAATGGTAAGTCTATGATTTCTGCGGGCGCAGGAAACTTCAAAGGACAAAATGCTATCGCAGTGGGATATAGCCGCTCAAGTGACAACGGTAAAGTATTATTCCGCCTAAGTGGAAGCACAAATACCCAAGGCGACGTGGTGAGCTCTGTTGGCGTAGGCTACGAATGGTAAGCTAAGAAACAACAAGTGCGGTGAAATTTCACCGCACTTTTTTCATCAAATCAATTTTATTTAAAACACATTAATAAGCTGTATCAATTGGTAATTCTGCTCGACACCAGCCATCAAATCCACCAATAATACTAAACACATTTTCATAGCCTTGTTCCACTAGAAAGGTCGCTACATTTTTACTGCTTACGCCATGATAACAACTCACAATGATAGGTGAATCAAAATCTACTAATTCTTCAAATTGTAAAAAACTTTGATTCGTTAAATGAAAAGCACCTTTAGGATGTGAGTGGGTAAAGCGGGCATCATCGCGAATATCGGCTAACACCGCCCCTTGTTGAACCATTTCCCAAGCTTGTTGTGGCGTAATTTCTTTAAATGACATTTATAAACTTCCTTTTGCGTGCTGTTTGTACACACCATCAATCACAACAAGAATCATAGCGAGCACTAAACAAATAAAAAGCGGGTAACTTTCGGCGTCAATTTGTTCACCGATAAAAAACGATACGAAAATCATCATAATGGTTTCCACATAACCAAGTAAGCCAAGCAAATTCATCGGCAACATGTTGCTAGCGATCACATAAGCAATCAATGCCGTGCCGCTAATTAATCCAAGCAACACAAGTAGTCCCCAAATATTAGGATTACTTTGTTCGACCACAGCAAAATCTGTTTGTAACGCAAAATAAATGCTAATTGGGATTAGGCTCAACATCTCTAAACAAAAAGAAGCGAGATCACTATTTTTTAATGCTTTCCGAACGGAAAAATAGGTAGTATAGCCAACACAAATCACAATGGCTTCCCATGAAAGCCCGCCTTTTAGCACGATATTAGAAATCACACCCAATGCGGCAATTACGACTGCAATAAATTTGAATGTTGAAATACGTTCTTTAAAAATTAAGCGACCTGCTGCCACCATCACAATTGGCAAAAGCAAATAACCAAAAGACACGCTTAATGAACTGCCATTATTCGGCGCCCAAAGAAAAAGCCACATTTGAAAACCCATTAATAAGCCGCAAAAAAGATAAGGCAATGCTAAGTGCGGTTGTTTTTTAATGAGTTTTAAGCGATGAATCAACGCATTTTTCTGCTTAAACATAAACACGGAAAGGACAACAAAGGGAAACGTAAAAATCATCCGATAACCGAAAATATCCGTGCCACTCAAAGGTTTCAGCAGAGTAGAAAAATAATACATATAGCCAAATAAAAATGAGGCAAGTAATGAAACGAGAACACCTTTAAACATAAGAAATCCTTATTCTAAACAGCCAATCATTCTATTCTAACATCGCCCAAAATGCACGGATTAAGGGTTGTTCGAGATTCCTTTTTTGGGTACAAATAACCAATTCAAAAGGCTCAATAGGCTTATCGAGATTAAGTCTGGAAATTTGGTTATTCATTGGGCTATTATCAATGACCACATCAGGCAACATCGCTAATCCGAACCCCAATCCCACCATCGGAACAATCCCTTCATGCCCTGCAACGGTAGCATAAATTTTCGGATGTTTAATATGTTTCTCCCGTAGCCATTGCTCAATCCGTTGCCGAGCATGCCCTTCAACAGGGAAAATAAAAGGCATTTGCTGCCAATTAATGGTTTTTTCTTGCAGTAATTGTGTCGCCAAACAAGCCACACGCGGAGCGATTAAAGACAAGCTAATATCATCAATTTTATGAAATGCCACACTGGATGGCAGATTATTCGGCTTACCCGCAATAGCGAGGTCAACTTGTTGTGTTTGGATTAACTCTAATGCAAGCGCTGGATCACCCGTCGTCAGCTGAATTTCCACTTTAGGATAACGCTGGCGAAATTCTTTAAGTACCTGCGGAAGATGGCTATAAGATGCGGTTACAGAGCAAAAAAGTTTAATTTCACCGCAAAGTTCATCTGATTCATCCTTGAGCTGTTGTTTAAATTGTTGCCAGTTTTGCCATTCTGTTTTAGCAAATTGCAAAAATTTCTCGCCATATTCAGTGAGTTTGACTTGACGATTGTCACGAATAAAAAGTGTCTTCCCTAACTCGTCTTCCAACCGTTGAATTTGACGGGAAAGAGTGGAAGGGGACATGTGGTTTTGGGTGGCAGTTTTTGCGAAGTTTTTTGTGTCACTGAGGTGAATAAATATTTGTAGGTCGTTAAATTCCATAATTTTTTTATCTATAGTAAAAATTAATTTCTTCGTTTTTTTGTGCTGCCAAATCTCCCCTACCCCTCTTTGCTAAAGAGGGGAATTCTTTAATCAATTACTAGAAACTGGCTCATTTATATTTTTATATCATAATTACTTATTTACATATTTCATTTGGATTACCGTAAAAATCAAACAAAGAATCAAATGTTTCTTTAACATAAAAAAACTTTAGTTAATTAGTTATAACTGATTCAGTTAGATTATTCATCATACCCATTAGCATATTTGATGTTAATTACTGTAAAGATAAAACGCACATCTTTGTATTTTGCAAAGAACTAATCCCCTCTTTAGCAAAGAGGGGTAGGGGAGATTTGGCAGTACAAAAAAACGAAGAAACTCATTAATAAAAGCCCAATCCGTATTTTCAATCTCAATAATTGCCAAAACTGCAACATTACATTCCCATAATATCACTTTACGCAACCACAAAAAACTTTATAATCTCACCCACAACAAAAAATATGCAAACACAACATCATACAATTATTCACCTTACACAATTAAGGACAACAAAATGGCTAACTATTTCAACACATTAAATTTACGTCAAAAATTAGACCAATTAGGTCGTTGTCGTTTTATGGATCGCGAAGAATTTGCAGATGAAGCAAACTTCTTAAAAGGCAAAAAAATCGTTATCGTGGGCTGTGGTGCGCAAGGTTTAAACCAGGGTTTGAATATGCGTGATTCTGGCTTAGATATTAGCTATGCCTTACGCCCTGAAGCGATTGCTGAAAAACGTGCATCGTTCCAACGTGCAACCGAAAATGGTTTTAAAGTTGGTACTTATGAAGAATTAATTCCAACTGCAGATTTAGTCGTAAACTTAACGCCAGATAAACAACACTCTAAAGTGGTTGCTGATGTGATGCCTTTAATGAAAAAAGACTCTGCATTTGGTTATTCACACGGTTTCAACATTGTTGAAGTTGGCGAAGAAATTCGTAAAGACATTACAGTTGTGATGGTTGCACCAAAATGTCCAGGTACTGAAGTACGTGAAGAATACAAACGTGGTTTCGGCGTGCCAACATTAATCGCAGTCCACCCTGAAAATGACCCGAAAGGTGAAGGCATGGCGATCGCAAAAGCATGGGCTGCGGCAACTGGCGGTCACAAAGCAGGTGTTTTAGAATCCTCATTCGTGGCAGAAGTAAAATCTGACTTAATGGGTGAGCAAACTATCCTTTGCGGTATGTTACAAGCAGGTTCTATCGTATGTTATGACAAATTAGTAGCAGACGGTAAAGATCCAGCATACGCAGGTAAATTAATCCAATACGGTTGGGAAACGATTACCGAAGCGTTAAAACAAGGTGGTATCACATTAATGATGGATCGCTTATCAAACAGCGCAAAATTACGTGCATTTGAACTAGCTGAACAAATCAAAGAAAGCCTTGGTTTCTTATATTACAAACACATGGATGACATCATTAGCGGTCACTTCTCAGCAACAATGATGGCTGACTGGGCAAATGGCGATAAAGACTTATTCGCATGGCGTGAAGCAACAGGTAAAACAGCCTTTGAAAATGCACCAAAATATGATGGCAAAATTAGCGAACAAGAATACTTTGATAACGGCGTATTAATGATCGCAATGGTGAAAGCAGGTGTTGAATTAGCCTTTGATGCGATGGTGGCAAGCGGTATTTATGAAGAATCAGCTTACTATGAATCACTTCACGAATTACCATTAATTGCGAACACCATCGCGC
This sequence comes from uncultured Haemophilus sp., assembly GCA_902461185.1. Classification (GTDB taxonomy): domain Bacteria; phylum Pseudomonadota; class Gammaproteobacteria; order Enterobacterales; family Pasteurellaceae; genus Haemophilus_D. Next base: position 44,146 of record CABPXD010000002.1, read on the forward strand.
GTAAACGCTTATATGAAATGAACGTGGTAATTTCAGATACTGCAGAATATGGTAACTACTTATTCTCTAACGTAGCGACCCCAATTCTTGCAAAAGAAATTATCCCTAACCTTCAAAAAGGTGACTTGGGCGAGCCAACTCCAGCAGTAGAAATCGATAACATCACTTTACGCGATGTAAACGATGCAATCCGTAACCACCCGGTTGAATTAATCGGTCAAGAATTACGTGGCTACATGACAGATATGAAACGTATCGCAGTTGCAGGTTAATTATTAAATCGTTAAAATTTAAGCCAGCTTATTCAATAAGTTGGCTTTTTTTATAATCCCAAGGAATTAATATGAAAAACAACAAAATTTTTAACCGCACTTTTAAAGTAAGTTTGGTGGCTATGGCGTTAGGATTAGTAAATTCAGCGTGGGCAACAGATCTCACTTGCTCAAACTCAACAGGATGTCAGTATTCTTGGGGTGCATCACCTAATTGGACTTTCAACAAAAACCAACAAACATCAATTAGTGATGCAATTAATGTAACTATTACTCCAGGAAACTACCAAAATACAGCTAAAACCGATGTTGGAACTAGGACTGATGGAGGACAACCGACCGCCTCTAGTGATTCACTATTTAGTATATTTGATCTTACTGATAGAAATAATCATATTACTGTTAAATCTGGTGTAAATGCCACACTCAAAGAAGACTATCCATCAAGCTCACTCTTAAGTATATGGGGTGGAACTGCCACGTTAGAAAAAGGCTCAAAACTCATTATTGAGAAAAATTACGCACAAATTCACAATATAACTGATGCTTATAGTGATTCAAGTGGCAACTCAGCGATTGAATCTTATGGTAGCAAAATTAATACACAAGCTGATATTGAAATAAATAACGATGGTTCTAGTGCAATTGAATCTCAAAAGACCTCAGTTATCAATTCATCCAATCATAGTATCAAGATGAATGGAAAGAGTGATATTGCCTACGCATTATATGGTGCAGAAGATATAGCAAATATCAGTAATGTACAAATTACTGGAAATCAAGATATGCAATTTGCTTTTGACATCGGTACAGATGAAGAGAATGCGCTTCAGACGATTATAGCTAATGGTTTAAATGTAACTCTTAACAATAAAAGTGGCTTATTCACTACATCAGATAGCGGATCGCAAACAATAACACTAACAAATTCAGAAAGTAATACAGGTTATGGGTTGCTCGCATTCCCATTGGGCGAGGATCAGTTAGTTAAAATTAATTTAGAAAATACAACATTAAATACTACTCAAGCATTAATCTCGCTTAATGATAAAAACTTCCCCATTGAAGCAGAAGAAGGCGATGATGCTTTAGATCCCAAAGCTGCTGGTGTCTATCATCTAAACCTTACAGCTAGTAAGAATTCTAAACTAACAGGTGCAATTCTTGAAAACCCAGATTCGCCAGTAAAAAATGAAATCAGCTTATCTATGTCTAATAGTCAATGGAGCTTCAATAAATCAAGCACATTGAATAACCTAGATGCTAACAGTTCTGAGATTACATTTACTCCGACTTCTGAATACAAAACATTAACAATTAAAGATAATCTCACTGGTTCTAGCACATTTAACCTCAATACCAATATCGCTGAAAACAAAAGCGATAAAATCGTTGTTAAAGGCACTGCTGAAGGTAATCATAAAATTGGGGTAACGAACCAAGGTGCAAATGTTGCTAACGGAAAAGTGACACTTGTTGAAACCAATGGTGGTAACGCTGCATTTAGCTTAACGAACCCGAATAATCGTGTAGATTTAGGAGCTTACCAATATTTCCTAACAAAAGAAGGAAATAATTGGGTATTAGCGAATTCTAAAAATGCGGTCACCCCAACTCCACCTGTTGCACCAGTTACACCAAATAAACCTGTGGTAACTCCAAGTAATCCAGTGGTGACGCCAAGTAATCCTGTGGTGACGCCAAGCAATCCTGTGGTGACGCCAAGCAATCCTGTGGTGACGCCAAGCAATCCTGTGGTGACGCCAACCAATCCTGCGGCAACTCCACGTAATCCAGTAGTACCACCTGCAGCTCCAGTTCTACCAAGTACACCATTACTTTCAGACTTAGCAAATGCACAAGTTTCTCTTCGCCAAGCACAATTGCTTTTAGTGGAAGATGATTTAAGTGGCATTCATCAACGTCTAGGTGAAGTGAAAAATGGTGAAAAAGGTAATGTATGGGTTCGTAATGTGAATTCTCGCCAACAATTAGCCGCACTTTCGACAGGTAAGAGTGAAACTTCTGGCTTTAAACAAAACGTACATCGCGTACAAGTGGGCGCTGATACTGCTGTAACAGATAACCTCCGAGTTGGTGGATTTGTTGGCCGTAGCCAAGCTAACGTTGATTTCAATGGTTATTACGGTGATGGCAAAGTAAGAAGCAACAGCGTGGGCTTATATGCAGCTTACCTTGCAGATAACGGTATTTATGTAGATAACATCGTGAAATATAGCCGTTTATACGCTAACTCAGATCACACTGAAAAACGCCATTACAACGCTTATACTATTTCGAGTGAATTAGGCAAACGCTTTAGCCTTGCGAGTGATTGGACAATTACCCCGCAAGCACAATTAGCGTGGACACATATTTCATCACAAAAGAATGAAGATAGCTTATCTTCTGTTTATTCTCGAATTGGTTTACGTGTAGCCAAAGGCTTTGCATTAAGTAATGGTTGGAATTTACAGCCTTATGCAGAAGTAAATGCGATTACTAGCAAAAACCGTAGCAGCAAAATTCATTACACAAACAGCGCGCTTGATGTCGCAAGCAGCCGTGGACGTTTTGAAAGTGCGGTCGGTTTAAATGCTGGATTTGCAAATCATCGTTTTGGTTTAGAAGTAAGCCGTGCTGACGGTAAAAACTTCGATAAACCTTATGCAATTCAAGCAGTTTATCGCTATCAGTGGTAATATAAAAGGGCGGAGTAAAATCCGCCCTTTTTCTCTTTTTACTGAATAAATAATATGTCGAAATCTTTCCCATCTCGCTCATTTACAACCAAACGAACGGCAAAACCTACTCGTTCATTTAAGCCTAAAGTGAAGCCGCTCACACTAGAACAGACCACTGTTGTTTTATTGAACAAACCGTTTGATGTACTGACACAATTCACCGATGAAAATGGCCGAGTTACGTTAAAAGATTTTATTGCTATTCCTAATGTGTACGCGGCAGGACGATTGGATCGTGATAGCGAAGGGCTACTGATTTTAACGAATAATGGTGAAGTGCAACATCGTTTGGCGGATCCAAAGTTTAAAACAGAAAAAACGTATTTTGTGCAAGTGGAAGGTATTCCTGAAGAAAGGGACTTAGACAAGCTTCGTCAAGGTGTGGAATTGAAAGATGGGATGACGAAACCGGCAAAAGTGCGGTTGATTTCTGAACCGGATTTTCTCTGGCCTCGCAATCCACCTATTCGTAAACGTCAAAGTATTCCAACGAGATGGTTGGAAATTAAAATTAGTGAAGGGCGTAATCGACAAGTGCGTCGAATGACCGCACATATCGGCTTTCCTACATTACGACTTATCCGTTATCAAATGAGCCATTTGACACTTGATGGACTAAGTAATGGTGAATATCGCTGTTTGAATGAAGAAGAAATGCGTGCGTTATTCAAACAACTTCATTTGAACAACGCACATTAAGATTAGAAACGTTGAGCGGGTTGTGCGTTTTCAACTTGCACGAAGAAACCTTTATCATTCAAGATAATGCTGTAATCGGTAACATATTTAACGCCGTTGGTTTCCACTATTGCATTACAGCTGCGAATGCCTTGTTGTGGATAAGATTGCGTTTCACGGGCTTGCGTGATTTGTTTCACTGCCATTTGGGTGTGAGTAGCAGCACCTTGTTTTTTGAAGGCATCAGATAATACCGCAAAAACTTTTGAATCATTACATCTTGGTACGACGACAGATTTTGTCACCATACTCGCTGTTTTTTGCAAGACAGCATCTACTTTCTTTTCAGTCACTTTTTCAACAGCTTTTGGTTCCGCTTTCTTCACTTCGGTTTTAACTGCGGGTGTTTTTTTAGCAATCACTTTTTCAGGTTTCGCTGATTCTTTAACAGTACTTTGTTTGCTTTTCGCTACCGTCTTTTTGTCTTTTACTGCAGTTTGCTTAGTTTTTTCTACTGGCTGTTTGCCTTTCATTTTTGTCGGCTCTGCTTTAGCGGCTTTATTTGTCGTTTTATTTTTTATTTTTTCTTTTTTCGTTACCGATTTTTTCGCTTCAACAATTTTAGCTGGCTTTCTCGCTTCTGCTTTTTTGGCATCGGCTTTCTTTTTCGCTGTTTTAGCTACGGTTTTAGGCGTAGTTGCTTTCTTGGCTTCCACTTTTTTAACTGCCGTTTTCACTGACTTAGTTTGAGTTGATGTTGCCGTATGATTTGGCGATGCTGCAAAGGCCAAAACAGGTAACAAGGCAAAAATCACCGCAAGTAATTTTTTCATCCGTTATTCTCCTTAAACAAAAAGTGCGGTCAAAATTAACCGCACTTTGAAATCATTTATAAATTAAAGATAGTAGTGTTCTACGTAGTTTAATTTATCGTCAAGTTTTAACACTAACGGTTGACCGGTTGGGATTTCAAAATCCATGATTTCCGCATCAGAAATACCGATGATGTGTTTTGCTAATGCACGAAGTGAGTTACCGTGCGCCACCACTAAAACACGTTTACCAGAGAGCATTGCGGGTGCAATTTGATCTTCCCAGAATGGTAATGCACGTTCTAAGGTTAATTTTAAGTTTTCTGCATTTGGTACCACATCAGATGGGATGTTTGCATAACGACGGTCGTTATGTGCAGAGTTTGGATCTTTCGGATCTAAATCTGGAGGAGAAATGTCATAAGAACGACGCCAGATATGAACTTGTTCGTCACCGTATTGCTCTGCGGTTGCTTTTTTATCTAAGCCTTGTAATGCACCGTAGTGACGCTCATTTAAACGCCAGTTTTTCACTTGAGGAATCCATAATTGGTGAGATTCTTCTAACACGATGTTACAGGTTTTGATTGCACGAGTTAAAACAGAAGTGAAGGCGATATCAAATTCATAGCCTTTCTCTAACAATTTTTTACCCGCTGCTTTTGCTTCTTCTACGCCGCGCTCGGTTAAATTCACATCACGCCAACCAGTGAATAAATTTTTTGCGTTCCACTCACTGAAACCGTGACGAATAAATACTAATTCCATAAGGATCTCCTAAGTATTGATAAAAAATGAATGATTCTTTTATAGCAAAAAATCGTTATGTTTAAAAGCAAAAAGGCGGCATTTACTGATCTTTCGCAAAAAATCGTCTGTAAACTTTTAGCCACTCAAAAATAATGCTAGTATTTAAGTTTTATTCGTCCCTTAATTTCTCTTAAGTTTAGATGTATGCAGCAAAGCAATCATAGAAAAAAAATCTTATCAAAACTGACCGCACTTTTTGCTTGTGGTCTGCTTGGCTTTTCATCTTTCGCGCAAGGCAACGATCTCAATCAAATTCAAAAACAAATTAAACAACAAGAATCGAAGATCGCTGAGCAAAAACGTGCACAAGCTAAACTCCAAGCCAGTCTTAAAGATCAAGAAAGCAAAATTAATAGCGTTGTCGGTGAATTACGTGAAACAGAACTAAGTTTGCAAGAAATCCGCAAGCAAATGGCGGAAACCGAAAAACAAATCAAGCAATTAGAAAAGCAAGAGCGCGTGCAAAAAGCGAAGCTCGCACAACAAATAGATGCCATTTATCGCTCAGGTATAAATCCTTCCACCTTGGAAAGAATGCTTTCAGAAGATGCGAAAAAAGCGGAACGCATGAAAGTGTATTATCAGCATTTAAACCAAGTTCGCATTGATATGATTAACAACCTGAAAGCGACACAAGAGAATTTAGCGAAACAACGCGAAGCGATTTCAGGGCAACAAAAAAATCATCGCGATCAACTTTCTACGCAAAAGAAACAACAACAAGAATTACAAAAAGCGCAACAAGAACGCCAATCAACGTTAAATGAACTCAACAAAAACTTAACGAAAGATCAGAACAAGCTGGAAACGTTGAAAGCGAACGAAAATGCCCTTCGCCAAGAAATTCAACGTGCTGAACAAGCCGCTCGCCAACAAGAACAACGTGAGCGTGAAGCCCTTGCTCAGAAAAAACAAGAGGAAGAAAAACGGACCTCAAAACCTTATCAACCAACTGAGCAAGAACGTCAGTTAATTAATAGCACCAGTGGCTTAGGTACGGCAGCTCGTCAATATAGTCGCCCGGTTTCCGGCCCGACGTTGTATTCCTTTGGTTCAATCCAAGCGGGTGAAGTGCGCTGGAAAGGTATGGTTATCGGTGCACCAACGGGTACCGCGGTAAAAGCTATTGCAAGTGGTCGAGTCATTCTAGCGGGTCATCTTAATGGCTATGGTTATATGGTGATTGTGAAACACGGCGATAGCGACTTGAGTTTGTATGGTTTCAACCAAGCGGTATTTGTAAAACAAGGTCAGTTGGTATCTGCGGGACAAACCATCGCACAAGTGGGAAATACGGGTGAGCTCTCTAAACCGGCACTTTACTTTGGTATCAGCCGTAAAGGGGTGCCTGTGAATCCAGCTGGGTGGATTAAATAATGGCAAGGTTCTTTCAAAGTGCGGTCAAAAATACGATCATTTTTTCAACCGCACTTTTCTCTGCGTTTACTTTTGCACAAGGCAAACTGGCTATTGTAATTGATGACATTGGCTATCATCCGAAAGAAGATGCTGAGGTTTTAGCCATGCCAAAAGAAATCTCTGTCGCTATCATTCCTGCTGCGCCCTATGCCAAAATACGCAATCAAGAAGCGAAAGCACAAAATCACGATATTCTCATCCATATGCCGATGCAGCCTGTCAGCAACATTAGAATTGAAGAAGGTGGTTTGACTTTAGGCTTATCTGAAGCGCAAGTGAATGAGCGAGTGAAAAAGGCTAAAGCTATTGTGCCAAACGCCATCGGCATGAATAATCATATGGGCAGTGCAGCCACGGCTGATGCCACATTAATGACCTATCTAATGACTGCACTTCGTGAGCAGCATTTATTTTTTTTAGATAGTCGCACCATTGGAAAATCAGTCGCGGGAAAAATAGCAAAAGAACAAGGCGTACGTGTATTAGAGCGTCATGTATTTTTAGATGACAGTGATAATTTGGCAGATGTTCAACGCCAATTTCAAAGTGCCATTCAATATGCACGCAAACATGGCACAGCCATTGCCATTGGACACCCTCGCCCAAATACTGTGGCTGTATTAAAAGCGGGAATAAAAAATTTACCCGATGATATTCAATTAGTGAGCATGGGAAGTTTATGGCGAAATGAAAAAATCTTGCCACCTAAACCATTTATCTTACTTTTTAATGATATTCCTGCGCCAACCTCAGTCGCACCGTTTGAGCCAATTCCTTTATTACGGGGTGTACCAAGATAACAAAAAGAGCGGTTAAAAAACCACTCTTTTTTTATCGTTTTAAACTTGCCTATCGACCATTGCGTTCAAAGAACAAGACAGTTGCTGCAACGCGTGAGTGAACGTTGAGCTTACGGAGTAAGTTACGAATATGTACTTTAACCGTCTCTTCAGAAATAAAAAGTTGGCCTGCAATTTGTTTGTTAGATAACCCTGTCGCAATTAAACGTAACACATCCATTTCACGGTCAGTCAGCGAATCCATTGGATCAACGGTATGTTTGCGTTCTAACAGTAAATTTTTGATCGAATCACTTAAAATCACTTCGCCTTGTGCAATACGTTTAATTTGCTCAAGTAGCACATCTGGCTCGGTATCTTTTAATAGATAACCGTCAGCACCCGCATCGATGAGAGTGAAAATATCATTTTTCGCATCAGAGACAGTTAAGATCAAAATTCGTGCATCAACGCCTTCCGCACGCAAGCCTTTAAGGGTATCTAAACCGGAAAGGCCTTTCATATTCAGATCTAAAATGATTAAATCCGGGGATTCTTGAATCGCAATGGAAATACCTTCTGTACCGCTTCCTACATCGGCAACGACTTCAAAATTCTCTTCTAATTCAACTAATTGTTTGATACCACGACGCATTAATGGATGGTCGTCGATAATTAATACTTTTAACTTTTCTTGCATAATTTTCTCCAAGAGATGAGAGGACGCACATTCTATCGCCTGAAGGCGAAAACGTCCACAGCCTTAGATTATTTCTCAATAGATTTTCAAAAGAAGGGATTCTATCGGGATTTTGCCTATCTTCCAATGCATATTTGTAGATATACTTCATTTATCTCAAACAATACTTGTTTTGATTTAGCTAGTCGCAACTCCTTTTGCTTTTAAATTTGAACGGCATGATATGCATACCGCTTTCTGTCAGATGCAATTGATAAAATTGCGGATAATTAAAATTCCGCTGCACCATTTTATACGGATTTTTACAACCTTTCGAGCCGAGTGATTGATAAATCTGATTTACTTCACGGACCTTGTCATCTTTTGAACCTTCACATTGACGATAAATTTCGAGACGATTCTTTTCATCTAACAAATAGACGTTAAAGCTATTATCGGCATTATCTTCAAAGAAAAATTGTAAAAAACCTTCACTGGCAAACAAATCAATTTCAGGTGGATATCGGCGTCCCTCAGGGATAATTTCTTTCTCTTCCAATTGAGTTGGCAAAACGTCTTCAAAATTGACTGCACTTTCTTTCCCACCGTCAATAGGCTGCAAACTGATCCCTTTCTCTTCAAAAAAGAATTGCCAGTTTTTCCCAGCCACACGTAAACGGGAATGCGTTGTTGGACGACTATCCCCTAATTGAATACTGATACAACGGTTTACGAGTAAACTCACTAAGTTTCGCAATGTACGGTTGTAGTGTTTACTGTAACAAAAAACCTGTACAGAACGTGGTTTATTTACGCCTTGATCAATTTTATTAGAAAGCACTTTTAAGGCAAGCAAAATCGCATTCTGCCCTTCAAAATGTAAAGTTCGAATTTCATTCCATACATTACGGTAAGTGAAATCAATGCTGCCGACCAAGCTCTGTTCTAATTGACCAAAACTGAACAAATCACTCGGCGAGATATTTGATTTAAGTTCTTCAACTTGTGCTGTCGGGTCATTTACTAAGTTCACTGCAATAAACAAATCTCGGATTTCACACTGCGAAGAAAGTGCCTCATTTGTAGGAGCTTGACCATTTGTATGGGGGAAAAACAATCGCAAATCAGCGACAAAATTACGTAAAGTGAGCTGGTCGATATTTTGACTAATTAGATGTAAACACGTTTCAGCGGTCAGCAAGCGATTAAAATAAGCCCATGCAACAACTTTATTTAAACTTTCCCCATATTCAATCACGCGTTCTTTCGAGAACATAATATGATTTGGCGGCTGATTCACCAGATACCACCCATCCTTAAAATTCTTATTACCGTGAACTTCGATAAATGTGAGGTGATCTTCCGCTAAATTATGCGAAATCTGTGAATTCAGTAGCGTAATTTTACCTGGCAGCTCTTCAAATGCGGTATAAAGCTTACGAGAAAGTACCGTAATATCTTGCGGAATTACGCTAGAATTAATTTTATGTTTACGCGCAAAATCCACTAGATTTCGATAACTCATCATCAAGAAATTCACCAAATTATTGTGACTTTCTTTCACCCGTTTGATTTTCCAATTTGGACGCTGATCTAATTCTTCAATACGTTCTTTTAACCAACCCCATTCTTGGGCCATCATTTTCATATAAGAAATACGCCAGTTTGAGGCGTGATATAACGCAAAGTCTTCCGTCGCCTTCACATAAAAACAAGAGCGTACAAAATCAAGGCGCTTAAATTCTGAATGTGCGGTCAAATATTGGCTAATTCTCTCTAGAATCGCAATATAAGGGTCAAAATGATGTGCAGCGGTACTACGACCGGAAAGTAAATCTTCTTTAAATTGACGAGCAATTAAATGGGCATTTGGGTATTCTTGGGCATAGGTTTCCAACAATAAGATTTTCATCACCGATTTATACGGTGAATCGATACCTTTATACAGTTGCCATAAGCTCGCACCAAAATATTCACTGGCAGAAAATTGCCCTAACCCGCCAAAATCAACCCAATCATTTGGATTAAGCTCACCTTCCGCCACTAAACGCGCAACTTCGGCTTCATATTGTTTTTCATCTTCCACCCACAAGTGGAGCCACAATAATGGCTTACCCGCAAGGCGTACAGCGGAACGATAAAACTCTTCCAATAACAACATATATTGGGCAGAACCACTGTTTTCTTTGGTTAATGGATCGGAATAACGCTCATTACGGAAGCGTTTTTGCGTCATCAAATAAAAATGCATTTCCACATGAAATGTGGATGCCCATTGGGTGATTTTCTTCGTTTTTTCCGCTAAGCGCTGCTGATCTTGCTCAGATAAATCATCTTGATGGCAGATCCAAATATCCAAATCTGAAGCTGAAGTTTGGCTAATGGAGCCAAAACTACCCATCACATAAATACCCAAGATCGGTGCAAAAACAGCATCAGAATTGACCGCACTTTGCACACTTGCTGCAAGTTCAGGATGTTCTTTTGAGAGAAAACCTTGCTGATAATTGGAAAGGATAAAATCAGAAATGCCTACTGGAGCATCTTCTACATAACCCGGCAAAGCTGAATGATTAAGATGCAACAACAGAGGCAACAAAGAGACGATGTGTCGGAATGCATCACCAGAGCCCAGCAATGCTCGATCAAAACGACGTTTATCTAGCGTTTCAATACATTTTCGGGCTTGAGTGAGATCGTATTTCAAGGCTTCCTACCTATCACCAAATAACTGGCGTTACTGTACCACTTACCTACTCAGAAATCAAAAATTTAAATGATCTGACTTTTTGCCCTAAAAATGGTAGCATAGGTCACATTTTCATTAAAAATCAGCGGTATTTATGGCAGTACTTAAAACCTTAAAAATTGCGACCCGTCAAAGCCCTTTAGCCCTTTGGCAAGCTAATTTTGTGAAAGATCAATTAGAAAAATTTCACCCAACACTTTCTGTTGAATTAGTTCCTATGGTAACAAAAGGCGATGTAATCTTAGATTCACCTTTAGCTAAAATTGGTGGAAAAGGCTTATTTGTTAAAGAGTTAGAAAACGCTTTACTCGAAAAACGTGCCGATATTGCTGTCCATTCAATGAAAGACGTACCGATGGAGTTTCCAGAAGGTTTAGGATTAAGCGTGATCTGTAAACGCGAAGATCCACGTGATGCTTTCGTATCCAATACATACCGCTCATTAGATGATTTGCCCCAAGGTGCTATCGTTGGAACATCAAGCTTACGTCGTCAATGCCAATTAAAACAATTACGCCCAGATCTTGATATTCGCTCTTTACGTGGCAATGTGGGAACCCGATTAAGTAAATTAGACAATGGCGAATACGATGCCATTATTTTAGCCTCGGCCGGCTTAATTCGTTTAGGGCTAGCAGAACGTATTGCCTCATTTATTGAAGTGGAACAATCTTTACCGGCTGCCGGACAAGGCGCAGTGGGCATTGAGTGCCGTGTTGATGATGAAGAAGTGAAAGCATTACTAGCTCCACTTTCAGATGCGACTACGACGACTTGTGTTTTGGCTGAGCGTGCAATGAATACCCGCTTACAAGGCGGCTGCCAAGTGCCAATTGGTGGATACGCCATTGAGCAAAATGGTGAAATTTTCTTGCGTGCTCTTGTCGGAGAAACCGATGGCTCAGCGATTATTCGTGCGGAAGGTAAAAGTGCGGTTGAAAATGCCGAAGCATTAGGCGTGAGCATTGCAGAACAACTTCTAGCACAAGGCGCAGATAAGATTCTGGCGAAGATTTATTCAGCATAGGAAATTACCATGGCCGTACTAGTCACTCGCCCCGATGAACGAGGAAAAGCCCTAGTTGACCAGCTAAATCAAGCCGGTGTAGTTGCCTTGCATTTGCCTTTGCTTTCTATTGAAGCGGGTGCTGAGTTGGCACAATTACCGACAAAACTTAATCAGCTAAAAAGCGGTGATTATGTGTTTTTGGTATCCCAAAGTGCGGTCGATTTTGCGGATAAAACCCTGAAAGATATTGGCTTTAACTGGCGTCAAGATTTACAATACTTTACAGTTGGACATAGAACGGCACAGCATTTTTCCTGTCAAACTGAATGCACTGTTCGTTATCCAATTACATCAGAAAATACCGAAGGTGTGCTAAATTTACCGCAAATGACAGAATTAACAGATAAAAACTTGTTAATTTTACGTGGCAACGGCGGACGAGAATTACTACGCGAACAAGCCGAATTACGTGGTGCAACCGTTGATACTATTGAATGTTACCAACGCACACCGATTAGTTATAATAACGAAGAGCAAACCAGTATTTGTATTCGTTCTGGTGTACAAACCCTTGTGGTCACGAGCCTTGAAATTTTACAGGCGTTAATCGAATTTGTGCCTGAAAATGAACAAAATTGGCTAAAAAATTGCTGTTTAGTCACGGTAAGCCAACGCATTGCTGATGTTGCAATACAACAAGGTTGGCATAATGTGGTGGTTTCCGCGGGTGCGGACAATCAAAGTTTACTTAATACCTTACTTAATGAAGTAACTCCCCTTTCTCACTAAGGAAAAGATATGGCGAAAGAGAAATTAACCCCTGAAACGACAGATGAAATCCAAGCAACTGATGCAGTGGAAATTCAAACTGAAGATCGCGAGCCTGTTGCGCCACGTACACAAACCGTTGTGAAGAAAAGTGGTACTGGATTAAGTTTATTGGCCATTCTCATTGCACTTGGCGTGGGTGGTGCAGGTTATTATTTTGGTCAACAACAAGTGGATGAATTCCAACAAAAATTGACCGCACTTGAAGCTCAAATCAATAATAAAACGGTGGTTTCAGCACCTGCTCAAGACGTAAAATTTGATACCACACAACTTACCCAATTAGAGTCTGCGAATAAAGCAACGCAAGACAAAATTGCCCAAGTAGAAGAGCTAATCAATGCTAAATCACACGAGTTAGTTGGCTTACAATCACAAATTAATAAAGTGAGCGTGCAAGCTAATGCTCAACAACCTACTGATTGGTTATTCTCAGAAGCGGATTTCTTGCTCAACAATGCATTGCGTAAATTAGTGTTAGATAATGACGTGGATACAGCGGTTTCACTCTTAAAACTCGCTGATGAAACCCTTGCTAAAGTAAATAACTCACAATCCGCAGCTATTCGTAGTGCCATTAATCAAGATCTGAAACAACTTCTCTCCGTAGCTGGCGTGGATCAAAATGCGGTCATGCAAAAATTATCGCAATTAGCCAATACGGTTGATGAATTACCAGTGTTAGATGTGAATTTCGGTGATGATCAAAATGCAACAAAATTATCGGATTCCCTTTCAGATTGGGCTGAAAATGCAGAAAAAAGCGCAACCTCATTCTTAAATCACTTTATTCGCATTTCACCAAAACATGGTGCGGATCGCAAAGAATTATTAGCACCAAACCAAGATATCTACTTGCGTGAAAATATTCGTTTACGCTTACAATTAGCGATTATGGCAGTGCCTCGTCAACAAAACGAGCTTTATAAACAATCTTTAGAAGCCGTTGCATCTTGGATTCGTAGCTATTTTGATACCAATGCTGAAGTGACTCAAAGTTTCTTAAAATCAGTGGATGAATTATCTGAAGTATCCATCTATGTAGATGTACCAAGCCAATTACAAAGCTTAAGCATGCTTGATAAGTACTTGAATCGTACACCTTTAGATGTTCAAAAAGTGGAAATTGAAGCAGAAAAAGCAGTGGATAATTCACCAAGAAAAGAAGAAGTAAAACCAGCACCTGAAGCGAAAGCGGAAGAGCCAAAAGCGGAAGAAAAACCCGCTGAAGCACCAGCTGCACAACCGGCAACTGAACCCCAACAATAAGGATAGATAATGTTTAGAGTTCTCTTTTTAATGATCGCCTTACTTGCCGGATTAATTGCAGGGCCTTACCTCTCCGGTCAGCAAGGTTATGTCAGAATTGAAACAGCAAACACCATATATGAAATGTCGCTCACCACATTAGTCATTTTCTTTGTGGTCGCACTTGCGATAATTTATACATTAGAGTGGATTGTTACCCGTTTCTTCCGTTTAAGTAGCAATACCTATAACTGGTTTTCTCGCCGTAAACGTGTGAAAGCACAACGTCAAACCCTTGAAGGCTTGATGAAAATGAATGAGGGTGATTATGCCAAGGCTGAAAAACTGATTGGTAAAAACGCGAAACATTCTGCAGAGCCAGTATTGAATCTGATTAAAGCCGCAGAAGCTGCTCAACAACGTGGTGATGAATTCAGCGCAAACCGTTATTTGATTGAGGCGACGGAGCTTGCCGGTTCAGATAATCTATTAGTCGAAATTGCCCGTACTCGTATTTTATTACAACAAAATAAATTACCGGCTGCGCGTAGTTCCGTCGATAGCTTACTTGAAATGTCAGATCGTAACAAAGAAGTATTAAAACTTGCTGCTGAAATTTATAGCCGTTCCAAAGCTTATCAAGCACTTGATGGCATCTTAGATTTAATCGAAGGTTCTGGTTTATTCTCAGCAGAAGAATTTAAAGCGCTTCAACAAGAAACTGAAAATGGCTTGTTAGATGAGAAAATGAATGAAGAAGGCGTTGAAGGCTTGCTCGCATGGTGGGAAGCTCAGCCACGTCGTCGTCGCAATGATTTAGAGTTAAAAACCGCTTTAATTCAACGCTTAATTGATTGTAACGATCATGAGTCAGCTTACGAATTCACGCTTGAAATCATGAAGAAATTGGGTGATAACACTCCAATCAGCCCTGAGCTTTGCACGCAAATTACTCGTTTACAAGCAGAAGATAACAGCAAACTTCTCAAACTCGTAGAAAAACGTGCAAAACGTGCCGATGAAAGCCAACGTTGTTGCCTCAATCGTGCATTAGGCTATCTTTATGTGCGTAATAACGATTTTGCTAAAGCAGCAGAAGCATTTAAAGAAGTCACAGCTTGCCCAACCCAGCTTCAACCAAATGATGTCATGATGGCGTCTTATGTATTCGAACAAGCTGGTGACAAAGCAGCAGCGGAAAAAATTCGTCAGGACAGTTTAAAATCAGCCATGTCTATTCAGGACAAACCCGCTGAAACACAAACTGAAGCAAAAACAGACGAAGAACCAACCGCACTTATCGCAAAACGTGATTAAAATAAATAACGACGGGGCTAAGTAAAGCCCCGTTTTTTATTACTTCACCCTCACTGATCTCATTTAAAACACATCTCTTATTACATTTCATTATAAATAATGCATTTCCATTCTTTTCTCGTCGTTTCAAAATTTTTTACTATATCGTCAAGCAAACGATTAAATTATAAAAAATGAATTGGGATTATATTTTAAGTGTCACGCCACGTTTTATCCACGCCACGCTGATGACGCTTCATCTCGCCTTTTGGGGCATTTTATTGTCGCTGGTGATTGGTGTGATTTGTGCTGTGATTACCACCTACAAAGTAAAATCATTAACTTGGCTAGTAAAAGGCTATATCGAGCTTTCTCGTAATACGCCTTTATTAATTCAAGTGTTTTTTCTCTATTTTGGGCTTTCTAAAATTGGACTGAAATTAGATGGGTTTACTTGCGGTATTATCGGCCTGGCATTTTTAGGTGGAAGCTATATGGCAGAAGCTATTCGAGGAGGTCTAGAAGCCGTATCAAAAGGACAAATTGAATCAGCCTTAAGTATCGGATTAACTCCTTTTCAAGCTTTTCGCTATGTCATTTTCCCACAAGCCTTTGCGATTGCTACCCCTGCAATTGGCGCAAATTGTTTGTTCTTAATGAAAGAAACCTCTGTGATCAGTGCCGTTGCTGTTGCTGAACTCATGTTTGTCGCGAAAGAAGTCATCGGGCTCGATTACAAAACTAATGAAGCCTTATTTTTATTAGTGGTGTTTTATTTGATCATTCTATTACCGATGTCTCTGTTCATCAGTTATTTAGAACGCCGTACTCGGAGAGCAAAATATGGGACTTGAGTTATTATTCCAAGGCAGCAACATTGAACGCTTGCTCAACGGTTTATGGGTAACAGCTGAAATTGCATTCGTTTCTGTCTTCTTCGCCTGTATTTTAGGTGTCATTTTTGGCGTAATCATGACAAGCAGAAATCCCATTATTAAAGCCATCTGCCGCTTTTATTTAGAATTTGTACGCATCATTCCATTATTAGCGTTACTTTTTCTCGCTTATTTCGGTTTAGCAAAATGGTTTGATATTCACTTAGATGGCATTTCTGTATGTATTTTGGTGTTTATTTTCTGGGGAACGGCAGAAATGGGCGATTTAGTGCGTGGCGCATTGACTTCCATTGAAAAACATCAAGTAGAATCAGCCTACGCTTTAGGTTTAACGCCGTTTCAAACCTTTGTGTATATTTTACTTCCGCAAAGTTTAAAACGTGTGACACCAAGTGCTATTAACCTCTTTACTCGCATGGTAAAAACCAGCTCTTTGGCGATGTTAATTGGTGTGGTTGAAGTAATTAAAGTCGGTCAACAAATTATCGAGCATTCATTATTTAGTAATCAATCAGCGGCGCTTTGGATTTACAGTGTTATTTTCGGTTTATATTTTGTGATTTGTTACCCGCTATCCTTATTTTCCCGTTATTTAGAAACCCGTTGGGAAAGTTAATTTTTATTAGGAAAACACATGGCGTTATTAGAAATTAAAAACCTCGTCAAAGATTACGGTGATGTAGAAGCCCTCAAAGGCATCAATCTTTCTATAGAGAAAGGCGAAGTTGTCGTTATTTTAGGTCCATCGGGTTGTGGTAAAAGTACTTTTTTACGCTGCCTAAATGGACTAGAGGAAATAAAGCGCGGTCAGATTTTGCTGCAAAATGCAGGCGAATTAGGCAAAGACATTCCTTGGGTCAAAGCACGTCAACGCATCGGGATGGTATTCCAAAGTTATGAACTCTTCGCTCATTTATCAGTGATTGACAATATTTTGCTCGGCCCTTTAAAAGTACAAAAACGCGATCGTGCAGAAGCTGAAAAACAAGCCGATGAGTTACTTAAACGCGTAGGTTTATATGACCGAAAAAATGCCTATCCACGTGAATTATCCGGTGGGCAAAAACAGCGAATTGCCATTGTTCGTTCACTTTGCATGAACCCTGAAATTATTCTGTTCGATGAAGTAACCGCTGCCCTTGACCCTGAAATGGTACGTGAAGTACTTGATGTAATCTTAGGTCTTGCCAAAGATGGCATGACGATGCTTATCGTTACCCATGAAATGAATTTTGCCCGTCAAGTGGCTAATCGCATCGTGTTTATGGATAAAGGGCAAATTATTGAACAAGCAAAACCGGAAGATTTCTTCACGAATCCAACCACGGATCGTGCGAAAACATTCTTAAATATCTTAAATTATGAACCGAGAGGAACAAACTATGAAGAAAACATTTAAAACATTGACCGCACTTTTAGCTACTGCCACCTTAGCATTTGGCTTAACCGCATGTAATGATAAAGAACCGGCTAAAGACGGAGCAAAAACAATCTCAAGCCTTGAGCAAATACAAAAAGATGGCAAAGTGCGCATTGGTGTATTTAGCGATAAACCACCATTTGGTTATGTGGATGCACAAGGTAAAAGCCAAGGCTTTGATGTCGAAATTGGTAAAGCGATCGGTAAAGACTTATTAGGTGACGAAAACAAAGTAGAGTTTGTTTTAGTAGATGCCGCAAACCGTGCAGAATACTTACTTTCTAAGAAAGTTGATATCATTCTTGCTAACTTCACTGTAACTCCAGCACGTAAAGAAGTGGTGGATTTTGCTAATCCATATATGAAAGTGGCACTCGGTGTCGTTTCAAAAGATGGCTCAGTCATTACTGATCTTGAACAATTAAAAGGCAAAACCTTGATCGTGGATAAAGGCACTACTGCTGATATTTTCTTCACCAAAAACTATCCAGATGTGAAGTTATTGAAATTCGAACAAAATACCGAAACCTTTGAAGCCTTACGTGATGGCCGTGGTGATGCATTATCTAATGACAATACCTTCTTATTCGCTTGGGCAAAACAAAATCCAGGTTATACCGTGGGCGTAAAAAACTTTGGCGATCAAGATGTTATTGCACCAGCTGTTCGCAAAGATGCACCTGAATTGTTAAATTGGTTAAATAACGAAATCCAAACCTTAGGCAAAGATGGGCGTTTAAAACAAGCTTATGAAAAAACCTTATTGCCAGTTTATGGTGATACCGTCAGCGAAAGCGATATCGTGGTTGAATATAAATAATTTAACCCTATTCACTTCTCCTTTAGTCCAACTCAAGGAGAAGTGAAAACTTACTAAGTTTTGACCGCACTTCCAATTTTAAATGCGAAATATGTTTTTTCTAGATATATGCCTATTTTACCCTTCAACAGCATTTCTTGTATTATCACTTTATAACATCTAAATTTGATAATAATTCTTATTTATGGCAATATTCTGATGTTTTATTCAGACAGGAGTTTATATGCAAAAAAAATCAACAATTCGTTTAATTTTGGCCGTTCTATTACTGACTTTTGGTATCACTACTCAAGCAGAAATAAAAACAATCAAAGATGTATTAGGACGAGAAGTTAACGTTGATGTGCCCGTAAAAAATGCCGTGTTAGGCTTTTACTATCCTGATTACATTGCTGTTACGGGTGTTGAAAATTTTAAATATGTTAAAGGTATCTCACGTGAATTTTGGGAAAAATTTAATCCAGGAAGTTGGGCATTGTTTTCTGAAAAAATGCCTAAACTCAAAAATATTGCTGATATTGGTAATGTAAATACAGGAACTTTCTCAACCGAAAAAACCTTGGCATTAAAACCTGATGTATTGATTCTTGCAGAATGGCAATATCAAACTATTGGTTCCGAACTACCAAAGTTAGAACAAGCTGGCGTTCCAATTATTGTTGTCGATTTTAATGCTCAAAGTGTAGAACGACACACCCAAAGCGCAAAGATTTTTGGGCAACTTGCAGGTACCGAAGAACGAGCAAATAAAATTGCAGATGAATATGCTCAAGGCATTACTGATATTCAAAAACGTGTAAAAGAGGCTAACCTACCTAAACCTAAAATCTATGTAGAATTTGGCAATAAAGGTCCTAGTGAATATAGCTTTACCTTTGGTAAAAATATGTGGGGTGCTATTGCTGAAACTGTTGGCGGGAATAACGTAAGCGCGCCTTTTGTCGAAAATTGGGGACCAATTAATCCAGAACAACTTCTTGCCGCACAACCTGAAGTGATTATGATTTCTGGCACAGAAATGGGGCATGAAACTAATGATGAAATGATGGCGATGGGAATAAACATCAATGAACAGGATGCACAAAAACGCCTAAAAGGTTTCTTAACCCGTGCAGGGTGGCAAGATTTACCTGCAGTTAAAAACCACCGTGTTTACGGTATTTATCATACGGCTTCTCGCTCACTAAGTGATCTAGCAGCCGCTCAATTTATGGCAAAAGCACTTTACCCAAAACTTTTTGAAGACATAGACCCACAAAAAACCTTTATGGATTTCCATAAAAACTATTTGCCTATCATACCTAGTGGTACATTTTTTATTAAATTGAAAGATTAAACAATTCATAAGGTGAGCAATGCTCACCTTTTTTATGTTCTCACTGCCTTTCATAAGTGAAAACTCCTTTATTTTTGACCGCTCTTTGGAAGATGCGGTGTAAATCTCGCCTTTAATGGCATTCGTTCCAGAATACGTTCCCGATTAATCTGCAATGCAGCCTCTGTGGCCTCATAGTCCAACCATAAACTTGGGTCATCGGGTAATGTTTCATTCCAAATATACTGCACGTTAAAGCCTCGGGCTTTACATTCCGCATGTAATGCATCATACCGTTTCTTTAAAAATGCCAATTTATTAAAGAAAAAACGCACATGCCCTTCCCCTAACTTATATTCTGCTGGCTGTCCTTTTAAGTGATATTTACCTTTCGCTACGGCATTAGGAATACGGGTTAATTCACGATGTTCAGCTAAAAGATGTTGATCACAAAGTTCCTCGGGCGGAACAAGATTAATTCGAGTCATAAGTCATACCAAAGAAAAAGAAACATAGTACGGAGCATAAATGTATTTGTCTATTATTTGCTTATCTCTTTAAGAAAAATAAATTTTTAAGTATTTACTACTTTTGAGACGTTACAAATGAGAACGCTACTCTTTTGAACACATTTCGCCATGTTGTTATTTAGTGCTTATTTCTGGCACAACTTTGGCGTGCACTGGTTGCAGGTTAGTGATTATGATTTAACGTTAAACGACCAAGTCGCTAAAAACCTAACGCATTCTATTGATATCTATTTTTTACTTATTGCTATTACCAGTTTCAGCTATCTCTTTTTTGCTATTTTTCAACGTTTTTATCGCAGCTTTGCGATGTTGCTATGGATTGACAAAGTTGGAGGAGTATTCAGGAAATATTTATTTGATTTGAATGCACTATAAAGCACTAATTATGATGGCGTATCCCAAACCTCATCAGTTTATATTTATTTTTTATGCCCATTATTGTTAATTTTGTTATCCTACCTTTATTGTAAGAAATAAAACTAGTAAACTCATAACTTAGCAATTCAAAAGGGGTTGTAAGCAGTTAAATTTGAGGAATTTTACCAATCTCTCTATTCAATAAGGAATTCAACATGAAAAAGTCTCTTCTCTTAACGATTCTTTGTCTTCCATTTATGGCTCAAGCTAACGACAGTACGGGAACAGTCTCTACTGGTGGTGTGGAATATATTAAAAATGAGCATATTGCGATGCAAAAAGAAAACCTGTTTATCAGCCAAGATAAAATTAAGGTGGAATATGAATATCGCAATATGACCGATAAAGACATTACTGAGACGGTGCTATTCCCATTACCGGAAGTGATGCTGCACGATTACGGTGATTTTGCCGACACCCAAAGTTTAATTAATTCTTTTAAGATTTATGCGAATGGCAAAGAAATCAAACCGACGACTCATGTACGCGCGTTCTTTTACGAAACCAAAAATGCAGATGATGCAGAGAAAAGAGAATTTGTTTCTCACGATGTCACGGATATTCTTCGTGCCTGTGGTTTAACTGAAGAAGAGTTAATGGAGCCTTGGTTGCGTAAATCTGATTCGGCAAATAAGAAAATCTTGAAATGTCAGGATCCACGTCTTGCTAAATATTCATACAAAGACTTTGAGGATAGCCAGGATATCACTTGGGGTGGACAAATCATTTATAGCTGGCAACAAACCTTTAAAGCCAATTCGATTACTCAAATTCAGCACGAATATCTCCCTCTTTTAGGATCTGGCATGGGGCTTCATGATCTCGTGGATTATAAAAAGTTTGCCGATACTTTTTGTATTGATCCATCATTTAAAAAATCAGTAAAAGCAAAATCTAATCAAGGGATATACTACCGTGAGCTAGGTTATATTCTCAAAACTGGAGCAAACTGGGCAAAACCTATTGCGGATTTTACGCTTACCATTGAAAGACCCAAAGATCAGATTGTTTCTTTCTGCTGGAAGGGTAAAGGCGAAGTAAAAAAAGTACTGCAAAATGACAAAGTTGTGCAATATCAAGTAAAAGAAAAAGACTTCTTACCACAGCATGATTTAGATGTGCTATATGGTATAGATGCAAAGTTTTTTAACTAAAAGCTTGCTTAGTAATATGCTTTTACAATAAAGAGAAGACAAACCTCACAGAATTTTTCACAAGAAATAAAAATGAAAAAATTACTTACATTAGCTTTATGTGCTTTATCCGTTTCGGCTTTTGCAACAACACCTTCAATCGAAGATCAAATGTCGTATCCACCACAACCGCCACTTCTAGATTTTCCTAATTGGTGGAGTGTAATTGCTTATAATCCACAAAATGGTGCTTTTGGTTATGGCGAGGGAGATATGATAAAGCCTGCTCAAAATAAAGCACTAAAGGATTGTGAGCTTGCTTCAAATGATGCAAATAAACAACATTGTCAAATTGTCACAGAAGCTAATCATGCTTGTGTTGCATTGGCAACAGGAGACTCTCCTGAAAAATATGCCGCAGTTCGCAAGTTCAGAATGAAGCTAGAAGAAGTTGAACAAGAAGCCTTAGCAGCTTGTAAAATGAATTCAGCGAATTGCTCAATCACCTTCTCTGCTTGCGGAAAATAATCTTAAAAAAGGAACGCTCTATGAAAAAAACCTTACTTTGCCTTTGTCTCTTTTCTTCTGCCGCTTATGCTAACCAATGTGAAATCATCGATAGAGAATTAGCAGCAAGTTATTCAGAGATGAAAACCTACGGCAGCTATAACGAAAACAATGAAGAAAAATACCAGTCTTCAGAAAAACGTTTTAAAGAGGCGTTAGCCAAAATTGAAAATTTAGAAGGCAAATTCTGCGATTGGGAAAAAGCACCTAAAGCGGGGGTTGGCGTGCTCACGTCAAAAGACAATAAGCTTCAGATTCTGACTTGGGATTGGCAATCTGGCGGCACAATGCACGAATATGGCAGCATTTGGCGTTATCAGTTACCTAACGGCACTTGGAAAACGGAATTTAATGAGTTAGACTCTGATTCTGATATAACCAGCCTAACAGCCCCTAAATTGAATGGAAAACCTTACTATTTTGTAGAAACTGCTAACATCTACAGTCAATGCCATCATGCACTCGCAGCGAAATTTTATCAAATTACGGAAAAAGGTTTAGAAGAAGCCAATCTGATTCAAGGCAAAGCACCGACTTCTAATATTGGTGTATCGTATATCTCATATACAAATAATGATTTACCAAAATCGAATGCCTATTTTGATTACGACTTGAAAAATAACCGCTTTAGCTTCCCGCTTGTACATGAATTTGAAGAGACCTGTGGTAACGGAAAAATGACCTCTGAACGCATTTATTATCGTTTTGATGGCCAACACTTTGTAAAAGAGAAAAAAACTAAAAAATAGATCTATTCCTGTACTCACATAAAAAAGGGGCTCGAATCCTTATTAAAGGATCCCCCCTTTAAGGAAACAGTGATGTCTGTAAAAACATTTGAAAAATTGACCGCACTTTTAGATACACATCAAGCACACTACCGTGTGGTTGAGCATCCGACTGCAGGAAAATCAGAGGAAGTGGCTAAAATCCGTGGTACAGAATTAGGACAAGGGGCAAAAGCGCTAGTATGCAAAGTGAAAGGAAATGGCGTAAAACAAGCGGTATTAGTTATATTGCCAGCCGATCAACAATCTGATTTGAGTAAAGTAGCGGCCTATTTAGGTGGTACGAAAGCCTCGCTTGCCAGCCCTGCAGAAGTAGATACCTTAACAGACTGTGTATTTGGTGCAATTCCACCTTTTAGCTTTCATCCTGATTTGTTGCTAATTGCTGATCCTAGCTTACTGTCTCGTTATGATGAATTAGCATTTAATGCAGGTACGTTAGAACGCTCTATTATTCTCAATACACAAGATTATGCCTCAATCATTCAGCCCACATTAGTGGATATAATAAAAACCGAATAGAGAAAAGATTGGTTGTCTTTCATTTGATTGATACAATGCTTCCGTTTTTCTATTAATTGGACATCTCATGAAAAAATATCTTAAAGCATTTATTCTTTTTCCGTTGATTATTCAAATTATTGGCACTGTTGCCTTAATATTCTCGAATAATGATACTGATCAAATTCAGAGCTCAGTGCTTTCTGTCTTTATTGTGGCTGCAGTGCCGACTTTTCTCATTACGCTTTGGGCGGCATTTCACCGTTATGCAAGCTACAATGTGAAAGCTATTGCATTAATTGCAGGATTAATCGGATTTAGTTATACCGTCGTGGCAGGATTCTTTTATGCGACCCTAGTTAATGACATGGGATTTGGCGAATGGTTACGCGCTGGAGGATTAGAAATCACCTGCTTAATGGCTGCAGGTTTGGCACTTTATTCTGTTATGGTACTACCGCTCTTATTACCTAAAGAACGCCCGTTATAAGGCGATTTGAGGTGAATATTGGGCAGTTAAATCCACCAAATCTGTTAATGAAATTGACCGCACTTGATTGTTTTCTGGCAAAAGTGCGGTTAAATTTCGGGCTAAAACATCCTGTTCCAACATAAAACATTGTCCTTTGCATTGAGTAAACATTTCTCCGTACTTTACCGCTAGCAACACACCGTCTTGCCATAAAACCACCGCATCATTTTCCGTGATTTCAGTCAAATAACGTTGAAGTTCAGTCTCAGAATAATGAGCTTGAGAAAAGGTATAAAGCATAATATTCCTTAAAACGTAAACACTTTTTCTGCTTGGCTAAGTTTATTGATCAGCGAAGTGCGATCAATTTTTTCAGCAGAAATAATAAGCTGTTCAGTATTCAAATTGTATTGGTCGAGTGAATCGGTACAGACGAAGCGCTGTTCAATATCGTATAAATCTAATAATTTAAAGGTGCGGATAAAATCTTTTTGTAACAATAACTCAGGATTTTGCCCATCGAGTAAATTTAATACGCCATCATCGATAAAAAAGACACCAATTTCCTCTTCATCACAAAATGCTGTTGCCGCGAGTAAAGCATCTAAGCCTTCACGAGAAATTGCGTTTCCATGCGGTGCGGTACGAAATAAGAATGCCAGCTTCATAATGTCACCACCCGATCTGCTTTTAATGCCATCGCCATAAACTCGCCTAAGCCTGCAATCTTAAAACCTTCTGCCAAATTGGTTTTATCAGTCTCTTTTGCCGTAAGTGAATCCACTACGCCACGACGTTGTGAAGCGGCTACACATAAATGCAAAGGAATATGATGTTGCGCTGAAAAGGCTTGCCAAGCTTGCGTGAGATTAAATTCATCATTGGCAGGATAAACCAAGCCATTGCCATTACTCACCCCCTCTTGGAAAAAGAAAATTTGGCTAATGGCATGCCCTTTTTCAAGTAAAGCTTGGGCGAATTGATAGGCAAGAAAAGCCCCTTGTTTTCCATAAACAGGACTTTTCACGGCGAGAACATAGTTCATTACTCTTGCTCTTGTTTGATTTGACGAATATACAAATACACGGTGTGGCGAGAAATCGCGAGGCGATCAGCCACTAAATTGATCGCATCTTTAATATCAAAAATGCCTTTTTCGTAAAGTGAAATCACAATCTGACGGTTCTTATTATTGTTTGAGACTGAGCGATCTGCATTCACTTCTTCAATGGTTTTTTCTACCGTTTGAGCCACCAATTCTTCCACTGAACTTGCAAAATTGACGGAAGAGGTTTCATTTTGTTCCTGCGTTGGCATAAACGCCTGCATAAATTGAGAAACCGGCACATCCAAATTAATATTGATACAAAGTAAACCAATAATACGTTGTTTGCTATTTCGAATGGCGATGGTCACTGACTTCATCAGCACATTGCCTTTCGCACGCGTGAAATAAGGCTTAGACACACTCTCACTTTGCATATTACGTAAGGATTTTAAGGCTAAATCCGTAATAGGCGAACCTACTTGGCGATTAGTATTATGCCCATTGGCAATACAAATCGCAGAATGCTCAATGTCTTCCAAAGAGTGTAAGACGATTTCACAATGCTCGCCAATCAACGCGCTCACGCCATCAACTACCGCTTTATAGGAAATCAGAATGGTACGATCTTCATCGGTGAAAGGTTGTCTATCGGTTAATATCATTTTTCAAATCTGGTAGGGAAAATGACCGCACTTTGGACAAAGTGCGGTTGAATTAAGGATTATTTTTTAGGGTTAACGTCTAATACTTCAACTTCGAAGTAAAGTGTTGCATCAGGTGGAATTGAATCGCCTGCACCTTGTTTGCCATAAGCTAATTCAGGTGGAATCACTAATTCGATTTTACCGCCTTTCTTCACTAACTGAAGACCTTCAGTCCAACCTTTGATCACTTGGTTTAATTTAAATTCAACCGGTTGACCACGTTCAACAGAGCTATCAAATACTTTACCATCTGGTAATTTACCAGTGTAATGTACTTTCACAGTATCTGTTGCTTTAATCGCATCACCTTTACCTGCTTCAGTGATTTTGTAAAGTAAGCCATCTTTAGTGCTTTTTACGCCATCTTTTTTCGCAAATTCAGCGCGGTATTTATCGCCTTCTTCTTTTGCGGCTTTCGCTTGTTGTTCTACTTTTGCTTTCGCTGCAGACACTAATTGCTCTTGAATACCATCTAAGGTTTGTTGAATTTTTTCGTCTTTACGAACATCAACTTTACCTTCTAATGCATCTTTTAAGCCATCTAAAATACGCGCATTGTCGTATTGAATCACTTCTTTTTGAGCATCCACTAAATCTTTTACTTGGTTACCCATTAATGCACCTACAGCATAAGACGCATCACTTGCGCTTGGCGCTGCTTTATCTTCTGCAAAAACAGAACCTGAAACGACCGCACTTACCATAAGCGCAGCAAGAGAAAGCTTTTGAATTTTCAACATTTTGCTTGATCCTTTATAATAGAAACGGAATAGCGAATAGGTTAAATCGTATTGACCAAATTCACAACATTTTTTTAAAAATTAGAGAAATTTTATGCAAAATCAACAAATTTTAGAAGATCGCATTGCTGAACTTGAAATGAAAATTGCGTTTCAAGAACAACTTTTAGACGAGCTAAACCAAGCATTAGTTCAACAACAGTTTGATATGGATAAAATTCAACTTCAACTCCGCTATCTCGCCGGCAAATTAAAAGATATGCAACCTTCTAATATTGCCAGCCAAGCAGAAGAAACGCCGCCTCCGCATTATTAAACAACAAACCGCACTTTAACGTGCGGTTTACTTTTATAAGCTAATAAAGTGCGGTCAGTTTTAACCACATTTACAACCAAACAAAATAAGTCATGCTGCCGATAATGGCGATACAGAATAGATTTAAAATCAAACCGACTTTCGCCATATCAAGTTGTTTCACATTGCCTGTTGCAAATACAATAGCATTTGGCGGTGTGGCGATTGGTAGCATAAATGCACAACTTGCCCCACAAGCGATAATTGCGGCTAAAGCGATAGGCGGTAAATTCATGGATTGTGCCACTGAAATCACAATTGGCATAATCAATGCAGCACTAGCGGTATTCGATGTAAATTCCGTTAAGAAAATAATAAATGCGGTTATCACAAAACAAAGCACCCAAAGTGGTTTGGTTTGTACAAATTGAACGATACTATCCGCCATAATCTTACTGGCCCCCGAATCTTTCATCACGATACTGAGTGTTAAACCACCACCGAATAAAACGAGCACGCCCCATTCAACACGTTCTTGGATTTCTTTCCAGCTTGCCACACCTGAGATACAAATAAAGATCACCACACATAGCGCAATCACCGTATCAAAGTTTTCGATTTTTTTCGGCAATTCAAGAAGAGAGCTAATCCATGGATTTAGAAGAGAACTGAAAAGCAGCATAATCGCCATGCCGATAAAGATCAGTAAGGTAATGATATTTTTTCGGTTAAAACTAACTTTCTCAAGCGATGGATTAAATTCCACAGAAAAGTCTGGACGTAAAATCACCCATAAAGAAAAAATCATTGAAGGTACAAGCAATACCATCACTGGGAAACCATAACCTAGCCATTCCGTGAAAGTCACTGGAATTTGAGATGCCAAAATCGCATTCGGCGCACTTCCCACTAAGGTACCAATACCACCAATACTGGCACTAAATGCCATGCCTAATAACACGAAGGCGTACAACCGATGATTTTTTTCAGCATTGATACCTTTTAACATCCCCATGGTGAGTGGCAACATCATCGCTGCTACGGCGGTGTTGTTAATCCACATAGAAAGGAATGTGGTTGCAGTAAACAGATAGGTGATAGAAAGTTTTAAGTTTCCTTTCGCCAAACGAATAATGTAATTCGCAATAATCTTGTCTAGATTCTGAATTTGTAACACCGCAGCCACTACAAATCCACCAAAGAACATATAAATAATTGGGGTAGAGAATGGTGCAAGCGCTTTTTGTGTATTAATCAAGCCTAATCCAATGGCCACAACAGGCACCATAAGGGATGTCACGGTAATATTAAAGGCTTCCGTTAACCATAAAATACCAATAAAAATCAGCAGGGCTAACCCGCGGTTCTCTTGGGAAGAAAACGGCAGTATTTTGATTAATACCAACATGAAGACAAAGTCTAAGGAAAGAATAAGAAGACTTTTATATTTAGAGAGAAAGGTTTGTTGAGTTTGCATATACAATCTCCTATAAAACGATAGGGGAGATCATTAATTAGCATTTAACCGAAAAAATTGAAACATATTTTTAACAAATTTGTGACACGCTTCAAACTATTTTTGTATAAACAACAAACCGCACCTAAAAGTGCGGTCTGTTTTGCTTTCGTTTTTTATTGTTGCATGCGAGCTTGAATACGTTCTGGCAATCTTAATCCAACGAGAGCAACAAGGACAATGGTCCAGAATAAGGTCACATACACAAGGGCTGAACCAAGTCCGACTCTTTCGCTGAGTGCGGCGGCAATCACAGGAGACACACCACCGCCAATCGCGGCGAAGTTGTAGATGAAACCAATACCTGTACTTCGCATTTCAGCCGGGAAGAAAGTCGCCATATATTTTGGTACTAAACCGGCAATCCCTAGGTTAGTTGCAAGTAAGAAGAAGAGCAACGCACCAAGCGCTAATACATTATTTTCTGGCAAATAGAATACTGGGAAGAGGAAGAAAAGTGATAACAATAAGCTATATACAAAGGTTTTCTTCTCACCCAATTTATCACCGATAAAGCCAGCAATTAAAGTACCGATAAGGATACCAAAGCCCGCCCAAAACATCAGTGATTTCACATTTTCAGCATAGCCGTTTTCTTTGAGGTAAAGTGGAAGCAACCCTACTACCGGCCAGTTTACGGAGAAAATTGAATAACAAACTAAGAAAATAATTAAGGTAATTGGTAATTGTTTTTTAGTGAATAGGTCTGTAAGTGGAACTTTATTCACTTTACCCGCCGCTTTTGCTTGTGCCCATTCTTCACTTTCAGGTGCATGGCGACGAACGTAAAGCACTAAGGCGACTGGCGCTAAACCGATGAAGAAAGCCATACGCCAACCATAAGTTTGAGACACCCAAGGGATCACTTGAGAAGCAAGAATATTACCAATAGAGAAGCCACTTACTAAAAATGCACTGGCTTTTGTACGTAAATGTTGTGGCCAACTTTCAATGGCATAAGAGGAAGAACAAGCATATTCACCCGCCATCCCCATACCGATAATCATACGGAAAATGAAAAGCCAAATATAACTGGTGGATAAGCCGCACAAGAATGTACCAACGGAATACGTGATAATGGAAACAATCATCGCCAAACGGCGGCCATATTTATCGGCAAAACTACCAAAAATCGCCCCACCTAATGGACGAGCCACAAAAGCTGCGAGTAATAATGTGGATGTTTCTGTTGTACTCATGGCGAATTCTTTTTGAATATCTAAAAGCACATAAGTGATAAGCATATAATCGAAGCCATCAAAAACATAACCTAACCAAGCCGCAAATAACGCTTTTTTTTGCGTAGGACTGACTTCTTTATACCATGGTAGTGATGTTGTCATAACAACCTCCTTTCCTTGTATTTGAGAATTTTGTGGTTTAGATCACAGAATTTAAAATCACTGCTAATTTCTGCTTGCATAAATAAAGATAAGACGTATGATGTCTTATGTCAATTAAAGAGAATGAGAGCTGGATCACAAATTCAGAAAATAGATTAGAAAATGAGAACAGAAATGAAAAAAACAAGTAAAAAAGAAGCAAGTCTCGTTTTACAGGATAAAATCAAATCACTCATCATCAAACAAAATCTTAAATCTGGCGATTTGATGCCAACAGAAAATGAGTTGATTGAACAACTTGGTGTGAGCCGTTCCAGTTTGCGTGAGGCCATTAAATCTTTAGAGGCGCTACACATTTTAGACATTCGCCATGGCGTCGGCACCTTTGTGAGTGAATCCTCTCTTGTACCAATGATCCGTGGATTAAGCTTTCACACCCAGCTGAATTTACATAATGATCATAATCAGCTGATTAATATTTTGGATATTCGGGAAATTTTGGAATACGGTTTCGCTCCGATGGTTTTAGGAAAAATTAGCCAAGAACAGACCGCACTTTTGCAAAAATCAGTGGCCAATATGGAAAAAAATGCCCGTGAGCAAAAATTTTCGCCTAAAGATGAGTACCACATTCATTTAAAACTTTATGAACCATTAAATAACCCGTTACTGATTCAGTATTTAGATGCGTTTTGGCAAATTTATCAGCAAGTAGAAAAAGGCCTACCGCCACCAACACTTTCTCCTGAAAAATTAGCCATGCAACACCGTGAATTAATTGATGCGGTAGAAGCACATGATTTGGTACGCATGCAACGCGCGATCTTGCAATATTTCCAAAGTATTCGCCAACGCTTACAACAAGGAGGGCATGATGCAAACTAATGGACTAAACATTGCCTTAATCGGCTGCGGCTTTTTTGGCGTTCAGTTGGCTTCCGCATTTGATAAAGCCCAAGCAAACTTAATTGCGGTGACCGATATCAATCCTTCTCTTGCACAAAAACTTGCAGATCAATACGGCAGCCAAGCCTTTTTTAGTGTGGAAGAAATGTTGGCTGAAACCAAACCTGATTTAGTGGTTATCGCCACACCAAACTACGCCCATTATTCTCCGGCTATTTTGGCGTTAAACGCTGGCTGTCATGTCTTTATTGAAACGCCTTTTACCTTAAGCTCTTCTCAAGGCCAACATTTACGCCGTCTTGCCGAAGAAAAAGGCAAATTCATTTTTGTGGGCCATTTAGAACGTACATTACCTGGCATGTTGAAAGTCAAAGCGGCTTTAGAACAAGGAAAATTAGGCCGCATTACGGTAGCTCGTGCCATGCGTCAGCGTTGGATTGAAAATCTACCAAACAAAGAATGGTGGAAATTAGATGCCAATCTTACGGGCGGCGAGCTTTTCCACCTTATTCACGAACTGGATTTACTCTGTTGGTTATTAGGCGATATTGAGGCGGTCTTTGCTCAAGCGGCTAATCAAGCGCATCACGATACGCCAGACAGCCGTGATGTGTTGCAGTTGCTATTACGTTTTAAAAATGGCGTGTTAGGCTCGCTCGAAATGGGCACAGCTTATCGATTACACCAATGGGGCATTCAAATTCATGGTGAAAACGGTGTGATTGAAGTCAATTTCTTTACCTCAAGTGTCACATTTAATTATCTAGATGGAAAAATAGAACACGTTGATTTATTTGATGAATTTGAGGCTGATTTATCTTTACGCGAAAGTGCCAAAGGCACACAGCAATATAATGTCACCCACGCACCTTGCCAACTTTGGTTAAGCCGAGCGGCTGAAATCGAAGTGCAAAGCGTGGTAGAGCACTTAACGCAAGGAAAAACCAGCCCATTAAGTCTATGTTTAACTGAAGCCATCGAAGTTGCAGAAGCAGCGAAGCAATCCATGGTAACGGAAAAACAAATCTCAGTGAAAAAATAAGGAGTTTATTATGATGCGATATGGTGTTGTTGGCGTTGGCTATTTTGGTGCGGATTTAGCCCGTTTCATGAATGAATTTGATGATGCACAGATTACCATGGTATACGACCCTGAAAATGGTGAAACCATTGCGAAAGAATTACAATGCGTAGCGGCAAAATCGCTTGAAGAATTAGTCACTTCCCCTGAGGTGGATTGCGTAATTGTCGCCACTCCAAACTACTTACACAAAGAACCGGTAATCCTAGCAGCGAAAAACAAAAAACACGTTTTCTGTGAAAAACCAATCGCCTTAAGTTATCAAGACTGTGACGACATGGTCCGCGCTTGCGAAGAAAATGGCGTTACCTTTATGGCTGGCCACGTGATGAACTTCTTTAACGGTGTTCACCATGCCAAAGAATTAATCAATCAAGGCGTGATCGGTAAAGTGCTTTATTGCCACACCGCACGTAATGGCTGGGAAGAACAACAACCAACCATTTCATGGAAAAAAATCCGTGAAAAATCTGGCGGTCACTTATACCACCATATTCACGAATTAGACTGCGTACAATTCATTATGGGTGGCATGCCAAAAACCGTTACCATGGCAGCCGCCAATGTTGCACACAAAGGCGAAAAATTCGGTGATGAAGACGATATGATTTTTGTCACCATGGAATACGATGATAATCGCTTCGCAGTTCTAGAATGGGGTTCCGCTTTCCGTTGGGGTGAGCATTATGTATTAATTCAAGGGGAAAAAGGTGCGATCAAACTTGATATGTACAATACCAAAGGCACCCTTCGCGTGGATGGAAAAGACACCTATTTCCTCATTCACGAAACCCAAGAAGAAGATGATGACCGCACCCGTATTTACAACAGCACAGAAATGGACGGTGCGATTCAATACGGTAAACCAGGCAAACGCACACCGCTCTGGTTGAGTTCTATCATGAAAAAAGAAATGCGTTATTTAAACGATATTCTTCATGGTATGGAACCAACTGAGGAATTTGCAAAATTACTCACCGGTGAAGCTGCTCGTGCGGCTATCGCTACTGCCGATGCATGTACTCGTTCTCGTTACGAAAACCGCAAAGTTGATTTATCAGAAATCATCGGCAAATAAAAATAAGATAAAAATTAACCGCACTTTGGTTGAGAAGTCAAAGTGCGGTTACTTTGCATGAGATATATTACTCAAGGTTAAAGAAAAAACCTAAAGCCAAAGGTTTAGATCTGAAAAGACATATAGATAATATTTTGCAGAAACTACAGCTTGCAGTTCTCTATAATGAATTAAAAGGAAAAATAAATGCTGTCGGCAATATTACATGGGAAGAAGACAGGTAGTGGACTAGCCGGAACCAGATTAAAAATAGGAGAAACGCAAGGAGCAGAGGATATTTTGACATCAAGTGTTTTTGAAAGAATAGCTTATTTACCCGATGAAGTATTTAGCCTATTTATTCAAAATCTTCTTAATGGTTATGATTTTGGTCACTTATACGAAATAGAATTCTGGCCATATTGGGAAATAAATAACGCCAGAATCGAGCCCGATGTCGTCTTATTTAATCAAATGCAACAAACCATTATTGTCGAAGCCAAACGATACGATAATACCCAGCAACAATACGCGTATCAACTCGCTAATGAAATTCAGGCTGCTTATAACAATGAAATAAACGATCCTATTTTACTAACTGTTGGTGGAATGCATGAATATAGTGCCAAAAACAAGAAACAATTAAAGAAACAAATAGACGATATACTACAAGCTAGAAATCTTGAAATCACTTATCAATTATATGTTAAAAGCTGGCAAGACATTTATTTGACTTTAGAGCAGGCTATAAAAGAAGACAAAGCTCAATTTCTACAAAGGCTACTTAGCGATATTAGGGAAGCCTACGATTGGCATGATATTCGTTATAAACCTTACCAATGGCTAAAAGAATTAAAAGAACAAAAGATTACTTATACTGAATACCCTCAATTAATTAAGCAAAAAAACACATGGATTCAATTAAAACCCATTAATTTAACACATGAAAAATTTCCCTCTTTTCTAGGAGAATGCTAATGAACCAAAATGATATGAACCTTATTCTACAAGATGTCAGAAAGGCCTACCGATTGCTAGCTGATTATCAACAAAGAATTATTGAATTAATTACCTTCATAAAAAAAGAACTAGATATTGAACATTATTCCCAGTCAATACCAAATTCCTTGGCCCCTGTTTCTATGCATAAAATTTATAATATTGGGGATGGTATTGGTTGGCAATTTTTACCAATGATGAACTTAACCTTATTACTGCATAAAACTCATAGCATTCCTGCTGGTGAAGAATGGCAAAATCACATTAAGCCAAATGATTTAGTCTTTAGTATAGAAATAGCTTCTGATGAAAATAATGATGGTGATCTATCCCCTATTAATAGTAAAAGCGAGCTCCAAATCTATATTTATAAATGTATAAAATATAAAAGAAAAAATAATTGGTATCGTGATGTTTGGGAAATTTTCGAATATCCAGAGTTTGGTAAAGCTACACCCTATCAAAATAAATCAAGTGAAATTGAATACGAAATCTATGGTGAATCTTTAGATTTATCTGAAATGTATGACGAGGAAAGTGTGAGATCGACTCTTGATGCCTTTAGAAAACGCGCTTCTGAGAAACTAAAACAAGAAATCTAAAATATACTGTAGAATACCGCACTCCTAACCGCACTTACCAAAAAAGTGCGGTTGTTTTTTTTGAATGTTTTTAAGAAACTTACGGCGATAACCGCTCTCTTTCCCATTTCCCCTCATTGTATAAATAACAAATTCTGTCATGTAAACGACTTGGGCGACCTTGCCAGAATTCTATGCGATCAGGAATCACAAGATAGCCACCCCAATGTGGTGGGCGTGGCACATTTAATGGATGTTTTGCTGCAATCAACGCGGCTTTTGCTAATAAAGATTTGTGGCTAGAAATGACCGCACTTTGCTCACTGGCCCAAGCGCCAATTCGGCTGGTGTAAGGGCGCGTTGCAAAATATTCATCTGATTGTTCAGGCGAGATTTTTTCGGCTTTGCCCTCAATACGAACAGAACGTTCTAATTCAGGCCAAAAGAATGTCAGGGCGACGAAAGGATGATGTTCTATGGCGCGACCTTTTCGGCTGTGATAGTTCGTGAAAAATACGAAGCCTTGTTCGTTCACTTCTTTCAACAGCACCATTCGACTTGTTGGACGCCCCTCTTCATTGACTGTCGCGACATTAACACCTGTCGGCTCATTGACTTTAGCCGTAATCGCTTCGTTGAGCCATTTTTCAAATTGTTTTATTGGATTGGGATCGCAATCATGCTGAGAAAGCGCCTGTTTGCAATAATCCTCACGAATATCATGTAAGTCCATTTTCTTTCTCCTTTTGCTTGAAAACAAAAAGCCCTTGCAACTGCAAGGGCTAGTATAGTCCGTTAATTATTTACCATCAACACTCACGCCATAAAACGCATCATAGCCGAATGGGCTTTGTACGTAGCCTTTTACGCGAGGGCTAAGTGGTGCGAAACCAACAGAGTGCGCAACTGGAATCCACGGTGCTTGCTCATGGAAAATCACTTGTGCTTGTTTATAAAGCGCTGCACGTTCTTCTTTATTCGTTAAGCCAATTGCTTTATCTAATAAGGAATCAAATTCTGCATTTTTGAAACGAGCAAAGTTTGAGTTACCAGCATTAGCACTTGCAAGTAATGGAGAAAGGAAGTTATCCGGATCACCGTTATCACCTGACCAACCGAAGATACCTGCCGTTAATTCGCCTGCTTTAGCACGTTTTTGATAGTCAGCCCATTCAAATGTGACTGGATTTGCTTTTACGCCAACTTTCGCCCAGTCTGCCATCACTAGTTCAGCCATACGTTTTGGATTTGGGTTAGACGCACGCACTACTGGTTGAATCCAGAAGTCCGTTTCAAAACCGTTTGGATAACCTGCTTCCGCTAAAAGCTGTTTCGCTTTCTCTGGATCATACGGATAATCTTGGATTTCGTCGTTATAACTCCAAATTGTTGGCGGTAGTGGGTTTTTCGCTGCAGTGCCCGCACCTTGATAAACCGCTTCAATAATTGCTTTTTTATCTACCGCATAGTTCAATGCTTGGCGTACTTTCACATTATCAAACGGTGCTTTTTCTGTATTGAATGCAATATATGCCACGTTCAAACCTTTTTGTTCCAAAAGCTGTACTTTCGGATCAGTTTTCATTTTGGCTAAATCCGCCACGTTCGGGAATAAAATTAAATCACAAGAACCCGCTTGTAACTTCGCATAACGCGTAGTCGCATCTGGTACGATGCTGATGACTAAACGATCAAGCGGTGTACGACCTTTCCAATAGGTTTCATTCGCTACGTATTGTGCCGCTTGGTCAGTTTTGTAATCCACAAAAATAAACGGACCTGTACCTACCGGTTTGTTATCGATCGTTTCTGGTTTGCCAGCTTTCAACATCGCATCCGCATATTCAGCTGAGTAAATAGAAATAAAGTCCATACCCAAGCTTGCTAAGAAAGTCGCATCTTTTTTATTCAAGGTGATACGAACGGTGTTGTCATCCACTTTCTCAACTGATTTTAATAAATCTGGGAATTTCATCGCTTTGAAATACGGATAAGTCCCTTTCGATACATTGTGATAAGAGTGGTTAGGATCTAACTGACGTTGGAAAGAAAAGACCACATCATCCGCATTAAAATCACGTGTTGGCGTAAATTCTTTTGTGGTATGGAATTTCACCCCTTTACGCAAATGGAACGTGTAAGTTAAACCATCGTCACTGATCTCCCAGCTTTCAGCCAATGCTGGCTCAAGGTCAGTTGAACCTTTTTTGAATTCAACCAAACGGTTATACACTTGTTGTGAACTCGCATTGTAAGATGTGCCTTCCATTACCAATGCCGGGCTAAAGCCAAGTGGTGCTTTTGCCGTACAGTACACAAATGTGTTATTGCCTGAAGGTTTTGCTGTTTCTGCTTTCGCATTTTCTTTTGCAGCAGAGCCAGATTGATCACAAGCAGCTAAAAACAAACTTGCTGCAACAAGTGTTAATGTCGCTTTTAGTTTCATAAGTTGTCCTTTCTTTGTAAGGTAAGTTTCTCGCTTACCCAACCATCAATTGTGGTAGATTTGAATCCACCCTGTATATAAAATTTTACTTAAGATATAAGCAAATCAAACTTTTACAAAATAAGAAAATGATCTTTCTTATAACAAATTAAACTAAGGTATTCAATATCATCGTTTTTTCCGCAAATGATCCCCGTCTGTTTTACGTAAATAACTCAATATCCAAACTAATGCGATGGCAAAAACAGAAGTGGTCAGAAATGTATAACTGAAAGCATGTTGTAACGCTTCACCTTCATTACCAATAAATTGACGGTATAACGTCAAAATAATAGATGCCACAGCGATACCAAATCCAATACCCACTTGTTGCACAATACTCAGCACCGTTGAGCCTACACCGCTTTGTGCCTGTGATAGATCACCAACGGTAAGTGTATTAATTGAGGTAAAAATCATCGACATGCAAGCACCATACCACATCAGATTACATATAATCCACGTCGTTGATGATGAGGTATCAAGCCATGACATGGAAACCGTTGAACCTGCCATTAAAAGTGACGATAAAATTAACGTGGTTTTATAACCTAAGATATTTAAGATATGCCCAATAAAACGTTTAAATACGACAGACATTAGCGCAATGGGTGCAAGCAACCAGCCTGACTCTTCAGCTGAATAGCCAAAAGAAAGTTGGAACATTAATGGCAATAAGAATGGCACAGCCGAACCGGAAAGACGAATAAAGATATTGGCTGCAATGCCTAATCGGAATGTTCTCGTATTGAAAAGAGATAACGGTAAAATGGCGCGTTCATTACCTTTTGCATAAAAATAATAGGCCACCAATAATGCAATACCAATCGACAATGCACTATATGTAGTCATATTGTCACGGTGACTTTCGCCCAGTAAATCAAGCCCTAGCGTTAAACCGACTAAACCAAATGCAAAGAGTAAAAAGCCTGTCCAGTCTAACTTATTCGCATTACCCTTATGATTTCCCATCACTTTAGCCGCTGCCCAAAAACCTAACATACCAATAGGAATATTGATTAAGAAAATCCAATGCCATGAAGTATGCACTACAAGCCAACCACCCAAAATCGGGCCAAGAATGGGGCCGATGAGTCCTGCTGTTGCCATTAAATTCCAGGCATTAATTAATTGATTTTTCGGTACCGTTTGAATAATCGCAAGACGAG
The DNA here is from genome assembly GCA_902461185.1 of uncultured Haemophilus sp. Classification (GTDB taxonomy): domain Bacteria; phylum Pseudomonadota; class Gammaproteobacteria; order Enterobacterales; family Pasteurellaceae; genus Haemophilus_D. The sequence continues at coordinate 82,252 of CABPXD010000002.1, forward strand.
CAACGGGCATCATAAATGCCCCGCCAATACCTTGGATAATTCGTGCGAGCACAAGGGTCTCGAGAGAGATTGACATCGCACAAGCTACCGAGCCGAATACAAAGGTAAAAACAGCAGAGCGGAAAACAGTGAGTGTACCGAATTTAGCTGCCGCCCAAGCAGTTAAAGGAATAAATAAGGCAACGGCAAGAGAATAGGCGATAATCGCCATTTGCATTTCAAAGACAGGGGTTTGCAGATCTGTTGCAATAGTGGGTAAGGCAGTATTTAAAATAGTCGCATCCAAGCTTTGCATAAACAAAGCCATAGAAGCCACCCAAGCCAGCCCTTTATAATGCTGACGTTCTATTACTGCGTCTTTTTCCACCATTGATAAATAAACTCAGCGATCTGTTCAATATGATTAATATCTAATAAAGTGCGGTCAGTTTCAAGCGAATAATCTGTTGCTAAAGCCAACACGTTTTCATCTAATTCCGGCAAAGGCTTTATCATCTCTTGTCGATGCAACAGAATCTTTGGAATAGGTTCTTGTTTAAATCCTTCCACTAACACTAAATCTGTTAAATGACGATCAAATTGTTGGCTTAAATAGGCTAAAGAAACCGGCGCTTGAGGTGTTTCTGTCATTAATGCCCAACGAGTATCACAAGCCATAATAACTTGTGTAGATCCCGCCTCTTTCATTCTCCAACTGTCTTTGCCCTCTTTATCCACATGGGCGTTGTGATGACTGTGTTTAATCACTGAAACACGCAAGCCTTTTTTAATTAATTGAGGAAGCAATTTTTCCAGCAATGTAGTTTTGCCACTACCGCTGTAACCCGTGATACCAAGAAGAGGAAGGGAATTGTTCATTGTAAAAACCTTAAGAAAAATGACCGCACTTGATAAAACAAAACCCCGCAGGACGGGGTTTTGCTATCAAAATCCATTAGGTGAAGAAAGTATAGCAAGGGAAAACAAAATAGCAACTTTCTCACGTCTACTGAATTATTTTAGGAATGTTACGCCTTGCACAATTCGCTTAGCCGCGGCAATTGGAAGCTGTCCGATAAAAGTAATTTCCTTATCGCCCATGACTTCACTATAAATCGTGTATGCCCCTTGTTTCCATGTGTTTTCTGTTGCGGCAGTGCTATCCGCTTTGTTGACATAGAGTGTAAAAGTGAAAAGCCCATCGCTAAATAACGCATTTTCAACCACTTCTCCATCCATTACATCTTGATTTTGACGAATTAAATCAAAACCTTGCGGTAACCAATCCGTTTTCCAATTGACTGCAAGAGATGATTCTTGTTTGCTTTCATTTAAAAGTGGCGGCACTGACACCTTATTAAGGTAATCTGTCAAACCACGTAGACGATCATCGATATATAACGTCACGACACGGAACTGATCAAGTAACTTGCCTTCTCGATCAAGCATATCACCACGCAATAACAAACCATTTTCTTCATCTAAGAAAACGAGATATTGATAGCGAAAATCATCTTTTGGCACAATACGAATGGTATCGACGAATCGGCCTGCAATTCGGTCTTTTCCAAGTTTAATAAAATCATAATTCTGACTCAGCTTGCTAAAATCAGTACGAATCACTGCCGGAAGCGCATCCACAATCTCACCACTATTAATCGTGAAAGCACGTGAATCCGGCTGGAAATAGCTGACTAAATTACCGCGCTGGATGATTTCTTGCTGTTCACCATCTAATGTCACCAACTGCGCATACACTTTTTGCCCTTGCTTAATATGACGATAACGGAATGAATCCATATTTGTTGGCGTAGTTTGCACAAAAGCAAGCTCATAATTTAAATCTCGCATGGCTTGCGACATTTTATTTAATGACTGGATTGGCTCTTCTGCAAATGCTGTAAAAGGCAATAAGAATAAGCCTAAAAGTGCGGTTAATTTGAGAGACGTTTTTTTCATAAATAAATCAATTGATCCATAAAAAAATTCACCACGCCTAAGGTGGTGAATTATCGATTAATTGCTGTAATTATTTCGCTTGGTTGCTACCCACATTTAAGCTATCTGCATGCATACGACGCTGTAATTCATAGTTTTGCAACATCGTACCAATACGGCGATTTTTTTGCTCAACCTGTTCCGAAGTGGCTACATCTTTGGTCGGAGCGTTGTAACTTACTTCTTGAACAGAATTGTTAAATGGTAAAGTTTGTAAAACTGGGTTTTCAGGTGTAACCGAGGTGCTTTTCGTATTAAATGATTGCACACCTACTACTGCTACCAAACACACACCTGCAGCCACCGCAATTTGTGTCATTGGTGCAAAGAATGCTTTTAATTTTTGCACGAATGGCAAGCTATCAGCTTCTTCTGGTGTTGGTTGAGAAACAGTAATCTCTACGTGTTTTACTTCTTCTAATTCAATTAAGTCCGCCATTTTCGCCGTAAAGTCAGCACCTAATAACACTGGTGACTCTTTACGCATAACCGATCTTACTGTGTGATATGCAGCCCAAGATTCTTGTGAATCTTTATCCTGACAGAGTTGTTTCGTCAACTCGGCACTGACTTCTTCTCCATCCATATAGGCTGAAAGTAACTCTTTTTGCATTTTATAAACTCCGACTTTATTTTAACGTTGCATAAGCGGTTGTATTTTGTTCTCAATCACTTCCCGAGCACGGAAAATGCGAGAACGTACAGTGCCTACTGGACAATCCATTATTTCTGCGATTTCTTCGTAGCTTAACCCTTCAAGCTCACGCAAGGTAATCGCAGTTCTTAAATCTTCTGGCAAACTGTGAATAGTATCAAACACCACTTTTTCTAATTCGCTAGATAACATTTCATTTTCAGGGGTATCTACATCACGTAGATGGGTTCCCACATCGTAGCTTTCGGCATCTTCAGCCAAAATATCTTCGCTCGGTGGACGGCGCCCCTGTGCCGTTAAGTAATTCTTTGCCGTATTAACGGCAATTCGATATAGCCAAGTGTAGAATGCACTATCGCCCCGAAAGGATTCAATGGAACGATAGGCCTTAATAAAGGATTCTTGTACAACATCGGGAATATCGTTATGAGAAATGTAGCGGGTTAAAAGTCCGGCCACTTTATTTTGATAACGAGAAACCAATAAATTAAAGGCTTTTTTATCGCCTTGCTGCACTCTTTCTACCAAAGCCTGATCTGTTAGCTGTTCAGCCATATATCTCCTATGCTACGTCTAACACGCCTTCATATATTCAAGACAGCAAGCTATTGTTGCTTTATCAGACAGAGTTAAAATTGAAAAGTTCCTTATGTATAAAAAATTTCAAAAAAATTAACGGATATTCGTTTTCTGCACATCTTGGATATATTCAACCATCGCTTGCACTTCGGCATCGTCTGATTGACTGCCATTAAAAAACCACGAAAAAAGTTGTAAATCCGTGGCGGCAAGTAAACGAATAAAAATATCTTTTTTGTCGTCAGTCAGTTGGTCAAAATGCGCTTTATAAAAAGGCATGATGATTTTATCCAGCTCAAGCATACCTCGACGACAATCCCATTCAATGCGGAGTTTATTGTATTTATCCATAATTTCTCCCTAAATCATTGTAATTATACCTGATAAATGAAAAGTGCGGTTAAAAATTACCGCACTTTTTAATCAAAGAGTCAATTATTCTGTCGCCTTCGGCTTAATCACCGCATAAACCACGCCGGTTAATAATGCCCCTGTTGCAATTGCACCTAAGTAGAGTAATGGTTCAGAGACAAACGGAATCACAAATAAACCACCATGTGGTGCTTGCAGAGAAATATTTAATGCCATTGAAATCGCACCCGCAGTTGCACCACCGATCACCGAGCTAATAATCACACGCAATGGATCGGCAGCCACAAACGGTAACGCCCCTTCAGAGATAAAGCATAAGCCTAAGACAAAAGAAGCTTTACCTGCATCACGTTGATTACTGGTAAATTTACTGCGAGCAATCCAAGTTGCAATCGCCATCCCAATTGGCGGCACCATACCGGCAGCCATAGCGGCAGCCATTGGGGTATGAACTTGAGAGGCTAACATTCCCACGGAGAACGTATAAGCTGCTTTATTTACTGGACCGCCCATATCAATACACATCATAGCACCGATAATCGCACCCAATACCATCGCATTGACCTCGCCCATGGATTTTAACCAATCGCTTAAGGTGGTCATAATTTGTGAAACCGGTGGGTTAATCACATAAATCATGGCAAGACCAACAATCAAGGTACCAAAGAGCGGGAGAATTAGAATCGGTTTTAAGGAGGTTAAACTTGCCGGCAATTTAATGGTTGCATTTAATCCTTTCACCACATAACCCGCTAAGAAACCGGCGATAATCCCACCTAAAATCCCAGCACCCGCCGTGGTGGCTAACATACCGCCAATAAGACCTACCGCAAGCCCCGGACGGTCTGCAATAGAAAAGGCTACATAGCCGGCAAATACTGCAATCATCAGATGGAATGCTGCACCGCCACCGATATCCATTAAGGCTTTTGGAATACCATGGAAAATTGTTTCATCTTTGAAGGCTTCGATACCAAACATAAAGGAAATTGCGATTAATAAGCCACCTGCAACCACCAATGGCAACATGTGCGATACACCTGTCATCAAATGTTTATAGACGCCTTTTTTCTCGCTGCTTTCTTCTGATTTAGCAGAAGATTTTGCTGCGCCACCTTCGTAAATTTTTGCTTCTTTAAATGCCTTGTCGAATTCCTGTGCCGTTTTCTTTAACGCTAAACCGGTAGAAGTACGATACATCGGTTTACCTTGGAATTTATCTAACGGCACATCAATATCGGCCGCAACAAAGACTAAATCTGCCGCAGCGACTTCTTCAGGGGTAATTTCATTACCTGCGCCTACTTGGCCACGCGTTTCTACTTTTACCTGCCACCCTTGTTTTTTTGCATAGGTTTCAATGGCTTCAGCAGACATAAAGGTATGCGCAACACCCGTTGGGCAAGCTGTAACCGCGACGATATTTTTTACACCAGAAACGCCGACAAATCCAACCGCACTTTGAGTCGGTTGAACATAGTCCACTGCTTGATTAAGTGCATTCGTCAGCGTGACTTCAGGTGAAGCAATTGCCGCATCTTCATTGGCTAAAAAGACTTTTTTGCCCACAAGTTCAGCAGAGTTTGGCAAACTAGATCCGAAAACAATCACTAAATCCGCCTCTTTGGCTTGTTCAACCACAGTATGATTGGCTTTTTTCGCTACCTCGCTCAATGCTTGGCGAAGTAAATAGGCTTTTGCCGCACCAATTTGCGGAGATTGAGTAAAAAAGAAATTCATTACATTATCCTTCAATCACAGAAATTTTGACATTCGCCAGAATTGGCTCAAGCAAGGCGATATCGCTCACGCCCACATTACTTTGTGAAACGGCAAAGGCAGAAACAGCACTTGCAAACGCTAAGGTTTTCGCTTGAGACAGGCCTTTTTCGATACCATAAATTAAGCCAGCTACCATAGAATCACCTGCGCCTACGGTGCTCACTACGTTTTCACATTTAGGTGGTTGAGCTTGAATCACAGCCTGTTCACTCAGCCATAAAGAACCGTCTGCCCCCATCGAAATAATCACATTAGCAATGCCTTCGGCTTTAAGTTTTTTAGCCGCTGCAATAATTTCATCAAGAGAATTTAACGGATGACCAATCCATGCTTCTAATTCGCGATGATTTGGTTTCACCAACCAAGGATGCGCTTTCAAACCAGCCGTGAGTGCGGCATTACTGCTATCTAATACGACTTTCACACAAGCTTGATGCAACTGATTAAGCCAATCCGCAAACAATTCAGGACTCACACCACGCGGTAAACTGCCACATACCGCAACAATATCAAAGTTTTGGCAATACGCTAATGAATCTGCTGTAAATTGCTGCCAAGCTTCCGGAGTGATTTGATAACCTAAGAAATTTAAATCTGTTACATCTGCTTCGGTCTCCGTAATTTTTACGTTAATGCGAGTTTTGCCTGCAACACGATGGAATTTGTCTTCCAATCCCTGTTTTTTAAATAAGGTTTCAAAATCACCGACGTTATCTTCCCCTAAGAAACCACCAACGGCCACCTCTACGCCCAAATCTTTTAACACTTTAGCGACATTGATGCCTTTGCCTGCAGGGAAAATACCGAGCGTTTCAACGGTGTTCACTTCGCCGATTTCAATACGAGGCAAACGCCCAACTAAATCATAAGCGGCGTTTAAGGTAATTGTTGCTACTTTTGCCATCACTTACCCCCTACCTTCGCCTAAACCACTTTCAATGACTGCACCAATACCGTCAATCGCTTGTTGAGCTTCTTCACCGCTCGCGACGAAACGTAGGCGATGACCTTTCACGACACCGAGCGCCACAATTTTCATCAAACTTTTTGCACTGACTAATTGGGTGTCACGATCTAAGTTTTGTACTGCAACAGACGCATTATATTTTTTCACTTCATTAACAAGCACCGCACTTGGACGAGCGTGTAAACCGTGTTCATTACGAATCATAAACACGGCTTCAATAGCATCGGCTGGTAAGCCCGTGTTTTCTTCATGAATTTGTGGTGCATGGTCGCTGCTTACTTCAATGGTATCTGGTTCAGCCGGTGGTACGGCAGATACGCTTTCGCCAAGCCCACTCGCAATAATCTTACCTAAGGCTTCAATGGCTTGTTTCGCATCATCACCTTCCGCAACAAAACGTAAGCGATGACCTTGAGTCACACCCAATGCCACGATTTTCATTAAACTTTTTGCACTAACTGGTGCGGTTTCTCGAGTAAGATTTTGTACCGTAATCTTGGAGGTGAATTTTTTCACTTCATTGACGAGCTCCGCACTTGGGCGAGCGTGCAAACCATGTTCATTACGAATAGTAAAGATACCAATCACTGCACCTGTCGCGATTTGGTCTTCAGATTGAGCAGCTGATGAAACTGGCACTTTACCGCCATTAAGTGCGGTCAAAATTTGCTGCGTATTACCACTTAATAAAATATTTTGGACTTCATCATCTAATAAACGCGCTAATGTCTCATTAATTTGATCGTTAACCGCCGAAATCGTCAACACGCCTTTCACCGCTTTGCCATTATGATTAAAAATGGTTTTCGCACGACTGAATGCCAACGCATTTTTCACATTACCTGATACGGCATCTGTAACCCATAAACCTTTACCTAGTGGCAGAGCAGAATTGGATACCACTTCAGAAACAAAGCTATTTTCAACCGCACTTTGCTGTTGTAATTTACCTGCATTGATGGCGGTAAGGGTGAGCAAACTTTGTGTTTCAATATCTAAACTTAATGTTTCTTCAGTAATGCTAAAAGCATCGCTTTCACCTAACAAAATCGCACGAAATTTTTCAATATCTGTTAATGTCGCCAACTGTGCTGCGGTGTCTTCATCACCTAAAACATGCGTTAATTGACGAAGTAAAGCAAGATGCTCATCAGAACGGGCAGCAATACCAATCACAACATAAGCAATATTGCCTTCTCCCCACTCAATACCTTGTGGAAATTGGAAAACTTGTACACCAGTTTTTTTCACCATTGAACGGGTTTCTAATGTACCGTGTGGAATCGCAATCCCATTGCCTAAAAAAGTGGAGGTTTGTTGTTCACGTCCAAGCATGCCTTGCAAATAACCTTGTTCAACCTTGCCAGCTTGCTCTAACGCACTTGCAGCCATTTCAATAGCTTGCAGCTTATTTGTTGCTGTAGCATTTAAATGAATGTTGCTTTCCGAAAGTTCTAACATTCTTGCTCCTTCACATTGATGATTTAAAAAAAGAAAAGCTGCTGATGAGATCGCTCATCAACAGCTCAAATTGATTATTGGCCGGTACAGGCTTTGAGTAGCATTTCGCTACCTTGGGAAATGTAAGCGTCATTTTCACCGCGCTCTTTGCCTTTTTGCAAATCACGCATTGCATCGTAGATCCCTTGTGTCACACTTGGTGAATCCACTTTTTGCCAACAATTCGCGCTTAAGCGGCTGAAGTTGGTTTGTAATGCTTCTGCATGCAACACACCACTGTAGTAAGCATACACATCAGAGTCATGACCACCCGTGTAGAGTTTATCTTGAATTTGTTTGATTGGTACAACAATACGACCGAGATACCAGTCATTTGCACCACTTGCAAAATTATCCACAAAGAAATTTTTTGTTACACGATCTTTATACGTTGCCACAGTGGCTTCATAAGCTGCCGCATAAGATTTTTGATCGATTTTATCTTTATCTAAATCAATGACCTTTTTGTCTTTACCCATAAACGGAATGTAAGAGGTTATATCTGAAATTGAAGAACAACCTGCAAGCATTATTGCTACAAAGAATACCGAGATTTTTTTAAACATTAAATTTTCCTTATTATAAGCAGTTAAAACTGCTGTTAATTATACTTAGAATGAGGGATTAAGCAAGGCGACGCCTAGTACTACGCCGACTCTTTGCTTACACTGCTGTCTTTGACAATAGAAACTAAAATTTGATCAATTTTGAAGTTTTCAGTATCAATAACTTCAAATTTATATTTATCGTATAACACAAAATCGGTTTTTTTCGGGATTTTGCGTAACATATACATCATAAAGCCACTGATAGTTTCGTAATTTTCTGAATCAGGGAAAGATTCAATATCTAAAGCACGCATAACATCTTCGAGCGGCGTTGCACCATCAATCAACCAAGAGTTTTCATCGCGACTGACGATTTGCTCTTCTTCGTTGGAAACCAATTCGCCCATCACAATACTCATCACATCGTTCAAGGTAATTAAACCCATCACAAGTGCATATTCATTGACGATAATGGCAAAATCTTCACCCGTAGATTTAAATAACTCCAATACCTCGTATAACGAAAGCGTGTCTGGAATAAATAACGCTTTACGCAATAAACGGCTATCGGTTAAATCCACTACTTCCTGTTGAAGATAGAGTGTTAATAAAGTATGAGATTCCACATAACCTAAGATCTTATCCAAACCATTATCACAAATCACTAATTTAGAATGAGAGTCTGCTGATAAGGTATTCAACACTTCCTGACGGGAGAAAGTGCGGTCTAAAAACACGATATTTTCACGGGTTGTCATCGTGGAAGAGACTGTCCGCTCTTGCATATCAAAGATATTCTCAATTAAATAATGCTCTTGTGTTTTTAACACCCCCGCTTCAGCCCCAGCTTCCACTATTGCCACGATATCCTCTGGTGTCATATTATCTTCACGCTTAGTGGATATCCCCATTAAATGAAAGAAGATATTAGAAAGACCATCAAAAAACCATACAATAGGTTTTAAGAAGAAAATGAAGACTTGCATAATGCCAATAGTCCGTAAAGCCACACCTTCAGGATTAATCAATGCGAGACGTTTCGGAATTAAATCGGCTAATAAAACAAATGTTGTTGTTACCATGAAGAAAGCAATCCAAGAGGAGGCTGGCTCAACCCATTCTGCCTTGGTGTATTCATGTAAAAAACTCTGTAAGTGAAGACTAATTGTTGCCTCACCAATCACCCCTCCAAGTACAGCGACCATATTGAGTCCAATTTGGACCACAGTAATAAAACGTCCTGGCTGCTCCTGTAACTTTAAGACTTTCTCCGCTTGGATATTACCTTCATTAGCCAACGTTTGTAATTTAATGCGTCTCGCACCCGCAAGAGAAATCTCAGCTGATGACAAGATTGCACTGACAATAATTAATACGATTAAAATAAAGATCGCTGCAGATAAGCTCATAATGTTCTCTTTATTGGTTTTAAAGTGCGGTCAATTTACCGCTAGTTTTTAGGTTTGAAATGTTATTATTAAATTGTGAGGGCGTTCTATGACGCCCTATTTAAGAAACGCTAATTTTCGCTGTCAAACCAGCCGCGCACAAATTGTACTGAAAGGAAAAGGGTAACTAATAGGAATGCATAGAATACCCAAGATAAAATTGGATGGCTTGGTGTAATATCACCGCTAATTTCTTTCACCGAAACGGCATTACGATATTCATCAAACATCGTCATTCGCCAACCATAATATTTGATTTGTACTAATTTATTTTCATTGCCGAAAGCCTGAGCTTGAGCCTGTAAATTAGCTGAACCAAATTTAAAATAAAATGGAAAACTCCAACGGGTATCTTCATTACGATACACCATGATTTTGCCATCATCATTTTGTGTATTGATGAAATACACATCGCGCGTTGGACCATCAGCCGGATTCGATTTTGTAATCGGGCCATCTTTATCCACACGTTTCACTTCCACACCCGTTACTCGTGTCACATCATAGTGTGGGAAAACGTAGTCCACCACAGCGAACATAAAGCCGTGGAAAACAAAGACCACTAAAAATAAAAAGTACTTAAAAAACTTACGCATAAAACTCTCTCATTTAAATCGATGATTTATTGTACATTAATTTTAAATAAACGCTCGAAGTTTTGTGTACTAATTTGCGCAAATTCTTCTACTGATAGCCCTTTTAACGTCGCCACATACTCGCAAACTTCACGTGTATAAGCAGGCTGGTTCTCTTTGCCACGATAAGGCACCGGCGCTAAATAAGGGGAATCTGTTTCAACCAACAAACGATCTGCCGGCACATAACGAATAGCTTCGCGGATACTTTCCGCATTTTTAAAGGTAATAATGCCCGAACAAGAAATATAAAAACCTAAATCAAGCGCCTTTTTCGCAAAATCTAGGGTTTCCGTAAAACAATGAATTAATCCGCCGCATTTTTCTGCATGGTTCTCACGTAGCATAGCAATAGTATCTTCTGGTGCTGAACGAGTATGAATAATCACGGGTTTATCCACTTCATTAGCAATTCTGATTTGATCAGCAAAAACCGTTTGCTGTAATGCCTTATTATCTGCGCTGTAATAATAATCCAAACCAATTTCACCAATTGCAATCACTTTTTTATCTTGGGATAAACGTAATAAACGCTCGGCATCATAAGGTTCTTCTTCAAGATCTAGTGGATGCACACCACAAGCCAAAGACACATTTGAGAATTTCGCTAACTTAGGGTAAGCTTTTTCAAAACGGCTTAATGTTACGCCAATCGCCAATAAGTGCTTCACATCTCGTGCGTTGGCTTTGGCTACCACATCAGCAATATCTTTGTGTAAACTTTCATAATCCAATGCATCTAAATGGCAATGGGAATCTACGATAAACATAATTTATTTAGTCCTTAAATACGTCGGTAATTAACTTCGTCAAACCATCTAGTAACATTAATTCTGTATTAACGCCATTGATAGTGAGTAAATCCGAGCGTACTTTTTGCATAATTTTATTTGCGGTTAATAACCCAAGCGCAGTTTGCTCGTCTGCAAATTGAGTTACCCCCGTTTTAAGATCAAGTGTTTGCCAGCCACTCTGAATTTCGAGTTTGTATTTAATAGCATCGCTTAAAAACGCTAAAATCCAATCCACTTGGTGTACAGTCCGTTCTTTTTCAAAGAAAGGCAAAATTTCCAAAGGCGAACGACGACGATAAAACAACCAAAATTGGCGTAGGAAATTCTTCCGTTGTTCAATTAATCCTTGCTGGAGTGTTTCTAATGCTGACAGCGGACGCCCCAAATTCATCGCAAGTGCGGTCAATAATTCTGATGTTTCTGCCTGAAATTGAGAAGAAAGCCAATTTAGGGCTTCCGCCTCTGTTGGCAAAGGCACATTCCACACTTGGCAACGGCTGTAAATAGTCGCTAACAATGAAGATGAGGGTTCTGTTTGTAATAAGAAATACGTATTCGGACGCGGCTCTTCCAAAGTTTTGAGCAACGCATTCGCTGCCGCTTCCGTAAGACGTTCTGCATCTTGAATATACACTAATTTATTGCCGTTTTGTTGTGCGTGTTGGCTAACAACTTCATTAATCGCCCGTACCTGATCAACGCCAATGTCTTTGCCTTCTTGAGAGGCTAAAACATGAAAATCTGGGTGACTTTGCGCAGCCATTAAGTGGCAAGCATGACAATGACCACAAGCTACATTATCTGGCGTTTGACACATAATGCGTTTTGTCAAAGCATCAAATAAACGTTCTTCCCCTAGCCCTTGATCGGCTTTAATTAACAACGCATGATGCCCCAAACCTTCGCTAAAAGTTTGGCTAATTTTGTGATAAGTAGGCACTACCCAAGGATAAAGTTCGCTCATCTTGTTTGTGAAACCCACCAATTTTTGACCGCACTTTGTATGTCTGCTTGTACTTGCGCCAAAGGCTGGCCCGCATTAATAATGGCGGCTTTCGGATTGTTCTGTACCAATTCCAAATAACGTTGGCGGGTACGATGGAAGAAATCGAGTCCTTGTTGTTCTATACGATCTAATTCACCACGACCTCTAGCACGAGCAAGCCCTTCTGCAGGATCAATGTCTAAATACAGCACAAAATCAGGCTCAAAATCGCCTAATACCATATTTTTTAAATTTGCCATCAGCGTTTGGTCAAACTGACGCCCACCACCTTGATAGGCCTGCGAAGACATATCGTGACGATCGCCAAGCACAATTTTTCCTTCTGCCAATGCTGGCTTAATCACATTTTCTACCAATTGAATTCGTGCCGCATAAAGCATTAATAATTCTGCTTTATCCGTAACAGGTTCTTCTGTTTCATGCTTGATTAAATGGCGTAATTTCTCCGCTAACGGTGTACCACCTGGCTCACGAGTAAACACGATATCATTTACACCAAGAGATTTTAATGTATCCACCACCGTTTGCATGGCGGTACTTTTACCTGCACCTTCCAGCCCTTCAATGACGATAAATTTGCCTTGCATTAGTTGGCTCCTTTTTGTTGGTTACGATACCAACGTAAATATTCTTGCACCGCTTTATTATGCTCGTTCAGATTACGAGTAAATTTGTGACCGCCACTTCCATCTGCAACAAAATAATAAAAGTCTGTTTTTGCTGGATGAGCCACCGCCTGCAAAGCGCTCTCACTCACCATGGCAATTGGTGTCGGCGGTAAACCTTCAATCATATAGGTATTGTATGGGGTTATCGTTTCCAAATCTTTCTTACGAATATTACCGGTGTAACTCTCACCCATTCCATAAATCACGGTTGGGTCAGTTTGCAGTTTCATATTGGCTTTTAAACGATTAATAAATACGGAAGCCACTTGTGGTCGCTCCGCCGCAATTCCTGTTTCTTTCTCTACGATAGAAGCCAAAATGAGCATCTGATATGGATCCGCTAATGGGAGATTTTCATCACGTTCATTCCAAGCTTTATCCAAGGCTTTTTGTAAGCGAGTAGCTGAACGTTTTAATAATTCAAGATCCGTCGAGTTAGGCGTGTAATTATAGGTATCCGGATACAACCACCCCTCCATGTTATTCCATTCGTAAACGGCTTTTGCAACGGCTGGAATATCCAATAACGCCATGATCTCTTTATCCGTTTTACCTTGCAAGGTTTGTTTTAAGTGTGGTGCGTTTTCAAGGTTTTTACGCCATTCCTTGAACGTTTTACCTTCAATAAACTTCACACTAAATTGTGCTTCCTTGCCGGAATTAATCATATCCAATAAATCTTGCAACGTTTTCACGCCCGTTAAAGAATAAGTCCCCGCTTTCACTTTGTTTAGCTGGGGTTGTAATTTCAATAACCAAGGCAATAAATCTGCATGCTCAAGAATATTTTCTTGCTCTAATAAAGCTGCAAGTTTACTGCCAGTGGTTCCTCGCTCAATCGTAAGCAATTGATCTTGTGTGACATTCACTGGCGTATGAACAAAACTTGTTAGTTTTTGATAACCCCAAAAACCAACGCCGCCAAGAATTAGCAGAAGAATCAGTAAAAAGATAAAAAATTTTTTCATGTATCACTCAATTTATAAAAACGACAAAAGGGGCAAAATGCCCCCTTATTCTAACGGTTTCTGTTATTTATCGAAATATTGAATATCAGCATTTTTACGTAATGCTTTTACCCAGTCTTTGGTTGCATCTTGTAATTGGCTATTCACGATTTGTTCGTAAGCTTTTTGACGATAGGCATCTTCTGTTTTATCACCATCACGACTACCGGTTACTTCGAGAATATGCCAACCAAATTCAGATTTAAATGGAGCAGAAACAGTACCTTGTGGGGTTGTTTCAACCATTTTTGCAAATGGACCTACATAAGCTTCAGGGAAAGCATAGCCTAAACTTCCACCATTCGCACCTGATAAATAATCTTTAGAGTATTTTAATGCCGCATCAGCAAATGTCATTTTGCCCGAAATAATCTCGCTACGAATACGCTCTAATTCTGCTTTTGCTTGTGCATCGTCCAATAGTGGATTTAATTTTAATAAAATATGACGAACTTCATACTCTTTACCCATCACTTTTTGCGCCGTACCTTTTGCTTTCGCTTCATCAAGCATTTGTTTACCCAATGCCTCCACTTGCTCACGAGTGACATCTACGCTGTTTTGAATGGCATGATTACGCACGCCCGCCATTAACATTTGGCGAGAAATTTGTTGTTTAAATGCATTTAAGGAAATACCTTGATAATCCAACGCATCTAAGAATTGACCATAAGTTAAACCATTTTTCGCTGCAATATCTTCTACGATACGGTTTACTTCTGCTTGGTTGACTTTTACACCGGATTCTTTGATGGCCTTCTCTGTTAGCATGTCGTCAATAATTTTATCTAGCGCAGCACGTTGGCTACCTTTTTTGCCCATCACAGCATTCACTTGGCTTTGTAAAATTGGGGTACCATTTACAGTCGCCACTACACGTTCTTCTGCTTGTACTTGAGAAAAAGTAAACAGACCGATCATGGCAAATAAAAAAGATTTTAACATTGATTTTTTCATTTTAGTTATCTTAAAAAATAATAGGATAATGCTCGTTAGATTATCAATTTTATCAAAGGTTCACAATAGGCTGATCGTTATTTAGGCAATAATGCCACTTCATAACAACCATCATATTTTAATGTACGCACCTGAACTTGTTCATCACGGGAAGTCGGCACATTTTTACCTACATAGTCTGCCCGAATTGGTAATTCACGATGTCCACGATCTACAAAGATGACCAATTCAATTTTAGCTGCTCGTCCAAAATCTGTTAACGCATCCATCGCAGCACGAATGGTTCTTCCAGTGAATAATACATCATCAATCAAAATGACTTCTTTACCCTGAATATTCATATAACTGGAGGCACCGCTATACACAGGCGTTGGATTTTCAGGTTCAACATACTCTAAGTCATCACGGTAAAACGTGATATCCAATTCCATCATTGGAAGACTTACAGCATTCAACTCTTCAATGCGACGTTGAATCAATTCAGCAATTTCGGCACCACGACGTTTCACCCCAACTAAAATCACATTATTGAAATCTTGGTGCTTTTCAATAATTTCATGGGAAATACGTGAAATGGTGCGTAAAAATCTGTCTGCATCAATAATGATTTTTTCCATTTTATCTCTCGCTTTATTTATACCGCTTAAAGTGCAGTTAAAAAACACGGATTTTTTGACCGCACTTTTACTGGAATATTAACCGAATTCTAGCTCTACTGCATTTTCACCGAGCAAATTCACCAATTCTGTTAGAATGTCATCCGTTGGCGTAATCGACCATTGAATCCCTAAACGCAATAACGCACGACCTTTTGCGCTTTGATAATATACGTTAATTGGTAAAGTGCCGCCACTAACCGGTTCTAACATTTCTTTCAGTTTCTTAATAAAACTTAGGCTAATCTGCTCCTCAGACAAACTGATAGCCAAAGATTTTGCATAACGGGAACGCGCCTCATCCAAAGTCATCAAATCCCGTACCGACATTTTTAATCCGCCTGAAAAATCATCAAAACTCACCTGGCCAGATACCACTACAACCGTGTCTTTTTGCAGTTTCTCACCAAATTGGTCTAAGCTTTCCCCAAATAAGGTCAGGTCTAAACGCCCAGAGCGATCATCAATGGTTGCAATACCGATGCGATTACCTTTTTTCGTTGTTGCGAAGCGAGTTGAGACTAGCAAACCGGCTGCCGTACTAATTTGCCCACGGCGATTTGGCGTAAGATCTTTTAATCGTGTAGAGCTGTAATGAGAAAGCTCTTTCAAATAACGGCTCACCGGATGGCTACTTAAATACAAGCCTAGAGTTTCACGTTCACCATCTAAAATTTGTTTTTCTGTATAAGGTGGCGTGTGGGCATAAGCATTTTCCACTTCTTCATGTGTTTCTGTCAGCACTCCGAACATATCGGCTTGCCCCATGGCCTCATCTTTTGCATGCTGATCTGAAGCTTTGAGTGCATCTTCGAGATTCTTAGACAACGCCGCACGGTGTGGTCCTAGCTTATCAAATGCGCCCGACATGATCAGACTTTCAAAGGTACGACGGTTAATTTTTTTCAAATCAACGCGAGCACATAAATCAAATAAGTCTCTGAAAATCCCACCTTCATTGCGAGCGGTAATCAGTGCATCAATCGGACCTTCACCCACACCTTTAATGGCGCCAATACCGTAAACAATTTCACCATTTTCATTCACGCTGAAATGATGTTTCCCTACATTGATATCTGGTGGGGTGACTTTTAAGCCCATACGTAAACATTCATCGTACAAGCCAACAATTTTATCTGTATTATCCATTTCCGAGGTCATTACTGCAGCCATAAACTCAGCAGGGAAATGGGTTTTCAGCCAAAGGGTTTGATAAGATACTAACGCATAGGCAGCCGAGTGTGATTTATTGAAACCATAGCCGGCAAATTTTTCCACCAAGTCAAAAATCTTCATGGAAAGCTCGCCATCAACACCATTTTTTTCAGCGCCTTCTTTAAACACTGAGCGCTGTTTCGCCATTTCTTCTGGCTTTTTCTTACCCATCGCACGACGTAATAAGTCTGCACCACCAAGAGTATAACCTGCTAGCACCTGAGCAATCTGCATAACTTGCTCTTGGTACAAAATAATACCGTAAGTTGGCTCTAAAATCGGTTTAAGGCTTTCATGTTGGTAATTTGCATCAGGATAAGACACTTCTTCTCGACCATGTTTACGGTCAATAAAGTTATCCACCATGCCCGATTGTAATGGGCCTGGTCGGAATAATGCCACCAACGCGATAATATCTTCAAAACAGTCTGGCTGTAAGCGTTTAATCAAATCTTTCATCCCGCGCGATTCCAACTGGAATACGGCGGTCGTTTCAGACCGTTTCAGCAACTCAAAGGATTCGGGATCATCCAATGGAATAGCAGCAATATCGACTGGCGGTTTGCCTTCACGAGCAAGGCGAGCGTTAATCATATCCAACGCCCATTTGATAATGGTGAGTGTACGCAAACCTAAGAAGTCAAACTTCACTAAACCTGCATATTCCACGTCATTTTTGTCAAAGTGAGTAACAGGATGAAGCCCCTCATTGTCACAATAAAGTGGTGCAAAATCTGTAATCAAAGAAGGGGAAATCACCACGCCACCTGCGTGTTTACCCGCATTTCTCGTGACCCCTTCTAGCTTACGTGCCATATCAATTAGGGCTTTGACTTCTTCATCTGAATCATATGCCACTTGTAACTGTGGTTCAGCCTCAAAAGCCTTGTCTAAAGTCATGCCGGGATCAGGTGGAATCATTTTCGAAATACGATCCACAAAGCCATAAGGATGCCCTAATACGCGACCTACATCTCGAATTACTGCTTTCGCTGCCATGGTACCGAAAGTAATAATTTGTGATACCGCACCACGACCATAGGTGTCTGCCACATGATCGATAACGCGATCGCGTCCATCCATACAAAAATCCACGTCGAAATCAGGCATGGAAACACGTTCTGGGTTGAGGAAACGCTCAAAAAGAAGATCGAATTCAAGGGGATCCAAATCGGTGATTTTTAGTGCATAAGCCACCAATGAACCCGCACCCGAACCACGTCCCGGCCCTACTGGAATATCATTGTCTTTTGACCATTGGATAAACTCCATAACGATTAAGAAGTAACCCGGGAAACCCATTTGGTTGATCACATCGAGTTCGACTTGAAGGCGCTCATCATATTCTGGTCGTCTTTCTGCCCGCACTTTTTCATCAGGGAATAAAAACGCCAAACGCTCTTCCAAGCCTTCTTTGGCTTTCATCACCAAATAATCTTCCGTACTCAATTCACCAGTTGGAAATTGAGGGAGGAAATATTGCCCCAAACGCAAAGTCACATTACAGCGTTGCGCTATTAATACCGTATTTTCAAGTGCAGAAGGAATGTCCGCAAATAAGTCGCACATCTCTTCTTCTGAGCGGAAATATTGTTGCTCAGTATAACGTTTTGGACGTTTCGGATCGTCAAGGGTATAGCCATCATGAATAGCAACTCGAATTTCGTGTGCCTCAAAATCATTAGGTGCGAGAAAGACAACATCGTTGGTTGCAACAAGCGGTAAATCATGTTCCTCAGCCAATTTTAATGCGGCTTGAATATAACGCTCTTCATCCGGACGACCCGTTCTAGACAGCGAAAGGTAAAAATGGTCAGGAAAAAATTCTTGATAAAAACTGGCCGCACTTTCCGCTTCAGAGCTATTTTCTTTAAGGAGTTTTTTTGCGATATCGCCTTGTGTGCCACCTGATAAAACAATTACACCCTCACGGTGTTCAATCAACCATTCCTGGTCGATATAAGGCAAGTCCACATAGCCGCGTTGATAGGCTTTTGAAAGCAGTAAAGTGATGTTTTTATAGCCTTCATTGTTCTTGGCAAGTAAAGTGAGGGTGAATAATTCCTCACCGCATAGCTCGCTTTTAACATGAACATCTGCACCAATAATCGGTTTAATCCCTGAAGAAAGGGTTTCACCATAAAAACGCACCACACCGCAAAAATTCGTAAAATCTGTTAATGCCAACGCGACCATGTTATCTGCTGCACACGCCTTGACTAATGGTTTCACTTTCGCGATTCCATCAATCATAGAAAAATCAGTGTGCGTACGAAGATGCACAAAACGTGGTTTGGCTGACATTCAAATTCCTTGTTAAGTAAAAGTGCGGTTAATTCTAACGGGATTTTGCAATTGGCTCAATAAAACAAAATGCGAGGCCAAACCCCGCATTTCCAACTTACATTTATGATTATTTTCTTGCCAATGGTGGCACGAAAGTTAAACCTAAATCCCAAGGTTGTTCAATCCAAGTATTTTGTGGAATATCAATCACGTAATCATCCACTAACTCAGCACCTGCTGGTTTTGCGAATACTGTGACAAATTTTGCTTTCGGATACATTTCACGAATTGCACGAGCAGTGTTGCCGGTATCCACTAAATCGTCTACCACGATCATTCCCTCACCATCACCACTTGCACGGTGTAATACTTTTAATGCACCTTGTTCATCGTGATCATAACTGGCAATACACACGGTTTCCACGAAACGAATATTTAATTCGCGAGCAAGTACCGCTGCTGGGAATAAACCACCACGGCTTACTGCGATGATACCCTTCCACTGAGTGGCAGGAAGTAAACGTTCCGCTAATTTGCGGGCATGCATTTGGAACATATCCCAAGTCACAACATATTTTTCGCTCATAACAAATCCCTTAAACTTTGTCGCTAAATAAAAAAATTGCGGAATTTTAACCTGAAATGGCGTTTTATGCTATGATTTCCGCAAAAATTTTAATGAAAAAAGGAGTTCATTATGTCAGAAATTACCACATTACAACCGCAATTACTTTGGAAATGGTTTGATCAAATTTGTGCGATTCCGCATCCTTCACATCATGAAGATGCACTCGCCACTTTTATTGTCAACTGGGCGAAAGAAAAACAATTCTTTGCAGAACGTGATGAGGCCGGCAATGTATTAATTCGTAAACCGGCTACAGCCGGGATGGAAAACAGCCAACCTGTTGTCTTACAAGCACATTTAGATATGGTGCCGCAAGCGAATGAAGGCAATCCACATAACTTCGCTCAAGACCCAATTCGCCCTTATATCGACGGTGATTGGGTAAAAGCGCAAGGTACGACACTTGGCGCGGATAACGGTATTGGTTTAGCCTCTACCTTAGCGGTATTGGAAAGTACCGATATTGCACACCCACCACTTGAAGTGTTACTCACCATGACTGAAGAAACCGGCATGGATGGTGCCGTACACCTTCGTCGTAACTGGTTAAAATCGGAAATCTTAATTAATACCGATACCGAAGAAATCGGTGAAATCTATATTGGTTGTGCTGGTGGGGTGAATGCTAATGTTGAACTACCTGTTCACCGTGAAAGCAATTCATTCAGCCATAGTTTGCAAATTAACTTAAAAGGTTTACGAGGCGGTCACTCTGGTTGTGATATTCACACCACACGTGCGAATGCAATTAAAGTATTAGCACGCTTATTAGCAAAACTTACACAAAATCAACCGCACTTTGCCCTTGCAGAAATTCGTGGTGGCTCAATTCGTAATGCGATTCCACGTGAAGCGGCTGCAACCATTTGCTTCAATCATGATGTAGAAAGCGTAAAAAGTGCGGTTAAAAATTTTGAAGTTTTATTGGAAGAAGAGCTCGCTATCGCTGAGCCGAA
Organism: uncultured Haemophilus sp.; assembly: GCA_902461185.1. Lineage (GTDB taxonomy): Bacteria > Pseudomonadota > Gammaproteobacteria > Enterobacterales > Pasteurellaceae > Haemophilus_D. Next base: position 102,888 of record CABPXD010000002.1, read on the forward strand.
CTTAACCTTAACCGCTGAGCAAGTTGAAAATCCACAACAAACCTTCACGCTTGAAAGCACCCAAAAAGTGATTAATTTGCTGAATGTGTTACCAAACGGTGTCATCCGCAATAGCGATGTGATTAAAAATGTCGTGGAAAGCTCGTTAAGTATTGGTGTGTTAAAAACCCTTGAAGATAAAATCGAAGGTACTATTCTTATTCGCTCATTGATTGAAAGCGGTAAAGAGTATGTAGAAGAAACCTTAACTTCACTCGCAAAACTCACGGGCGCGACAGTTGAATTTTCAGGTTCTTACCCAGGTTGGAAACCAGTAAATGACACCGCAATTTTGACATTAATGAAAAAACATTATGCAGAAGTGCTTGACAAAGAGCCTGAGATTAAAGTGATTCACGCGGGGCTTGAATGTGGCTTATTGAAAGAACATTATCCAAATATTGATATGATTTCTGTGGGGCCAACTATTCGCAATGCGCATTCGCCAGATGAAAAAGTCCAAATTTCAACAGTACAAACATACTGGGAATTACTCACTAATGTCTTAGCGGATATTAAATAATCTATGAATAAAAAGGGCTAAATATTACATTTAGCCCTTTGTTTTTTTTATCTTTTATAAACTACGTAATGCTTCGATACGTTTTTCAAGTGGAGGGTGACTCATAAAGAGTTCGCTACGTTTGCCATTAATCATAAAGGCATTAAGTGAACCTTCCATCTCTTGTGGCTCATGAATTTGTTGTAAACGTTGCAATGCCGCAATCATTTTTTCTTTACCGACAAGGTGCGCAGAACCGGCATCTGCGCGGTATTCGCGATATCGTGAGAACCACATTGCGATAATACTCGCTAAAATACCAAATACAATTTCTAACACCATTGAAACCAAGAAATAAATGCCTGAACTACGGCTTTCTTCATCACCATTACGAGAACTTGCTACCACATTAGCAATTACACGAGATAAGAAAATCACAAAGGTATTCAATACGCCTTGTAATAAGGTCATGGTCACCATATCGCCATTCGCGATGTGTGAGACCTCATGAGCCAATACCGCCTCAGCCTCTTCTTCCGTCATGGAGTTCAATAAACCGGTACTAATCGCTACTAAAGAATTGTTTTTAGTTGCCCCCGTAGCAAAAGCATTCGCATCATTAGAATGGTAAATCGCCACATCTGGCATTGGGATGCCTGCTTGTTGTGCTTGACGACGTACCGTTTCTACCAACCAGCGTTCTGCCTGATTACGTGGTTCGGTAATTACTTCCGCACCCACAGAACGCAATGCCATGGTTTTTGATAAAAATAACGAAATCAATGATCCGGCAAAACCGAAAAGCATCGCCATAATTAAAATGCCACCTGTGCTATTTCCTGCAATACCGGTCACATTTAAAATAATCCCTAACACAAGCATCACAGCAAAGTTAGTAGCTAAAAATAAAAGGATTCGCATCATAATAAAGTTCCTCAATAAAATAGAAAGTAAACACTGCAATAATGGAGAATTTTTTACAAAATTCAAGGTTAAACAAATAATTTATTGTAAATCTTCTAAGGTATTAAAATTTACAAATCGGCCTTCTTGTTCGTCAAATTGGACAGCAACCGCGCCATTTTTGTTCATAAATTGTAATAAACGACGTTCGCCTTCGTTTAAATAAGCGCGTAACTTCTCTTTAAGCTGAACGGACATCAAACAAAATGTCGGGTGTTCACGCGCTTTATCTTTTGCATAAGCTATTAAAGTGCGGTCATTTTTAACCGCACTTTTTAGTTTTTCTAATAAGTTTTGTGGAAAATATGGGCTATCACAAGGCACAAAAAGTACAAAATCTGTTTTAGCTTGTTCGAGTGATGTTAGCATACCACTCAACGGTCCCTGAAAATCAGGCAATTCATCTGAAAATACAGGGAAACCCCATTGTGCATATTCCTCATGGTGACGATTAGCATTAATCGAAATATCAATCACTTGAGGTTGTAAGCGCTCAATCACATGGCTAATTAACGGTTTATTTTTTAAAAGCTGTAAGCCTTTATCCGCTCCATTCATTCTCCGTGCTTTTCCACCAGCCAAAATAACCGCACTTATTGTATATTCCATATTTTCTTATTGCCTTATTTGAAGTATGATCTAGTCTTATTTTTCTCCATTTAAAAGGAAATAGCAATGAAATGTAAGCGTTTAAATGAAGTTTTGGAACTTTTACAACCTTACTGGTCTAAAGACCCAGATCTTAGCTTGCTACAAATTTTGCAAAAAATTGCTGATGAAGCAGGTTTCGATAAGCCCGTAGCAGAATTATCTGATGAAGTGATTATTTATCATTTAAAAATGCACGGTACAGATAAACTTGAGCCGATTCCAGGTATCAAAAAAGATTATGAAGAAGATTTTAAAACCGCATTGTTAAAAGCGCGCGGAATTATTAAATAAGGAAAACAAATGAAAAAAGTTTTATTTTTACTCGGTGCTTTATTTTCATTTAACGCATTCGCAGCTAATTTAGAAGAAGGCAAACAATACATTCAAGTGAGCCAAACCGCTTCTGCACAGCCTGAAGTGATTGAATTTTTCTCTTTCTACTGCCCGCATTGCTATGCCTTTGAAATGGAATACCATATTCCAAAACAAGTTGCAGAAAGCTTACCAAAAGGCACTGAATTTAAACAATATCACGTTAACTTCTTAGGTCGTCAATCTGAAAACCTCACTCGTGCATGGGCATTAGCGATGGCGCTTGGTGCAGAAAGCAAAGTGAAAGCGCCTTTATTTGAAGCCGCACAACAAGATAAATTAACCTCAATGGACGATATCCGTAAAATCTTCATTGATAACGGCGTGACTGCTGAACAATTTGATAACAATATCAATAGCTTTGCTGTAAACGGTTTAGTGAATAAACAAGTGAATGCGGCTGAGCAGTTTAAAGTACATGGCGTACCTGATTTCTATGTGAATGGCAAATATCGTGTAAACCCTGAAGGCTTAAATTACGATGATTTCGTCAAAGATTATGTAGAAACCGTGAAAGGTTTATTGCAAAAATAAAAAAAAATTGGTTTAATGCTTGCCGTTTTTAAATATAAAGAAGAGAGATGATTATGGCTGCTAGTTTCAGTGTTACTCGTCGTTTTTTTGACGACAAAAACTACCCACGCGGATTTTCCCGTCACGGTGATTATACAATCAAAGAATCCCAAGTATTAGAGCAATATGGTCAAGCGTTTAAAGCATTAGATTCAGGCGAACGCAAGCCAGCGACAAAAGAAGAAAAAGAATTTGTTGCTTTTTGCCGTGGTGAACGTGCACCGGAAACTTTCTTCGAAAAAACCTGGAATAAATATCGTACTCGCATTAACACAACAAAACGTGTTTACACCTTATCAGGTGATGTGAGCGAAGCGGCTTCTGGCGGCGAAGATTATTCTGGCGAATAATACATTTTAAAAGGCAGGCAGAAGCTTGCCTTTTGCTTTTTACTCAATCCCACGCTTGCCAAGGGCTGTGGGATATTTATCATTCAAACGTAAACATCAATGCAACTACCCGTTTCCCAATATACCGAACTCCTGCAAAAAAAGACTGAAAAACTGACCGCACTTTTGCAGCCTTTTAACGCCCCAGAAATAGCCGTGTTTGATTCGCCGACTAGCCATTATCGGATGCGTGCAGAATTTCGTATTTGGCATGATAAAGGCGATTTTTATCACATCATGTTTGATCAAAGCACCTTGCAGCGTTATCGAGTGGATGAATTCCCAATTGCCAGTGAACTAATTAATCGCATGATGAAAGCTTTACTGCCATTGTTAAAAATGCAGGAAGTGCTACATAAAAAACTGTTTCAAATTGATTATTTGAGCACGCTCAGCAATAAAATTATTGTAAGCCTGCTTTACCACAAGCAACTCACGGAAGAATGGCAAAGCGCTGCAGCAAACCTAAAATGTGAATTACAACAACTTGGCTTTGATGTGCAGCTAATTGGTCGTGCGAGTAAACAAAAAATCTGTTTAGAGCAGGATTTTGTCGATGAAGTGTTACCGGTGAAAGGGCGTAATTATATTTATCGCCAAGTAGAAAACAGCTTCACTCAGCCAAATGCAGTCATAAATTGCAAGATGTTGGAATGGGCGATTGATTGCACTCAAGGTTCTCAAGGCGATTTATTAGAGCTGTACTGCGGTAACGGCAATTTTTCTATCGCCCTTGCACAAAACTTCCGCAAAGTACTTGCTACTGAAATTGCCAAGCCATCCGTTGCGGCTGCACAATTTAACATTGCGGAAAATGGCATAGATAATCTGCAAATTATCCGTATGTCGGCAGAAGAGTTTACCCAAGCAATGAATGGTGTACGTGAGTTTAATCGCTTAAAAGGCATTGATTTAAAAGCCTATCAATGCAATACGATTTTTGTTGACCCACCACGAGCAGGGCTTGACCCTGACACGGTAAAACTGGTACAGAATTACGATCGTATTTTGTATATTTCCTGCAATCCACATACCCTTTGTGAGAATTTGCAAACCCTAAGCCAAACCCACCGCATTGAAAAAGCGGCGCTGTTTGATCAATTCCCTTACACAGATCATATGGAAAGCGGCGTATGGCTGGTGAGAAAATAAAAATTCAACTGCTTGCCGAAGCGGGAACATTGTCAGAATTGACCGCACTTTGCGCCCCTCTTGGTATCGAGCATTGTACTGAAAGCCCACTTGCATTGGTGCAAACTGAAACTCACCTAGCCCTACGCAAACTGGATGAACCCAAGTTGGGCGATGTGTTTGTAGATTTCGTAGCTGGTGCGATGGCGCATCGTCGTAAATTTGGTGGTGGACGTGGCGAAGCTATTGCCAAAGCTGTAGGTATTAAGGGTGCAGAATTGCCGAGCGTGATTGATGCCACAGCAGGACTTGGTCGAGATGCGTTTGTTTTAGCTTCTATCGGTTGCCAAGTGCGTTTAGTGGAGCGTCATCCAGTGGTATATTTACTATTGCAGGATGGCCTCAATCGTGCCTATCAGGATGCAGAAATAGGCGAAATGATGCAGCAAAATATGCAATTATTGGACGTTCATCATATTACCGAACTCAATCCACAAACCGAGAGTGCCGATGTGGTGTATTTAGATCCAATGTATCCGCACAAACAAAAATCTGCCCTAGTCAAAAAAGAAATGCGCGTATTCCAACATTTGGTTGGTGCAGATTTGGATGCCGATGAGCTCTTGACACCAGCGCTACAATTAGCCCGTAAACGCGTGGTGGTAAAACGTCCTGATTATGCGGAATTCTTAGCGCAAAAAGCGCCCCATGTTAGTCGTGAAACCAAAAATCACCGCTTTGATATTTATATGGGAGAAGCACGATGCTAAAAGAAAGTGCCATTGTGATGAGCTATGATGCAGAAACCGGTCTTGCTAAAGTGAAATGTCAGTCACAAAGCGCCTGTGGAGCTTGTTCGGCTAGAGAAGCCTGTGGAACAGCTTCCCTGTCTGAACTCAATGGAAAACGAGGCGAGCATATCTTCACGCTCGAAACCATTACGCCACTGCGTACAGGCCAAATGGTGGAAATCGGCCTAGAAGAAAAATCCATGTTATTTTCTGCATTATTAATGTATATCGTGCCGCTTTTCACTCTATTGATTGCAACATTGCTTTCCAACTATATCAGTGAAAATGAACTCATTCGTGCGATTTTAATCTTTATTTTGACCGCACTTTCCTTTGTCATGGTTAAACGTTACACCAGAAAACTCGATCAACAAACGGAATTTCAGCCTGTATTGCTGAGAGTTTTATCCTAAATAAAAAGCGCGGTTGAAAACAAGTTAATTCTCAACCGCGCTTTTATACTTTAAGTTTATTGCAACTCGAAAGGCCTACATGAAGATGTAGGCTTTTCTTTTTTAATTTGCTTGTGATTTTTTAAGGTCAAATTTGTAAGAAACAAAACCATACAATGTCCAACCGATAAAGGTCACAATTGAACCATATAACATCGCTTGTTCACCAGCTGCATAAAGCGCATAGATACTATAGAGTGAACCAATAAAGGCAACAAAGACGGTTGTTTTATATTTTTGTGGCGCAACATTCTCTGCTTTCAATAACACTGCAAGTGCTGCCATTGAGAGCAAGTATGGAATAACGTTTGTTACTACCGCTAAGTCCACCAACACATTGAATTGTTTATTTAATGATGGGCTAATTGTCATCAAAGAAAGTAAAGTTTGTAATGCAGTAATGGTCACCATACCAACGATTGGTGCATCTTTACTGGTAACTTTTTTGAAGAATGCTGGGAAATAACCTTCTTCCGCTGAAGATTTAAATACTTGAGCAATAGTGAACTGCCAGCCTAATAATGAACCGAAGCAAGACATAACCATTAAGCCCATGATGACTTTACCGATTGTTTCATTAAACATATGAGCAAAGGCTAAACCAAATGGTGCTGTTGAGTTAGCGAGTTCAAGGTTAGGTACAATACCTGCGATCACGTTAGTTGAAACGATATAAATTACCGCTGCGCCTAAAGTACCACCAAGTACCGCGATTGGTACGTTTTTCTCAGGGTTTTCAACAGCATCTGCATTCGCACAAGCTGATTCTAATCCTAAGAACGCCCATAATGTCATTGAAATAGAGACGCCGATCGCTTCAAAGGTAGGCACATTGTGTGGGTTCCAAGAATTCACATACATTGAACTATCAAACCATTTCCAACCGATGATTGAAATACCGACCACAGGAATAATTACCCCCCAAATGGTGAATGAACTGATGTTACCGGTAATTCTTGCACCACCAAAGTTAAGAATGGTCGCAAGCCACAGTGTAAAGATTGTCCATAATGCAATAGAAAGTGGAGAAAGGGTTGCACCAAGGAACTCGGAACCATAACCCACAGCAGAAATCGCGATTGCTGTATTCGCAATAACTAACGACACACCGTAAGTGTAGTTTGCCATGAAGTTACCGGCTTTGCCGAAAGAGTATTCCGCATAACCGCCCATACCACCAGATTTTTTACTGAACATACCACATTGGGCAAATGCGTAAGCTAAAGCTGTTGAACCTACAGCTGTTACAAGCCAAGAAACGATGGAAATAGTCCCAATTTCGGCTAATTTGGTCGGTAACATAATGATACCGGAACCCATCATATTAACCATGGTAAGAATGGTGAGTTGTACCACACCAATTTTATTACTTTTAGCACTCATAATTTATACTCCTACAAGTGCGGTCAAAAAATCAAATGTTTTTAACCGCACTTTTTTGTTTGTGCTGAGAGGGTGATGAGGAAAACCTTCATAACCTCACTTTATTAATAGTCAGTTAAAACATAGCCATATGCACGAGTACGTCCATCAGGATCTTTTTGTAAGTAAACCCCTTGGATTTCAGGTGCGAAACCAGGTAATGTGTTGATACCTTCTTCTAATGCGAGGAAGTATTTTTGTGCAGTCGGACTCCATCTTTCCCCTGGAACCACACATAACACACCTGGAGGATAAGGTAATGCACCTTCCGCAGCTACGCGACCAACAATGTCTGTTAATGGAACAAGTTCAACTTTGTTACGAACGAATTCAATATTCGCATCGTGTGGATTTAACGCATATTCCGGTAATGTTGCTTTGCGGAATAGGTCTTTTTGAAGTTGTTTTACATTACGGCTTACATAAAGGTCATGCATTTCTTGGCATAATTGACGGATGGTGTAGCCTTTGTAACGGTCTTCATTGTTTTTATACACAGTTGGCAATACATCTTTTAATAAAGAGTCTTGTTTAATGTGTTTTTCAAACAAGGCGATTTGAGCAACCAAAGTTTGCATTTTGGTGAGGGTTTCTGCCGGAGTGAGCAAGAATAAAATTGAGTTCAAGTCACATTTTTCCGGAATAATACCGTTTTCACGTAAGTAGTTAGCAAGAATAGTTGCTGGTACACCAAATTTTTCATATTCACCGGTTTCTAAGCTAATACCTGGCGTGGTAAGCAAGAATTTACATGGGTCAACGAAGTATTGTTCATCAGCATAGCCTTCAAATTTATGCCATGTATCTGTTGGGTGGAATTTGAAGAATTCGAGATTAGTTGCAATTTCTTCTGTGTCATAATCTTGCCATTTTTTACCTTTAATTGTGGTTGGAATAAATGGACGAATTAATTCACAGTGATTTAATACTAATTTACGTGCTTCGATACCCACTTTCACACATTCATGCCATAAACGACGACCCGCTTCACTACCTTGAATTTTCGCATTCACATCTAATGCCGCAAATAATGGATAGAATGGACTGGTTGATGCATGTAACATAAAGGCATTATTGAAACGTTTGTGGTTTACATAACGATCTTGACCTTTAATGTGTTTATCTTTTTTGTGAATTTGTGAAGTTTGTGAGAAACCTGCTTGTTGTTTATGAACAGATTGAGTCACTAAAATACCAGGGTCATTTTCATTTAATTCAAGCAATAATGGCGAGCAGTCTTTCATCATTGGAATGAATTGTTCATAACCTACCCATGCAGAGTCGAATAAGATGTAGTCACAAAGATGACCAATTTTATCTACCACTTGACGTGCGTTATAAATTGTACCGTCATAAGTACCTAATTGGATAACCGCTAAACGGAATGGACGTTTTTGATTTAATTTTTCAGGTGCGACTTCTTTAATTAATGATTTCAAATAATCTTCTTCGAAGCAGTGACTATCAATACCACCAATGAAACCAAATGGATTACGTGCTGTTTCTAAGTAAATTGGGGTTGCACCTGCTTGAATTAATGCACCATGGTGATTTGATTTATGGTTATTACGGTCAAATAACACTAAATCGCCCGGAGCAAGTACAGCATTTAACGCAACTTTGTTTGAAGAAGAAGTACCATTTAATACGAAGTAAGTTTTATCCGCATTGAATACTTGAGCTGCGTATTTTTGTGCATCACAAGCTGCCCCTTCGTGAATTAACAAGTCACCTAATTTCACGTCAGCATTACAAATATCTGAACGGAAAATATTTTCACCGTAGAAGTCATAAAGGAAACGACCTGCTGGATGTTTACGATAGTATTGACCACCTTGATGTCCTGGACAGTCAAAAGCAATATTACCCATTTCCACATATTCACTTAACATTTTGAAGAATGGCGGTAACATTTTTTCTTCATAAAGTTTTGCTGCAGTTTCGATTTGACGACTATAAAGCTTAATATCATAACCATTTAAATCTTGAATATGATAAATAGCATCATAGAATTTCGGATCAACTTGTTCTTCTTCAGTTTGAACAACAAATACTGGAATACCAAAGTTCGTTGCCTGAATACGTTCAAGGTAGTCACCGACATCTCCTGAAGTCAACACAATAGCGGAAACATCAGTAAAGTCTGTTTTGGTAATTTCAACTAATTCTCTATGTGTAGAGAAATATTGTTCAACTTTTGGACTATATGCAATTTTTAAGTTTGGCATAATAAACTCCTTTTATTTATTTTTGACGTAAAGCTACCCTGCGTTATTAATTTTAATAACACAATAGATTTATTTAGAATAAAAAAACCCTCTCTAGTTTTTTATAAAAAAACTAAAGTAATAATTTTTTATTTTAAATTAAATAAGATTAAGTTAATTTCGAAAAAATATTTTTTGCCTATTTTAAGCAACACAAAAATATTCAGAAATTAATCTGTGGAGACTCTCTAAACAGAGAGAAAAACTCTGTTTAGAGAGTCGTATTGGATGGTTTGTTTTGAGAAGCGAATACTGAGTATGAAAAGCAAGAGCGATGAGACGGCATCATAATATGGCGTGTACGACGGATATGAGCCATCAAAGAGCGACCTTTTATCGGATTAAACCGTAAAAGTCTCAATACTTTCGTATGGACGTATCTGTGTATATATGTACGCAGTAGCATAGAAAAAATCCCTCTTTTTATCTAAACTAACCTTTTTTAGGTATACTCTATTCTCGTGCAAAGATTATGTCAATAATATTTTTCAAAAAATGTGATCGTTATCAAAAAATAAATTTAAATTTCATATAAAATAAAACCACAAAAAGTACGGAAATAAATTATTATTAAAATTAGATGATGAATAACGTTATCAATTTAACGAGAGCTTTCCTAAGCTAAACTTGCCACCATTACCGCCTTAATGGTATGCATACGGTTTTCAGCTTGTTCAAATGCAATATTCATCGGAGACTCAAAAACATCTTCTGTGACTTCAATACCATTTGCTAATTCAGGATATTTTTCTGCAATTTGACGACCCATTTGGGTTTCACTGTTATGGAATGCAGGTAAACAATGCATGAATTTTACTTTTGGATTACCCGTACGCTTCATGAGTTCTGGCGTGACTTGATAAGGAAGCAATAACTTAATGCGCTCTGCCCAAGCGTCTAATGGTTCGCCCATTGAAACCCAAACATCGGTATGCACAAAATCAACACCTCTTACGGCTGTGTCGATATCTTCAGTGACAGTAATCTGCGCACCACTTTCTTTAGCAAAACCTTCACACATTTCAACAAAACCGGCTTCTGGCAATAAGGCTTTAGGGCCGCAAATACGCACATCCATCCCAAGTTTAGACCCAATCAATAAAAGAGAATTCCCCATGTTATTACGCGCATCACCAATATACACATAACTAATTTGACGAAGTGGCTTGTCACAATGTTCAATCATCGTAAGAACATCCGCAAGCATTTGTGTAGGATGAAACTCATCCGTTAAACCATTAAACACCGGCACACCAGCATAATCTGCAAGTTCTTGTACAGTACTTTGTTTAAAGCCTCGATACTCAATCGCATCATACATTCGCCCGAGAACTCTCGCGGTGTCTTTCATGCTTTCTTTATGTCCAATTTGAGAAGAGTTTGGATCGATATAAGTCACTCGAGCACCTTGATCATAAGCTGCAACTTCAAAAGCACAGCGAGTACGTGTTGAAGTTTTTTCAAAAATGAGTGCAATATTTTTACCTTTAAGTTGTTGCTGCTCTGTCCCTACATATTTAGCACGTTTTAAATCACGCGATAAATCTAACAAATAATTAATTTCGTGTTCTGAATGATGAACAAGACTCAATAGGTGTCTATTTTTAAGATTAAAAGCCATCGCGATCTCCTTATCAGATGCCATCAATAAATGCTGGCCAACTTACTGTGAATAACTTAATTTTAGTGGATTGGATAGCCTATTTTTGTCCCAAACGTGAAGTTTTGCAACCGAATTCAATTCTTTATTTTGTGATGCGTATCACACTTCATTTCAGAACTTTATATTGCGCTTTCTTTATATATAAAAGAGATTTAAAATCCCGTCGATTCTCACACAACAGGAGCACATATGATCAACAGAAGAGATTTCATCCAACTTGGCGCAAGCAGTATTTTAGCGTTAAGTGCGAGCCGCTTTGCTTTTGCAAAAAGCGACACACAAGTCGATTTACGTATTGTGGCAACAACCGATATTCACAGTTTTTTAACTGACTTCGATTACTACAAAGATGCACCGACTGAGAAATTCGGTTTTACCCGTGCAGCAAGCTTGATTCGTCAAGCACGTAAAGAGGTGAAAAACAGCGTTTTAGTTGATAACGGTGACTTAATCCAAGGTAACCCAATTGCTGACTATCAAGCAGCTAAAGGTTATAAAGAAGGCAAATCAAACCCAGCTGTGGATTGCTTAAATGCGATGCACTATGAAGTAGGGACATTAGGTAACCACGAATTTAACTATGGCTTAGACTATTTAGCGGATGCGATTAAACAAGCTAAATTTCCTATCATCAATGCCAACGTAGTGAAAGTAGGCACTGAAGAGCCCTATTTCACACCTTATGTAATTCAAACGAAAGAAGTGGTGGATAGCCAAGGTAAAACGCACAAACTAAACATTGGTTATATCGGTTTTGTGCCACCACAAATTATGGTGTGGGATAAAGCAAATTTACAAGGCAAAGTTGAAACGCGCGATATCGTGAAAACCGCACAAAAATATGTGCCAGAAATGAAACAAAAAGGTGCCGATATTATTGTGGCACTTGCACACACTGGGCCATCTGACGAACCATATCAAGAAGGTGTAGAAAACTCAGCATTCTATCTTGCTGATGTACCACACATTGATGCAATTGTTTTCGGTCACTCTCACCGTTTATTCCCGAATAAAGAGTTCGCAAAATCACCAAATGCAGATATTGCTAAAGGTACCGTAAAAGGCGTACCTGAAAGTATGGCTGGCTACTGGGCAAACAACATCAGTGTGATCGACTTAACCCTTGCTCAACACAACGGCAAATGGTTAGTAACTGATGGTAAAGCGGTACTTCGCCCAATTTATGATGCTGAAAACAAAAAAGCGACCACAGAAAGTGATGCCGAATTGACCGCACTTTTAAAACCTGTGCATGAAGCCACCCGTGAATTCGTGGCACAGCCAATCGGTAAAGCCACCGATAACATGTACAGCTACTTAGCCTTAGTGCAAGATGACCCAACCATTCAAATTGTGAACCAGGCACAAAAAGCTTACGTTGAAAAAGTGGCACCAAGTGTTGCAGCAATGGCGGGCTTACCAATTTTAAGTGCGGGCGCACCGTTTAAAGCAGGCGGACGTAAAAATGACCCTACTGGCTATACAGAGGTGAACAAAGGTGAATTAACCTTCCGTAACGCAGCAGACTTATATCTCTATCCAAATACCTTAGTTGTGGTCAAAGCAACCGGTGAAGAATTGAAAGAATGGTTAGAATGTAGCGCAGGTATGTTTAAACAAATAGATCCAACAAGTGACAAACCACAATCGTTACTTGATTGGGACGGCTTCCGTACTTATAACTACGATGTGATTGACGGCGTAAATTATGAATTCGACCTGACTCAACCACCGCGTTATGATGGCGAATGTAAATTGATTAACCCGAACTCACACCGTGTGGTGAATTTAACCTACCAAGGTAAACCGGTTGATCCAAAAGCAGAATTCTTAATTGCGACTAACAACTATCGCGCTTACGGTAACAAATTCCCAGGCACAGGTGATGCGCATATCGTTTACGCTTCTCCTGATGAAAACCGCCAAATTCTTGCGGATTACATCAAAGCAGAAAGCGAAAAAAATGGTCATGTAAACCCAAGTGCGGATAAAAACTGGCGTTTTGCACCGATTAAAGGTAACGATAAATTAGATGTGCGTTTTGAAACCTCGCCAAGCGAACAAGCAGCGAAATTTATTCAAGACAATGCGCAATACCCAATGAAGAAAGTCGGCACCGATGAAGTGGGATTTGCGGTATATCAAATCGATTTATCGAAATAACAAAAAAGGGCGTGCTCAGCACGCCCTACTTATTTCAAAGTGCGGTCAATTTTGACCTTATTTTTCTTCTTTTGGAAGTCTGATTAAGGAAAAGATCAAGCCGCCCCAAATTACTAAAAGCGCCACAATCATCATTGTAATTGAAATACTTGTCATCTTTATTCTCCTTTTTCTTCAAGCTTGAAGTTGTCTTCATTTTTCCATTTTAAACGAGAAAGAATGAACGAAACCACCACTAGCGAAATTGCCATACCCCAACCAAAGATATTTACAAACCAGCTTGGATAACCTTCATAACCTTCTGTAAATACTTTCGCACCTTCACTGAATAACATAAAGGCAAGAATACCGGTTGTGATGACAATACATAAACGCCATAGTAAACCCACTTTGAATGAAGAGCTTTCATTTAAGTGGTTGCCTAATAAGCCTAGTTTTTCATTTGCAACAATCACAATTAATGAAACAAATGCCACTGCTACAATACCGAAGTAGTTCACAAATTTATCGAACACATCAAGCATTGGTAAGCCGGTTGTTGTACCGAATAAAATCACCGAAACCACCATCATTGGTAAACCAACAACAAAGGTCGCTTTTGCTCGACGTAAACGGAGTTTATCTTGAATCGCTGAAATGATTACTTCAATAACAGAGATAAATGAGGTTAATGCCGCAAAGGTTAATGAACCGAAGAATAATACCCCTAATACTTCACCGAATGGTGCTTTGTTAATAATAGTTGGGAATGCAAAGAAGGCTAAACCAATACCACCTTTTGCTACTTCGCTCACTTCTACACCTTGCGCAGTTGCGATGAAACCTAATGCCGCAAATACACCGATACCAGCAAGCACTTCAAAACTTGAGTTCGCAAAACCAACAACTAAACCGCTACCTGTTAAATCTGAATCTTTTTTCAAGTACGATGCATACGTAATCATAATCCCGAAACAGATGGAAAGAGAGAAGAAGATTTGACCGTAAGCCGCAATCCACACGCTCGGATTAGAGAGTTTTGACCAGTCTGGTGTAAATAGTGCGTTTAAGCCTTTTTCTGCACCTGGTAAGAATAAAGAATAAACGACCAACGCCACAAACATCACAACTAAAACAGGCATTAAGATATCTGAAGATTTAGAAATCCCTTTTTGAATACCTAAAGAAAGCACGCCTAACGCCACTAACCATACAGCAATTAATGGGCCAGTTACCATGCCGACAAACTCGAAGCTCACGCCGTTACTGATCTCACCCATTTTTAAGAATTCATGTAGGAAGAAATCAATCGGTTGGTCGCCCCAAGCTGAATTAAGTGAGAAATAGGTATAGCTGGCTGCCCAACCTAATACCACGGCGTAATAAAGACCGATGATGACGTTCACCATTACTTGCCACCAACCAAACACTTCAAAGTGTGGGTTAAAGCGACGATAAGAAAGCGGTGCACCACCACGATGGCGATGACCGATTGCGTAATCTAAGAAAAGCAATGGAATACCAGCGGTTAAAAGTGCAATAAGGTAAGGGATAATAAATGCACCGCCACCGTTTTCATAAGTGGTATAAGGGAAACGCCAGATGTTTCCTAAGCCAACAGCGGATCCAATCGCCGCCATAATAAATGCTTTCCGACCAGAGAAGGTCTCACGCTTTGCGTTTGACTGAGTCATATTAAGTTCCTTTTTAGTGAAGAAAGGTTTCAATATAATGAATTCTAAAACCGAGTCAAGAACTTGGTTTAAAGAGCGGTCAAAAATAATGAATTTTTTTTAGATTTCACTGTCTAAGGGTCGAATTTAATCTCTATTAACAACCAAAAGGAAACATTTATGGATCTCAACAGCATTTTAAATCAAGTTTTAGATGTCGCTAAAAACTCTGCAAGCAAACTTGAAACCGGCAACCAAACAATCGACTCTCTCACCAAAGTAGGCGGTGGTGCAGCATTAGGCGGTATTTTATCAATGATTTTAGGCCGCAGCGGTGGTGCAAGTTTAGCAAAATTAGGCTCACTTGCTGTATTAGGTAACCTTGCTTACCAAGCGTACCAAAACTATCAAAAATCCCAACAAAATAGCCAACCAAACATTTCAGAAAATGCGTTTGATGTATTAAATTCATCAAGCCATGTCGATGCAGGTGAATTAATTTTACGTACTATGATCGCCGCAGCGGCAGCAGACGGTGAAATCACTGAAGATGAAAAACAAACTATCGCAAATGAAGCGGGTAACAACCCTGAATTAGCGCAATGGCTTGAACAAGAAATCCAAAATCCAATTTCTATCAATGAAATTGCACGTCTTGTAGGTAACGATACTGCACTTGCAAGCAATGTGTACTTAGCAGCTCGCTTAGTAAGCAAAGATTTATCTCGCAAAGAAATCATTTTCTTAGCAGATTTAGCTCAAGCGTTAGGTTTAGATGATGCGCTTGTTGAACAATTAGAAAAACAAGCAGGCTTCTAATTTTGTGTAGAAAACATTGCGTTTTCTGACCGCGCTTCTTATCAAAAAACACGATAATCTTAGTTATCGTGTTTTTTTCATTTGTTTTTTTGCGAAAACCTAACCAAAGGCGAAAAATTCCGCTACAATGCTGAACTTCAGTGTTTATAAAATTATTCAATAATCATAAAAACGGGAAGCAACATGACAGGCGCACAACTCATTATCCAATGTTTAAAAGCGCATGGCGTAACCGATCTTTTCGGCTACCCAGGCGGGGCAATCATGCCAACTTACGATGCAATTTATGACTCTGGTCTTGACCATCTTCTTTGCCGTAACGAACAAGGTGCTGCAATAGCTGCGATTGGTTATGCGCGCTCTACTGGCAAAGTCGGCGTTTGTGTAGCAACATCTGGTCCGGGTGCAACCAATTTAATTACAGGTTTAGGTGATGCCTTTGCTGATTCTGTACCCATCGTGGCATTTACTGGTCAAGTGGCAGCCCCTCTTATCGGTACGGATGCTTTCCAAGAAGCCGATGTTTTAGGTTTATCCCTCGCGTGCACCAAACACAGCTATATTGTTCAATCCGTTGAAGAACTCCCTGAAATTATTGCTTCCGCTTTCCAAATTGCACAAAGTGGCAGACCAGGTCCAGTTCTCATTGATGTGCCTCGTAATATCCAAGTGAGCGATGTACCTGAACATGTAAAACCTATTGTCAAACCAGTCGTAAAACCAACCGCACTTTCAGAATTAAAATTAACTGAAGCAAAAGCATTATTGGCGCAAGCAAAAAAACCGGTGCTTTATGTAGGCGGCGGTGTAGGTATGGCGAAAGCCACACAAGCGGTCAAAAAATTCCTACAAATCACCAAAATGCCATCCGTTTCAACATTGAAAGGTTTAGGCTCAATTGACCCAACCGATCCCGTTTATATGGGCATGATTGGTATGCACGGCACAAAAGCCGCAAACGTTGCCGTACAAGAATGTGATTTATTGTTAGTGTGCGGTGCACGTTTTGATGACCGTGTGACCGGTAAATTAGACAGTTTTGCGCCACACGCCAAAGTGATCCATTGTGATATTGATGCAGCAGAAATCAACAAACTCCGTGTGGCAAATGTTGCTCTTCAAGGTGATTTAATTCAAGCCTTAGAGGCTTTAAGTATCCCGCTTGAGATTAATGATTGGCGAGCACACATTCAAGCATTGAAAGCCAAACTCGATTTCACTTATATTGACAATGCAGGCAACCGACCGGTTGACCCTTGGTCGTTGCTCAACACGCTTTCTCAGCGCAAACCTCAAAATGCCGTGATTTGTACCGATGTGGGCCAACACCAAATGTGGTCTGCACAACATATGCGTCATTTCGCACCAGAAAACTATATTACCTCCGCGGGTTTCGGCACCATGGGATTTGGTTTACCTGCAGCGGTAGGCGCGAAAAAAGCTCGTCCTCATGATGAAGTGATTTTAGTGACGGGTGATGGTTCATTGATGATGAACATTCAAGAATTGGGTTCAATCAAACGTGGCAAATTACCCGTGAAAATTTTGCTGTTAGATAACCAACGTCTTGGTATGGTGCGTCAATGGCAAGACCTTTTCTGGAATAAACGTCGTTCTGAAACTATTTTAGAAGATAACCCTGATTTCGTGATGTTAGCGAAAGCCTTTGATATTCCAGCTGAACGCATTGAACAAGCTGACGAAGTAGATGAAGCGCTTAATCGCTTATTAAATAGCGAAACCGCTTATTTGTTACAAGTATGCATTCCACCTGATGAATGTGTATGGCCATTAGTCCCACCTGGTGCGTGCAATGCCGATATGTTGGAGGAAATTTAAGATGAACCAATATACTTTTGACTTGATCGCTCAACATCGCCCAGAGGTTTTAGAACGTGTATTACGCGTAATTCGTTTACGTGGTTTCACAGTGACTAATATGGATATGATCTTGGTAGACACCCAAGTGCAGTTAAAAATCACTGTAAAATCTGACCGCACTTTTGATTTGTTGGTGAATCAGTTAGCAAAATTGCCGGATGTGATTGAAATTAAGTAAAGGAACTTAAAAATGAAAAAGCTATTTACTTTTATTTTTCTGTTGTCAACAATCGTTTTGGCAGCTTGCTCGTCACGTTCGTCATCAACAACACAAGAGCCCATTGAGATGTTTATGTTTGGTCAAGATTGCAAGCTTTTTGTCTTTACCGATAAAGAAAGTTTTGAACTCTGTAGCTCTAGCGTCTCTGATTTATCGACATTTTTGAATAGCCCCTATGCCAAAGCGATTGAAAAAGTTATACCAGTTTTCCTTATCGATGAAGAAGACAAAAAGGTTTCTGCAAGATTAACATTGTATGTACGAGCAGATAACTTAACGGAAAAACAACGTAATGAGTTATTAAAGAAATTTATGTTCCAAGAGACAACCGAAACGGTTAAAAAGAAATTGCAGGAACGTTATAGTATTTCACCTCAGTTTAATATTTATAGTATAACTTACGAGGCAGAAGGTGTTAGCCGACAATATGAACATCGAAATGAACTGCTGGCAAAATATAAACTTGCAAAACCGATTATGGCAACAGTGGACCGATATTATGGTAGTAAAGTTAATACCTCTTCGTATTCTGATGATGATAAAACTATTAACCCACTGACTATTTTAACCGCACCATTATGGTTTCCGGTTGCGATGTTAACTTGTTTGGGTGACAAAGATTCAAGCACTGGATTCGGTGCATTGTTTGATCCTTGCCCATTTCGTTAAATAGCAATAAAGTGCGGTTAAAATTCATAGTGAAAAATAACCATACTTTGGATTTATTAGTGAAGCGGTTGAGAAAATAACTGAAGATTATGAAGGTAAAAAAATGCGTTTATTTATTGGGATGTTGATAGCTACGTTTTTATTGGGCTGTGTAACAGCAGATCAACAATATAAAGAATTATCATCAAAAAAAGAAGTGATCAAATCTTTCTTTATTGCTGACAATCGGATTTATGCTATTGGGCAACTTAATAGTTATCAATTTAATAGTAAAGATAATAGGGATACGGCTCAATTAATTAAATTACTTGAGTCACCTTATACTAAAAATATTTCTTCTGTGAAGATTGATGAGATAAGAAAAAATGTTAAAACCAATGAAGTAGAGGCATTCTTATCAATATATTTTAACCACCAAAATTTAACAAAAACTCAACTTGATGAACTTTATAATATAAATTCTCCTTATAGAGATGGACGTAGAATGTTTTTTTCAATGAATAATGGAAATCTTGTTGATATAAAAAATAAAAATGAGATTTTGCAAAAGGCTAAACTTATTCAGCCATTAGAAACAAAATATGTAGAGTTTAGCAATGAAAAAGAAATTAGTATTAATAAATTGAACAAAGAAGAGGCTGCACTTTCAGCTATTATTATTCCTTTTGCCATCATAGGACTACCATTTGCAATCGTTGAGAAAGTTCTTACGACTGTTACGTCTCCGTAAGGTACATGGATTTTTAATATAAACAAAACAATGTGATATCTGTAGAGGCAAATGTATGTGATTTGTCCCTACACTGTGAAATACAGAAGCTATATTTAGCAATAAATTTACTACTTGGAGAGATTATTTATGCCAAAACTACGTTCAGCGACTAGTACTCAGGGTCGCAATATGGCAGGTGCACGTGCTTTATGGCGTGCAACAGGGATGAAAGAAAATGACTTTGGTAAACCGATTATTGCGGTGGTGAACTCTTTCACTCAATTCGTACCTGGACATGTTCATTTAAAAGATATGGGACAACTGGTTGCAGCTGAAATTGAAAAAGCCGGCGGCGTAGCAAAAGAATTCAATACTATTGCGGTAGATGACGGTATCGCGATGGGCCACGGTGGGATGCTTTATTCCTTACCAAGCCGTGATTTAATCGCAGATAGCGTGGAATATATGGTTAATGCTCACTGTGCTGATGCAATGGTATGTATTTCCAACTGTGACAAAATCACCCCGGGAATGTTAATGGCGGCAATGCGTTTGAACATTCCAACTATCTTCGTTTCAGGCGGCCCAATGGAAGCGGGTAAAACGAAATTATCTGATCAGCTTATTCGCTTAGACTTAGTTGATGCGATGATTGAAGCGGCAGATCCGAATGTAAGTGATGAGCGTATTGATGCGATTGAGCGCAGTGCTTGCCCTACTTGCGGTTCTTGCTCAGGTATGTTTACCGCTAACTCAATGAACTGCTTAACCGAAGCCTTAGGTTTATCTTTACCAGGCAATGGCTCGATGTTGGCGACCCATGCCGACCGTAAAGAATTATTCTTAAAAGCAGGTCGTCAAATTGTAGAACTCTGCAAACGCTATTATGAACAAGATGATGAAAGTGTTCTGCCACGTTCAATCGGTACCTTTGAAGCCTTTGAAAATGCCATGAGTTTAGATATTGCAATGGGTGGTTCAAGTAATACCGTTTTACACTTACTAGCGGCTGCTCAAGAAGCTGGTGTAGATTTCAAAATGGCAGATATTGACCGCTTATCACGCGTTGTCCCTTGCTTAAGCAAAATCGCACCAAACACTAATAAATACCACATGGAAGATGTACACCGTGCAGGTGGCATTATGGGCTTATTAGGTGAATTAGATCGTGCGGGTTTAATCCATCACAACACCAAAACCGTGCTAGGAACAACACTAGAAGAACAATTAAATCAATACGATATTATTCGTAACAAAAACGAAGAATTACACAAATTCTTCCGTGCCGGCCCTGCTGGCATTCGTACCACGCAAGCCTTCTCGCAAGATTGTCGTTGGGATAGCGTAGATGATGACCGTGTAAGTGGATGTATCCGTAACAAAGAAAATGCAATTTCTCAAGAAGGTGGTCTAGCCGTATTGTTCGGTAACATCGCAAAAGACGGTTGTATCGTAAAAACCGCGGGTGTGGATGAATCTATCTGGAAATTCACCGGCCGTGCTATCGTATTTGAAAGCCAAGAAGATGCTGTAGCCGGTATTTTAGGTGGCAAAGTTAAGGAAGGGCATGTGGTAGTCATCCGCTACGAAGGTCCAAAAGGTGGTCCTGGTATGCAAGAAATGTTGTACCCAACGAGCTACTTAAAATCGATGGGCCTAGGTAAAAAATGTGCTTTATTAACAGATGGCCGCTTCTCTGGCGGTACCTCTGGATTATCTATTGGTCACGCCTCGCCTGAAGCGGCTTCTGGCGGTGCGATTGGTTTAGTGCATGATGACGATATTATCGAAATTGATATTCCAAATCGCTCGATTAATCTTAAAATCAGCGATGAAGAATTAGCAAAACGCCGTACTGAGCAAGATGCTAAAGGCTGGCAACCAGCTCACCGCGAGCGCGAAGTGTCCTTTGCATTAAAAGTGTTTGGCCACTTTGCCACTTCTGCAGATAAAGGCGCGGTGCGTGATAAAAGTCTATTAAAATAATCTCTACTTATTCCTCCTCTCATAAAAGAGAGGAGGATAAAAATAAAGAAAAAATTAACCGCACTTCATCATAACAAATTAAGTATCATGAAAAATTTACTTACCAATCCTCAACCCTCTCAATCGGATTATATTAACGCGATTGTTAAACTTGGCTCCAGAGTATATGAAGCCGCTACTGTAACCCCGCTACAAAAAATGGGGAAATTATCCGAGCGCCTACATAATAATATTTGGATTAAGCGTGAAGACCGCCAGCCAGTAAATAGCTTTAAGCTGCGTGGTGCTTATGCAATGATTTCTAGCCTTTCTGATGAACAAAAACAGGCTGGCGTTATTGCTGCTTCTGCGGGTAATCATGCACAAGGCGTAGCATTATCAGCGAAACAACTTGGACTAAAAGCATTGATCGTTATGCCACAAAACACACCAAGCATTAAAGTGGATGCAGTTCGTGGATTTGGTGGCGAAGTGTTGCTACATGGAGCTAATTTTGATGAGGCCAAAGCCAAAGCTATTGAGCTTTCAAAATCTAAACATATGACATTTATTCCGCCGTTTGATCATCCATTGGTGATCGCGGGTCAAGGGACGTTGGCAATGGAAATGCTGCAACAAGTGGCTGATTTGGATTATGTCTTTGTGCAAGTTGGAGGGGGTGGTCTCGCCGCTGGTGTAGCCATTTTACTCAAGCAATTTATGCCAGAAATCAAAATCATTGGTGTTGAATCCAAAGATTCAGCCTGTTTGAATGCCGCTTTAGAAAAAGGTGAACCTACCGATTTATCACATGTTGGCTTATTTGCTGATGGTGTAGCGGTAAAACGTATTGGTGACGAAACATTTCGTTTATGTCAAAAATATTTAGACGGTATGGTGCTGGTAGACAGCGATGAAGTTTGCGCAGCAATGAAAGATTTATTCGAAAATGTGCGTGCGGTATCAGAGCCATCTGGTGCGTTAGGTTTAGCCGGTCTGAAAAAATACGTCAAACAGCACAATATTCAAGGCAAAAATATGGCAGCAATTTTATCCGGTGCCAACCTTAACTTTCATACATTGCGTTATGTTTCAGAACGTTGCGAAATAGGTGAAAACCGTGAAGCTTTATTGGCGGTAACTATGCCGGAACAACCAGGTAGTTTCTTAAAATTTGCCCATGTTATTGGTAACCGTGCAGTAACAGAATTTAGTTATCGTTATGCAGATAATCAAAAGGCCTGTATTTTTGTTGGTGTGCGCACGACCAATGAATCTGAAAAAGCGGAAATTATTGCTGACTTAACGAAAAATGGCTTTGATGTAGAAGATATGTCTAATGATGATATCGCCAAAACTCACGTGCGTTATTTAATGGGTGGACGAGTTTCTAATCATCATGAACGACTTTATAGCTTTGAATTTCCAGAGCAAAAAGGCGCTTTACTTAAATTCTTAGAGATATTGGGTAAACGTTGGAATATTTCATTGTTCCATTACCGTGCACATGGAGCCGATTACGGTAATATTCTTGCGGCTTTCCAATTAGGCGAAAAAGATAACGCAGAATTTGAACAAGCTTTAGCAGAACTCGGCTATGTTTATGAAGATGTTAGTGAAAGTAAAGCATATCGATATTTCTTACGATAGAAAAACAAAAAGAGCGGTCAAAATAACCGCTCTTTTTTATTATCATTATCTTATCGTTTTGATTTAACGAGTTTTTCAGTAAGTTCGTAAGCACGAAGTTTCGCTAATTCTTTAGAAAGTTTAGCTACAAGTAAATCATGATCTACATCAACTGCGTGATTCACAATATTTTCTTCCGCCTTACGTTTCGCTTCACGAATACGATCTGCATCTAACTCGCTACCGCGAATTGCAACATCGGCAAGTACCGTTACTACTTTAGGTTGAACTTCTAAGAAGCCGCCCGAAACATAGATAACTTCTTCATTGCCATCTTCAAGGGTAAATTTAACAATCCCAGGCTTAATCGCCGTCATCAAAGGAGTGTGGTTTGGTAAAATACCTAGTTCACCTTCCACACCTGTTGCTTGGATTTGTTTCACAGCACCTTCAAAGATTTTTCGCTCTGCGCTGACTATTATTAGGTTAAATGTCGCCATTTTTGTTCTCCTTCAAATGACTTGAAGTGATTACATATTTTTGGCTTTTTCTAGCGCTTCGTCGATTGTACCGACCATGTAGAACGCTTGTTCTGGAATATGATCGTATTCGCCGTTTAAAATACCTTTAAAGCCGCGGATAGTTTCTTTTAAAGAAACGTATTTACCTGGAGTACCGTTGAATACCTCAGCAACGAAGAATGGTTGTGATAAGAAACGTTCAATTTTGCGTGCACGTGCTACCACAAGTTTGTCATCTTCAGATAACTCGTCCATACCAAGAATTGCGATAATATCTTTCAATTCTTTATAACGTTGTAAGATACCTTGTACGCCACGCGCTACATCATAGTGCTCTTGACCAACAACAAGTGGGTCTAATTG
Source organism: uncultured Haemophilus sp. (assembly GCA_902461185.1). GTDB lineage: Bacteria > Pseudomonadota > Gammaproteobacteria > Enterobacterales > Pasteurellaceae > Haemophilus_D. The sequence continues at coordinate 126,697 of CABPXD010000002.1, forward strand.
GCGTGAAGTTGAATCTAATGGGTCAACCGCAGGATAAATACCTAAAGACGCAATTTGACGACTTAATACAACTGTTGAGTCTAAGTGCGCGAAGGTTGTTGCCGGAGATGGGTCAGTTAAGTCATCCGCAGGTACATATACCGCTTGTACAGAGGTGATAGAACCTGTTTTGGTTGAAGTGATACGTTCTTGTAACACACCCATTTCTTCTGCTAATGTCGGTTGGTAACCTACCGCAGATGGCATACGACCTAATAACGCAGATACTTCAGTACCAGCAAGGGTATAACGGTAGATATTATCCACGAAGAATAATACATCACGACCTTCGTCACGGAATTTTTCAGCCATAGTTAAACCGGTTAACGCAACACGTAAACGGTTACCTGGTGGCTCATTCATTTGTCCGTAAACCAATGATACTTTATCTAATACGTTAGAATCTTTCATCTCATGATAGAAGTCGTTACCTTCACGAGTACGCTCACCTACACCCGCAAATACAGAGTAACCTGAGTGCTCAATCGCGATATTACGGATTAATTCCATCATGTTAACAGTTTTACCTACACCCGCACCACCGAATAGACCCACTTTACCACCTTTTGCGAATGGACAAATTAAGTCGATAACTTTGATACCAGTTTCTAATAATTCCGTACTATTAGATTGTTCTTCGTAGCTTGGTGCTGGACGATGGATAGCCCAACGCTCTTCTTCACCGATTGGACCTTGTTCGTCAATTGGTTCACCCAATACATTCATGATACGACCAAGGGTTTTTGTGCCTACCGGTACTTGAATCGGATCATTCGTGTTTTCTACTTTCAAACCACGTTTTAAACCGTCGGAAGCACCTAATGCGATACAACGTACCACACCGCCACCTAATTGTTGTTGAACTTCAAGAGTTAAACCTGTTTCAACATTTAATGCATCATAAACTTTTGGTACTGCATCTTGTGGAAATTCGACGTCAATCACCGCACCGATGATTTGTACAATTTTACCTGTCGCCATTACCGTTCCTCTTCTATTAAATCGCAGCCGCACCGGCAACGATTTCATTTAATTCATTTGTGATACTTGCTTGACGAGCTTTGTTATACACCAACCGTAGGTCATTAATTAAATTACCTGCGTTATCTGTTGCTGCTTTCATTGCTACCATTCGAGCCGCTTGTTCTGAAGCTAAATTATCTACAACCGCTTGATAAATTTGGGATTCTAAATAACGAACTAAAAGGCTATCTAATAGTACTTTTGGTTCTGGTTCATAAAGATAATCCCAAGTCTGTTGTCTTTCATTTAAATGATCGTCTTTAGATTCTGGTAAAGGAACTAATTGTTGTACAACAGGTTTTTGCGACATCGTATTAACAAATTTATTGTATGCAATATAAACTGCATCAATTTCACCATTACGATAAGCATCAAACATTGTATTTGCAACACCAATTAATTCTTCTGGAGCGGGCGTATCGCCTAAACCAGAAAGTTGACCTTTGATATTAAATCCAAAGGAACGGAAAAAACTAATCCCTTTTGAACCTATTAAGCCCAAATCTGTAGAGATATTTTGTTCTTTCCAATTTTTGATTTGGTTAAGTGTGGTTTTGAATAAATTAACATTTAAACCACCACACATACCACGATCTGTTGAAATAACCAAGATACCGATTTTCTTAACTTCACGCTCAACTAAGAACGGATGTTTATAACCGACACTTGCTTTAGACACATGACTAATAACGTTACGGATAGTTTCAGAATACGGACGAGATGCTGCCATACGATCCTGCGTTTTACGCATTTTCGAGGTCGCCACCATTTCCATTGCCTTAGTAATTTTTTGTGTACTTTGTACACTGGCAATTTTGGTTTTTATCTCTTTTGCACCTGCCATCTTATCTCTCCGTTACTACCAAGCACTATTCGCTTTAAAACTATCTAAAATACCTTTTAATGTATCTTTGATTTCGTCATTATAGTTACCGGTTTTAGTAAGCTCTTGCATAAACTCAGCGTGATTACGGTTAGAATAATCTAAAAGTGCGGTCTCAAAACTTGCAATTTTTGATAATTCCACGTCATCCAAATAACCAAATTCAACAGCAAACAATACAACCGCTTGTTCTGCAACAGATAATGGAGCAAATTGCTTTTGTTTTAATAATTCAGTTACTTTTTCACCGTGAGAAAGTTGCTTACGAGTCGCATCATCAAGATCTGATGCAAACTGTGCAAACGCTGCTAATTCACGATATTGAGCTAGCGCGGTACGAATACCACCCGCTAATTTCTTAATAACTTTAGTTTGCGCTGAACCACCAACACGAGATACCGAAATACCTGGGTTTACCGCAGGACGGATACCTGAGTTAAACAAGTTAGATTCTAAAAAGATCTGTCCATCAGTAATAGAAATTACGTTGGTTGGAACAAACGCAGATACGTCACCAGCTTGGGTTTCAATAATCGGAAGTGCGGTTAAAGAACCAGTTTTTCCTTTCACTTCACCTTTAGTGAATTTTTCTACGTAATCTTCGTTTACACGAGAAGCACGTTCTAGTAAACGAGAATGTAAATAGAACACATCACCTGGATATGCTTCACGACCTGGTGGACGACGTAATAATAATGAAATTTGACGATAAGCAACGGCTTGTTTTGATAAGTCATCGTAAACGATTAACGCATCTTCACCGCGATCACGGAAATATTCACCCATTGCACAACCAGCATAAGGTGCTAAATATTGTAAAGCAGCTGATTCAGATGCAGATGCCGCAACAACGATAGTGTTTTCAAGTGCACCGTGCTCTTCTAATTTACGCACTACGTTTGCAATAGTCGAAGCTTTTTGACCGATCGCTACATAGATACATTTAATACCTGAATCACGTTGGTTAATGATAGCGTCGATTGCTAATGCTGTTTTACCAGTTTGACGGTCACCGATGATTAACTCACGCTGACCACGACCAATTGGAACCATGGAGTCAACCGCTTTATAACCGGTTTGTACAGGCTGATCAACAGATTTACGATCGATAACACCTGGTGCAATCACTTCAACAGGAGAGAAACCATCGTTTTCAATTTCACCTTTACCATCGATTGGTTGACCAAGTGTATTTACCACACGACCTAATAAACCACGACCAACTGGTACTTCAAGAATACGGCCAGTACATTGTACTTCCATACCTTCCGCTAAGTCTGCGTAAGGGCCCATTACTACCGCACCAACAGAATCACGTTCAAGGTTAAGTGCCATTGCGTAACGGTTGCCTGGTAAGGCGATCATTTCGCCTTGCATCACATCGCTTAAGCCATGAATACGAATAATCCCGTCACTTACAGAAACAATAGTCCCTGTATTACGGGCTTCGCTCACCACGTCAAATTGAGCGATGCGTTTTTTAATCAATTCACTAATTTCAGTTGAATTTAGTTGCATCTTGTATTCCTCTTATAATTGCAACTCATTTGCGAGACGAGCAAGTTGTCCACGACTACTTCCGTCAATCACAAAATCTTCTGTACGAATCACTGCACCCGCAATCAGTGAGCTATCTACATTGCAATTTAATTTCACTTTGCGAGCTAATCTTTTTTCCATTGCAGCTGCAATTTTTTCGATTTGTGTTGCATTCAATGGTTGTGCAGAAATTACTTCAACTTCTGCAATAGCTTGGTGTTCTTCTACATAATGTTTAAATTCTTCAAACACGGTAGGAATAGCACTCAAACGCTTATTTTCAGCCATTAACCGAATAAGATTTTGCCCATATTGATCCAATTGTTCGCCACAAATAGAAATTACTGTATCAGCTAATTTCTGTGCAGAAAGAGAACTACTTAAGTAAGCTTTTACCGTTTCATCTTTAGCTACGGCTGCAGCGAAACCTAACATTTCAGTCCATTTTTCGACCGCACTTTGTTCAATGGCAAAGTCGAATGCAGCTTTTGCATAAGGGCGAGCTATTGTAGTTAATTCTGACATAAGCTAAGCCTCTTATAACTCTGCAACTAATTTATCAATAATGTCATTGTTTGCCGCTTCATCAATAGAACGACCCACAATTTTCTCAGCACCAGCCACTGCCAATGAAGCCACTTTAACACGTAATTCTTCTTGAACACGTTTACGTTCTGCTTCTACTTCAGCATAACCTTGAGCAATAATTTTTGCTTTTAGTTCTTCGGCTTCTGCCTTCACTTCGTCTAATACTTCATTGCGACGTTTATTCGCAGCATCTAAAATGTCTTGAGCTTGTACTTTTGCAGCTGAAAGTTCTTGTTCAACAAGATTTTTCGTATCTGCTTGCTCTTTTTTAGCTGCTTCAGCTGACGCTAAAGCGTTCGCAATTTGACTTTGACGAGTTTCAATCGCATTAATAATTGGTGGCCAAACAAATTTCACACAAAACCATACAAAAATAATAAAGGCGATGGTTTGACCAATTAATGTTGCATTAATATTCACAACATACCTCCTTCGTTAATTAGGAAATTTGTTGTTTATTAACCTAACAATGCAGCAAATGGATTTGCGAATGCGAAATATAAACCGATACCTACCGCGATCATCGCAATCGCATCAAGAAGGCCTGCAACAATAAACATCTTAGTAAGTAGTGAATTAGCTAATTCAGGCTGACGAGCGGCAGACTCAAGATATTTACCGCCAAGAAGACCAAAGCCAATTGCAGTACCTAACGCAGCAAAAGCAAGCATAATCGCAGAAGCAATGATTGTTGCACTAATTACAGTTTCCATAAATTTTCTCCGTTGTTGAGAGTTGAGTTGTTAAATAAAAAATAAAAATTAATGTTCCGCTTTATTATATGCAATACTCAGGTAAACCACAGTAAGCATCATAAAGACGAAGGCTTGTAATGCGATAACCAAAATATGGAAAATCGCCCACACCAACTGCAATGGCACACCCAGTGCAGCCACAAACGCATTGGCTGAATACATCACGGCAATCAAAATAAAGATCAGCTCACCAGCATACATATTTCCGAATAAACGAAGTGCTAATGAAACAGGCTTTGAGATCAACGTCACGGATTCAAGAAGAAGATTAACAGGAATAAATGCCCAATGATTGAAAGGGTGTAAAGTGTATTCTTTTGCAAGACCTTTAATACCCTTAGATTTAATCGTATAAAAAAGGATCAATACAAATACTGAAATCGACATTGCAAATGTCATATTCATATCCGTAGTCGGCACAGCTCGTACAGGAATATGATGTTCACCTGTAATAATAGCAAACAACTGGGGAATATAATCCACAGGTACCAAATCAATAGTATTCATAATCATCACCCATACGAAAATAGTTAAAGCCAACGGCGCTATCACATCTCGTTTACCGTGATAATTTTCTTTTACTACACCATCAATCCATTCTACAGCCATTTCAACAGCACATTGTAGTTTACTCGGTACACCTGCTGTTGCTTTTTTAGCCACTTTACGAAAAATAGCTAAGAAAAGGAAACCACACAACACAGAGAAGAAAAACGTATCAAGATTAAACGTCCAAAAACCTTCACCTGCTGTAAGATAAGTTAAATGGTGTTGGATATATTCAATTGAAGTTTGTCCAGACATAATCGATCCTTTGTTCTGAAGAATAACCCAAAGTTAAATTTTATTGAGAATAAGTGGAATAATATTATTCAGCACTAATGCCAATAAAAAACCAACAAAAAACGCAATAAAATTGATAACGAATAACCATTTGATGGCAATAATGATAAAAACCATCGTTAAAATAAACTTTATTGCTTCAGCACGATAAAGTGCGGTCAGTTTTGTTGAAAAATTTTGTTTTCTGTAAAAAATGATAAATATGAATGTACAAAAAGGCAAAAAGGCACTTAAAAAACCGTAGCTAAAATCTACCGCACTTTGGCGTTGCCAAATTGCAAGGAATACCCCAAAAACAACAAGACAAACCGATTCAATGATTATCGACTTTTGATATCGATTTTTAACCTGTGTTAAAACCTTAGACATTATCTTATTTTTTTAAAATACAAAAACTGTCTAATTATACCCGTGCTACAAAGAGTTTCAACTTTTAAACCACTAAAAAATGTTAAATAAATCACAATTTTAAAAAATAATTAACAAAATTGCCGTAAAAAAAGTGTGTTTTATCGTAAAACGATTAAATGTCGCTCACCTACAAGTTCAGGGACATTCAAAGTAATCACGTCTTTTACTTCAAATTTTTTGTCTAATTCTTGAACTTCATCTTCGTGATAAATGCCTTTCAAAGCATAAAAATACCCATTTTCTTTTGGCAAATGATGACACCAATCTGTCATATCTTTTAACGAAGCAAATGCACGACTTAATACACCGTCGAATTTTTGTTCAGGTTGATATTCTTCTACTCGACTTAAAACAGGGGTTACATTAGTTAGTCCAAGCTCACGTATAGCATTTCGAATAAAACTAATTCGCTTACCTAAACTATCAAGGAGGACAAATTGTTTGGAAGGATTAATAATTGCCAAAGGTAAACCAGGCAAACCAGGGCCAGTACCAACATCAATAAAACGATCACCCTGTAAATAAGGACTTACAACAAGACTATCTAAAATATGTTTGACTAACATTTCTTGTGGATCACGAACTGACGTCAAATTATAAGCTTTATTCCATTTATTGAGTAAATTGACAAGATCAATCAACTGCTGAATTTGTTTATCACTTATTTTTATATTTGCTTGCGCAAGTAAACTGACTAATTTGGCTTTCATATTTATTATCTCTTTAGAAAATTGCGCTATTTTACTTAAAAGTGCGGTGAAAATCTTTAGTGTTTTTTACTTATAATAAGATTCCGTCTTAATTTATTTCTAACCAGTCTATTAACGCCAATATTTTGTTTAATAAAGAAAAAAGGACAGACACAATGTCTGCCCTTATAGGTAATATTTATTTACCATTCAAAGTTTACACCAGCGTTATAAGTTACACCGCCACCTTGTGTAAATGCAACCCCTGCTTTAGTCGCAATGTTTTGGGTATAACGATAACCAGTACCAATCGCTACTGCAGTTTGAGATTTATAACCACCTACAGCTGCTGTAAAGTTTGCTTTACCCACAGTATATGGTTGGAATAAACCTGTTAAAGCAGCTTGAGCAGCAAGACCACGTTTAAGATCTTTATCAAGTTTATTTACTCTATTATCTAAATGATCAAGACGTTTTGTATGGGCATTAACATCGGTACGTAATTTATTAATATCTGTTGCCTGAGCACGAACAACTGAATTATCCGCTTTTAATGCAAATTTATTATCGGTTTCAGATTTTGAGTAAACGCTATTCTTGTCAGCTTTATTTGCCAACTCAGTTTTATCTGCTTTAGCTGCTAACTCGGTTTTATCTGCTTTAGTATCTAATGCCACTTCCGCTGCGGTAATTCTCTCACTGTGATTATCTAAACGAGCATTTTGAAGAACTTGTTTATTACGGGTATCTGTAATACGTGAAGCGTTTTTCTCTACTTCTGCTTTACTAGCTTTATCTTTAACTAAAGTTTCAACTTTTGATAAATCTTTATAAGTTTGTGTCTCTTTTAATTTATCAATCGCAACGGCATTAGCATCAATATCTTTACGATTTTCTGCTACCGCATCTTGAGTTCCTGCTAAATCTGCATCTAAGTCACGTACTGTATCACCTAGATTTGTTACAGCTTTATCAGTTGCTTTCGCTAGTTCACCAATCGCTGCTTCATTTGCTTCAATTCTCTCACCGTGATTATCTAAACGAGCATTTTGAAGAACTTGTTTATTACGGGTATCTGTAATACGTGAAGCGTTTTTGTCAATATCTTTACGATTTTCTGCTACCGCATCTTGAGTTCCTGCTAAATCTTCATCTAAGCCACTTACTGCATTACCTAGATTTGTTACAGATTCATTGGTTGCTTTCGCTAATTCATCAATCGCTGCTTCATTTGCTTCAATTCTCTCACCATGATTATCTAAACGAGCATTTTGAAGAGCTTGTTTATTACGAGTGTCTGTAATACGTGAAGCGTTTTTCTCTACTGCTGTTTTGTCAGCTTTATCTTTAACTAAAGTTTCAACTTTTGATAAATCTTTATAAGTTTGTGTCTCTTTTAATTTATCAATCGCAACGGTATTAGCATCAATATCTTTACGATTTTCTGCTACAGCATCTTGGGTTCCCGCTAAATCTTCATCTAAGCCACTTACTGCATTACCTAGATTTGTTACAGATTCATTGGTTGCTTTCGCTAATTCATCAATCGCTGCTTCATTTGCTTCAATTCTCTCGCCATGATTATCTAAACGAGCATTTTGAAGAGCTTGTTTATTACGAGTATCTGTAATACGTGAAGCGTTTTTATCAATATCTTTACGATTTTCTGCTACAGCATCTTGAGTTCCTGCTAAATCTTCATCTAAGCCACTTACTGCATTACCTAGATTTGTTACAGATTCATTGGTTGCTTTCGCTAATTCATCAATCGCTGCTTTATTTGCATCAATTCTTTCACCATGATTATCTAAACGAGCATTTTGAAGAACTTCTTTATTACGGATATTTACAATAGCTGATGCATTTTTAGCAATCGCTTCATCTGTATCTTTCTTATTTTGATCAACTTTACCCGCCATTGTTAAAAGTAAAGCCGCATTTGAGTTCGTTTGAGCGCCAAATTTTGCAATCTCTGCTTTATTAGCCTCTACGTCTGCTTGGTTGGCTTTTTTAGCAATATTATCATTTAACTCTTCAACAGCTGAACTTACTGATTTAATTAAACCAGGTTTTTCCTCTGTACCATCTCCAGCCAAAGCTTCTTGTAGGTTGTGTACTTTATCTTGAATACTATTAAATCCTTCTTTAACATTTTCAGATATAGCATTTAAATCTTTAACACTTGCTTTTTCCTCTTGCAATGTCTTTAACGCTTTTGCTCTCGCATCTAATTCAGCATTTATATCATCTACAGCACTCTGATCCGCTTTTTTAGCAATATTATCATTTAACTCTTCAACAGCTGAACTTACTGATTTAATTAAACCAGGTTTTTCCTCTGTACCATCTCCAGCCAAAGCTTCTTGTAGGTTGTGTACTTTATCTTGAATACTATTAAATCCTTCTTTAACATTTTCAGATATAGCATTTAAATCTTTAACACTTGCTTTTTCCTCTTGCAATGTCTTTAACGCTTTTGCTCTCGCATCTAATTCAGCATTTATATCATCTACAGCACTCTTATCTGCTTTTTCAGCGATACTATTGGTTAATTCTGTTTTTACTGCTTCCGTTTGTTTTGTAATCTCTGCGTCAATAGCTTTTACAAACGAATTTCCAGCAGCCTCAATAGGTTTATCTTCTGCCATAGCATAAGTAGAAATAACGCCTCCAACAAATAAGGCAATCGCAGTACGTTTTAAAAGTTAATATTTCATAAAAAAACAATCCTTTTTCATTAAATTATTTGGAATAGATTTGTAGAAATGACAACAAACAATATGTAAAAACATACTGCTTTATCACTGAGAATGGTAAAAAGGGGGGAGATTTTTTTAAAGACTAAGCAAAGATAGATCTTAGTAGATCAAAGATACGACGACTTCCCTCTCTTATCATTGGTAGAAGTTATATACCCACGTAAAATAAAATACAATCGAAAAATATAAAAAATGTGATGAATATCACAAATTCTACTAATAATATTTGTTGTAAAAAAAAGTGCGGTCAAAATAAACCGCACTTTTCATTCTAAACACTATTCCCCACGTTTTAACATCCCTTGTTTTTTCAAATTCACTAAGATAATTGAAATCGCAGCCGGTGTGATACCTGAAATTCGGCTCGCTTGGCCAATAGAAACTGGGCGGTGCTGTTCTAATTTCGCACGTACTTCATTAGATAAACCAGACACTTTGCTGTAATCAAAGTTAGCCGGAATTGCCGTATTTTCGTGGCGTTTTTGTTTTTCAATTTCTTCTTGTTGATGCTCAATATAGCCTTGATACTTAATGGCAATTTCCACTTGTTCTACGGCTTCTCTATCTTCCATTGCCGGTTTATATGGCGTTAAAGAAGTCAAAATATCGTAGGTCATTTCTGGACGGCGCAATAAATCTTCACCGCTGGCCTCACGCACAAGTGGACTACCAAGCACTTTATTCGCTTCTTCTAAATATTCAGAACGCGGATGCAACCAAATACTGCGTAAGCGTTGGCGTTCTTGTTCAATATTTTCCATTTTTTGATTAAAGCGCGCCCAGCGAGCCTCATCAATTAGACCTAATTCATGGGCAATTGGCGTTAAACGAATATCCGCATTATCTTCACGTAATAACAAACGGTATTCTGCACGCGAAGTGAATACGCGATATGGTTCTTTGGTACCAAGTGTGCAAAGGTCATCCACCAATACGCCTGTATAAGATTGATCGCGACGTGGATACCATGCCTCTTTTTCTTGTACGTAAAGACCTGCGTTAATCCCTGCCAATAAGCCTTGTGCAGCCGCCTCTTCATAACCTGTTGTACCATTAATTTGACCCGCAAAAAATAAACCAGAAATAGCTTTAGTTTCTAATGTTGGTTTTAAATCGCGTGGATCAAAATAATCATATTCAATGGCATAACCTGGTTTAATGATGCGCGCTTTTTCCAAACCTTTCATAGAATTCACAATGCCCATTTGCACGTCAAACGGCAAACTGGTAGAGATCCCGTTTGGATACACTTCGTTACTGGTTAAGCCTTCTGGTTCCAAATAAATTTGATGTGAATTACGATCCGCAAAACGCATCACTTTATCTTCAATAGATGGGCAATAACGTGGGCCGATCCCTTCAATCACACCAGTATACATAGGACTGCGATCCAGATTATTACGGATCACTTCATGAGTTTGTTCATTAGTGTGGGTGATATAACAAGGAATTTGTTGAGGGTGATCTTCAACTGATCCCATAAAAGAAAATACGGGTAAAACAGCATCACCATGTTGTTTAGCCAATATATCGAAATTGATCGTGCGTGCATCAATACGCGGTGGTGTACCCGTTTTCAAACGATCTACACGTAAATTCAAATCACGTAAACGATGAGAAAGTGTAACGGATGCCGGATCACCTGCACGGCCTCCTTCATAATGTTCTAAACCAATATGGATCTTACCCGCTAAGAAAGTACCGGCAGTTAAAATAACTGATTTAGCACGGAATTTAAGCCCCATTTTGGTTTCTACACCACAAACGCGATCTTGCTCAATTAAAATATCGGTCACTTCTTGCTGGAAAATATCTAAATTTGGTTGATTCTCTAGTGCTATGCGTACCGCTTGACGATATAACACACGGTCGGCTTGAGCACGAGTTGCACGTACAGCAGGCCCTTTACTGCTGTTTAAAGTGCGAAATTGAATACCTGCTTTATCTGCAGCATGCGCCATTAAGCCGCCCATCGCATCCACTTCTTTCACTAAATGGCCTTTACCAATGCCGCCAATGGCTGGATTACATGACATTTGTCCAAGGGTATCGACATTATGTGTCAATAATAGGGTTTTTAATCCCATGCGTGCAGGTGCTAATGCGGCTTCTGTACCGGCATGACCGCCACCAACAACGATCACATCATAATTTTCGGTGTAAAACATATCTCTCTCTTCTTCTTCAATTTGATCTTCGATCTAAAAATAGGCGTTATTCTACTGAAAATTACGTGTGCTTGAAAGCAAGAATTCAATCTGTGATGAGAGAAGATCGAGAGGTAATAAAGATAAGATCTATTTATATATAAAGATCTTATTATTGTTACTATTACGATCCTTTTACCTTGTTAATAAGATCTTTTTCCTTTTTTAAATGAAGGAGTTAGATCATTTTAGACTATGTTGAAATGTCATCAGTTTGGAGGTTTTTTCTTGTGGATAACCTTCAATTTTATCCACTGTTAAAACAACCATCATATTTACTCAGTGGAAAAGAACAAGTTTTTGACAGATTTTATTAAAGTTATCCACAGGTAATTTTTTTAGATAATGGATAAAGAAAAAGCGATAACTCAAATTATCGCTTTATTATGACTAAAGTGCATGAATAAATTGTGGTAGCCAATCTTCAGCAAATTGCTCTTGATCATCAACATGCAAGACATCGATTTTTAAACTCTCGCAGATTTTGACCGCACTTTTTTCACTTAACTGTGTTTCGACTTTATTCACGGCATGACAGAATGTATCGTAATCTGAATTACCTAAGCCTACAACAGCAAAGCGGAGGGAAGAGAAATCTTTATCTGATGCCGCAATTTGTTCAAAGAGAGGTTTTAAATTATCAGGTAATTCACCTGCGCCATGTGTTGAAGTGATAATTAACCAAATATTTTCATCAATCACATCATCAAGTTCTGGTCCGTGGAAAAGTGCGGTAGAAAAATCTTGTGTTTTTAACACATCTTCTAAATGCTCCGCCACATATTCAGCGCTGCCTAATGTACTGCCTGAAATCACGCAAATATTCATATTGTTTCCTAATAAGAAAAAAGGCTTAGATTTTCTAAGCCTTTATAGTAATTATACGTTGTCGAATTTACCCAACAATGAACGAATGTGTTCTTGCCAGTTGCGGTGTTCATTTCTAAGTTGCTCATTTTCATGTTGCAACGCTTCTACCGCTTGTTGAGATTGATTTTTTTGTTCTTTTAATTCTTCCACTTCAAGTTGAAGTAATTGAATGGTTTCTACTGCTTGTCTAATTTTTTCTTCAAGCTGATCTAAAATTTCTAAAGACATAGTGATTTCCTTTTTTAAAATAAGTCCGAAACGGCTTTATTCTACCCACTTAATCCTATTTTTAAAAGTCTCTTGTCAAAAATTATTATGCAAACGTTTGCTTAGTGATAAAATAGCGAGACTTTTTGCATTGGGAGAGAAAAATGAATCGTGCATTAGCTATTGAATTTTCAAGAGTAACCGAATCGGCTGCGTTAGCGGCTTATACTTGGCTTGGACGTGGTAATAAAAATGCAGCAGATGAGGCGGCAGTCAAAGCCATGCGTTATATGCTGAATTTAATCCATATGGACGGTGAAATTGTGATTGGTGAAGGGGAAATTGACGAAGCCCCAATGCTTTATATTGGTGAAAAAGTAGGGTCAGGTAATGGTGAGCTTGTTTCTATTGCAGTTGATCCGATTGATGGCACACGAATGACCGCAATGGGCCAATCAAATGCTATTTCAGTATTGGCTGCTGGTGGTAAACGTACTTTCTTAAAAGCGCCTGATATGTATATGGAAAAATTGGTTGTCGGCCCTGAAGTGAAAGGCATGATTGATTTAAGTTTACCGATTGAACAAAACCTTCGCCGTGTAGCTTCTCGTTTAGGTAAATCCTTATCGGATTTAACGGTAATGGTGCTCGCTAAACCACGTCATGATAAAGTGATTAAGCAAATGCATAATCTAGGTATTCGCGTGATGGCCATTCCAGATGGTGATGTGGCCGCTTCGGTTTTATGTTGCTTACCGGATGCTGAAGTGGATATGGTTTATGGCATTGGCGGTGCACCTGAAGGTGTGGCAGCTGCCGCTGCAATTCGTGCATTAGGTGGAGATATGCAAGCTCGTCTTATTCCACGTAATGAAGTGAAAGGCGATACAGAAGAAAATCGTAAAATTGCCGCTGAAGAAGTTCAACGTTGTGAAGCATTAGGCGTGAAGGTTAATGAAATCTTAAAATTAGAAGATTTAGTCCGTGATGATAATCTTGTTTTTGCCGCAACAGGAATTACGCATGGTGAATTACTCAAAGGGATTTCTCGTCGTGGCAACTTAGCAACTACAGAAACCCTATTAATCCGTGGTAAATCACGCACCATTCGTAAAATCCAATCCATCCATTATCTCGATAGAAAAGATTCTGAAATCTATGAGATTTTAAGAAATTAGTGAAAATAAAAGAGCGGTCATAAAAAACAATGAATTTTTTGACCGCTCTTTTTATTTCTTACAGCATTTTCTTCAATTGATACAGATAAGCTAAGGCTTGTTTTGGACTTAACTCATCTGGATCAAGTTGCTCAATGGCTTCGCGTAAAGCATCCGGTTCTGCTTCAAAAGCCAATTCACCTTGATGTTGATTTAACGCTCTTAAATGTTGAATTTGTTGATCACCATTTTGTGCCGACAATTTTTCTAATTGATGCAATTTTTGCTTCGCCAGTTTAATGACAGATTGAGGCACACCAGCCAGTGCTGCAACAGCAAGGCCATAACTTTTACTTGCCGCACCGTCTTGAACCGCGTGCATAAAGGCGATGGTATTGTTATGTTCTAATGCATCTAAATGAATATTAGCAATGCCTTCAATTTGTTCTGGCAGTGCAGTGAGTTCAAAATAATGAGTCGCAAATAATGTAAGTGAACGAGTTTTCTTCGCCAACCATTCAGCACAAGCCCAAGCTAAAGAAAGCCCATCATAAGTAGAAGTGCCTCGTCCAATTTCATCAATAAGAACCAAACTTTGCGAAGTGGCTTGATGAAGAATATTAGCCATTTCGGTCATTTCTACCATAAATGTAGAACGACCCGAGGCTAAATCATCAGAGGCACCAATTCGAGTAAAAATACGATCTATTTGCCCAATAACCGCGCTATCAGCCGGCACAAAACTGCCTATATACGCCATTAATGTAATTAAAGCGGTTTGACGCATATAGGTACTTTTACCGCCCATATTTGGGCCAGTAATAATCAGTAAATGACGCTGCTGATTGAGATTAACAGGGTTAGCAATAAATGGGTCTTTTAAGACTTGTTCCACTACAGGATGACGACCATTTTCAATTTTTACACCAATTTCATCGCTAAATTGTGGAGCAACATAATTTAAGGTTTCTGCTCGCTCTGCGAGGTTAACTAACACATCTAATTCAGACAATGCCAAGCTGGCTAATTGTAATTGACCTAAATGTGGTAATAATAAATCAAACAATTCATCATAAAGTTGCTTTTCTAAAGCAAGCGCCACCCCTTTTGATTTTAAAACCTTATCTTCGTATTCTTTTAATTCAGGAATAATATAGCGCTCGGCATTTTTTAAGGTTTGACGGCGAACATAATGAATAGGTGCTTTATGGGATTGTCCTTGGCTAATTTGAATGTAATAACCATGCACCGCATTAAAGCCAATTTTTAAGGTATCAATCCCCGTGCTTTCTCGTTCGCGTTGTTCTAAATTTTCTAAATATTGCGTTGCGCCAGCGGAAAGGGTTCGCCATTCATCTAATTCTGCATTATAGCCTTCAGCAATAACGCCACCATCGCGAATTAATAATGGAGGAGTTTCAATAATTGCTTTTTGAAGTAGCTCGATTTGCGCTGAAAAATCACTAATTTGTGCGGAAAGTGCGGTCAAATTTGATGATGTTTTTGTATGAATCAGTGATTTTATCGGTTCAATTTGTTCTAATGCGGTACGTAAACGCGTGAGATCTCGAGGACGTGCGGAACGCAGTGCTACACGAGCAAGAATTCGTTCCATATCCCCCACTTGTTGCAAATAAGGCTGCAATTCGTGATATAAATCTTGCTCAATAATTTCACCAATGGTTTTTTGGCGTTTTAATAGAATGTCTGTTTGACGGATAGGCTGATGAATCCAACGTTTTAACAAACGGCTACCCATTGGTGTCACACATTTATCTAATACCGAAGCCAGCGTATTTTCTGTACCACCCGCAAGATTTTGAGTGAGTTCTAAATTTCGGCGTGTTGCAGCATCTAATTGAATATTCTCGTTATTTTGAATAACACTGATGCTTTGAATATGTGGAAGCGAAGCACGTTGTGTTTCTTTTGCATATTGTAATAAACAACCTGCTGCTGCCAAGCCAAGAGGTGATTTTTCTACACCAAATGCACGTAAATCTTTCGTACCAAATTGACGATTAAGTTCTGAGATCGCGGTACTAAGCTCAAATTCCCAAATTGGACGACGACGTAGACCTTTATAAGGTTCGATAATGGCCAT
This sequence comes from uncultured Haemophilus sp., assembly GCA_902461185.1. Taxonomy (GTDB): domain Bacteria; phylum Pseudomonadota; class Gammaproteobacteria; order Enterobacterales; family Pasteurellaceae; genus Haemophilus_D. The sequence goes on from CABPXD010000002.1 coordinate 142,771, forward strand.
TTCAGCAAAATCTTCGCAATAAAGTAATTCTACGGGATTAATACGCTGTAATTCAGCTCGCAAGGCTTCTTTTGAATGAGGTTCACAAAGCTGGAAGCGTCCAGATGTCATGTCTAATGTGGCTAGACCAAATTTTTCTTTTTCCTGATAAACCGCCACAATTAAGTTATCTTGGCGTTCTGGTAAAAGGGCTTCATCACTTACCGTACCTGGTGTCACAATTCGTACAATTTTGCGTTCAACTGGGCCTTTTGAGGTGGCGGGATCACCCACTTGCTCACAAATGGCTACAGGTTCACCTAATTGTACTAATTTTGCTAAATAACCTTCTACCGCATGATAAGGCACGCCCGCCATGGGAATTGGATTACCTGCTGATTGTCCACGTTTCGTTAAAGAAATATCTAACAACGCCGCCGCTTTTTTTGCATCATCATAAAAAAGCTCATAAAAATCCCCCATTCGATAAAACAACAAAATATCAGGATTTTCTGCTTTTAACTTGAGATATTGCTGCATCATTGGCGTATGTTGTTGGAAATTCTCTTCAAAAATCATCTATTTAATCCTTTTAATATATTGATTTTAAACAATATATATAAAATTTATTGTATCTAGTAGTTTCATTAGGTTTTATGAAGACTCACTAAATCCTATACTAAAATGTAGGTTTTTTTGTAGGTTTTTATAGCTTATAGTATAATATACATATAGCAAAAAATGGAATTTATCGGAATATTTTATGAGTAATGCTATGAAAAAGCCATTAACTACGAAAACTATTGAAATGATGAAGCCTAAAGATTTTGATAAAGCTGATATTGGTGAGTATTCAGGTCTAAGGGTAACTTGTGGTAAAACTGGTATAAAAACATTTTTTTATAGATATTCTAGCCCGATAACTAAAAAGCTAACTCAAGTAAAAATAGGCTCATTTCCTCAAACTAGCCTAGCAGAGGCAAGAAAGCAGCTAAAAGAGCTAAAACATATTCGTTTAGCTGGTCGCTGTCCTGCAACCGAATTAAAAGAATTTAAAAAAGAGCAAGCTCAAAAAGAAAGCCAGAAACTCTTTTATGTCAAAGATCTTGTTGAACTTTACTTATCGCAATATATTGAAGATCACTATAGTGAAAATGGTCGTTTAATAGTTGGAGCAAGAAAACCTAAAGGGCAAGATGAAGTTAGACGAACTTTATACAATGATGTAGTCATTCCATTTGGCGATAGATTAGCCTCTTCTATGACAAGAAAAGAAATCGCCGAACATATTACAAATATCGTGAACAATCGAGGTGCAAGCGTGCAAGCAGGAAGTGTTCTTAGAGAGTGGACTGCGGCATATCGTTTTGCTATTGGACTAGATAAATTTGATGAAAATTTTGTAAACCCTGCATTATTAGCAAAAGAAACGTTAAAAATGACAACCATTAAACTCACTAATAACAAAGGAACTAGAGCATTTGATCACCGTGAATTAGGGATATTCCTAAAATGGCTGAAAACATCAAGACTAACAGAAAAAATCCAAAACGTATTTCTACTTACATTACTCACAGGCTGTCGAACAGGGGAAATTTGCGCTATTGCTTGGGATGATATTGATTTAGAAATGAAGACAATTTTTCTTCGAGAAACTAAAACTGGCACATCTCGCTATGTTCAGCTATCTAATCAAACAGTAGATCTTCTTAAAACATTTGATCGTTCAACAAAATACTTATTTCAAATGCGATTACAAGAAAAGCCTATCCAACAAAAATACCTTACCGAAAGAACTTGGATACTTAGAAAAAGTGGGGCAATGTTAGACATTGAACATTGGTCGCCACACGATCTGCGTAGAACAGTTCGAACAGGTTTGGCGAGATTGGGGTGCCCGAATGAAGTTGGCGAGGCTATTCTAGGACATTCTAAGAAAGGAATTGAAGGCACTTATAATCTACATACTTACGATAAAGAATGTAAAATTTGGTTACAAAAATGGGCTGATTACCTAGATGATTTACTAACAGAGCAAAAATAGGCAGTTCCCTGCTTATTCTTTAATTTTCTGTTATGAGTAACTGCCGTTTTCCCAATTTTGATAGCTCAGATACAATACCTTCTGTTTCAAGCTGATCCATAATGTGAGCGGCTCGACTAAAGCTAAGGTTAAATTTGCGTTGAATTGCTGATATTGAAATAGTTTGAGTTTCAATTACCCATTTACGCACAATATCAAATAAGGGATCAAGCTCAGTCTTAACTGGCGAAAATACCTCTTCAGTGAAGATATTTTCTTGATATTGAGTCTGTCCGCACAGACGCCAAAAATCGGTTATCGCAACTATTTCTTCATCACTGATAAACGCACCGTGAATACGAGTTAAATCTGGAGAGCCTGATCCAGAATATAGCATATCACCTCGCCCTAACAATGTTTCCGCGCCACGCTGATCAAGAATAGTACAAGAATCTACCGCACTTGTCACGGTAAATGCAATACGACTAGGAATATTTGCCCGAATAACACCTGTAATAATATCGCTAGCAGGGCGTTGTGTGGCGAGAATTAAGTGAATCCCCACTGCTCTTGCTTTGTGTGCAATACGCACTATACATTCTTCCGTCTGCTGACCAGATGTCAGCATTAGATTGGTAAATTCATCAATAACGATCACAATATAAGGTAATGGACTAAATGTATCTTTAGCAATACCTTCCGCATTTAAACGGCAGATTTTCTGATTATAGCTTTCGATATTGCGCACTTCCCACAATGATAAAAGCTGATAGCGGCGTTCTATTTCATCTACGCACCATTTTAAGGCTTGCACGGCTTTTTTCATATCAGTGATAACAGGTGTAATGAGGTGAGGAATATCATTATAAGGTGATAATTCAACGATCTTCGGAGCAATTAATATCAATTTAAGTTGTTTTTCATCAAATCTTGATAATAGACTGATAAGAATAGTATTAATACAGACTGATTTTCCTGCTCCTGTACCTCCCCCAATCAAAAGATGAGGTGTCTTGGCTAAATCAATTACTACAGGATTGCCCTCTGGATTTACACCTAAAGCGATCGGTAACTTATCATTGCTATTAATAAAAACCTCGGAACCAATCACCTCTTTAAGTGAAATTGTATGGTGATTATTATGTGGAATTTCCAAAGATAGTATGCCAAATTCACTCGGAATCATTCTTACTGCACGAACATTCAATATTTTAGCCCATTTTGTCGGATCAGAAATTTGATTGATACTTTCCTTTTCTAAGCGATCAAATTCTAATTTGATATAGTAAGTTATTACCACCGGGCCAATAGAGTAGCTAATATTTGCATTTGTGATTCCAAACATAGATAACGCTTTCTTCATATCTGGCAATTTCACATTATAATGTCTATCCAATAAATCTGTCGGAAATAACAAATTATCTGAAAACATAAAAACCTCTGGGTTATTAATTAAAAGTCAAGATCGCTTTCATCAGGATCAACTTGATTGATATAGATCATTCGTTCAGCAATTCTATTGACTAATACACCATCAATCTTTTCTGTATAAGGATCATAAACTACTCCCTCAAAGTACCAATTTTCACCATCATTTATTATTTCTAACAACATTGATTCTTCTGTAACATTAGGTTTATTTGATCTTAGCTCTACTGAACAAGGATAAGTGAGCATATCTACTATGCCTTTAAACCAAACATAAGTATTAGGCTTTCCCTCTTGTTCATATTCAAACTTAATACTTAATTCTTTAGATTCACTTTCATACTTAATCCAGCAAGGTAGTGGTTCCCCCCATTCGGATTTATTACTACTATCTGAATATTCCATATATTCAGCAGTAATATTAAAATCATCTAATTGCATAGCTGGTTATTCCTCTTCATCTGAAACAATTTTAAGATCACCTAAATGCCAGTTTTCACCATCCCAAGAAATGACACTGTGCATACCTTGCTGAGCTACGTGAACATTTTTTCTTCTAAGTTCTTTATCTTTTGTAAACCAATAGTTGATTACTGTCATTGGTCGTGGTTTCAAAATACGATTTTTCTCATTTAATGGAGCTTGTAAATAATAGGTAAGTAAGCGCTCAGGCTCTTTCAAATAGGCTAAATAAGCTCCATTCATATGAGGGTAAGGTGTAGATTCAATAATCCCTAACCAAACCTCTCGCTCACTATCAATTTTCCAGTGTTTATGATGAGTTTTAAATCGGGATGCATAGGACTGTTCCGAAATACCGCAGTATTGAATTTGGCTCTCAGTCTCATCTTTTTGTTTTCCTGTAAACAAATAGAGCCCGCTCTCTTTTCCCCAATCTGATTCAATCACTTCAGAAAGCTCAAAAGGTCCATACCAATGAATAAGTGTAAAAGAATGCTTCATAACAAAATCCTTAAATAGGTGATATTCGTAAAATATACTATAACCGATATTTTTAAAGGAGTAAAACAGCTACAAAATAGCTATAAAAGATGATTTTAAGGCTAGATAATGTCGAAACTTTCAGTAACAGAAACCGATAGATTGATAGGAAAGCGGATTCAGCAAAAGCGTAAAGAGCTTGGATTAAGTGCCTCCGTGCTATCGGAGCAAATTGGCATCGCACAACAGCAACTTTCTCGTTATGAGCGAGGTGAAAATAAGATTAATGTTGCACATCTAGTCGAAATTGCCGCAGCATTGAATACCGAAATTAGCTGGTTTTTTATAGATTGCATATCAGATCAAAAAATTAATGATAAACAGAAATTTATTCCTGTTTCAGAAGATCGTATTAGAAATAGACTTTATGCTCATTTAGATAGGTTAAGTGCGGACAAAAAACGTGGTCTTTTAGTCTTCCTTGAGACTATTTTGTAGATGCTAAAAAATATGTTAAAATATTGATATATAAACATATTTTTATTTTGCATGAAAGCATTGCAACAGGGGGAATTAGACTGTTTATGCGGAATTTATAGCATAGTAAATGCAGTCTATTTCGTATCAAATAAGAAAATTAAGCGAAAACCATTATTTCACGAGCTACTTTTAGCTTATATGAATAACTGGGGTATTTATGATCTACTCACGAGTGGATTGGATCTTCACCAAATGAAGTATTTATTAAATCATACCGCTAAAATACATAAGCAAATAAGAATAGACTACCCTAACATAAGAAGACACTCAAAAATTCCCTTACTTATATCTTCTCATCTAGAAAGCCAATCTAACTCAATAGTATTATTCTCGACTAACTATCATTGGAGTTTGATAAAAAGTTACGATAACGAAAAATTAGTTCTTTTTGATAGTTGTGGTACAAATAGCGTAAAAATCTCTGAAATTTTACCTAGTTCACTATTTTTTATCTCTTTCATCCCTAAAGAATAAATAAGCAAGTAGGATTTCTCGATTCCATTTCTCTTTTTTCAGGGGAACATTTTTATCTAACAACTTAAGTAATTTATCTAAAGTCATATTTTCCTCACCTGCATATCTATAGATTTGACGCAATATTCTTAATTTTTCTTTTCTTGCGTGAATATAAATATAATAAGTAATAGCTAAAGATTTTACTTCCGCTTGTCTTATCTTTTCTCCTACTATTTCAAAGGCTTTTGCTATCTTCATCTGTCTTCTTGCTATTTTTTCATCAATATCCTCATAAGTATGGAATGTAACCGTCTTGGGAAAGCGTTCCTTGATTGATTTCCTTCTACGCTGTTGCTCTTCACAATTTCTCTTTTGCTTTCTTGTTTGTCCAATAAAATTCGTACTCACTTTTCTTCCTTAAATCAACTGACAGTCAGCAACTAAATTAATAAAACTGACAGTCAGTTATTTTAGGCTATTTATAACTGACTGTCAGCCAGTTTAAGAGCTAAAAATAGCTAAATATTCACTTCTGTAAAGGAAACCTCGCAAAGGGTAATTCCGCCTTTTGGTAATAAATGAGGTTTTTATGAAACTAATCAAACTAAGCCAAGTAATGGCAAAAACAACGTTATCCAAATCAACTATATACCGACTAATCAAAACATCTGATTTTCCACCACCAAAGAAACTGTCATTGAGAGCTGTTGCGTGGTTAGAAACGGAAATTGATGAATGGATTGTAAATAGAGGATGTGCATGTAATTCAAGTTCCAATCACTCTATTAGCACGTTACAAGCATATTTATTAAATAATACAACAACTCAATAGGAAATTAGCTATGAAAAATACCATTCTTGTAAACAGAAATGCTATTTATAGAAAGAATAACTTTATCTGTGTAGGTACTTTCAAAAAATACCCTATTTATATGGGAATTGATAAGCTATCTTTTGTATCAAAAATAATACCAGCTGAAGAATTCTGGGGTGTATACAAAAAATTTGATAAGTTAAAGCAGGTTAGATCTGGAAAATATGAGATATGTAGTATAAAAGTTAAACATTACCGCTGTGGTATAAAAATTACTTCGATGAAAAATCCTGATTTTTATCTGCTATTATCTTACGATTTCCCAAGAAAACTTAATGAGCCTAGAGTTAGATTTGAGTTATCTCCACAATATGCAAAAAATAGAGACATACCTAATGTGATCAAATGGCTGAAGAAACATATTGGGGTAGAGGTTATTGATATGCTGTTACAAACTAGTAGAGTAACTCGAATCGATCTTACCCTTGATGTACACAGCAAGCGATTTCTAAGAAATTATTACTTCTCTATTCCTAATGCTAGAACAGGGCGGAATTTCTTAGGTAACGAAGATGATTGTAAGAACAATTATGCTATTGGTTCTCAACGTTCTAGTTCTTACCTTTTAGTATATGAGAAACTAAAATTTCAAGAAGTTGAAGATGTTTACCAAAATAACCTTATAGTTAAGAGAGAACATATTAAGCGGAGCATTACTCGCTTAGAATTAAGAATAAAACCGCCATATCAACAACCACTTTTTCTATCGGAGGTTTCAATGCTAGAAAACCCATTCAGTAGAATTCTCATTTATAGAAGAAATAAAATCGCCTCTCAATTTAAGGATTTCCTTCCTTATATAAAAGAGGAGAAAAGTATTCCTCTAGCGGTTAAATCGTATCTACAAGCTAAAGTAGATGATGATACAAAGGTGAATAGAAACTTAAGACTAAAAACGAATAGATGTCTTGAAAAGTGTAAAAGTAAGTTTATACTCAACATTGATTGGTCAAAATACCCAGATATCATAGACAATTCTATTGGGTATTTCACTCAAACATCTCTGAGATAATTTGCCCCCTCAGCTATAAAAGCTACATAAGTGTAGGTTATTATGTAGCTTTTCATTTCCAAAACGCGCGAACCCTTGCAAATAAACAAACATAGCCTTATGCATCAGCGTATGCTGCTCGAAATTGTCTTGTAAATTCATAACGTTATCCAGTTTAAGTGTTTAACTTTTTGTCTAGCAAGTAGTGGTTTTACGATAGAAGTTATGTGTTATTTTAATTTTCTACATCCACACTCAGTACTTCATCTTCTGTTTTTAATAGCGTATAGACATCTTTTAGCATTTCATTATCAATGTTGTAACATCGCACTTGCAAGCGAACTTCGCCACTTGCTTGGTCTTTTACCGAGATATTTTCAATGCGGTAGTCATGTTTCAATAATAAATCTGTCACTTTACTGATGCCGTTCGCAGAACTTAGTTGAATAGCCAATCGAGTACGTTTTTTATAGGTTTTACGACGAACATAACGTTGCACAATAGGGCTGATACGGATGGCGATTAAAATCATTAAAGTGGCAATAATCGCATCAAAAATAAAACCAGCACCTGTTGCCACACCGATAGCTGCTGCTGCCCAAATAATGGCAGCTGTGGTTAAGCCTGAAATCGCATCATTTTTCTTGTGTAAAATTACCCCTGCACCTAAGAAACCAATGCCACTGATTACTTGTGCGGCAAGTCGCATAGGGTCAGTCCGAATATTATCTGAAACTTGCGCATAATGTTCTGCGGCTTGAATGGATACAATCGTCAGTACACAAGTCGTCACCGCAATAATGGCACAGGTTTTGACCCCAACCGGTTTGTGTTTAAGTTCACGCTCTAAGCCAATAATTCCGCCAAGTACAAGTGCGAGTAGCATTTTCCCTAGGATAAGTAAGTAAGCCGTCTGTTCAAGAGCGGTCGAAAAAAGAGAAGAATTTTCCATGTTAATAATGAATATGAGTAAATAAAAAACGGGCGTTATTCTACCTGAAAAAAGGGCCTTAATGGGCAAATTTACAATCAATTTACCTTTAATTTATCGCCTTTCAGCTTGAAATTGAGTAAAATCTAAAGTTTTGAAAGATGATTATAGCTGAGAATAAATTTATGCAAAAATCAACGCCGAATATTGGCTTTGTAAGTTTAGGTTGTCCTAAAAATTTAGTGGATTCCGAACGTATTCTGACCGAATTACGTACTGACGGGTATAATATTGTGCCAAGTTATGAAAATGTGGACTTGGTTATTGTGAATACTTGCGGCTTTATTGATAGTGCTGTGCAGGAATCCCTAGAAGCCATAGGAGAGGCGTTGGAAGAAAATGGACGCGTGATAGTGACCGGCTGTTTGGGTGCGAAAGAAGATCAAATTCGCCAAGTTCACCCAAAAGTATTGGAAGTGAGCGGTCCGCACAGTTATGAAACAGTCATGGCACAAGTACATAAATATGTGCCAAAACCAGAGCATAATCCTTACACCAGCCTTGTACCAAAACAAGGGGTGAAATTAACACCAAAACACTATGCTTATTTGAAAATCTCAGAAGGCTGTGATCATCGTTGTACATTCTGTATAATCCCTTCATTACGTGGGGATTTAGAAAGCCGTTCTATTACGCAAGTATTGGATGAAGCAAAACGTCTTGCTGATGCGGGAGTGAAAGAGTTATTAGTTGTTTCACAAGATACTTCTGCTTATGCGATGGATACACAACGCAAAGAAGGTGGCGTGAAAACCGCCTTTTGGAATGGTATGCCAATTAAGAATGACTTAATGACCTTGTGTAAACAACTTGGTAAATTAGGCATTTGGGTACGTTTACACTACGTTTATCCTTATCCTCACGTGGATGATTTAATTCCATTAATGGCGGAAGGTCTATTGTTGCCTTATTTGGATATTCCATTGCAACATGCGAGTCCAAAAATTTTAAAAGCGATGAAAAGACCAGGAAAAATTGACCGCACTTTAGAGCGTATCAAGCAATGGCGTGAGATTTGTCCGGATTTAACCTTGCGTTCAACTTTCATTGTAGGTTTCCCGGGTGAAACAGAAGAAGACTTCCAAATGTTATTGGATTTCTTAAAAGAAGCACAACTTGATCGCGTGGGTTGTTTCAAATTTAGCCCAGTAGAAGGCGCTCCTGCAACTGAAATGGCCGACCAAGTGCCTGAAGATGTAAAAGAAGAACGTTTCCACCGCTTTATGCAGTTACAACAAGAAATTTCGGCTGAACGATTAAAACAAAAAATTGGCCGAACGCTTGATGTAATAGTGGATGAAATTGATGACGAAGGTATCATTGGCCGTACAAAAGCTGATGCACCAGAAGTTGATGGCTTAGTTTATATTGAAAATCTAAGTGGTACGCCAGTGAAAGTAGGCGAATTTATTAAAGTAACCATTACCTATTCAGATGAATATGATTTATGGGGTAGCTTTTAATTATTTAGTTGATTTAGTCTTGGTAGTTAGTTAAGTAAATCAGTTGTTTTTTCTAAAAAAACTTGATTTTGTGGCATAAAGCCTGTAATTAATAGATCCATTCAACACAACATAAAATAAGGAAAAACTCATGAAAAACGTCGGTTTTATCGGTTGGCGCGGAATGGTCGGTTCCGTATTAATGGATCGTATGGTGCAAGAGCAAGATTTTGCCAATATTAATCCAGTTTTCTTCACCACTTCTCAAGCAGGTCAAAAAGCCCCTGTATTCGCAGGTAAAGAGGCGGGTGAGCTTAAAAATGCATTCGACATTGAAGAACTTAAAAAATTAGACATTATCGTAACCTGCCAAGGTGGCGACTATACCAATGAAGTCTATCCAAAATTAAAAGCAACAGGTTGGGATGGTTATTGGGTTGATGCAGCGTCTGCACTACGTATGAAAGATGATGCGATTATCGTGCTTGATCCAGTAAACCAACACGTGATTTCTGAAGGCTTGAAAAAAGGCATTAAAACTTTCGTGGGCGGTAACTGTACCGTGAGCTTAATGTTGATGGCTATCGGTGGTTTATTTGAAAAAGATTTAGTGGAATGGGTATCTGTCGCAACTTATCAAGCGGCTTCAGGTGCAGGTGCAAAAAATATGCGTGAATTGCTTTCACAAATGGGCTTATTAGAACAAGCGGTTTCAAGTGAATTAAAAGACCCTGCTTCATCTATTTTAGATATTGAACGTAAAGTGACGGCAGAAATGCGTTCTGATAGTTTCCCAACGGATAACTTCGGTGCGGCATTAGGTGGTAGCTTAATCCCTTGGATTGACAAACTTCTCCCTGAAACAGGACAAACGAAAGAAGAGTGGAAAGGCTATGCAGAAACCAACAAAATCTTAGGTTTAAGTGACAATCCAATTCCTGTTGATGGTTTATGCGTACGTATTGGTGCATTACGTTGCCACAGCCAAGCGTTCACTATCAAACTGAAAAAAGACTTACCATTAGAAGAAATTGAACAAATTTTAGCGGCTCACAATGAATGGGTGAAAGTGATTCCAAATGACAAAGAAACCACATTACGTGAATTAACCCCAGCTAAAGTAACAGGTACATTAAGCGTACCGGTTGGTCGTTTACGTAAATTGGCAATAGGTCCGGAATACCTAGCAGCATTCACTGTAGGTGACCAATTATTATGGGGTGCTGCAGAGCCAGTTCGCCGTATCTTAAAACAATTGGTGGCATAAGTTCTACTTTCACTACAAAGGGCGTATTTACTACGCCCTTTTCATTACTAAAAAAGATAATATGCTACGATCTATCTTTGTTTTTATTACAATTTCTTTAATGACATTTGTTTTGCAATATTGGTTTGTCTCACGCCTTGATTATCCTGAAACCTTTGCAACAACATGCCAAAATTACACGGGTGAATTTTTGTATGAAGCGCGTTGTGAATATACGTTTAATATATTATTTACAACGAGAACTGTTGCGTTTTTAGCATTGTTTCCTTTTATTATTTCTCAGAAATTATCTTACTTTATTATCGGTTTTTTGTGGCTTGGGTTTTTATGGCTATTGGGTTCAGTTTTTATCACCTTTGATAGTACTGATTTAGGAAATACACTTGAGCTTTCAAGCTTATTTCACTATGCTTGGATCGAATTAAAAATACCTTATATTGTCATATCTGTTATTACTATCCCTACACTATTTTTTGTTAAAAAATTATGATCAGAGAACCTCATTTTCATCAATTTGCTCTTGCAGAGTTATTGCCTTTTTTTGAGCAATTTCCGACGCAATATCTTTCTGGTGAACGAAATATCAAATTAGCTTATCGTCATTTAGTTCAGCCTGAAAGTGCGGTCAGAAAATTGATGATTTTGGTGAATGGTCGAGCAGAAAATATGCTGAAATGGACTGAATTGGCTTATGATTTTTATCAACAAGGTTATGATGTATTGCTTTTCGATCACCGAGGACAAGGCTATTCACAGCGTATTATTCCTCAAAAAGGACATTTAGATGAGTTTCGTTTTTATACCGATGATATGGCAAAAATCATTGAAAAAGCGACCGCACTTTATGCTTATCAAGCGCAATATATTCTTGCGCACTCCCTCGGTGCTTTGATTTCCACCTATTATCTGGCCAATTACGATCATCAGATAAAAAAGGCTGTGCTTTCTTCGCCTTTCTTTGGCGTTCCAATGATACATCCATTACGAGATGAAGTCATCATTGCAATGATGATGGCATTTGGTCAAGGTCATCGCTATGTTTTTGGCAAAGGACATTACAAACCGGCAGATTTAAATCTTAATGAACTTAGCCATTCTAAAACGCGAATGAAATGGATGAATAGAGTTAATCGAAAACGCGCTGCTATTCACTTAGGTGGCCCGACATTCCGTTGGGTACATTTGTGTTTAAATGCAATAAAAGCGCTCCCTAAAATCATTCCAAGAGTGGAAACACTCGTGCTTATTTTACAAGCGGAAAAAGAAAAAATTGTGGATAACAAAAATCTTGAAAAATTGACCGCACTTTTTCCGCATGCAGAATCCATGCTTGTACCTCAAGCAATGCATGAAATCCTTTTTGAAAAGGATAACGTAAGAAAAGCGGTGCTTGAACGCGTGAATCAATTTCTTCATTCTTAAAGTTATTTTTTAATCTGCATCAAGTTTTCATCAAATTTTATAAAAAACATCTCTTAAATCTTTACTCGTACTAAATAAGTGGTATCTTTGTGATCGCTATTTAATCGATTGCGTCACGGTTGTTATGTGTGATGCGTTATTTTTATTATTTATCTAGGAGCTATCCTATGGAAAGTAAAATTCCACCAGTAGAAGTCAAACTTGGCTTTAAATGGCAAGGGCTGCTGATTGCAGTCATCGTTGGTTTAGGGATTTGGTTGATCCCAACACCAGAAGGTTTATTTGCAAAAGCATGGGGAATGCTAGCGCTGTTTGTGGCAACCATTGTGGCTATTATCGCTAAAGCAATGCCTATGGGTGCTGCAACGTTAGTTGCCTTAGTGATTAGTGGCTTGACTGGGCTCACACCTATCTCACCAAAACAAGGTGATGTCGGCATGTTATCCGGTTTTGCAAACGGCACAATTTGGTTGATTGCTATTGCTATGTTTTTATCTCGAGCGGTGATTAAAACCGGTTTAGGTAAACGTATCGCGCTGTACTTCGTTGGTCGTTTTGGTAAAAAAATGATGGGTGTGGCTTATGGTATGGCGTTGGCTGATGTTGTTATCGGTCCGGGTATTCCTTCGGCTTCTGCGCGTGGGGGCGGTATTATGTACCCAATTATGCAATCTATTGCTGATGCGTATGAGTCTAAACCAGGTCCAACCGCTCGTCGTGCAGGTGCATTCTTAGCGATTGCAGTTTCTCAAATCGATACCATTATTTGTACCATGTTCTTAACCGCTATGGCGGGTAACCCATTAATTGCAGAACTTGCGAAAAGCCAAGGTGTAGAAATCACTTGGATGACATGGTTCTTAGGGGCGATCGTACCTGGTATTGTGAGCCTAATCGTCTTGCCTTATTTCGTGTATTTAATTTATCCGCCAGAATTAAAAGATACGCCTAAAATGGCAGAAATGGCACGTGAAGAATTAAAAAGCATGGGCTCAATGAGCAAAGCAGAATGGATTCTTGCCCTAGACTTTATCCTTCTTTTATTCCTTTGGACGGTGGGTGATTTAGTCTTCCATATCCCTGCAACAATTTCAGCGTTTATCGGTTTAGTGATTTTATTATTAACCAATATTATGAGCTGGAAAAATATCGTAGCAGAAACCACCGCATGGGATACGATGTTCTGGTTTGCGGTATTGGTGATGATGGCAAATGCACTTAATAAATACGGTGCAATCACTTGGATTTCTACCCACATTTCTTTATCTGTGGGTGGTTTCAGCTGGCCAATTGCCTTTACTATTTTAGTGTTGGTGTATTTCTATACCCGCTATTTCTTTGCTTCAGCCATGGCGCATATTTCCGCTATGTATCTCGCTTTCGTGGCTGCGGCTATTGCTGTGGGTACACCACCAATCATTGCTGCAATTGGTTTAGGTTACACCTCAACATTATCCATGAGTTTAACGCAATACGCAGGTGGTCCTGGCCCTGCTCTATACGGTTCAGGTTATAACTCAACCGGTCAATGGTGGGGCGTGAACTTTATTGTTTCCATCCTTTCATTAGTGATTTGGTTTGGCGTGGGTGGATTATGGATGAAACTCCTTGGCTGGTGGTAATCCTTATTAATTCATAAATAATCCCTAAAAAACGACCGCACTTTGATTTGTATCTCAAAAGTGCGGTCATTTTTATCTGTATTTTGAATTAATCATCCCAGTCGTCATCCCAATCACGATGTCTTCTGTGATGGTGATGTTTTTTATGTTTTTTATGATGGCGATATTCTCTGTCATCGTAGTCTCCGCCTTTATTCACTTGACTACTGATTACACCATCAATGCCGCGCCACCGAGTGTTGTGGCAATATCACCACCTAATAAACCACCGGCTACGCCGCCGATTGCTGCACCCGTTGCAGTATGACGTTGTTGTCTGTCCATTTCAACAAGCGGTTAAGCTTCCTGCTAATGCAACAATCACTAACCCTTTCATCAATTTAGATTTCATAAATCTACTCCTCTATTTTTGTCGGGATTACTAGCCTAAACACTTATGCAATCCGGCGCGTAAAAGTATCCCTTTTACGACTGCTTTGACTATATGGAAAATTAGTTAGTTCAAAAGGCTCGTTCAATTGGTTGAAGAATGAACAATTTTGAGTGGCTATTTTCTTGTAGGAAAACGTTAAGGTTGATATTTTAAAACCTCTCAAAAATTGACCGCACTTTTGTATTTTTGATATTTCTTCTGTCAAATATCTCCTTCCTATTGCAATCCTGCCTGCAACACCATTCCTATGTCCGCTTGTTATATTGAGAAAATTGGATAGTTCAACTCGCTTGTTCAATTACTCTAAGAATCAGTATGTTTATGATACTTTGATATAAAATTATCAAATAAAAATATTTTTGTATAAATTTGATAAAATTTTATCGATTTGTGACTTTGATCACAGTATTGCAGAAAAAAATTCAGTACTATGCTTGCAACTCGATGATAGATGTTTTTAGTAGCGGGTTAATAATCATGAACTTTAAACCTAACATAATAGGAGATTTATTATGGCATACTATCCAGCAGAACCGTTCCGTATTAAAAGTGTTGAACCTGTTTCAATCTTACCAAAAGCAGAACGTGAAAAAGCAATGAAAGCGGCAGGCTTCAATACCTTCTTACTTGATTCAAAAGATGTTTATATTGACCTTTTAACCGATAGCGGTACGAATGCAATGAGTGACCGTCAATGGGCCGGTATTATGATGGGTGATGAAGCTTATGCAGGTAGCCGAAACTTCTATCATTTACAAGAAACAGTTCAAGACTTATTTGGTTTCAAACATATTGTGCCAACTCACCAAGGTCGTGGTGCTGAAAATATTCTTTCTCGTATCGCGATTAAACCGGGTCAATACGTGCCAGGTAATATGTATTTTACGACTACACGTTTCCACCAAGAAGCTAATGGTGGTATTTTCTACGATATTATTCGTGATGAAGCGCATGATGCGACATTAGATGTGCCATTTAAAGGCGATATTGATGTTAAAAAATTAGAAAAATTAATTAACGAAAAAGGCGCTGAAAATATTGCTTATGTGTGCTTGGCGGTAACAGTAAACTTAGCAGGTGGTCAACCGGTTTCTATCGCAAACATGAAAGCGGTTCGTGAATTAACAGCAAAACACGGCATTAAAGTGTTCTACGATGCAACACGTTGTATTGAAAATGCTTATTTCATTAAAGAACAAGAACCAGGCTATCAAGATCGCTCAATTAAATCAATCGTTCAAGAAATGTTCAGCTATGCAGATGGTTGTACAATGAGTGGTAAAAAAGACTGCTTAACTAATATCGGTGGTTTCTTATGTATGAATGATGAAGAGTTGTTCATGAAAGCGAAAGAATTGGTTGTTGTGTTCGAAGGTATGCCATCTTACGGTGGTATGGCTGGTCGTGATATGGAAGCAATGGCGATCGGTTTGAAAGAAGCAACTCAGGAAGAGTACATTGAACATCGTGTTAAACAAGTACGTTACCTCGGTGAAAAATTAAAAGCAGCAGGTGTACCGATTGTAGAACCAATTGGTGGTCATGCGGTGTTCTTAGATGCACGTCGTTTCTGTCCACATTTGAAACAAGAAGAAGACTTCCCAGCACAAGCATTAGCTGCAGCAATCTATGTTGAATGCGGTGTGCGTACAATGGAACGTGGTATTATTTCAGCTGGTCGTGATATCAAAACTGGCGAAAACCATCATCCAAAACTTGAAACTGTACGTATTACTATTCCGCGTCGTGTTTACACCTATGCACACATGGATTTAGTTGCTGATGGTATTATCCACTTATTCAAACATAAAGAGGATATTAAAGGGCTTCGTTTCGTGTATGAACCAAAACAATTACGTTTCTTCACTGCACGTTTTGAACAAAAATAGGCCTACCGCCCTTACCTCAGTAACGGGGTAAGGGCTTTTTGTATCTAAAAAATATTTGGTTAATGAGAAAAATGCGAAAACATTCTAATGACATTGTAATTTGATGTATTGTCAAGTAAGGAAGTGACTAGCCTTTCTACGATAATCGGAAAGGAGAAAACTCATGAATAAAACATTGGGAAGTACCTTAATTACCTCAGGGACGATGATTGGCGCAGGGATGCTTGCTATGCCTCTCACATCTGCTGGAATAGGTTTTACGTTTACAGTCGTTCTACTTATTCTTTTATGGATCCTACTCACTTATAGTGCATTATTATTTGTTGAGGTTTATCAAACCGCTGAACATGATGCCGGTATTGGTACACTTGCTGCACAATATTTTGGCCGACCAGGACGAATTGTCGCAACTAGCGTATTAATGATTTTCCTTTATGCATTGCTTTCCGCCTATGTGACCGGTGGTGGTGCAATTCTTGCTTCAACTTTACCTGATTTTGCTGCTCCTGATTTGAAAATGAAAGGTTCTATCCTTGCATTTACAATCTTATTTGGTGTTTTCGTAGCAATTGGTACAAGCTTTGTGGATGCGCTAAATCGCTTCTTGTTTATTGCGATGATTGCCGCTTTATTTATCGTGCTTGGATTGATGATCCCCGAAATTAAAATCGATAACTTAATGGCCATACCAATTGATAAAGCCTTATTAATTTCAGCTAGCCCAGTTTTCTTTACCGCTTTTGGTTTCCATGGTTCGATCCCTTGCTTAAATAAATACTTAGAAGGTGATGTAAAAGCCTTAAGATTTTCGATTATTGTGGGCTCTGCAATCACATTGGTGGGTTATATCTTATGGCAATTTTCAACTCACGGTGTATTAAGCCAAACTCGCTTCTTAGAAATCCTTAATCAAGATCCAACATTAAATGGATTGATTGAAGCGGTTCGTGTGATTACAGGCAGTACTATTATTGCTGCTATCGTGAAAATCTTCTCTGCCTTAGCACTGATTACCTCGTTCTTAGGGGTGGCACTCGGTTTATTAGAATGTATTGACGACTTGTTAAAACGTGTATTCAATTTTTCGGCAAACCGTTTAAGTTTAGGTTTCTTAACCTTCCTTCCGCCATTGCTCTTTGCATTCTTCTATCCAGAAGGCTTCATCCTTGCATTAGGCTATGCAGGACAAATGTTTGCTTTCTATGCAGTGGTATTGCCTGCCGCATTGGTTTGGAAGGCTCGCCATCAACATCCAAATTTACCTTATCGTGTGCCAGGTGGTTCAGGGTTCTTACTCTTTGTCTCAATTCTAGGGATTATTATTGTGAGTATCCCATTCCTAATTAAATTAGGTGTATTGCCTCCAGTAGTGGGTTAATAACACAATTAAAATAAAAAAAGTGCGGTTAAAAATCAGCGTGTTTTTAACCGCACTTCTTTATGCTTTCTCTTTGATCGTTTTGAGATAGCGATATACGCTAGGTTCTGAGATTTTCAAATATTTCGCCACCATCGGAATGGCGCCTTTGATATTGAAAATGCCTTTATCAAATAAGACTTGAACGGCGTTTTCCCGCTGTCTTAAGCTGAGTGGTTTATCGGAATGTAATAGGGTGAAATCAAGGTATTCACAAAGGATATCTTCGATGGAGTTTTCGAGTTTTTCTTTATTAATTATTTCAGCCTCTTCCACTTCGGCAAAGGCAGCATCAATACCTAAAATATTGACGAAGTTTCCAAGGTTTTCCAGTGAAATTAATTTGGTCATCACATCAACCAACTCAGAGGTATCATGATTAATACAAAGGATGCCTTCTAATTTATCCCCATTTTTAATGAAATAAGTTGCACCTCGAATGACCTTTTCGGAATCAGCCACCGCTTTGTAGTTAAAGATAAAATCCTTATCTAAATACACTTTATCCTGCAACAAACTTGAAGCAAAAGAGCTAAGCGGAGAAGAAAGCGTTCGACCACTGACGTGGCTATTCGAAATGGCTTCCATATGAGCCTTATTCTTATCAAAAGAATGAAATACGACTTCGTATTTAGGACCGAGAACATTTCCCAAAAAATGGGTTAGGCCAATAAAATATTTCTTTTGTATGTTATTCATACTAGATTTATCTCATTAATTTCAGTTTGCTATAGGTATTCTATAACCGCTTATTTTTTATAGCAAATATATTGTAAAAAACGGCAGGTTATCTATGGTTTTTTACTTTGAACAAATCTTATAATGTCATACTCATCTAGAATTTTTGTTCGTGTATGGTTATACCTTATACAGATGGTTTATCATCAGCAACGGTAGGTATGCCAATATCCCTGCTACAGGTTTAGGAGTTTTAAGTGATTGATATAAAGATAACGATAAGTGTGATATAGCTAAAACTTATTTTTCTAGATAACTCTTTAGGAAAGAGTAAATTTAATACAATTGGTCTTGTAGTAAGAGAATCCATTGTTAATACATATGATAGATTTTATGAAAGTAAAATAGGGAAAAAGATGAATCTAAATGATTTTATTAAAGTACTTAAAGTTTCTATTTTAATAGATTTAGGAATGTATTTCATGGTTCTTATAAAGAATGGATTTAATTTTTATAATGTGGATATTTTAAATATACTAAGTTCGTTTTCGTTAGTATTTATATTTTGTGTATTTATCTTTTATTTAAAAAAGTTGTAGCAGGTTATAATTTTCTCGGCATACGATCTGAAACAAGATATAAAGCGCGGTCAATTTTCAAAGAGTTTTAAAACTTCTCAAAAACTGACCGCACTTTTTGTATTGAAAATATAAGGTTTGTAGAGTTTTTAAACAACTTTTGATATCATATTGCAAATTTATCAACAACTTAACCTTTGCAGTATAATGAAGAACTTACCATGCGCTTTTCTTTCTAGTTTATTATTTATTTCCTCTTTTGCTTTGGCAGCGCCAAGCTCACCAAATGCAAATGTAGAAAAACAAATCGATGCCCAACAACAAAAGCAACAAGCGGAACAAGATGCCGCCATTTTAGCGCAGCAAACGCAATCCGCGAATGTGCGTTTAGAGGGTGAAAAAGAGGCTTCGCTTAGCTTCCCTCAGAATGAGGCACAATGTTTTCCTATCAATCAATTGGTGCTGACCGATTATCAAGCTGAAGAAGAAAATTCATCAGCTTCTTCTCTTAAATTAATCCAACCAAGCCAATTCTCTTGGGTATTAAAGTCAGTTTATGCTGAGCGTGATTTTGCGCTGCCTGCTTGTATTGGCTCTGAGGGGATTAATGTATTACTTCGTCGTATTCAAAATCGTTTAATTGATTTGGGATATGTCACTACACGCGTGGTGGTGGAGCCGCAGGATTTGCGTTCAGGCATGCTCGTACTCACCGTGATTCCAGGTAAAGTAGGCCGTATTCAATTACAAGACCAAAGTGCGATTCCGTTTGCGACCCGTGGTACCTTATGGTTTGCCATGCCAATGGCGCAGGGGGATATATTAAATATTCGCAACATTGAACAAGGTTTAGAAAACTTAAAACGTGTACAGAGTGCTGATGCAAATATGGAGCTTGTGCCAACGGATGCAGTCGGTGAAACAGACGTGGTGATTGCTTATAAGCAAAGCTTACCTTTTCATTTGACTTTGGGATTAGATGATTCAGGCAGTAAAGCTACGGGGCGTTTACAGGGTTCTGCCACGTTTTCCTGGGATAACGTGCTAACACTTAATGATATGTTCTATATCAGCGGTACACGCAGCTTTAAGCGTCATAGTGACGATGCAGAAGGCGATTATGGTAGTAAAAATGTAACACTCTATTATTCTATTCCTTGGAGAAACTACCTTTTAACTCTTTCAGGCTCTAAATATTCTTATCATCAAACAGTGGCAGGGGCTTTTGAGTCTTATGTCTATTCTGGCGAAAGCCAACAAATGAAAGTGAATTTAAGTCGCTTACTCTCTCGTGGTAGTCAACATAAAACATATATCAATGGTGCATTATGGACGAAAAAATCTCATAACTATATTGATGATACAGAAGTTGAAGTACAACGTCGTCGAACAGCAGGTTGGGAAGTGGGGCTTAATCACACTCAATACATTGGTGATACAGTGCTACAACTGTTTGCGAACTATAAACGTGGTACGGGTGGGAATAAATCCTTACCCGCTCCGGAAGAAGAGTTTGGTGAAGGGACTTCCCGCATGCAGATTTTTACTGCAGGCGTTGATTTTACCTATCCTTTCACTATCGGCAATCAACCTTTCCGCTTTAACACCAGCTGGAATGGACAATGGAACGGCACACCTTTAACACAACAAGATAAATTTAGTATTGGTGGTCGTTATACCGTGCGAGGGTTTGATGGCGAGCTATCACTTTCCGGTGAAAAAGGTTGGTTATGGCGAAATGAATTAGGTTGGAATATCGCCAATAAGGGACATGAGCTTTATTTAGGGATTGACCGAGGAAAAGTGCACTCTAGCCAAGAAGAGCTTCAAATTGGTGATAGCTTAATGGGCGGCGTAATTGGACTTCGCGGTAAATTATGGGGCATTAACTATGATTATTTCGTAGGTGTTCCAATTAAAAAACCGGAAGGATTTAGAACCAGTCATGTGACAACCGGATTTAATGTGAGCTACCGTTTTTAATGCTCACGCTTTTAGATGAATAAATTGATTAAACCCAAACCGAATTTAAAATTTAAAGGAAATTAAAAAATGAATAAACGTCACTATAAAGTTATTTTTAGCCGTGTATTAAACCAGCTTGTGGTGGTCTCTGAGTTAGCAAAATCTCAAGGTAAAGCGCAAAGTGAAAATGTGAGTCCAGAACAAGAAAAAACAGGGCTGTTTTCAACCGCACTCTCACTCAACCCTATTCATTTTAGCTTAATGCTAGCATTAGGCTTTGTGTTCCTTTCACCTTCAGTTCAAGCTGAAGATATGGCTATTCGTGCGGATAAATCAGCACCAGGTAATCAACAGCCGACAGTATTGCAAACAGGTAATGGTATTCCACAAGTTAATATTCAAGCACCAAGTCAGGCTGGAGTATCGCGTAACCAATATTCGCAATTTGATGTGGCGGAGAAAGGGGCTGTATTAAACAATGCTCGTAAAGCAGCACAAACGCAAATGGCAGGCTGGGTGCAAGGTAACCCGAATCTTGCTCGTGGTGAAGCGAAAGTGATTTTGAATGAAGTCAATTCAGCGAATCCAAGCCGTTTAAAAGGCTATGTAGAAGTAGCGGGTAAAAAAGCGGATGTGGTGATTGCGAACCCAAGTGGTATCCAATGTGATGGCTGTGGTGTGATAAATGCAGGGCGTGCAACGTTTACTACGGGTAAGGCAGAAGTTGAAAATGGTGAATTAAAAGGCTATCGCGTACAGGGTGGTAAGGTCTCTGTAGGTCAAAAGGGGATGGATACCTCTAAAGCAGATTACACCGATATTATTGCAGATAAAGCTGAAATCAAAGGTGGTGTGTGGGGTAATAAAGTTAAGGTTACCACTGGTAAAAATAAAGTAGACCGCACCAATGATTCGGTGGTTTATGTCGGTGATAAAAATACAAACGAAACTGACCGCACTTCAGAGAGCCAAAATGACCAAGCTCAAGCTTACAGTGTGGATGTGGGCCAATTAGGCGGGATGTATGCAGAGAAAATCCATTTAGTGGATAACGGTCAGGGTCTTGGTGTGCGTAATGCGGGGCATATTGGTGCTGCTGCAGGTGAGGTGAAGATTGATAGCCAAGGGAAAATTATCAATAGTGGTACTATCAGTTCGACGCAACAAGCTGAGCTCAGTGCAAAGAAAACGATTGAGAATACTGGGAAAATTGAAACTAAGCAAGGTAATGTATCATTGCGCTCTCAAGCTAATGTAGCACAACATGGTTCGATTGTTTCGCGTCAGGGCGGGATCTCAGTTCAAGCTAAGGATAAAGTTACTCAAACAGGTGAAACTGTAGTGAAGGGTAATGTTGCTTACCAAGCGAAGAATATTGAGGCTAGTAAAGGTGCGTTAATTGCCGCAGGTGTAACTGCTCAAGAAACTACACAAGGTGAGACTCGTTCATTAGATAGTCAAAGTGCCCAAGGTGCTAGCATTACGCTCTCAGCTGAAAATTTTGTTTCATCTAAAGCTCAGCATCTAGCGAGTGGTCAAATTAATGCTAAAGCAGGTACCCTTGATTTATCTGAAAGTCAATCAACAGCTGATAGTATTGCTTTCCAATCTACTTACTCACCTTTAAATTTGAAGCAAGCAACATTATACAGTGAGGAGAATACCACATTAATCAGTCCAGACGCTATTCTAGCGGAGAATACTAACCTAAATGCAGGGCATTTTTCGATAGATACCGCACAACTTAATAATAAGAAGAGTAGCTGGGTTCAGCGTGGTAAAGAGGCCTTTTCATTGAATTTGAAAAAAGGGTTAGATAATACTGAAGGGAAGATTGCTGCTGAAGGTTTGATCTCTATTCAAAGTCCGTTAATCCAAAATAATCAAGGTGTGATTTGGTCAAATCAAGGTGTGAAACTTAACACAAATGCAGGACATATAGAGTCTCAATCTGGTTATTTATTTGGAAAAAATAGTCTTGATATTAGTACCTCAACATTAAATAACCAGAAAGGTGAAATGTTAGGTGGTCAAGTTTTATTGACTGCGCAGCAAGTTAATAATGAAGATGGAAAATTGATTGCCGGAAATCGCGCAGATTTATCAGTTAATCAATTTAATAATCAACATGGTATTGTTTATAGCCAAGGTGAACTATCATTAAAAACAGAAAATTTACACAACCAAGATGGCATTATTTCATCGGTTTCTCGTGCGATATTGCTTGCAAATGATTTAAATAACCTTAAAGGAGTGATTCAGGGAGAGTCTGATTTAACGATTCAAACCCAAAATTTAAATAATACACAAGGTGATATTTCAGCGAAAACAGCAGCGATTTCTTCAGCTGCAATAAATAATGCACAAGGTGTCATTTCATCTCAGGATTTAACATTATCTGGTACAAATTTAAATAACAAAGGTGGCATTGTTCAAAGTGTGAATTCAACATTAAATTTGACCGCACTTGATAACCAAGCTGAAGGTGATAAAGGCTCTTTGGTTAGTGCAACAAATCGTTTAGTGTTAAATGTTACAAATGTAAATAATAAAAATACAAAAGCTAAGCAAGATACTCCTACTCAAGGTATTCAAACAGCTAATTTAGTAATGGATGCAGAGCATATTGAAAACCAATCTGGTGGTATTTATGCAGGAAAATCAGCAAATCTTACAGTTAATCAATCTCTTGATAATCAACAAGGTGAGATTTTATCAACTGGTCGAGTTGATATTATAAATCCTGATTTGACCTTAGTTGTAAATAATGCACTAGGGACAATTGAATCAGTGATTGGAACGACATTGCAAGCTAAAACATTAGTTGATGAGGGGTCAATTAGTACAAAAGGAGATTTGGGTATTGAGTTAAATGATAGCTTTACCCTAAATAAAGCCTTTGGTGTAGGCAATAATCTTACTTTTAAAACAAAAGGTGATTTTGTTAATAACTCCAACCTTGTGGTAGGTAATTCAGCATCAGTTGAAGGATCTACTATTCAAAATAGTGCTAATGCAGAAATTTCTTCAATAAATACACGTATTCAAACTAATAAGCTAAATAACTTTGGCTTAATTGATGGCGATACCACAGTGATTAAAGCCAATGATGTAAATAACATTGGTACGGCACGTATTTATGGAGGACACCTTGCAATTCAAGCAAACAATTTAAATAACCTTGAGAATGCTGACGGAACAGCGGCGACAATTGCTGCTCGTGAGAGACTTGATTTAGGTGTCGGTAATTTAGTAAACCGTAACCATTCACTTATTATGAGTTTAGGTAATATCTATATTGGTGGACAGTTAAATGAAAATAATCAAGCAACTGGTTACGCAAATAGTATTGATAACGGTAGTGCAACCATTGAAGCTTTAGGAAGTGGTTGGATTAAAACCCATCGTCTGCTAAACCACGATTTACATTTAAGGTTAGGACATAAATATACTAAAAATCATTTTGTTACGTATTCCCCGTTTGATAGCAGTGCGACTTATTATAGTAATGAAGGAGAAAAAGGTGAGGGCTATTTAGATCATGTTAATAATAGTCGTCATAATAGCAATCAATATTTTCGTTTCAATGATGGACGTAAAGCTGTGGCAGCTCAAAATTGGCTGAAACAAGATTACATTCGAACCACAGATACAAATACCATTGAACACCAAGATCCAGGTAAATTGCTTATTGGGCAGTCTTTACATTTGGAAGGGGGGGAGTATACGAATAAACACTCCCGAATTGTGATTGGTGACACCTTATATTTAGCGGATAAAGCGATTAAGGAATCCGTCAGTACAGTAAGCCAAGGATCACTAAAACTTGATAATATTGATGTTGATGGTGAAATTCATCGTCGAGATATCGGTTTGAAAACAGATATTAAAAAAGAACATCGTTATCATGGTGTGAGAGGTAAAAAAGTTTGGGCTGTGTATGGACGAAATAAACAAAAAATCGACCGCCTATTACCTGTCGAACCGTTTAAATTTGGGCTGGAACTTTTAAAAATAGGTGAGCCGGTGGAGTCTACTGGCACAACTGTTGGGGATAAATCAGATTTCCAAGGCATTTCATTAGCGGAGAAAACACCTTTAAATACAGATTTAAATGTTCACCGCGTTAACCTGGAAGCAATCACGTCTGGAGTGATGAAAAATAAAGATAACCTTGATATCAAAACGCATTTACCAGATATTTCATTGCCACAGGCAAGCCTTTACAAAATTAACCCAGTGCTATCTAGTCAATACCTAGTGGAAACTGATCCACGTTTTATTCAGAAATCTAAATGGCTAAGTTCTGATTATATGTTTAAACAGATTCATAGCGATCCGAAAAATATTCTGAAGCGTTTGGGTGACGGTTTTTATGAACAGCGTTTAGTAAATGAGCAAATCAATCAACTCACGGGCAGACGTTTCCTTCAAGGTTACTTATCTGATTATGAACAGTATAAAGCCTTGATGGATAATGGTGCGCAATATGCGAAGAAACTTAATTTGATCCCTGGCGTGGCATTAACGGCTGAGCAGATGAAACAACTCACCTCAGATATGGTATGGATGGTAAAACGTGAAGTAACGTTAAAAGATGGTTCGAAAAAAGAAGTACTTGCACCACAGGTTTATGTAGTGAGCCGTAATGCAGATATTGATAGTCGAGGCGCAGTGATTTCAGCCAACGATGTAATTGTCAATATTCAAGGCGACATTCAAAACAGTGGAGTTATTTCGGGGCGTAATTTGACCCATTTGGCGGCAAATAATATAGAAAACCTAGGCGGAAAATTGCAAGGGCGTGAGCTTTACTTAAAAGCGAAAGAAACTCTTAATAATCTCGGTGGAGAACTCAATGCAGAAGAGCGTTTAGTGGCTCAAGCTAAAAACATTAACATAGAAAGCCGCACGAGTGAAACCGAGGATACTGGCAATTTTTACCGCAAATCCCTTGTTCAGCAAGCCTCAATCAATGTAGCCGGAAAAGATGAAACAGGGCAAAAAGGCACAGCTCTTTTAATGGCAACGGAAAATATCACAGTAAAAGGCGCTAACTTTAATATTAAAGGTGATGCGGCATTGCAAGCGGGGGATAAATTAAATCTCGACACGATTGAAACCCAAAACAAAGAACATTATGTCTCTAACGCTGATAATTATTACAAGCTTGCTCAAAAACAAGAAGTTGGCAGTCAGTTAAATGTGACTGGAAACTTTGATGCTATAGGTAAAAGTGCGGTTGAAATGCGAGGCGTTTCTGTAACCAGTAATGGCACCATGAATGTGATGTCTGAGGGGAATATTAATATCCAAGAAGCCCGTTATAAAGAGCAGCTTTCTAGTGGTTCAAAAAGTAAATCTAGAGGTTTAACAAGCTCAACGACAGAAGTTTATCGACATAAACACGATTATGATGTTGCGGAAGCCTCAAATTTAGATGTGGATAAGATAAATATCCATTCAACTAAGGGTAATATTACTATTCAGGGCTCAAATGTAGCAGCTGGTAATGGTTTGACGGTGAAGGCCAAAAATATTGATATTCGTGAGGCTGAGAACCGAGTCTACTCTGATGATTATTACAGCAAGAAAAAATCAGGCATGTTGGGAGGTGGTATTGGCGTAACCTTTGGTTCTCAAAAACAAACCACAGAAAGTGATCAGACTAAGCTTTATGCACAAGGTAGCCAAGTAGGTAGCTTAAGCGGCAATACGACGATGATTGCGGAAAACACTTATACTCAAACTGCGAGTAAGGTGAGTGCAATCAAAGACGGCGATGTGAATATTCTAGCGAAAAAAGTCGATATTAAAGCGGCAGATGATAAATATGAAACCAATACCAAACAAACCTTTGAGCAAAAAGGTTTAACGATTGCTATTACCTCTCCTGTTATTTCTGCTATGCAAGCAGCACAAGGCGTGGTGCAATCAACTCGACAAGTAGGTGAGAGCAAGCATGGTCGTGTAAATGCGATGGCGGCAGCTAATGCTGGTTTTGATGCTTATCGTGCAGCTGATAGCGTAATGAAAGCTAGCAACTCTATTCAAAAAGCAATGAGTAATAGCGATGTGGATTCCGTAGTAGGGGGGCAAATCACTTACGGCCAACAAAAGAGCGAATCACGCACGCATACTGAAGGAAAAACCGCAGCCAAATCTCAAGTTAATGCGGGTGGCAAGGTTAATGTTGTAGCAACGGGTGCTGGAAAGGATTCTAATATTAATATTGAAGGCTCGGATATTTCTGGTAAACAAGGCACGACTTTGATGGCAGATAATCAAGTCAATATCAAAGCCACAGAACAAAACCACCAAGAACGTAGCACTAATAAATCGAGCGGCTTTAATGCTGGGGTAGCTATTAAAGTGAGTAATGGTGCGGTTGCTGGGGCTACTTTAGGCGGTAATTCCGGAAAAGGTTACGGCAATGGTGATGAAACCACTTATGTTGCAAGCCATGTAGGTGATAGTCAAAGTAAAACCGTGATTCATGCAGGTGGTGATGCGAACCTCATCGGTAGCCAAGTAAAAGGCAAACGAGTAGAACTTAATGCTGAAAACTTGAATATCGAAAGTTTGCAAGATAAATCTCGCTACTATGGTAAACAAATGAATGTAAATGGTAGTGTGACAGTGGGGTATGGCGCATCCATTGGAGGCAGTTTCAATAAATCGAAAATCAATGCTGATCATGCAAGCGTGAATGAACAGGCAGGAATTTATGCCGGAGATGAAGGTTATGATATTAATGTTAATAAGCATACCGATCTTAAAGGTGCATTGATTACCTCTACCCAAAAGGCAGAAGCAGATGGCAAAAATCATTTTAGCACTGGTAGCCTGACTCATTCAGATATTGAAAATCGCTCAAATTATAGTGGCAGCAGTTTTGGTGTAAGTGGTAGTGTATCGGCTAATTTTGAAACACCATTTGGTAAAGATGGTCAAGCACAAAGTGGCGTTCAGGCGAAAAATGCGGAAGGCCAGCCTTTGTATAGAGATGCGAACGGTAAAGAAACGACAGTAAAAACGGATAATCCAATTTTAGCAGCGGGATGGGATTCTGTAGAAACAACACATAGCGTTGGATTTGGTTATGACAAGGATAGCCAATCAAGCACAACAAAAAGTGGTATTAATACTAAGAATATTGAAATTCGTGATACAAGTACACAAGAGTCTCTAACGGGGAAAACGGTCAATGAAACTATTTCTGCTATAAAAACAGATATCACTCTCGATAGTGCTCAAAGTCAAAGTGGTAAATTAGAGAATCATTTTAATAGAGATGAGGTTCAAAGAGAAATTGATTTACAAAGAAATGTGACTCAAAAATTTGACCAAACTCGCCAAGATATTAAGAAAGAACTGTATAATATCGCAGATAAGAAACGAGCTGAGGCCGTTGAAATCCGTAGAAATACTCGCGGAGAAGACGGTAAAACAGGCTATAACACTGATGAGTCTCTGGCATTAGATAATAGTGCAAATAAACTTGAGAAAGTTGCTTTTTATGTAGATTTGGCACTTGGAAGCTTACAAGGTTGGGGTAATGCCGATGCAACAAAATACGTTGGAACAGCTGTTGCGACCGACCCAGTTGTTAGAGCGGCTACTGCACCTGAACAAATTTGGTTAACAACTTGCAAACAAGATTCACTGTATTGTTCTAATTTCAATCGGGATGGTTCGAAACGCCCAACGGAAAATGGTAGAGCAGAAATAGGAAATAAACGTCAAATCTTTGATATTTCGGAATTAAAGCCAAGTGATTCGAATAATGTTATTACCATTTCCAATAACGGTATTATGAATCCATTAGATGACGCATTAAAAAATGCGATAAAACAGAACAAATGGGCAACCAATAAAGAAGGTGTTGCAGTGGTTTATAACCGACCTACAAGTAACCTACTTTCGGAATTGCTTTATGCAGCCTACGATAAAACTAATGATTTATTGGGAGGCAGATTACCGTTAACGACAGCAGAAAAAGCGAATGTGAAACTTTACCAATATGCTAAAGACAACAAATATCAAATTGATTTGAGTAATCACAGCCGAGGCGGTCTAACGGCGAGCGTGGCGTTACAATATGCCAATAGAAACGGTTTAACCCATATCCCGATACGTCAATCCCGTTTTTACGGTACGGCGACGAATGTGCAGGATTACGCCAATCAACTTGCACATGTTAACGGAAGCTATCGCTATTTAGATAAAAATAACCAAGAGAAAACAAGTAACGGCACAGTAAAATCTGCAGTGCATTACACCGACTTTGTGGGAAGAACACCATTAATTGGTTTGCGTAGTAAATATATTGTAGGCGGTAATGAACCTACAGGCGGAGTGGAAAATACTTGGTTTACTTACTCGCATAGTAGTTATTTTGCAGAAAGACCTAGTGAATATCTTATTAATGAGGATGGTAAACCAATTAATAATAAAGGTATTGTAGTAGCTAAAGAAAGTGCTATTGCAAACGAGTATTGGGAAGAGTTTAAAGAAAAGTGGCAACCAACAAAAAATAATCCAAATCCGTCTTTACCAATTGAAGTTAAGCCTCAAGCAATAAAATAATGAGTAAGGAAATGAAAAAAAATATATTAATACCTTTATTTATATTACTGACTTCTTGTATTTCAGATGTCAATGATCCCATGGTTAGGTTTTGGAATGATGGTATTCGTCCTTCCGAATCTAAGATGAGTGCAATTAAAAAATGTCTTGATAAGGCTTATGAAATATATCCTAACGAAAAAGAAGGATACTATGATCGTATGGAATATGTAGATAGTTGCA
The DNA here is from genome assembly GCA_902461185.1 of uncultured Haemophilus sp. Taxonomy (GTDB): domain Bacteria; phylum Pseudomonadota; class Gammaproteobacteria; order Enterobacterales; family Pasteurellaceae; genus Haemophilus_D. The sequence goes on from CABPXD010000002.1 coordinate 172,519, forward strand.
TGAAAGAAAAAAGGTATTAATAATGATTTCTTTTATGAAAAAATTTACACTCACTATCATAAATATTCTTACTTTATCTAGTTGTGGTATAGATCGAGATGATTATAACAATGCCACACAGCAAACGGATAACTACACGAAATGCATAAAATATTTTATTTTTATTTTACCTTTAATATTTTATTTATCTGGCTGTGGAGTGTTATTTGATGACCCCATTGAAAGATTTTGGAATAACGGAGTAATGCCATCTCAAAATGAAATGGAGGCATATAGTCTATGTATACGTAAATCTGAAGAAATGTATCCTCAATCAATAGATCCTGATGGCTCGAAAAGAGTTCCATATACAAGAGCCTGCATGGAACAAGAAGGATACTGGTAGTATAGATGATGTTTCAAAAAATATGCTAACAAAATTAAATTCAAATTTACTCTTAGTAGAAGATTGATTATAAAAAATCTATATTACCTAAAATAGTAACACCGGAGTAATTAATTATGAAAAAAATCATATTAACTATTATATATATTCTTACTTTATCCGGTTGCGGCTTAGAGCAAGGTTCTTATCTTGTCGGATGGTGGAATGGTGATATTCCAACTAAATTATCTGATAAAGAAGAAAAAATATGGGATATTTGTCGTGAAAAAACAAAATATTTACCCAAAAACACTGAAGAAGAAAAGGAAAAAGCGGACATGGAATTAAATAACTGCTTACACGAAAAGGGATTTTGGGATTAGATAGCAAAGTCGAGTGAGAGGAAAAAACACTTATGTTTTTGTTTGCGAATAGTGGGCAAAACATAAACGTTAAGTGTCGTCAAAGTGCGGTAAGATTCTGCAGTGTTTTATCAAACGCGTAAAAATTGGACCGCACTTTTTATTATCCCTATGATTACGCGCACCGGCGCGGTGCTGGCCTTACAGGATTATCAGGCAATTAACGACCTTAGCACCGGCACGATAAGCTCGAGTTGAGGTTGGCACCGGTATTAAACATGCTCACGCAGACTATCACGAGCAAGACATTCGTGGACAAGGTAACATAATTAACGGCGCGAAAGGCATAGAAATCACGGCTCGGGAAGGCTATATCGATTTAAGCCAGTGGGTAGTATGCCGATTTTATTGGGAGGAAACCCCGCAACGACATCTGAAAATAATCTCAATAAAGGTTGGATTGCTCGTATTAGCGATATATTTGGTGACAATTCATCAGTACATAATTGCTATGGACTAGGGCAACAACAATGCGTTATTGATGGATATCGAACGAATTTAGATCTAAAAATGGGAAATGAGCAAACCATTTTTAATTTAAATAAATCAAAAGGAGAATGATATGAAGATTCTATTTTTTATATTTGGTTTGCTAACAATCAATGCTTGTTCTTTTGGAGGATTTCAACCTCCACCACCACATGATCATTGGCAGCTACATAACGAGAAAGCATTATTTCCGAACTCAGATCCTGATGTTTTAACTAAATATCTTGCTAGAAGAAAAAAAGATATGAAGGATTGCGGTATGGATTTTGTCAGTGGTGAAAGTGATAACGAAGAAGTAAACCTTTGCTTGGAAAGTAAGGGGTGGTATCTGAAAGGAGGACCAATTTGTGAAGAAAGAACAATGTGGAATAGACCAATATGTATCCAATGGCGAAAAAAACACAGCAAACCTGATGCTAAGCCTTGGCAGTAATTAACAAAGGTGCTTAAAAGTGCGGTCAATATTCAGTGAATTCTAAAATCTCTTGATATTGACCGCACTTTTTGTGTTTTAAATATAGACTTTGTAGAGTTTTTAATCAAAATATTTGTGCAATATTATAAGTTTTATTAATAGCTTAAAAAGAGCGAATCACGTACGCATACTGAAGGAAAAACTGCAGCTAAATCACAAGTGAATGCCGGAGGCAAAGTGAATATTGTTGCCACAGGGGCAGGCAAAGCATCCAACATTACCATTAACGGTTCGGATGTGTCCGGTAAACAAGGGACCTTCTTGGGGGCTGACAATGACATCAACATCACGGCTGCCGAACAAACGCACAAAGAGCGTAGCACCAATAAATCGAGCAGCTTTAATGTGGGGGTGGCCATTAAAGTGAGTAATGGTGCGGCTGTTGGGGCTACTTTAGGCGGTAATTACGGAAAAGGTTAAGGTAATGGTGATGAAACCTCTTATGTTGCTAGTTATGTAGGAGATAGCCAAAGTAAAACAGTGATTCATGCAGGTGGTAATGCCAATATTATTGGTAGCCAAGTAAAAGGCAAACGAGTAGAACTTAATGCTGAAAACTTGAATATCGAAAGTTTGCAAGATAAATCTAGCTATCGCGGTAAGCAAATGAATGTAAGTGGTAGTGTGACAGTAGGCTATGGTTTTGCCGCAGGTGGTAGTTTCAATAAATCGAAAATCAATGCCGACCACGCCAGCATCAATGAACAAGCTGGAATTTATGCTGGTGATGAAGGGTATGGCATTGATGTCAACCATACGGATTTAAAAGGCGGTCTCATCACCTCGACACAAAAGGCGAAGGATGAGGGCAAAAACCGGTTTAGCACGGGCACGATAACGCATTCGGATATAGAAAACTATTCAAGCCACAATGCGAAAGGATTTGGCGTTGGAGGAGGCGTTACTATCGGTGGTGGAAATACGCCAAAAGAAATCGGTGGTGTCGAATTGCAAAAAATCGGCAAAAATAACGCTGATGGAAGCGGAAAAGTGGAAACCGGAGGAATCGCCGGCATTGGCTCTCAAGGAAACTGGGGATTAGCGAAAGGATTGATTACCGGACTTTTAGGACAAGTAAGCGATAAAGGTAGTGAATATGGCGTTACAACAAGTTCAATTAACACCAAAAATCTCATTATTAGAGACAAGGAAGCTCAAGAGCAATTAAGCGGGAAATCTATTAATGAAACGATTGAAGCCTTAAATCAGGAAAATCGTCATCAAAAATTAGCTAAAGCGGATATTGAATCGATCAAGTCCGACTTAGAACGTGATTTAAACGTGGCGACAAAATTTGTGAAAAATGTTAATAGTGTGGGTGATGAAATCTATTATCAAATGGAAAAAAATGAAGATTCTGTATTTTCTATTCAAAAGAAAACAGAAAATTGTAATCACATAAGCTGTTTAGATTTTAAATCTGATAATTCACAAGCATTAAAACGTATTATTTATGGTAATGACATCCTTACAGATGAACAAGCACAATTACTCAGTAAAGTTGCAACGGCGGGTATGTTAAATTTAAACAGAGAAGATAAAGTATCAAGTGCGATTTTATATGATAAAGACTTATCGTCGATTGATGAAACGGCTGTCATTTTAAATAGAGGTAGTACCAACTATCTCAATGAGTTTATCTTCACTGTATTTGAGCGTTTTAGGGCAGGGGCAAATTTACCAAGTGTGTTTGGTGCCTCAAATGCCACGAGGGATCACGCTCAAATTACTAAAAAACTGAATGAATATAATGCACATAGAATCTCCCAAGGAAAAGAGCCGATAAGTGCGAATAATGTGGCACATAGTCTAGGTGTTTCAGGGAATAAAAATATGCTGAATTGGTCGGAATATGTAGGAAATCGGTATGACAATACAAAAGTGAATTTCTTGCATTTAGGAGGCTCCTATCCATCAGAGGGAGTAGATAAACAAGCGAAACAATTGTTTGGAGGCGTCAATACTGAATATCATGGAGTTAAGGGAGATGCGGTCTATTCTGGATTAGGAGGACTATTTATTGGAAATAACCCGAATGCTAAACAAGTAGAGGGGTTATCATTTGGTCAGGCGCATTCAGAGGCTAATCAGAATATAAATAACTTGAAGTATATTTATAAAATAGATGATGAGAAAAAAATAGTAGAATGGGAGAAAACAAAAGATGTTTTAAATAAGGTATATCCTAGCAGCAGACTTAGAAAATTTAATAAAGTAAATGAGGTGAATAAATGAAAATTTTTATTTATGTATTAGTGACTCTATCTCTAGGAGGTTGTTTGTTTCTAGATTTAATGCCTTCATACTCATCTTATTGGGATGAGAGTATCTGGGTTAACAAAGATACAAAAAAACCTTTAACTAAAGATACTCATATGGCTTGCTTTAATAAGTCTATTCAAGGACTTGAAATTAAAGATGTTTCAGGATTTCCTGAAGTTGTCGGAGTAAAAGACAGAGAAGAGTCAAATAAAAGATATGCCATGTGTTTAAGAGATAAAGGATTTGTTTTTAATGCTAGTTATGCATATTGTTATAAATTCAAAGATGTTTGTGATGCTTATAATAAATATAGGAAATGAAAACTTTCTAACTGTGGCTAGGTGTAGAAAAATTTACTAAGTGTGTTTGATACCTAGCTCTGGATATTACCAACTCAACAGTATATATAGAAAACAAGAAATATAGAAACTAATATAGAAGTAAATACCTCATCCACCAAAAGTGCTGTCAAAATCTCCCTCGTTTTTAACCGCACTTTTGTAAATTCCCGTTGACTTCCCATCGCCATCCTCCCCACAATATGCGCTTGTTTATTTCGTTTTAACACAAAGAAAGAAAATAGCGTTTAGCCCTCCAAAAAAAATAGCATGCATCTCCTTACGCGTGCTTATATCTAACTAAAAATAAACAAACTGAAGTTATTCATGAAAATAGTAAAAATCTTAATCAAACGAAATTGATGTTTTGGACACGCGTCAGGAGACGCGCGCCATCTTTTGGGGTCAGAGAGTTTGAAAATATGGGAAAAGAAAGATGAAATTTTTAAGTATTGTTATTATTTCTTGTTTTTTATCAGGATGTTGGACAATGTTTACTTATAGGGAAAGTTATACCATAGATAAAATGGCATACTGGGAACACAGAGAAAGTAAAGTTAAAGCATCAGCAGAATTAAAAAATAAATGTTTTGAAAAAATTCACCATATAGATAACAACCAAGATTTATATGCTAAATGCATATATGAAAATGGTTATATATTTAAAACCAACAGTTGGCTTTATTGTTATCATAGACCTAAAGATTGTGCTATATATGATAAATATAAGAAATAAAAACAGTCTAATTGTAACAAGTCTTGAGCAAACTGAAGTTGTTAATAAAAATAGTAAAAACCTGAATCAAACAAAACGGATGTTTTTGGCACGCGTTAGGAAACGCGCACTATCTGGGAAAAATCAGGCATATTGGGAGGTGGTATTGGAGTAACCTTTGGTTCTCAAAAACAAACCACAGAAAGTGATCAGACTAAGCTTTATGCACAAGGTAGCCAAGTAGGTAGCTTAAGCGGCAATACGACGATGATTGCGGAAAACACTTATACTCAAACTGCGAGTAAGGTGAGTGCAATCAAAGACGGCGATGTGAATATTCTGGCGAAAAAAGTCGATATTAAAGCTGCAGATGACAAATATGAAACCAATACCAAACAAAAATTTGAGCAAAAAGGTTTAACTATTGCTATTAGCTCTCCTGTTATTTCTGCTATTCAAGCAGTACAAGGGGCTATCGAATCCACTAAACAAGTTGGCGATAGTAAACATGACCGAGTGAATACTATGTCGGCAGCTAATGCTGGCTTTGAGGCTTATCGTGCCTACCAATCTGGAAAAAAAGCTGTAACCGATGTCAAAGATTTTATGAATGGTGAAGGGGATGTCGACTCCTTGATCGGTGTACAAATCACTTATGGTCAACAGAAGAGCGAATCTCACTCTCATACTGAAGGAAAAACAGCCTATAAATCCCAAGTTAATGCTGGCGGCAAAGTAAATATTATGGCGACAGGTGCAGGAAAGGATTCCAATATTAATATTGAAGGCTCAGATATCTCAGGCAAACAAGGCACAACATTGATTGCAGATAACCAAGTCAATATCAAAGCCACAGAACAAAACCACCAAGAACGTAGTACCAATAAATCAAGTGGTTTTAATGCAGGGGTAGCCATTAAAGTGAGTAATGGTGAGGCTGCCGGGGTTACTGTAGGGGGTAATTACGGGAAAGGCTACGGCAATGGTGATGAAACTACTTATGTTGCTAGCCATGTAGGTGATAGCCAAAGTAAAACTGTGGTTAAAGCAGGCGGAGATGTAACCCTTGCGGGCAGTCAAGTTAAAGGTAAAGGTGTCGAATTAGATGCAGAAAATCTGAAAATTGAAAGCTTGCAAGATAAATCTAGCTATCGCGGTAAGCAAATGAATGTAAGTGGTAGTGTGACAGTAGGTTATGGTTTTGCTGCGGGTGGTAGTTTCAATAAATCGAAAGTCAATACAGACTATGCGAGTGTAAATGAACAGGCAGGAATTTTTGCAGGTAATGATGGCTATGATATCAATGTAAAAAATAAAGTTTCTTCTATTGGTGGCGCTATCATTTCAAGTGCACCAAAAGAGAAAAATCAAATGACAGCACAAGATTTCGAATATTCGAATATTCAAAATTATTCTAATGCGAAATCATCTGCGATGGGATTGATGGGAGGTTTCTCTGTAGATCGTGATCAAACTTCTGATGAGGATAAAGCTTTAAATAAAACTTATCGTAAGGATAGAACGAATGAAACCTTTGAGCAGGCAAATCCAAATAAAGCAAATCAATCGCTGGTAAAATTTGGTTTAGGTACAAATGATGTTCATAGCACAGATTTATACGCTGCAGCAAAAATTGGTCTAGCTAATTTAGCGAGCAATAGCAGTCAAAGTGAAAATAATCAGAGTACAACCAATGCTGTGATTAGTGATGGTAACTTTAATATTACGAGTATGCAGGGTAAGCAGAACATTGAGACAATTAAGAAATCCACTGAGCAAGAAGTAAACAAACTTGAAAAAGTGGATCATGCGAAAATGCAAAAAGAAGTTGAACAGGATGTTGCAACGATTCAGAGTTTTACGAAGAATGTTGGTGGTGTTACGGATGAAGCTTATCGAACAATGTTTATCGCAGAACATCGGATGTTTACTCATAAAGTGGATGCAAAAGGAGACCCTATAGAGGATCCTGAAATTCTGAAAAAAATAAATGAAGAAGCGGATGCTAAGGGGTTAGATAGAACAAAATACCTTAAGCAGCAACTAGAAAAAGGACGCAATATTTATTTATTACATGAGTTATCAGATCAAGAACGCAATCAATTACAAAAAGTTACTTATACTGATCCAAAAACAGGGAAAACAGAGAGTAAATATGTCGTTGCATTTAATGGCATCTTTAATGATCGTAATTCCGCCGCAAAATTTGCGGTACAAAACTATATTGCGGGCAGGGATGATAAAACAGGCAATATAGATCAAAAGGTATATAAAGATGTTTATTTTGTTCACCATCCTGAAGCGAAAAATGGTTTGTCAGAGCTCTTAGTGGCGGGTTATGAGAAAATGTTTGAAACTTCTTTTGGAAATCTATTAGGTATGGATAATTCAACTTTACAAGCGATGAACATCATGAAGCAATATGGTAAAGATGATTTATACGTTGGTGCTCATAGTCGTGGAACATTAACTGTTAGTAATGCATTAAAAGCGTTAAATACAGAAGATAACCGAGAGAAAAAATTGCTTTCAAACACCTCTGTTAAAATGGTGGGTCCTGCAGCTGATATAACAAGAGCGGATGGCTATTTAAGTCAATTGCAAACGGGTAAGGAAAGAACCACTTCAGATGGTTCAATTCGGATTGAGAATCATGCTAGTGACCCAGTAGGTAGTATGCCGATTTTATTGGGAGGAAACCCTGCAACGACATCTGAAAATAATCTCAATAAAGGTTGGGTTGAACGTATTAGTGATATATTTGGTGACAATTCATCAGTACATAATTGCTATGGACTAGGGCAAAAACAATGCATTATTGATGGATATAGAACTAAAGGAGATCTAAAAATGGGAAATGAAAGAACGATTTTTGAATTAAATAAAGCGAAGGAGAAATAAAATGAAAGTACTATTTTCTATATTTTTAATATTAATTCTAAGCGGGTGTTCTTTTGGAGGATTTCAACCTCCACCACCACATGATCATTGGCAGCTACATAACGAGAAAGCATTATTTCCGAACTCAGATCCTGATGTTTTAACTAAATATCTTGCTAGAAGAAAAAAAGATATGAAGGATTGCGGTATGGATTTTGTTACCGGTGAAAGTGATAATCCGGAGGTCAACCTTTGTTTAGAGAAAAAAGGTTGGTATTTAGAAGGTGGACCAATCTGTGAAGAAAAAACAATGTGGAATAGACCTGCATGTATTCAATGGCGAAAAAAACATAGCAAACCTGATGCTAAGCCTTGGCTGTAATTAACAAAGGTGCTTAAAAGTGCGGTCAATTTTCGGTGAATTTTAAAATCTCTTGAATATTGACCGCACTTTTCTAAAGGCAAGATCTGCTGCTAGATAGCGCGCGTCTCCTGACGCGTGCTTGTATCTATCTAAGAATAGACAAACTGAAATTACTCATAAAAATAGTGAAAATTTGAATTAAACAAAACAGATGTTTTGGCACGCGTCAGGAGACGCGCGCCATCGTGGGGGGCCGGTTATGAAAAGATGTTCGAAGGTTCTTTTGGAAACCTATTAGGGATGGATAATTCGAGTTTACAAGCGATGAACATGATGAAGCAATATGGTAAAGATGATTTATACCTCGGTTCTCATAGTCGTGGAACATTAACTGTTAGTAATGCATTAAAAGCATTAAATACAGAAGACAACCGAGAGAAAAAATTGCTTTCAAACACCACTGTTAAAATGGTGGGTCCTGCAGCTGATGTTACAAGAGCGGATGGTTATTTAAGTCAATTGCAAACGGGTAAAGAAAGAACCACTTCAAATGGTTCAATTCGGATTGAGAATCATGCTAGTGACCCTGTTGGTAGTATGCCGATTTTATTGGGAGGAAACCCTGCAACGACATCTGAAAATAATCTCAATAAAGGTTGGGTTGAACGTATTAGTGATATATTTGGTGACAATTCATCAGTACATAATTGCTATGGACTAGGGCAAAAACAATGCATTATTGATGGATATAGAACTAAAGGAGATCTAAAAATGGGAAATGAAAGAACGATTTTTGAATTAAATAAAGCGAAGGAGAAATAAAATGAAAGTACTATTTTCTATATTTTTAATATTAATTCTAAGCGGGTGCTCTTTTGGTGGTTTTAAACCAGCGCCTCCATACTATCATTGGCGTTTGCATAATTCTAGGGTTTTATTTCCTAACTCAGATCCTCAAGGACGTATTAAATTTCTTGACAGAAGACAAAAAGATATGTCGGATTGCGGTATGGATTTTGTCAGTGGTGAAAGTGATAATCCAGAGGTCAATCTTTGTTTAGAGAAAAAAGGCTGGTATTTAGAAGGCGGACCTGTTTGTGAAAATACACTAATGTGGGATAGTCCAATATGCATCCAATGGCGAAAAAAACACAGCAAACCTGATGCTAAGCCTTGGGGATAAATAATACAGAAGTATTTTAAGTAGAGTACAATTTAACTCGATACAAAGTGCGGTCAATTTTAAAGAGTTTTAAAACCTCTCAAAAACTGACCGCACTTTTTGTATTTTCAACGATGCTTATATTAAGTAAACCTTATAATTTCACATCCAACTTCGCGTAAGCGCGCTCTACTTTTTCCAATGCTTTTTCTACAGAAATATCACGAGCGAGTAAGACACCTAAACGGCGATGGCCATTGACTTCGCCTTTGCCAAAAATACGAATATTGGTGTTTGGTTCAGCCAATACTTCGGCGATATTGCCAAATTGCACGTTTTTCGATTGACCTTCGACCACAATCGCTTTTGAAGCTGATGGGCTAATGAGGGTAATTTCCGGAATAGGTAAGCCTAAAATCGCACGGGCGTGTAAGGCGAACTCGGATAATTCTTGAGAAATTAGTGTTACCATACCGGTATCATGTGGGCGAGGGGAGATTTCATTGAAGATAACCTCATCACCACACACAAACATTTCCACACCGAAAATGCCGCGACCACCTAGTGCAGTGGTAATTTTCTCTGCGACGTCTTGTGCTTTTTTCAACGCTGCATCAGACATGGCTTGTGGCTGCCAAGATTCGCGATAGTCGCCATCTTCTTGGCGATGGCCGATTGGCGCTAAGAAGCTGGTGCCGTTGATGTGGCGAACGGTGAGTAAAGTGATTTCATAATCGAATTTAACAAACCCTTCTACAATCACGCGTCCCGCGCCTGCGCGACCACCTTGTTGAGCGTAATCCCAGGCTTTTTGTAAGTCATCTTTGGATTTCAAAATACTTTGACCGTGGCCAGAAGAAGACATAATTGGTTTCACCACGCAAGGAATACCGATTTTTTCAACCGCACTTTGGAAGTCAGCAAAGTTATCGACAAATTGATAAGGTGAGGTTGGCAAGCCAAGCTCTTCGGCAGCTAAACGGCGGATGCCTTCGCGATTCATCGTCAGCTTGGTGGCTTTGGCGGTAGGAACAACATTAAAACCCGCTTGTTCTAATTCCACTAGCGTATCAGTCGCGATGGCTTCCACTTCCGGCACAATGTAATCTGGGTGCTCTTTTTCCACTAAGGCTTTGAGGGCTGCACCATCTAGCATGGAAATCGTATAAGCACGATGTGCCACTTGTTGTGCTGGGGCATTTTCATAACGATCGACGGCAATCACTTCCACGCCTAAACGTTGTAATTCAATCACCACCTCTTTGCCCAGTTCACCAGAGCCAAGCATCATCACTTTAATAGCATTCGGGGTTAATGCTGTACCTAGGGTTGTCATGTTGTGTCCTTATTTTAAGAAAGATTCATCAAGTGCTAAATCGTCATTTTTATTAATCCCCACACCGCGAGCAATCACATTTTTAGCAATATCATGTGCTTCTTCTAAAGAATGCTCGGTGTAAGTCCCACATTGGTATTCGTTTAATTCAGGAATTTGGTTTTGATCTTGCACGGTTAAAATATCTTTCATGGAAGCTAACCATGCATCAGCCACTTGTTGCTCGTTTGGAGTGCCGATTAATGACATGTAAAAACCTGTGCGACAGCCCATTGGGGAAATATCGATGATTTCTACATTGTCATTGTTTAAATGGTCACGCATAAAGCCCGCAAATAAATGCTCAAGGGTGTGAATCCCTTTTGGTGGGAGAATTTCTTTGTTTGGAATGCAAAAACGAAGATCAAAAACGGTGATGTCATCGCCCTTTGGGGTACGCATCGTTTTGGCAACACGCACGGCTGGTGCGTTCATACGGGTGTGATCCACTTTAAAACTGTCGAGTAATGGCATATTTATTTCCTTGAAAATCAGTGATTTGTAAATTAATTGCAAGTTTTTGTAAATTTTTTTACATTTTTTTACAATTTCTTTGAACTTTTCTTTTTAGCGTCGGTCTTATAGAACAAGCAACTTGCAGTTGTTTTAATAAAATTGGTTCCTTAGGTTATTTGCCCCTTACTTGATAAGGGGCGTTTTTTTATCTGTTGAATATCAATTCGTCTTTATTCTAGCCCACAACCAGGTTATGCACAAAGGCTATTCACGGCTATGACACGAAAGGTAAACTGAAAAAGAGCAAGGCAATATAACGCAGTCCTTTTCCAATCGTCATAAAAATTAAACAACTTAGCCAATTCAATCGAAGCCAACCGGCCACCGCACAAAATACATCCCCAATAATAGGCAACCAACTCAATAATAAAGTGATGGCACCATAGCGTTGTATTTTATTTATCGCCCACAAAGTGAGGTCATTTTTGCTGTCAATTTTCGGAAACCATCGACCAATCCAGTAAGTGGTGAGGCTGCCTAGTGTATTGCCTGCGGTTGCCAGAAAAACAAGCCAAAAAATATCCGCACTTAATAATGACCCGACCAATACTTTTGGCGCAGCAAGGGAGACAAACACAATTTCTGAATTACCCGGCAAGATGGTGGCACTTAAGAAAGCGCTGAAAAACATCAACCACAAGCCATGAGTTTGCCAAAAATCAGCCCAAAAGCTGAAAGAGAAAATGTCCCACATTAGGCTCTAATAATCTCACGCGTTCTAACATCAAACACATCCATTCCTGCACTTAATCCCGCTTTTACGCCGAGATCGGCATCTTCAAAGACGATGCAGCGTGACGGTTCAGCTTTTGCCAATTCTGCGCAGCGTAAAAAGGTTTCAGGGTGGGGTTTGTGTTCTTTCACATCATCAGCGCTGACAATGGCGTTAAAGTAATGTTTGATGTCTAATTTTTGCATCAACATATCAATGATTTGGCGGTTTGAACCTGAACCAAGCGCAATTGGTTTTTGTTGATAGTAATAACGTACCACATCAAAGGTCGGAAGTAATTTTGATTCTGTTGGAATTAATTCATAAGAAAGTTTGCGTTTCGCTTGTATGACTTCATTTAAACGTTCTTGTGGCATACCGGCATCTTGCATAATGGCGGAGGCGATAGTGCTCACGGTTGCGCCACCTAAATCATACATAATTTGGCTGTTAAAACGATAACCAAATTGTTCCCCTACTAGGTTCCATGCGCGTGCATGCACTGGCATGGTGTCGATTAAGGTGCCATCCATATCAAAAATCAAGCCATCATATTTTTCAAAAAGTCTGTTATCTATCATTTATTGCTTTCCTAGTTCGTAAATTTTTTCACTTTGTTTCAATTTTGTGATCTGTGCACTGGTAATTTTATGAAATAGCGGTAAAGTTATCCTATCTCAAAAAGGAATGTTATGTCGTTACTCAAACAATTAACCCGTTGGAAAATTCGCGGTCAGATTGATCAGGACGTTATTGATATTATTCTGACTTTGCAAAGTCGCCTAGAGCATCATTGGCGCATTGATGTGTCCATTCCGACTGTCATCACACTCTTATTGCATATTGCCAACAGCCTTGCTCGCTTAAAACGAGGCGGTTGCGTTTCTCCGCTCCATCAATCCTTTTATGATGAAATGCAAAGTGCGGTCATTTTCCCTGATGTTTTGGAAATTCACCACGATTTGCTTTCTTTTATTCCGCAAGATATTCCCGAAGCCGAGCAGAGCTATTATCTCGCCAATATTTATAGCTTGCTGTTGGAGCAAGATAAAAAATAAGGGCACAAAAGCCTTTATTCTATCAGTTAAAAATCAAACTGAGTTCTAAATCTTTGAGTAAATTACTTTCTAAGCGCAATTCATTCCACACTAACGGATTGTTATCTAAATAATGTTTCTCAAAGGTCAGTTCCCAAGTCTGTGAAGAGCGGTCAATTCTGAGATTAATTTTATCCGTGCTATCTGTTGCTTGGCGAGATTTATTTAAAATCACCGAAATGCGTAAAAGAAGCAGTAAAACAAGGACATCTTCATCTGCATAACGAGCAAAAATCGGTAAATCATTCTTTTTAAATGCGCCCGTATGATAACGAACTAAATTTACCAATAAGCGTTGTTGCTCACGATCAAAACCCGGTAACTCCATATTCTGCAGAATATAAGCGGAATGTTTTTGCACATTGCGATGATTTATGACAATGCCCACTTCCAATAAACGCGCTGCCCAAATCAGCAGGTTTTTCATTTCATCAGCAAGATGTGGTTTTTGCCAATGGGTGTATTGGTCAATTAAGGTTTTTGCACTATTTGCCACGCGATCGGCTTGCGCTAAATCTAAGTTAAATTGTTCGGCAAGACCTAATGCGGTACGAGTACGGATATCTGAAACCTGGAAGTTTTTTTCCAGGCTGTAAATCACCCCTTCACGCAAGGCACCGTCAGAGTAGCGCATATTTTCTAAGCCAAAAACATCAAAAACGGCACTTAAAATGGCTAAGCCTGGCACAAAGACATCCACGCGATCAGGGTTTAATCCCGCGATATTAAGCTCTTCAAAATGGGAAGCTTGTAAGGTTTGCTCGATTAAATTTTGTAAGCGTTCAGCCGTGATGATGCCGTTCGGATCAAGGGTTGAGGTAATCACTTGATAGACGGTTTTGATGGTGCCAGATGAACCTAGCACCGATTGCCAACCGAGTTTGCGATATTCCCAGCTTAAATCTTCAATTTTATTGACCGCACTTTGGCGAGCTTGCTCGAAGTTTTCTTTTGAAATTTCGCCATTCGGGAAGAATTTTTTGGCAAAGCTGACGCAGCCCATGTGACGACTTTCCGCCACTAAGGGGGTGAAATCATCACCGATGATCATTTCTGTCGAGCCACCACCAATATCGATGACCAGTTTACGTCCGCTTTCAGGTTGAGTGTGGCAAACACCCGCATAAATGGTTTTGGCTTCCGTTTGACCGCTGATGATATTAATGGGATAAGGAAAGACAGTGGCTGCTTGGCGTAAAAATTCGTCATTATTGACCGCTCTTCGTAAGGTATAAGTGCCTACGACATTCACATCTTTCGGCGCAAAGCCTTGTAAGCGTTCAGCAAAAAGTGCAAGGCAATTTACACCGCGCTCAATGGCTTCTTGGCTTAATACATTGTGCTCGTCTAAGCCGTCAGCGAGCCTCACTTTTTGTTTTAAACGAGAAAGCACCTGAATCGAACCATTGATAATACGTGCCACAATCATGTGGAAGCTGTTTGAGCCTAAATCAATGGCGGCAATCTCCCGGGCCTCACCTCGGTGATGAGGTTCTGCGAGTTGAGCCAGTTGCTTGTCGTTATGCATGTCCTTTCCTAAAATTCAAATTGATACAATAAATCAAAAACTTGGTTTGTGCTGGAAACCGATTGGAAATAAAGCTGTGGCATTAAGCGGTAACGCAAGGTCACTTCGGCTAAGCCATCAAACAATCCTACACCGTATTTCACTTGTAAGCGTTTACCAATATTACCACTAACTTGTACTTTGGAGCGATCCCCAACACCGGCTGTGCCTAAGTTTAAGTCTTGAATACCAAAGGCTTCGCCAATACCGCCGACCACTTTACCACTTTTCGCTAAACCTAAGCCGAGTAATGCCGCACCCACAGAACCACTAGAGCCTGCTTCACCGCTGTTTTCTAATGAGCGACCGGTTAATAAATAAGAAAGTGCCTGGTCTTGAGGTTTGGCTGGATCAGAGAAAATAGTGACTTGTGGGCTAGATGCCATACCAATCACTTTTACCCCTGCTGTGACCTTATTGTCTTCCATGGCTTCTGGGTTACGAATTGCCTCAATATTTAACATCGGTTGTGAAGGTAAACCAGAGAAGCTGACTTGCCCTTTACGAATTAATAAATCCTGTCCAAAAGAAGCATAACGACCATTTTTCAGGTTAATTTGACCAAATAAACCTAATTTGCCTTTATCCTGTTTCACAGAAAGTAAACCATTCAAATTCGTTTTTAAACCATAGGCATCTAAATGCACATCGTCGCCGATTTTAATTTTTAAATCAGATTGAATTTGCATACCGGATTTGGTTTCTGAAGCAAATTGGCGATTAATGAGCTCTTCTTCACTTTTTCTTGGACCATTTAAAATCACTTCATCTTCACTCACCGGTTCAGCATTGTCTGGTAAGCTTTCAATGGCAATTCTTGCCCACGGAATATCCACATTACCACTCAAATCTAAGAGTTTTGGCGAGGCTTTGACAACCACATTCGGGCTGACTTTTAATTTCGCCATAGACGGAATATCAACTTTGAAATTATCTGCTTGCGCTCTAACTTCTGCCGTCCAGTTATCCATGTTAGCCCAGTTAGCTTGCCCGTTAATATTCAGCTTACTATCTGGTGTTTGAACATGGCCATTTAAGGTTGAAGAGGTGCCATTAAAGCGAATTGCTACTTGACCATCAGTTACATCAAAAGGCAGACTTTTTAGTTTCGTTTTTACATTGCGGATATCAAAATTACCATTTAATAATGGCTTTTCTAAATTACCACCGAAACTTAAGCGAGAAACCACTTCACCATCCATGCTTTCACCGCTGGAGAAAAGTTGATTCGCTAAGGATAAGCGTAAACCTTCAATGGTAAAGGTGCCGCCTAATTGACGACCTTTACTTAAATCATTAATTTTTAAATCCGTGCCAATTCGACCTTGATTCTGAACGTTAATGTCTGATTTCAAGGTTAAATTATTATTTTGAATATCGGCATTCACTCTTAATTTAGGAATATCTAGCTTAAAGGTGCGGTAATCTAATTTTTGTGCCACACCAATGTTATTACCTTCTACTGCCACATTCAGTTGTAACGGTTTATCACTGAACCACGCCACTTTACCTCGGCTTTGTAATTGGCCTTTGAGCGTGTTTTGTCCCATCAATCTATTCACTAAATCTAAATTAATGTGTTTAAGCTCAAAAGGGACTTCGCCGTTTTTCCCTGCCGTAAATTGTTGAGGGAAACACAGATCTAAGTCTTGGTTAACCCAGCAATGTGACTCGATGGTGGCTTGGATTTTTTTATTGTCATAAGTCACAGGAACGGTTTGATTAACTTTAAAATCGCCGATAGGTGAGTTTAGGCTCACTTGGCTTAAATTGCCTTTCCACTGCTGAGAAGTACGGTCAAAATTACCGGTGATTTGTAAATCAGCTGCAACAGGTTCACCTTTGGATTTTAAGTTAAGCGTATGATGTTTTTCATCACCTGATACATTCAAATCAATATTATGTAATTTGATGCTGTCGCCATAGCGGAAGTTTTCCGCTTTGACGTTAAGTTCACCTTTCACTTGCGGTTCACTCACAACATTACCTTTAATTACGGCTTTAGATAAGTCTAACCCTTGGAAGTGCAAGCCTTGTGCCGTTAAATCGGTATTAATGGTTGGCGCAGTAAGTTTGCCTAAGATTTGTGCTTTGCCGACCATGGAACCCGCTAAATCTTGCCACAGACCACGTAAGCTTGGTGCGTTGATATCTAAATCTAGGTTTGATTTATCACCTAATATACCTTTTGCCGCAATGCGGTTATCGCCATAGTTCAGCAATAAATCAGGAATGTTTAATAAGGTTTCATTACTTAAAAAGACACTTCCTTTCAAGCTTAATGGGCGAGAAGAGAGACTACCCGTTAAATCCATGGCTGGCACATCCACTTTCCAATGATTGGAATCAGCGGAACCTTTTGAGCTCACTTTGCCCGATAATACAGCGGGCATGGCAGGCACATAAGGGCGAATGTTCATTTTGTTTAAATCAGCGGTCACATCCCATTGCGCGCCATCTTTCCAGTTTGAGGAGCCCGTTAAACGTGCCGTACCATCGAGGGCAGCAAGTTTTAATTCGTTGATGGTGACTTCATAGAGTTTACCGTCTGCATTCAAATCAACATGGGTGTGAGGGATATGATCCATACCGTCCAAGCCACCGACAATCTCTGCGTGATAATTCAATAAATCACCCGTGAGTTTGATATCAACATCGTTAATTTTGAGCGGTGCAAGGCTATCTGCAAAAGCGTATTGACCTTTTTTCGCTTTTAACTGCAGATTTAATGGCATTTTATCTTCAGCCAGTTTCACATCACCCGTTAAGGTCGCATCAAGTACGCCTTGTGTGGTTAACGAAAGTGCGGTCGTTTTTTTCAATGAACCCGATAAATTGAGATCAACTTTGCTGGCAGGCAGAATAGTTTTATCTTTTGATTTAAACGCTTGGAGATCAGATTTTAATGTGAGATCAACCGGAAAATCTTCATTGAGCTGGAGTTGTCCTTGGCTAGAAAGTGTACCAAGAGAGCTGTCAATGTCGAGTTTTTGTAATTTCACTAAATGATCGGTGGCATCCGCTTGTAATTCCACTTTAGGCACAGTGATTTTTTGTGTTTCTTCGCCTTTTTCATTGAGGGATTGATATTGCCAGTTTGTACCCAAAACACTTGGAATGTGCATATCAAAAGGCAAGTTTACCGTATTTAAATTACCTAAAAAAGCGGGTGTGAGTGTTTGCTCAATTTGTGCCCAATCAACGGGTTTAGCAGGTTCTTTTTTCTCAGGCTGAGGGGTGTTTTGTTGAGTTTGGGAGACCGTTGAGAAAAGCACATCTGAAAGCGTGGTGGGCTCAAGAGTAAGGCCAGATTCATTGTTTAAACTGACCGCACTTTGAAATGACGAAAACATAATATTGCTTTGATCGAGTTTCATATCAAAGTCAGTAATCGCCACATTTTTTACTTGCACAGAAACCGGTAAATGGATTTTTTCCATTGGACCACTTTCAGTCTGTTTCTCTTCAGAAGGCGGCATAACACTGGTATCAATGGCGATTTTAGGCTGCGTTAAGCTGAGATCATCAACAATAATATCACCCGAAAGTAAACGAGCTAAATTCAGTTGTAAGCGCGTTTTAGGAAGAGCCACATCTACGCCGGTTGTTTGAAAACGTAAATTTTCTAAGACTAAACCATCTTGTAAGCCACCGCTGACTTGCTCAATAGATAAGCTATCGAGCATTTTATCGGCGAGTTGAATAATTGCACGTTGCCCACTATCAAAAGAAAGTGCTGTGACTAAGCCTAAAACAGGGACAAAAATGACCGCACTTCCGACACATAAAATTTTACGGCAGGTCTTTTTCTTTTTGACGGGTTGTGTCGTTTGGTTATCTGGTTGTTTTTCTTGTTCAGACATAGTCATACCCTAAATTTCAGCCCCTAAGCCAATGTAAAATTGAATGTTTTTGCTGTTATCTTTATCTCGAATTGGCGTCGCAATATCAAATTTGATAGCGCCAACTGGCGATGCCCAACGCACACCGAAACCTGCACCGTAGCGTAACTCATTTGCTTTGTAAGCATCAGCGGCTAAGCCAGTATCCGCAAATAACGCTCCCCACCAATTTGGGTAAACTTGATATTGATATTCAAGGCTACCTGTTACTAAGCGAGAGCCACCGACTAATTTCCCCTCTTTATTTTTCGGTGCAATTTTCTTATAGCCATAACCTCGCACGCTGCGATCGCCCCCAGCAAAGAAACGCAATGCAGGTGGAATTTTACGAATATCCGCGGTATTTAAATAACCAATTTCTGCACGGGTAATAAAACGGTGATTTTCTGCATAAGTACGAATCCACGCTGTGGAAGCTTGAATTTTAAAGAAATTGGCTTCTGACATCCAAAGCTTATTCCCTAAATCAACCGTGATTTTTTGGGTATCTCCCCATGTTGGGAATTGACCGCCTTTTAAACGAGTCCGGCTAAAACCTCCAGTTGGATAAACAAGGAGAGTTTTATCGGTGAAATCAGCTTGCGTAAAGCTGTCGTAACGGACACGAAGACCCGCAAAATATTGCCAACCTTCTTTATTATTCCAATAACGTAATGCAGCAAAAGTGAGTGCTTTGGTGTCCGTGTCATTTTTATTTTCTTTTTCATAACCAGTTGAAA
Source organism: uncultured Haemophilus sp. (assembly GCA_902461185.1). Classification (GTDB taxonomy): domain Bacteria; phylum Pseudomonadota; class Gammaproteobacteria; order Enterobacterales; family Pasteurellaceae; genus Haemophilus_D. The sequence goes on from CABPXD010000002.1 coordinate 191,878, forward strand.
ATTCATAATAATAATTTAATGGATTTTTCAACAATGGTATTTTATAAGTGGCTTCAAAGTTTTGCTTTGGTGCAGAGACGTACAGATTTGTACGGAAACTATGGCCTCGACTATTAATCCAAGGTTTTGTCCAACCAATTTGGACATGAGGACCCGTATCGGTTGCAAAACCGACCCCAAGCTCCATTGAGTTTTTCTTACGTGGATAAAGTAACAATTCGATATCCACTAATTTTTCTTCTTCTCGGACATGAGGTTGTAAAAGCACTGAGCTAAACCAATTGGTAGAAGAAAAATCGTTAGTTAATTCAGATAAATCGCTGACTAAATAAGGATCGCCCGATTTTATGTTGAGCATATTTTGCAAATAGTCTTCGCGAATTTGGGAATGGTTGAATGTGATGTTGCCGTAATGATAACGCACACCACTATCAAATAGCATACGCCACCATGCCTCATGGGTTTCAGGGCTGATTTCTAAGCGAGAAATTTGGAATTTTCCGTCAAGATAACCGCGAGCAAGGGCAAGGTTTGAAATACTGGTTTTGTAATCATCGTATTTTTGATGCTCAACTAACTCGCTTTTTTTTGGTAAGTTTTTACGGAGTGCTGTGAAGTTTTCGTCTTCTGCGGCTTCGCCTGTAATTTCAACTTCTGTTCCCGCAATTTTACTTGGTTCACCAGGTTTTACATTAGCAATGAGTAAGTCTCGCTGACCTTTGCGTTTTTTCAATTCAAAGGTGACTGAAGAACCATAATAACCGAAGACTCGAAGGCCTTTATCGACGGCATCTGAAACTAATTGTTTATACCGATCTGAGCCGTCCATCTCACCTTTATCAATGAGTTTGACATTCATATCAGTATTGCGAATGGCACGTTCACCTTTGATTCCGCGGATCTCAATATCCACGGTTTGTTCTGCAAGGGCTGAAAAACTCATCCATCCAAGCAAAAGAGCGGTTATTTTTAACGAAATTTTTTTCATTTTATTACAAGCTAAACTTTAAGAAGATCCACATCAAACCGCCTTAGTTTACCCATAAAATAAGGGGATTAGCAACGCAATTATGGATGGGATTTGAAACTGTTATATGCATTTGAGCGTTAATACGACAATGCGATCAAAGAAAGAGTTTCCTTTGCTTTGAAAAAATAGTGATTGTTCTCTTTATTCAGACATTTAACCAAAATGTCACCGGACCATCATTGGTGAGGCTCACTTGCATATCAGCCGCAAATTGTCCGTTGGCAACAGTGACTTTTTCTGCGCATTTTTGCGAAAAATAGCCATACAATTCGTTAGCTAATGCAGGTGCGGCACCTTTTGAGAAACTTGGTCGTAAGCCTTTTTGCGTGTCAGCGGCCAAAGTAAACTGGGATACCACAAGCACTTTACCACCGATTTGCTGCACGTTTAAATTCATTTTGTCATTTTCATCGCTGAAAATACGGTAATTTAAGACTTTCTCAGCGAGTTTATCCGCTTTGGCTTGGTCATCTTCTTTTTCTACGCCTAATAAAACCAATAATCCTTTGCCGATTTGCCCCACAATTTGACCTTCAACTTCCACTTTAGCCTGTGTCACACGCTGAATTAACGCAATCATTTTACTTCCTCTAAATTCGTTTGATCCATTGACCGCTCTTCTGCAAGCACTGCGGCTAATTGTGCGCCGAATAACACCACTGTCCAGCTGATTTGAATCCACAATAACATGATTGGCAACGTCGCCATAGCGCCATAAATTAATTGATAAGACGGGAATGTCGTAATGTACCAAGCAAAGGCCTGTTTCCCTAAGGTAAAGAAAATCGCGGCAATTAATGCACCAGCAGCAGAGTGTTTGATGCTGACTTTCTTATTTGGCACGACCATATAAATGAGCGTGAAGATAAACCAAGTAGAAAGAAATGGTACAAAGCTGAGGAGTTTTAAGCCAAAAGAGAGCGTTTCCGATTGCTCGAACATGGCTTTGACATAGGAACTTGCGGCAATGCTGGTACCGATTAAAAGTGGACCGAGCGTTAAAATGAGCCAATAAATAGCAAATGACGTAAAAATTTGGCGATTACTGGTATCTTGCCAAATGCCATTAAGTGTACGGTCAATGGAGTTAATCAGCATTAATGCGACTAAAATCAAACTCACAATACCAACGGCACTCATTTGCTTTGAGTTATGGACGAATTCATCAATATATTGCCCCACAACATCACTCGCGGAAGGGGCGAAATTGGTGAAGATGAATTCTTTCAATGCCCCAGTTACTTCGTTAAAAACGGGAAAGGCGGAGAAAATCGAAAACACCACCATAATTAATGGCACGATGGCGAGCATGGTGCTGTAGGTGAGTGAACCGGCTGCTTGCGTTAATTTGTTTTCTTGAGAACGCTGCCAAAATAATGCGAGAAAAGACGTTAAGGTCATTAGAGCAAGCCTCCGCAACAATGTTTAAATTTCTTCCCTGAACCACAAACACAAGGTTGTTTATTACTTGGGAGTGGCATAGTGGGATCAACAAAATACCAACGGCCATCGATTTTTGCAAAAAGTGAATGTTCGTGATGCACTTGCGGCTGTTCGCTACCTTGAAAATGAGCCTTAAATTCAACCGCACTTTGTGTTTTGGTTAAGGTTTCTGCTTTAACAATCTCTAAACTGAGCCATTGCGTTTCATTAGCCCAATCTTGTAGCGCTTTTTGATCTAATAAGGTTTGTTGGCTTGGTACCGTGGTTTGCACAATATAGGGAATATTTTTGAGCACAAACGCTGAATAGCGGGAACGCATGAGTTGTTCCGCTGTTTCTGGAAACATATTGCCTGAATGAAAGCGTCCGCAACAATCTTCGTAAGAAAGCGAAGATTGGCACGGACAAAGTGCGGTCGTTTTAGCCGACATTTTTGGCCGCCTGCTGTAAATTATGTAATTGTGAGTTAACAGAACGTTTAAACGCTGGCGCTAATTCCTCAATGGCTAAGGCCTCTTCTAATTCTTCCACACTTGAAGGGGTAGAAAGTAGCGTATTTAAACGACGAATTGTCCATTCAGGATAAGGTCGATGTTGCAAAATGAGTTCATCGCCTTGATGAATTTCACCTTCTTCGATCACGCGAACATACCAGCCAGTCCAACCTGACTGACGAATAACCTCTCTTGTATTCTCATTCTTGGTATTATGAGATAAACGCTCGCAAGGTTTGCGGGGTTGAGACACTTCTAACAGAGTAGAGCCAATTTTGTAACGATCGCCTACGCAAACATTATCTTCATGTAAGCCGGATACCACAAAGTTTTCACCATAAATCGCGCTACCGTGAAAATCAAACTTTTCACCAAGTAGCTCGTTTAAAGCAGGGAAAGACACATCAGACATAAAAAACAAGGCTTTATCAACACCACCGTGATGGGCTTTTAAGCCTACATCGTTACCTTCTGCACCCAGTGTGTGTACTTTTACTATAGGTACCGGTTTTTTACGAATCGCGCTTTCATATGAGCTACCATCAGGGAACGTTAAGGTTTCTATCAATCCTGTTTTAATAATAAGAATTTTTGCGTTTGACATCTATTTTTCCTGCTTTGAGTTAGTTTTGAGAAATTATACCGTAAAATCACTTAAATTTTGACCGCACTTCGTTTTTTCCTTATTATTCGTTTAAATAAAACCAACAAAACAAAGGAATCTTTATGCAATATTCTCTCGCGCGTACCGAACAAGGTCAAACCCTTGGTATTACCGCAAAAATGGCAAACCGTCACGGTCTGATTGCTGGAGCGACAGGGACGGGGAAAACTGTCACACTACGAAAAATGGCGGAAGCGTTCAGTGATGATGGCGTACCAGTCTTTTTAGTGGATGTAAAAGGCGATTTGTCCGGTTTAGTGAAAGCGGGCACATTCAGTGGCAAAGTAGCGGAACGTATTGAGCAATTTGATTTAGGGGGCGAGAGTTATTTAAATGGCTATCCTGTGTCATTTTGGGATGTATTCGGTGAAACAGGCATCCCGCTTCGCACCACGATTTCTGAAATGGGACCATTATTACTTTCCCGTTTATTAAATTTAAATGCAACCCAAGAAGGCTTATTAAACCTTGTATTCCGTGTGGCAGATGATAAAGGCTTGCTACTCATCGATTTAAAAGACTTGCGTGCAATGCTTAAATTCGTGGCAGAGAATGCGAAATCGTTCCAAGTAGAATATGGCAACGTATCAGCTGCGAGTGTGGGCGCGATTCAACGTGCTTTACTGACCCTTGAAAATGAAGGGGCAACAAATCTCTTTGGTGAGCCAGCATTAAATCTTGAAGATTGGTTACAAACCCGTGATGGTCGTGGCGTAATCAATGTTTTAAATTCTGAAAAATTAATCAATTCACCCAAAATGTATAGCGCATTCTTGCTTTGGTTGATGTCTGAATTATTTGAACAATTACCGGAAGTCGGCGATCCGGATAAACCAAAATTTGTGATGTTCTTCGATGAAGCGCATTTACTCTTTGATGGTGCACCAAGTGTGTTAGTGGATAAAGTGGAACAAGTGGTTCGCTTGATTCGTTCTAAAGGTGTGGGGATTTATTTTGTGACCCAAAACCCATTAGATTTACCGGATACCGTGTTAGGCCAATTAGGTAACCGCGTTCAACATGCGTTACGTGCTTTTACACCACGCGATCAAAAAGCAGTGAAATCTGCAGCGGAAACGTTCCGTTCAAATCCTGCTGTCAATGTGGTTGAAACTATTTCAACCTTAGGTGTGGGGCAAGCATTGATTTCATTCTTAGATGAAAAAGGTATGCCAACGCCAGTTGAAGTGGCTTATGTTTATCCGCCGAAAAGCCAACTAGCCCCGATTACTGAAGAAGAGCGAGCTGCTTGGGTGAAAGACGATGATCTTTATGCATTCTATAAAGATTACGTGGATAATGAGTCTGCCTTCGAAGTATTAAATGCTCAAGCGGATTTAGCGGCAGTACAACAAAAACAAGCCGAACAAGCGCAACAAGAGGAAGAAAGCGGTTTATTTGGTAGCTTAAGCCGTATGATTTTTGGAACACAAAAACGTGGGGATAAACTTTCTCCGACAGAACAAATTGTGAATAGCGTGGCAAAATCAGTGGGTCGCAATATTCGTAATGAAGTGACCAAACAAATCATGCGTGGTATTTTAGGCGCATTGAAAAAATAACGAAAATCTGACCGCACTTTGCGGCAAGAATGATAAAAAGGAGATTGTTATGTCTGATGTATTTCACTTAAACCTGACTAAAGCACAACTGAAAGGTGCAACACTCGCTATCGTACCAGGGGATCCTGCACGTAGCGAACGTATTGCTAAAAAACTTGATAACCCTGAGTTTCTTGCAAGTACACGTGAGTTCACTTCTTGGTTAGGCTATTTAAATGGTCAACCGGTGGTGGTGTGTTCAACCGGTATTGGTGGCCCTTCTACGTCTATCTGTGTGGAAGAGCTGGCTCAGCTTGGCGTGCGTACATTCTTGCGTATTGGTACAACAGGCGCAATTCAACCACACATTAATGTGGGTGATGTTCTTGTTACAACGGGTGCAGTCCGCCTTGATGGTGCAAGCCGTCACTTTGCGCCAATTGAATATCCAGCAGTGGCAAATTTTGAATGTACCACGGCACTTTACAATGCAGCTAAAGAAAAAGGCATTGAGCCATTTGTAGGAATTACAGCTTCTTCAGATACGTTCTATCCAGGTCAAGAACGTTACGATACCTACAGCGGCAAAGTGTATCGTGATTACCAAGGCTTGTTAAAACAATGGCAAGATCTCAATGTGATGAACTACGAGATGGAGTCCGCCACATTATTTACGATGTGTAATGCCCTAGGCTTACGGGCAGGTATGGTAGCTGGTGTGATTGTGAACCGTACACAGCAAGAAATTCCAAATGAAGCCACCATGAAAGATACGGAAGACAAAGCAGTATCAGTCGTAGTGGAAGCAGCAAGAAAATTGTTAGTGTAAAACTCAGATAAAAAGAACCGCACTTTTTTAGAAGTGCGGTTTATTTTTTAACTGTTTTTTCGAGCAAAAGCGGCGGCTTCGGCGATTAATTGGTCATCAGGTCGAATGCCTGTGTAGAGCTCAAATTGTTCAACAGCTTGTAGCACAATCACTTCTGCACCAGAAATGGTTTGTTTCCCTTGCTGTTGAGCAAATTGGATAAATGGTGTTTCAGCAGGAATCGCCACTACATCAAAAGCGGTTTGAGCTTGTTGAATAAGATTTTCAGGAAAGGCGAGATCAAATTCTTCTTTTCCACCTTTCATCCCAATTGGCGTAACGTTGACTAAAATGTCTGCCGATTGATTGTCTAAAGATGAGATATATTCATAGCCATAAAGTGCGGCTAAATTTTTACCTGTTTTTTCATTTCGAGCAAAAATCTTCAGATGCTCAAATCCACTGTTTTTAAAGGCCGCAACGACAGCTTTAGCCATGCCACCACTGCCTTGTACAATCACTTTACTCTTTTTATCTAATTGATATTCTTTGATAAGTTTAACAATGGCAATATAGTCGGTGTTGTAAGCACGAAGAAAACCTTGATCATTCACAATGGTATTCACGGACTGAATGGCTTGTGCGGAAGGTGAAATTTCATCTAAAAATGGCATACAGCTTTCTTTAAATGGCATTGAAACGGCACAACCTCGAATACCAAGTGCACGAATGCCTTTGACAGCGCTTTCAATATCTGTGGTAGTAAAGGCTTTATAGATAAAATTAAGTCCGAGTTTTTGATACAGATAGTTATGGAATGTTGTGCCAAAATTGCCCGGTCTGCCAGAAAGGGACATGCAAAGTTGGGTGTCTTTGTTAATCATTTTTCTTCCTTAATTTATAATTAGCGCTCCCTGAAACTTTCTGAAACTGTAGATTGCAAAGGACTTAATAAATAACTCATGACAGAACGTCTACCTGTTTTAATTTCAGCATTCACAGTCATACCTGCAGTCAAATTAATTTTGTGATTATCGATGACCAAATAATCTTTGTCTAATTCAATTATTGCTGAGAAAACAAGACCAACTTTCTCATTTTCAATAGCATCAAAACTGATTGACTTTACTTTTCCTGTCAGATAACCATAACGTGTATATGGAAAAGCTTCCACTTTTATAGTTGCTTCTTGCCCTTGATGAATAAATCCAATTTCTTGGTTATTAATCATTGCATTTACTTCAAGTTTATCTTGTTTGGGAACCACAATCATGAGTGGCTGAGCTGCAGTAACAACTCCTCCAATAGTATGTACAGACAATTGCTGAATTGAACCTGTTACAGGTGCTTTGATTTCGGTCGTTTTTTGTCTTTCAGCATATTTCTCTTGGTCGAAGACAAATTGTTTAATTTGCTCATCAGCCTGTCTTAATGCCTCTTGAGTATCTCGAGTAAAGGAGTTAGTTAAAAGAATTTTTTCATTTTCTGCCTGCTGAATTTCAGCGTTAATTTCATTTTGTTTACTTTCTAACGCTAAAATTTCATTTTTAATATCAATATATTTAGCTTTTTGCTCTAGATACTGATGCTTAGAAATACTATTTGATTTTAGTAACTTGAATAAATCATCAGTTTTTTCTTTCTCTAAGTTTTGTAAAGATTGGTATTTTTTTATTTGTGCTTTTATAGTAAAAGCTTCAGCTTGTTTTTGAGTTAATAATGCAGCAGCTTTTTGTTGTTGCAAAAGATAAGTATTAAATTGGGCTAAAACTAATTGCTGTGCTTGTTGTCGTTCGTTTATAGAAATTGTTGCATCATCTGTTTGTAAAAATGGATTTTTGTTAGAATAAATAGAGTTCAATAAAGCTTCCGCCCTTGCTTTAGACAGTTTGGCATTGTTCAGAGCTTGATTTGCCTTTTTTAACTCTTCTTTTGCTCCTAATGAAGTGAGTTCTAGCAACAAGTCTCCTTTTTCAACAAGTTGTCCATCATTAACATAAATTTTCTTTACAATCGCATTTTCAATTGGCTGAATTATTTTACTATGACCATTGTAAATTATTTTACCTGTTGCTGTGGAAACAATATCAACCTTACCGAATATAGCCCAAATTAACGCAATAAAAATTAATAAGATTATTAAGCGGGCGGACCAGTAAGGTAATGCTGAAACGGGCTTTTCCATTAATTCTAAATGAGCGGGTAGAAAATCATATTCATTTTCTTCTCGAATCGGAGTGTCTAGGGTTTTTCGGATTTTCCATACTTCACAAAAATGATGAATGTAGTGTTGTAGAAAATTTAATAGTGCTTGAAAATAAATTTTCATAATTCATGACCTAATTGAAGTTGGTATAAATAATTATATAAACCTTGAGGATTACGAAGTAACTCTTCATGCGAATCAAATTCTACTAGTTCACCTTTCTCAAGAACAAGAATTTTATCTGCTTGTTGAACGGTAGAAAGCCGGTGAGCAATAATAATAACTGTTCTGTTATGGCAAATATGTTTCATATTTCTCATTATAATTCTTTCTGACTCATAGTCTAAGGCACTAGTTGCCTCATCAAAGATTAGAATTTTAGGATTTGTTATTAAAGCTCGCGCGATAGCAATTCTCTGTTTTTGTCCCCCAGATAATCCAGCACCCTGTTCACCAACTATGGTGTCATAGCCTTCATCTAATTCACAAATAAAGTCATGAGCCCCTGCAAGTTTGGCTGCATGAATCACCTTTTCAATGCTGATACCAGGAGAACTAATAGCGATATTATCTCGAATACTTCTATTTAATAAAACATTCTCCTGTAGCACGACCCCAATTTGTTTTCGTAACCAATTAGGGTCAAGTAATGCTAAATCCTGTCCGTCGATTTTAATTTTCCCCTCTGTTGGAATATACAATCGCTGAATTAATTTTGCGATTGTACTTTTACCAGAGCCAGAACGTCCCACAATACCAATAATTTGACCTTCAGAAACAGAAAAGGATAATTTATTAATAATAACATTACCTTCTAATTGATATTTGAATGATACGTCTTCAAAAAAAATATCACCTTTAATTTTAGGCAAAGAAATGTGGCTTTTAGGCATTTCTGTAGGAGTGTTTAAAATATCACCCAACCGTTCAACAGAAATACCGACTTGTTGGAAGTCTTGCCATAATTGTGCAAGCCTAACTACAGGCATTGCGACTTGCCCAGCTAGCATATTAAAAGCAATGAGTTGCCCAATACTTAAATCTCCACTAATTACAAGATGAGCACCAAGCCATAAAGTAATGACCATAACAAGTTTCTGAATAAGTTGGACGCCTTGTTGCCCTATCATTGCTAGTTTTGTAACTTTAAATCCTGCTTGTACATAAGCAGCTAATAATTTATCCCAATGATCAACCATTTGGGGAGAAATAGCCATTGCCTTAATAGTATTCATAGCCGTAACCGATTCAACCAAAAATGATTGGTTATCAGCATTACGAGCAAACTTTATATCTAAGCGTTTTCGTAACATTGGAGTTATAAAGATTGACCAAAGGATATAACAAGGCAAAGAAAGTAAAACAACTAAGGTTAGCCATTTACTATAAAACCACATTACTGAGAGAAATAAAAAAGAGAAGCACAAGTCTAAAATGGATGTTAAAGCTTGCCCTGTAAGAAAGTAGCGAATTTGCTCTAATTCTCGAAGTCTTGCAATCGTATCGCCAACTCTACGAGTTTCAAAATAAATTAATGGAAGTTTTAATAAATGACGAAATAATCTTGCTCCTAATTCTACATCGATCCTGCTAGTCGTATGAGAAAAAATATAGGTACGTAGACCACCAAGTATAATTTCAAAAAATATGATAATAAACAGCGCAAAAGTAATAACATTTAATGTGTTAAACCCTTGATGAACTAGTACTTTATCCATTACAACTTGGAAGAATAAAGGTGTGATTAGAGCAAGTAATTGCAAAACGAGAGAAATTCCGATCACTTCTAATAGAATTCGTCGATATTTAATAATTGCAGGAATAAACCAAGTAAAGTCGAATTTAGCTAACTGACCAAGAACAGATGCCCGGGAGGTAATTGCAATAATCTCTCCTGTATACCGTTGTAAAAATTCTTCTTCAGATAAAATGCATGGGTTAGGCTGAGCTAAATCTTGGATTAAATAGCGGTGATTTTGTTCATCTATACGGGCAAGAATAAAGTGTCTTCCTTCTTTCTTATCCCATACTAAAACAGGCAAATGGCAATACGGTAAGCGAGAAATCGATTTTGAAAGTGGTCGCACTTTTAAACCCAGGGACTTAGCCGCTAATAACCAAGACTCCTTGGTTAAACCCTTTCCTTCGATATCAAATTGATATCGAATATTTTCCGGGGTGACAGCGATATCATGGTATTGTGCAAGTAAAATTAATCCTCTAAGTGCTGGATCTATATGCGGGATAGCATGCATATTTTATATCTCTATATTTTTGATTATATTAACAGTATTAATTAAGAGAAGATTGGAACTGATATCTTAAAAAAGTTATAGGATGTAATACTACACTAAATAGAAAAGTAAGAGTGAAAAACGTTCCGATGCAAAATACACAATTTAAGAACAATAAACATACAACATTATCGGTAATAAATAATGTATGAGTTTCTACCGCTTGAAGATCCCAGCTATCGATGTATGTCAAAAATATAAATGTTGCTACAAGAAGCAGTAATGATATGATGAAGACTAGTTTGCTCAGTATGGTTTTTATTATACTTTTCTCTATTGTAATATTAGAATCAATCATTTCACGTTCAGATAAATAAGTAAGCTTTGAAGTCAATACAGTATAAATAGCAAACAAAGGGGCTATTATCATTGATAAATTTGAAATTACTTCAGATTGAAAAGAGTATATATGAGAGTATACTCCGTTCCCTTTTATTAAATACGTATCAATGAATACTTCAAAATCAGTTATTGGAATATTATTAAAAAATATGACTACGAGAACAAACAATACTGATATAAAAACACTACCATATACTAAAAAATTCTCATTTATCAAAAATTTTGGATATTTTTTATCTCCTATCATATAGATCCCATCTTATTAAGTTTTTCAAGAGAATCTGCTATACTTAAATTACCGTTATTAACACGAATAGCAAAACTAGACATATGATTAATTAATGCATTTATGTCTACAGACACATCATTACCTACTTGTAGAGTTTCTATTCTATTAAAATTAAACATTTCTTTTTTCCGACGAAAAACTCTATGAGTTGTAACTTTTTCAGTAGTTTTGCTGAAATCTTTTATTAAGATACTTTCATTGCTTTTTGGAAAAGAAATACGTAAGTCCAGATTTTCTTTAGTAAATAAGATATCTTTTCCATAAAATGATTCATCAAGGTAAATCTTATCATTCCCTCCAGCATCATATATAACATCTTTTCCAATAGAGCCTGAAAAATAATAAACATCATCACCATTCTTTCCTTCAAAACGATTATTTTCATTATTTCCTTGTAAAAAATCCTTTCCGTTGCTTCCTTGCAGTAAAGGTTTTTTTTGTGAAGGTGTTGAGTGAATATGAATTTGATCATAATGCTCGTATCTAATACTATTTTTTACTTGTTTGTTTTTACCATCAACAATTCCTTTTATTTGGTCATAAGTTAATGATTTACCATTGTTGAAATTAATTTTTATATCTTTATTTGGGCGATTTCGATAAGCAAAAGATTTCTTATAAGTTCTATCTATTGAAAGTGATGTGTTAGAATCTAAAAAGGATAACTTAATTTTATTTCCTTCTAATGAAAAAAGCGTATTTTCAAACTTGATACCTTTTCCTAGTAATACTGTATCATGACCGTGCCCGTCTACAATAACATCATTACCGTCATTTAAGTTAAATTTATATGTGTCGTTTCCATTACCTCCTTCTAGATAATCATTGCCTTTTCCTCCCTCTAATATATCATTTCCATCACCACCAAAAAGACGATCATTTCCCAATCCCCCAAAGAGAGAATCATTTCCGCCATTACCATAAATGACATTATTCCCATTATTGCCTTTAAGGATATTATTTATGTTGTTTCCTATTATAGTTGAGTGTTGATTTCCCAATAATTCAGCATTTTTGAAATTATTAGGTAAGTTTATATCTCCTTTAGCAGATAAGAAATTCTCCTTAGTGAGTGAGTAAATTTCTCCATTTTTGTTAAATACACTTTTATCCGTGAGTAGTTCAGACAAATCAAGTCTATCTACAGTTAATGCTATCCCAGCAGTAGCAATTGCTCTAAAAAGGTTTGCAGCCCGCCCTGTGGGTGACGATGACACTGTAAATATAAGTATTCTAGCTATTTGAAGTCCTATTTTTGCCCCAACGGCAGCTTCTAATGTATCCCTTGTGAATTTTTCTAGTTTAGACCAATCTCCGTCAACGTATGCTTTTTTAAGGTGGTTAGTAAATTCTGAATAAGTTAATACTTTCCCAAGTAATCCTAATCTATTAGCAAAAGCATTTTTTACTTCAGTTGCAGCTTTTAATGCATCAGCTTCAGAAAGTTTTCCCGCTTTATTTAAAAATTCTCTATATTTTTTTTCATCTTCAACGATGCTTTTAAGTACATCGTGCGAAAATGTAATGGTATTTTTAATTCTATCGAGAGTATTATTAGAGGAGTTACTTTTAACTCCTTTAGATATATCTTCAATAACACTGAAGCTAGATTTTAAAGGCTCATGATATGGATTATTGCTATTTAGCAATTCCCGAACAGTCATCGTTCTTTTTGCCGTTGCTTTATTTGGGTCGTAATTTTTTAGAAAAACCTCATCTCTTAAGTCAGTGACGATAATATATCGTTTTCCTGTTTTTGGATCAAACCCACTAGCGATTGTTCCATCCAAATCCCGATAATCGTAAACTATTGTTTGACCATTCGAAATTTTAGCTAAGATTTGTTTTTTGTTTTTAACAGAAGCAACGATATAAGTCTGTCCGTGAATGGTATAAGTCCCGAACTGAATTTTATCACTCATTGATAAATTTAAGTTCTTAAACATTACTGTTTTATTGAGCTCTTTAAGCGCATGTCTCTCGAGCATTCGATCAGTATGGCCATAATTACTCTCATGATCACCTCCATCATTATAGCGCTCACCATGAGGGTCATCGCGGTCATTATGATCGTAAGAATCAGAGGCGCTTACGTTAATAGTATCTAATTCTTCCATATTATTTTCCTCAATAAATTGCTAAAAACGCTTAAACTTAGCTTGATGCTACATTTTGATATGTTGATTGTCTAATAACTTATTATTTAAAGTCAAAATGAAAGTTTGTAAAATGTGACTCTTATCACAATAAATTTAAGTATTTGTAAGTATATTAACTTTCTAAATATTTAGATTTATATCATCATCGATAAAATATTGATTCATCTCAAAGGCAGGTTTTGCCGCTTTGTCTTTGCCAACAATACGAGCAGGTACACCTGCTGCAGTGGCATATTCAGGCACAGGTTGAAGCACAACAGAGTTAGCCCCAATTTTGGCATATTTGCCCACTTCGATATTGCCGAGAATTTTTGTACCCGCTCCAATCATTACGCCTTCTCGTACTTTTGGATGTCGATCGCCGGATTCTTTACCTGTACCACCCAGGGTGACGCCTTGCAAGATAGACACATCATTTTCAATTACCGAAGTTTCGCCCACGACAATACCGGTAGCATGGTCAAACATAATACCGTGCCCAATTTTGGCGGCAGGGTGAATATCCACATCGAAAGCCACTGAAATCTGATTTTGTAAATAAAGTGCGAGTGCTTTTCGATTTTGGTTCCACAAATAATGGGTAATGCGATAGCTCTGAATAGCGTGAAAACCTTTTAGATAAAGCAATGGGGTAGACCATAATTCCACAGCAGGATCGCGGTGGCGCACGGCTTTAATATCACAAGCAGCACAATCAATGATATTGGGCTCGGCTTGATAGGCTTCTTCAATAATTTCACGCAGCGAAATTGCGGGCATGATAGGGTTAGCCAGTTTATTCGCTAGTAAATAACTCAAGGCACTGCCAAGATTTTGATGTTTTAAAATGGTGGAATGGAAAAAGCTTGCGAGCATTGGTTCGCATTCTGCTAATTCTTTTGCCTCTTGGCGAATGTGTTGCCATACTTCTAACGTCATTTTTTCTCCTTATTCGCCTTTTCGTTCACGACCTAATAAGCTCAGTGCGACCTCTTGTGCACTTTTACCACAAAAGAGCATTTGGTAAATATGTTCTGTAATCGGCATTTCCACGCCTTGTCGTTGTGCTAATAAATAAGTTTCTTTGGTGTTATAAAACCCTTCCACCACCTGACCAATTTCATCCATGGCTTGTTGGCTATCAGTCCCTTTACCAAGCATTAAACCAAATCGACGGTTACGGGATTGGTTATCGGTACAAGTGAGCACTAAATCACCCAAACCAGACATACCCATAAAGGTTTGCGTATTCGCCCCCATGGATACGCCTAAGCGAGTAATTTCCGCAATCCCACGGGTAATCAATGCCGTTCTGGCATTGGCACCAAATCCCATACCATCTGAAATACCTGCGCCAATCGCAATTACGTTTTTAATGGCGCCACCTAATTGAACGCCAATCATATCTTGGTTTACATACACCCGAAAATGCTGACTGCAATGAATTCGCGCTTGAAACTCTAAGGCAAACTTTTCATTACGAGAGGCAAGGGTAATCGCTGTTGGCAAACCCTGAGCCAATTCTTTCGCAAAAGTAGGACCAGAAAGCACAGCGGTTGGAATTGCTTTACCTAAGGTTTCTTCCACCACTTCTTGTAGTAATCGGCCAGTGTTGCGTTCTAATCCTTTGGTTGCCCAAATTAAACGATGATCAGGTTTTAAGTGCGGTCGAATTTTTAACAGAATTTCACCAAAAGCATGGCTTGGTACCACAATTAAAATGTCTTTAGCTTGATCAAGTGCAGTTTTCAAATCTAATTCTAAATGCAAACTTTCTGGAAATTCAATATCAGGCAGAAAACGGCGATTTTGACGTTCTTGTTGCATTTGATGAATATGATCGGGATTGTGCCCCCAAAGATAGGTTGGAGAGCCATTGCGAGAAAATGATATTGCGAGTGCTGTTCCATAAGAACCGCAACCAAGAATGGTAATTGGAGATTGGGATGGGGTCATTTCAATCACCTTTAAAATAAAAGGGCAGACGGTATCGCCTGTCCTCATCACAATTAATGTTGGGTTTCCTGATTTTCTTCCGCTTCGGCTGCTGCTTGCTGCTTGTTCATGTAATCAATGAACAACGCATCGAAGTTTACCGGAGAAAGGTTTAATGCCGGGAATGTACCACGATTTACTAAGTTAGAAATCAATTCACGAGCATAAGGGAAAAGCATATTTGGGCATTGAGATGTTAAGCAGTGTGCCATTTGAACGTCTTCTAAACCGCTGATTGTAAATACGCCAGCTTGTTTCACTTCACAAATAAATGCCACATCACCAGAATCTTCCATGGTGGTTTCTACGTTGATGTTTAACGTGACTTCGTATAAATCTTCACCAACTTGAACCGCTTCAGTGCTTAAGTCGAAGCCGAGTTTTGGTTTCCATTCTTGGTGGAAAATATGAGGAAGATTTGGCGCTTCAAAAGAAACATCTTTTACATAAATACGTTGAATTTGAAGCACGGCTTCTTGTTGCTCTTCAGCGGTTACTTCAGGTTGTTGATTTTGTTCAGACATAGAGGATCCTTACTTATGTTTTTTTACTAATGGTAAATTTGCACCCGCCCAAGCCGCTAAACCATCTTTTAACACATAAACTTTTTCAAAGCCTTGTTTGTTTAAAAGTTCTGCGGACGTAGCAGAAGAAACACCGTTAACATCTACAATGATAAGCGGTTTTTCTTTGTGATGTTCAATTTTGCCTACATTTTGATTTTTAATTTCAGTTGGAAGCAAGTTGACGCTACCAATGATATGGCCGCGTTGGAATTCATCAATAGGACGTAAATCAATCACCACGGCTTCTTCGTCGTTCATTAAGCGAACCGCTTCAGGGTTGGTGATGACGCGATATTTTTGTGTCGCACTTTTAAAAAAGGTGAAAAGTGTCATAAAAAGGACAGCAAACCATGCGATCGTTAAAAAAGTGTGTTTTTGAGCAAATTCAATTGCTTGAGGCATAAATTCTTGCATGTTGTTCTCAACTTAATTTTGATAATGAATAAGAGTTTATCTTCAGATGAAATAAGGCTTTAAGTATAACCGCACTTTAGTTATCTTTCAAAAAAATTATCAAGGAAACGCAACGTTGGCGAAAGCTTATACAATCGGATCGATAAAAATGTGATCGGGATCATAAATATCTTATCTTTGTGTTTATTCTACGCCTAATTAAGTAGAGAATAGCCAAACTTAGATGATAAAACGTGAAAGGAGACGCGCATGAAATTAAAAAAATTAACGGCACTTATGATGCTCGGATTCGGTTTTTCGGTCGCACAAGCTGCGGAATTACCTAATATTACAATTTTAGCAACGGGCGGCACTATTGCCGGAAGTGGTGAAACTGCAGTTTCTTCTGCTTATAAAGCAGGGCAACTCAATGTTGACGCATTAATTGATGCGGTGCCTGAAATTAAGCAACTCGCGAATGTAAAAGGTGAGCAAATTGTAAAAATTGGTTCACAAGATATGAGCGATGATGTGTGGTTAAAATTAGCAAAAGCGATTAATGCACAATGTAAAGATACCGATGGTTTTGTGATTACTCATGGTACCGATACCATGGAAGAAACCGCTTATTTCTTAGATCTTACCGCGAAATGTGAAAAACCAATTGTATTAGTGGGGGCAATGCGTCCTGCGACAGAAAAAAGTGCGGATGGTCCGTTAAACCTTTATAACGCCGTCGTCGTGGCAACGGATAAAAAATCATCTGGTCGCGGTGTATTAGTGGCGATGAATGGTGAAGTATTAGGTGCACGTGATGTGACTAAAATGAGTACCACTGCGGTGCAAACGTTCCATTCTCCAAACTATGGTACCTTGGGTTATATCCATAACAGTAAAGTGGATTACGAACGCTCACCTGAAAGCAAACATACTGTAAACACACCATTTAACGTAGATAAATTAGACAGCTTACCGAAAGTAGGCATTGTTTATGCTTATTCTAATGCACCAATTGAGCCATTAAATTCATTATTGGATGCGGGCTATCAAGGCATTGTTTCTGCAGGTGTGGGTAATGGTAACGTGAATGCAGCCCATTTAGAACGTTTAGAAAAAGCGGCGAAAGATGGTGTTGTGGTGGTTCGTTCATCTCGTGTGCCAACCGGTTACACAACACGTGATGCTGAAGTGGATGATTCTAAATATGGTTTTGTGGCTTCAGGTACATTGAATCCGCAAAAAGCACGTGTGTTATTACAATTAGCCTTAACACAAACAAAAGATCCAAAAGTGATTCAACAATACTTTGAGGACTTCTAGGAAAGTCATTGAAAGTGCGGTCAGAATTTGAATCAAATTTTAACCGCACTTTCGGATAAAATAGATTAATCCAATTAATAAATATAGATAATGCACTAGTTTGTTGTTAATATATGTTCCGGAATTATTTTTAAAATTAATATGGAGAAAATATTATGATTTGGGCTCAACTTTTAGTCGTCCTACTCTTTATTTACCTAGGGGCTAGATTAGGCGGTATTGGTATCGGTTTCATGGGGGGGATGGGTGTTGTTGCACTTTCACTACTTGGCTTAAAACCGGGTGCTATTCCGTTTGATGTAATTTCAGTTATCATGTCTGTAATCATGGCAATTGCTGCAATGCAAGTTGCGGGTGGTATGGATTTCTTAGTCAAAGTAGCTGAAAAAATTCTACGTAAAAATCCAAAATACATTACCTTCCTTGCGCCAACTGTAACTTACTTTATGACTGTACTTGCGGGTACTGGTCACACCGCGTTCTCAACACTTCCAGTGATTGCTGAAGTGGCAAAAGAACAAGGTATCCGTCCTTCACGTCCACTTTCTATTGCGGTTATCGCTTCACAAATTGCGATTACAGCGTCTCCAATTTCTGCTGCGGTGGTATTCCTTTCTGCTGAATTAGAGAAAAACTTTGGTTTAAGTTACTTACAATTGTTAGGTATTTGGATTCCAACTACTTACGCAGCATGTATGATTACTGCGGTGATTTGTAACTTCCTTGGTAAAGATTTGAAAGATGATGAAGTTTACCAAGATCGTCTAGCAAAAGGTTTAATTACTATGCGTGGTGAAATGCAAATTGAGATCAAACCTTATGCAAAACGTTCTGTCGCAATTTTCCTTATCGCGATTTTAGTGGTCATGCTTTATGCAACAGCAATCAGTAAAACTGTTGGTTTAATTCAAAATCCAATTCTTTCTCGTGATAACGCGATTATCTCTTTCATGCTTGCGACAGCAGCGATTATCACTATGGCATGTAAAGTGGACACAGCAAACATTACCAATGCAGCAACCTTCAAATCAGGTATGTCAGCAGTAATTTGTGTGCTTGGTGTGGCGTGGTTAGGTAATACTTTTGTTGAAGGTCATATCGATCAAATCAAAGCAGTATCAGCTGAGTTCTTACAACAATATCCTTGGAGTTTAGCGGTAATCTTGTTCTTCGCAAGTACCTTACTTTACTCACAAGCTGCAACTGCAAAAGCATTATATCCAACTGCAATTTTATTAGGTGTTTCTCCAGAAGCCGCAATTGCAGCATTTGCCGCAGTATCAGCCCTATTCATCCTTCCTACTTACCCAACCTTAATTGCAGCAGTAGAAATGGATGACACTGGTTCAACTCGTATCGGTAAATATGTATTCAATCACCCATTCTTAGTGCCGGGTGTGATTGCAATCAGCTTATCTGTATTATTCGGCTTCTTAATGGCGGGTGCGGTTTTATAATCCTCCATTAAGCTAAAATAAATGAAAGCCATCTTGTCTTCGGATAAGATGGTTTTTTAATGGGGAACTTCTTCTTGTTGTGATACTCTAAAAGGCAACCTATTTTTATATATAAGGAAAACCAATGAAGTTATTTAAAATCCTTTTTGCTGCATTAATTGCCTACGTGCCAACAGCATGGTCTGCGGTGGATTATAATATTAAATACAGTTCCAATTATTTAATGCCGGCGTATGTGCATTTTAAAGCTGATGGTTCACAGTATTCAGTTAATGCGAAAATTAATATTCCGTTGTACAACATTGTGTTTACTTCTCGCGGTTCGCAAACCCCGAGCCAATTTAAAATGGTGAATTATCAAGACGTACGTAATGGTAAGCCCTATGCCATTTCTAAAATTTCGCCAACAACCATTGAATACGGTAAAGTGAAAAATGGGTTAGAAACCGAGCCGTTAAAATTACCAACTTTTGATTTATTCACCATGGCATTTCAGTTGAGTTATTACGATAAATTGCCAACCAGTTTCCAAATTACAAATGGTAAAAAACTTTACCCAATGGAAAATGTGAATGTGAAGAAAGTGGAAAAACAGATCCAATATAACAAGCAAACTGTCACGGAAATCACCTATTCATTTAAAACCGGTAACAAAGATATTATGGTGAAGAAATTCTCAGGTGAGCAATTTCCACGTTATATCAAATACACCAGAGATGGTGATGATTATGAGTTAGAGTTTGATGAGTTTGTCAAATAGCATCAGATGAGAAAAAGAAGCCACGCAATTGCGTGGCTTTTTATTTTATTGCTTATTGCGCATACATAAATACTTGAATAAGGAGAAGTATCGATGAAATAACAAATTGGCAACCTACGATTGGCATGACAAATTTCAACCATTTATTGAATGGGATGTCAAGCATTTGTAACGTAACAAGGACTAATCCTGTTGGCGCAAGGAACAACATAATATATTGCCCCCAGTTGTAAGCTGATACCACAATGTCTCTTGGAATACCAACAGTATCAGCCAGCGGTGCCATAATTGGCATAGCGAGTACGGCAAGACCTGAAGATGAAGGTACAACCAATCCTAAGAAAATGAAGACAATGAGCTGACCAATAATAAAGACACCACCATTTATTCCACCGACAAGGTGAGTCATATAATCAAGAATCGTGTCTGAAATCATCCCTTGTTCCAAAATGATATTGACTGCTCGAGCAAGCCCAATAATCAATGCAACACCGACTAATTCAGAAGCACCATGAGTAAAGCCATTTACGACATCTTTTTCAGACAATCCGCTGATAAACATAATAATGATGGTGATGGCTAGGAAGGATGCCGCCATCTGAGGGAACCACCAGCCCCCAAACATCACCCCCCATACCATGAGAGGAAAGGCGCCACTAAATAGAATCAGAATGAGTTTTCTTCTAAAGGTAAATTCAATGGTTGCATTAGGATCAATGTCTTTCATATAGAGATCATAGAAGGCTTGTCGATCGCTATATGTATAAGAAAATTCAGGATTAGCTCGCAGTTTTTTACAATACCAATACATGTAGGCTATTACACAGGTTCCACCAAGAATCAGACCCAGTGTACGGAATCCCATTCCTTCAGTGAATGGAATGCCTGCAGCGTTTGAAGCAATGACAACAGAGAAAGGATTGATTGTAGAGAAGGCAGTGCCCATAGAGGCAGCAAGGAATATGGCGCCAACACAGACAATCGAATCATAGCCTAAGGCTAAAAAGACAGGAACAAGAATCGGGTAGAAGGCTACCGCTTCCTCCTCAATACCACAAGCCGTACCTCCTAACAGCATCAACACGCAGACAGCAAAGACAACAGAGAATTCATTTCCTTTCGTTTTCTTGGTGAGAGACATTAATCCGGCATTAAAGGCTCCTGTCTTGTTTATGACACCAATCATCCCACCGAGTATGAAGATAAAAATCATAATATCCGCTACTTCAATGGTGCCATCCACCATGGTGTGAATCATATCAGTAATGCCTTTTTCGTGTTGTTCAATGCGTTGATAGGTATCAGGAATAGCAATCGGCTTTTTGATAATGCCGTTGGTGAAATGAGAAAGTTGAATTTTGATATTGAGTTGATTCAGGGTTTGTTCTGTTGCTGGATAGCTTTGATCGGGAGTTCCGTGAGTTTTGACAATAAAGTGATTTTCGGTACTGTCGTAGGAAAGTTTAGAGTAGGACCCAGAGGGAATAAGCCAAGTAAGACCAATAGCAATAAGAAGAATAATAAAAAGAATGCTAAATGCGGAAGGGAATTTCATCTTTTTCTTTGATGCTTCCATTATGGAGAACTCCTTGTGTTCGGATTAGTCAATAAGCCGAGCGCGTATTCTACACAAAATGAGCAAAAAAGCAAAGTGTGATTTTTGGAAGAATACAGTAATAGCAATACTAGCAATCGTTTACCTAAACAGGGATTTATTGCGATTAAACCCAGCTTAAGTCTATTTTATTTAGGAAAATTGAGTGATTTTTTCACTCAAATTATCCAACATTTCATAACGTTTTCGGTACATAGAACGTTTTTTACTGGCAATTTCTTCCAATGGTTTGCGGGCGCTTTCAAGCGGTAATTGCCAATATTGACCATTTAATTGCCCTTGATTTTCTTGCCAGAATTCATCGTAATTGAATAGAATTTTACTGCGAGCAGATAGGCGATATTTACCTTGTGAAGTGTGAGGAATACCGATTAATTCACATTGCCATTTTTCGGCTAACAAGCGGAAAACATTCATCAACATAAACATCGGGCGAACACCGTGTAATTCTTTTGTGGCTTGTTTCACAGCTTCTTGCGCTTCTTCATAAGAAGGGCCTTGAATTGAGGCAATAAGTAACTTATTTGGCTTTAAGAAGGTGAAAGAAGCATCATAAATGCTACGTCCATCATTGTCTTTTAAGTTAATGGAAAAATAACCTTCAAAAGGGTCAATCTGGTTGATGTTGAAATAAATACCAAGTTGATCCGTTAATTGTGCTAATAAAAGGGATTTTTCTTGGAGTAGTTTTTTACAAAATTCTACGCCCATTTTTTCTTCAAGCATTAGCAGATTATTGGTAATGGCATTGAGTCGATCGGTTGCAGAAAAACGTTTGTCACAATAGGTGGCGAGTAATGCATTAAAACGATATGGATTTTGTTGAAAAAGCGGAATCCAAGCTTGGTTTGTATTTAAGAAATTAACCAATGCATCACATTGTTTTTTAAATAAAAATTTGCGTCCGTAATAACGGGCTTTATCCCTTAATTGTTTTTTTAATGGATGATTACAAGAATCGGGCAGTAATTCTTGAAAGGTCGCGAAAGTAATAGTTTGTTTTGTTGTCATAATGGATAAAGTGCGGTTATTTTTTCAAACGTTTTTTATTGGAAAAATCATGGTGATTTTTGACCGCACTTATTGTACCTGTATTCCATGGTTTTTCCAATTAAGCATCAATAAAGATGGTTCTTTACTTGCCTATTTTTTCGATTTCTCCTTAATATGCCAAATCCTACCTTGAATTTATGCAACTCATCCCCATATTCAATGAAATTATAGAATTGATGTAAGAGAGGTAACTATGAACGCCAAAAGAACTCAACAACGTACACTTCCTGTATTGCCATTACGGGATGTTGTCGTTTTCCCTTATATGGTGATGCCACTTTTTGTTGGGCGCGCAAAATCCATTAGTGCCCTTGATGAAGCCATGAATGAGGGCAAACAATTATTATTGGTGTCACAAAAGCAGGCTGATTTAGAAGAACCTACCGTTAATGATGTATTCGATGTCGGGACGATTGCCAATATTATTCAATTATTAAAATTGCCAGACGGCACAGTGAAAGTGTTGGTGGAAGGGCAACAGCGCGCGAAAATCAATCAATTAAATGATGGTGAAGACCATTTTTCTGCGGAAGTCACACCGATTGAAACCACGTTTGGCGATGAAAAAGAATTAGATGTGGTGAAGGCGGCCGTTTTAAATGAATTTGAAAGCTATCTGCAACTTAATAAAAAAATCCCTGCAGATGTTTTAGGTGCGCTTCAACGCATTGATGATGCAGATCGTTTAGCAGATACCATGGCTGCGCATATCCCAGTAACTGTTCGTCATAAACAAAGTGTGTTAGAGCTTGCAGATGTACAAGAGCGTTTGGAATATTTGCTCGGTATGATGGAATCTGAAGCGGATATTCTTCAAGTTGAAAAACGCATCCGTGGTCGTGTGAAAAAACAAATGGAGAAAAGCCAGCGTAACTATTATCTTAGCGAACAAATTAAAGCGATTCGCAAAGAAATGGACGAAGGCGAAAGCGAAGATACCATTGATGAAGTTGAACAACTTCGTCAAAAAGTTGAAGCGGCAGGTATGCCGGCAGATGTGCGCGAAAAAGTAGAGAGTGAGTTACAAAAACTTAAAATGATGTCAGCGATGTCTGCTGAAGCAACGGTGGTGCGTAGCTATGTTGAGTGGATGCTTCAAGTGCCATGGCATAAACGTACTAAAGTGAAGAAAGATATCGCAAAAGCACAACAGGTTTTAGATGCGGATCACTACGGTTTAGAACGTGTGAAAGAACGCATTTTAGAATACCTTGCAGTGCAAGCACGTCTAAACAAAATCAAAGGTCCAATCCTTTGCTTAGTCGGGCCACCAGGGGTAGGTAAAACCTCACTAGGTCAATCTATTGCGAATGCAACAGGTCGTAAATATGTGCGTATGGCATTAGGTGGGGTACGTGATGAAGCAGAAATCCGTGGTCACCGTAAAACCTATATTGGTGCATTGCCGGGTAAATTGATTCAAAAAATGGCAAAAGTTGGCGTGAAAAATCCACTCTTCTTGCTTGATGAGATTGATAAAATGTCTTCGGATATGCGTGGTGATCCTGCGTCAGCCTTGTTAGAAGTGCTTGATCCAGAACAAAATACTACCTTCAATGATCACTATCTTGAAGTGGACTACGATTTGTCTGATGTAATGTTTGTGGCAACCTCAAACTCCATGAATATTCCTGGTCCATTGCTAGACCGTATGGAAGTTATTCGTCTTTCTGGTTATACCGAAGATGAAAAACTCAATATTGCGATGCGTCATTTGTTGCAAAAACAAATTGAACGTAATGGATTGAAAAAAGGCGAATTAACTATCGAAGAAAACGCGATTTTAGATATTATCCGTTATTACACCCGTGAAGCTGGTGTGCGTGGATTAGAGCGTGAAATCTCTAAAATCTGTCGTAAAGCGGTGAAGAATTTATTAGTCAATCCAAAAGCAAAATCCATTACCGTTAATTCAGACAACTTGCATGACTATCTTGGTGTGAAACGTTTTGAATTTGGTAAAGCGGATACGCAAAACCGTGTAGGTGAAGTAACAGGCCTTGCATGGACAGAAGTGGGTGGTGACTTACTGACCATTGAAACTGCTTCAGTAGTGGGTAAAGGTAAATTAACCTTCACTGGTTCATTAGGCGATGTGATGAAAGAATCTATCCAAGCAGCGATGACCGTAGTTCGTGCACGTGCTGAAAAATTGGGTATCAATTCTGAATTCCATGAAAAACGTGATATTCATATTCATGTGCCAGATGGTGCCACACCAAAAGATGGTCCAAGTGCAGGTATCGCAATGTGTACCGCATTGGTTTCTTGCTTAACAGGTAACCCAGTGCGTGCCGATGTCGCGATGACAGGTGAAATTAGCCTACGCGGTAAAGTATTACCAATTGGCGGATTGAAAGAAAAATTACTAGCGGCGCATCGTGGTGGCATTAAAACTGTATTGATTCCAAAAGATAATGTGAAAGATTTGGAAGAAATTCCAGATAACGTGAAAGAAAATCTAGCGATTCATGCGGTAGAAACCATTGATGAAGTGTTAAGCTTAGCGTTAGAGAATCCACCGGAAGGCATTGAATTCGTGAAAGTGGAAACGAAAGCGAAAGCACCACGCCGTAAAGCTGCGACTAAAACAGCAAGAGCGGTCAATTAATGACTCATTTTTAGGGCTTGTGAAAACAAGCCCTTTTGACTTTTAATTATGCAAAAATTTCCCCCTCTTTCCCTTTATGTGCATATTCCTTGGTGTGTGCAGAAATGCCCTTATTGTGATTTCAATTCGCATGAACAGAAAGGCGCAATTCCTGAACAAGAATATGTGCAACATCTGATCGCCGATCTTGAGGCAGACTTAGAGAAATATCAGGCTAGTATTCAAAATCGTCCACTTCATTCAATTTTTATTGGTGGTGGCACACCAAGTTTATTTTCAGCGGAAAGCATCAAGTTATTATTAGCAGAAATTAAACGTCGTATTCCTTTTTCAGAGAATATTGAAATCACCATGGAAGCCAATCCTGGCACTGTCGAAGCGGAGCGTTTTAAAGGTTATGTGGACGCTGGTGTAACGCGTATTTCCATGGGCATCCAAAGTTTTAATGACGATAAATTACAACGTTTAGGGCGTATTCATAATGCGGCGGAAGCTAAAAGTGCGGTCAGTTTGGCAAAAGTTTCTGGATTAAAAAGTTTCAATCTAGATTTAATGCACGGCTTGCCAAATCAAACGCTTGAGGAGGCTTTAGATGATTTGCGACAAGCCATAGAGCTTGCTCCGCCACATCTTTCTTGGTATCAACTCACCATTGAACCCAATACCATGTTTGCTTATCGTCCGCCTACATTGCCGGATGATGATGAGCTTTGGGATATTTTTAAGCAAGGTCACCAACTTTTAATCGAAGCCGGTTATCAGCAATATGAAACATCCGCTTATGCGAAACCGGGCTTTCAGTGTCAGCATAATTTGAATTATTGGCGATTCGGGGATTATTTGGCGATAGGTTGCGGTGCCCATGGAAAACTCACTTTTCCTGATGGTGATATTTTACGTTTTTCTAAAACGAAGCATCCGAAAGGCTATTTGCGTGGTGAATACCTTTATGAAGAAAAAAACGTGGAAAAAAATGACCGCGCTTTTGAATTCTTCATGAATCGTTTTCGTTTATTAGAAGCGGTGCCAAAACAAGAGTTTGAATATTACACGGGGCTTTCGCAAAGTGCGGTCAAAAATCAAATTGATTTGGCCATTCAACAGAATTATATCGTCGAAACACTAGATTCTTGGCAAATCACCGAACACGGAAAATTATTTTTGAATGAGCTGTTAGCGCTTTTCTTAGATGAATAAAATTTTTTCATCATCACGAATAAATTTTTACACTTGTTTATTTAATAGTGTCGTATTAAAGTAAGGCAAACGTTTACGTTGTTATCCACGATTTAAAAGGGAGAGAAAAATGGACCAATTAGAAATGAAAAAATTAGCGGCACGTGCGGCGTTAAAATATGTTAAGCCCGATACCATTGTTGGCGTGGGAAGTGGTTCAACAGTGAATTGTTTTATTGAAGCCTTAGGTGAATTAAAAGATCAAATTCAAGGCGCGGTAGCAGCATCTAAAGCCTCAGAAGAATTGTTACGTAAACAGGGTATTGAAGTGTTTAGTGCTAACGATGTATCCAGTTTAGATATTTATGTGGATGGCGCAGATGAAATCAATCCACAAAAAATGATGATCAAAGGCGGTGGTGCAGCACTAACTCGTGAAAAAATTGTGGCTGCTTTAGCGAAAAAATTTATTTGTATCGTGGATTCTAGTAAACAAGTGGATGTGTTAGGCAGCACATTCCCATTGCCAGTAGAAGTGATTCCAATGGCACGTTCACAAGTCGGTCGTAAATTAGTCTCTCTTGGTGGCGCACCTGAATATCGTGAAGGTGTGGTGACTGATAACGGCAACGTGATTTTAGATGTACATAACTTCGCTATTTTAAATCCAGTGGAAATGGAAAAAGAATTGAATAATGTCGCAGGTGTAGTAACAAATGGTATTTTTGCCTTACGTGGGGCGGATATTGTGATTGTCGGTACACCAGACGGCGCAAAAATTATTGATTAATAAAAATAAGGAAGCAAACATGACAAACAAAGTCTCACTCGACAAATCAAAAATTAAATTTGTGCTATTAGAGGGCGTGCACCAAAGTGCATTAGATACCTTACATGCGGCGGGCTACACCAACATCGACTTTTACAAAAAAGCTTTAGATGGTGATGAG
Organism: uncultured Haemophilus sp.; assembly: GCA_902461185.1. Classification (GTDB taxonomy): domain Bacteria; phylum Pseudomonadota; class Gammaproteobacteria; order Enterobacterales; family Pasteurellaceae; genus Haemophilus_D. The sequence continues at coordinate 219,023 of CABPXD010000002.1, forward strand.
CTAAAAGAAGCGATTAAAGATGCGCATTTTATCGGCTTACGTTCACGTACCCAATTAACTGCAGAAATGATTGAAGCTGCACCGAAGCTTATTGCTATTGGCTGTTTCTGTATCGGTACCAACCAAGTGGATCTTAATGCAGCAAAAATGCGTGGGATTCCAGTATTTAATGCACCGTTCTCTAATACACGTTCTGTGGCTGAATTAGTGTTGGGTGAGATTTTGCTCTTAATGCGCAATATTCCTCAAGCGAATGCAGATGTGCATCGTGGTTTATGGAATAAATCGGCAGTGGGTTCTCATGAAGTGCGTGGCAAAAAATTAGGTATTGTGGGTTACGGCCATATCGGTTCGCAATTAAGTATTATTGCGGAGTCTCTAGGGATGGAAGTATATTTCTACGATATTGAAAATAAATTGCCATTGGGTAATGCAAAACAATTACACACACTTGAAGAGTTGTTAGGTTCTTGTGATGTGATTTCGCTTCATGTACCAGATTTACCTTCAACTCGTAATTTAATGAGTGCTGAACGTATTGCGCAATTAAAACAAGATTCTATTTTGATCAATGCAGCACGTGGTACGGTAGTGGATATTGATGCTTTAGCAGCTGCGCTTGAACAAGGTAAAGTTCGTGGTGCAGCGGTTGACGTATTCCCTGTTGAGCCTGCATCAATCAATGAAGAGTTTGTTTCGCCACTACGTAAATTTGATAATGTGATCTTAACCCCGCATATCGGTGGTTCAACCGCGGAAGCGCAAGAAAACATTGGTTTTGAAGTAGCGGGTAAATTTGTGAAATATTCAGATAACGGTTCAACCCTTTCTTCCGTGAATTTCCCTGAAGTATCCTTGCCAGAACACGTTGGTACAAAACGTTTACTTCATATTCACGAAAACCGTCCTGGTGTATTAAACAAATTGAACCAAATTTTTGTTGAAGCTAATCTCAATATTGCGGCACAATTTTTACAAACCGATCCGAAAATTGGTTATGTGGTCGTTGATATCGAAACAGATGATGCGTCACCGTTATTGGCTAAACTTCGTGAAATTGAAGGTACAATTAAAGCACGAGTGTTGTATTAATTTGAAAAATTAAGTAAAAACTGACCGCACTTTGTGTGGGATGGAAAGCAAAATGGGCAAAGTAAGTTATTTTACTTTGCCCATTTTTATTAACTGTTTGCAGCTAACATTTATTTGATCATCGCCTTAAATAGATTACGTCGATCAGAATTAAATGTCGGCTGTGCGGTTGGGATGGATAAAACCATACGCAAACAATCTTGTGTGAGTTGAACTGCTTGCTCGTTAGTCAGATTTGGGTCGAGTGGTGAATGTAAGGAACAACTTAAATATTGCGGTACATTTTCAAGACTACTAACGGTGAAAGTAAGTGCTTTGTAAGGCAGTTGCACAGTGAGTTTATCACCTAATTCACGTGGTTCCCATTGTTGTTGAGGGCCAGGTAGAATCACCACACTCATCATCCATGGCGTTAATACTGTGCCAATCCATTGGTCTTCGAATAAAACAAATTTAGGGCAGAAACACTCGATGCCTTTGTGATAAAAAGGGAGATCTTGCATTTCAGGTACAATGTTTTGCATTTCGGCAAGGAAAATCTCCGTTGGGTTTTCTTCAAAGCCAGAAACAGAGTTTAAAAGTACGGTCGAATTTTCAGGTGTTTTTTCGTGTCGATACATGGTTTATTTTTCAATATTAATAATATTAAAGCATAGCAGGCGAAATCTTAAAGAAAGTTCCCCCTCTTTCGTAAAGAGGGGTTAGGGGAGATTTAACACTAGTCTCGATTAATTAAGTCAAATCTCCCCCAGCCCCTCTTTTCTAAAGAGGGGAGTCTAGATTTAAGCCGTATTCCTTAATGACTTGATTTAACGTTTCAAAAACCTTTGGTAACACATTTTGTATCGTTTCAGTCAAGCCAATTCCAGATTCTAGTGATTCTGGTTGGATGCCGATGAGACAAAGGTGTTTTGGAAATTCGTCCGTTAATTTCATTGCAGAAAGTACATCACAAATGCCGAGTTGGTGTGGCGAAATTTTGCGAGAGAAAAAGGTGGGCACTTGCTCGTCATGTAACACGACAATCTCACCTGGCTGTTTGTTAGCAAGCACGGCATCGACAATAATCAAATGCTCACGATTTGCCATCGCATCCAGTAATTCCATGCCACAAGTACCACCATCGATGATGTCAAAGTGCGGTTGAATTTCAGGGCGTTTTTCAAGCTCCTGCACCACGCGCACACCGACACCTTCATCACTTAACAAAATATTGCCGACGCCAAGAATTAACGGCTTCATTACAACACCTTCACTTCAGTCACTTCGCCGTTTTCGGTATTAACTACGTGTACGGCACAGGACATACAAGGGTCGAAAGAGTGAATGGTTCTGACCACTTCTAACGGTTTAGTTGGATCTGCCACCGGTGTACCAATAATGGAAAGCTCATAAGGGCCCATTTGGTCTTGTTCGTTACGCGGCCCCGCATTCCATGTAGATGGTACAACTGCTTGGTAGTTTTCAATGCGACCGTCTTTGATGACAACCCAGTGAGAAAGCATACCACGTGGTACTTCACCGAAACCAACACCACGGAATTCACCGCTTGCTGGAATATCTGTTTTGATATACGCCGTCATATCACCTTTAGCGATATTATCAATGAGCATTTGCCATTGAGCACTTAAAATATCATTGATCGCACAGCAATGCACGGTACGGCCGATAATACGTCCAAGGGTGGAATGTAATTGAGCGATGGTTAACGTGTTACCGGTCAATTTTTCATAAACGCCTTTTAATTCATTGAAGTGGTTGACAGTTGGGGTATCATTCGCAGCCAAACCACACATTAAGTAGGCAAGAGGCCCCACTTCGACGACTTTACCGTAGAAGGTTGGCGCTTTTACCCAAGAGTATTTGCCATCATCTTGCCAGCCTGTGTATTTCGGACGGGTTAAACCCTCCCAAGGTTCTAATGGCTCATCATCTTCGTACCAAGCGTGTTTACCACTCTCTTTAATGCCTTTTACAACGAACTCATCTTTTTGTTGGTCGATTGCACGGAAAGTTGATAAATCGCCGTTTTCGATATAACCACCTTTCAACATGAATTTAGAGTTATCGGCATCAATTGGGTATTCAGGTACAGATAAGTAGTTGCCTGATGTTTTACCTAAGCTTAACCATTCAGGATAGTAAGCCGCAAATACTGCCGCATCTACTTTATACACTTGGTTAATGAAGTCAGTTAAGCGATCGATACAAGCTTTCACGAACATGAGACGTTCTTGGTTTAGTACCGCTTGGGAATCTAAGTTAATTGGGTTTGCTACGCCACCAATCGCCAAGTTTTGAATATGTGGTGTTTTACTACCAAGTAATGCCACCACGCGGTTAGCATCACGTTGACATTCAAGGGCTTGCAAATAGTGTGCGACGGCAATGAGGTTTACTTCTGGTGGAAGTTTCATTGCTGCATGACCGAAGTAACCGTTAGCGAAAATACCAAGTTGTCCGCTATCCACTAATGCTTGGATTTTTTTCTGTACGTTGCGGAATTCGTTAGCACTGTTTAATGACCATGTAGAGACACCTTTTAGCATATCTGCCGCTTTTTCAGGATCAGCTTTTAGTGCAGCGGTGATATCCACCCAGTCCATCGCAGAGAGTTGATAGAAATGCACGATATGGTCGTGAATGCTGTGTGCAGCTAGAATCATGTTACGAATGTATTGTGCATTGACAGGTACTTTAGCACCGATAGCATCTTCTACAGCACGCACACTGATAATCGCGTGTACTGTGGTACATACACCACAAATACGTTGCATAATCATCCATGCATCACGTGGGTCTGCACCTTTTACGATATTTTCCATACCGCGCCACATGGTACCGGATGACCAAGCATTGGTGACAACACCGTTTTCAATTTCGCAATCAATACGTAAATGACCCTCAATACGGGTAATTGGGTCAATTGAGATACGTTTTTTTTCTGACATTATTCTGCTCCGCTAACTTTTTGGCTGAATGCCGCTTTTTCGGCAATAATTTTTTCTGAGTCTTCGGTATGTTTTTCTTTAAATACCGGTAATACAGGGAATAAACGAATGATTAAAATATAGGCACATACTTCAATAGATACGAAACCGATTGAAATAAGCAATTCTTCCGCAGATGGGAAATATTGATAGCCGTTGCCCGGATTATACATGATAAGCGAGTAGTTCATACGCCATAATGCTGCACCGAGTAACATGCTTAATGCCGAAATAAATAACCAACGGGAATCTGATTTTTTCTCCCCAAGGAAGAGGGTTAGTAATGGTAATACCATCAACCAGACTTCCATCCAGAACATCCATGCTTCAAATTTAGTTAATTTATCGAAACCTACAACCATTTGCAGTTTGTCGTGATAAATCAACTCACCAAAACGCACCGCTAAGAAACAGAAAATTAATCCTGCGGTAACGCGTGCCAATTGAGTAAATAAATGACGTTCATCTGGTGTTTTTCCTGCAAGACCTGCTTTAACTAAAGAACCCTCAAAAATCACAATAGAGAAGCCCATAATGAAAGCTGTCAGCAAGGAGAGAATTGGTAGCGCTTCATAGCTTTGCCATACCGCATGGACTTTGTGACCAGCTACAATCATCAAGGAACCCATTGAAGATTGGTGCATCATTGGTAATAAGGCACCCAAGGCAATAATGAAAAACATGATTTTATTCAGTTTATTAAACCATTTTTTCAAGCCGAAGAAACCAAGCCATACAGGGGCAAATTCTAGGGTCACTACGATGATATACACCGTCATACAAAATGCCGTTTCAAATAGAACGGAATTCGTGTTGAACTGCCCTGGAATGTAGAAATACGGTAAATGCCAATAACGCCCCATATCAATGGTGATAGATAAACCACCAAGGGAATAGCCGAATAAACTTGCAAGCAATGCTGGGCGAACAAGAGCGTGATATTTCCCTTTATTGAAAATATACACGGTCCAAGCGAGTGCCCAACCGCCACAGGCAAATCCTGTACCGACAAGTAAGTCAAAGGCAATCCATAAACCCCAAGGATAACCGCCATTAAGTGCGGTCACAGAACCAATACCGAAAACCAAACGTTTTAAAATTAATAAAACGCAAAGCACAGCAAGTGGTGCAAAAAAGAGAATTGCGGCAGAAACAAGGCGACCGCCTACCGGACGTGGATTACTCATGATGCTCATCCTCCGCTTCTTCGATTTCCTTGCGTGCCTGACGCATGGCTTCTTTTTGTGCTGCAATACGCTCAGCGATTTTATCGCCATGCATATTTTTGTAAGTCATAAAGGTTAAACCGGCAAGTGCGACTAATGGCAATGCTAAACCGCGATACAAGAAGTGTTGTAAATGCGCCGCACGAGAACCTGTCGCGACTTCATCTAAGTCTGGTAAACCAAGGTTAGTAAAAGGCACACCACTTAAGGCGAGTACCTGTGTACCACCACCTTCTTTTTCACCATAGATATGATATTGATATGCCGGCACGGTAGCACGGTATTTATCTGTGCTATTGACACTTTGACGTGGGTAATCATATTCGGTGCCACGTAATAAGCTTAAACGACGTTTCGCTTCTGCCAATAATTCTTCACGTGTACCAAAAATAATCGCACCAGTCGGACAAACATGACAGCAACCAGGTAATTCACCTTTGTCTAAGCGTTCAACGCCTTTTTGGTTACAGAGTTCACATTTGCTGATTTCACCGAATGGATTGTCGTAATCGTATTTTGGTACATCAAATGGACAACCTACCATACAATAACGGCAACCAGTACAAATATCGGGATCATATTTCACGATACCCGTTTTGGGATCTTTGGTGAGTGCTTGAACAGGGCAAACGGCAACGCAGTTAGGGTCAACGCAATGCATACATTGTTTTTTCACGTAAGCATAGCCATTTTCTGTTTTGTCTTTGTTTGTGCCGTCACCATCGCTCCATACTTGAATCACGTTACGAGTAAATGGCGTGAGCTTATCGTTATTTGACCAAGTTTGATCACCTTTTGGATTCACGGGGGTGTGGTTCACGTTTTGACATTCAGCCACGCATGCTTGACAACCTACACAAAGGGTAGAGTCGTAAAGCATTCCAAGTGCGCCGGGAATAGGCTCAACCGCTTCCGATGCCTGCACATTTGATACAGGCAAAGTAGATGCGATTCCGCCAAGCATACCCGCTTTTAGAAATTTTCGTCTATCCATTATTATTTACCTGTATGTTCTTCTTTCTCTGCAGCTTTAGCTTCAGAACGAGCTTTATGTTGAGCGCTTAATTCGCGTAAGGTCACAACACTCACGCCTGCTAGGATTGCAGCTGCACCGCCTAACAAACCAATGGCGGTCATGGTTGCACCTGAACCTTCGGTATTATTAACATCTGGTTTTTCAACGCGTGGTGTAGGGTTTTCTACGCCCGCTAATTGGAAAATACCTTTGGTAAAGCCGACACCTTTTTCGTTACAACCATAGCAAGGGTGCCCGATACCAACCGGCCAGTTATTACCACCGACATCACAGAATTCTAAGGTAGAGCAGTTGCCGTAAGTTTCTGGCCCTTTACAACCAAGATGATACAAACACCAACCGTTGCGGTGACCGTAATCGCCGTATTCTTTGGCAAAACGACCTGCATCAAAGTGCGGACGACGATAGCAGTTTTCGTGAATTAAGCGATCGTAAGCGAATAATGGACGATTTAATTTATCCATTGCGGGTAGTTTCTTATAAGTAAGAATATAAGCGACAGTTGCAAGGAAGTTGTGTGGATTTGGTGGGCAACCTGGAATATTAATCACCGGCGTGCCTTTTGGTAATACTTCAGATAGGCTGCTTGCACCAGTTGGGTTACCACCACTAGAAGGTACGCCACCCCATGCCGCACAAGAACCGATCGCAATAATCGCCGCAGCCCCTTTAGCAGCTTCTTGGATGTGTTCTACAATCGGTTTACCTGCTACCATACAATAGACGCCGCCGTCTTTCACCGGAATAGATCCATCTACGACTAAAACATATTTTCCATAATACTGTTTAATTGCATTGTGTTTGTTATCTTCAGCTTGTTCCCCGAAGGCTGCAGAAAGGGTTTCGTGGTATTCTAAGGAAATCATTTCCAATACCAAGTTTTCTACTGTTGGGTGGGTGGCCCGTAGCAAGGATTCAGTACAACCCGTACATTCTTGCGCACCAATCCATAATACTGGTGGGCGTTTAGGTTCGGTTAAAGCAGCGGTCATTTCTGCACCCGCTTTTGAACTTAACCCCATAGTCGCCGCAAGTGCGGTACATAACTTCATAAAATCCCGACGGGAAACCTCTGCTAAAGCAGAAAATAATCCATCACTTCGTTGCATATAATCACTCCAATTGGCACGTTACTTGTATGGTTAATCTAACTATGATATGCCTTGATGCAGGAGATTTATTTGATCGTAATCAAAAATACCCTTATTTTCCTTACAAAATAAGTGGGTAAGTGATTGTTTTTACTTGATTGTTGAGAATGATTGCTATTTGTTGGGGCGTTATTCACTTGGAGTCCATTTTTTGTACACTAAATCATAATAATAAAGTAAGGATTTGGGCTCTGAAAAACTTCGTGAATATTGACCGCACTTCTGGGTGATATAAATGGGGGAAGTGGATAAAACTAAATTCTTGGTTTTATTGATTTTTATCAACAAAATATTGTCTAAGTGAATAGATTTTATTGTGCTTTTCCCTATACTGAGTAGGGAAAATTTTCTATGGAGAAATAATGATGAATATAGTTGTAGGTATTGTCCTTCTCGGTTTAGTTTTCACTATTTCAATGTATAACAAATTGATTAGAAAACGTAATCAGGTGAGTAGTGTTGAGGCCAGTGTGGATGTTCAGTTAAAGCGTCGTTATGATTTGTTGCCAAACCTTGTCGCCACCGCAAAAGAATATATGTCGCATGAGCGTAGCCTGCTTGAGCGTATTGTGACGTTACGTGAAAGTGCTAAATCAGCCCATTCTACAAGCGAGAAATTCCAACTCAATAATGAGATTTCGGGTTTATTGCGTAATTTACAGGTTCGTCTAGAAAATTATCCGGATCTCAAAGCCAATCAAAATCTTTTGCAAATTCAGACCACACTTAGTGATGTGGAAGAGCAAATCTCTGCAGCAAGACGTACTTATAATTCAGCAGTTGAAGAGTATAACAATGCTGTGGAAATGTTCCCGTCAAATTTAATTGCAAATTTGTTTAATTTCCAGAAAGGAACATTTTTCGATATTCCTCAAAATGAAGCTGAAGTCCCTAATGTGGGTAATTTATTTAAACAATAAGTGGAAAAACCATGAATACACCAAAAGAGATTGAAGGGATTCGTTTTCTGGGATTAGAAAAGTTAGATGAGGAACGTTTAGCCATAAAATCCCTCATCAATAAATGGATTATTATGCTATGCGTTGGGTTATTTTTCCTCATTGGAACGATAGGGAATGGGTATCTATTAAGTACAGCTTTAATCCTTGGTGTGCTCATTTATTCTTTTCGTCATTTATTTTTTAAATATAAGCGTTTTATCGCAGAATTTAAAACGCGCGTGATTAATACGATTATCCAGGAATTTGGTTTCCACTTTAGCGCAGATAGAGGACTGAATATTAGTGATTTCCTCTCCGTTTATGATAGTGGTCCCGCGACATTCCGTAGTGAGGATTTAATCTTTGGTGAGTTTAATCAAACTGAAGTTGAAATCTGTGATTTCTCAGCATTTAACATGTCTTTGAAAGAGAAATCCATTAAAGCATTAGGTGCTCAGAATTTCCAAGGCATTTTATTTAAAGCCACTTTCCCTAAAGAGCTGGCTCATTGGGTTTATGTTTGTGATAAAAAAGAAGCAGGTTTAAGAAAAGAAGGTGAAATTGCCTTGATGGATAATCCGTCTTTTAATCGTTACTTTGATGTGTTTACTGAAGATCAAATCTTAGCCAGATATGCTTTATCGCCTAAGTTAATGGAACGTTTTTGTGGATTGAAAGAGAAATTTAATTGCCCTATTTCGATGGTACTTCGTAACCGAGAAGTGATTATTGCACTTAATTTAGGAAAGAATAGTTTTGAACCGTCCTTTGAAAAGTCATTGTTAGAAGACAATACAATTCGTGATTATATTTCGAGTATCAAAGGCTTTACAGATATGGTGAAAGAACTCGGGTTAAATAACCATATTTGGAAATAAGTGTTAATGTAATAAAAAAGACGAGTTTAAATAATAAACTCGTCTTTTTTTATCTTATGAGTTTTTATGCGTTGTTTGCTGCCTGTGCTTTTTTACGCTCTAAACGTAACACACCTAAATGTGTCATATAGCAACAGAAAATACAGCCTGCTACAGCGAATAATAATAGGTAGAAACCTGCATCCCAACCGAATTTATCAGCCAAAATACCAAATAATGCAGTACCAGAGAAACTACCTAAAATGTAACTTAATAAACCACGTAAACCCGTTGCTGAACCTGCTGCGAAAGAAGGAACTAGCTCGATAGTTTGAAGTGAAGATAAGAACATTGGAACATAAATTAAGCATCCAATAATACCTGCACCGATGGTTACAGTTATTAAGTCACTACCGCCCCAGTAAACGAACATTGCTGCGCCCACACCGAATAAGGTAATGATAGCAAGTGGCATACGGCGACCTTTGAAATAAGTATCAGTTAACCAACCTGCTAATAGCGTAGAAGGAATGGCTGCCCATTCAAAGATAGCAAATGCTGTACCCATTTGAGCTTTAGTAAAACCTTTAGTTTCTAATAAATAAAGTGGTAGCCAGGTTAATACACCAAAACGGATCATGTAAGTGAATACGTCAATGAAAGAAACAAACCATACATTAATATCTTTCATAATGTAATCACGGAAGATTTCCCATGTGGTTAAGTTGACGTTTTCTTCTTTTGTGACAACTAATTCTTCATTTTCACTTTCAAGAATTTTTCCAACTGGTGGTAAGCCTTCATTGTAAGTACGACCCGCACCGAAGATGTAGAAAATAATCGCAACGATAGTAGCAATTGCTACAGGTACAACAAAGTGTGCGGCTTGCCAATGCTCTTGACCTAACCAAGCGATACTTGCACCCGCAATTGGTGCAACTAAACCACCACCTACGTTGTGAGAGATATTGAAGATGGCTGTTGTTACACCACGAGATTTACGCGGGAACCAGCTTGCTAGTACGATGTAAGCTGGACCAGCACCCATTCCTTGGAAGATACCATTAAGTACACAAAGGAATAAGAATGCCCAGAATGATGCGCTAAAACCCATCATTAAGTTTACTGCTGCCGACATCATTAAGCCGAAAATCATAAAGTGTTTCGGATTTGATTTATCTGCGATTGCAGACATGAATCCTTTACTTAAACCATAAATAATTAACATGGTACCGGAAATAAAACCGATATCTTTTTTAGTGAAACCAAAATCGCTAATTAATTCAGGAGAAGAAAGAAGGAAGTTATTACGTAAAATATAGAATGCCGCATAACCGATAAAGATGCCAAATAATGCATGCCATCTTAAGCGATTATAACGTTCTCTAATTTCTGCATCAGGAACAGGCGTACCTGGATTAGATTTTAGGAATGAAATCATTTAATGATCCTTAAATTTTTAATACAACAAAACTCATTTCTATACAAAAAATGAGGTGGCCAATATAAGGGGAAAAATAGAGATGTCAATATAGTAAATAAAAAATAACTAAAATTTTGACCGCACTTTTATTTCGCAAAATAGTCAGTTTTTTGCTATAATTCCGCACAATTTTCATTACAAAATAGAGAAAAACTATGTCAGAAACACCGGTTACAGAAAATGCTTATGGTGCATCAAGTATTAAAGTCTTAAAAGGGCTTGATGCGGTTCGGAAACGTCCGGGCATGTATATTGGGGATACCGATGATGGAACAGGCCTACACCATATGGTGTTTGAGGTAGTGGATAATGCGATTGATGAAGCGCTTGCTGGTTATTGTTCCGATATTATCGTTACTATTCATGATGACAATTCTGTTTCCGTACAAGATGACGGCCGTGGCATTCCAGTAGATATTCACCCAGAAGAAGGTGTTTCTGCGGCAGAAGTTATTATGACTGTGCTTCATGCGGGTGGTAAATTCGATGATAACTCTTATAAAGTATCAGGTGGTTTACACGGCGTGGGTGTTTCGGTAGTAAATGCACTTTCTGATAAATTGCAATTAACTATTCGTCGCCAAGGTCATGTGCATGAGCAATTCTATCACTTAGGTGAGCCTCAAGGGCCTTTAACCGTTATCGGTGAAACTCAAGCGACGGGTACAACGGTGCGTTTTTGGCCAAGTCCAGAAATCTTTGCCATTACAACTTTCGATTACAAAATTTTAGCAAAACGCCTACGTGAGCTTTCATTCTTAAACTCTGGCGTATCAATTCGTTTAATCGACAAACGTGATGGCACGGAAGATCACTTCCATTACGAAGGTGGTATTCAGGCATTCGTTGAATATTTAAATAAAAATAAAAATCCAATTCACCCAAAACCATTCTATTTTTCAGCTGAAAAAGACGGTATTGGCGTGGAAGTCGCCTTGCAATGGAATGATGGCGTAAACGAAAACGTTTATTGCTTTACCAATAACATTCCACAGCGTGATGGTGGTACACACTTGGCCGGTTTCCGTGGTGCATTAACTCGTAGCTTAAATAACTATATGGAAAGCGAAGGGTTATTGAAAAAAGAGAAAGTGAGCACATCAGGTGACGATGCGCGTGAAGGTTTGGTGGCGATTATTTCGGTGAAAGTGCCCGATCCTAAATTCTCTTCGCAAACAAAAGACAAATTAGTGTCTTCTGAAGTGAAAAGTGCGGTTGAATCTGCCATGAATGAGCGCATGCAGGAATATCTATTAGAAAATCCAGCTGATGCAAAAATCATTGTAAATCAAATTATTACGGCTGCACGTGCACGTGAAGCAGCGCGTAAAGCACGTGAAATGACCCGTCGCAAAGGCGCATTAGATATTGCAGGTCTTCCGGGTAAATTAGCTGACTGCCAAGAAAAAGATCCAGCTCTTTCAGAACTTTACCTCGTGGAGGGGGATTCTGCGGGTGGTTCGGCAAAATCAGGTCGTGATCGTAAAACCCAAGCGATTTTACCGTTAAAAGGGAAGATTCTTAACGTTGAAAAAGCACGTTTTGACAAAATGCTTTCTTCTCAAGAAGTGGGTACATTAATTACAGCGCTAGGCTGTGGTATTGGCCGCGATGAATATAATCCGGATAAATTACGTTATCACCACATCATTATCATGACCGATGCGGACGTGGACGGTTCACACATTCGTACTTTATTGTTGACCTTCTTCTATCGTCAAATGCCAGAATTGATTGAGCGTGGTTATGTGTATATCGCTCAGCCACCACTTTATAAAGTGAAAAAAGGCAAACAAGAGCGCTATATCAAAGATAACGATGAAATGGTGCAATATGAATTAATGCTTGCGTTAGATGGCGCAGCGTTACATATCAGTGCCAATGCACCGGCAATGAATGATTTAGTGTTCGAGAAATTAGTGAGTGAATATAACAATATTCAGAAATTAATTACTCGCTTAAGTCGTTACTATCCGGAGCCATTATTACAAGGTTTGGTTTATCAACCACAATTAACCGTTGAGTTAATGCGTAATGAAAGTGCGGTCGAAAATTGGGCGAATTCTTTTGTTGCATATTTAACCGAAAAAGAAACGGAAGCACATTTATATTCAGCAAGAACGCAATTTAACAGAGAACGCCAAGTGTATGAAGCGGTTATTACCGTTCGTAAACACGGTATTGATACCGATTACTTCATCAACTTTGATTTTGTGATGGGCAATGAATTTGCGAAGATTACCGCATTTGGTCAGCAGGTGAATGGCTTACTAGAAGAGGGCGCTTATGTTACTCGTGGTGAAAAAACGCAACCTGTTCAGTCATTTGAACAAGCCGTTGAATGGTTGATGAAAGAATCACGTCGAGGCTTAGAAATTCAACGTTATAAAGGGTTAGGTGAAATGAACGCTGAACAACTTTGGGAAACCACCATGGATCCAAATGCTCGCCGTATGTTAAAAGTATCGATTAAAGATGCTGTGGCAGCAGACCAACTCTTCACCACATTGATGGGAGATGAAGTTGAGCCTCGTCGTGAATTCATCGAAATGAATGCGTTGAGAGCAAACTTAGACGTTTAGTCTAACACTCAAAAATATCACTAAAAATGACCGCACTTAGGGAAACCAAGTGCGGTATTTTTTTGAATTAGATCACAAAAATAAAAATAATTCTCAATTTTATCTATTTTTTCCTATTATTCTTTTTTATAATTCTACCTGTTTTGCTATTTAAGGATAACAATATGAAAAAGAATACATTTTTAGCAGTGACCTATGGAATTTTGCCTATTGCTACGGTATCCATTTCTCTATCTTCTTTTGCAGAAGAACAATTAGAGACGATTAATGTTGAAGGTGAGCTGAGTGCAGAGCGACAAACGCAGTCAGCTGTTGAACATAAAACTGCATCAACTCTCCAAAAAGAGTTAGTGAGAGATACTCGAGATCTTGTGCGTTATACCACAGATGTTGGGATTAGCGATAATGGACGATTCCTAAAAGGGTTTTCTATTCGTGGAGTGGAAGGAAACCGAGTTGGTATTAGTGTAGATGGAGTAAATTTACCAGATAGTGAAGAAAACAGCTTATATGCGCGCTATGGTAATTTCAATAATTCACGCTTATTTGTTGATTCAGAATTGGTTCGGGAAATAGATATTGTCAGAGGTGCAGATGCGTTTAATTCAGGTAGTGGCGCATTAGGTGGCACGGTTTCTTATCGAACATTAGATGCTGCTGATATAGTCAAACAGGGACAAAAATTTGGTGGACTTATTCGAGGCGGATATGCGAGTAAAAATAGTGAATGGGTAAGAACTGCCGCCGTGGGATATGTAGGAGAGAAATTTGACGCTATTGTAGCTTATTCTCAACGCACAGGACATCAGATGAAAAGTCGAGGTGATGGTAGCATTGAGGATTCATCATCTCGTCAAATGCCAGACCCATCAAGTCATCGTTTTAATAGCTATTTGGTTAAATTAGGTTATCAGATTAACGCTCATCATCGTATTGCCTTTGGATTTACTGGGCAGAAAGGAGAACGTTATACTGATGAAAGAAGTTATGCGTTATATGGTGGAAGTTGGCGAGAAGCTAATGATGAAAATAAACGTCATAATTTTAATGTAAGTTATATTTATGCTCCAGATTCTGCTTGGTTAGCTTTTGCAAAACTTAATTTAGATTATCAAAAAACTGATCTAGCAGCAGTAAATTACAAAGGTGATAGACATTGGAAGACCAATGAAAAGGAATTGAGTGAAATTTTTGATCGTCGAATGAAAACAACATTTAAACGAGCTACGATAGAACTAGAAAGTCAGCCATTTAAATTGTTGGGGGAACATACCTTTACGTTAACAAACTTTATCAGTGAACGAGAGTTTGAAAATATTAATTATGATAGAGCAGGGATTGGTCGCAGTTATGAATATTCTGATCTCTATACTATTCAGCGTCCGATTAAAACAAAACAATATGGTATCTCTCTGAAAGATAATATTCGTTGGAATGAGATCTTTTCATCTGTGATAGGTGTTCGTTATGATTATGCAAAATTAACACCAAAAGAGTTTAATGCACGATGCTCAAAAGCTTGCCTTGAAGGTGATGAGCCAGTTAAAAGTAGCTTTGCTAATTGGAGTGGATTTGCGGGTATTAATGCTCAAGTATCAGATACATGGAAATTAGGTTATCAACTTTCTACAGGCTATCGAATCCCTACTGCTTCTGAAATGTATTTTACATTTAAAAATGCTTATGGTTCATGGCGTGCTAATCCCGCTTTAAAAGCTGAGCGTAGTTTAAACCATACTTTATTTGCTCAAGCTAAAAATAATATGGGTGTATTTGATATTAATTTATATCAATCTCGTTATCGTCATTTCTTATTTGAGCAAGAAAGTGTAATTACTACTTTAAGCTTTGGTCAAAAATTTCAAAGTTTAGAGCAACAAATGGTGAATGTTGATCGCGCAAAAGTCACAGGAATAGAAGTAAAAACACATCTAGATCTTCATAATATTATTAATTCAGTTCCAAATGGTTTCAAATTCTATGGTGCGCTTGGATATAGTAAAGGTAAACTTTCTAATGGGTCTAGTTTATTATCTGTTCAACCTATAAAAGCTGTGTTAGGTTTGGATTATGAAGATCCAAATGGTAAGTGGGGAATTTTTACTCGCTTCACTTATTTAGGGGCAAAAAAAGCAAGAGATGCTAAAACAATTGAAAATAAACGTTATTGTGTGCGTGAAGAATTTGATGATTGGTTTGGTACAAATATTTGTAAAGAATTTGATTTCAAACAAGAAATTGTTAGTTATAAATATTTGAATAAAGCAGCATTTGTTGCTGATGCATTTGGTTATTACAATCCAACAGATAACATTACATTAAGAGCAGGCATTTATAATATCTTCAATCGTAAGTATCACAATTGGGATGCGTTACGCGGGATTAATGCTAACAGCACGACGAATACAGTGGACAGAGAAGGTAAAGGCCTTGAACGTTTCTACGCACCTGGTCGAAACTTCTCAGCATCTGTTGAAATTCGTTTTTAATTATTAAATTTTTTATAGCAAAGTACGCATAGTAATGTGCGTACTTCTTTTCGTTTTAGGAGCAATCATTATGATGATAGATAAACGCCTAATTAACACGGTGGCCGACAGTAAAAAATGGATTGGCATCACGGTGTTATGGAATTGGGTGGCGTTAATTGGCGGGATTATCAGTGCCGTCGTGTTTTCTTATATTTTACAGGCGGCTTATTTTAACGAGTTGGGCCCATTAAGTGCGGTCATTTTGGGCATTGTTTTAATTGCTGCTTTGGCATTGCGTGCCTTTGCGGGTAAAAAATCGGTGCAGGCCTCTTATTTTGCCAGTACGAAAGTAAAACACGAACTGCGTAGCCTTATTTATCGTAAATTGGCTTCCATGACACTTAACCAAGTGAATCAACAATCTACGTCAAACATTATCCAAGTGGCCTCAGAAGGTGTGGAGCAGCTTGAAATCTACTTTGGACGTTATTTGCCTCAGCTTTTTTATAGCTTACTTGCCCCGCTCACACTCTTCGCTTTTCTGATCTTTTTCAGCTTTAAAACAGCCTTAATCTTGTTGATTTGTGTGCCACTCATTCCAATGTCGATTATTGCGGTGAATAAAATCGCGAAAAAACTCTTGGCAAAATATTGGTCCATTTATGTGGGATTAGGCAGCAGTTTCTTAGATAACCTACAAGGTTTAATTACGCTGAAAATCTATCAAGATGATGCTTATAAAGCGAAAGCAATGGATGAAGAAGCAGAACATTTCCGCAAAATCACTATGAAAGTACTTACCATGCAGCTTAACTCGGTATCACTGATGGATTTACTTGCTTACGGTGGTGCAGCAATCGGGATTTTAACGGCTTTGTTGCAATTCCAAGCGGATCAATTAACCGTATTAGGTGTCATTTTATTTATTCTGCTTTCTTCTGAATTCTTCATTCCGCTTCGGTTATTGGGCTCTTTCTTCCATGTGGCGATGAATGGTAAAGCAGCATCAGACAAGATTTTTACATTGTTAGATACGCCAGTGGAAACTCAAACGCAAGCAGTTGATTTTGCAGCGAAAAATGCTATTCAGGTGGATATTCAAGATTTGCATTTTGCTTACAGCGAAGAGAAACCAGCAATTACAGGCTTAGATTTAAGCATCTTACCAAATCAGCTTACGGTATTTGTGGGTAAAAGTGGTTGTGGTAAATCCACTTTGGTTTCGTTGCTAATGGGCTTTAATAAGGCGCAACAAGGTAAGATTTTGCTCAATGGTCAAGAAATTCAAGAGATTGATCGTCATTCGTTTTATGAAAAAGTCTCTCTAGTGAGCCACAACAGTTATGTATTTAAAGGCTCATTACGTGAAAATATGACGATGGCTAAAGTTGATGCCACAGATGAGCAAATTTATGCGTGTTTAGAACAAGTCAATTTGGCGCAATTCGTTCGAGATAATGGTGGATTAGATATGCCGTTATTAAGTCGTGGTGCGAATTTATCTGGCGGTCAAATCCAACGTTTAGCCCTAGCGCGTGCTTTATTACACAATGCGGCGCTTTATATTTTTGATGAAGCAACCAGTAACATTGATGTAGAGAGCGAAGAAATTATTTTGCAGTTCATTCAGCAATTTAAACAACAAAAAACGATTGTGATGATTTCTCACCGCTTGGCCAATGCCGTGAATGCAGACTGCATAAATGTGCTTGAACAAGGTAAATTGATTGAGCAAGGCACGCATGAAGAACTCATGGCAAAACAAGGTGCATATGCTGGAATGTTCCAACAACAAAAAGATTTAGAACAAATTAGAGAGGTGGCAAATGCGTAAAAATGGTTTTGTTGTAATGGGGCACTTGTTGAAATTAGTGACCCCACTGGCGCATATCATGGCGTTTACTATCACCATGGGAACGCTCGGTTTCCTGGCTGCCATCTTTATTATGGTGCTTGGGGCGATGGGGTTAGTGAATTTATTAAACTTTGACACCCATTTAAGTTTTTCTGGAATTTTGACCGCACTTATCGTGTTAGCGGTGGCTCGTGGCGCATTGCGTTATTTAGAGCAAATGTCAGGGCACTATATTGCTTTTAAATTATTGGCATTATTGCGCGATAAAGTATTTTCTTCCTTACGCCGTTTGGCTTTTGTGAAATTGCAAGACAAACAAGCGGGGCAATTAGTGTCCTTGGTAACTAATGATATCGAATTGCTCGAAGTGTTCTATGCGCACACCATTGCACCAATTATGATCGCATTTTTTACTTCTGCGATTTTATTGTTGGTCTTCGCTCATCTTTCAGGTTGGTTTGTGGTTGTAGCATTAGCCGCTTATTTAACGGTAGGTGTGATTCTACCAATTATCACCACCAAATTGGCGCGTGAAGATGGCAGACGCTATCGTGAATTAGTAGGCGAAATGAATGACTTCTTCCTCGACAGTATACGAGGTATGAAAGAAATTCAACTTTTCGGTTACGCGAAACTACGTTTAGATGAAATTCAACAACGCAGCCAAAAAATTGATATGGCTTTTGAACGCATTAAAGACCAAGAAGGCAAAGTGCGTGTTTATACGGAAGTAGCAGTATCAGCGTTTAACATTATTATGTTATTCACTGGCTTGATTTTGTTTAGCCTAGATAAGATTGATTTTTCTGCCTTTTTAATTGGCGTGATTTTATTGATGTCGAGCTATGGGCCAGTTATTGCATTAAGTAACCTTTCAAGTAACTTGTTACAAACCTTGGCTTCAGGTGAGCGTGTATTGAGCTTGCTAGCAGAAGAACCCGAATTAAAAGACGTAGAAAGTGCGGTCGATTTGAAAGAGGTTTCTCGCATTGATGTAGAGAACGTCAACTTTGCTTACGGCGAAGAACAAATTTTATCGGATGTTAGCTTATCTGTGAAAAAAGGTGAAATCTTAGGGATTCATGGCAGAAGCGGCAGTGGTAAAAGTACCCTGTTAAAACTGCTGATGCGTTTTTACGATCCTAAATCAGGCAGCATTAAAATTAACGGTGAAACTTTACCGAATATCAACACCCGTAGTTTACGAGACAATATGGCGTACATTACTCAGCAAACCTATATTTTCAACGAAACCATCGAGGAAAATATTCGCCTTGCGCGCCGTGATGCCAGGTTAGAAGAAATTATGGAAGCTGCGAAGAAAGCGTCAATTCATGATTTCATTTTAAGCTTGCCAGAAGGCTATCAAACGAAAATGACGGAATTAGGCGGTAACCTCTCTGATGGTGAAAAACAGCGTATCGGTATTGCTCGTGCATTCCTACACAACGCACCGATTATTTTACTCGATGAACCGACCAGTAATTTGGATAGCTTAAACGAAGCGATGATTTTGAAATCATTGTTGAACGTGAAAGCAGAAAAATTGATTATTCTCGTGAGTCATCGTCAATCTACCATGGCGATTTGCGATCAGGTGATTGGCATTGAGAATGGAAGAATATCGTAAGGCAGTGAGAAAAAGAGCGGTCAAATTGACCGCTCTTTTTTATTTTCTTAATTTCACTAATTCAACTTCGTGATTTTCACCTTTTCTAAGAATCAGATTGGCGCGCTCACGAGTCGGCAGAATGTTTTGTTTTAAATTCAATCCATTAATGTTATCCCAAATGTTGCTGGCCGTTTCAATGGCTTCTTGCTCAGAGAGATTCGCATAATGTTTAAAATAGGAATCCGGATTAGTGAAAGCACTTTGACGGAATTTTAAGAATCGCTTTATGTACCATTCTTTAAGTAAGTTCTCGTCAGCATCAACATAAATGGAGAAGTCCACAAAATCAGATACGAAGGTTTGATTCGCTTTATTTGAACCCGTTTGGAGAACATTTAACCCTTCTAAAATTAAAATATCTGGTTGATCGACAATATCGAACTTATCAGGAACAATATCGTAAGTCAGATGAGAATAAATAGGCGATTTCACTGATGGCTTACCTGATTTAATATCGGCTAAAAAACGAATTAATTTCGCCGTATCATAAGAAATAGGAAAGCCTTTTTTTTGTAGCAGATCGTCTTCTTTCAGCTTTTCTAATGGATAAAGAAAACCGTCGGTAGTAATCAGATCAACTTTTCGTTCAGTAGGCCAATGAGTTAACAAGGATTGTAAAATACGTGCTGATGTACTTTTCCCAACAGCCACACTGCCCGCGATACTAATGATGTAAGGAACTTTAGGGCTTTGTCCGCCAAGAAAACGATTTAAAACCGTTTGGCGGCGAAGGTTTTCATCAATATAGTAGTTAATCAGACGTGCAAGCGGCAGATAAATGGTGCTGACTTCATCAAGAGAAAGCTCTTCATTAAAACCTAAAAGCGGTTTGAGATCTTGCTCCGTTAATTTTAGCGGAACAGATTTTCTTAATTCGGCCCATTGCTGACGACTAAAGTTCAGAAAGGGGGTGAGTTGTTCGGTAATTTCCACGGTGCTTTATATCTAGAGTGAAAAAATTGGACAAAATATACCCTATAAATGAGTTGTGATCATCGTTTTTTATTAAAATTGGTGAGTTTTAAAACAAGAATGTGGCTTTTTGCTTGTAAATTAGGCGAATAGTTAAAAAAAACGTATTTTTCATAAAAAAAACTTGTCAGGCATAAAATTTTCCATATAATACGCCTCACTTGCTTACAACACGCCGACTTAGCTCAGTAGGTAGAGCAACTGACTTGTAATCAGTAGGTCACCAGTTCGATTCCGGTAGTCGGCACCATCCTTTGGTAAACAAGTATTCATTTAGTGTGGAGGGGTTCCCGAGCGGCCAAAGGGGGCAGACTGTAAATCTGTTGGCTCAGCCTTCGAAGGTTCGAATCCTTCTCCCTCCACCATTTTCTAAATGAATTCTGATGGGACAGATGAATTTAGGACTGCGGGCATCGTATAATGGCTATTACCTTAGCCTTCCAAGCTAATGATGCGGGTTCGATTCCCGCTGCCCGCTCCAAACGCTGATATAGCTCAGTTGGTAGAGCGCACCCTTGGTAAGGGTGAGGTCGGCGGTTCAAATCCGCCTATCAGCACCAGCCTTCCAAATTCCTCTCTCCTTATTAAGTAGTAATGATTTTATTGGTTAATGTGGTTTAATTTACCCATCGATAACCGTGTCTATTTAGAGGGACTCTTTAAATGTCTAAAGAAAAATTTGAACGTACAAAACCGCACGTAAACGTGGGTACAAT
>CABPXD010000003.1:0-233271 GCA_902461185.1 uncultured Haemophilus sp.
GTCCGCGTTCGCCTTGGTCACCTTTTTCGCCTTTAGCACCTTGAAGTCCGCGTTCACCTTGAAGTCCGCGTTCACCTTGAAGTCCGCGTTCACCTTGAAGTCCGCGTTCACCTTGGTCACCTTTTTCGCCTTTAGCACCTTGAAGTCCGCGTTCGCCTTGGTCGCCTTTTTCGCCTTTAGCACCTTGAAGTCCGCGTTCGCCTTGGTCGCCTTTTTCGCCTTTAGCACCTTGAAGTCCGCGTTCGCCTTGGTCGCCTTTTTCGCCTTTAGCACCTTGAAGTCCGCGTTCGCCTTGGTCGCCTTTTTCGCCTTTAGCACCTTGAAGTCCGCGTTCACCTTGGTCACCTTTTTCGCCTTTAGCACCTTGAAGTCCGCGTTCGCCTTGGTCGCCTTTTTCGCCTTTAGCACCTTGAAGTCCGCGTTCGCCTTGGTCACCTTTTTCGCCTTTAGCACCTTGAAGTCCGCGTTCGCCTTGGTCACCTTTTTCGCCTTTAGCACCTTGAAGCCCGCGTTCGCCTTGAGCTCCATCTTTTACGGTAAATTCGGATATATTTTTACCAGTAGTAATCGTGACGGTATGCGTACCATCGTTATTGTCTTTAGTACTTACAGTAGGTGTTAGGCCGTCTCTACCATTTTGACCCGCTGCACCACGAGCACCCGTTGCACCTTTATCCCCTTTAGGGCCTTTAAATTCAGGGTGTTTATTAATGTAGTCTTTATCAAGGCTAAAGGTAAAAGTTCTCTCATTTTGATCAACTTTAATACCATCGCCACCTTTAAATGTAACTAAATCTCCAGCTCTGATTTGTTGTTCTACGCGAGTTCCGCCACCAGCACCAGCTGCCGTAGCTCTCCAGAACGCGCCATTAATTGCATTTGCAACACTTGTTGCGGTAGCAAAATGATCACCAGCTTTACTGGCAGAAATAGTACCAGTACCAGATGCTGTTAAATCTGATTTGTTAATATTAAATGTAATGGAATTCCCTTTAACTGATGCGGTAGTACCCGTACCATTAACAAAATTAACCACATCACCAGCTTTAATTATCGTATTAGAACCGTTAGCTTGTAACTTCCAGCCAGCTTTTTTTAGTGCCTTTAATAAATCCTTCGCAGTAACAACGCCATCTTCTTCGTTTTCTTTTATATCATCATACTCGCCAGTTTCATCCTTCGCTGTTACTTTTTTGGTTTTTAAACCATAGGTGAATTTTTTTCCATCTTGCTTAATTGTCATGTTTTCGCCAGCAGCAAAGGTAACAGTCTCGCCGTTGTTAACGGGTTGTTCACTTGAACCTGTTCCACCTTCAGATTTTACTTTCCAACCATAGGCAGTATTTTCTGACAACTTATTAACAGCTGCTACAACAGCATAAAGTTGAGAGCCGTTAATTCCATCGGTTGAGCTTTCTGCCACACGACCTGCCGCTACGTTTTGAATTTGGCGAACGTTGTAGCGATTAGTACCTCGGTCATAAGTATCTATCATATGGCCTCGACCATCGTTTCTGCGTCCGTTCCAATCGTTGACAGCTGTACCTGAACCAATAGAAAGAACAGATGTATTTGTATCTGCTTTCCCTGCAAAGTTGTAATCTTTACCACCAATGGTGATTGATTGAGAATCTGTTTGTGTATGTACACCACTAACTTGTGAATGTGCTCCTAGAGCGACACTTCCTTTTGTTTTTGAATTAATTTTAGCATTATAACCAATGGCTAGAGCATTTTGAGTATTAGTTACTGTTGCTTTACCACCAATAGCGATAGAGTGATGAACACCAGTTATTCTCCCATCGGTAGTTGAACCACCAGTGCTAGCTGATGCTCCACCATTAGGACCTGAGGCATCGTTTTGTTCACCAATTACAACGGTACTGGCGTCAGCGCTATCCCACGCATTTTGGTTCATTGTATAAGCCATAGCCGATGTAGAGAATAAACTCGCAATAATGACCGCACTTAGTGTGGCTATTGTAAAGCTTTTTTTCAGTTGGCTGGTTGGTTGATCGGTAAGTTGATTTGTGAGTTGGCTGGTGGAAGATTTAACGTTTCCACGAGCCAATTCAGAGGTGACCACCCAATTTTGGGCAGCATGATTCCAAAGAACCTTATAGATTTTGTTCATCTTGTCTTTTCCGTAGATAATTTATTTATATGATAGGAAATGGATGTTACGGCTTACCATTTCGAGACATTGTTTTAGATTTGATAGAATTATGAATAATTCTTATACCATTATAAGCCTGATTAATATTTATCTCCAACAAATATTTTTATTTTTTGAGAATAAATCAAAAAAGGAATATGTTCAAAATATTCTTACATTTGATATAGATCAAAAACCCTCATTTTTGATTATAAAATGAACATTGATGTGGTCGTTAAATAAACATTTAATTGCTGTTGAAAATAACAATTTATTTACACAACAGGTTTTTGTCGATAAAACAATAAGCCCAGTAAAGCTAATCCAAATACTATTGCACCTAGGATAAAACTGGTATTAATAAAGGAACTAATCATTTTCAACTCCTTTAGGTAGGCCACCTCCGCTTCAAGCTGTAAAATTCTCAGGCGTAAACGGTCTTCTTCAGTTTTGGGTGGCGGTGGCATTTTTGCATATTTGGGTTTCATCGGCGGTCGTCCTGATGGTTTACGGGGAATCAGTCCTTTTATGCCACTTTTTTCAAACCGTTTCAACCATGTCCCGACTAAGGCGTTGGAAGGAATATTGTAAAAACGCACAGCTTCTCTAATACTCATTTTTCCATTCAAAATAGGTTGAAGAACCTGTAATTTAAATTCGATTGTGTAGTGTTTACCCATAAAAAATCTGCACCTCAATTGTTGGTTTGTTGAGTCCAACTTTTGGGGTGCAGATCAAATCAACCGCACTTTTTTAATACAAGCTTAAACGTTGTAATCGCTGCCTGGCGATTTCTTTGATTTCATCCTTTTTCGCCGTATTCATAATTTCCAAATAAAGCAATTTGGCCAAACCAATATTGACTTGTGTTCCAACCCCTTCTTCATACAAACGAGCCAAACGGAATCGCCCCTCATTGCTGCCCGCATTCGCAGCTTTTTGGAACCATTCAAAGGCTTTGGTAAATTCTTTCTGATTGGTATAGATTTCCCCTAATGTAAGCATTGCATCAGGATCTTTTGTCGCACTGGTTTCAAATAATTTAATCGCTTGAGCGATATCTTGTTTCACATAGTTGTTGCCGTTGAAATACATGACAGCCAAATTATTGATGGCTTTAATACTGCCTCGCTCAGCGGCTTCGCTAAACCACCAATAAGCCAACTCTTTATTTTCATCTACTCCGCGACCTAAATTATAAAGCATCCCTAAATTGCTTTGCGCTTGTAAATTACCTTCCAAAGCTAAAGGATACATAATTTCAAAAACGGCTTTCCAATCTTGTTTCTCAGCCAGTTTTTGCGCCAGATCCATTTTTTGCTGCTCCGTCATTTGCGCTTTATCGACCAAATCAATGGTTTTCATCGCAAATGCTGAACTGCTTAAGGTGAGCGTGGTGAGGAGTAAAAGTTTGGCTAATGTCTTCATCTTATAATGTCGCTATCAATAAAATAATCAAAAAAATGGCGGATGTTCCGAATTCTATTAGACCGACTTGCTTAACCGAAAGTTTCTTGGTGGGTAAATAAATGGCACGAATTAACGCCGGCACAAAAGCAAGTGATAAGACATATTGTTGGGTAAATAAACAACCGAGCACGCAAAGCACATGGAAAATAATAGAGGCTTTGAGATAAAGCGGATTTTTACGTTCACGCATCATTGATTTGACGTAAAGCGTCGTGCCAATAAAAAATAAGCTTGGATACAGTGCTACCCACCAGATTTTTTCATCAAAAGAGCGGTCAGAAAAATAATAGGATCCCATACCTGCAAGGGCAAAAATCGCAATACCCGCTAAATCATTGAGAAGATTACGTTCATCTTTTTTCTTGGTGTAATAGATACTCACCAACACAAAAGGAAACATGGCGGCAATAAAGAAAAGAATTTGCCAGTTATAAAAAATAGCAGGAAGCGCAAATAAAAAAGCTGCGACACCATAGATGATAGTCCACTTTTTATATTCCGCCATATTTTTGCCTTTAAAGAGACTCAGCATTGGGTAACTTAGCAAATACATGCTGAACCAAGCTAAAAGCAAAAAGAAATGCGCCCAAACAGGTGAAGCTAATAACATACCGTAAACAAAAGGCAATAATGCCATCACAATGGCGCCATATTGATTCGAAATCAGGAGTTTCATAGTTCTCTTTAGTTGATAAAAATTCTCAATTATTTTATCTCATAATTTCTTGATTTACAAAGTCTAAAACCACCTTTAGAATGGAATTATCTTCATCAAAAAGGAGTCATTATGTCGATTCAACGCATTCAACCAAGCAAACGCTTTTCTGAAGTGGTCATTCATAATAATACTGCCTATTTTGCAGGCCAAGTACCGGAAAAAACCGTTAAGCAAAATGCTTACGAGCAAACCAAAGAAGTCCTTTCACTGATCGATAAATTATTGGCTGAAATTGGTTCTGAAAAAAGCAAAATTCTTACCACGCAAATCTTCCTTGCTGATATGGCAGATTATGCTCAACTCAACCAAGCATGGGATGAATGGGTTGATAGCCAAAATCCACCAAGCCGAGCAACGGTAGAAGCGAAACTTGCCGATCCTGATTGGAAGGTTGAGATCGTGATTATTGCAGCCGTGTAAGCACAGTTTTTTCAAAATGTGATCAACCGCAAAGAAACTTTTTTGTTTTTCCTTTACACTAAACACTGAATTCAAAATAAGGAGTAATGTATGCAATCATGGATACCAGAAATATGGCAAGCTGCGGTGATCGGGCTTGTAGTTGGCGTAATCTTAGGATATTTGCTATTACGTTTAACAAAAGGTTCTGTTAAAAAACAAGTTCAGACCGAAGCTGAACTGAAAGAAGTGAAAACACAATTAAGCGATAAACAAGCACAACTTGAAAAACATTTTGCTGAAAGTGCCGAATTATTTAAAACCTTAATTGGTGATTATCAAAAACTCTATCGTCACTATGCAGTTTCATCTGAAACCTTGCTTGGTAATAAACCCGCTAACAAAGGTTTATTTACACAACAATTGGTGACCGCCTCATCAGAAAGTAAATCTGAAGAGCCGCCTCGTGATTATTCCGAAGGTTCATCTGGTTTATTAAAAACAGATAAAGAAAACCAATAATAATTAACGGTTGAATAATAAAAAAATCAGGGATTAAATATTTAATCCCTGATTTTTTTATTAATGATTACTCAATACTTGAGCCGGTTGTAATTTTGCCGCTCGACTGGCTGGATAAAGACTGGCAAGTAAACTCAATACCAATGCCGCCACGAGGACTAATACAACATCGAACCAATGTAATTCACTTGGTAAGAAATCAACAAAATAGATGCCATCTGATAACAATTTTTTACCGAGTAATGTCTCGATGCCTTGAATAATCGGCGTGAGATTCAGTGCGAGTACGACACCTAATACGATACCAATCAAACACCCTTTCATCCCTGCAAGTAAACCATACCAAATAAAGATTTGTTTAATAAAACCATTATTTGCCCCTAGGGTTCGCATAATCGCAATATCACCTTGCTTATCTTTTACCGCCATAATTAAGGTTGAAACGATATTAAAACACGCCACCCCAATGACAAGCACCATCGCGATATACATCACGGTACGGATAAGCTGAATATCTCGATACATATAGCCAAATTTTGCCACCCAGTTTTGAATATAAAGCAGTTGCGGATAATCATTTAGCATCGAATAATCCATTTCTTGTACTTTGAATGGATCATCAACTTTTAATTCAACACCAGTAATTTGATCTTCACGATATCCCATTAATTCTTGCGCTTGAGGTAATGCCAGTAAGGCATAACTGTGGTCTAACTGACCATCTAAACGTAAAATAGCGGTCACTTGAACACGCTCACGATTAGGCTGAGCCATTTGATCTTCACCATTCGGTTGAGAAATCAATAACGACACCCAATCGCCTGCTTTAACATCTAACTCTTTGGCAATACCAGAGCCCAGCACCAATCCACCTTCTTCTGCGAATTTCTGCCAGCCATCACCTTCCACAAACTTACCAAGAGAACTCACTTGATCTTCAGCTTGTTTATCGACCCCTTTCACTTGTACAACTTTAAGTTTATTGCCATTTTCGACTAAGGCTGTAAAACTCACAAAAGGTGAAAGTGCGGTAATTTTTTTGTTTGTTTTTAGACGTTCCGCAAGGTTCTGCCAATGGTTTAATGTGGCTTCATTAGCATGTGGATTAACGGTGATTTCCGTGTGTGGCACGACAGCCAAAATACGTGAATTCAATTCACGCTCAAAACCATTCATCGCACTTAAGCCAACAATTAAAACTGCAACACCCAGCGCGATACCAATAGCTGAAAATTTTGCAATTAACGCAACTAAAGGATTTTTCTGCTTACCACGTTGATAACGCCAACTAATAAAAAACGGCGTATTCATCATACACCTTCCTTCAAAATACCATCTTGCATCACTAAACGGCGTGATAATTTTTCAGCAAGCCCCATATCGTGAGTGACTAATAAAAAAGCGATATTTTGCTCTTGATTAAGTTGTTGAATGAGTTCAAAAATGCTTTCTGTGGTCTTGTGATCGAGATTTCCAGTGGGCTCATCCGCTAAAACTAACGATGGATTATTCACTAAAGCACGCGCAATCGCCACGCGCTGACGTTCCCCACCAGAAAGCGCAGAAGGGCGATGCGTAATTCTATGACTTAATCCCACCGCACTTAGCATTTTTTCAGCACGATCTTTTGCTTCTGTTTTATTCTGACGACCAATTAACATCGGCATCATCACATTTTCTAACGCTGTAAAATCCGCCATTAAATGATGAAATTGATATACAAAACCGAGATTTTGGTTACGTAATTTAGCCAATTCACTTTCAGACGCTTTTTGCAAAGATTGCCCTTTAATAAAGACTTCCCCACTACTTGGCTGATCTAAACCACCCAAAGTGTGCAATAAAGTACTTTTTCCTGAACCAGAACTCCCCACAATCGCAACCAACTCTGCAGGTTCCATAGAAAAAGAAACGCCTTTTAACACTTGCGTTTGATTTTCACCTTCTTGATAAAATTTATTGATATTTTCGCATTTTAATAAATAGTTATTCATTTTTTACTCTTTTTAACCGCACTTTAGCAGCAAATCATCTCATTAAAAACTTGCGCGAGTCTATCACACTTTTCCCTGAGCTTAAATTTCAATGCGCCCAAAGTATTCAAATCCCGTTTCAGGAAAATATTTTTTAAGATAACCCTTTAAATAATCTTGCGTCTCTTGACTAATGATAGGATCGTATTCTGGATAACCGTTATACATTACGCTTAGTACTGACACACCATAAGAACGACAGGCCTCTAAACTTAATAATGTGTGGTTAATACTACCTAATTTCCCCGATGTCACTAAAATCAAAGGGTAATTATTTGACTGGATATAATCTAACGTCGTCGCATCGTCACAATAAGGCACCATTAATCCTCCCGCCCCCTCCAACAATACATAATCATATTTTTCTGCCAAAAGTACGGTGGATTTTTCAATAATTTTTTCACTAATTTCTTGCCCTTCGAGCTTTGCCGCTAAATGAGGAGAACAAGGATATTCAAAAAGATAAGGGCAGGTTTCGCCTTCTAAATCTTCTTCCGTCAAGTCAATGCCTTGAATCTTTCTATGTACAAGCAAATCATCAGCAATATTTTTACAGCCTGTTTGAATCATTTTTTGTGTAATAACGGAAAAGCCTTGTTCCATCAACTTTTTAGCATAAATGCCTGTTGCAACAGTTTTACCTACATCGGTATCAATGCCCGATACAAAAATAACCTTGCCCATAAATACGCCTTACTAATTTCCAGCACGAGAATAACGTGCGATAAAAAACAATGGATGATAAGTTAACCGCACTTTACCCGATGGCAAACTAAAAGCCTTCAAGTAATCATCAATAAATTTGTTGAGATTCTTTCTTGTCCAATTTTTCTGGTTAGTCGCTGTTACACCGGTATATTTCAGATGTTTGAGTACATCCAATGGTGTATCAAACTCTAGTATTACATTAAAATCCTCACACCATAAAAGCTCAAAATCATTGGCTAACCAATTTTGCCATTGAGATAAATTCGGATAACTTAACCCCACATTCGTCATTTGACGAATCTCTTTTAAATTATCTTCACCAAAACTCGTAATCGCCAATAAACCATTAGGTTTCAATCCTGTTTTACAATGGGAAATAAAATTGTCAGGATGATGGAACCACTGAACGGCTGATGCACTAGCAATCAAATCAAATCGTCGTTGAAAAGGAAAGTTTTCCGCATCACCACAATAAAAATCAAAGGGTTGAATCAGTTTTTCAGCGAGTAGAGAGTGCACATCGCACAAATCATTAAATAACCAATAATTCGCTGAAATCTGTTTTTGCAACAATGAACTCAACATACCAGACCCGCAACCGAGTTCCAAAACGCTATTTAGTGACCCATTTGGTAAATAGTCTTGCAAATGTGTCATTAACTTAATATTCATTTTTTGTTGAATTAACGCATGTTCATCATAGCTATTTAAGGCTTTTTGAAAGGCGTGTTGAATACGCGATTTATCTACGGAAGTTAATGATTCCATAATGCCGACCAGTGGGTAAATCTTGAAAATACATAATGCTCCCCCTCTATTTCCTGAACCGCACAACGCGATGACCAATATTGGTGCTGATTAGCTGGCATAAAAATTTTATCGCGAGAACTAACCCATGCATTTGTCCAGTGAATAAGATCTGTGCGTTTATCCTGCTGAATCATCGCAAAAAGTGCAGTGAGTTCTTGATGAATTTTGTTAAATGGTCGTGCAGAAAATTGTTGATAACGTTCAAAAGATACTTTGTCACCACAAATTCTACGTTCAAACTTTGAACGAGTATTTTCTGTGAGATTATCTAACGTACCTTTAAAAATAGCATAGGGAATACCAAAGCTATCATCACAAGGTAAACCTGTACCATTCACTGCTGTTGCTGATTGTAAGGTGATTCCTTGTAATACTCGCTCTGCCACCCAAACACCCATTGACCATGCGACTACACGAATTTGCTGATAGGCAGAAAAATCAAAATCTAACGTCAAATCTTGATAATCGTAGCAAATTAATAAATCATGATCTGTTGGCAAAATCAAATGAGCCACAGCATCAAGAGGTGTCCCCCAGCCAGCAAAATAAACTATTAAATGCTCACCTTGATGATCATAAAATTTCGTTTTCACATTATTTCCTTATAAGCATGCCACAAACTGCTTTACTTCATCCATTGTCATATCTGCCGTCAAAGACAATCGTATTCTAGATGTACCTTTTGGTACGGTTGGTGGTCTAATCGGCAAGCAATAATAACCTTGCTCTTGCAGATCTTTCGCCTTGGCAAGGGTTGCTTCGTTCTCACCTAAAATATAGGGAACAATACAAGTTTGGCTTGGCATTATTTGCGTTCTATGCTCCACTTCTTGGCGTAAAAATGCACTTAACTGCTCAAGATGCGTTCTTTCTTTTGAAAGTTGTGGTAATCGTTCAAAAATAAAATGAGTCCACGCCACATTAAATGGCGGGAGTGCGGTTGAAAAAATCAATGGACGCATTTGATTAATCAAGCACTCTTTTAATATTTGATCACAGACGACATAAGCCCCCATTGAAGCTAAGGCCTTGCCAAAAGTGCCAACCAACAAATCTATATCAGCTATCACATTAGCTCGTTCGGCAATACCTAATCCGTTTTTACCGTAAACGCCTATTGCATGGGCTTCATCCACATAAAGATAAGTATTGGGAAACTGTTTTTTTAATTGAACAAGATACTTCAAATCAGCCACATCACCGTCCATACTAAAAACTGACTCCGTTACAATAAAAGTGCGGTCAAATTTTCCAGAATTTTTTTCGAGCAGATTATTTAGATGTTCATAATCATTATGACGATAACGAAAGAACGCACATTGGCTTAAACGAATACCATCAATCATACTGGCATGCACTAATTTATCTGCCAAAATTAAACTTTTTGTTGTCGTCAACGCTGGTAAAATACCAAGATTGGCGTGATAGCCACTGTTAAATAATAAAGCACTTTCTCGTTGGAAACGTTGAGCAATAAGCTGCTCAAGATCGGTATAAACAGGAAAATTTCCCGTTAATAAACGAGACGAAGAACTGGTAAAAGAAGGGAAATTATCGCCATATTGCTGTAAAAAAGACTGGCGCAAATTTTCATTTGATGCCAAACCTAAATAATCGTTAGATGACATATTCAACATTTTGCGATTTTCTCGCGTAATATATCGTCCTTGATGAACTAAGTCTGGAATTGAACGATATTGATTTTGTGCGCTAAGCTGTTCCAGTTGCTGTTTGAAAGCATCCATTTTTTATCCTAATGTTCATATTCCTGAGTTAGAGCCAGAATCATGCCTTCTGTTAATTTCTGAAGTTCATCATCTTTAATCACAAATGGTGGCATCACATAAACCAATTTTCCGAAAGGTCGAATCCAAACACCTTGTTCCACAAAACGTGGGACTAAAGTTTTCATATTTACCGCACTTTTCATTTCAACCACCCCAATCGCCCCTAATACACGAACTTCTTTGACGTAATCTTTTTCAGCTAAAGGCGAAAGCTGTTGTTTTAAGGAAGACTCAATTCGCTGAATATTTTGCTGCCAAGGGCTTTCCAACAATAAACGGATAGATTCTACCGCAATTGCACAGGCCAATGGATTTGCCATAAAAGTGGGTCCGTGCATAAAGCATTTAGCCTCGCCGCTACAAATAATTTGCGCAATTTCAGTGGTCGTAATGCTTGCAGATAAAGTTAAATACCCCCCCGTTAAGGCTTTACCGATACACATAATATCTGGCGAAATCTCAGCATGCTCGGCAGCAAACAATTTCCCTGTGCGGCCAAAACCCGTGGCAATTTCATCAAAAATTAGCAATACACCATATTCTTTACAAAGCGCTTGCGCTTTCACTAAATAAGTTGGCGAATAAAAATACATACCGCCCGCACCTTGCACGACAGGCTCTAAAATAAGTGCGGCGATTTCGCTACCTTTTTTCTTAAGTAAATCAGCTAAAGGTTCAATCGCACCATCATTCCAAGATTCATTAAATGGAATATTGGGCTGAGGAAGAAAATATTGTACGGGCAAGCTATGATGAAATAAATGATGCATCCCTGTGGTTGGATCACACACCGACATCGCATTCCAAGTATCACCATGATAACCAGAACGGATGGTGGCGAATTTTTGTCGTTGTACTTCCCCTTTAGCGTGCTGGTATTGAATAGCCATTTTCATCGCTACTTCCACAGCAACAGAACCACTATCAGCAAAAAAGATCTTATCTAATCCATTTGGCAAAATTTGTACCAATAATTGAGCTAATTCCACCGCGGGTTCATGGGTAAAACCGCCAAACATAATATGGCTCATTTTTGCCAACTGATTCTGTGCAGCCGCATTTAAACGAGGATGATTATAACCATGCAACGCCGCCCACCAAGAAGACATGCCATCAATCAAACGACGACCATCTTTTAAGGTTATCATCACGCCATCTGCACGTTCTACCGCATAAAGCGGCATATCAGAAGAAACTGAAGAATAAGGATGCCAAATATGTTGTGTATCAAGCGCTAAAAGTGATTGTTCATCCATCATTTATTTACCATTAAAACTTATTCGTATCTCAAGGCGGCGGCAGGTTCTACTTTTGCCGCACGATAAGCGGGGTAAAGTGTAGAAAGTAAAGAAAGCAACAAGGAAAATCCAATGACAAACATCATTTGAATAAAGGACAATTCTGTCGGCAAGAAAACACCGTTCGGATTGACCGCACTTAAAATTGCCCCAAGGTTTAAGGTGATTAATACGCCCAGTACAGCACCAATCAATGTGCCCACTAGTCCAACCAATAAACCTTGATAAATAAAGATCGAACGTACTTGGGATTTAGTGACACCTTGTGTTTGCAAAATGGCAATTTCCCCTTGTTTATCCACTACCATTAAACTTAATGAGGTCACAATATTGGAAATCGCCACAACAATAATTAGGCTAATCAACAAGCCCATCATATTTTTTTCCATACGAACTGCTTGGAAAAACTCCCCTTTTTGGACACGCCAATCGCTGATATGACTCTCTTTAAAATAACTTGGCAATTCTGTGATTTGGAAAGGATCATCTAGGAATAAACGATAGCCTTGTGCCTCACCTGGCTGAATACGCATTAGGCGGCCAATATCCGCTAAATTAGCAAAAACTTCATAACCTGATGCTTCGCCATAATCATAGTAAATTTCACTCACAGTAAATAAACGCTGCATTGGCACACGACCAAATGGCGTATATTGGCTATTTTCAGTAATCATTAAGCGAACTTTATCGCCCACTGCTAAACCTAATTTTTGCGCCAGATTATCGCCAATAATTAGCTTGAACTCACCTTGCGGTAAAAGTTGATTAAATTGGCTAAGATCGAAACCCTCCAGTAAAGGATCATCTGAAAAAGACTGAATGCCAATTACTTGTCCGGCACTCACGCCTTTTGCTGTTTGAAACACAACATTTGTCGTATTAATTGGCACGGCTTTTTGCACAAAGTGCGGTGTATTTTCAAGCGGTTTTTCTGCTGAAATAGGCGCTTCTTGGCTCACAATCGCATGTGGAATTGTCGAAAGCACCTGTTGTTTTTGATAGCCTTCTAATCCATTCATGACAGAAAGCACAATAATCAACGCCATTACACCTAATACGATGCCAAAGCTTGCCAAATTAGCAACAAGTCGCCCAAAACGATCAGCGCTTTTAGCGCGCCAATATCGCAGAGCGACGTATAAAGAAATAGGTAAATTCATTATTTTTGATTTAATTGTTGAACGAAATCTTCGATATTTTGCGTCACTTTTTTCGTTAGCGTGGTTACCGCACTATCACTCGCCCAAGCAATATGAGGTGTGATAATTAAATTCGGCATCGTTTTCGCTAATTCAATCAGTGGATTGTTTTTCTCTGGTGGTTCTTTCACTAACACATCTAATGCAGCACCACCTAATTGTCCCGATTTTAATGCATCACAAACTGCTTGCTCATCAATCAATGGACCACGACCAGTATTGATTAAATACGCACCTTTCTTACAAAGTGACAAGGTTTCTTGATTGATTAAATTTTTAGTTGTTTCAGTCAATGCACAATGCAATGTCAGAATATCGGCCTGTTTTAGCACCTCTTCAAAAGGTGTATAACCTTCACGGCACGTTGTGGCATTTCGATGTTCAGCATAAAGGACGTTCATGCCTAAAAGCTCGGCTAAGCGCCCTACTTCTGTACCTAAGCAACCTTTTCCAAACACACCTAACGTTGATCCTTTCACATCTGTAATGGGATAATCAAAGTAGCAGAACTGTTTACTCTCAGTCCATTTACCGATGATTTGATCGCGCTGCCAGCCAGCCAAGCTGTGTTTTAACGCAAAAATCATCCCCAATACATGCTCAGGTACAGTCGTGGCAGAATAACCCGTCACATTTTTAACTGCTACACACAATTCTTTTGCCGCGTCTAAATCCACGTTATTGGTGCCTGTTGCGGTGATAGCAATCAATTTTAATTTAGGTAGTTGTTGCAACACCTCGCGACTTAAAATCACTTTACTGGTGATAATAATATCCGCGTCTTTTGCTCGCTCAATGGTTTGCTCCGCAGAAGTATATTCATACTCTACCCAGTTATGTGGAAAGCTTGGACGAGGAATAGGAATATGTTTCGGAATTGCGGTGCTGTCTAAAAATACGATATTCATTGTTATCTCCTTTTACAGAACAAAAGTGCGGTCAAAAACAACGCTGTTTTCAACCGCACTTCTCTATTAAATAGAGGTATCTAATTCAGGGAAAGACTTCACTAAATCATCAATCGCTTTCATCTGTGAGACAAAACCTTCTAATGCTGAAAGTGGCAATGCAGAAGGGCCATCACATTTTGCCTGATTTGGATTTGGGTGAGCTTCTAAGAATAAGCCTGCAATGCCAATTGCTAAACCAGAACGGGCTAATTCGGTTACTTGTTCACGACGACCACCTGAAGCTGCACCAAACGGATCACGGCATTGTAATGAATGGGTCACGTCAAAAATAACTGGACTGCCTTTAGATACTTTTTTCATTACGCCAAAACCTAACATATCCACCACTAAATTATCGTAACCGAAGTTTGAACCACGATCACAAAGGATAATTTTATCATTACCACATTCTTCAAATTTATCCACGATATTACCCATTTGACCTGGGCTTAAGAATTGTGGTTTTTTCACGTTAATTACCGCACCGGTTTTTGCCATGGCTTCGACTAAATCGGTTTGACGAGCTAAGAATGCCGGTAACTGAATCACATCCACCACATCAGCAACAGGCTGACATTGGTAGATTTCGTGCACATCGGTAATCACTTTCACACCAAAGGTTTCTTTTAACTCTTGGAAAATTTTTAAACCTTCTTCCATGCCTGGACCACGGTAAGAATGAATTGAAGAACGGTTAGCTTTATCGAAAGATGCCTTAAAAACATAAGGAACGCCCAACTTTTCAGTCACTTTCACGTAAGCTTCACAAACTTGCATCGCCATATCGCGACTTTCAAGCACGTTCATCCCGCCGAAAAGCACAAAGGGTTTGTCATTTGCGACATCAATATTGCCAATTTTTACAATTTTATTTTGCATAATATTTCCTTTTTAATGGATGGCATTGGCATCTTTCAATGCTTCGCCTTTCAGTTCTAAAAGTTGAGTTTTTAACAGAGAAGAAGTGGGATCATTAGGACATTGATCCACAAAATATTCTAAATCCTCAATGGCTGAAGGATAAGCGCCCATTTGCGCCAACACTAAGCCACGATCGCGAATATCATAAGGATCTTTTCTTCCCGCTAACAAGAATTGGATATAATTAAAAGCCAAATCGTTTTGTTCTTCACGAATTAAGGCATTCTTGGCGAGCTGACGGAAACGTGCGGTCAGCATCGGAATATCTGCTCGGGCTAAATCCTCAGGTTGAATTTGAGCCCCAAAACCAAAGGCACCCTCATAGAGTTTTTTCAATTCATCCACTGAAATGTATTTTCCGCTCCAGGGATCAATAAAAGCCACTTCGCCGTCTACTTCTGCACGTAAAATGAGTTGGGTCGGGAAATTTACGGGATAAATCGGCAATTTTAAACTTGCAGCCAAATAAAGGATTAAGGCACCAAGACTTACGGGCATGCCTTCACGTTCTTCTAAAATATACGGAAGGTATAAATTGCGAGCATAGAAATAATTGTCCGCATCGCAATGAAAGCCCCAGTCACCGTAGAAGAGCTGCAATAATTGATGAATTTTAGCTTTATCATCCCATTCTTCTGGAATTGCTTGGCGAGCTTTGCGCACTAAACTCCCCACAAGCCCTCTTATACGAGGCTCATCAAGTTGCTCTTTCTCACAAATGCTCAGATAAAAATGAGTCAGTTCAGCATATAAGGCTTTTTGATCGTATTTCATTATCGCTTCCAATATCCCAACGTTACGCGCTCATTGTCGCCATAATCCCGTATGGTTGCAACCCCTTGCCAATGATTTTGCCAGAAAATTGACCGCACTTCTTCACCCTGTTTCCAGCCGTGCTCTAACAATAAATAGCCATTATCTTTTAAATGTACTGGTGCACACTTAATAAGATGACGTAAATCAGCTAAACCGTTTTCACCCGACATCAACGCCGAACGAGGCTCGAAACGCACATCGCCTTGGATAAGATGTTCATCGGCTTCATCAATATAAGGCGGATTACTGACGATAATATCAAACTGCCCTTCAACATGTTCAAACCAACGACTCTGAAAAAATTGTACCTTAAGCTGATTTTTTTCTGCATTGGCTTGCGCTAATTTGACGACTTCAGGCATTAAATCAACACCGATGACATCTAATTGAATAGTCTTTTTTTGACAAATAGGAAAAAGCTCAGAAGCCAACGCCAACGCAATGGCACCCGTGCCGGTTCCAAGATCGAGAATACGAAAGTGCGGTGGATTTTCTTCCAGTTTTTCTAACGCAATTTGTAATGCTTTTTCTACGAGAATTTCGGTATCGGGGCGAGGAATCAATGTTCCTTCAGATACATTTAAAGGCAAGGACCAGAATTCTTTTTCACCGAGGATATAAGCGATAGGTTCGCCTTTTAGACGACGATCTAAAAGTGCGGTCAATTTTAACCGCACTTTTTCATTAATTTCCGTTTCATCGAAAGCTAAAATTTGCGTTCTCGATTTGCCCGTTGCGTGTTGCAGTAGCACTAACGAATCAACTTTGCCATTCTCTGTCAGATTTACCTGATTTAAGGCTTGCGCAGCATCGGCAAGCCATTGTTGATAGGTCATTAATTACTCTCAGATAACGCCGCTAATTGATCTGCTTGATATTCAGTAATAATCGGTTGAATAAGCTCGTCAATCTTGCCGTTCATCACTTCATCTAAACGATAGAGCGTTAAGTTGATACGGTGATCTGTTACACGACCTTGTGGGTAGTTATAAGTACGAATTTTATCAGAACGATCGCCTGAACCTAATAAGTTACGGCGGGTATCCGCTTGCTCTGCTGCTTGACGCTCTTGCTCTGCTTGAACAATACGTGAAGCCAATACAGACATCGCTTTAGCTTTATTTTTATGTTGTGAACGCTCATCCTGACATTCCACCACAATACCTGTTGGAATGTGAGTAATACGTACTGCAGAGTCTGTTGTATTAACGTGCTGACCACCTGCACCAGATGAACGATAGGTATCAATACGTAAATCTGCTGGATTGATTTCCGGCATTTCAGATTCTGGTAATTCAGGCATTACCGCAACAGTACAAGCCGAGGTATGAATACGACCTTGGCTTTCCGTTTTTGGTACACGTTGTACGCGGTGGCCGCCTGATTCAAATTTCAACTGACCATACACGCCATCACCGCTTACTTTAACGATCACTTCTTTATAACCGCCCTGCTCGCTTTCATTTGCGCTGAGCATTTCAACACGCCAGCGTTTACTTTCTGCATAACGGCTGTACATACGGAATAAATCGCCGGCAAAGATACCCGCTTCATCCCCACCTGTACCTGCACGAATTTCTAAATAGCAGTTATATTCATCATTTGGATCTTTCGGTAATAAAAGAATTTGAAGTTGTTGCTCCACTTCTTCAATTTCGGCTTTGGATTCTTCAATTTCCATTTCTGCCATTTCTTTCATCTCAGGATCATCTAACATCAATTCTGCTTCAGCAATGTTAGAGTTAAGCTGATTCCAACGATTAAAACATTTCACCACATCTTCAAGTTGTGAATATTCTTTAGAATACGCACGGAATTTATCCTGATCTGAAATCACCGACGCATCGCCTAGCAATGCCTCTAATTCTTCATAACGTTCTTTTAAACTTTCAAGTTTTGCAATAATAGAATCTTTCATATTTTTATAAAGTTAAAGCCAAAAATAAAATCGGCCTATTCTAGCCGATTTTAAGGAAAATTGACAGACGCAAAATCTGCCTAAAAATGACCGCACTTTAGATGCGAGTAACATCAAATTTCGCTAAATCAATTCGATCTTCTGTGCCATAAAATTGAGCCAACGCATGACGCAAGGTTTCTGCGCGTTTTGGTAAGCCTTTTTCTGCATAGGTTTTTACTTGTTCATATACCGCTTGCTTAAATGGTTGCGTATCTCCTGGATTGCCATTCAAATTATCCGCACTA
Organism: uncultured Haemophilus sp.; assembly: GCA_902461185.1. Classification (GTDB taxonomy): domain Bacteria; phylum Pseudomonadota; class Gammaproteobacteria; order Enterobacterales; family Pasteurellaceae; genus Haemophilus_D. Next base: position 17,992 of record CABPXD010000003.1, read on the forward strand.
GCGAAATATCGGAAACCGGCAGCAGTGGCTAAAATCCATTCCAATGCTTGAGGCTTCACTTCAACCTTTTCAAAATCACGCTGACGATCTTCTGAACGGCCATCCGGCTCATACCAATAGCCAAAATCTTCTAATTTACGGCGTTCTTTCCCCGCCACTAACCAATGGGCAATTTCATGTAATGCACTGCTGTAAAAGCCTCTCGCAAAGTAAATGGCGTTATAAGGCACCTCATCATTTGCAGGAATGTAAATCGGCTCATCCCCACCTTTAACCAATCGCGTATTATATTCTTCTTCAAAACATTGATTAAAAATCGCAATGATATCCTCAAGTTTGTGTTCCATGCTTTCTCCAAATATTTTTATAAATAAAGCCTCTTAAAAGGTTTGAGAATTATCTCATTTTTAATGTTTTTCACAAAATCTTGGTTAAATAAAAAACGTCTGAAATTAACGTTTCAGATTTTTTTCATCATAAAGTGCGGTCAAATTTTTAGGTGTTTTTAAACCTATCTTTAAGCCCCATCTATTTAATATCCCCCTTGGGCGCATGCCCGAAATACCGTTTGTATTCACGGCTGAATTGGCTAGGTGACTCGTAGCCGACTTGGTAAGCGGTTTCGGTTATAGCTCTTCCTTCTTGAGCAATTAGGCGTCTGGCTTCCATCAAACGTAAGGATTTTTGATATTGCAGCGGTGAAAGGCTGGTTATCTTCTTGAAATGGCTATGAAAGCCAGATAATGACATACCACTTAAATTTGCCAAGGTTTCCACGGTGATGGTTTCACTAAAATGTTGTTGCAGATAGTAAGTGGCTTGGGCGATTTTTTTGGTGTGAGATCCATTGCTTACCATGGCTTTAAATTTACCACCTTGTTCGCCTGTAAGGAGTCGATAATATATTTCTTGTTGGATAAGCGGTGCAAGAAACCCAATATCTTTTGGATTTTCGTGCAAGAATAATAAGCGTTCAACAGCATTTTTGAGAGATTCATCCAAATGCCATTGTGCAAAACCTTCGTCGCCCGGTTGAAGAGCATCTGCAAGGTTTGGATTTGCTAATAAAATCTTGCTAACGCTCTCAATATCAATTTTTATCGACATCACTAAAAACGGCTTTTTCGGCTCGGCATATTTAATTTCGCCGCGCATCGGCACATTGACAGGGCAGAACATAAAGTGTTGATTGTCAAAACGGTAGCATTGTTCGCCTAGTTGTATTTCACGTTCCCCACTTAACACGATGCAAATGCTCGGTTCTTGAATAATACCCTCGTAGCAAAACGGCTGATCGGCATGGCGAATCACCAAGCCTTTAATTGGAGATGAATAGGTTTCGTTATGTGGAATAACTTTTAATAAGCGTTCTATCGTTTCAGTTGAGAACATAGTTTTGTAGGAATAGGCAAGTAATTTGGATAAATCATATAACACTTCATATTGCCGTTCAATATAATGAACTCACTTTCAACGGCAGTACGCCAAAACATTTAACCAATATTGAATTGAGGACAATATCATGAAAATTTTCTACAAAACATCAGCAACAGCAACCGGCGGACGTGATGGTCGTACCCAAGTGGACGATGGTTCAATCGGCTTTGATTTGGTTTCATTTCAAAATGACGGCACCGGAGCTGATGAAAAACACCAACGCGCCGAGTATGGCAAGCACCGCCGCACCGACGAAAAACGGCCGCATGGGGTGGGTGAAAAACTTATTCATGGTTTGGCTTAATTCTGCATGAAGATGCTTTCGGATATGGATTTATTGGGCGGACAGGGTTGTATCTTGTATTGAAGAAGCAAGCCGAAGGTTTGTCAGATACTCAAATGCCCGTATCATTCATATTATTGATATTATTGTTTGAATTGTATTATTTTCAATAATAATAAATAACCCTAAACCAATATAAATAACAGCTATTATCCAACGACTAAACTTCTCTACAATTTCACCAACACCTGAAATATTAGCCAATCTTTGTGCTGTATATACTAAAACAAAAATCAATATTAAAAATACAAGAAGAGTAACTAATAAGTCGACAAGATCTAAAGTCACAAAGTAAGGAACAAAAAGTCCAATATTATCTGCACCACAACTAGCAACTGTAACCAAAGCAACAATACCGACTAATTTTGACAACCCTTTTTCATCCAATTCTTTTTTAGCTCTTTTTTCGCCCTCACAATCGTCGTAAATAGCAACTTTAATACCTAAGTAAATCGGTATTAAACCTAATAAACCCAACACCCATTTTTCCGGAACATAATTCAAAACAAAAGCTAGAAATAAACTAACTAATATTAAAATTACAGAACCTAAATATTGTCCGATATAAATATCTCGATATTCTTTTCTAGTATTTGCTCTAGCAAAAAATATTAATAGTATTACTAACAAATCTACTGCTGTAGCAATATATAAAACAGCAGCAGTAATCACAGTCGAAAACATAAAGCACCTCATAATGAATCTCCTGCCCCCTTGGCACCACGGCTTTTTCAAAAACCGAATCGCGTTCGGACAGCGGCGTAGGCAGGGTAATCACGTTTTGCACGTTCATGCCCTTAGTGGAAAGCAGCATGATTTCATGGCTCAGGTGTGCGGCTTCGAAGCGGTCGTGCGTTACCAGCATACACGCCATGCCCTGCCGCTCGATTTTTCCACCAGCATGGCGACCAAAATATCGCGCAAATCGCGGTCCAAACCGACGAACGGCTCGTCCAGCAAGGCAAGGTCGCAGCCGCACAGCAGCAGGCGCAAAAATGCTACCCGTTTCGCCATGCCGCCGGACAATTCGGTCGGATATTTGTTCAAATCGCCCGCAGTCAGCCCGACTTTCGCCGCCAGCGCGATGATTTCGCCTTCATCGGGTTTGTCTATAAAAATAGCGATATTCTGCATCGCGGTCAAGTTTTCCGGCAGGCGGTTTTCCTGAAACAGAAAACCCGTTTTGCGGAAAGTATTGCGTATCGTGCCCGATTTCGGCGTTTCCAAGCATTCAAATCCATCCGTTTGGGCGCAACAACAGGCCGCGCAATTTTAGTGGAAGGAATTAATTAAAATTATTTCTTAGAAAAAGGCCGTCTGAAATTTCAGACAGCTTTTTTATAACAAAGTGTGGTCAAATTTTTAGGTGTTTTTGCAAATTCAATTCAAAATTAAAACCGCTTGTTTTTAAAACTTCACTGTTTCACCATCTTCTGGAATTACTACATTTTCAAGCTTGTTTGCTTGGACAAATTGGCGTAAATCCTTACGGTACACAGACATATGGTTTACCGCATCCATGTGCACCGTGATAAGTTTTGTATTCGGTAGCATTTGACGAGCATGAGCAACATCTTGTAACCCCATAATAATGCCATCATTTGGAAAAGCTAAGGTACGCGCATCACCAGTGTTCATAATCATTACATCAGGTTTATAACGATTAATGGTTTTGTTTACTTCAGCAGTCCAAATTGTGTCACCAACTAAGTAAACAGTTGGATGACCTTTTGCTTGGAATATTACGCCCATTGCCTCATCTAGAATCTCAGCCAATTGTGGCACAGCGTACATTTCCGTTGTACCGTGAGAACCACCGGTTTTATTTAAAATAATACCTTCAAACTCCACCGGTTTTTCCAACGATAAACTGGTTATGTTTGTAAAACCTTGCGCTTTGAGTAGATCGCCATCCCGTTCATGCTGCACAAAAATTTTGATGGATTTAGGTAAAATTTTTTGTGCAACCTCATCCCAATGATCTTCATGTGTATGAGTCAAAATAATGGCATCAATATCTTTGAAAGTATCTTCTACTTTCATCGGCAATTCCACAAGTGGATTACGCAAATGGCTATTTAATGTCCCCTTAAAGCCTGCATAACGTCCTTTTTCAGCAAACATCGGATCAATTAAAAAAGTTTTCCCTGCGTAGTTCAGGCGACCAGTGGCATTGCGGATATGTTGATAGCTATCAGTGTTTTTAGAGGCAAGATCTACAGCGAAAGTATTTGCGCTAATTAAGGTTTTTAAGTTCATTGTTTTTCCTTTTCTATATACGTTATTGAATGAATAAACATATTATAGTGAGAACAAAACTGCTCAAAAATAGATAAAAAATCAATAAACGTAATAATCGGGTCATTTCTATGTTATGCTCATATCAAATAGGAGAATAAAATGAATACACCCACAGTAGCTTTAATTGTGTATGAACAAATGATGCCCATTCATTTTGCGATGGCATATTCCGTTTTTTCTATGTCGGATTTAAACGGCAAGCCGTTATTTGACTGTAAAATCGTTAGCGATTCGGACAACCTGACAAACTCGCTATTTCACATACATTTAGATGGTGGTTTAGAATGGTTAGAGAATGCCGATATTGTTGTGATGACTGGATGGCATGATACTCAAGTGATGCCGAGAGATGCTTTATTAACGGCGTTACGGCAAGCATATCAACGTGGTGCGACAGTGGTGGGTTTATGTTATGGTGCCTATGTGTTAGCGTGCAGTGGTTTACTTAACGGAAAAAAAGCAACCACACATTGGCTAGGAGATAGTGATTTTACTCGTCGCTTTCCGCAGGTGAAATGGGATTTAAATCCTATTTACTTGGAACAAAATCGACTGATTACCTCTGCAGGAACGGCAGCTTCCATGGATTGTTGCCTTTCTATTGTCCGTAAATTATATGGTGTGAAAATTGCCAATCATATTGCCCGAATACTGGTTATCCCCCCTCATCGTGAAGGCGGACAGGCACAATTTATCGAACGCCCTATTTCTCGTTCCACACCTAATCATAATATCAATGCGTTGCTTGCTTATTTAAATGAAAATCTGACCGCACTTCATTCGACTGATAGCCTTGCCGAACGTTTGTCAATGAGCCGTAGCACTTTCACCCGACATTTTCGCAAAGCAACCGGAGTGTCATTAAATCAATGGTTAATTGAAGCAAGGCTACAGCGAGCAAGAGAGCTTTTGGAAAGCACAGATTTATCTATTACTGACATTGCAGAACAAAGTGGATTTCATAGCGATACCGCCTTACGTCAGCACTTCTTGAAAAAACATAAGATTTCACCGAATCGCTGGCGTAAGCAGTTTCAAATTGAGGATGTTTAGATCTTTTTATTTTAAAGTGCGGTCAGATTTTTAGATGTTTTTGCAAATTCAATTCAAAATTAAAACCGCTTGTTTGATCTAAACTCAGTCTATTCCTCTTCCTCTCCCTATCAAAAAGTTTGATAAGCGTTTGAAATAAAAAAGGTGAGCCAAAATGCTCACCTTCTAAACTCATATTTTGTAATTATCCGAACACTTTTTCCAAATGTGCTTGGTAATCGGCTAAGTATTGTTCTACTTGTGGATTTTTAATCACATCGTTACATAGAAATGTCGGCAGACGGGTCAAGCCGATGAACTCGTTGAGTTTGTGGAAAGGCATGTACACAGCATCTACGCCTTTGCCTTCGAAGAAATCGCCTTCACGGGTGAACGCTTCAATCGGCGCATTCCACGTAAGCGAAAGCATGTGTTTTTTGCCTTGCAACAAGCCACCTGTGCCGTAGCCTTCAGTCGGATTGACACGATGGCGACCATCACTATGGTAAAGCTTGCCGTGTCCAGCGGTTAATACTTCGTCTATGTATTTTTTCACTGTCCAAGGTTCGTGCATCCACCAACCTGGCATCTGCCAAATCACGGCATCCATCCACAAGAATTTTTCGATTTCTGCTTCAACATCATAACCGGCATCAATCACGGTTTCTTGTACATTGTGTCCAAGTGCGGTCAAAACTTCTTTCGCTTTTTTATGAAGTGTGTGGTTTAACTCACCGTGTGAATGTCCGAAATCTTTACCACCGTCTAATAATAAAATATTCATTTTTTCTCCTTTAGCTGATAATTTACCGATTACTAAGCACTTTACTAATGCAACAATTTGACCAATCCCAATCAATAAGCGCCAACTATTAAACGTACTACTCAAATTCGAGAGTTTGATAGAAGTTAAAAGCGCAATAAAAAAGCCCTGAAGTTATTATTTTCAAGGCTTTAAAGTCTTCCACAGGACTTGATAGGTTTATTTTGTGGTGGAGCTGGCGGGAGTTGAACCCGCGTCCGAAATTACTCTACCTTCAGCACTACACGTTTAGTCTCGTCTTTAATTTCACTTAAGCATGCGGACAGACACGCTAAACTTAAGCTAGTTTGATTCAATTTAGTGCTTCGATCCTCAAACGGTGGCTTCCACACGATCTCGTTTTGGTTTGACTCCACGTTATCCCCGTCTTACGAGCGGAAGCTAGGGCGCGAAGGCTAAATGCAGGTTATTAAGCTGCTAAAGCGTATTGTTCGTCGTTTGCGACTATTTTTTTGCGGTTTATTTACGAGGCCTACCGCACCTCGACGTGCACCTTGGGCTTCGCTAATCCCGTCGAATCCAGAATCAGCCCCAAAATTATGCGCTAGTCTAACAAAAAACAAGCAGAAGAAAAAGAGCGGTATTTATTAAATGCGTGAGTTAGGGTAAAATTTCGGCGTTTTTTTATAGGAGAAAAAATAATGTCATTTTTTAAATATTTAGTGCTAGCTTTGTTTGCAGCTAGTTGTTCAATTTCTTCTGCAATTGCAAAAGAAAATGTTTCAAAGGAAAAACCAAAAAGTGTAGAAAAAACTGCAACAGCAGAAAAAAGCTACCCTAAGTATGTTAACTATACGATTTCTATTGATGTTGGCGATAGAGATATTGTTGTAGGTGAGGATGGTCAAGCGCTTTCTCGCTTTAAATATACCATTACGAATAAAAGTGAATTCCCGATTCAAAATATTCAATGGTTGAGTGTGTATGTGCATAATCGTCAAGTTGTGCATAGCCAAGATATGCAAATAGAATTAGAAAATACCTTATTGCCAGGTAAGACACTGACAATTAATTTACAAATTCCATTTACTCAAATTGATGAAAAATACCGTTCAATTTTTATGAATACGCAAGAACCTATTCATGTTTATAAAGTTGAACGTTCAGTCATGTTTAAAGATAAGAAAGTCGTTTCTGATAATTAAATATGTATGCTTGAACAGTAATTGAAGTGCGGTTATACTAAATAAAATTTAACCGCACTTTTTTTATGCTACAAGATAAAAAAATTATTCACATTGATATGGATTGTTTTTACGCATCGATTGAGATTCGTGAAAATCCTAATTTGCTGGGAAAGCCTGTTGCTGTAGGTGGTTCTTCTCGTCAACGTGGTGTATTAACAACTTGTAATTATGAGGCGAGAAAATTTGGTTTGCATAGTGCAATGCCAACGGCTCAAGCCATAAAAAAGTGTCCTAATCTCATTCTTGTGCCTGTGAATATGGCGTTGTATAAACAAGTTTCGGCACAAATTCATCAGATCTTTCAACGCTACACTTCTATCATTGAGCCACTTTCCTTAGATGAAGCTTATTTAGATGTTACGGATTGTACACAATGTTCAGGATCCGCCACTTGGATCGCGCAAGAAATTCGCCAAGCGATTTTTGATGAATTAAAACTGACCGCCTCAGCTGGCGTTGCGCCCCTTAAATTTCTCGCCAAAATTGCCTCCGATATGAATAAACCGAACGGACAATTTGTAATTCAACCTCATGAAGTTGATCAGTTTGTAAAAACGTTGCCATTGAAAAAAATCCCTGGTGTGGGCAAAGTCACCTCTGAACGTTTACTGAAAATGGGCCTAGAAACTTGCGAAGATGTGCAAAAACTCGATCAATCTATTTTATTAAATATCTTCGGTAAAATGGGTAAGCGAATTTGGGATTTTAGCCATGGCATTGATGATCGTGAAATCCAAGCACATCGTGAGCGAAAATCTATCGGCGTAGAACGCACTTTATCCGAAAATGTTCGTCATCTCGAACAAGGCATAGCATTGTTAGATAATCTCTATACCGAGCTTATTCGCCGCATTGAACGAAGTGCGCCGAATATCCCTTTAACCACTTTTCGCAAAATTGGGGTGAAATTAAAATTTGAAGATTTTCAGGTGACGACCTTAGAAAAAACAGGCTTGCCTTTATCATTAAAAAGCTTTCAACAATTACTGGAACAAATTTGGCAACGTAGCCAGGGAAAATCTATTCGTCTCGTTGGATTACACGTGACTTTGCCGGAAGAAAGCCATTTAGAACAAATGAGCTTGTGGTAAAACACAAAAGAAAATGACCGTACTTTTATTCATTCCATCCCAAGCAGGATAATGAAAAACAAAAGTGCGGTCATTTTTTGATGAATTTGTTGAGTTGGTCGATAAGCCGAGTTCTGTCGTGGACAATCATTCCTCTAGGCGACAAATTACTCTGCCGCTCAAGCAACCTACCCGAACTCTGGACGGGCCATCCATTGAGTTCCTATTTGGTCTTGCTACGAGTGGAGTTTACCTTGCTGCACGTTGTTACCAACGGCACGGTGTGCTCTTACCACACCCTTTCACCCTTACCGTTTTCACGGCGGTCTGCTCTCTGTTGCACTGGTCGTCGGCTCACGCCGCCCGGACGTTATCCGGCACTCTGCCCTTTGTAGCTCGGACTTTCCTCTCGTTTACTTGTCCCACTAGGTCGTGCGAACACGGTTAAGGGCTTCAATAAACCAGCGATTGTCTAACCAACTCGCGGCGTAGTATAGGGGGAATTCAAAGAGCGGTCAAATTTTCATTCTTATTTTTAATAACTTCCGTTAGAATAGCCCTACAAAACACGGTTATTTTCAACCGCACTTTTATCATAAGGATTTCCTATGAATTATTTACAAATCGCACGAGAAACGCTTTCTGTTGAAAGCCAAGCACTCGCACAACTGAGTCAACGCTTAGATGATGAGTTTTCTCAAGTTGTGGATCTTATCCTTGCTTGCGAAGGTCGTTTAGTCATCGGTGGTATTGGTAAATCGGGGCTAATTGGCAAAAAAATGGTGGCGACTTTTGCCTCTACAGGGACACCAAGTTTCTTCCTGCACCCGACTGAAGCCTTTCATGGCGATTTAGGTATGCTAAAACCCATCGACATTGTGATGCTTATTTCTTATAGCGGTGAAACTGATGATGTAAATAAACTCATTCCAAGTTTGAAAAACTTTGGTAATAAAATTATTGCCCTAACTAGCAATAAAAACTCAACGCTTGCTCGCCATGCGGATTATGTTTTAGATATCACTGTCGAACGCGAAGTCTGTCCAAACAATCTCGCACCAACCACTTCAGCTCTAGTGACTTTAGCCTTAGGCGATGCTCTTGCGGTTTCATTAATTACGGCACGTCATTTCCAACCTGCTGATTTTGCGAAATTCCATCCGGGTGGAAGTCTTGGTCGTCGTTTGTTATGCAAAGTGAAAGATCAAATGCAAACTCGATTGCCGATTACCACACCAGATACCAGCTTCACTGATTGCTTAACTATTATGAATGAAGGTCGTATGGGTGTGGCATTAGTCATGGAAAACCAACAACTTAAAGGCATTATTACCGATGGTGATGTGCGCCGAGCATTAACGGCTAACGGTGCCGATACACTTAATAAGACCGCGAAAGAGCTCATGACCTCTTCACCGAAAACTATTCATGAAAATGAATTCTTAGCGAAAGCAGAAGACTTGATGAAAGAGAAGAAAATTCACTCTCTTGTCGTGGTCAATGATGAAAATAATGTTGTGGGCTTAGTGGAGTTCTCAAGCTAATGATTAACGAAAAATTAAAGAAAATTAAATTGGTCATCACCGATGTCGATGGCGTATTAACTGACGGACTACTCCATTATGATCCAAATGGCGAAGCGATTAAAAGTTTCCATGTGCGCGATGGACTTGGCGTCAAAATGTTGATGGATGCAGGTATTCAAGTCGCCGTATTATCGGGCAGAGATTCTGCGATTCTGCGTAAGCGAATTAGCGATCTGGGGATTAAGTTGTTCTTTTTAGGTAAGCTTGAAAAAGAAAGTGCTTGTTTGGATCTCATGAAACAAGCAGGTGTTACCGCGGACCAAACAGCCTATATTGGTGATGACAGCGTAGATCTCCCCGCTTTTGCAACCTGTGGCCTTTCTTTTGCCGTGGCAGATTCTGCACCTTATGTGCAAAATGCCGTGGATTATGTGCTTGCACTTGGAGGCGGGAAAGGGGCTTTTCGTGAAATGTCCGATATGATTTTACATGCTCAGGGCAAAGATGAAGTCTATACTTCAGCCAAAGGCTTTTTAAAATCAGTCAAAAATATGGGGCAATAACACCTATAACACTATTCAAAATACCTAAAAAAATAACCGCACTTTGATGATTCAAAAGTGCGGTTATTTCTTTTTATGTTTTATTGATTTGCAGGTAATGCACCTGAATTCCAAGTCGGTGCTTCAGCTGGTTTCTTCACTTGTAACATAAAGCGCTGATTTGCCGTTGCTTGTGGTTGAACGATCGTACCCGATGGGGTCGAGAACGAAATACCGCCTTTCAACAATTGTTGTACACTACCGGTATTAAATTCAGCCCCTTTCCAACCAAGGTTGAAATCATAACCCGATGAAACCCAGAACTCTGAATTTTTGCGCACTAAATGTTGATACTTCGGTGTAATCGCAATATGTACCAACACACGATCGCCTAAAGAATTCAATTCAAACTTACGAACGGTTCCCACTTCAACTCCGCGATAAAGCACTGGTGATCCTTCCGTTAAATTCATCGCATCACTGGTTTCCAAAATAAATGGCACGCCATTGCTGTATTTATTTCTAGGTTGTGCAGTTTGCGCTAAATTAAACTGTGTTTTTGGTTGACCTTTGCCTAATTCAATATCAATGTAAGGCTGTAAAAGGCTATCTAAGTTTTCAATTCCACCCGCTGAGATTTGTGGAGAAATCACTTTAAATACAGTACCCTCTTTTGCAATCATTCCCATATAACTTGGGTTAATTAATGCTTTTGCAGTGATGCGATTTGTTTTTTGATCAAGGGCAATCTGCTCGACTTCACCCACATTCATACCTAGATAACGCAAACTCATTCCTTTACTTAAAGCCGTTGCATCATCTGTAAGTAACGTAATCACTTGCCCCGCTGATTTGGCTCGCAATTCGCTTGGATAAAGCGTTTTATTTTTGCCTGAACCCGTATTATCAAAGCTAATTGCACCTTTTAATGAACGAGCAACTGGTGATGCCTGGATACTAATGCCTTTCGGCGTAATATCAATTTGTGCCGCGCTTTCAACCCAGAATACACTTTTATCTGTAAGAAGGTTTTGATAAGCCGGATAAATATACACATCAATATCAAAATTATTGGCTTTCGGTCTTACGTTAATAATTTTACCCACTTCAAACTGACGATAAAGCACCACAGAACCTTTGCTAATACTTGGCAAATTAGTGGAATGTAGCACAATACTTGGATTCACTAAGTTACCCGTAATACCCGTTTCTGCACTACTGATATCTTTATAAAGTGGATAGCTTGAATGTGGGGCGCCACTTCCTTTTTTAGGTAATACTCTCACCCCACCTTGTAGCCATTTTGATGGTGTTGCTGATTCAAAACGTAATCCGTCTATACCAAAACTGACATCAAAATTAGAGGCAGCCACAAATTGAGTGTTCTCATGAATAAGATTGCGATATTCCGCCGCAATTGCCGCCTCAAATTTCACACCATCAACATTTAAGTGCTGCTTCACAATTTGACCAATAGCAATATTGTTATAAAACACCGATTGCCCTTCAGTAATACCATAAGTTTCTGGTGCGGTTAAGGTTAAAATCAAAGTATTCGGTGCTTTGAGCAATAACTCATGTTCTCGAATCACATCAAATTGTGTTTTGCTTTCTCCACTACCCGGAATAATTTCAAAATAATCTCCGCGGAAGAATTTTTTCGGATTAGCCACATCACCCAAATCTAACTTACGATTTTTTAACACAATACGTGTATTCGTTTTTAAGAGGTTAGCTTGGTTTGGATCGATTAATAATGTGCCTTTTAAAATTTCTTCATTATTTTCATCCGTACTTAAAGATGAAAGAAGACCCACTTGCTCATCACCATAATAAACCGAGGTTTGCCCTGCATCTAAACCCGCAGTCACTGGAATAGTCACCTCAACTTCAATACCTCGTTTAGCCGCTTGCAAGTTAGAATAAAGTGTATAGTGGCTATTAGTCACAGCTTGCGGGCTATCTGGCGGTGAATCAAATGATACCGCACCTTGCACCACTGAATTTAAACTATCAATCTCTACATTTACACCTGATGCATTAATGTTAGCGTTGATACCACTGATATTCCAGAAGCGTGAATCTTTCTTCACAAAACGTGTAAAGGCTTTATCAATCACCACATCAATTTCAACTTTATTCTCTTTATTGAAGCGGTAATCATAAATTTTCCCGACCGGCATTTTTTTGAAGTAAACAGAAGCTCCAATTGAAATCGAACCTAAATCATCCGAAATTAAATGAATTAATAAATCGCCAGGATTTACTTGTGCAATAGGCCCTTGTTCTTCCGCAATAAATTCATCTTCTGAATCACCATCACCCGGTTGAAGCGTAATGTAATTTCCTGAAACTAAAGAGTCTAAACCTGAAATCCCCGCAAGCGATACGCTCGGTTGCACAAGCCAAAATTTAGTATTTTTCTTTAACACATCGGTGGCTTCAGAATGAATACTTGCCTCAACTTTCACTTTTTGCATATTGTCAGTAAAGTTAACCTTCTTCACAACACCAATTTGCAAACCTTGATAGCGAATCGGTGTTTTATCTGCAACCAACCCTGCACCATTAGAAAATGTAATCGTAATCATCTTTCCTTGTTCTTGCACAATTTGGAAAAATAAAATGGCACCAATACATAATGCAATAAAAGGCAACAACCAAAACGGTGAGATGCGTTTATTCTTACGTAATAACGCTTCTACATTGTTATATTGCTCATCAATAGATTTAGATTCTGGTTTATTGTTTTCTGTCATAAATTTTCCAAATTAATCGACTATCAAACTGAGAAGTTGAAATCATAGTTAAAAACACTGCTGCACCGAAATAAAATGCGGCAGGGCCTACAGTAAAATTAATAATCTGTCCGCGTGTCACTAGAGACATCATCAAAGCTAACACAAAAAGATCCAGCATTGACCAACGTCCTACAAAGTGAACGATATGTAATAGCCGCATTTGCCATTTAATTGAATGTCGCCATTTAAAATGCACACTAGCCAGTAAATACAACATAATGAGAATTTTGCTTACTGGCACAAAAATACTGGCGAAGAATACCACGAAAGCAACAAAATAGCTGCCCATGCTTATAAATGACATCACACCCGACATCAAGGTATCCTGTGACAAACTTCCTGTTAAATAAACGCCAGATATTGGGAGTAAGTTTGCAGGGAAAAGCATGATAATACCCGCCACTAATGTCGCCCAAACACGTTGTAATTTCACACTATCAGGTGTTTCAATAAGCGATGCACAACGTGGGCAAATTGCTCGATGACGGTGATCGTATTCTTGATCTTCTTTTAAAAAAGTGTAATCACAGGCAGTACAAAGTTCTAACGGTTTATCGCTTTTAGTAACGGGTTTCTGATCGGGATAAAAATCATGCCACAAGTCATCTAAATTAATTTTAATGAACAATAAAGTGGTTAAAAGTGCAGTAAAAACAAAAGCAATTAAATACACATCCACTTCTAATGTGGCATATTCGCGCACTTTAAACATGGTGACACCCAGTGCAACTAAATATACGTCAAACATGACCCAAGGCTTAATATATCCCACAAATAATAAGACATTACGAGGCTTAATTTTGAGTAATTTAGAAAGCTGCAACATAATGACTAAAATCGCAAAAGATACAGGCATTAAAACAGCACAGATAAAAATCATAAATGCAGTATAGGCATATCCCTCCACTGCCATTTTCCAAATCCCTTTCCAAACAGAAGCATCAATTTTAGTACCTAGTAAATCTAAGCTTAATAAAGGATAGCCTAAAGCAAATGGCATTAAAATTAAGATAGAAAGGGCGATTAATGAACAACGTTTAAGTGACCAACGACTTCCTGATTGCAATTTCTGATGGCAACGAGGACATTGTGCGTACTCCCCCGCTTGCGGACGACAAACAGACACCGTTGCATCACATCCTATGCAACGCACTAGTCTATAAGTGGCATGAGTAAAATCAGGTGTTTTTGTCATTATGTTTTCAGAAATTATAAAAGTGGACTATTTTAGCCTGAATTAAGGGAATTTGTGAAGTTATTCATTAGAATTAGAAACGGAATTATTCTGTCCAACCATTGTCAATCCTTATAAAAGTGCGGTAAACTGTGCAAGTTTTTATTTTTTATCCTAGGAAAACTCAGAAATGACAGATTCTCAAGTTGAAGCCCAAGTTGAAAATAATGCTGAAGGCGTTCAAAAATTAACTGATACAAAAGCGATCATTGCATATCTTATAGAAAAATTCCCACTTTGCTTTATTGCAGAAGGTGAAGCTAAACCATTAAAAATTGGTCTTTTCCAAGATCTTGCTGAAGCATTAAAAGATGATGAACGTGTCAGCAAAACTCAATTGCGTCAGGCTTTACGTCAATACACCTCCAACTGGCGCTATTTACACGGCTGTCGCGAAGGTGCTGAGCGTGTGGATTTATACGGCAACCCTGCTGGTGTATTAGACGCAGAACATGTTTCTCATGCGACTCAACAATTAGCAGATGCAAAAGCTAAATTTGCAGAAAAACGCAAAGCAGAATTAGCAGCCAAAAAAGCACAACAAAAACGCCCTGCTCGTAAACCAAATTCAAATCAAGCAACTCGCAAACCAAAAGCCCCGCAAGTAAAACTAAGTGCGGTTGATTTCACAACACTTTCTGCAGGTAGCAAAGTGAAAGTGAAAGTAGCAGAACAAGCGAAAAATGCGACCGTATTAAATGTGGAAAAAGATGGCGCACGCGTAGAACTTGAAAATGGTTTAGTGATGACAGTCACCGCAGATCGTTTATTTGCCTAATAATTTATTTTTTATCGGGATAAGGTTAAATGAAATTACATACAACCAAAAGTCTTATTGCGACAGCAATTTTAGGTGCGTTATTTCTTCATTCGTCTGACACATTTGCCGTGCAGCCGAAATTAAAGCAAAGCGATATTACGATTCCTTCCGCAACTGACGCAAACCAGTTAGCAACAAAGCGTGCAACGACACGTTTAACCCAATCACATTATCGTAAATTCCAGCTTGATGACGCCTTTTCCGAAAAGATTTTTGATCGTTATATTAAAAGCTTAGATTACAGCCATAACACCTTTTTAAAATCAGATATTGATGATTTACGTGCTAAATATGGTTCTAAATTAGATGATCAACTTAATGAGGGCGATCTTTCAGCTGCATTTGCGATTTACGATCTGATGATGAAACGTCGCTATGAACGTTATGCTTATGCATTATCTTTATTAGATCAAGAACCTGATTTAAAAGGTAATGATCAAATTGAGATCGACCGTGAAAAAGCACCTTTTCCTACAAGCGAAGAAGAAGTAAACAAGCTTTGGGAACAACGTGTTAAAAATGATGTAATCAGCCTGAAATTAAAAGATAAAAAATGGCCTGAAATTAAAGAAAAACTGACTAAACGCTACAATTTAGCCATTCGTCGATTAACTCAAACCAAAGCTGATGACATTGTTCAGATTTATATTAATGCATTTGCTCGAGAAATCGATCCGCATACAAGCTATCTTGCGCCGCGTACTGCAAAAAGCTTTAATGAAAGTATGAATCTTTCCTTAGAAGGAATTGGTGCAACATTACAATCTGAAGATGACGAAACCAGCATCAAGTCTTTAGTGCCAGGTGCACCGGCTGAACGCAGTAAAAAATTACAAGCAGGCGATAAAATCATTGGTGTTGGCCAAGAAAAAGGCGAAATCGAAGATATTATCGGTTGGCGTTTAGAAGATATCGTTGACAAAATCAAAGGTAAAAAAGGAACAAAAGTTCGTCTTGAAATTGAACCTGCAAAAGGTGGAAAAAGCCGTATTGTCACTTTAGTTCGCGATAAAGTACGTATTGAAGACCAAGCAGCAAAACTCACTGTTTCTAAAGTAGATGGGGAAGCAGTTGGAGTCATTAAAATCCCAAGTTTCTACATTGGCTTAACTGATGATGTGAAAAAATTATTAGTGGATGCTGAGAAGAAAAAAATTGGCGCTTTAATTGTGGATCTTCGTGAAAATGGCGGCGGTGCGTTAACGGAAGCCGTCGCATTGAGTGGTTTATTCATTACTGATGGTCCGGTGGTTCAAGTTCGTGATGCTTATCAACGTATTCGTGTACACGAAGATGATGATAATGCTCAACAATATAAAGGTCCATTATTGGTGATGATTAATCGTTTCAGTGCGTCTGCTTCTGAAATTTTTGCTGCAGCAATGCAAGATTACAACCGTGGTATCATCATTGGGCAAAATACCTTTGGTAAAGGTACGGTACAACAAAGCCGTTCATTAAACTTTGTTTATGATTTAGACCAAACACCACTTGGTGTGTTGCAATACACTATCCAAAAATTCTATCGAATTAATGGTGGTTCAACCCAATTAAAAGGTGTAGCAGCAGATATTAATTTCCCTGAAATTATTGATGCCAAAGAAATTGGGGAAGAAAAAGAAGATAACGCCTTACCTTGGGATAAAATTCCGCCGGCAACTTATTCTGAAACCAATAAAGCGCGTAAAGATGTTGAACCATTAAATGAAAAACATCTTGAGCGTATTGCAAAAGATCCTGAATTTATTGCTTTAAATGAAGATCTTAAAATCCGTGATGAACGTCGTGAGCGCAAATTCTTATCATTGAATTTCCAAGAACGCAAAGCGGAAAATGACAAAGATGATGCGAGACGTTTAAAAGATTTAAATGATCGTTTTAAACGTGAAGGTAAAAAAACATTAAAAGATATTGATGATTTACCAAAAGACTATGAAGCGCCTGATTTCTTCTTAAAAGAAGCGGAAAAAATGGCAGCTGATTTAGTGAAACTCAATGCTAATCAACAAAAAGTGGATGCTGAAATAAAACAAGAAGCGGCAAAAGCAACAAAATAACGATTATTTTGACCGCACTTTAGCAGATAAAAAAACTGAAGTGCGGTTATTTTTATGAATATTTTTAAAGGTACAGTAATGTTAAAAGGAACAATGAAATTAAGCACATTAGTCTTATCATTATCAATGATGATGTCAGGTTGTGCGTTAGCAGACTGGGCAAAAACAGCTGGACAACCTCAACAAGCCGAAAATAAGGGCGTTGATATGTCTAAATTAAGTCCTGAAGAGCGTGCAAAACTTGAAGCGGAAATCAAAGAAGACCAAGCTCGCCTAGCAGCTGAAAAGCAAACCATGCTAGAGATGTCGTTAACTCATGAAATTGATGAGCAAAATCTGCAGTTCAAACCAATTTTGGCAAAATTATATGCCGATAATAAATATGACTTAATGTGGAAAGACAAGGCTGCGGAAAAACAATTCCTACGCGAATATGCGGCCATGGTAGCATCTGGTATTTCTAAACGTTCGTCGCAATCATTAATCAATTTACATAACGCTGAAAAAACGGGCGGGCTCACCTATGATGTATTACTAAGTGATGCTTTCCTTGATTACTTGTATTACAGCAAGAATGTAAATCAACAAGCACAACGTTGGTTATACGCAACGAATGCTTATAAGCCAGAAGTACCAAATCAAGAAATTATTGACCAATGGCAAAGTGCGGTTAAAAACGATGCTGTTTCTGGTTTTGTAAACGGATTATCTAACCATAATCGTTTATACCGTGAAACCGTACAAGCACTCCCATCAATGATTTCAGCGTCAGGTATTTCTGCAATGGGTAAAAAGCTTGCCCTTAATGCACAACGTTTACGTGTTATTCCAGATTTTGAAAATGGAATCTTTGTTAATATTCCAAGCTATCAATTGAAATATTATCGTGATGGTAAAGCAATTTTAGAATCTCGCGTTATTGTAGGGAAAAATGAACGTCGTACACCAGTAATGTACAGCCGTTTGAGCAATGTGGTTGTTAATCCACCTTGGAATGCCCCTACACGCTTAATTAATGAAGATATTTTACCGAAATTAAAACGTGACCCTGGCTATGCAGCAGCACACAACTACTCTATTTTAGATAGCAAAGGTAACACTATTGATCCTTACTCGATTAATTGGAGTAGTATTGGTGATAAATTCCCGTATCGTATCCGTCAAGCAGCTGGTGACAGTGCATTAGGTAACTATAAATTTAATATGCCAAGCTCTGATGCAATTTATCTTCACGATACACCAAATCATAGCTTATTCAGCAAAAAAGATCGTGCATTAAGCTCAGGTTGTGTGCGTGTAGAAAAATCTGATCAACTTGCCTCTATTCTGTTACAAGAAGCCGGCTGGTCAGAAGATAAAAAACGCGGTGTTTTAGAAAGTAAGAAAACAACGTCTGCGAACATTCGCACAAATGATCCTGTATTCTTGTATTATGTAACTGCATGGATAGAAAACGGTCAAACACAAGTTTTACCGGATATTTATAAATACGACGATGTAGCGACTTTTAATGGTATTGACTGGGCTGTTGTGAAAAAATATCTTTAAACAATGTTCACGCTAGAACTTTTTAAAGAAAAAATTGTCTAGAGTGAGAGATGAGTAATAAAAGAGACTAAAAAAATGGGTAACATTGATAAAAATCGTCGTAAATGGCTTTCATTAGGCGGCATCGTTTTAGGCGCAAGTATGATGCCGAGTACGGTATTAGCGATAGTCTCTACCCCTAAACCTCGTATTCTCAGTTTCTATAATGTCAACACCAATGAACGATTAAGCGGTGAGTTCTCTGCAACGACTGGATTTAATCATTCACTACTTGGTAAACTTGATTACTTCATGAGAGATCGCCGTACAGACCAAGTACGCCGAATGGATCCGAATCTCTTTATGAAGTTTTATCATTTACAAAGTAATTTAGGTTTACGCACTGCACAGATTGATGTAATTTGTGGCTATCGTAGTGCTGCGACAAATGCCATACGCCGTAGACAAAGTCGGGACGTAGCAAGCAACAGCTATCATATTAAAGGCCAAGCGATTGATTTTAACGTCCCTGGTGTACCTTTAGCAAGGTTACGCCAAGCGGCTGAAAATCTTGATAGCGGTGGTGTAGGATATTATCCGTATAGTAATTTTATTCACGTGGATACTGGCCCTGTAAGAACATGGCGTGGTGCATGAAAAACAGTTTAATTTTAGACCGCACTTTAGTGCGGTTTTTTGTTATAAATAGAATAAGGAAAAAAGATGAATATTGAAATTATTCCTGTTACAGCCTTTCAGCAAAATTGCTCTCTTATTTGGGATGATGAAAAAAATGCAGCGATTATCGATCCTGGTGGCAATGCGGAAAAACTTATTCAACGTATTGAGGAATTAGAATTAAACCTAAAAGCAGTCTTATTAACGCATGGACATCTTGATCATGTAGGGGCTGCTGAAGCTATTCGTGATCATTTTAATATTGAAATATGGGGCTCACAGGAAGAAGATCGCTTTCTGTTTGAAAGTCTACCACAACAATCTCAACAATTTGGTTTACCTTATATTTCCGCATTTACGCCGGATCGCTGGTTTAATCAAGAAGGTGAAAAAATTCAAATTGGTACATTTACCTTTGAAATTCTTCATCTTCCTGGTCATACACCTGGCCACATTGGTTTTATTGAACATGAAAAAAATATTGCTTTTACTGGCGATGTCCTTTTCCAAAATAGTATTGGTCGTACAGACTTCCCTCGTGGAGATTTTGATACATTGATCTCATCAATCAAGAATAAATTATTTACATTAAATGATGATATGGTAGTTATTGCAGGACATGACTCTTACACAACTATTGGACAAGAAAAACGAAGCAATCCGTTTTTGAAGTAAATATCTGAATTTGGGGTAAAAAAAACTCCTAATTTCTTAGGAGTACCAAAAAGGAATTTATGAATAAAATCTCTAAAGTTTAGCTTTATCAAAGGAAGCTCGATAAAACTCTAACGATTATATTGACATATTCTGACAAATGCAAGTTTTTTCTTTACAAGAATTTACAAATCTTTACAGTTTGCTATTTTTATAACCACTTCAACAGCTTTTTCCATCCCTTCAAGTGTCACTAATTCATGTTTACTATGGAAATTATAGCCACCGGTAAAGATATTTGGACAAGCTAATCCTTTTTCTGCTAAAAATGCCCCATCCGTTCCACCACGTATTGGTTTATGATTTGGTGTAATACCACAAGCTTTCATTGCAGCATCAGCTAACTTAATCGCCTGTGGGACATTTTTGACTGTGTCATACATATTTTTGTAACTGTCTTCAATAACACATACTACGGGATCTTTTAGGCTTTTCTCTCTATTAAATTTTTCTACGAGTTGATAAATAAACGCTTTACGTTGTTCAAAATTAGCTTGGTCAAAATCTCGAATGAGATAATGTAGCTCAACTTTCTCAATATCCCCTTTAAAATCATCTAAATGGAAAAAACCCTCTTTACCCGATGTTTTTTCAGGGACATCATCTTTTGGAAAACCTTGTTGAAATTCACAAGCTAATGTAAGCGCATTCACTAATTTGTTTTTAGCATAACCAGGATGAATGCTCCGACCTTTAAAGGTAATTTTTGCGGTCGCGGCATTAAAGTTCTCATACTCTAACTCGCCCACTTCCCCACCATCAATGGTATATGCCCAATCACAAGGAAAATCATCCAATGGAAAATAATGCATTCCTAAACCAATTTCTTCGTCAGGCGTAAATGCCACTCGAATATTACAATGCGGGATATTTTTCTGTTGTAATACAGAAAGTGCGGTCATAATTTCTGCGATTCCGGCTTTATTATCCGCACCAAGTAAAGTAGTTCCATCTGTCACAATCAAGGTTTTGCCAATAAGCTGATGTAAAAATGGATAATACACAGGACTAATGAACTCCTCTCCTAAACCTAACGCAATATCTCCTCCCCGATAATTTTCGATCACTTCGGGTTGAACATTTTTACCACTGCATTGAGGTGAGGTATCAAGGTGGGAAATAAAACCAATAGTGTGTGTTAAATCAGGATGATTTGAGGGTAAATAAGCCGTGACAACGGCATGCTTACTCACATTGACATTTTGTAAACCAAGTTCAATTAATTCTTTCTGTAAGTGCAAAGCCAACTTCATTTGCCCTGCTGAACTTGGCGAATGTTTTGCAGACGATTTAGATTGCGTATCAAATGCGACATAAGTTAAAAATCGCTGTAATAATTCATTATAATGTTCTTCCATTTTAAAATTCTCCTTTATATCAGCGTTAGTCTAATCCCAAAATTCGTTACAGTTCTTGATATATAACAAGAAAGTGGAGAGTTATAAAATTTTCTGAAAAAAGTGCGGTCAAATTTTAGATAAATTTTTCCTAAAAACTTGATTAAATCCTTTTCATCATTAACAATTCACTATATCATATCAGTTCAATTTTATGTCGCCCCTGCATCATTTTTGCAGGTTTATTTCTACTCAGTACCAATCAAATTGGTGAAATTAGGGAGAAAACCAAAGCTAGTGGAAAATCTGGTTCAAAACAAGCCTATTATTGAGCTTCGTTCTATCAAAAAATCCTATGGTTCTAACACAATTATTAATGATTTTAATCTAACCATTAATAACGGTGAATTCGTCACAATTCTTGGCCCATCCGGCTGTGGTAAAACTACAGTATTGCGTTTATTAGCTGGTTTAGAAGAGTTAGATGAAGGTCATATTATTTTGGACGGTGAAGATATTACTAATGTTCCGGCAGAAAAACGCCACATTAACACCGTATTCCAAAGTTATGCGTTATTCCCGCATATGACTATTTTTGATAACGTGGCTTTTGGTTTGCGTATGCAAAAAGTGGCAGAAAGCGAAATTAAACCTCGCGTTCTGGATGCATTGCGTATGGTGCAATTAGAAGAAATGGCCGATCGTAAACCAGCTCAACTTTCTGGTGGTCAGCAACAACGTATCGCGATTGCTCGCGCTGTTGTGAATAAGCCAAAAGTGTTGCTACTTGATGAATCTTTATCTGCGCTGGATTATAAGTTACGTAAACAAATGCAAAATGAACTTAAACAATTACAGCGTCAACTTCGTATTACCTTTATTTTCGTTACTCACGATCAAGAAGAAGCGATCACCATGTCTGACCGTATCGTCTTATTACGTAAAGGTAAAATTGCACAAGATGGTTCACCACGTGAAATCTATGAAGATCCAGCCAACTTATTCGTTGCTCGCTTCATCGGTGAAATTAACGTATTTGATGCCACTGTGATTGAACGTAAATCTGACGATGAATTACTTGCTAACGTAGAAGGTCGTGTATGTGATATTCACACCAATATCTCTGCTGAAAAAGGTCAAAAATTGCAAGTATTATTACGTCCTGAAGATATTGTGATTGAAGAGCTTGATGAAAATGAGCACTCAAACGCAATTATTGGTCGCATTGTGGATCGTACCTATAAAGGGATGACACTTGAGTCTACGGTCGAATTTGATCACAACGGTAAACGCGTATTAGTGAGCGAATTTTTTAACGAAGATGACCCACATATGGATCACAGCGTTGGTCAACGTGTAGGTATTACATGGCACGAAGGTTGGGAGGTTGTACTCAACGATGAAGATAATCAATAATAAATTCCAGAAAATTACTGTTGCAATTATCTTCAGTTGGTTAATCTTCTTTGTGCTAATTCCAAACTTATTAGTATTAACCGTAAGTTTTTTAACCCGAGATGGTAGCGACTTTTATGCTTTACCATTTACTTTAGATAACTACACTAACCTGTTTAATCCGCTTTATGCACAGGTTGTGTGGAATTCATTGTATATGTCTGGCATTGCGACGATTATTTGTTTACTCATTGGCTATCCATTTGCCTTTATGGTCAGCAAAATTAATCCGAAATATCGTCCATTTTTGTTGTTCCTCGTGGTATTACCATTCTGGACAAACTCACTTATTCGTATCTATGGGATGAAAGTATTCCTTGGTGTGAAAGGTGTGTTAAATACCATGTTAATGGATATGGGCATTTTGAGTGAGCCTATTCGTATTTTAAATACTGAAGTGGCTGTAATCATTGGTTTAGTGTATCTCCTTTTACCATTTATGATTCTACCGCTCTACTCTGCTATTGAAAAATTAGATGGACGTTTATTAGAAGCGGCAAGAGATTTAGGCGCGAATGCTGTTCAACGTTTCTTCCGTGTTATTCTGCCATTAACCATGCCAGGTATTGTTGCAGGTTGTTTATTAGTACTACTACCAGCAATGGGTATGTTCTATGTGGCAGACTTACTTGGTGGTGCGAAAGTATTATTGGTCGGTAACGTGATTAAGAGTGAATTCTTAATTTCCCGTAACTGGCCATTCGGTTCGGCAATCAGCATCGGTTTAACCATCTTAATGGCATTGTTGATTTTCGTTTACTATCGTGCAAATAAATTGTTGAATAAGAAAGTGGAGTTAGAATAATGAGTCGTTTACTACGTAATATTTTTATGTTTGTGGTATACGCTTATTTGTATATCCCAATTATTATTTTGGTGACTAACTCCTTCAACGAAGACCGTTATGGTTTAAGTTGGAAAGGTTTTAGTTGGAACTGGTATGAACGTTTATTTAATAACGATACCTTAATCCAAGCTGCGTTCCACTCTGTCACTATTGCTTTCTTTGCTGCAACATTAGCAACTATTGTAGGTGGTTTGACCGCGATTGCACTTTATCGCTATCGTTTCCTTGGTAAACAAGCAGTAAGTGGTATGTTATTTATCGTCATGATGTCTCCAGATATCGTAATGGCGGTTTCTCTACTTGCCTTATTCATGGTTGTAGGGATTTCGTTAGGTTTCTGGTCATTACTATTAGCGCACGTAACATTCTGTTTACCTTATGTTACCGTGACGATCTTCTCACGTTTAAATGGCTTTGATGCAAGAATGCTTGAAGCGGCGAAAGATTTAGGTGCGAGCGAAGTCACTATTTTGCGTAAAATTATCCTACCACTTGCTTTACCTGCGGTAGTATCAGGTTGGTTATTAAGCTTTACTATTTCATTAGATGATGTTGTTGTATCCTCTTTCGTAAGTGGTGTAAGCTATGAAATCCTACCATTGCGTATCTTCTCTCTTGTAAAAACAGGGGTAACACCAGAAGTAAACGCGTTAGCAACGATTATGATCGTGCTTTCATTAGGATTAGTAATTTTAAGCCAATTAGTTGCACGTAAAAATAATCATTAAACATTGATATAAAAAGGTTTCACAAATCTTTTAAGATCAAATAGAATACGCCTTGACGCACAATCAAGGCGTTTTTTTATACCTGCATTAATGCAGGTGGTTTTTTACCCCTCTTTTACGGAGAACAAACAAAAATGAAAAAATTTGCAGGTTTGCTTACTGCCGGTTTAGTTGCCGCTACATTAACTGCTTGTAACGACAAAGAAGCCAAGTCTGATGCAACAAAAGCACTGGCTCCAGCAAATGATACTGTGTACTTATATACTTGGACTGAATATGTACCAGATGGTCTTTTAGATGATTTCACAAAAGAAACTGGTATCAAAGTTATTGTAGCAAGTCTTGAATCAAACGAGACAATGTATGCCAAAATGAAAACCCAAGGTGATGCTGGTGGTTATGATGTGATTGCACCATCTAACTACTTCGTATCTAAAATGGGACGCGAAGGCATGCTACAAGAATTAGATCACAGTAAATTACCTGTTATCAAAGAATTAGACCCTGATTGGCTCAACAAACCTTATGATAAAGGCAATAAATACTCACTTCCTCAGTTGTTAGGTGCGCCAGGTATTGCATTTAATACCAATACCTATAAAGGTTCTGACTTCACTTCTTGGGGCGATTTCTGGAAACCTGAATATGCAAACAAAATCCAATTATTAGATGATGCGCGTGAAGTATTCAATATTGCATTATTAAAAATTGGTCAAGATCCAAATACCAAAGATCCTGCAATTATCAAGCAAGCTTATGAAGAGTTATTGAAATTACGTCCAAACGTACTTTCTTTCAATTCTGATAACCCTGCAAACTCTTTCATCTCTGGTGAAGTAGAATTAGGTCAGTTATGGAATGGCTCTGTGCGTATCGCTAAAAAAGAACAAGCTCCATTAAATATGGTGTTCCCAAAAGAAGGTCCTGTTCTTTGGGTTGATACTTTAGCGATTCCTAAAACCTCTAAAAACCCAGATGGTGCACACAAGTTAATTAACTACTTATTAGGTGCAAAAGCAGCAGAGAAATTGACTTTAGCGATCGGTTACCCAACAGCTAACCTAGAAGCGAAAAAAGTGCTTCCAAAAGAAATCACTGAAGATCCATCTATTTATCCAACAGCTGAAATTCTTCAAAAAAGCCACTGGCAAGATGATGTAGGTGATGCGATTCAATATTACGAACAGTATTACCAAGAGTTAAAAGCAGCAAAATAATGCGTTTTTAAGTGATAACAAAAAGTGCGGCCAAATTTAGCCGCACTTTTTTATATTTACCGTTTGAGAAGAAACTATTTATAGCGTTTTTTTGATGCGTTTTTATCTTGCTCTTGTAAACGGTCAAGCTTTTCTTTAATTTGAATTTCCATACCACGATTAGTTGGGAAATAATACTGAGTATCTTTCAGTTCCGGTGGGAAATAATTTTCTCCAGCAGCATAAGCATTAGGTTCATCATGTGCATAACGATATTCAGCTCCATAACCTAATTCTTTCATTAAAGCCGTTGGCGCATTACGTAAATGAGGTGGCACATCGAAATCAGGAAACTCTTTTGCATGTTGTTTGGCTGCATTAAATGCGTTATAAACCGCATTACTCTTCGGCGCTACGGACAAATAAATAATGGCTTGCGCAATGGCTCTCTCTCCTTCATAAGCCCCCACTCTCGTAAAACAATCCCAAGCTGCTAGAGCCACTTGCATTGCACGAGGATCAGCATTTCCCACATCTTCTGATGCAATCGCTAATAAACGTCTTGCAACATAAAGAGGATCACCGCCTGCAGTGATAATTCGCGCATACCAGTAAAGTGCCGCATCGGCTGCTGAGCCTCGAATGGATTTATGCAAAGCGGAAATCAAATCATAGAAGCGATCACCTTGCTTATCAAAACGCGCTTGTCGTTCACCTAAGACTTCTTTCAACAAAGTGAGGTCTAATTTTTTACCGTTTTCTGTTTCAGGAGCCATATCCACCATCAATTCAAGGCAGTTTAAAGCCAGGCGCGCATCACCATTCACATATTCGGCTAATACCTGTAGTAAATTCTCTTCTAAAACTAACCGCTCTTTACCTAATCCTCGTTCAGGATCAGAAATCGCCTGTTGTAGAACTTGTTCGATTTCAGCCACTGTCAATGACTTGAGTAGATAAACTCTCGCACGAGAAAGCAATGCATTATTTAATTCAAAGGAAGGATTTTCCGTTGTCGCACCAATAAAAATAATCGTACCATCTTCAATATGTGGTAAAAACGCATCTTGTTGGCTTTTGTTAAAGCGATGCACTTCATCCACAAATAAAATCGTTTGGCGATCTGCAAGTCGATTTTGTTTCGCGCGCTCAATTGATTCTCGTATTTCTTTCACGCCACTTGTTACCGCTGAAATCCGTTCAACTTCTGCATTGATACGATAAGCAATAACTTCTGCCAGTGTTGTTTTACCTGTACCAGGCGGTCCCCACAAAATCATAGAATGAACATGCCCTGCTTGAATTGCTTTACGAAGCGGCTTTCCTTCCCCAAGTAAGTGCGTCTGTCCATAATATTGCTCCAAATTAGTTGGTCGCATACGGGCAGCTAAAGGGCGAAAGTCATTTTCAGCAAAATCAAAATTAAGATTAGACATATTCTTTCCTTAATAAGCAAAAGGTGTGAAGATTATCATTCACACCTTATGGATTATTTTTTACCTTTACGTTGGTCATCCAATTCTACACCTTTCGGTACGCTAAATTGGAATAAGCTATCAGCTAAGGTTTGGTTTGTAATATTGCGCAATACATAAAGATTGGTTTGACCATCTTTCTCGGTAGTACTGAAATTCTTTAATACACCATTTGCATCGATACGAATATCAAACTGTTTAATATTGCTATTTTTTGCCTTTGGTTTTAGCACAAAGGTATCTGCATTCTGCGTCACTGAATACTGATTCCAGTGGCTTTTATCGTTACTGGTTAAAAGTACGAAAGGGGTATTATTCACCGCATCCTTCACCCATTGAGCGGTAACTTGTTGTACGAATGGATCGTAATACCAAAGGGTTTTACCATCTGCAATAATTTGTGTTTCTTGCGGTGATTTGGTATCCATACGGAAAAGATTTGGGCGTTTAATCTGAAGTTTTCCACTTTCTTGTTGAACATTTTTACCGCCAACAGAGGTCACGGTTTGAGCGAAATCAGCACTCAATACTGTCACTTGATTTAAGCGATTTTGCAACTCATCTGCCGCATCGGCAAAAGCAAAACTACTCGCATTCAACAGTGCAGTAAGTGCGGTCATTTTTAATAATGTTTTTTTCATTCTACTTTCCTTTTTGTGAAGTGAAAACTTAAGAGAATTAATATTCGGAACGTCGAGCTAAAATTTCTCGTTTTCCATTTTTCATTGGGCCTAAAATACCTTGTTCTTCAAGCTGATCCATAATTCGAGCCGCTCGGTTAAACCCAACACTAAATTTACGTTGAACATAAGAAGTCGATGTATTGCCTGTGCTTAAGACAAACTCAACAACGTCATCAAATAATGCATCAAGATCGCCACTACTTGTCGTTGATTTCTCACCTGAGTCTTCATCGTCCACGCCATCTAAAATGCCATCAATATAATTCGGTTTACCACGTGCACGCCAATCATCTGCTACACGAGCCACCTCATCATCACTCATAAAGGCACCGTGTACACGAACAAGATCAGAAGAACCTTGACCTGAATATAACATGTCACCACGGCCCAATAAGGCTTCTGCACCACCCTGATCGAGAATCGTTCTAGAGTCAATTTTACTTGCTACAGTAAAGGCGATACGGCTTGGAATATTAGCTTTAATCAAACCGGTAATCACATCTACTGATGGGCGTTGTGTTGCTAAAATCAAGTGGATACCAATTGCACGGGCTTTTTGTGCTAAGCGCGCAATTAACTCTTCAATTTGTTTACCGGCAACCATCATTAAGTCGGCAAACTCATCAACGATCACGACAATATAACTCAATTTTTCTAATGGAGGTGGCATCTTATCCATTGTATCGCCTGGCTTCCAAATTGGGTTTGGAATTGGCATATTGAGTTTTTCATATTCTTCAATTTTTTCGTTATATCCTTCAATGTTACGCACACGTAAAGCTGACAATAATTGATAGCGACGTTCCATTTCTTCTACGCACCAACGAAGTGCATTTGCCGCTTTTTTCATATCCGTCACAACTGGGGTAAGCAAGTGTGGAATATCGTTATAAATAGAAAGCTCAACCACTTTCGGGTCAATCATAATAAATTTAACTTGATCTGGTGTTACGCGGAAAAGTAAACTTAAAATCATAGTATTCACACCAACAGACTTACCAGAGCCTGTTGAACCTGCCACAAGCAAGTGAGGCATTTTAGCCAAATCAACCACAACAGGTTTTCCGCTAATATCTTTACCTAAAGCCATTGAAAGCAACGATGTTGATGAACGGAATTCATTGCTATCGAGCACATCACGCAATGGCACTATTTGACGGCGAGCATTCGGTGTTTCAATACCAATATAAGGTTTGCCAGGAATCACTTCTGCTACACGGATCGCGCGGAACATTAACGCTCGAGCTAAATCGGTATCAATGCTTGTGACTTTTGATGCTTTTACACCTGGTTGTAATTCAAGCTCATAACGAGTGACCACTGGACCAACTAACACATCTTGTACTGTCGCTTTGACATTAAAATTTTTTAATTGTTGTTCTATGCGTGCAGATGTGTCTAAAATTTCTTCACGCGTAATGTCTTGAGCCTGTGTAGGACGATGCTCAAGTAGATCTAAACTTGGTAATGGTGTCGTTGGTTTTTCACGTTTATTCGTTGGTTGTTGGAATGCTGGATGAATAAGCGTATCAGAATACGGCTTATAGGTTGTTTCAGTTGCATTCTCAATATGAATTTCACGCGCTTTAGGTGCTGAAACTGCCGGTTCATTTAAGATCACTTTTAATGCATCTTCAGCATTTGCAGCTTTTGCTCGTACTTCCATTTCTTGCAAACGCGCTTGCTCTTGTGCGGCAAACTGACGTGCTAATTCATCTTCTAAACCATCATTTTCTGATTCTAAAGATTCATCATAAGTTGGATAAAGTGCGGTCGTATTTTCAGGTGTTTTAAGTGACACTTTTGGCATCACATTTTCTTCAAAAATGTCGTCTGACTCATCCACACTTTGATGATTCACTTGCGGATTGTTCCACGTGGCTGAAAAATCTTCTTTTGTCGGTAATTCAACAGAAGAAGCCGCAGAAATAGATACATTCGGTAAATTGTCTGATTCAACTGTGAAACCTTTAAACTTATCTTCTAATTTTTCAACATCTGCAGGCTCTGAAGCACTCGGTGAGGATAAACCACTGATATTAATTAGCTGCTCAGGCTTAATAAAGGTATTTTCAGACTCATCCTCTTTTTTATCTTCTGCTGATTCTGTTTCCAATTGAGAATCAGAAAAAGTGAGTTGTTGAGGTGCCTCAATCACAATTTGTTCAAGATCATCTACAGAAGTATGCTCTGCATGCTCCTCTTCTGCAGGCTGATTTTTCATGGTTAGCCAATGATAGAATTTCACAATTAAACGAATTAATGATGCACCAGAACAGAAAATAAAGCCCACTACCGCACAGATAAAGCCGACTAAAATACAGCCAAACTTGCCAATCGTAGGATATAAATTCACCACTAAGCTACCTCCAAACACTCCACCAGCTAGATAGTAGTTCGTATTTGAAAGCAACAAGGTTGCCATCATGGTTAAGCCCACGATGAGAGCAATAAAGCCAAAGGAACGTAATGCAATTCGAGTTGCCGAGAGAGAATGAACCGCTTTGGTTTTCAGTAAATAAATCGGTACGATGAAAATGACAAACGGAATAAGATGACCTACATAGCCGAGGAAAACAAAAAACGCATCAATTAGCCAAGCACCGAAAGCACCAGCTTTATTAATGGTTTCAGTTTGAAAACTTGCTGTAGACCAAGAGTTATCTAATGGCGTATAGCTTGACCATGCCACAATTAAATATAAACCTAAAAGTGCGGTCAATCCGAGTAATAATTCTGCTAAATATTGTTTCGGTGTAAATCGTTTTGTAATTCGTTTAATCATTTTTATTTTAGTACGAGATAATTAGTTTGTTTCACTTCTTCCATTACAACATAAGTTCGGGTGTCATTTACACCTGGTAAGCGCAATAATGTGGTACCCAATAATTTTCGATATGCGGCCATATCTGCTACACGTGTTTTGAGTAAATAATCGAAATCACCTGATACCAAATGACATTCAAGAATTTCATCAAGTGCTTGAATCGCGGCATTAAACTCTTCGAAAACATCAGGTTTACCTCGCACGAGCGTAATCTCAACGATCACCAATAAAGGCGCATCCAGTAATTCAGGATTTAATAATGCACGATAGCCCATAATCACACCTTGTTTTTCTAAGCGTTTTACCCTTTCTAAACAAGGTGTTGGCGATAACCCAACTTTCTTTGATAAATCGATATTAGAGATTTTACCGTTGCGTTGTAATTCATTTAAGATTTTGATATCAATACTATCCAACGCTTTATTTAATTTCTTTTCCATAACCTTTCCTTATGTACGGCGCATATTCTATCTAATTTATCAAAAACTTTCAGTAATCAGACAACAATAGGACAACGTTTTTTTAGAAATTATCCAAAATGGCAAGTGCATCGGCGAGTTTTTTCACCGTAAAAACTTCCATATTTTCGACCGTACTTTTTGGCTTGTTGGCAAAAGGCACAATCGCACGTTTAAAGCCATGTTTTGCCGCTTCACTAATACGTTCTTGACCACTGGTCACCGGACGAATTTCACCCGCTAACCCTACTTCACCAAAGACAACTAAATCTTGTGGTAATGGGCGATTACGGAAACTGGAAATTAATGCAAGTAATAACGCAAGATCTGCTCCAGTTTCCCCGACTTTTACTCCACCAACGACATTCACAAAAACATCTTGATCCGACATTTGTAATCCACCATGACGATGCAATACTGCAAGCAATAAGGCCAAACGATTTTGCTCTAACCCCACCGCCACTCGACGCGGATTTGCAAGCATGGAATGATCCACTAATGCTTGAATTTCCACCAAAAGCGGACGAGTGCCTTCCCAAAGTACCATGACCGAACTACCTGGAGTTTGTTCATCGCCACGGCTTAAGAAGATCGCCGATGGATTTTTCACCTCACGCAAGCCTTGCTCTGTCATACCAAATACGCCAAGCTCATTCACTGCACCAAAACGGTTTTTATGACTACGTAACGTACGGAAACGGGAATCAGCCTCTCCTTCCAGCAATAACGAACAGTCAATGGCATGTTCTAATACTTTAGGCCCCGCAAGAGTACCGTCTTTAGTAACATGCCCAACCATAATGATAGCGACCTGTCGAGTTTTCGCATAACGAGTCAGGAAAGAGGCACATTCACGCACTTGTGCCACACTTCCTGGAGAAGATTGAATATCCGAAAGATGCATAACCTGGATCGAGTCTACTACGATAATTTGAGGTTTCAGCTGATCCGCTAGATTACAAATTTGCTCGACGGAGGTTTCAGATAACATATTTAATTTATCTGTCGGTAGATTTAAGCGATTAGCACGCATTGCCACCTGTTGAAGTGACTCTTCCCCTGTCACATAAAGTGCGGTCATATTTTTCGCTAATCCGCACATCACTTGAAGTAACAAGGTACTTTTACCAGCACCAGGATGACCACCAATTAAAATAGCACTCCCCGGCACGATCCCTCCGCCTAATACGCGATCTAATTCTTTAAATCCACTGGTGAAACGCGGTGTTTCTTGCAAGCT
Source organism: uncultured Haemophilus sp. (assembly GCA_902461185.1). Classification (GTDB taxonomy): domain Bacteria; phylum Pseudomonadota; class Gammaproteobacteria; order Enterobacterales; family Pasteurellaceae; genus Haemophilus_D. The sequence goes on from CABPXD010000003.1 coordinate 50,330, forward strand.
AATCTCAGAAAGTGTTTGGATTTTTGCGCGAGTTTCCCCTGCATACCCGCTAAAACGATCATTTTTTGTGGAATTTGAGGATGAAATTAACCGCACTTCACTAATCGTATTCCACGCTTTACAGGCTGAACATTGCCCTTGCCAGCGCGAAAATTCAGCGCCACAATCATTACATACATAAGCGGTTTTAGGAGCTTTTGCCATTTTTACTATCCTTTAGAGAACCCGTTTTACGCCATCAACATCATTAAACCAAGCATTCTTTCAAAATACGCACGACTCTTTAGTAATGCTTTTAACTTTTCAATAGTTTGAACATTATCTTTTGTCTCACTATGAAAGGTAATCAAACCTTTAATTTCATTTAGGAAAAACTGATTACTCGCTAATAATTCTGCTGATTGACTTTCTTCCAGTTTTTCAAACAAGGCTTTGTTTTCATCATAATAATGATAAAGATTGAAAAATGCGCCGACACGTTCAACCGTTTTCATAAAATCAAAAGCAAATACATCTGTTGGGAATGAAAGGGTTTCTGCAATCAATTGCTGTTCCATTTTCATGACTGCACTTAATTTCTGACGAGAATCTACCGCACTTCCCTCACGTTCTTCTTTTAAGAAATCCCGCCATTTATTTAACCAATCAATCAGAAGTTGTTTACTGCCTAGTTGATAGCCTCGTTTCGCTTTACTTGCCGAACTAAAATACACATCCTGTTCAAAAGGTAAAAGTGAGACAAAATAGAAAAGATCTGAAACAAGCCCTTCTTTTAATTCAAATTCAATTTCGCATATAGGCTGTGTTTTCTCCCCTGATAGAATCTTCCCTTGATCAAAAGCCACTTCAATTTTTGATGCACCAAATGCAATCAACCAAAAAGTGCGGTTAAAATCTGTTGAGAAAATCGGCTGTAATGCAGCGGAAGGCAAATGTTCAAATGGATACAATGACGTTAATTGTGCCGATGTAGGTACTGAATCATCAGGTATAGATAAATTATATTCTAGACGACTATGCAATCCGCCAACCACTTTTCCGTCAGTTTTTAAGGTAAGTGTGAAATCATTATTTTCTCGACGGACACGTAATCCCATTTTTTGTTTCGCCAAAAAATGATCGGGATAATCGAAATAAGTATTTCCTAGAAAGATCGTATTTTGCTCTAAAATATTGAATTGATTGAGGTGTGTTTTTAGGATATCAAAAGCATCAGAGGTGACTGCAAGCTTTAGTTCAACTTCATTACTCATTTTATTTTCCTTATCAATTTTAACTGTTTAAATATACAGATAATTTTATACAAATCAAGATCTTTTTCGTGTATTTCCCTATAAAATCAGGTAATATGCAACGGAAATTTTAACCCTTGTTATGGAGTAAAACACCTATGGCAATGAACAATATTCTCGGATTATTTGCCCATTCTCCTTTAAAACCTCTGCAAAAACATTCTAAAAAGGTTACAGAATGTTGCGATTTATTAATTCCATTCTTTCAACATACCTATTTAAAACAATGGGATGAAGCAGAAAAAGTACGTTTAGACATTTCTCAAGGTGAACGTGAAGCAGACGGTTTAAAACGTGAAATTCGTTTGAAATTGCCTCGTGGTTTATTTTTACCTATCGATCGTACTGATTTATTGGAATTAGTTACCCAATTAGACAAATTAGCTAACTTTGCTAAAGATATTTCAGGTCGTATGATTGGTCGCCAATTCGGCATTCCTGAAGAAATGCAAGAAAGTTTCTTAAAATATGTTCAACGTAGTTTAGACTCTATCCATCAAGCACATCGCGTGATTGAAGAGATGGATCAATTACTTGAAACCGGTTTTAAAGGCCGTGAACTTAAATTAGTGAATACCATGATCCAAGAGTTAGATTCTATCGAAGATGATACGGATCAAATGCAAATTCAATTACGTAAAATGTTGCTAGGTATTGAAAGTCGTTATAACCCAATTGATGTGATGTTCTTGTATAAAGTCATCGAGTGGGTGGGCGTATTAGCCGATCAGGCGCAACGTGTTGGCTCTCGTATTGAATTAATGCTAGCTCGCTCTTAATTTTGACGACATTAACTACAACATAGGAAATTCACTATGGAAATTATTAATGCATACGGCTCGTGGTTAGTCTTAATTACCGCGGTATTCGGCTTTTTTATGGCATTTGGTATTGGTGCCAACGACGTATCAAACTCAATGGGGACTTCCGTAGGTTCGGGAACCATTACAGCAAAACAAGCGATTGTTATTGCTTTGATTTTTGAATCTGCCGGGGCTTATTTGGCCGGCGGAGAAGTAACTGAAACCATCAAAAGTGGTGTAATCGATCCCACTCAATTTGTCGAGATGCCTGATGTATTGGCATTAGGGATGCTTTCTGCTCTCTTTGCATCGGGTGCTTGGTTGTTTATCGCCACCAAAATGGGTTGGCCTGTTTCGGGTACTCATACAATCATCGGTGCCTTAATTGGTTTCGCTTGTGTTACGATTGGTCCAAGTTCTGTTGACTGGTCCACCATCGGTGGGATCGTTGGAAGTTGGTTTATCACCCCCGTGATTGCTGGGCTTTTAGCCTATACCATCTTTGCAAGTATCCAGAAACTCATTTTCGATACAGAAGAACCGCTGAAAAACGCACAAAAATATGGCCCTTACTACATGGCGATTACTGTATTCGTACTTTGTATCGTTACCATGGCAAAAGGTTTAAAGCACGTTGGTTTAAATCTTTCCAATAATGAAACGCTCGTTATTTCATTGCTCATCAGTGTTGTTGGTATGATTTTCTGTCATTTCTACTTCCGTAGTAAAACCTTTACCGCAAAAGCAAGAAAAGGCTCATTCGGATCAGTAGAAAAGATTTTTAGTATCTTAATGCTTCTTACTGCTTGTGCTATGGCGTTCGCACATGGTTCTAATGACGTTGCTAATGCAATTGGTCCGCTTTCTTCCGTGGTATCAATCGTGCAAAATGGTGGGAAAATCATTAGCGGTGGAGATTTAGCTTGGTGGATTCTACCTTTAGGTGCATTAGGTATCGCTATTGGCCTTATCGCAATGGGGCAAAAAGTGATGGCAACCGTTGGATCAGGTATCACAGATTTAACCCCAAGTCGTGGTTTTGCTGCGCAATTTGCAACAGCGATGACCGTAGTAGTAGCATCTGGTACCGGTCTACCTATCTCCACGACACAAACTTTAGTGGGTGCAATCTTAGGTATCGGTTTCGCGCGTGGTATTGCAGCGCTTAACTTAACAGTTATCCGTAACATCATTAGTTCATGGGTTGTGACATTGCCAGCGGGTGCATTCTTCGCAATTATAATTTTCTACATTCTTCGCGCGATTTTCCATTAGTATAATTATTAAAAGTGCGGTTATTTTTCATTGTATTTTCTGACCGCACTTCCTTCATGAATCTAGGAAGTATTATGTCAAAAGTGAGCAAACTTTTATTTTCTTGTGTTTTACTGGGCTCAACCATTGGGACAGTACAAGCTGAAACGCAATATGTGACAGAAAATCTGAACACCTATTTACGCCGTGGTGCTGGTGACCAATTTAAGATCGCGGGTGCAATTCAATCTGGCGAAGCGGTAACCATCTTGGAACAACAAGGAAAATACACCCTGATTCGTGATAATAAAAATCGCGAGGCGTGGATTTTAACCTCTGAACTAAGTTCTACACCAAGTAGCCGTGAAGAAAATCCAAAATTAAAAGCACAGGTACAAGAATTAACGTTAAAGCTGAATCGTGTCGATTCAGATTGGCAACAACGCATAAACGAAATTCAACGCCGTAGCAAACAAGCTGAACAACAAAGCAGTGAATTGCTTGAACAAAATTCACAACTTAAACGTGAATTAGAAATGACGAAAAATAAAAATCGTGATTTAGAAGCCATGCTTGATGCCAATAAACGTGAAATTGCGATTCAATGGTTTATTTATGGCGGTTCTGTGTTGGGCGTAGGTTTGTTAATTGGTCTAGTATTACCTCACATTTTACCTAGACGTAAACGTCGTGATAGTTGGTAATGATTCATCATTGAGGTAGGCATTTGCCTACCTTTTCTTTATATATTGATGGGAGAGTAAAATGGAAATTTATCTTGTCGGTGGTGCTGTACGCGATCAACTTTTAGGTTTGCCAGTAAAAGATCGTGACTGGGTTGTCGTGGGCGCTACGCCAGAAATGTTGCTGTCTCAAGGTTACCAACAAGTTGGCAAAGACTTCCCTGTTTTTCTCAATCCTGAAAGCCATGAAGAATATGCACTTGCTCGTACAGAACGAAAATCAGGTAAAGGTTACACCGGATTTATTTGTGATTTTTCAGATGAGATTACGCTTGAACAAGATTTAATTCGCCGAGATCTTACTATCAATGCTATTGCCCAAGACAAAGATGGCAAGCTGCACGATCCTTATCATGGTGTAGAGGATATTCATCAACGTATTTTACGTCATATTTCACCTGCTTTTGCTGAAGATCCACTGCGTGTATTACGTGTTGCACGCTTTGCGGCTCGCTTTCATCATTTAGGTTTTTCTATTGCCGAAGAAACCCTTAAATTAATGACAGAACTCACTGAACAAGGTGAGCTTGCGCACTTAACGGCTGAGCGTGTTTGGATGGAAACGGAAAAAGCATTAAATGAGCCACATCCTGAAATTTATTTTGAAACACTGCATCAAGTGGGCGCCCTCAAAGTACTCTTCCCTGAGATTGCCGCCTTAGATGGAGTACCGAATCCAGCCAAATATCATCCTGAAATTGACAGTTTCATTCATACCATGCTCGTATTGCAACAAGCGGTTAAACTCACAGAAAATACCAATTTGAATAAAAGTGCGGTCCGTTTTGCCGCAATTTGTCACGATCTGGGTAAAGCCCTTACCCCCAAAGAGAATTGGCCAAGTCATCATGGTCACGAAAAAGCGGGGATTAAACCGACTCGTTTATTATGTAAACGCCTTAGAGTGCCTAATTATATTCAAGAATTATCCGAATTAACTTGTGAATATCACACGCATGTGCATAAAGCCTTAGAACTTCGCCCTGAAACAGTGGTGAAACTCTTTAATACGTTTGATGTTTGGCGTAAACCTCAGCGCTTCGAAGAATTTCTATTAGTATGTTTATCTGATACTCGCGGGCGAACGGGCTTTGAAAATAAAGAATATCCACAAATTGATTATCTCAAAGCGCTCTATCAAGCTGCCCTTGCTGTTGATGTACAGCAAGTCATTGCAGATGGTTTTGAAAAACAAGGTATTCGAGATGAATTAACGCGTCGAAGAATTGCCGCGGTGAAAGCGGAGAAAACACGCTTAAATGCTTAATCCAGCTTTACTAAAAGTAAACTACCCCTTACAATATGCGCAATTTTTTAGTAAATATTTTGTTATGAAATTATTAAAATCTCTTCTAGCACCTGTATTTGCAAGTGTGATCTTATCCGCTTGTACTCTTGATGCAGAGCGCCCAACCGATGTTCAACATATCGATAAAAACGATATTACGTGGCAACAGCACCTCAAAAAAATCAAACAAATTCAATCTTATAGTACCAAAGGACAAATTGGTTACATCAGTCCACAAGAGCGTTTTTCGAGCCGCTTTGAGTGGCAATATCAAAATCCGAAAGCCTATAAGTTAAAACTTTATTCTCTGATCAGCAAAACAACGCTAACTATGGAAATGCATCCAAACGGTATGACGATTTCAGATAATAAAGGCAATCAGCAATCAGATAAAAATGCCAAATTATTGTTACGTGAAATCATCGGAATGGATGTGCCATTAGAGCATTTATCTTATTGGTTAAAAGGTCAGCCAGCTGATAATGCAGATTACCAAGTTGGAACAAATCATCTTTTATCCGAATTTAGCTACCCACTTGATGGATCGATGTGGACAGCCGATTACTTAAGTTATCATGCAGATAATTCGATGCCTGAAAATATTCTGTTAAAGAACAAAAGTACATCGCAAACCCTAAAAATTCGTGTGGATGAATGGGCGTTCTAATGAAAACACATCACTTTTCAACCGCACTTTCAACTTCTCTTGGAAAGCCTAACCGCTTTCCAAGCCCCGCAAAACTCAATTTATTTCTCTACATAAACGGTAAACTGCCAAACGGTTACCACGAATTACAAACGCTTTTCCAATTTCTTGATTTCGGAGATTGGCTCACCATTGATATTCGCCAAGATAAACAAATCCACATCACACCAGAAATTCCTGGCTTACCTCTAGAGCAAAATTTAATCTATCGTGCAGCGACACTACTACAAGGAAAAACAGGCTGTACCCTCGGTGCCACAATTCATTTAGATAAAATTCTGCCAATGGGCGGTGGTATTGGTGGCGGTTCATCCAATGCAGCAACGACTCTCCTTGCTTTAAACTATTTATGGCAAACTAATTTATCTATTGATGAACTTGCCGAGATTGGGCTAAAACTCGGGGCTGATGTGCCTATCTTCGTTCATGGCCAAGCCGCTTTTGCAGAAGGTGTAGGTGAAAAAATTCAATACTGCGAACCACAAGAAAAATATTATGTGGTACTAAAACCTGAAACGGCAATTTCTACTGCAGTGGTCTTTAGTGATCCCGATTTGCCTCGCAATACAGAAAAAAGATCCCTTGCCGAACTTTTGAATCAACCGTTTGCAAACGATTGCGAAAAAGTCGTGCGAACTCAATATCCTGAAGTTGAAAAAGCCCTACTATGGTTGCTACAATATGCACCAGCCAGATTAACCGGAACCGGAGCTTGTGTTTTTGCTGAATTTAATGATGAAAAAGCAGCACAAGCTGTTTTCCAACAAAAACCGAAGGAATTTTTCGGCTTTGTTGCTAAAGGATTAAACGTTTCACCATTACATGTGATGTTGAAACAACTCTCGACCAACCAATCAATCTACACTCAACCTGAGGTTATATAAAATGCCAGACATTAAACTCTTTGCTGGAAATGCTACGCCTGAGCTAGCGAAAAAGATTTCTGAACGTCTTTACATTTCATTAGGCGATGCCACTGTTGGACGCTTTAGCGATGGTGAAATCCAAGTGCAAATTAATGAAAATGTGCGTGGTGCAGACGTGTTTATTATTCAATCTACTTGTGCACCAACGAATGACAACCTGATGGAATTGATTGTAATGGTTGATGCTTTACGTCGTGCATCTGCCGGCCGTATTACTGCCGTTGTTCCTTATTTTGGTTATGCTCGTCAAGATCGTCGTGTGCGTTCTGCTCGTGTTCCAATCACTGCAAAAGTGGTGGCAGATTTACTTTCAACTGTAGGGATTGACCGCTTATTAACTTGTGACTTACACGCAGAGCAAATCCAAGGTTTCTTTGATGTACCTGTTGATAACGTATTCGGTTCACCAGTTTTACTTGATGATATCTTGAAGAAAACCGATCTGGTCAACCCTATCGTTGTTTCTCCAGATATCGGCGGTGTGGTACGTGCACGTGCGGTAGCAAAATTATTAAACGATACCGAAATGGCAATTATCGACAAACGTCGTCCACGCGCAAACGTATCGCAAGTTATGCACATTATCGGGGATGTCGCAGATCGTGATTGTATCCTTGTCGATGATATGATTGATACTGGCGGTACATTATGTAAAGCCGCTGAAGCATTAAAAGAACGCGGTGCAAAACGCGTATTTGCTTACGCAACTCACGCCGTATTCTCTGGTGCAGCAGCACAACATTTAGCGAGCGATGCCATTGATGAAATTGTCGTGACAGATACCGTTCCACTTTCACCAGAAATAAAAGCACTTGGTAAAGTACGTGTACTGACTCTTTCTACCATGCTTGCTGAAGCAATTCGTCGTATCAGCAATGAAGAATCTATTTCAGCAATGTTTGAATAATTATTTCGCTTAACATTCATATTTAAACGTGCGGTCAGAAAATCTTGTGTTTTTCGACTGCACTTTTTTATACTTTCGCTAAAAATAGACATAAAAAAAGTGCCCCTATTGGGGCACTACTCGGAAAGCAAAATAGATGTCGGCTATTTAAAAATAGCACTTATTTTTAGTGGTTTAAGAATACGGCAAAGTACTTTTTATTGCAAATAGCAATGTTCAAATTTGTGAGCTAAATCACGCTTTTTCTTCACTTTTTTATGTTTAATCGTTTTCATATAAAAAAAGAGGAGCTGACTGCTCCTCTTTACTAGAAATAGAATTAAATTAACCGTTAATAAATTTTTCGCCTAATTCAATATCTGCACGCAATGTTGGTAACATTGCTTCTAAAGCTTCTTGTTCAAATTTGCTTAAAGTACCGATTGGTAAAATTTCTTCTACCCCTTCTTTACCTAAACGCACTGGTTGAGCGAAGAAACGTGCATATTTGCCATCACCTTCCACATAAGTACATTCAACGACAGTTTCGCCACTTAAGCCTTTCACTAATGAACGAGCAAAACGTGCTGCCGCTTGAGCCATAGAAAGTGTCGCAGAACCGCCACCTGCTTTTGCTTCAACCACTTCGGTACCTGCATTTTGGATACGTTTTGTTAATGGTGCGATTTCCTCTTCTTTCCACTCAGCATATTGAACTTGTGAAAGTAATGGAAGAATGGTTACACCTGAGTGACCGCCAATTACTGGTACGCTTGTACGAGAAACATTTAAGCCTTTTAATTCAGAAACGAATGTTTCAGAACGTAATACGTCTAAAGTGGTGACACCGAATAATTTACGTTTGTCGTAAACACCTGCTTTTTTCAACACTTCTGCAGCAATTGCAACAGTCGTATTCACAGGGTTGGTGATAATACCTACACAAGCTTTTGGACAAGTTTTTGCAACATGTTCAATTAAGTTGCGCACAATACCCGCATTGATATTGAAAAGATCTGAACGATCCATACCAGGTTTACGTGCAACCCCTGCAGAAATTAAAACGACATCAGCACCTTTTAGTGCAGGTGTTGGATCTTCACCCGCAAAACCTTCAACTTTAACCGCTGTTGGGATATGACTCACATCTTTAGCCACACCTGGTGTCACTGGTGCGATATCATAAAGTGCTAATTCACTTTCAGCAGGTAATTGTAATTTAAGTAATAAGGCTAATGCTTGACCAATGCCGCCTGCTGCACCTAATACTGCAACTTTCATAAAATACTCCTCATGTATTAATTAATCCTAACTAGGTAGAATTCTAAAGTCTTAGCTGTTAAATTACAAACAGAGAAGTTCAATTATGCGATCTAGCTCAAACTTTTCAAACAACAAATTCATTTCAATTGCTTAAAATGAATTTTTATGCAATTCTTATGCAAATTCCCTTATATGAGTTATATGAGAATAACTATGTCTGATCAATTAACAAAAGCATTTAAAGAACTGCTAAACCAAGAGCGATTTGCTTCTCAAAGTGAAATCGTTGAAGCCTTAAAGAATCAAGGATTCCAAACCATTAACCAATCCAAAGTTTCACGAATGTTAAGCAAATTTGGTGCAGTTCGTGCAAGAAATACCAAAATGGAAATGGTGTATTGCTTACCAAGTGAATTGAGTGTGCCCGCTACCAGCAGTCCATTAAAAAATTTGGTTTTGGATATTGATCACAATGATTTCGTCATCGTCATCAAAACCTCTCCAGGTGCGGCACAGTTGATTGCTCGCTTATTGGATTCCATTGGTAAACCAGAAGGCATTTTAGGTACGATTGCGGGAGATGACACCATTTTTGTTACACCAACAAAAGAGACAACAATCAAATCGCTTCTAGAGCAAATTCAAACGCTTTTTGAAAGCAGCCTATAATGAATATCTTAGTGACCGGTGGAACGGGATTTGTAGGAAAAGCATTAGTTGAATCACTACTTTCACGTGGCGATAGCGTTACTGTACTGACTCGCTCCATTGAAAAAGCCCAAGCTATTTTTTCTGAAAAAACACCGCAATTTTTGACCGCACTTTACACACTCAAAGACTTAAATACCTTTGATGCGGTTATTAATCTTGCCGGTGAACCCATCTTCGATAAAAAATGGACAGTTCAACAAAAAGAGAAACTACGTCATAGCCGCATTAATTTAACACAGCAGATTGTCCAACTTATTAACCAAAGTGAGCATCTCCCTGTCTTGATTTCAGGTTCAGCAACAGGAATTTATGGAGACCGTGGCGAATACGTGATCACCGAAGACACTCATCCAAGTAGTCAATTTACCGCACAACTTTGTATTGATTGGGAAAATGCAGCAAAACAAGCCAACACAAGAGTCTGTTTAGTGAGAACCGGATTAGTGCTTTCTCCAAAAGGTGGTGCTTTTGCAAAAATGCTCCCGCTCTATCGCTTCGGATTAGGTGGCAAATTAGGGAATGGCAAGCAATATTGGAGCTGGATCGCATTAGAGGATATGGTAAAAGGATTGATTTTTTTACTTGATCATAGCAATTGTGAAGGGGCATTTAATTTTACCGCGCCACATCCTGTTAAAAACAAGACATTCAACCAATTATTAGGTCAAGCATTACATCGTCCTTGTTTTGCTCAAGTGCCTCAATTCTTACTCACTTCTCTTCTCGGTGAACGCGCTTGCATTCTATTAGACAGTCAGAATGCCTATCCAAAACATTTGTTAGATTGCGGATTTACATTCCAATACTCAGAATTAAGTGATTACTTTCACAAAATACTTTAAAAACAAAAAGGCTGGTCAAAACCAGCCTTTATTATTTTTCATTATGCTAAATATTCCAAAAACTCTCCCACTGTGTGGAAAGATCCAAATACCAGCACAATGTCATTTTTATCGGCATTTTTAACCGCACTTTGCACACCTTCAGCTACAGAATCTTCAGAAACACTTTTTGCTGATGGGCAAACGGTTGTTAATTTTGCATTTAGGTCATCGCCAGATTGACCACGGTAACCGCCTAATGTTACACAATGCCATTGGTCAATAACGGAAGTCAGTTGGGAAAACACCGACTCCGCATCTTTATCTTTTAACATACCGCAAACCGCAATGATGCGCCCTGAAATTTGTGTTTTAAGTGCGATCAATTTTTCAGCTAAATATTTTGCTGCATGAGGATTATGCCCCACATCAATGATCACTTTTGGCAACTGTGAATAAGGTACATTCAAGCGATCTGCCAATTTTTCTAGCAGATAACCTTTCAATTGTTGGAAACGACCTACTAATTCTACTTCAATTAATGAACGTTTAATGGTGTCTACAGAAATATCAAAAGGCCATTGCTCAACGGCCGCCAAAGCGGTTGCTGCATTAGCTAATGGAATTTGGCAAAACGGTAGATTTTCTAACCGCACTTTGTTGCTCTGCCACATCCAAGTTTGCTCATTGGCTTTAAACGACCAATTAACATCTCGGCGTGAAACATGGCAATGTAATTTCTCCGCTTGTTCTAACATAGGTCGAGGGACATTTGGTTCGCCAATCACAACCGGTTTATTTGCACGGAAAATGCCTGCTTTTTCAAAGCTAATTTCTTCACGTGTTGAACCCAGAAAATCTGTATGATCAATATCAATACTGGTGATAACGGTCAGATCATTATCGACAATATTGGTTGCATCCAAACGCCCACCAAGCCCCACTTCTAAAATCACGACATCAAGTTTCGCTTGTTTAAATAAATGCAAAGCCGACAACGTGCTAAATTCAAAATAAGTGAGAGATTTCGTTTTATGCTTTTCGATGAAATCAAAAGAAGCGGTATGCATTTCATCCGGCAAGTCTTGATTTTGAATACGAACCCGCTCGTTATAACGCAATAAATGCGGTGAAGAATACACGCCAACACGCAAACCTTGATTTAACAAAATGGTTTCTAACAAACGGCAAGTCGTGCCTTTACCATTTGTTCCCCCTACCGTGATCACATAAGGTGCGGGATTCAAAAGGTCCAATTCTTCTGCTACTGACTTAATACGCTCTAGCCCTAAATCAATCGCTTTGAAGTGACTGTTTTCCAAATAAGAAAGCCACTCAGCGAGTGGCGAAGTGGCTTTTAAATTCATTGTATTAGGCATTTTCAACAACTTCTACTTCAACAAAAGGTGAAGGTTGATTGGTGAGTTTGCTTAAAAGGTTTCCAAGGGTTGAACGCATTTCTGAACGTTTCACGATCATATCAATCGCCCCTTTCTCAAGTAAGAATTCACTACGTTGGAAGCCTTCTGGTAATTTCTCACGTACAGTTTGTTCGATAACGCGTGGGCCTGCGAAACCAATTAACGCTTTTGGCTCAGCGATGTTCACATCACCTAGCATCGCAAAACTTGCAGATACCCCACCTAGTGTTGGGTCGGTTAATACCGAAATAAACGGCACACCTTTTTCACGCATTTTTGCTAACACCGCACTGGTTTTCGCCATTTGCATTAAGGAGAAAAGCGCTTCTTGCATACGTGCACCGCCACTTGCAGAGAAACACACAAACGGACAATTTAATTCCATTGCTTTTTCTGCCGCTTTTACAAATTTTGCCCCTACTACCGAGCCCATTGAACCGCCCATGAAGCTAAAGTTTGAAGCCGCAACAACAATCGGCATATTGTAAAGTGTACCGGTCATTGTGATTAATGCATCTTTTTCACCGGTTTCTTTTTGTGCAGCAGTAATACGATCTTTATATTTTTTTAAATCTTTAAATTTAAGAATATCTTTAGGTTCTAAATCAGCCGATAATTCTTGGCTTGAACCTTCATCTAACAAGGCTAAAAGGCGCTCACGAGCATCAATACGCATATGATGACCGCATTTTGGACAAACATATAAATTACGTTTTACTTCTTCACCATAAAGCACTTGTTCACAAGAGGTACATTTTGTCCAAACCCCTTCTGGTACGTTAGCTTTACGTGATGCAGAGGAAGAGGTTCCTTTGCTAAAAATTCTATCAATCCAGCTCATTTTTTACCTTTTTTATTAACTAGAAAAGTTTGCGTATTTAATCATAATTTAGCGAAATTTGCTAGTCAGATGAGATTATCTTCTAAAAACAAGGGCCCTAAATTTTTCTGTGGAATCGCAAATTTTTCAGGGTAAATCACATTGACTAAATACAGACCTTCAGGTTTCGCGGTTGGGGCGGCTAATTTACGATCTTTTTGCTCCAACAACCATTTCATCCACTCAACAGGTTGATTGCCTGCACCAACTTCAATCAAGCTTCCAACAATATTTCGCACCATATGATGCACAAAAGCATTAGCTTGAATATCCACAATAACGTACTGTCCTTTTCGCACCACGTTTAAATGATGCACATTTCGCCAAGGGGTATTCGATTGACATTGTGCCGAGCGGAAAGAGGAAAAATCATTTTCCCCCAATAAGAACTGCCCCGCTTGGTGCATTTTCTTTTCGTCTAAATCTAAATGGCAATGAGTAATCCCTTCCGGCAAAATGGCTGAACGCAATTTATTGCAATACAAAATATAGCGATAACGACGCGCGGTTGCTGAAAAACGAGCGTGAAATTCATCATCCACCACTTTTGCCCAACTCACTGAAATATCATCAGGTAAATTCGCATTGGTACCAAATGCCCAAGCTTTTTCAGGGCGAACCGCTGTGGTTTCAAAATGCACAACTTGCCCCGTGCCATGCACACCAGAGTCTGTTCTGCCCGCACAAAACACTTCAATTTTTTCATTTGCCACAAAAGATAACGCTTTTTCTAATTCTTCTTGTACGCTACGCACTTTCTCTTGTCGCTGCCAGCCGCAATACTGTTTTCCGTTATATTCAATGCCTAAGGCTATCTTCATTGGAAAATACTCCTAAAACGATTTCGAATTTGACCGCACTTTTCCCGAAAAGAAAAAACACCAATAACTCATCATTATTGGTGTTCTTATCACAAGCTAAAAATTAAGCACGTTTGAAGTCAATGTGAACCAATTTTGGTTTGAATGGGTGACGTTGCATTGCTTGAACTTTCACTGCAACTTCTTTACCTTCAACCACCAAAGTGATTACATCGCTATAGAAAGAATCGTGAGCTTGTGCGTTGTTTAATTCATCGTGATTTAAGATGATTGAAACAGGTGCTTCGCTGCCACCATAAATGATTGCAGGGATTTGACCGTTGTGACGCAGGCGGCGGCTCGCACCCTTACCTTGCGCTTGACGAACTTCAGCGTTAAATTTAAATGCCATTTTAATGTTCTCTTGATTAAAAGTTTAAAATAAAAAATTGCAGGCGACCCAGCAATTTTCCTAAATTTGCTCAAAGACAAACTTTGAGAGCGGCAGATTATAAAATATTCAGCCCCACAATGCAAATTTACACCGCAAATTTTTTCTAGGCTTTTCAAGGCAAAGCGATTAAAATAAGTCCCAATTTTTAATTAATTTTAACTAACTGAATTGTAAGTGGGTTTCAAATGGAATTTCTTATCAGCTTTTTTACCGATTACGGTTATTGGGCGGTGCTATTTGTTCTTATTATTTGTGGCTTTGGTGTACCCATTCCAGAAGATATCACGCTCGTATCCGGTGGCGTAATTGCTGGTCTTTATCCTGAAAGTGTCAATTCCCATTTAATGTTGTTAGTCAGTATGATTGGTGTGCTTGCTGGTGACTCTTGTATGTATTGGCTTGGTCGCATTTACGGCACCCGAATTCTTCGTTTCCGCCCAATGCGCAAAGTGCTCACCTTACAACGCTTAAAAATGGTGCGTGAAAAATTTGCCCAATACGGCAACCGTGTTTTATTTGTAGCTCGTTTCCTTCCAGGATTACGCGCGCCAATTTACATGGTGTCAGGTATCACCCGCCGCGTTAGCTATACGCGCTTCGTATTAATTGATTTCTGTGCGGCTATTATTTCCGTGCCAATTTGGGTTTACCTTGGCGAATTAGGTGCTAAAAACTTAGATTGGTTACACGAACAAATTCAAAAAGGTCAGCTTGTGATTTATATCCTTGTTGGCGCATTAGCGATTTTCTTATTCTGGAAATGGAAAAAAGCAAAGAAATCTAAAGTTAACTAATCTCATACAATCCAATAAAAAGTGCGGTAAAAAACAACATTGTTTTCTACCGCACTTTTTTTCTCATTAAGCTTTAGCTGCTAAATATCGCTCCACTGTATCCACAATCGCTTGTGTTTGTGGATCGATTTCGATATTCACTAAATCACCAATTTGGCGTTTACCTATAAGTGTTCGGTGTAAAGTTTCAGGAATTAAATTCACGCAGAATTCATCGTCTTTCACTTCACCAATAGTAAGACTGATGCCGTCAATGGCAATAAATCCTTTTGTTAGGATATATTTCATCACGTCTTTAGTAGGTAATTTAAACCAAACCTGACGATTATTCTCGCTTTCAATAATTTGTGAAACACTTGCGGTACAATAAACGTGGCCCGATAAAATATGCCCACCAATTTCAGCGCCCATTTGCATTGCACGTTCAATATTGACAAAATCCCCTGCTTTTAAGCTGCCGAGATTGGTGATGCGCAAGGTTTCCTGCATTAAGTCAAAGCTCACAAGATCACCATGAATTTCAGTCACCGTTAAGCACACGCCATTATTTGCCACTGATGCACCAATTTCTAAGCCTTTTCGCATTTCAGCTGGTAATTTTACGATCTGTATTCTAAAATTATCGCTATCTTTAATTGCATGAATTTGGGCGATACCCTGTACAATACCTGTAAACATTATTATTCCTTCATTAAAAATTTTTCCAATATTATAGCAAAATTTATGAATTCTCGTCTTTTTTCTCAATACCGTATTGATATTAAAAAACTTATCCGAATTGCGACACCTATCGGGCTTGCCCAGTTAGCTCAAACTGGCATGGGCACCGTAGATGTGATTATGGCGGGGCGTGTGAGCTCGGCTGATGTAGGCGGTGTTGGTATTGGTACCTCTATTTGGCTACCTTTGGTACTTTTCGGGCAAGGATTATTACTCGCCTTGCCTCCAACAATTTCCTATTTAAATGGTTCAGGGCAGCGCCATCGCATTGCTCACCAAGTGAGACAAGGTCTTTGGATTTCATTTTTAGTGATGATTCCCCTTGCGCTCATCATCTATCATAATGATTTCATATTACAGTTTATGAATATGGATGCCCACATGGCAGATGTGACGATGAATTATTTGCGTGCGATGGTGTGGGGCTTACCTGCCTATTTATTGCTGATTAATTTCCGCTGTTTGAATGATGGCATTGCTAAAACAAAACCCGCCATGGTGATTACCTTCATGGGGTTAATGCTAAACATTCCGCTGAATTATATGTTTATTTACGGCAAATTTGGTGCGCCTGCATTGGGTGGTGTTGGTTGTGGTGTGGCAACGGCTATTGTTAACTGGGCGATGGCAATTTTGATGATTACCTATTCGGCCAAAAACTATAACGAATGTAGTTTGAAAGTTTTTGAAAAGATTATTGAAAAGCCAGACATCAAAACACTGAAAAAATTGACCGCACTTGGTTTGCCTATTGCTATTGCACTGTGCAGTGAAGTCTCACTCTTTGCCTTAAGTAGTTTATTACTTTCCCCATTAGGCGCGGATGTGGTCGCCAGCCACCAAATTGCCTTAAACACCAGTGCCGTAGCCTTTATGTTCCCCATGTCTATTGCGATGGCTGCAACCATTTTAGTGGCGCAAGAACTGGGTAATCATGCACCACAAAAAGCCAAAATCATGGCTCACGCCGCTATTATTCTTGGCTTGATTGCGGCAAGTGTATTGGCGTTGGTGATTTGGGTATTTAGTGCAGAGATTGCCGCATTAATTGTAGGCGATAATGCTACCGTTATTGCCCTTTCAGGCAGCTTATTAGCGATGGCAGCGATTTATCAATTTTCAGATTCGGTGCAAGTCGTCGTGAGCGGTATTTTACGTGGCTATAAAGACACTAAAATTATTCTCTACATCACATTACTTGCCTATTGGGGCGTGGGTATTCCAGTTGGTTATGTTCTTTCCCGTACTGATTGGATTGTTCCAAGCATCGGTGCAAAAGGTTTCTGGGTTGCCTTTATCATTGCATTAACCATTGCCGCAGCTTTACTCTTTATGAGGATGCGAAAAATCCAATCACAATCTGATGAAGCCATTATTCAACAGTTGGAAAGATTGAAGTAGTGAAAGTAAAAAGTGCGGTCGAATTTGACCGCACTTTTATTCTTGAATTTAAAGTTAGACGTTTTTTAAACTGCATCCTATGTATATAAGTTACCCTCATCTTCATATCGTTTATATACACACAGATAATCATCAAAAGATAATGATATAGGGTAATCGACTCTTATTAAATTCTCATCAATATTATAATTTTCATTGAAGTTAGAAATAATACTTGTACCAATTTCATATATCTCCTCATTCCAATAATCGGAGATTGGACCGTCAATCACAACACAAATACTGATACAATTTTTATCTATTTTCACATAAACGCCTCGAACTTCTTTTGTTATTTTTCCAAGTAAAGCATTCTGTGTAACAATTCTTAATCTTATAATTTCATTATTCATTGAAACCCTATACCTTTTTATCTCCCTAAAAATTAACGCTCATCAGGAAATTTATGCCATCAAAAGGCAAAAAGTGCGGTCGAATTTAACCGCACTTTTATCTTTTACATCACTACCACATCAAATTGTTCTTGGTTGTAGTACTGCTCTGTTTTAACTTGAACTTGTTTGCTGATGAACATTTCAATCTCTGGCAATAAACCGTGCGATTCTTCTTTGATTAAGTAATCTGCCACGGCTGGAGAGGCATAAACCACAAATTGTTCACTCGAGAATAAGTGGTTGACGCGAATGATCTCACGCATAATTTCATAACATACCGTTTCAACGGTTTTCACGCGTCCACGACCTTGGCAAGTTGGGCATTCATCACACAAAACGTGCTCTAAACTTTCACGTGTGCGTTTACGGGTCATTTCCACTAAACCAAGTTGAGTAAAACCATTCACATTCGTTTTTACGCGATCTTTCGATAGGGCCTCTTCCAAGGATTCAATCACGCGATTGCGATGCTCATCGGTTTGCATATCAATAAAATCAATAATGATAATACCGCCTAAATTACGCAGTTGTAACTGCTGTGCAATGGCTTTAGTAGCTTCAATATTGGTGTTAAAAATTGTTTCATCTAAATTTCGATGTCCGACGAAAGCACCTGTATTAATGTCAATAGTCGTCATGGCTTCGGTTTGCTCAATAATGAGATAGCCGCCCGATTTTAAATTCACACGTTTCTCTAAGGCATTTTGAATACCACGTTCTACACCATAAATATCAAAAATCGGCTGATTGCCCGTATAAAGCATTAATTTTTCACTTAATTCAGGCATGAATTCATCGGTAAATTCTCTAACCTCGTTAAAACAAAGTTTGGAGTCGATATGAATTTTCTCTAAATTAGCACCGATAAAATCACGCAAAATACGTTGCGGCAATGCGGGTTCGCCATAAATTTTAGAACGGGTTGGATATTTGCCTTTACGCTCAAGCACTTTACGCCATAAACGTTTTAAAAATTCCGCATCTTGGCGTAACTCTTCTTCCGTTGCGCCTTCGGTAGCTGTACGGACAATAAAGCCACCTAACTCATCACAAAAAGGCTCAACCAGTGCTTTTAATCTTGCGCGCTCTTCTTCGCTTTCAATACGTTGTGACACACCAACATGACTATTTTCCGGCATAAAGACAAGATAGCGAGAAGGTAATGTAATATCCGTGGTTAATCTTGCGCCTTTTGTGCCCAAAGGATCTTTCACCACTTGTACCACGATATCCTGCCCCTCGCGTACGAGTTCAGAAATGCTTTTTGCACGGAATTGTTTTTGTTCGTTTACATCCACACATTCGGTATGTGAAACAATATCGGAAGCATGCAAAAATGCTGCTTTTTCTAAACCGATATCCACAAATGCAGACTGCATCCCTGGTAAAACACGGGTTACTCGCCCTTTATAAATATTCCCCACGATGCCACGTTTGGCTTGACGTTCAATATGAACCTCTTTTAAAACACCCGTTTCCACCAACGCAACGCGGGTTTCATTGGGCGTAACATTCATTAATAATTCAACAGAATCCATTTTTTCGACCTTAGTTTTAATGATATTAGTCTATCGAAAAGGAAAATAGAATAATAGTCCTAAATAAGGTAAAATGTGACCTTTCTCAAATTTTCACGACTTATTTTGGGGTATTTAATGTTTGGTTTAGACCCAACACTTATTACTTTTAGTATTTATATTTTCAGCATGATTTTAATCGGTGTCCTTGCCTATTATTATACAAACAACTTATCCGATTATATTTTAGGCGGACGTAAACTCGGAAGTTTTGTGACAGCCATGTCTGCTGGTGCATCTGATATGTCCGGCTGGTTATTAATGGGCTTGCCGGGTGCGGTGTATGTGTCTGGCCTGGTAGAAGGCTGGATCGCGATTGGTTTAATCCTCGGTGCTTATTTTAACTGGTTGCTCGTAGCGGGTCGTTTACGGATCTATACCGAATTTAACAACAATGCACTCACATTACCTGAATATTTTCACCATCGCTTTGGCACATCACACAATCTATTAAAAATTGTATCTGCAACAATCATCTTAGTCTTCTTTACCATTTATTGTGGTTCAGGCGTGGTTGCGGGGGCGAAATTATTCCAAAATCTATTCTCAGTCGACTACTCCACCGCCATTTGGTACGGTGCATTAGCAACGATTATTTATACTTTTATCGGTGGTTTTTTAGCCGTAAGTTGGACAGATACCATTCAAGCTACATTGATGATTTTTGCACTGATTTTAACGCCTCTCTTTATCTTTTTAAGTTTGGGTGATGCATCACAATTTACTGGAGTGCTACATCAAGCAGAAATCGCAGCAAATAAAGACTTTACTGATTTATTTAGTTCTACTACACCATTAGGTTTATTAAGTTTAGCGGCCTGGGGCTTAGGTTATTTTGGTCAACCGCATATCCTTGCGCGTTTTATGGCGGCTTACTCGGTGAAATCTCTCATTAAAGCACGCCGCATCAGTATGACATGGATGGTGATTTGCCTCGCCGGTGCGATTAGTATCGGTTTCTTCGGGATTCCTTATTTCTTTGCAAATCCAGGAGTAGCAAGCATGGTAAATAATGAACCAGAACAAGTCTTTATTGAATTGGCTAAATTGCTCTTTAATCCATGGATTGCCGGTATTCTACTCTCTGCAATTTTAGCGGCAGTCATGAGTACACTTTCCGCACAATTATTAATTTCTTCCAGTTCTATTACTGAAGATTTTTATAAAGGGTTTATTCGTCCAAAAGCTTCTGAAAAAGAATTAGTTTGGCTAGGTCGTGCAATGGTTTTAGTTATCGCGGGTATCGCCATTTGGATTGCACAGGATGAAAACAGCAAAGTATTAAAACTCGTTGAATTTGCCTGGGCGGGCTTTGGTTCTGCATTTGGTCCTGTCGTGCTTTTCTCCTTATTCTGGAAACGTATGACTTCATCAGCGGCGATGGCGGGAATGGTTGTCGGTGCAGTGGTTGTCTTTGCTTGGAAATCGGTGATTCCTGAAACCAGTGAATGGTTTAATGTCTATGAAATGATCCCTGGATTCATCCTTGCTAGCCTCGCGATTATTGTGGTTTCTCTCCTTTCCGCAGAACCTGAAAATGAAGTAAAAGAAACCTTTGAAAAAGCAGAAAAAGCCTATAAGGAAGCAAAATAATGATTGATTTTCGTCCTTTTTATCAACAAATTGCCACCACAAATTTATCTGCTTGGCTAGAAACATTGCCTTTGCAGTTAAAAGAATGGGAAAAACAAACCCATGGTGATTATGCAAAATGGTCAAAAATCGTGGACTTTCTCCCTGATTTGCAGGCAGATACTATCGATTTAAAAAATGCCGTGAAATCTGACCGCACTTCCCCACTTTCAGAGGGCGAAAAACAACGCATTATCCATCATTTGAAACAATTGATGCCATGGCGAAAAGGACCTTATCATTTATTTGATATTCACGTGAATTGCGAATGGCGTTCTGATTTCAAATGGGATCGTGTTTTGCCTCATCTTGCACCATTAAAAGATCGTACCATTTTAGATGTGGGCTGCGGTAGTGGCTACCATATGTGGCGAATGGTTGGTGAAGGCGCAAAAATGGTCGTTGGTATTGATCCTACTGAGCTTTTCCTTTGCCAATTTGAAGCGGTTCGAAAATTACTAAATAACGATCGTCGAGCTAACTTAATCCCATTAGGTATTGAAGAAATGCAACCACTTGCGGCATTTGATACGGTATTCTCAATGGGTGTGCTTTATCATCGTAAATCACCACTCGATCATCTCACACAGCTAAAAAACCAATTAGTAAAAGGTGGTGAATTGGTGTTAGAAACCTTAGTGGTTGATGGTGATGCCAATACAGTCTTAGTGCCATCAGATCGCTATGCCAAAATGAAGAATGTGTATTTTATTCCTTCCGTTGCAGCGCTCATCAATTGGTTGGAAAAGGTCGGCTTTACTAATGTGCGTTGTGTGGATGTTGCCACCACGACATTAGAAGAACAGCGTAAAACGGATTGGTTAGAAAATGAAAGTTTGATTGATTTCTTAGATCCAAACGATCACAGTAAAACCATCGAAGGCTATCAAGCCCCTACTCGTGCAGTGATTTTAGCCAATAAATAATGGTTTAAAAAAGCGCGGTCAAAAAACATGAAGTTTTTTGACCGCACTTTGCTTTTTTATTTTAAGGCAATATGTACCGTAATCTCTTCACGATCGTGATACAAATGCTTCGCTTGAATATCAAATTCCAATTCTTTTTCTGCCAACATCACCGCAAGATTTTCTAAGCACAACATCACTTCTTGATAGCGCTTTTTCATTGGTAATTTCAAGTTGAAAATGGTTTCTCGACACCAGCCGTTAATCAACCATTTTCCAATTAAATTCGCAATTCGACTTGGTTGCTCCACCATATCACACACAAGCCAATCAATATGCTTACGTTTTGGTGGTTGGAATTTAAACCCATCTTCCGGACAGTGCTCAATTCTGCCGGTATCATGCAAACTTGCCGCCATTTTGCCGTGATCAACCGCATACACAAATAAACCACGTTTCACTAATTGATAGGTCCAGCCGCCAGGGCAAGCACCGAGATCGACGCCAACCATATTTTCATTCAAGCGTTTACTTTCTTCATTTCGAGGAATAAAGGTTAAAATCGCTTCTTCCAATTTTAAAGTTGAACGGCTTGGTGCATCCGCTGGGAATTTTAAACGTGGGATTCCCATAAAGTGGGTGGAATTATTACCAAGATAGGAATACCCCACATAGCAACAATTCGGCTGAGTGAAAAAACAATGTAAAATCTGACCGCGCTTTGCATTCGGTTTGCCTTGTAACCAACCTTTCTTTTTCAACGCTTGGCGCAACGGCACAGTAAATTTTCGGCAAAATGTCGAAAGCTCTTTGGCTTCATTCGTATCTGCTGTTTCAACAAATAGCTCTACCGCTTGCTTAAGATTAATGTCTTCTGCAATGCGTTCATATTGAGCCAGAATTGGCGAAATACGATCTTGAGGATCCAGATTTTCTAAGAGATCTGACACAACGATCATTTGACGTGCAAAAATCAAACGATTAAATGGGATTTCTCTCGCTAAACGATCTGCATCACCTGGTTGATAGCATTCAAAAATGACATAGCCGCTGTTTTCTACCACGCGAGCAAAACCAAATACACCACGCTCAGAAGCTCGGTCGGTAATTTCTGCGGCGACTTCTTTTTCAAAGCCAATTCGACAATATAAGGCTAATTTATTCATATTTTCCCTAATTTTATTGAATCTTTAATCCATGTTCTAAAGGCTTGAATCTGTTCATCATCTAAACGATCTAAATGATTGACTACATAGAATGATTTCGGATCCCGTAATTCGGTTGGTAACACAATTTGCAGATGACCATTTTCAATTTCTTGCTGAGCCAAAATACGATTAGCCAGCACGATACCCTGACCATGAACGGCAGCTTGTAATGCCATAAAGGTATGGCTAAATAATGGACCTTGCTGAATATTCAAATCATCTAATTTGAGATAATCTGCCATCGCTTGCCAGTTATCTCGAGTATGTGTGTGAATCAGCGTGTGCTTTTTCAAATCATCTGGACGGCGAACGGGAATTTTCTCAAGCAATGAAGGTGCCGCCAAAATCACTAAGTTTTCTTCACCTAACCGATCGACTTGTAAATTTTCCCAATCACCTTTGCCATAATAAATGGCAATATCAATTTCTTTATTTAATAAACCTTCATCTTGATCCACGCCCTTCAAGCGTACTTCAATTTCAGGGTGTTGCTTATTAAAATCACTCAAATGTGGCACAAGCCATTGAATACCAAAGGTTTGTGGCACACTAATTGCCAAATGTGGCTCTTCTTTAAGTGTTAATAAACGTTCAGTCGCTTCATTTAATTTTCGCAAAACTTTGTTAATATCAACAAAATAGGCTTTCCCAAATTCAGTCAATTCGAGTGAACGATTTTTACGTATAAAAAGCTCGACACCTAAAAAATCTTCTAATAATTTTATTTGATGGCTCACTGCGGCTTGTGTCACAAAAAGTTCATCCGCAGCTTTTGTGAAGCTTAAATGTCGAGCAGCTGATTCGAAAGACTTCAATGAATTCAGGGGAGGCAAACGTTTATACATAATTCTTCCCAACGGCTAAATTTTAGTTTATAATGAAAAAGATTCAATTCGGATTAGTTTTTTTTATGCATCAAATAAAAAAACATCATTTGTCCTTCCATTACCTTCTACCTACAATACACACATACTTAATGATTGGTAATTCCTTACAAGTTAATGAGTTTCAGACTTAAGTATGATGTTGTGTTTGCATATAGTTCGGTTCTCCGAACTGGAGTAACAATTAAGTTACTCATTTACTTCCTGTATATATTAAACCATTCTGGTTAAGCGCTGCTCGTTTCGAGCGGCGTTTTTTTATTTCAGCCATTCTAACATAAGCAAAATTTTATTTCCTGACCTACTTCACAAATTTGAAAATCCAATAAAAATTTTGAGAAATCACAATATTTTTGTGTTTAAAGGTTTTCATAGCTGCCGTTATGGTGTAGATTAACTGCATTTCCATTCATAAAATTATTTATACAAATTAAGGAAGCAAAATGAAAGACTTAGACTGGAACAATCTTGGATTTAGTTATATCAAAACAGATTACCGCTTCATCGCACATTGGAAAGATGGTAAATGGGATGAAGGAAAACTTACCACTGATAATATGCTACATATCCACGAAGGTTCAACGGCAATTCACTACGGTCAACAATGCTTTGAAGGCTTAAAAGCCTATCGTTGTAAAGATGGTTCAATAAACTTATTCCGTCCTGATCAAAATGCAAAACGTATGCAACACACCGCAGATCGTTTATTGATGCCTCAAGTGCCAACAGAATTATTTATCCGTGCTTGTAAAGAAGTGGTGAAAGCAAACCAAGAATGGTTAGGCCCTTACGGTTCTGGCGCGACATTATATTTACGTCCATTCCTCTTTGGTACGGGGGCGAATATCGGCGTGAAAACCGCACCTGAATTTATTTTCTCTGTATTCTGCTGTCCAGTAGGCGCATATTTCAAAGGTGGTTTAGCACCATCTAACTTCATTACGACTGATTACGACCGTGCTGCTCCGATGGGAACCGGTGGCGTAAAAGTGGGGGGGAACTATGCGGCAAGTTTGCTTCCTCATGAACTAGCCTCAGAACAAGGTACACCAGAACGTAAATTTGCAGACGCGATTTACCTTGATCCTAAAACTCACACTAAAATTGAAGAAGTGGGTGCGGCAAACTTCTTTGGTATCACCAAAGATAATAAATTTATCACGCCAGCATCTGAATCCATTTTACCAAGTATCACGAAATACTCATTACTTCACATTGCAAGAGAACGTTTAGGTATGGAAGCCATTGAAGGTGACGTGTATATTGATCAACTTGATCAATTCACCGAAGCGGGGGCTTGTGGTACTGCTGCAGTAATTACACCAGTAGGTGGTATTCAACACAAAGGTAAATTCCACGTGTTCTATTCAGAAACGGAAGTTGGCCCTATTACACGCAAACTTTATAACGAGTTAACCGGTATCCAATTCGGTGATGTTGAAGCCCCTGAAGGCTGGATTGTAAAAGTAGAATAATTTATTTATCTATCAACAAAAAGAGCGGTCAAATTGACCGCTCTTTTATTTATTACGATGTTCTTTACTTAACCAAACTCATCGCCAGATTCTTCGCGCCTTTAAAATCCACTTTACCACTTCCGAGCATTGGAATTTCATCCACTAAGAAGACTTGGCTTGGGAGCATAATTGGCGGAACATTTAATCCTTTAATGCGTTCATTGATCTCATCTAAAGAAAGCGCAGACTTAATTAAAAGCACAATGCTCTCGCCTTTTTTATCATCGCTCAAGGCAACGGCAACAAATTGAGTTTCTTCATCAAATACTTGTGAAAGTTTCTCTTCCACGCTGCCGAGGCTGATCATTTCGCCGCCGACTTTAGCAAATCGAGAATAACGATCCACAATGGTAATAAAGCCGTTATGATCGATATGGCCTTTATCACCGGTTTTGTAATAACGCACACCATCAATTTCAACAATCACTTCTGCTGTTTTTTCTGGTGCATTCAAATAACCTTTCATCACTTGTCCACCACCAATCAAAATCAAGCCGTCTTCTCCGACTGGTAATTCCTGCAAGCTTTCCGGATCCACAATTTTAATAATAGTGCCTGGTAATGGCATACCAACTGTACCGGCTTGATTAAAGGTAAACTCTTGTAAGGTTTCCGGATCAAGTAAATTAGGCATATTGACACTGGCTACCGGTGCTGTTTCAGTTGCGCCATAACCTTCGTAAATTTCCAAGCCAAATTTAAGTTTGAAGGCTTCTTTTACATCTGCTTTCAATTTTTCGGCACCCGCAATAACCATACGCACGTTTTGTAACATTAACGGATGGAATTTCTTATTGCGTACATACAATCTAAAGAAAGTTGAAGTACCAAATAAAATGCTCACCCGATGTCGAGCACACATTTTTCCTACTGTCGCCCCATCTGTTGGATCCGCCACACTCACTATTTTAATCCCTTCACACAATGGCAATAAGGTTGTCACGGTTAAGCCGAATGAGTGAAAAATTGGTAAGGAATTTAAAATGACATCATCTTTGTGGAAATTTAATAATTCACCAATCTGTTTAATGTTCGTCAGTAAATTTTTATGGCTTAATTCAATGCCTTTCGGATCACCTTCACTACCACTACTGAATAGGATGGTGGCATTATCTTCCAAGCTTACCTCTGCAAAGTAGCGTAATTTAATCCACCATTGTGGCGCCAAAAACGCGGTTAAAAATGACAGCACTTTATTGGCTTTAGTGATCGATTTTCCTAAATTTTCCATAAAGAGGGCTTTATCCGCCACCACTTGGCTAAAGTCAAAACCTTTTGCGTTCAATTTATCCAAGAATTTTTCAGAGGTAATGACTTGCGAAATATTGGCTTTTTTCAAGGCTTTTTCCATCACTTCAGGACTTAGCGTGTAGTTTAAATTTACCGGTACTTTACCCATCACCATTAGGGTCATATTAATAATTGCTCCGATTGATGAACTTGGTAATAACACGCCGACATTTTTTTCATTTCCTAAAGCCGCTTTTAAGATTTTCACAAATATCAACACGGCAGCAATAAATTTCAAGTTATTCAGTTTAGTGCCTTGCGCATCCACCGCGGCTTCTTTGAATAAATTTGATTTTGCCGAATTCAACCAATGGTGCATCAGCGGTTTACGTTTACTCATGACTTTTTCCCATACTGAGAAAGAAAGTTCGAGTACTTTTTGCTTCATGGCTGTCGCATCAATAAAGCCATAAATTGGTTTACCAAATGCTACTAAAATTTCACGTTTACCTTGGCGTTTAGTTAAATTCTTATAGAAAGAATCCGCACGAGAGAAGCTGCTGCCCCACAATCCACGTAAATAGAAAGGTACAGTCGTCACATTCTCCAAATCTTTTAATACGTGCTCAAAGCCTTTTTGGAACTCATTGATTTGGCCGTTATAGCTGATATGACCTTCTGGAAATAACGCTACCACTTCACCACGCGCTAAATATTCACGAATGGTTTCAATAGATTCACGACTTGAGCCAGCACCAATTGGGATCACTTTAAAAATACGGAAGAACCAAGTTAGATACCATTTGTTGTAAATTGGGCGATACATCACAAATTTAATCGCGCGAGGGCTAGCCGCTTGTAACACCAACCAGTCAATCCAGCTAATATGGTTACCTAATAACAACACGCCACCACTTTGTGGAAGATTTTTTAACCCATCCACATGAAAACGGTAATTTGCTTTTAACGCAAAGAGTAGAAATAAACGCGTAAATAAATGGGGGACTTTCGACATGGTATATAGACTCGCAGCAAAACATGCAGCAGACGTCATTAAGAATAAACCTTGAGTCGAAACATTAAATTGTACAAAAACAATACTTAATAGCAAAAAAACCACCATAAACACGTTTTGTACAAAGTTGTTACCTGCCATGATTTTGCCGCTGATTTTCTCCGGTGCAAAATACTGAATGGTCGCATTTAATGGCACGATTAATAAACCGCCAGAGAAACCAAAGACAAAAGAACAAAGTGCTAATACCACCCCACTTTGGGCTAGGGTTAAGAAGAATAATGATGCACAAATACCCAATGCACCAAGCGGCACAATACCTAACTCAATATGCAAACGAGAAGCACGTCCAGCAAGATATGAACCAAGTGCAAGCCCTATTCCACTCACCGCTAAAATCGCTTGAATGACAACCGCATTATCTTCATTGAACATCGCTTTATAATGCGCAGGGAATGCCGCCACAATAATTTGTGACACGCCCCAAAATAGGCTTAATCCAATAACACTCAACCAAATATTTTGATCTGCTTTTAATGTGCGAACGTTATCTTTTAAATACCCTAAAGAAAGGTATTTTCTCATATCAAACTGACCTTCTGTATTCTCAGCTTCTTGCTTAAAGAATGGGATTTTAAAAGCAAAATAGGCTTCTAATGCACTCAGCAATACTAACGCCACACCTATCACCCAAACACTTTGTAATACTTCATTCGGATCATCTGATGCCACATAATGTGCTTCAAAGAAGAAAGAAAATGCAAAAGAACTAAATAGAATAGCCACAATAGTGAGCGCTTGAATCACACCGTTTGCCATACCGATATTTTCAGTGCCCACAATCGATTTAATAATGCTATATTTGGCTGGAGAATAGACCGCACTTTGCGCTGCCAAAATCAATGTGAGTACAAAGGAAAGCGCAAACATTCCCGTCATATAACTCACTAAAATCCCCGCACTGATCACCACAGCCGCTAAACTGCTGTAACGGATCACATTGGTGCGAGAAAATTTATCGTTGATAAATGCCGAAGGGGAAAACAAGAAAATAAACGGTAATAAAATCATCGCATTAATTAATGCCGTTAAAACCACCAAACTCTCCCCTGAAAAGCTTTTCAATAATACATTTTGAATGGTAATTTTATGTGCCAAATCCACACTGGCATTAATAAAGGCAATGGCTAAATAAGGCACAAAGCCAGCATATTTTAAGAGTTTCATTTCGCACTCTCCGCTTGATAAAGATTGAAGGTTTTCATATTTAAGAGATAAGGTTTTAACACCAACAACAAATCAAATAAATGTTTTAATTTTTCATCTTTTTGTTCGCTATTAGCTAATGCCGCTAAAGTCACATTTACCTCTTTTTCCGCTAACATTTTTGCTGCAGCCAAATAAGCTTTCACTACATCCATTTCGGCTTCATCACAACGAGCCAAGATCGCCAAAATATCGCGTTCTTTTGCCGTAAAAATGCCTTCACGAGGATTCAATAAGCCTTCCGCTACCATGTCTTCGATTTGTTTAGCGGAAAGATGAAATTCTTCACATAATTGCTCAATAGTGAATACCTCATTTTCTGCCCCCATGATGATATCCAATAATCCAATAAGGCTTTCATAAGGATTATTCCAATCAAAATGAGGATGTGCAAAAAGTGCTTTAATTTGTGAAATCGTCGCATTGAAATTACTTTGTAGATATTTAATAAAGCTGAGTAACTTCACACAATGTTCATCATAGAGATGAAAATTCGGTTTATCTTTCACCGGCTCTGGCAACAAACCTTCTTTCACATAGTACAGCACCGTGGATTTTGGTGTCTGACTAAGCTTAACCAAATCATTCATTTTTAACATAAGGATTTCCCTCTAGGTTGATTTGTTGTGTATTGTATCGCATAAAAATAAAAAGTAAATAGTGTTACTCTACGCTTTTCATAAAATTTAATAAAAAAGTTGTTCACCAAATCATGAACAACTTTCTTAATCAGCTTTAGCTTTCAACTTTTCGCCATAGATCCTTACTGTAAATGACGCCCACTGGATTTTTCTTCGCCCCCATAATAGTTGGAGAAAGATAAACTGGCGTGGTGTATTGGAAAAGCGGTAAAGCAAGGTTTTCCTGTTGGATCTTCTCACTTAATTTTAAGTAAATTTCTGACCGCTCTTTTTCATTTAAGCTTTTCAATGCTTGCTCAAAAAGTTGGTCATATTCCGCATTGGCATAGCCATTTTTATTATCGGGACTTTTAGAATAGAACAAACCCAAGAATGCCATAGGATGATTAAAGTCTGCGCACCAGCCAGAACGAATGACTTGGAAATCCCCTTTTTGGCGCTTAGTCTGTAATGTTTGCCAATTGACTGGTTGAGCATCCACGCGCAACATATCGGACTGCGTCAATTGCCCCACTAAACGTTGCGCAATATTCACATGCAAGGGGGCATCATCATAGAGCACATTTAAATGTAGCGGATGTTTTTCATCAATTTTATTTTGAGCCAATAACTGCTCGGCAACAACAGGCTCCCATCTTGAATCTTGTCCATTTAACATGGCTTTCGGTAAAAAATACGAACTCGGAATTGCCGCTGGAATCTCATTATTCACAATATTCGTAACCGAAACCAACGAAGCAATCGCCTTACGCACATCTGCCTTAGCAACTTTAGGATCTTTCAGATTAAATTCATAAAAATATCCACAAAGCTGCGGAAAATGTTGAAGGTCCGCGTTCACTTCTGGTACATCAACTACCACATCAAAGTCAGATAATTTAGTGGCGATAAAAGGCAAATATTCTACACGCTCAAAAGCCACATTATTTTTCTGCCAATAATAGGGATTTTTAGTTAAGTGTATGCTTTTCACACTTTCACTTTCGATCATATAAGCCCCGTTTGTCACTGGAGAATCAGGATCGCTATATTGTGGCACGAGGCTAATATGCGCCAACATTTCCGGTAAATATGGTGTTGGTTTATCAAGCTCAATACGTAAAGTGCGGTCATTTTCTGCATAAATGCCTAAGCTCTTAAAAGGTTTATTTTTTTCTAAAACGCCTTTCGCATTTTTTAGATTAAGATAAGCCAAATAAGATCTTAATGGACTATTTGATTGAGACAATGCTTGCCAAGAAAGCATGACATCCTGAGCAACTAAAGGATCGCCATTTGACCAACGAAGCCCTTCTCGCAAGGTAAAGATCCAGGTTTTGTTATCTTTCGTTTGCCAACTTTCTGCGATACCCGGCACGATTCGCCCTTCCGAATCATAAGCGGTTAAACCTTCATATAAATCACGCAATAAGTTTTCTTGTTCCGGATAACGCACAAACCAAGGCTCAAAAGAAGGAGTATGAGTAAACGCCCGAGTCAGTAAAGTCCTACTCGGTTTTGATGTATTTTCTTGTTCGATAGACTGACTTTGTGTTGGTTGCTCTTCTGCTGCCGTGTTTGTAGATTTAGGACTGTTTAATTTATCACAACCACTCAATCCAAAAACAATACCGAAAATGACCGCACTTTTAAGCCAAGTAAGGAAAGCATTATCCATTTTCAACGTCTTCTGTTTTAATCCAAAAGAAAAAGAACCAATATTTTACCGCAATTAAAATGGCAATGATCGTTCGCCCCACTACACTTGGGGTAAAGTAAAAGCCAATTAAAAGCATTGTAGTTGAAAAGGTCAGAATAGAAATTTTTGCTTTTTTTGTTAATGCACGACGTTCATTAAAAGACTTCAGATACTTTTGATAAAGCTTTGTCTCTAAAAACCAACGTTCTAAGCGAGATGAACCTTGCGCAAAAGAATAAAGTGTTAGCAACAAAAAAGGTGTTGTCGGAAGAATGGGTAGAAAAATACCAATCACGCCTAAAACCAAAGAAATACAACCAAGTACAATATAAATAGCTTTAATTAAAGGATTTTTGGGGAAGAATTTAAGTGCAACAAAACCGACTATAACCGAAAACGTGATTAAGCCAGAAAACAATAACGCGTCGTTCATCATCATTCCTAAATAAAAGTGATACGCAATTATTACTGATTTTTTAGATTTTTCAACCTTGATATTATAGAATTTGTCGCAATTTACTAAAGAAACAGTTAGCAAAAGGAATATTTATGTCTAATCCATTACTTCATATTGAAGGCTTACCTCCGTTTTCTCAAATCAAACCAGAACATATTCAACCGGCAATCCAAGAACTCATCGAAGAAAATCGTCAAGCCATTGAACAAGTTTTAAAACAACCGCACTTTACTTGGGAAAATTTTATTGAACCGCTTTCTGAAGCTGGCGAACGCCTAAGCCGTGCTTGGTCACCAATCTCTCATTTAAATTCAGTTAAAAACAGCCCTGAATTACGTGATGCGTACCAAGCCTGCTTACCACTACTCTCTGAATACAGCACTTGGGTGGGTCAACACAAAGGCTTATACAATGCTTATTTAGCCTTAAAAAATAGTCCTGAATTTGCCACTTATTCAGTGGCGCAAAAGAAAGCGATTGAAAACGCACTGCGTGATTTTGAGCTTTCAGGTATCGGTTTATCTGAAGAAAAACAAAAACGTTATGGCGAGATTGTGACTCGTTTATCAGAATTAAGTGCACAATTTAGCAATAATGTACTCGATGCCACCATGGGTTGGGAAAAAGTCATTGAAGATGAAAGCCAATTAGCGGGGCTTCCTGAATCTGCATTACTTGCAGCAAAACAATCTGCTGAAAGTAAAGGCTTAAAAGGCTATCGTTTTACGTTAGAAATTCCAAGTTATTTACCTATTATGACCTATTGTGAAAATGCAGCATTACGCGAAGAAATGTATCGTGCTTATGCGACTCGCGCTTCTGATCAAGGTCCGAATGCAGGCAAATGGGATAACACGGCGATCATTGAAGAAATCATGACGTTACGCGTGGAACTAGCGAAATTGCTAGGTTTCAATACCTATACTGAACGCTCACTTGCGACCAAAATGGCAGAAAATCCACAACAAGTGTTAGATTTCTTAAATAACCTTGCAGATCGTTCAAAAGCGCAAGGTGAGAAAGAATTAGCAGAACTTAAAGCTTATTGTGAAAAAGAATTTGGCGTAACGGAACTTGCCCCTTGGGATATCAGTTTCTACTCTGAAAAACAAAAACAACATTTATATGCGATCAATGATGAAGAACTTCGTCCTTATTTCCCTGAAGATCGCGTTATTTCGGGCTTATTTGAATTAATTAAACGTATTTTTAATATTCGTGCAGTTGAACGTTTTGGCGTAGATACTTGGCATAAAGATGTGCGTTTCTTTGATTTAATTGATGAAACCGATGAAGTACGTGGCAGTTTCTATCTCGATCTTTATGCACGTGAAAATAAACGTGGCGGCGCATGGATGGATGATTGTATCGGTAGAAAACGTAATGCTGACGGTTCAATTCAAAAACCAGTTGCTTATTTAACGTGTAACTTCAACGCGCCTATTGGTGATAAACCTGCACTATTCACCCATGATGAAGTCACAACTCTCTTCCATGAGTTTGGTCACGGCATTCACCATATGCTCACCAAAGTTGATGTGCCGGATGTTGCGGGTATCAATGGTGTACCTTGGGATGCAGTAGAACTTCCAAGTCAATTTATGGAAAACTGGTGTTGGGAAAAAGAAGCGCTTGATTTTATTTCTGGTCATTTTGAAACGCACGAACCATTGCCAGAAGAAAAATTAAATCAACTTCTCAAAGCAAAAAACTACCAAGCAGCGATGTTTGTGTTACGCCAGCTTGAATTTGGCTTGTTTGATTTTACCCTTCATCATACTTTTGAAGTGGGTAAAGCTGATCAAGTCCTTGATACCTTAAAAGCGGTGAAAGATAAAGTTGCCGTGATTAAAGGTGTTGAATGGGCAAGAACACCACATAGCTTTAGCCATATCTTTGCAGGCGGTTATGCGGCCGGTTATTACAGCTATTTATGGGCTGAAGTGCTATCTGCAGATGCGTTCTCTCGCTTTGAAGAAGAAGGGATTTTTAATCCAATTACGGGTAAATCTTTCTTGGATGAAATTCTCACTCGTGGTGGCTCTGAAGAACCAATGGTCTTATTCAAACGCTTCCGTGGACGTGAACCTCAATTAGACGCATTGCTTCGTCATAAAGGCATTGCGAACTAATAACTAAAAAAGAGCGGTCAAATTTTTGACCGTTTTTTTATCTTCCAATATGCAGAAAATAAAAAAGCCCTCGGTAATCCGAAGGCTTTTATTTTTACTATCGTAATAAAAATTAGCGACGTAAACCTAAACGAGCGATAGTGCTTTGGTATAAAGCAAGATCAGTACGTTTTAAGTAGTCTAAAAGTTTACGACGACGAGAAACCATACGTAATAAACCACGACGACCATGGTGGTCTTTTTTGTGCTCAGCGAAGTGAGCTTGTAAGTGGTTGATTTGTGCAGTTAATAATGCGATTTGAACTTCAGAAGAACCAGTATCTTTCGCATCGCGACCAAATTCAGCAACGATTGCTGCTTTTTTTTCAGTACTTAGAGACATTTTTTACTCCTAAAAGGTAGTGTTATTAATACATCATTCGCCGATCTCTAACTCAGCGATGACAAGGAGCCTGAATTTTAACGATTGAAGCCAATAAAAGCAAGGAATTATTACGCTGTTCCTCTTAAATGTTTAATCATTTTTAAATCCATTCTTACGAATAATGTCTTGCGCATGCTCGCTCAATAAAAATTGATAAAATCGTTGCGTCAATGCGGCATCATTCAGCATAGCAAGGACATACTCTGCGCAAATATCATATTCAGATGGCAATGCATGACAAAGCATCCCCAAATTTTCTAATCTTGTCTGATAATGCGCATAGCCCAACATCATATCCGCATAATCGTTTTTCAAGAGATAATGTGAAGCCATTTCACCTGGAGGTATGACAACTTGATTTTCTGTTCCTCCGACCAATTTCAATGCCTTCGATTTTAACCTTTTACCTTGTTCAGGATAATCTTTTTCAATAAGGTCAAAAAGCTGCCAAGCATAATCACCGCAAGGATCACAAACTGGCGTTGACGTGGCTAATCGATATTGATCATCAAAAAGTAGCTCAAGGGTATCTCGCTGAAATTCTGGCTTATTCTTTGTTGTCAGCATAAGTTGATTATAAGTTAACACCTGCTGCTGAAAAACTCGACGCCCTAGTGCCGATACATTTTCTGAATTCGCACTAATAAAAAGATCAGCTAACGCTCCTTGTATTATGCGCGTTTTCAACAACCCAGCGGGCCCCAATATGCATTCAATTTCCACTTCATGACATTGCTTAAATGCACGAGTAAGCTCCAATAAGGCATATCGGAAGCTTCCCGCACTATAAATAGTGAGTTTATTCATCTCTCTTTCCTTCTAACAAAACCTCATAAACCGGCACAAAATGGCTAAACGGTTGCTGTTGATATTGCGATTGTTCAACGATCATCGGTAAATGAAAAAGTGCGGTCAGATTTTCAGAAGTTAATATCTCATCCGTTTGTCCAAAGCGAATAAAATTCCGATTGATCAAAAGCGTTTTATTCGCAATCGCTTGTGCATGATTAGGTTGATGCGTGGTGAAAATAATTCCCAGGCCGTGCTTTTTCGCTAATTGTCTTAAAAGTGATAACACCGCATCTTGGTTGGCTAAATCAAGCGCTGAAGTGGGTTCATCCAACAGCATTAAACGGCATTCAGATGCAATGGCACGTGCAATCAAGATCAACTGACGTTGTCCACCTGAAAGTGAAGCAAAATCTTGCTCGGCTAAATGCTGCAACTGTAAATCAGCTAACGCTTGTAACGCCACTTCAATATCTTGTGGTTTAGGCTTACTAAAGGTGGCAATATGGTTTGAACGCCCCATTAACACAATATCCAATACCGAATAGGCAAAAGGTGCACTGAAAAATTGCGGGACAAAACCTATCGAGTCATTCAGCTGAATATTGCCTTGTAAGGGGCGATGGATGCCAAGTAACAGATCTAACAAGGTACTTTTGCCACAACCATTTTGTCCTAAAATCGCGAGAATCTCTCTTGCCTGTAAAGCAAAATTGAGATGTTGAAAAAGCAGGTTGTTTTTTTCATAAGCAAATGCAAGATCATTTACTTTAATCAAATCAGTCACGCATCGCTCCATTTCGTTTTAAACGATAAACCAATATGCCAAATAAAGGTGCGCCAATAAGCGCAGTTAAAATGCTGATCGGAATTTCATTGTCGGTCAACGCGCGAGCCGCATTGTCCACCCACAGCATATAAATAGCCCCCACTAGCATCGTACAAGGCAATAAACGTTGGTGATTAGCACCGACCAACATGCGACTAATATGTGGAATGATCAAGCCAACCCAGCCGATACTGCCGCTAATAGCCACCTGGCAAGCGACTAATGTTCCGCTAAGGGCAATCACCAACCAGCGTAATCGCCCAACTTTTACCCCTAATGCTTTCGCTTCTTTATCCTCTAAAGAAAGCAAATTTAAACGCCAGCTCAGTTTCAGCAACAATGTCGAACAACACACAAAAGGCACGAAGAAAAACAGCCATTTTTCCGTATTAGCCGTGGCGAAGCTGCCCATCAACCAAAACACAATACTTGGTAATTTTTCTTCGGTATCAGAAACGTACTGCAACAGGCTCACTAATGCAGAAAACAGCCCGCTCAAAATCATCCCGATTAAAATCAGCATCAGCAAACTTCTTCGGCCAAACTTTACGCTAAATAAAAAAACGAGCACTAGCGTACTTAAACCGAAAAAAATCGTACTGGCAAATAAGCCATACAGACTCAAACTAAAAAAGATGGCTAGTGTGCCACCAAATGCAGAACCAGAGGTCACGCCAATAATATGCGGATCCACCAACGGATTACGAAAAATACCCTGCAATGCCGCGCCACTTAAGGCTAATCCAGCCCCCACACAAAGAGCAGATAAAATACGCGGTAAACGAACTTGGAAAATAACCTGCTGATGGATTGGGTCAATAGGAAGTGCGGTCAATTTTGCCGTTAAAATTTGCAAAATCTGCTCTAAGGATAAAGCATAACGCCCGATTCCTAACGAAATCAGGGCGCTCGCAACCAAGACAATGAGCAATACGCCCATCAATTTGGAATGTTTATTTACCATTGTTATACGGTTGACGATAGAATTTTAAATAGTAGTCGTTCACCATTTTATCTAAATCGATATCTTGGAATTTTTGCGGATATAGCGATTTTGCTAACCAAACTTCGCCTAATGCTAAGGCTTCCGGCATCGGATAACCCCAAGCTTTCGCATATTCCGGCATTAAAAACACTTGGTTATTTTTCACTGCATCAATATTAGCCCAAGCCACATCTTCTTTAATTTGTGATACCACTTTAGGATAACGATCCTGCACCAAAATCACTGCTGGATTCCACTCAAGCACATTTTCCATGGAAACCTGTTTAAAACCTTTCACCGTTGCCGCTGCGACATTATACGCACCAGCATGTTCCAACATTAAACCAGTATATTTACCCGAACCATAGGTATTTAAATCTGGGTTAGCCATATAGGTGTGCACTCGTTTCTCCGCAGGAATGTCTCCCAAACGTTCCGCCAACATTTTACGATTCGCAAATGCGGCTTTAACTAATTCTTTTCCTTGTTGTTCTTTTTCAAACACTTGAGCAATCAACTCAATACCTTGAGTTAAGCCTTCGTTATAAGCTTTATCTTCATCAGCCAAAGTTGGATTAAGTTTATCTTTATCACTGCCAGTTCGTAGCGAAATAGCAATCACTGGAATACCGGTATCCGCAATTTGTTTAATCATTTCCGGTGGTGCATAGTTGGTAACAAATACCACATCCGGTTTTAATTCCAACAAGCTTTCAATATTGACTGAATTTAAATCGCCCGGCATGGCCATTTTTTCTAATTCTGGCGCTAAACGCACATAATTTTGCCCCAGTTGTTTTTTCCAATTTGATAATACCCCAACAATTTGTTTGGTGGCATCTAATTGCACGGCGATATTGAGAGTTTGATGCTGTAATACCACAGCACGCTGAATATGATCGGGAATGGTCACTTGACGATCTAATTGGTCAGTTACAACACGATCAGCCAACGCCGATGTAGAGAAAATGCCGAACAAAGCAGCAACAAACAAGCGGTTAAATTTCATAAGTTATCCTTAAAATGAAAATGGAGTTAAATTATACAATAAAATATATAGCGAGATATACAAAACAATTGATGATCTAAACTAAACAACTATGCTTTGCTAATCACCACTTTAATATCTTCTGGTGCCGCATAATAAGGCGCGGAGGTAATAAATAAATTAATGCCTAACTTGGCATAATCTGCCACATTATTTTTATTCACCCCACCTGCGACGGAAAGCGTAATATTTCTGCCTTGTGCTTTGATGAGATCTAAAGCCGCTTTCACGTCTTCAACCGACCATTTATCTAGCTGAATAATATCGGGAGAGGCGATAATCATTTGTTCAAATTGTGTAAAATTGTCTGCTTCAAGGGTAACCTTATTTTCTGGCGCTTCACGCTTCAAGGTTTCCACGATATATGCCCAGTTATTCGGTTCAACCAATAAATTACGATGGTTAGTGAAAACCAGTAAGGTTTCACTCACGCCTTGACGATGAATATGTCCGCCAGCTGCCAGCACTGCATTGGTCGCCAGTTTACGGGTATTTGGAATGCTTTTACGGGTACAAGCCACCGCCGCATGCGGATTAATGGCTTTGGCATTAGCAATCATCTCCGCCGTGTATTGCGCCACGCCACAAGACCATTCCAATACAAGCTGCACCACTTTCCATGCCTGCTGTAATTTATCCGCAGAATCGACCGCACTTAGCAATAAAGCACCGGCTTCAACGGCTTCCCCTTCATTCACATAAACCTGAGGCGTAATGCCTAATTTTTTCAGTAATCGTTCTGCTACTGAAATCCCCGCCACCACGCCGGCATTTTTACGTTTGAATTCAATTTTTGCAGGGACTTTTTCTAGCCCTAATGCGTGCGTGGTTAAGTCGCCGCGATAAATATCTTCCAATAAAAAATCATCGAGTTCTTTGTCTGAGAAATAAATCATAGTTTGTCCTTAAATTAATCGCCCTAAATGTAAATGAATTTGTCTATCCGCTAGAAAATCTGCTTCTTTAGGCTCGTGGGTCACCAATAATGTGGTGAGATTGAAGGCTTTGAGCAAGCTTTTTACGTTTTGCCAAATCTGTTGACGGGTTTGCCAATCCAATGATGAAAATGGCTCATCTAATAGCATCACATCCGGTGGATTGATTAGCGCCCGTGCCAATGCTGCGCGCTGTTGCTCGCCGCCCGATAATTGATGCGGATAACGATCGATCAACGCATCAATGTTCAACTGTGCCAATAAATCAAGTTGCTCCTGTCTTGTGCTTTTCGGTTTCGCTAAACTTAAGTTTCCACTTACGGTTTTATGGGGAAAAAGGTACAAACGTTGATTTAAATAGCGACAACGTCTTTCCCAAGAGGCAAGGTTATCCCAAGGACATTGGTTAAATGCAATACTCCCCTGATAATCCGAATAACCGGCAATGGCATTGAGAAGCGTGGTTTTTCCGCTTCCCGATTGTCCAACAATCGCCACCGATTCACCATTTGCAACCGTTAGGCTAATATCCTTTAAAATACCAACCTGTAAATGTTGAATTTGTAACATCCTAAAGTTCCCGATTAAGCACGCGTAATAAAAAAAGCAAACAGGCTGAAATCATTAAAAGCCATAAGGCTGCCCCAATCGCAATTTCAAAATCACCGCTGGAAATATTGAGATATACAGCCACCGGCAGGGTTTCTGTTTTAAAACGGGTGGCGCCGGCTAGCATTAAGGTCGCACCAAATTCACCGATGGCGCGCGCCCAAGCCAAAATTGCCCCACACAGCAAAGGTTTCCAACACATAGGGAGCTCAACTTTAAGCAAGCTTTGCCAAGGTGTTAAACCTAAGTTATAGGCGGCAAGCCGATAACCATCATCAAAATGACTGAAAACCCCGCGAGCATTACGCAACATAATTGAGGTGGCAATATAACTTTGCGCCACCACAATACCAATCGGGCTAAAAATCCAACGACTAATCTCTGGAATCAGCGAACTCAGCCAACCTTCTGAACCGAACAACAAAAGTAGACTTAAACCCGTGACTAAGGGTGGCAAAACCATCGGTAAGTCCAGCACAGTATCAATTAGCTTTTGTAGAGGTAGGCGAATTTGACTCATCACCCAAGCGGCAGGTAATGCAATTAACAATGCAACAACTAGCGAAAAGAGCGAAGTCCCTAAAGAAAGCATTAAGGCAAAGTACAGTTCATGATCAAACAACACCTGTTTGAAAAAATGCCAATTTAATTGCCCAATTAAAGCAAGCACCGTTCCCAACACCGTTAAAAATAACAACATTAAGGGGAGCAGTGCTAACTTTAAACTGAGGCTTTTATTTAACCGGTAAGAAGCCTTCATCGGTAAAATATTTCACGCCTTCTGTATGGAAAAAATCAAATAGCTGTTTAGCTTCCGTTGGATGTACCGAAGATGAAAGTAACGCTAAGGTCACTTTTTCTTGCGGTGTGCCTTGTGGGTTTGGCAAGATTTCCACTTTATCGCGCACTTTCCACGCGCCAGAACGTCCGACAACTGCCGCATCCACATCACCATTCAATAGATACATCATCAACTGTTTTACGGTAGCGGCTTTCACAACCACTTTTTCATTCAACGCCTGTTGATAACCCGATAGCTCAAAGATTTTCTCTGCCCCTTTACCTAATGCCATCGCCTTGGCATCACCAATTCCCAAACGTAAGTTACTTTCGGCAAGATCTTTAAAAGAATGAATATTTGCACTTTTATCTTTGCGTACCGCCATTACTGGAATATGTAAAACCAACGGTTCAACAGCTTTAACTTGATTATCTTGAGCTAATTTCTCGACATAATCTGCCGAACCAGATAAAAATAAGTCGCCGGTTTTCACTTGGTTGTAACGTGCCAAAATTTGACCTGAACCGCCGTATTCCACGGTGACCTTATTGCCCGTATTTTGCTCAAATTGTTTTACAATTTTCTCTACTGGCTCTTTTAAACCCGCGCCAGCATAAAGATAAAGATCAGCAGCTTGGCTGGAGAGTGTCATTGCCATTAAGGCGGCTAAAGTGGCTAACTTTTTCATTTAAACTCCTTATTTAAATTGAATGGAACATAGCATAATCTTTATATAAATTAAATTATAGCGGATTTATTGCAAACCAATTTATCCTTTTATAAATTGAGATGTTTTTGCAATTCCTGAACTGAAGTGCGGTAAATTTTGGCGAGGTTTTCAAAGGTCATCAGTTCACTTTTTTCACTTTGCTGAAAACCAAATTCTTGATCGAGCATTGCAATATTTTCGGCTAAATAGACCGCTTGTTGTGGATTGTGAGTGGTAATTAGTAAGGCAATATTTTGATGCTGTAATTGCTTAATTTTTTCCAACACCCGAATTTGGTTACCGAAATCAAGACTGGC
Source organism: uncultured Haemophilus sp. (assembly GCA_902461185.1). Lineage (GTDB taxonomy): Bacteria > Pseudomonadota > Gammaproteobacteria > Enterobacterales > Pasteurellaceae > Haemophilus_D. The sequence goes on from CABPXD010000003.1 coordinate 91,495, forward strand.
TGTTGGTTCGTCCATAATCAACAATTTCGCCTGTTGTGCAATGGCTCGGGCGATGAGCACGAGTTGTTTTTCGCCCCCACTGAGTTCATGGTAATAACGTTTAGCAAGATGGGTTATTTGCAATTCCGCTAAAGCCGCAAGGGCAAGATCTTTATCTTCAGCTCTTGGGGTTTGATACCATTTTAGATAAGCAGATCGCCCCATTAACACCATATCTTGTACCAGAAAAGGAAAAAGCTGTGCATGAGCTTGCGGCACATAAGCAATTTCGCGAGCTAATTCAGTGGCAGAATATGTGGCAAGCGGTCGGTTTTGAAAGAGAATTTGCCCATTGAGTGCAGGTTGCAAACCTAGTAAGGTTTTTAAGAAAGTACTTTTCCCCGCCCCATTGGCGCCAAGTAAACAGCAAATTTGCTGAGGTTTCAGTGCAAAATTGATCTTATCTAACAAAGGCTTATTGCCATAACCAATCGTCAATTGTTGAGTTTCAATTAAATTCATTTTCGCCCTCTCAACAATAAATAGAGGAAAAACGGTGCACCACAAGCAGAGGTTAAAATTCCTATTGGGAGTTCAATACTTGCAACAGTACGGGCGAGTGTATCTGTGAGAAGTAAAAAACTCGCACCAAGTAACAACGATGTTGGCAGCAATAAAATGAAATTGGCACCTACTAATAATCGCGCGATATGGGGCACAAGCAAACCAACCCAGCCAATAATCCCCGTAATAGAGACCGCACTTGCTGTGCAAAGTGTGGTGAAAATGATCAAAATATAGCGTGTGCGTTGGATAGGAATACCGAGGCTTTTCGCTTCATCTTCTTCTAAAGCGAGCAGATTTAAGCGCCAACGCAATAAGAAAAGCGGCAGAATACCGAGTATTAAAATAGGGGTAAGTTGACTTAATTCTTTTACGCCAACAGCCGTAAAACTGCCTAATAACCAAAAGGTAATCGAAGGTAATTGGGTGAAAGGATCGGCTAAAATTTTTAACAATGAAATGCCCGCGCCAAGTAATGAACCGATAGCAATCCCCGAAAGCACTAAGACCAAAATGGGATCTTGATTACGGCTTCTTGATGCAACCATCGAAACACATAACACTGCCAAGATACCGCCACTAAAGGCAAAAAGCTGCACGTAAAACATCGGTAAATTGTAGAAAATCGCCAATGACGCACCAAGCCCCGCACCGCTTGAAACCCCTAAGATATCAGGAGAAACCAACGGATTTTTAAACATCCCTTGATAAGTCGCACCTGCGGCGGCTAATGCGGCACCCACTAAACAGGCGACAAAAATACGCGGGGTACGAATATGCCAAAGTACTGTTTCAACAGAAGAAGGCGTTTGGCATTCCGTTTCAAATACACAGCGAATCGCTTGTCCCAGTTGAAGGGGAGAAATCGGAAATCGCCCCACATTCAACGAAAACAAAATGGTGCCGCCTAATAAAATCACTAACGAAGTGAAAAAGAGTTTGGGATTACGTTGAATAAAATACGGCATAACTATTTCACATCATGTAGCAATTGAGTCGCTTGTTCTAGGGTTAATTCAATCTGATAGAACACGTAATAAAACGTTTTCACTTCTTTTGTAAATTCAGTCATAGGTTTACCGCTAACTAAATGCGAGACCCAACGCACCCCAAGCAAACGGTTCACACTAGGTGGCGAATCTAACCAACCAAATGGATTATTCGGGATTAAAAAAACTTGTCCATTTTTGACCGCACTTAACTGTTGCCATTGCGGATTCTCTTTTAAGGTTTGCAAAAACTCTGGGTATTGGCTGAAAATCACATCCGGATTCCATAATAAAAGTTGCTCCATCGAAACCTGTGTAAGCCCTTTATGAGCGCCTTCCACCACATTTTTTAAACCCACGATTTCAATGGCTTCTGTATGAATTGAGCCTTTTTGCCCTGTTTGTAGGCCATCTGCACTACGAGCTAAATAGAAGGTTTTGGTCAATTTAGAGGCATTTTCGACCGCTTGTTTAAGGGTTTCTTCAGCATACCTCGCTTGAGGTTCTGTAAGATTTTCTACGCCTAACACTTTCCCTAAATAACGCAAAGTAGTGGGTGTTTCACTGAGTTTGCCGTCTAGCAGCAAATAAGGTACACCTGTTTGGTCAAAAGTCCGTTTGGCTTGATCGATATAGTTTGGGGTAACATTGCCTACATCAATAATTAAATTCGGTTGCAATGCCACAATTTTCTCTGGCGAGAGCGTGCTGCCTTTTCCGGCAATTTTCCCTAAGGTTGGTAAAGATTGTTGTGCTGAAGGAAACAATTTTCCACGTTTTTCCATATTAAATCCCGCCAATCCCTGTAATTTATTGGGCGCGCTTGAAAGGAGCAACACATCAGCTGGGTTACCCGCACTTAATACTTTTTCAATTTTAGCTGACGGAGGTAATTCCCCCGCCAAATAAGCGATTTCTTCTGTTGCAAATGCACTGGTTGATACACAAAGCACAAGTGCAATACCTATCCATTTTTTCATATTCTTTCCTCTTTTAGCGATTTAAAATGAGATGACTTTATTTTAACGCTATATATTTTTTAACATAGTAAATAAATTTTGGTAGAATGTCATCGTTATGTTTTTTATTATATAACATTTATTATTCATAGCTAAAGGTGAAAAAATGAAATGGGATGTGATTTATAAGTTTTGCTTGCTTTCTATGCTCATTGCAGGATTGGTAGGCATCTTGTTCAGCGGCTTAGGGATCTACTTTCAGTGGCCCATTCAAGGCATCTTTCAGTTGCATTTAGGTTCGGCGTTACTGCTTATTTTGGGCGTGGTTTTACACTTCTTTAATCGAAAAAATAAAGCGGTCAAAATTGTGCAACAATTTACCGATTTAGTGACACATAATCGCTATCCTACCTATTGTAATTTAGATCGTTTGATCATGACGTTTGAGCACTTTTCAATTCTGCAAATTGCAGAGCAACTTCAGCTCAACCCTTCGATTTTATTCTCCGAATTAGCTAACGGAAAAATAAACTTCAGCGATGCTAACCGCACTTTGCGAGAAAATTTCCCTCATAATGATGAAAAAATTTTCGCCGCGATCACCATTGCATTGAAGTTACGCTTCAACCCTAACCTAAAAGGAAGTTCCAATGGAAAAGAAACTGCTTTGCATCGCCATTAGTTTGGCTTGCTTGCCTGCTTATGCCGAAAATGTATTTACCCTTGGTCAAATTGAAATCATCGGTGAAAAATCGAGTGATCTCAGCACCGCTCGTATTGACCAGGCTGAATTACAAAAAAATAACCAAGATCGGGTGTCTGATGTAGCAAAAAGCACATCGGGAGTGTTTGTCGAACATGGCGGCGCACGCAACGAATACAATTTATTAGTACGTGGTTTTAATGCTCGCCGCGTACCAGTATTTATGGATGGTATTCCGGTTTATGTCCCTTATGATGGCGAAATGGACTTAGGTCGTTTTACCACCTTTGATTTATCTCGTATTGATATTTCTAAAGGCGCAAGCTCTGTGCTTTATGGCGCAAATACGATGGGTGGTGCCGTGAATTTAATTTCTAAAAAACCAACTCAACCTTTCGAAGGTTCTATTGGCTATGGCTTTTCACATGGTAAAAGTGGTGGTACAGCAACCAATAAAACAGATTTTGATTTAGGCACTAAACAAGAACTATTTTATGCGCAAGTAAGTGGTTCTTTTATTGAAAAACAAGGCTTACAACTTTCTCATCATTATCAACAAATCAATCCCAAAGGCGATGATGGTGGTCGAGCAGAAAATTCTAAACAACGTGATAAAAGATTAAGTTTGAAAGTCGCTTATACGCCAAATGAGCATGATGAATACGCACTGGCGTTCTCTACACAAAAAGGCACCAAAGAATCACCGTTTTATTCTGGCGCTGATAGTTTTGAACGCTATTGGCGCTGGCCGATGTGGGACAAAGACAGTATCTATTTCCTTTCCCATACTGAATTTGGCGCCCATCATCTCACATTAAACACGAAGGCATTTTATGACACCTTTAAAAATGACCTACGTGCTTTTGATGATGCAACATTCAGCACTCAAAAGAAAAAATCAAGCTTTAATAGCTATTACCGTGATTATTCCTACGGTGCAGGCTTTGATTTAGGTGGCGATTTAACCTCCAAAGACCACTTAAAATTCTCTACCCTCATTAAATATGACGTGCATCGCGAACATAATGATAATGAACCGACCGCAGTAGATAAAGATCGTACCTACAGCTTTGGTTTAGAAAATACTCATCGTTTTAATGAGCAAACCTCTCTGATTACAGGCATCAGCTACGACAAACGTGATTCACACCGTGCAGAGAAATTTGAAAAACAATGTGCATCAACTCACCAAAAAAATGCGATTTGTCCGTTTGATATCGGTAATAAACACGCCTTTAATTATCAAATCAAATTTGCCCATCATTTCTCTGAACATGATGAATTTGCGCTAAGTTTTGCGAAGAAAACACGTTTTGCCACAATGAAAGAACGTTATTCTCGCCGATTTGGTCGTACTGAGCAGAATCCATTCTTAAGCCCAGAAACCGCTTACCATTACGAAGCTAGTTATATGCATACCTTTGGCGATTGGTTAAGAGTGGATAGCGCACTTTTCTATTCTGAAGTAAAAGATGCCATTGAAGAAGTCGCGATTAGCAAAAAACTCAATCAATATCAAAATGTAGGCAAAGAAGCCTTTAAAGGTGCTGAATTAGCCGTGAATCTTTTTGCAACAGATAATTTAACGTTAGGGGCAAACTACACCTATACGCATGCAAAAAATAAAACCCAAGATACCATTGTGAAGAATGTGCCAAAACATAAATTCTTTGCATTTGTTGATTGGAAAATATTACCAAACCTTTCACTTTATGTGAGCCAAGAAGCGGAACATGGCCGTTATTATTTAGATGGCGGTGAAACCGTGAAGCTCTCTGGTTTTGGAAACAGCAATGCGAAATTAATCTATGAACCGGTTTCAGGATTAAGTTTAGAAGCGGGTGTATCGAACCTCTTTGATAAAAACTACTACTATCAAGCAGGTTACCCAGAAGAAGGACGCGTTTATTTCGGCAATATCCGATATAAATTCTAAAATAAAAAACGGGCAACTTGTGAAACAGGTTGCCCGTTGTTTTTATAAAGTTATTAGTCCTTCAGCGCTTTGATTTTCTCAATCACGTTTGTGGTTGAACAGCCATTTTCGAAATTCAATACACGAACATCACCGCCATTTGCCCACACTTCTTTACTGCCAGCAATCTCTTCAGGTTTATAATCACCGCCTTTCACCAATAAATCCGGTAAAATCTCACCAATTAAACGTTGTGGCGTGTCTTCATCAAAAGAAACGACCCAATCTACTGACGCTAAACCTGCCAATACTGCCATACGTGCATTCAGATTGTTAATTGGACGACTTTCACCTTTTAAGCGTTTAACTGAGCCATCTGTATTCACGGCAACAATTAAACGATCACCAAGTTTACGAGCATTTTCTAAATAAGATACATGACCAGGGTGAAGAATGTCGAAACAACCGTTTGTCATCACGATTTTCTCACCGCGCGCTTTAGCATGATCGACCGCCATTTTTAATTGGCTTTCTGACATAATACCGAAGCCGGTTTCAGAACGACCATGGATCGCATTCTCTAACTCCACAGTAGAAACCGTTGATGTACCCAATTTACCGACCACAATACCTGCCGCCACATTAGCTAAATAGCAAGATTCTTCAAAAGAACGTCCATCTGCAAGTGCGGTTGCTAGAACACTGATTACCGTATCGCCCGCACCTGTTACATCGAATACTTCTTTGGCAACGGTTGGTAAGTGGAATGGCTCTTGATTTGGACGAAGTAGTGTCATGCCTTTTTCAGAACGGGTCACTAAAAGTGCGGTCAATTCAATGTCTGAAATTAATTTTAAACCTTTCTCAATGATTTCTTCTTCAGAATCACACTTACCTACCACCGCTTCAAATTCTGACATATTTGGTGTAAGTAAAGTGGCGCCTCGATAACGCTCAAAATCTGTGCCTTTTGGATCGATCAACACCGGTACATTCGCTTTGCGTGCAATTTGGATCATTTTTTGCACATCTTTTAACGTGCCTTTACCATAATCTGAAAGCACTAACGCACCAAAGTTTTTCACTTCCGCGTCTAATTTCGCAAGCAACTCATGACATTCCACATTTTGGAAATCTTCTTCAAAATCCAAACGAAGTAATTGTTGATGACGAGACAAAATACGTAATTTCGTAATAGTTGGGTGAGTATTCAATGCTACAAAATTACAGTCAATTTTTTGATGTTGTAATAAATTGGTTAAGGCTGTGCCTGTTTCATCTTGACCAATTAAACCTAAAATTTGCACAGGGACATTAAGAGAAGCAATATTCATTGCCACGTTTGCTGCACCACCTGCACGCTCTTCATTATCTTGCACACGAACCACAGGAACCGGTGCTTCCGGTGAAATACGATTAGTTGCACCAAACCAGTAACGGTCAAGCATAACATCGCCTAACACTAATACTTTTGCTTGATTAAAATTGGCAGAATATTGAGCCATTTTGAAATCTCTCTGTTGGAATAATAAAATTTGGCGCAATTTTACCACAACTCAAATTTGCGATAAACTACACGCCGAACTAACCAGAAAAGAATTATGAAAAACGAAAAACTCCCTCAATTTCAACCGCACTTTCTAGCCCCTAAATACTGGGGATTTTGGCTTGGTGTGGCGATTTGGCGAAGCCTTGTGTTACTTCCCTATCCAATTCTACGTCATATTGGCAATGGCTTAGGCTGGCTTTTCTCAAAATTAAAAGTGGGAAAACGTCGTGCCACTATTGCTCGCCGAAACCTTGAACTCTGCTTCCCAGAAATGCCTGAGCAAGAACGTGAAGCCATTTTGCAAGAGAACTTACGTGCTGTTGGAATGGCAATTATTGAAACCGGTATGGCATGGTTTTGGTCTGATGCTCGCATCAAAAAATGGTCAAAAATTGAAGGGTTAAATTATTTAAAAGAAAACGCCCAAGACGGCATTATCTTTGTGGGTGTCCATTTTCTTACCCTTGAATTAGGCGCGCGTATTGTGGGCTTACATCATCCTGGCGTAGGCGTTTATCGTCCCAATGACAATCCTGTACTGGATTGGTTACAAATTAAAGGTCGCTTACGTTCAAACAAAGACATGCTGAATCGAAAAGATCTGCGAGGCATGCTCAAAGCCTTACGTAAAGGTGAAACCATTTGGTATGCGCCCGATCACGATTACGGCAGAAAAAATGCGGTATTTGTGCCTTTCTTTGCTGTACAAGAAGCGGCTACCACAACAGGTAGTTATTATCTGCTTAAATCAGCACCAAATTGTAAAGTCGTCCCTTTTGCCCCATTGCGTAACAAAGACGGCTCAGGCTATACAGTCAGTATTTCACCACCCGTGGATTTTTCCGATCTTTCGGATGAAACGGCAATCGCTGCAAGAATGAATAAAGTTGTGGAAAAAGAAATCTTAAAAGGTGTGGAACAATACATGTGGCTACACCGCCGATTTAAAACGCGCCCAACCGAAGATGAGCCAAGTTTGTATTCATAAGTGCGGTTGATTTTTCATCTATTTTCGAACACAAAAACGACATATCGAAAAATAAGGAAAATTTTCCTTATTTTTTTCTTGATCTTTATATAATTAAATATATAATGAATCTCGTTTTAGATAGTAAACTTGTTTTATTACAAACACACTACTGGCTAGTGCATTCCCCCCCCACTCCTTTTGCACTAGCCATTTTTTTTTAAATCCCTTACCATATCTCACCTTTTTCTTTTCTCTCAAAAATGATGAACAATCTAGAACTTGAACGTTTACTAAACGAAAAACTTAGCACAGACAGAATAAATGATTACGCCCCTAACGGTTTGCAAGTAGAAGGCAAATCAGAGATCAAAAAGATCATCACGGGTGTCACCGCAAGCCAAGATTTGATTGATTATGCCGTTGCACAACAAGCTGATGCGATTCTTGTCCACCACGGCTATTTTTGGAAAAGTGAAAATCCATGTATTCGTGGTATGAAAGGCAAACGCATCAAAACCTTACTTGTGAATGACATCAATTTATACGGCTACCATTTACCCTTAGATGTTCACCCTGAATTAGGCAACAACGCAAAACTTGCTCAATTATTAGGGATTAGCGATCTTCAACCTTTAGAAAATAGCGCAACCAGCATTCCTGTTTGGGGAACGTTAAAAGATCCTGTTACCGCTGAAGAATTTGCACAACGTATTGAACAAGTGCTGCATCGTAAACCGTTAATTTGCACGGAAAATGGACCGCACTTAATCCGTAAAGTAAGCATTTGTACCGGTGGCGGACAAGGCTATATTGATTTAGCGGCAGCACAAGGTTGTGATGCCTTTATTACCGGCGAGGTTTCGGAGCAAACAATTCATTCTGCTCGTGAGCAAGGTATTCATTTCTTTGCGGCTGGTCACCATGCAACAGAACGCTACGGCATTAAAGCATTAGGTGAATGGTTAGCAGCTGAATATGGCTTAGATGTAGAATTTAAAGATATTGATAATCCCGCCTAACTGGTACAAGGTGTGATTGATTGCCGAAAGCACACAAAACAAGTATAATCTCGTCGATTTTTTTAACTCAAACATAGGAAAAAATATGGGTTTCTTAACTGGTAAACGTATTTTAGTAACAGGTCTTGCAAGCAACCGTTCTATTGCTTACGGGATTGCAAAAGCAATGAAAGAACAAGGCGCTGAACTTGCTTTCACTTATTTAAACGATAAATTACAACCGCGCGTAGAAGAATTTGCAAAAGAATTTGGTTCTGACATCGTCCTTCCTTTAGACGTAGCGACCGATGAAAGCATCCAAAATTGCTTTGCAGAATTAAGCAAACGTTGGGAAAAATTTGATGGTTTCGTACACGCTATTGCATTCGCACCAGGCGATCAATTAGATGGTGACTACGTAAACGCAGCAACTCGTGAAGGCTACCGTATCGCTCACGACATCAGTGCATTCAGCTTCGTTGCTATGGCACAAGCGGCACGTCCTTACTTAAATCCAAATGCAGCATTATTAACCCTTTCTTACTTAGGTGCAGAGCGCGCAATTCCTAACTACAACGTGATGTGTTTAGCGAAAGCATCTCTTGAAGCAGCAACTCGCGTAATGGCAGCTGACTTAGGTAAAGAAGGTATTCGTGTGAATGCAATTTCTGCAGGTCCAATCCGTACTTTAGCGGCATCAGGTATTAAAAACCTCAAGAAAATGCTTGCTACATTCGAGAAAACAGCAGCATTACGCCGCACTGTTACTATCGAAGATGTGGGTAACTCAGCAGCATTCTTATGCTCAGATTTAGCATCTGGTATTACCGGTGAAATCGTTCACGTAGATGCAGGTTTCAGCATCACTGCAATGGGCGAATTAGGCGAAGAATAATTTTTCGTACAATCTATTTTTAGGCAGGCTTTTCAGTCTGCCTTTTCTCTTTTTTAAATATAACTATGTTCCAAGATAATCCACTACTCGCACAACTTAAGCAACAAATCCACGATAGCAAAGAACACGTTGAAGGCGTGGTAAAAAGTACTGATAAAGCTTATGGTTTTTTAGAGTGCGATAAAAAAAGCTACTTTATTGCCCCTCCTGCAATGAAAAAAGTGATGCATGGTGACAAAATCAAAGCCACCATTGAAAAGCAAGGCGATAAAGAGCAAGCTGAACCTGAAGAATTAATTGAGCCAATGCTCACGCGCTTTATTGCCAAAGTGCGGTTCAATAAAGACAAGAAATTGCAAGTTTTGGTTGATCATCCAAGTATCAACCAACCCATTGGTGCGCAACAAGCTAAATCCGTCAAAGAAGAATTACAAGAAGGCGACTGGGTCGTCGCAAATTTGAAAACGCACCCATTACGTGATGATCGCTTTTTCTATGCTACTATCAATCAATTTATCTGCCGTGCTGACGATGAATTAGCCCCTTGGTGGGTCACGCTGGCACGTCATGAACAATCTCGTCATCCTGTGCAAGGTGCAGAAAGTTATGAGATGTTAGATCAACAAACACGTGAAGATCTGACCGCACTTCATTTTGTCACCATTGACTCTGAAAGCACTCAGGATATGGATGATGCCCTTTATATCGAACCTATCGAGCAAAATGGTACACAAAGCGGCTGGCGATTAGTCGTTGCCATTGCTGATCCAACAGCTTACATTGCATTAGATTCACAAATTGAAAAAGACGCTAAACAGCGTTGTTTCACCAATTATTTGCCTGGCTTCAACATTCCTATGTTGCCTCGTGAATTATCTGATGAATTATGTTCATTAATGGCAAATGAAACTCGTCCTGCATTAGTGTGTTACATTGAAACAGATCTTGCGGGTAATATCACGGCGAAACCACGTTTTGTGTCCGCTTATGTACAATCTAAAGCAAAATTAGCCTATAACAAGATTTCAGATTATTTAGAACAAGTACCGGATGCATGGCAACCGGAAACATCTGAAATTGCCCAGCAAATTGATTGGTTACATCAATTTACTCAAGCACGTATTCAATGGCGTAAAACCCATTCCTTGTTATTTAAAGAGAAACCGGATTACTCCTTTATTCTCGCTGAAAATGGCAAAGTGAAAGAAATTAAAGCGGAATATCGCCGTATTGCAAATCAAATCGTGGAAGAATCCATGATCATTGCCAACATTTGTGCCGCCCAATTCTTAGCGGAGCATGCTAAAACCGGTATTTTCAATACACACACTGGTTTTGATAAAAAATTCTTAGAAAATGCACATAATTTCTTAATGGCAAATTTAGCCAATGAAGAAAATCAAGCTGAACTTGCTGAACGTTATTCGGTAGAAAATTTGGCAACCTTAAAAGGTTATTGCCAAATGCGTCATGATATTGAACCGATTGAAGGTGACTATTTAGAATTCCGTTTACGTCGTTATTTAACCTTTGCGGAGTTTAAATCCGAACTTGCTCCACATTTTGGGCTTGGATTAGAAGGTTATGCGACCTGGACATCGCCTATCCGTAAATATTCCGATATGGTAAACCATCGTTTAATCAAAGCTGTGCTCACACAGCAAGCTTGTGAAAAGCCACAAGATGAAGTGCTTGCACGCTTACAAGAAGCCCGTCGTCAAAATCGCTTGGTTGAACGTGATATCGCAGACTGGTTATATTGTCGCTATCTTGCTGACAAAGTCGCTGAAAATGCTGAATTTGATGCAGAAGTGCAAGATGTGATGCGTGGCGGTTTACGTGTTCAATTATTAGAAAATGGTGCATCCATGTTCGTACCAGCTTCCACGTTGCATCCAAATAAAGATGAAATGCAAGTGAATGCTGATGAATTAGCGATGTATATTCAAGGAGAACGCCGTTACAAAATCGGTGATTTGGTGAAAGTGAAACTCACCGAAGTTCGAGAAGAAACTCGTAGTATTATCGGCCAATTAATCATTTAATAACCACTTCCCTTCTAACACTAGAAATACCGCTCGTTACATAACGGACGGTATTTTTTTATAGCGCTAAAATTGTGGAAATTTTTTCTACGTTGATAGTATCAAATAAAAAGATTTTTAGGGTAGATTGAAGATGAGCAATATAGAAATGAGTTATTGAGATAATATCCCCGCCTTGAAGGCGGGGATAAAATAGATATTTAGGTAGAATTACATTTTAGGAATTTCTACGCCCGATGAAAGCACATCTTGAATATCGGATTTTAAGACATCTGCTTTTGGTCCATAAATCGCTTGGATACCAGAGCCTTTCACAATAAAGCCCATTGCACCTGCTTGTTTCCAACTTGCTTCATCACCCACTAACTCAGGATTATGTACAGTGATACGTAAACGTGTCATACAAGCATCAACATCTGCAATATTATTACGTCCACCAAGTAAGTTGATGATTTGGATAACTTGTGCGCTAGCATCCGCAACTTTTGTCTCATTGCTAGAAGCTTCATCTGAACCTTTCGTATCATAGTTACCATTACGACCTGCTGTCGCAAGGTTAAATTTCTTAATCATAAAGTTCGCGATAAAGAACATAGCCACTGCAAAGAGGATTGATACCCAAATAAAGTTGATCACATCCATACCAATGCCGGCTTTAATCGCCATTGGTGTACGAGTTAAGAACTCAATGTTACCGAATGAATGCACACGTAAGTCAACAATATCTGCCATGGCGAAAGCACAACCTTGTACTAACGCATAAACAATATAAAGCGGTAAGGCGACAAACATAAACATGTATTCGATTGGCTCTGTTACCCCTGTTAAGAACACCGCAAGTGCTGATGAAAGGAAAATACCTTTATAGAGTTTTTTCTTGTCTTCATCTACGTTGATATACATAGCAAGCGTCAAGCCCATTAAGATACCGCTTGAACCAATCATTTGCCCTACTTTGAATCGAGCAGGCGTTACGGTTGAAAGCAACTCATTATATTGGGTTACGTTACCCGCATCTTTAAGGTTAATTAAGTCAGAAATCCATGCAAGCCACAGTGGGTCTTGACCAAATACTTGTTTACCTTGTTGTGCACCGGTTAAGAACTCATAAGTACCGCCTAATGAAGTGTAGTTCATTGGGATAGTCAACATATGGTGTAAACCAAATGGAAGCAATAGACGTTCTAAGGTACCATAAATAAATGGTGCTAAAATTGGCGCTGAGTTTTGTGAGTTAGCAATCCATTGACCGAAATGATTAATTCCTGTTTGAACTAAAGGCCAGAATAGTGATAGGAAGATCGCCACTAATACAGAACGATAAATGACAACGAAAGGAACGAAACGTTTACCATTAAAGAAAGTGAGTACTTCAGGTAATTTACGGAAATTGTAGTAACGGTTAAAAGTTGTTGCTCCCACAAAACCTGCGATAATACCAACAAATACCCCCATATTTAGCGCCGGTTGCCCGAGCACATTCACAAAGTAATTCGCCACTGGAATTTCACCGGCCAATATTGTACTTACATGTGCATTTGGATCCGCTAGCATTTCAAGCTTCACACCGAAGAAATTACCAGTGATTAAGTTAATTAAAATGAAAGCCAGGCCTGCGGCAAATGCCCCACCCGCACGCTCATTTGCCCAGCTACCACCAATCGCTAAAGCAAATAATAAATGAAGATTACCGATAATCCCCCAACCAATTTGAGCGATAATGTTTCCGACACGCGCTAGCCATTCTGCGTCACTAATCAAAGGCAGTGAGTTACCAATACTCACCATTAAACCCGCGGCTGGCATCACGGCAATCACAACCATTAGGCACTTACCGAATTTTTGCCAAAATTCAAAACTGAGCATTTTTTTCATATTGATTCTCCTACAAGATGAGAGCTACTTCTACGCCAAAATGGTCGGAAACAATCGGTTTATTTTTCCCATTAAAAATAACCTGACTGGATAAAACCCTTTTTGCTTGGTTTAAAAAAATATAATCTAATCGCTTTTCATCACTATGGCCTTTCCAACCGTCAATCGCTTTCTCCACTGTGATACCGCTATCCTTCTGCTCTGCCATTTCAAACGTATCAAATAAACCTAAGGATTTAATTTGCTGATAAGCTTGCTGATCGCTTATTGCATCGGTATTGAAATCGCCCATCAGGATTTTAAGATTCGCACTTTTGCTTCGATCCACAATATAACGAATATTATCCTGTTGGTTTTCACCATCACAATTTGGCAAATTGATATGACAAGAATAACATTCAATTAACTGTCCTTGATATTCTACCGTTAAGCCAATGATTTTACGCGAGAGAATCGAGTCAAGACGTTGATGTTGGCTACAATAAAACGCATCAACATCATAAACAGGCAAGCGCGTTAAAAACGCAATGCCCTCATCATATTTATCGTAACCAATATGCGAATTACTCCAAAAAAGCGAATATTTCTGTGCAACGCGTTGATTGATTTTATTTAACAGAATGACACCATAGTTATCTTGCTTTAACGTTGGCGAAATAGCAGGAGACGACATCAATTGATTAACCTCTTGTAAGGCAATGATGTCATAACCCTTTTCCACAATAGTCTCAGCAAGAATCTCTATTTTTTCCGCTTGGTTAGCTTCTAACCAAGCGTGTACATTCAGGGTAAGTAGTTTCATTGCTTCCCCTTAGCCCTCACAATGCCAAATGTCTGCATTATATTGAGCGATCGTGCGGTCAGATGAGAAGAAGCCCGCTTTTGCGATATTATGAACGACCTTCTCATGCCAACTATCTTGATCTTCATAATCGGCTAAGATTTGTTCTTTCGCTTCAACATAAGCATTAAAGTCAATTAACGTCATAAACCAGTCTTTATTCAATAATTCATTATAAAGACGTTCTAAACGTGTTTTATTGCCTAATTTCACTACTGCAGGATTCAGAATAAAATCAACCGCTCTTTTAATATCTTTGTCGTTTTCATAATACTCTTTTGAAACATAACCCGCTGTTTCGTAAAGTTTAATAATGCTTTCTGAATCTTTACCGAATGTATAGATATTTTCAGCACCTGCTAATTCTGCAATTTCAACATTAGCCCCATCCATTGTGCCTAAGGTTAACGCGCCATTAAGCATAAATTTCATATTACCTGTACCAGAAGCTTCTTTAGAGGCAAGTGAAATTTGTTCTGAAATATCCGTTGCTGGAATCAGTTTTTCAGCCACGCTCACATTATAGTTTTCCACCAAATGTACGTTTAAATACTTATTCACTTCTGGATCATTATTGATTAACTCAGATAAACAAAGAATTAAGTGAATAATATCCTGTGCAATAATATAAGCTGGCGCTGCTTTTCCGCCAAAAATCACGGTAATCTTACGTTTTGGTAATTTGCCTGCTTTAATTTCTAAGTATTTATGAATCACATAAAGCGCATTCATTTGTTGGCGTTTATATTCATGGAAACGCTTAATTTGCGTATCAATGATTGAGTTTTCATCTAACTCAATACCTTTATTTTCTTTAAGGTACGCTTTTAGTGCTAATTTGTTTTCAAACTTAATTTTCGCTAATTGTTGATGAACCTTTTTGTCATCTTTAAAGGCTAACAATTTCTCTAATCTCGTTGCATCATGCAAATACTCATCACCAATTAATTCTTTAATGTAAGCCGCTAATGCTTGGTTAGAAAACTCTAACCAACGACGGAAGGTAATGCCGTTTGTCTTATTATTGAATTTTTCAGGATACAACGCATAGAACGCTTTAAGTTCTGAATTTTTCAAAATCTCCGTATGTAATGCAGCCACACCATTTACAGAATTTGAAAAGTGGATGTCCATGTGCGCCATATGCACACGTTTTTGTTTATCAATAATTTGTACTGCAGGATCTTTATATTCTGCGCGCACTAATTTATCTAATTTTTTAATGATCACTACTAAATGAGGCACGACTTCATCTAGATAATCGAGTGGCCATTTTTCTAGCGCTTCAGCCAAAATCGTATGGTTGGTATAGCCCACCATATTACGTACGATTTCAACCGCTTCTGCAAATTTAATCTGATGTTTTTCCGTTAATAAGCGAATTAATTCAGGAATCACCATTGAAGGGTGAGTATCGTTGATCTGTACATACGCATAATCCGCTAAATCATGTAAATTACTGCCACGCGCAATTGCTTCATCAATTAATAATTGTGCAGCATTTGATACCATGAAGTATTGTTGATAAATACGCAGCAATTCCCCATTTTTATCTGAATCATCAGGGTAAAGGAATAAAGTCAGATTTTCTTCAATCGCAGTTTTATCAAACTCAATACCTTTCTTAATCAGTTTAGGATTCACTGATTTAATATCAAATAAATTGAGATAGTTTTTCGTTTCTTTCTTATAACCTAAAATATCAATGCGATCTAGTTTAGAGGTTAACGTAAATTTCTTAAATGGCACCTCATAGCTAATATCTGTTGGAATTAACCAAGAGTTATCTTCAATCCAATCATTAGGCTCCGCATGTTGTTCATTCTTTTTAAAGACTTGTTTGAACAAACCATAATGATAATTTAAACCTACCCCTTCAGCATTTAAGCCAAGTGTAGACATTGAATCAATAAAACAAGAAGCCAAACGACCTAACCCACCATTTCCTAAAGACGGTTCTGGTTCAATATCTTCAATATGACTTAATGATTTACCCGCACTTTCTAATTCTGTTTTGATGTCTTGATAGACACCAAGGTTAATCAGGTTATTAGAAAGTAATTTACCAATTAAAAACTCAGCTGAGATATAGTAAACCTTACGTTTACCTGTATTTTTAGGTTTATCTGCTGAGAGTGTTTTTACGTAATTTAATAATTGAATATAAGTTTCTTTATCGCTTAATTGTTCAAGCGATTTATTGGTTTCGTTTTTTACAAAGGTACTAAATTTCATCATTATTTTCCCTGATTCGCACGTTGATATAACGTGGTCATCTTTTCTAAAAAGTCTTTTTTATCTTGCGTTAAGTCAGATTGCTGCATTCTCCATTGCCAGTTTCCACCAATCGTTGAAGGAACATTCATTCTTGAACTCGTAGGCAAATCTAAAACATCTTGCATTGTGGCAATCGCCGTATTGCTAACCGTTGCAAAGAGCTGACGAATCATGGCCTGACAAATCGATTCATCCTCACTACGATGTGTATAATCATTAATATATTGTTGCTGTTGTTCAGTCAGACCGTTATACCAACCATTAGTCACATCGTTATCATGTGTACCGGTATAAACAATGGAATGCGGGATGCAATAATGCGGGCTATCTAAGCTTTTGCCGCTGACATCTTCAAAACCAAATTGCAGAATCTTCATGCCTGGGTAATTACAATCTGCAAGCAGTTTTCTTGCTTTATCATCAATATTACCTAAATCTTCGGCAATAATCGGTAAATCACCCAATTGCTCTTTAACGGCTTTGAATAAATCATAGCCGGGACCTGGTTGCCAACTACCATATTTGGCAATATCGGCTTTTCCATCCACTTGCCAATAATCGGAAAAACCTTTGAAATGGTCAATGCGGAGTACATCATAAATCTTGAAGCTTTCTTCAATGCGATGAATCCACCAAGCATAGCCTTGTTTTTTATGCTCTTTCCAAGCGTAAAGAGGATTGCCCCAAAGTTGCCCCGTTGCACTGAATTGATCGGCAGGAACCCCTGCGACAAAAAACGGATTACGTTCTTTATCTAATTGGAAGAGTTCTGGTTTTGTCCAAACTTCCACGCTATCTGCAGCCACGTAAATCGGCATATCACCGATAATCTTAATGCCTTTTTGATTCGCGTAATCTTTTAATTCGCCCCATTGTTTGAAGAAGAAATATTGCGTTACTTTAAAGTACTGAATTTGCTCCGCTAACATGGTGCGATATTTTTCTAATGTTTTTGGATCTCGTGCTACCGCTTTTTTATCATCCCATTTTTGCAATGCTTGATTACCAAAATACTCTTTAATTGCCATAAACTCAGCAAAATCGTCCAACCATAATTGGTTGTTTTTCTCGAAGTGCTTGAAATCAGCTTGGAATGCTTGATTCGCTAAAAAATTTTTTACGGCTGTTTCTAAAATCGGACGGCGCGCATAGAAAATACGTTCATAATCCACACTTGTTGGATCATCACCAAAATTAACGGATGCATAATCCGTTTCTTTCAATAACTCCATTTGAGTTAATAAATCAAAATCAATAAGGTGAGTATTACCTGCAATTGCAGAGAAAGATTGATAAGGTGAATCACCATAACTGGTGGTGGTTAGTGGAAGAATTTGCCAATAAGTTTGTTTAGTTTCAACTAAAAAATCAACAAAATCATAAGCCGATTGCCCAAAGCTACCAATTCCGAATGCATTTGGTAGCGAGGTAATGTGCATAAGAACACCACTTGAACGAGTAAGCATAATATTTCCTCTAGGAAGTTATCATTTTAGCTCATTCTAACCTAACCGTATTTTTATGCAACAACTTATACGTAAAAGTTTAAAGCATTTTAGTAAAAGAATGATTAATGTCACATCTTATACGTATAACATTTATGATTTTATGATATGCTATGGCTATACTTATGGAACGAATGGTCGATAAAAGGATTAAAAATGAGCAAGTACAAGCAGGTCTATAACGAGATAAAGACCCAAATTAACAATGGTAATTTAGCGCCATTGCAAGAACTCCCGAGTGAAAATGAACTCATGCAAAGCTATGGTTTTTCCAAAGACACTATTCGAAAAGCACTTTCTTTACTTGAAATTGATGGCTATATTCAAAAGCAACAAGGCCGAAATTCGATTGTTTTAGAGCATGACTTATCTAAGCCACAAATACTTTCTGAAATAAAAACCGTCAGCGAATTAAATAGTGCCTCAACGCACCAAGTAAAAACCACATTAACCAGTTTGTATATTGTGCAAGGTGAAGAAGAGTTGATGCATATTTTTAATGTCGATGATCAGATCGATTTCTACCGTATTGCTCGTCTCCGTGAAATTGATGGCGAAGCCGTTGAATACGAGGTTTCTTATTTTGATCGCCGAATCGTACCATTTATTAGCCGAGAAATCGCTGAGCACTCTATTTATCACTATTTGGAAAACGAATTAAAATTAAAAATTAGTCACTCACAACGAAAAATTGTCTTTCGTTATGCAAATGAAGAAGAAAAAAAGGCAATCGATCTTGGTGAGTATGACATGGTTGTAAATGTGACGAGTACCACTTATTTGGCTGATGGTCGACCGTTTCAATATGGGAGTATTAGTTACCGACCTGACAAAATTGCGTTTACGTCAACAGCAAAACGACATGTCTAGTTTTTGTAAATGATAGGTTATTATTTAAAAAATTCATAAAAAAAAGTGCGGTCATTTTTAACCGCACTTTTTATTTAAGCTATTTTAACCAAAATTGTCCTTTGAAAATTTTTCCTAATGTCATCAGCACCAAACCGCTCATCATCAAGTTAGCAAAGATAAATGCACCGTTTGCCAATCCGCTCAGTACGTTATGATGAACAAAAGAAACAGCCCCATTCGCTAAAGAAGCTAATCCGAATGAAAAAGCCCAGAAGCCAATATTAAGCCCTTTTTCACTAATCCAAGGGAACAAACGAATTAAAAAGAATATTTGTAAAAAACCGTATCCCCATAAGAGTTTAACGAAAAGATCGATCTCTCCCCCATTAAGCGATAAGTAAGCTGACGATCCTACAAATGCCGGTGCGAGAATGATCCCCATGGTTGGACGAAATTGTGGTTCAATCTGCAACACACGTAAGCGCTGAAATAACACTGGTTCATAAATAATCCAAGCAATCATCCCTGCGCCTAAGAACAAATAGCCTAAATCTTGATAGCCTAACAAGGCCAATGATGAGGCACTTGTAAAGTTAGTCGCCACAGAGGGTAAATAAAACGGTGGCAGTGTTGATTTTTCTTCAAATGTGCCATCTTTCCATAACGCACTAATACGCACTGAAGCAAACAATAATTGCCCAATCGTCCCGATCCAAATTAATCCCTCGCCAATGAATGGAAACCAACGATACAGAACATCACCGCTTAACATGGTTGTAATCGGTATTAAGGCGATAAACGAAAAACGTATCGGACAACAATATTCATCTCGCACTTCGTGAGAAAAATAAATCATTTTATAAATATAGAGCAAGATGAAAAGTGCCCATACTGAAACAGCCGTTATGCCAATAATATCACTCGCATTTCGAGAAAAAGAGAGCGTATCGCCCATATGCAACCAGGCTAAAGATAAAGCGCTTAAACCTAATGGAATCGCAAAATACCCTGTTGGTAATGGAAATGGTCGTTTATCAGTCATTATTATTCTCCTAAAAATTGATACCTTATTAGATTACCTGTAAATGCGTGAATATGGTTGTGGATTTATCTCAAAGACTAGAATAAAAATCTCATTTCTCGAAATGAAAGAAAGGGCTAATAAATATTAGCCCTAAATTGAATTCTATATTTTTGATTATTTGCAGATCACTTCTAATCCGCCCATGTAAGGACGTAATACTTCTGGCACCGTAATTGAGCCGTCTGCGTTTTGATAGTTCTCAAGCACGGCTACTAATGTACGGCCTACCGCTAAACCAGAGCCGTTTAATGTATGCACTAAGCGAGTTTTCTTATCACCTTTCGCTTTGCAACGTGCTTGCATACGACGTGCTTGGAAATCCCACATATTTGAGCAAGAAGAAATCTCACGGTAAGTATCTTGTGCAGGCACCCACACTTCTAAGTCGTAAGTTTTGCAAGAACCAAAGCCCATATCACCAGTACAAAGTAATACTTTACGATATGGTAGATTTAAAAGTTGTAATACTTTTTCTGCATGGCCCGTTAATTCTTCAAGCGCTTCCATAGATTTATCTGGATCCACGATCTGTACCATTTCCACTTTATCGAATTGGTGCATACGAATTAAACCACGGGTATCACGACCATAAGATCCTGCTTCAGAACGGAAACATGGTGTATGTGCGGTCATTTTGATTGGCAATTCTGCTTCATCAATAATTACATCACGTACAAGGTTAGTTACCGGCACTTCTGCTGTTGGAATTAATGCGTAAGGTTGTTCGCCTTCTAGCGCTAAAGTATGGAATAAATCTTCACCGAATTTTGGTAATTGACCTGTGCCATAAAGAGTCGCATGGTTGACTAAATAAGGTACATAAGCTTCTAAATAACCATGTTGTTCGGTATGAAGATCTAGCATAAATTGTGCTAATGCACGGTGCATTTTAGCAATTTGACCTTTCATTACTGCAAAGCGTGCACCTGCTAATTTAGCTCCTGCTGCAAAATCTAAGCCATTTGCATCTTCACCTAATGACACGTGATCTTTGATCTCAAAATCAAATGTACGCGGTGTCCCCCAACGTAAAATTTCTTTATTTTCAGTGTCATCTTTACCTAATGGCACTTCATCCGCAGGGATGTTTGGAATGCTTAACGCAATTTGATTGATTTCTGCTAACACGGCATCAAGTTGAGTTTTCGCTTCGTTAAGCTGTTCACCCATGTTATCCACTTCGGCCAATAATGGCGCAATGTCTTCACCACGTGCTTTTGCCGCACCAATGGCTTTGGAACGCGCGTTACGTTCAGCTTGTAATGTTTCAGTTTTTACTTGTAAATCTTTGCGTTGTTCTTCTAATGCGGTAAGTTTTTCCGTATCAAGAATAAAGTTACGTTTTACTTTTAATTTTTCTGCTACTTCAGCCAGATTATTACGGAGTAAATTTGGATCGATCATTGGAATTCCCTATTTTTCATTATGAAACAGATACCTTTATTCTAGCGCGCTTTCACCAAATAAACCAGTTAAAAGCCTGATTTTTCTTTTATTAACTCTTTCAAAAACATCAAATTTTATGACCGCACTTTGCCATGATTTAATTTTGTGATCTCTGTCAAATTCTGAGAATGAGAGACTAGAAACAGCAAAAAAAAGTTCTATAATGAAAATGAACGTTAACCAAGAGGAGTAACCTATGTTTCCTGAATTTCGCGATTTAATTACTAATCTCAAAAATAAAGATGCTTATTTCGATCGCTTGTTTGAAAAGCACAATGCATTAGACCAAGAGATCAAAAATAAGATTGATAACATAGAACTCGCAACTCATACGGAAATTGAGAACTTGAAAAAAGAAAAATTACGGATTAAAGACGAGCTCTATCAATACTTGAAAAAGAAAGCAGCTGAGTAATTGGTTTAATGTGAAGACAAAGTGCGGTGAAATTTACCGCACTTTTTTATTTTTATGACGTTTTGCTTTTTTGAGAGCCAAGATAAATTGCGACTAATGTCAGCACAGCCCCCACCCATTGCCAATGATTGATGGGCTTATCCAAGCCAAAATAATCAATGATGAGCGCCACCAATGGTTCAGAAAGAAGCAATAAACCGGTTAAACCTAAGGATAAGTAAGGAATGGTATAAGCAATCATTCCCCACGCTAAGCATTGCATCACCGTACCATAAATAAATACCAGTCCCCAATCGGTAAATGTGGTTGGATAAAGGTTATCGTAATTAAAAATAAGCGAAGGAATAATTAAGACCAAAGCACCACTCACGCTCAGAATAAACATTAATGGAAATAAAGCTGTGGGTTCTTCTTCGTGCACCTTTTTAATCATAATCATTGAAGCCGCAAGCATGCCTGCAGAAATGAGCCCAATGATGATGCCGTACATCCCTTCAAAATTATGTTGTAGTTCTTCCCCAGTGATTAAGACAACACCCACAACCGCTAAAAATAGACTTAACATTTGTAGTTTGCTTTGACGTTCGCCAAAGAATAAATACCCAATTGCCGCCAAGAAGAAAATCTGTAAGCTATTCAACAAGGTTGAAATACCCGGCCCTACCGCATAGACACTTTCATGCCAAAAAGATAAATCAAAGGCTAAAAAGATACCGGATAATACGGCATACATGATCGCTTTACGGCTTTTAGGAAAACGCTGTCTTTTTAATTTCATTACAAACCAGAAAATAAAAGAAGCAATCAATAAACGCCAAAATGCAATGGCATAACCACCCACTGGCACAAATTTCACAATCAGGCTTCCTAAACCGAATAGCACACACCCCACCACTAACATCGGAGCGGCATAAGATTTGATTTTATCCATTAAATAAACATCCCCCAGACTGGCAAACTCGCCGCCATAAAAAACAAAATGAGTAGGCTATTATAGCTGAGCTTCCATTTCTTTACACTGTGTAAGAGCAATACACCCGCTATCACTAAATGAAGCAGAAAATAAATGCCGTATGCGAAAACATTCGAAAAAACGACCGCACTTGTGCCTTGATAAATAATAAAAATCAGTACTGCCAATGCATTAATCGCAAGCAGTAAAATCATCAATAACGGCAGTAATGCAATAAAACCTTGTAAACGATTACGAGAAACTGACAAGCATAAATTTGCCAACAAGACGCCCATCACCGCTTGTGCAAATGGATTATACTGCACGAAATTCGGTGTTGGATTGCCAAAGAAAATCATCAAATAGGCAATGACACCAAATCCACTCACCAAAGATGCCATTAAGAGAAAACCACGGCGAGCGACTTCATCTTTAGGTTGTTTCCACACTGCATATACGGCAGATAATCCGCATAAACTGACAATATCAGTCATCACGTAATGATGTGGTGAGGCTAAGCTCATCGCTAGCCAAACGAACCAATAAAGCGCAAAACAGACATTTGCTTTAATTAAACGTCCGCGCTGCCCTGGACAAATTTCCCCTTTAATAAAGGCAACTAAACAAAGCAACTGTGCAATCAGCACACCAAAGGCTAAATGAGGAATCAATTTTTCAGCAAGTTGCAAAGATTCTATAAAAAAATCGACCATTAATAGCAACCCAATTGGCAATATCGCAAGAAATGCGGCCAAGGGTTTGGATTGTTCTTCTGACATAAAATTCTCGATTAGAAAAAGAAGGCGTCATTATGCCAAAATTTACGGCTTTTTTTAATGGCTTTCGTGCATTTTGCCTCATTCCCTTTTAAAATAAGCAAAATGATAACCGCACTTTAGGAACCACAAAAAATGCTATTAAGCGTACTTTATATTATTGGAATTACCGCCGAAGGAATTACCGGCGCATTAGCCGCTGGACGAGAAAAAATGGATATTTTCGGGGTAATTATTATCGCCTGTGTAACGGCGATTGGCGGAGGTACAGTACGCGATGTATTATTAGGGCACTACCCTGTTGGCTGGGTTAAACATCCTGAATATTTCATCATGGTAGCTGGTGCGGCAGTATTAACCGTTTTTATTGCGCCCTTCATCAAACATTTTATGCGCTACTTTCGCACCATTTTCTTGGTGTTAGATGCCTTAGGATTAATCGTGTATTCCATCATCGGTGCGCAAATTGCCATTGATATGGGTTATGGCTTTACCGTGACATCCATTGCGGCAACCGTGACAGGGGCATTTGGTGGTGTGTTGCGTGATTTACTTTGTAACCGCATTCCCCTTGTATTCCAAAAAGAACTTTACGCCAGCGTGTCATTCTTCTCCGCGGCTATGTATATGGCATTCCAACATATTCAATTAGATCATACATTTACAATTTTACTGACTTTATTCAGCGGTTTTTCATTGCGTTTACTTGCTGTTCGATTCGGCTGGGGACTACCCGTTTTCGATTTCCAAGAGCAAGAAGATGAAACAAATGATAAATTACCGAAGAAAACGAAATAATTAAAAGGAATAATTATGTTAGAACAAATGGGCAAACAGGCCAAAGATGCGGCCTTTATTTTAGCGCAGTTAAACACCACTGAAAAAAATCATGCGCTTAGTATTATTGCAGATCAATTAGAACAGCAAGCGGATCGTATTCTTGCGGCAAACCAAAAAGATATTGAAATTGCAAAACAAAATGGTTTATCTGAAGCCTTAATTGATCGTCTTTTATTAACCGAAGATCGCCTAAAAGGCATTGCAAATGATGTGCGCCATGTGATTTCGCTCGCCGCTCCTGTGGGTAAAATTATTGATGGTGGCACCTTAGATAGCGGATTAAAAATCGAACGCGTTCGTACTCCGCTTGGTGTGATTGGAACCATTTACGAAGCACGTCCTAATGTGACCATTGATGTGGCAAGCCTTTGCTTAAAAACCGGTAATGCCGTAATTTTGCGTGGTGGAAAAGAAACCCAACATTCCAACCAAATTTTAGTGGAGGTGGTACAAAATGCCCTTGAACAAGCGGGATTACCACGCCATGCAGTCCAAGCCATTACCGATCCGAATCGTGAACTTGTGATGCAACTGCTTAAATTGGATCGCTATGTGGATATGATTATTCCTCGTGGCGGTGCGGGTTTACATGAGCTTTGTAAACAACATTCTACCATTCCAGTGATTGTTGGTGGTGTAGGTGTTTGCCATCTTTTTGTAGAAGAAAGCGCTGACCAAGAAAAAGCCCTTGCGGTGATTGCGAATGCAAAATGCCAGCGTCCAAGCACATGTAATACGTTGGAAACGCTTTTAGTTCAACGCTCGATTGCAGAAACCTTCCTACCAAAACTCGCGAAATATTTAGCCGAGAAAAAAGTAAAATTCCATGCAAAATCGACCGCACTTTCTATTCTTCAAGCTGCAAATGTCGATGTGCAAGAAGTGACTGAACAAGCATTACACCAAGAATGGGGCTCACTCGATCTCAATGTCGTGGTGGTTGAAGATATGGATGCGGCAATTGCTCACATTCGTGAATATGGTACACAACATTCAGAAAGTATCTTGACGGAAAACCAACGATTAGCCACACAATTTATCAATCAAGTAGATGCGGCAGCCGTGTATGTTAATGCAAGTACCCGATTTACCGATGGCGGACAATTTGGTTTAGGTGCTGAAGTGGCGGTAAGTACTCAAAAACTTCATGCTCGTGGCCCAATGGGATTAGAAGCCTTAACCAGTTATAAATGGGTTTGTGTCGGCGATTATACTTCTCGCCAATAATCTGTTTCATCCATAAAAAAAACGCACTCTGAAAAACATCAAAGTGCGGTTATTTTTTATCTCGTTTTTAGTGTTTACCAAATAATTTCATCGCGGGTAGTACAATCGCACAAGCAATCGCGCCTACAATCACACCAACGACTAACGTCGCCACATTACCAAGTAAACCATCGGCTAATTGATAATCAGCGAGCAAATGATGAATGAAATCCACATTATGTACGAAAATACCACCGCCCACTAAGAACATTGCGAGCGTACCGATAAAACTAAGTGAACGCATAAATTTAGGCATAATCACTAAAATTGCATTCCCGATTGACTTCGCTACACCACCTTTTTTGATAAGGTATAAACCGAAATCATCCGCTCTAACAATTAATGCAACCAAGCCATAAACAAAAATAGTGATTCCGATACCGACTATTGAAAGGGAAATAATGCGGGTCAGCAAGCTCGCTTCAGTTAATTCACCTAATGCAATAATGATAATTTCAGCGGAAAGAATAAAGTCCGTACGAATCGCCCCTTTAATTTTAGCCGCTTCATTAAAGGTTGTTTTTTCTTCATGCTCTTCGTGAGTAATAAATTTATGTAGAATTTTCTCTACACCTTCAAAACACAAATACGCTCCACCAATCATCAGAAGTGGCACAATCAACCAAGGTAAAAACGCAGAAAGCAGTAAAGCAATTGGAATTAAAATAACTTTATTGACTAACGATCCTTTGGTGACTGCCCAAACAATGGGTAATTCACGATCGGAAGATGCGCCCGTTACCTGGTTAGCATTTAAGGCTAAGTCATCGCCTACCACGCCAACAGTTTTCTTGGCTGCCATTTTGGTCATCAAGGCGACATCATCAAGAATCGATGCAATGTCATCAATAAGGGTAAAAAGAGAGCTAAACGCCATATTCTTTCCTTTATAAAGTTAAAATTTAGAGAAATGAGTTTTAGACTGGTCGAATGCTTTCAACATCCAACTTCGCATCAAACTCTTTTTGTAATAAAAGCAGTTTTTTATCTTGCTGTAAATCCGTACGTGCCTGTTCACGCAACTCTTGATAAACTTTTTTGCGGTAATCCATTGGTGTTAAAACATCGGAATCTTCAACAAAAATCGACAATTTGATTGGTTTTTCATATAAACGTTCAAGATGCTCCACTAAATTTTTAATATTTCGATCTTGTTTTAAATGCGCTTTTTCAGAATGAAGTCCAAGTTGAATCTCATCTTCTGTTTGCGACTTAATAAAGCAATTTAATGCCAACTCTTTTGAAAAGCCAATCACGCCAGAACGTTCGACAATATCAGTCCAAGGATCTTGTTTTTGCGTAATTTGAATAATTTTCTCACGCAATTCTGGTGTCACATCTTTCAACATTGCCTGTTTAATATCAGAAGGACGCACACCGCTATCCACTTTGGCTAAATCCGGATTACTCCACTCCCAACGATAAGTTTCCGCATCCAGAATTTCTTGCTCTTCCGCGTCCATTTCAGCATTATCATCAATGGTATTTTCAACTGTCTCAACAGTTTGCTTTAACGCTTCAACTTGTTGACTAATTGGATTTTGTACCACGGATTTCGTTTGCATAGCTTTCGGTGGTGTCATCTCTCGCACAGGAAGTGCGGTCATTTTTGGCGAATTTTTTTGCTCATCTAACTCTTGGAGGTGATGCAAGGTTTCTTCCACTGCGGCTTGCTGTTCATCATGATGATGCTGGCGCTCTGATTGCTCGATTTGCGTTAATTGATTCAATGCCTCTAGCGCAGCAAGGCTGGCTAAATTCAATGAGGATGAGGTTTGAGTGGAAACAGGTTGAGAAGGTGAAGAATGCACAACCGCTGATTGAGCTATTGGCTTTTGCGCTTGTGCAGAATAATTTGCTTTGATGTTTTGCGACAGCACCGGCATATCCACATAACCAGAAACAGGCTGATTTTCAACCGCACTTTTCTGTGTATTTTGTTCAGGGGATAGCCCGCCTTGTTTAGGCGTTTGTGCTACCGTAAGGAACTTTGGGTGGAATGCCAACGCCCTCAATAATGTCATTTCTGCACCAATTCGACGATTCGGTGCGGAGGCCAATTCTTTTCGACCTGATACAATTACTTGATAGAAGAATTGTACGTCTTCCGGTGAAATATGTTTGGCCAGAAAACCTAAGTGATCGTTTTCATCTGTGGCATTTTTAGCGAGCAACTGCATTAACGCAATTTGATGCAATTTATCTGCTGTTTCTGCCAATAACTCATCCCAATCTCCCGCTTTTTCAGCCACCGTTTGGATGGTTTTCATTAAACGCTCACCGTTACCTTGGTGTAAGGCGTAAATGATTTCAATCGGCTGATCTTCGTCTAACAGCCCAAGCATGGTATTCACCACATCAGTGGAAACTTTACCATTACCCATGGCTATCGCTTGATCCATTAAACTTAAGCTATCACGAATACTACCCTGTGCCGCTTTGGCTAATTTATCCAATGCAGGCGTATCAAAAGGAATATTTTCGGCAGTAAGCACGCGATTAAGATGCGCTGAAATTTGCGGTTCATCTAATGCTTTAAGATGAAATTGCATACAACGGGATAAAATCGTAATCGGTAATTTTTGAGGATCCGTTGTAGCGAGTAGAAATTTCACATATTCAGGTGGCTCTTCCAAGGTTTTTAACAACGCATTGAAAGAATGGCGGGAAAGCATATGCACTTCATCGATGAGATAGACTTTATAACGCCCCACTACCGGCTTATATTGCACATTGTCTAATAGCTCACGCGTATCTTCTACTTTGGTACGAGAAGCCGCATCGATTTCAATTAAATCAATAAAGTTGCCTGCTTCGATCGCTTTACAGTTTTCACATTCACCGCAAGGATCGGCAGTAATACCGTTTACACAATTCAAGCCTTTCGCAAATAAACGAGCAATGGAGGTTTTACCTACGCCACGAGTGCCGGAAAATAAATAAGCATGATGTAAACGGTTTTCTTTTAAACCGTTTTCCAAAGCAGTGAGTACATGGCTTTGCCCCACTACTTCAGAAAAGTTTTTTGGTCGCCATTTTCTGGCTAAAACTTGGTAGCTCATCGCATCTCTTTAAAAATTAATGGCCTTCAAAATTCACTAATGTGTAGCAATCAATGCCTAAATCACGTAAGCGTTTTTCGCCCCCTAAATCTGGCAAATTAATTACAAAGGCAGCATGTTTCACTTCACCACCTAAACGTTGAACTAATTTCACGGTAGCTTCAACTGTACCGCCCGTTGCTAACAAGTCATCAATGATTAACACATTATCACCTTGTGAAATGGCATCTGTGTGCAATTCAAGGGTGTCTTGACCATATTCTAACTGATAAGACTGTGCAATCACTTCACGCGGTAATTTGCCCGGTTTACGAACGGGGATAAATGGCAAGCCTAATGCTAATGCAACTGGCGCACCAAAAATAAATCCACGAGACTCAGTACCAATTACTTTTGTGAGTCCTTGATCTTTATACTTTTCAACGATCAAATCGATTGTGGCTTTAAAAGCCGCAGGCACTTCAAGTAAGCTCGTGATATCACGGAAAATAATGCCTTCTTTTGGATGATTTGGGATAGATTTGATAGAAGATTTGATTAATTCAAGTTGTTTGTTCATAAATAATTGCTCAAAAAAGAGTAAGAAAAAATCCTGTTTTTAGGCTCGCATTCTAGCATATAAAAATACAAAAGTGCGGTGAATTTTGACCGCACTTTTGTAAATAAAATGAATTAATCTGGGTAAATATCTTCCCCGTCTTTTCGAGTACGAAGAAGCTGTAAAATCCAGACATATTGTTCGGGTGTTGGCATAACGAAATACTCAATTTCTTCGTTCATCGCTCGAGCTGATTGCTCAGGATCGTCGCTTAATTGCATCGGTGGGCGAATTTCCATTTCATACTTCCCACTCTTGGCGTTATAGCGAGGGAACATTGGAATAACTACTGCTTTCGCTAATTTCGCCATTTTGTTTAACCCAGGAAGCGTGGCTTTATAAGTGGCAAAGAAATCTACAAAGATACTTTGCTCGGCTCCAAAATCTTCATCAGGAAGATAATACCCCATTTGGCCTTGTTTGATGTGTGCTAAAAACGGCTTAATACCATTTTGGCGAGCATGCATTTTTCCACCAAAACGCTGACGCGCTAAAGTCCACAACCAGTCCACCAACGGATTTCGGTGCGGGTTATACATTGACGTCATCGGCATACCGTGTGTATGCAAAATAATGCCAGAGGCATCTATCGCCCAACCATGTGGTACCATCAAAATGATGTTATGCCCTTCGGCTTTGGCTTGCTTTATATGCTCAAGGCCAATAAATTCACTGCGTTTTTGTAAATGTTTTTTAGAACGAATGGCAATCTCACCAATACCGAGCATGACTTGTGCAACCGTTACAAACATCTCTTCAATCACTTTGTCACGCTGCTCAGCTGTCCAATCTGGGAAACAGAGTTTCAAATTAATCTCGGCACGAATACGTGGTTTACCGATTTTTTTCGTCAACGCACGAGCCAGTTTCTCGGCCATTTTATCGCGTAAACGAAATGGTACAAAAGCGAGTAACAAAAGCACAAAAATACCAAGCCAAATGCCCCAATTTTTCGGGTGCAAATATGACCATGAAAAATGTGGTTCATAGCCTGTTCGTGCTGTAATACGTAATTTTTTTTGAGAATCTGTCATAATCAATTGTTAAAAATGAAACCAACCTTGATCATACGCCATTTTAATTGTCATGATAAATGACACAATCACCACCATCGGTCTGATCAGTTGTTTGCCTTTTGCCATCACCATTTTGGCGCCTAAATTCGCACCTATCAGACTTCCTGCCATCATCACTAAACCGACGGTCCAAATCACATGACCACCAATAAAGAAGAAAATTAATGAAGCAAAATTTGAGGTTAAATTCATTACTTTCGCATGGGCAGTTGCTTTGGTGAGATTAAATCCAAGCAATGTGACACAAGCCAAGTTCATTAATGAGCCTACACCAGGTCCGAAAAAGCCATCATAAAAACCCAGCAATGAGCCAAAACATAACGCAAAAACTGCGTAGGAAATACGTTGTTTTCGATCACTTTCGCCCAATTTAGGTGTCAATAAAAAGTATAGACCAATGGCTAAAATGAGAAATGGAAGCCCTTTTTTAATTAGTGACGCATCTAAATTTTGAATGAGTAACGTTCCAATCACCGAGCCGATAAAAATCATCAGTAAGATGAAAGAAAACTCCGATAAATTGACCGCTCTTTTACGCAAAAAGTAAATACTTGCCGACAAGGCACCGCCGAATGCTTGTAATTTATTTGTACCTAATGCCATGGCGGGTGGCATACCAGTCATTAACAAGGCGGGGATTGTAATTAAGCCTCCGCCACCTGCAATCGCATCAATAAATGCAGCAATAAAGGCTGCTGCAAAAAGCATAGCTAAAATATCAATCCCCAACTCCATTATTTAACTCCTACTCTAACCATTCGCTACTATTTGGCGAACTCAACACTTGTTGGCACAAGAACGGTTCTGGTGGTGTCACTTTTGGTTTAGAAGCGCCTGAACCTGGTTTTGCGGGTTCAAACCAAGAATAAAGTTCATCGCCACAACCATCGCCTGCAGGTACCGGTGCTTGATCTTCACAATAAGCGGCATATTTTGGACAAGCAATGCGCACGTGGAAATGTGAATCATGGCCAAACCATGGACGAATTTTGTGTAACCAAGCACGATCGTCTCCCGCAGTTTGACAAAGTTTTAATTTAATCGCGGGGTTCACAAAAATACGGGTCACTTTGGGATCTTGTGCGGCCAACTTAATTAGCGTTGCATGATTGTTATTCCACACATTTTCATCAACACGTTGTGCTTGGCGATTCACCACGAGCAAGCCTTTTCCGTCAGAATTTAACGCTTCACTGTCTGTCATGGTACCCATGCGCAACCAAATATCCGCGTCTAATCCCATTTGATGGCTTGCATGCCCCGTTAGAAAGCGACCACCACCTGGCATAGCAATATCCCCAACTAACATCGTTGGTAAGCCTGCTGACTTCGCTTTTTGTCCAAGATGCTGTAAGTAAGCAATCATATCCGGATGACCATAATAGCGATTTTTATTCATACGAATGACTTGGTACCCCTCACCTTTATAAGGCAATGGCTCCGCGCCGATAATACAACCATTCGAATAGCTACCAATTGGATTCGCTTTACCGTCTGTTGCTGGAATTGGACGTTTAATTCTTTGCCAGTCTTGTGGCGAGGCCGTTGTTTGTAGCGAGAAAAAAACACTCCCTAAAACAACCGCACTTGAAAGTAATTTTGCTAAAGATTTATTCATAAGATTTCCTAAACGAATGACCTTATCTTCAATAAAAGAAAAAATAAGCTTAATTTAAAAGAGTTATCTGCACTGCGCCTTAAAACGCAATAAATGGTCGAGTAACACAATCGCGACCATTGCCTCTGCAATAGGGACTGCTCGGATACCGACACAAGGATCATGACGGCCTTTTGTCACCACTTCGACAGGATCACCTTCTAAATTAATCGAGCGTCCTGGAATGGTTATACTGGATGTTGGTTTTAGTGCAATGGTCGCAATAATTGGCTGACCAGAGCTAATGCCCCCTAAAATACCGCCAGCATGGTTGCTTTCAAAACCATTTGGTGTCATTTCATCACGATGTTCACTTCCACGCTGTTCAACTACGGCAAAACCATCGCCAATTTCTACACCTTTAACGGCATTAATCCCCATTAAAGCATGGGCTAAATCTGCATCAAGTCGATCAAAAACAGGCTCACCTAAGCCAACAGGGACATTTTCTGCAATCACGGTTAGTTTTGCCCCAATCGAGTCCCCTTCTTTTTTCAATTCACGGATTAATTCATCAAATTTTTCGACCGCACTTTCATCTGGACAGAAAAATGGATTGCTATTCACTTTATCCCAATCAATTTTGCCGACAGTCTGTGGTGCGATCTTCACTTCGCCAATTTGACTCAAAAAGCCACGCACTTCAATGCCAAACTGCTCACGTAAATATTTCTTTGCAATCGCTCCCGCAGCGACACGCATGGCAGTTTCACGTGCAGAAGAACGTCCACCACCGCGATAATCACGAATACCGTATTTTTGTTGATAGGTAAAATCCGCATGCCCTGGACGGAAACGATCTTTAATATCGCCATAATCTTGTGAACGTTGATCACCATTTTTAATGATCATTCCAATGCTGGTACCGGTTGTTTTACCTTCAAATACCCCAGATAAAATCTGTACTTCATCGTTTTCACGACGCGGTGTGGTATAGCGTGATGTACCGGGTTTACGACGATCTAAATCAGGTTGAATATCGGCTTCCGATAATTCAAGATTCGGCGGTACGCCATCTACGATACAGCCTAATGCAATACCATGTGACTCCCCAAAGGTCGTCACACGAAAAAGTTGTCCGATAGTATTCCCTGCCATATTTTCTCTCTTTAATTAATGATTTTGGGCTAATTTTGCCACATCAATAAATGGAATTTCTTCGCCAGTATCTTTATTTTTAATAAAGATATCTAATTGATTGAATGCAATATCAATATTATTTTCTGCAAATAACTCATTCACACGGCGATTGAGTGCATCAAGCGTATCATTTCTCTCAGATACTTGCCCTACATAAACACGTAATTCGTGATCTAATGTACTTGCCCCAAAGGTTAAGAATAATGCTCTTGGTTCTGGATCTTTTAAGACACTTGGTTGCTCATGCGCGGCTTGCAATAATAAGCGTTTCACTAAGTCTAAATCTGAACCATACGCCACACCAACGGAAACCACTAAACGAGTAATCGTATTAGACAATGCCCAGTTGATCACTTGACCTGTTACAAAAGATTTATTTGGCACAATCACTTCTTTTCGATCAGGATCAATCATGGTAATCGCACGAATACGGATTTTCGCCACCGTCCCTGTCACGCCATTAATTGTCACGGTATCGCCCACACGAATTGGACGTTCAAATAATAAAATGATACCCGAAACAAAGTTTGCAAAGATTTCTTGCATACCAAAACCGAGACCAACGGAAAGGGCGGCAAATAACCATTGTAATTTCGACCAAGACATCCCGAGTGTTGAGAATGCCCATGCACCACCAACCGCAACCAAAATGTAGGTTAATAAGGTGGTAATCGTATAAGGCGTACCTTGTGAAAGCTTCACTCGGGAAAAGATTAATACTTCTAAAATACCCTGAATGTTACGCACCAAAATATAGGTAATCACAACAATGATTAACGCAACGATCAAGTTAAAGAGTGAAATCGTTTCAGTCACCACACCCGCTTCAGTCGTTGAAGTTTGCTGCCATAAGGTAATGTCTCGCAAGTAACTTACAACAGTGACTAAATCTGACCATACATAATAGAAGATGGCAAAAAGTGCGGTCCAAATAAAGAGATCGGCAAAGCGTAGTAACTGGCTACGTACTTCATTTAAGGCCAATCCCTCTTCTTGTTCGGTAATGACTACCACATCATCAGAAGCTGAAGCATCACTTGAATCTTGCTGTTTTTGTTGACGTTTTTCTTGTAAACGACGATAAGCTAAACGTCTTGATGCTACTGTGACACCACGATAAATTGTATGACGCACCAACGACCACACTACCCACGCAATGTAGGTATTAATAATATGCGTAATTAAATTTAAGGCGGTGTAATAATATCCTAAAGCAATTAGTGCAATTAAAATAACAGGGACCAATTGCAATAAAACGCGCATAATTTTTAAAAGCGTTCTATCACGCTGATCCGTTGCGCTTGAATTCAACGATTTTTCTGTGCGAACGAAACGTGGCGCAATAATCACAATACAGAAAAGTAAGGCAACAATCGTATTAATTTCGCCGAGAACGTCATTCGCTAATCCGGTATCCATGACATTACTGAAAATCGACGTATTCAGTAATAACACAACGGAAACAATGATACGTTTTGTGACGTCTTGCAGAGCAATCGCACTCTCTTTAGAAAAACCGAAATGGCGGACTAAAATACCATTCGGTCGAAGAGTGGATAAAACAAAACTAAAGAACCACCAATAGGCTGCCATGCGAAGTGACCATTCCCAAAATTCTTGTGGATTTTTCACCAAGAAAAAGCCCAACAATTGGCAAGCCGCTAAGAACCAAAGGGTGCCTGATAAAGATAAAAGTGCGGTATAAAATAACGCAAGCGGCGTATGCCATTGGCTATCCGAACGACGCGTATTAATTTCGCCATTAATCACGCTCAAACGGTGTTTAATCGATTCTTTAAATTTAAAAATCAATCCACCAATCACAAACAAAATAAAGACATAAGTAAGTAAATACGGCAAATTATCGAAATTTGTCGGGAAGCCGATTTTCTTTCCAATACCATCAAGTTGTGCCTTGAGTGACATTGGCAGTTTTTTGATCCAATCTAAATTAATTGGATTATTACTTTTTACCCAGAAACTTTGTTGATCAAGTTTAGACTGGATCTGATCACTGATTTGTGTAATTTGTTGCTGGGTTAGCTCTAAGGAAATCGCCAAATTCAACTGATTATTCAATGACTTAATCAAATCAGAAGCCACTTTTCGACGTTCTGTCAATAAATTGGTTAATTGTGCTTTTTCCGCCGGTGTAAACGATTTGTTTTCATCCTGCTCAATTTTACTGATGTAGGCATCAATATCATAAAGCTCATTACGTTTTTGCGTAATATCGAAGATCTGTACACGCAAATCCGCAATTTGCTTTGAAAGACCTTGAATATTTAAATTGGTCGGTAATTTTTGTTTTTGTTGCTGAATAATGCGAGAAAGCACCAACGTGCCTTGTAACGCACTGATTTGCTCATCAATGGTACGTTGTGTCTGCGTTAAGTTATCCAACACATTTCGCATGCGTAATTCATCTTGCGTTAATGTATTGGTTTTCTCTGTTTGCTCAAGTAAATATTGGCTAAGCTGCGCATTCAAATTCAATTCTTTCTGAATCAACGGATTTTGCTCAACATTTTGGCTTTGTTGTTGTGCTTGCTCAACTTGGTTTTGTGTTTTAGCCAAATTCTTTTGATTAATCGCTTCTTGAATGGCTGCAATTTGTTTCTGTAGCGCTTGAACACGTGTATTCAATAAGTCATAACGGCTCTGGTAAAGAACCGTAAATTGATCGCTATTTTTTAATAAAATTTGATTGTACGCATTTTTTAGCTCAATCAATTGCAACTCAAGTTGAATTTGCTGTTTTAATAGCGAACTGGTTGTTGGATCAGCCAATTTCTGATTCAATTCTTGCGTACGTTTAACATTATCTGTTAAGGCTGTTTGGGCGCGTTCGGATA
Source organism: uncultured Haemophilus sp. (assembly GCA_902461185.1). Classification (GTDB taxonomy): domain Bacteria; phylum Pseudomonadota; class Gammaproteobacteria; order Enterobacterales; family Pasteurellaceae; genus Haemophilus_D. The sequence goes on from CABPXD010000003.1 coordinate 127,578, forward strand.
CAGCGCTTTGCCCTGCAAGTTGTGTATTCACGGCACTTAATGCAGATTGAGCATCTTGTTGTTGATTGGTCAGTTTCTCAAGCTGTGCCTGCAAAGTCGCTAAACTTTGAGAAGCATAATCGGTGTTATTTGGCGTGCTTAGCTGTTTTTTAAGATTTTGAAGATCGGCATTATTCTTCTGAATTTCAGAATCTGCATCAATAAGCGTATCTTGCAAATCGTTATTATTTTTTTGCTGTGTTTGAATTTGTTGCAAGAAATCAAGCGAAGCCTGGATTGTCGTGACGTTATTTGTTTTTTCATCACCATCTGGTAATTTTTGTGCCTCGGCTAATTCACTTTTTAGTGTTTTTTCCGTCGGTAAATCAGCATTATTATTCTCTGCCCAAACAGGCTGAGAAAGCGCCAGCGTAAAAACAAATGAAAGACCAAGTGCGGTCAAAACGCGAGAGATATTTTTCATTAAACTAACTTTCCTATTGTTGCAACAGCCAATCGGCGAGTGCTTTGCGAGAAATCTTTATTGCCCCTTGGATTAAATCCTGCGGGAGTTCATAGTAGGCAACGGGTTGCTTAAATCGTTCCAATCGTCCTTGTAAAAAAACGTTGAGAGATTCGACCGCACTTTCATTAAATGAGGTATGAAATTCAACAATCGCGACAGGGCGATGGCCAAATTCCTCATCATGTTGAGGCAAAACAAAGACTTGTTTCACCAAATCTGATTGTGCAATCACTTTTTCAATTTCTTCTGGTTGAATATTTTCACCTCCAGAAATAAACATATTATCCAATCGGCCTTGAATAACTAATTCGTCATCAAGCCATTGAGCTTTATCTTTTGTTTGGAACCAACCTTCGGCATTGGTGAGTGGAACAATATGTCCTTCTCGCCAATAGCCCATGGCAAGTCCAGCACCTTTTAACCAAACTTCTTCATTCACTAACTTGAACGCTCGCCCAAGCAAAGGTTGACCTACACCAACTTTTCCATCCGATTGTTTAGCGAATACAGTAGAAGCCATTTCGGTCATACCATAACCTGAATAACTGCGAATCCCTAATTCATTTAATGCTTGAGTTAATTTAACAGGGATTTGTGTTCCACCCAATAATACCGCTTGAGTTTGGGTAGATTGTGGATGTTCGATCAAATAATCAAACCAACGCTGCAATTGCGTTGGCACGAGAGAAACATGGGAAACCTCTCCAATAGATTGATAAAAATCTTCTTTCGGTAAAACTAAGGTTGCACCTGCGTAAAGCCAGCGCCACACAATACCTTGTCCGGAAACATGATAAAGCGGCAAAGAAAGTAGCCATGATTGATCTTTGCCAAAATTCATTAAGGCACAAACGCCTTCAGCATTAGCTAAATGAGCAGAAATATTATGCACCACCGCCTTAGGCAAACCAGTCGAACCCGATGTGAGCGTCATCGTGGCTTCTTTTGTAAAATTCGCTTTATGTTCGGGTAATACTTTAGTAACTAAATAGCGAATATCTTCGGTTTGATAACAAAAATCCACACCATACACTTGGCACAACTCTTCTCTTTTTTCTTGAGGAAATGCCGGATTGATACCTAAAATTTTTGCACCTAGCTGAATGACCGCTAAATAGAGAAATAAGATCTGTTCTGAATTTTTACCGCAAAAAGCGACCGCACTTTGCGTCGTCACACCTTCCTGTAAAAGAAAGGCTTCCACTTGATTAATTTTCTCAGTAAGTTCCCCCCAAGTAAAAGGATCGCCCTGCGAATTTCGCAACGCGATCTGATCTGCATACGCTGAATTTTGGGCAAATACTTGCCAAGGGAATTTTTGCATCGAATTAGTTACTAACGAAATAAGGGCGAACTTCGTCAATTAAATATTCCGGCAAATGCATAGATTGCATCGCCCCTTCTAGCATGAGCATCTTACGATTACTATTGGTATTGGTAATCACCCAATATGGTGTGTCAGGAATTTGTTTTGGTTTAGTGTGATTACCCGCCACTAGTAAAGTCCCTTCATCACGAGCAAAATACACACGAGTACGGCCTTGTAAGCTTTCAGTTGCCTGTGCAAAACTTTCTGGATTGGTACGATAAAGCGTACGCAATATACTTAAAAAACGCACAACTGCTTTTGGCTCTTCCTTAAACTCAGCAGAATTCAAGAGTGCACGGACTTTATCAACAATATGATTAATTGCTTCGTCCGATTGTTTCTTCACTACTTTTGGTGGCTCAACAGGTTCAACTTTTGGTTGAGATACTTCGGTTGTTTTTTCTGTTAAAACAGGCTCAGAATGCACCGCACTTTTTGTGTTTTCAGTTGATACGTCTGATTCAAAGAAATCAACCTTGCTTGTTGCGTGAGCGGGTAAATTCAACAAACGGCGAAGAATATCAGAAGCACTTTCTCCAATAGACTGAGTTTGTGCAGCAATGTATTGATATAATTCTTCATCAACTTCAATTATCTTCATTTTTTTCTCTCCGTTTGCTAAAATTTTCGTCCATTATAACGATTTCTAACCAAATTCTCACGAAAAATATATGTCATCTTCCCAATTATTAAACTATCAATTTCATCAAACAAAACAAGCAATTAATTCGCCTACCTTAGTTTTTATTCACGGCTTATTTGGGGATATGAATAATCTTGGGGTTATTGCCCGTGCATTTAGCGATAACTATCACATTTTACGTGTAGATTTACGCAATCACGGACAAAGTTTTCATTCAGAAACAATGAATTACGATGTCATGGCTGATGACGTATGGCAACTTATCGATCACCTTAAATTAGATAAAGTGATCTTAATTGGTCATTCAATGGGCGGAAAAACGGCAATGAAAATGACCGCACTTCAACCGCAGCGCATAGAAAAATTGGTTGTCATTGATATTGCACCTGTGGCTAATAGCAGTGCGGGACATGATGATGTGTTTCGTGGCTTGTTTGCAGTAAAAAAAGCCCAACCACAAACTCGTCAACAAGCGAAGCCTATTTTAGAAAGTGAAATTGCCGATCCTAGCGTGGTGCAGTTTATGTTGAAATCTTTTGAACCTACTTCAAGAGAATATTTTCGTTTCAATTTAACCGCACTTTTTAAGCATTATGCAGAACTGATGGATTGGCAGGAAGTTTACGCTAATACGCCTACTCTCTTTATTAAAGGCGGGCTTTCATCTTATATTAAACCTGAATATACAGAAATTATTCTAAAGCAATTCCCGAATGCGACCTCTTTCACTATCAATGGTTGTGGGCACTGGGTTCATGCGGAAAAACCTGATTTTGTAATACGTGCAATTGATAGGTTTCTAAATAAGAATTAATCGTTTTAAATGAGAATTATTCTATTCAAATGAGAATTCATTTGTGGTATAGTTCGCACAAATTGTAGGGCTTTGCCCCTAATTTTTTTCTATTCACCTAATTTTATTTCAAAAGGAAAGAACAATGGCAGTTGTCGGTTTATTTTACGGTAGTGACACAGGTAATACAGAAAACATTGCAAAAATGATTCAAAAACAATTAGGCAATGAATTAGTCGATATTCGTGACATTGCAAAAAGCACGAAAGAAGATATCGAAAGTTATGATTTTTTACTTTTCGGTATTCCTACTTGGTATTACGGTGAAGCACAAGCTGACTGGGATGATTTTTTTCCTACCTTAGAAGAAATTGATTTTACTGACAAGTTAGTCGGTATTTTTGGCTGTGGCGATCAGGAAGATTATGCTGATTATTTCTGTGATGCGATCGGTACAGTACGTGATATCGTTGAAGCACGTGGCGCGATTATCGTGGGCAATTGGTCAACTGATGGTTATACCTTTGAAGCATCAAAAGCATTATTAGACGACGGAAACTTTATCGGTTTGTGTATCGATGAAGATCGTCAACCAGAACTCACAGCAGAACGTGTAGAGAAATGGACGAAACAAATCTACGATGAAATGTGTTTAGCAGAATTAGCTTAACCATCTCTATTTAGCAAATTAAGGGAACATTATGTCTGAAGAAAACATCAAATTACTCAAAAAAGCAGGGTTGAAAATCACCGAACCACGGCTGACTATCCTTGCATTAATGCAAGAACATAAAAATGAGCATTTCTCAGCTGAAGACGTGTATAAGATCTTGTTAGAACAAGGTAGTGACATTGGTCTTGCAACTGTATATCGCGTACTTAATCAATTTGATGAAGCACGTATTTTAATTCGTCATAATTTTGAAGGTAACAAGTCCGTTTTTGAACTTGCACCAACAGAACACCACGATCACATTATCTGTGAAGATTGCGGTAAAGTATTTGAGTTTACTGATAATATTATCGAACAGCGTCAAAAAGAAATCAGTGAACAACATGGCATCAAATTAAAAGCGCACAGTTTATATCTCTACGGAAAATGTAGCGATATCAACAAATGTGATGAGAAAAAATAATTCTTGCTAAAAAACAAAAACCTTAGGCTAAAACCTAAGGTTTTTTATTATCTCAATCAAAAGTGTGGTCAAAACCAACCGCACTTTTGCGCATTAAGCCGCTGATTTAATAATTACTTTTGAGTCATCCCAGAAATCAACCGGTGCATTTACTACTGGTTTGATAATGCCCGCACGAATGGTAAAATCACCAAAGCCTTCGTTTGCATGACGCTCATTTGCCCAGCGGCCAATCAGAGTATCAAGTTCAGTGATAATTTCCGGAATCGTGATATTTTCTTTATAAAGACGTGGAATACGCACACCTTCACGATCCCCACCAATATGCAGATTGTAACGACCAATTGCTTTGCCCACTAAACCGATTTCCGCCAACATTGCGCGACCACAACCATTTGGACAACCGGTAATTCGCGTAACAATATAATCATCAGCCACATGATATTTCGCCATCACTTTATCCAGTTCATCAATAAAGCTTGGAAGAATTCGCTCTGATTCTGCCATCGCTAATGGACAGGTTGGGAAAGAAACGCAAGACATTGAGTTTTCACGTAATTTACTCACATCATCACGAATTAAACCGTAATCACGCGCAATTTGTTCAATTTGTGCTTTATCCTCTTCCGCTACATTTGCCACGATCAGATTTTGGTTGGCGGTGATACGAAAATCGCCCTTATGAATTTTGGCAATTTCCAATACCCCACTCAGTAATTTTTTCTCATCGTTATCCACCAAGCGGCCGCTTTCGATAAACAGGGTCAAATGCCAGTTGTTATCGATGCCTTTTACCCAACCAATACGATCGCCGCGTTCAGTAAATTTAAACGGACGAATCGGTTCAAATGGAATCCCCATACGACGTTCGACTTCGGCGCGGAAATTATCTAATCCCATGTTTTGAATGGTATAACGACTACGTGCATTTTTACGATCACTACGGTTACCAAAATCCCGTTGGGTTGTCACCACGGCTTCCGCTGCTTTTAAAGTGTATTCCAACGGCACATAACCCAGTTCAAGGGAAATATGCGGATAGGTTTTGGTATTGCCATGTTCAAGGGATAAACCACCGCCCACCAATACATTAAAACCAACCAAATTGCCGTTCTCGTCAGCAATCGCTACAAAATCTAAGTCATTTCCGTAACAATCCACATCATTGAGTGGTGGAATCACCACGGCTGTTTTAAATTTACGTGGCAAATAAGTTTTACCGAGAATCGGTTCTTCCTGTAAAAAATCATCGCTACTTTGGACTTTCTTACCATCAATCCATACATCTAAATATCCTCGTGTACGTGGTAACAGATGTTCTGAAATTTTCTTGGCATATTCATATGCCTGTTGGTGTAATGCCGATTCAATTGGATTAGATGTACATAACACATTACGGTTCATATCTGAAGCCGTTGCAATAGAGTCTAATCCCAAACTATGCAATAAACGATGCATAGTTTGTAATTGGCTTTTCGGCACACCGTGATATTGGAAAGTTTGACGATTGGTCAAACGAATCGAACGATAATAGCTGTGTTCACGGGCGAATTTATCCAATTCAATCCATTGGAATGGTTTGATAATTCCCCCTGGTAAACGGCAACGTAACAGCATAAATTTCAAAGGTTCGAGTTTTTCCTCTGCACGTTCGGCACGAATATCACGATCGTCCTGTTCATACATACCGTGGAAACGGATTAGTTGAAAGTTATCCCCACGGAAACCACCGGTTAAGGAGTCTTCTAAATCATCTAAAATCGTACCGCGTAAAAAGTTACTATCGGTTTTTAAGCGTTCATTGTCAGAAAGCGGTTTCTCTTGCCATTCCAAGCCTTTTTGTTTGTTTTGCTCTGTCATTTTTTCACCCCACAAATCTAGTACACATCGCGTTGATAACGTTTTTCTTCACGCAGTTCATTTAAATAATCTTCTGCTTCATCCGGACTTAAATTGCCTTCTTTAGCAATGACTTCGAGTAATGCTTGCTCCACATCTTTTGCCATTCTTGCTGCATCTCCACAGACATAAAAATAAGCGCCTTCTTGTAACCATTGCCAAAGTGCGGTCGAATTTTCACAAATTTTATCTTGCACATAGATCTTCTTCTCTTGATCGCGTGACCAAGCAAAATCGTATTTATGCAAGAACCCCTCTTTGGCAAATTGTTGCCATTCGGTTTGATACAGGAAATCGCTGGCAAAATGTGGATTACCAAAAATCAGCCAGTTTTTACCATTTGCCTCATCAGCTACTCGTTGCTGCATAAAGGCACGGAATGGTGCCACGCCGGTACCGGAGCCCACCATAATAATTGGCTTAGCCGTGTCATTTGGCAGACGAAAATTATCGTTATGCTCTACAAATACACGCACAGCACCATCTTCTTCTACGCGATCCGCTAAAAAGCTTGAAGCTGCGCCGCTGCGTGCTCGACCTTCATGTTCAAAACGTACCACGCCAACCGTTAGATGCACTTCCTCCCCTACCTCTGCAGGAGAAGATGAAATGGAATACAAACGAGGCGTTAAAGGACGCAATAATGAAACCAGTTGTTCAGCGGTTAATTTTGCAGGAAATTTATGTAATACATCCACTATCGGTGTACTTTGAACCAATTCTTGCAATGCTTGATTATCCGCAACCAAATCATTTAACTGTTCGTTATTCGCCAAAGCTGCATAGCCTTTCACAAAAGCAGGCGTGTTTTGAGTCAGCTCTAAATACGATAAAAGTGCGGTCGAAATAGTTTGCGCTTTTCCCTCAATTGTCACTTCTGTAGTAGGATCAATCTGTGCGAGCGATAAAATTTCATCGACTAACTTAGGATCATTGTCAAACCATACGCCGAGTGCATCCCCCGCTTGGTAATGAAGATCTGAGCCGGCTAAATCAAACTCTAAATGACGAACATCTTTATCAGACTGACGACCAGTAATTTTCTGGTTAGTGATTAACGTTGCAGAAAATGGATTGGCTTTATTGTATTGGCTTTCCTTGGCTACCGGTGCGGTTGTAGCAGTACCAATACTTTGCACAGCCGGTGAAGCCTGCGCAGCCTTTTCTTTTACGATAGCCACAATATCTCTGATCCATTGTTCCGCGGTTGCACTGTAATCTAAATCTGCATCCACTCGCTTAAATAAACGCGTCGCGCCTAATTCGGCAAAACGCTGATCAAAATCCTTGCCTGCTTGGCAGAAATTTGGATAAGAACTATCCCCTAATCCCAACACAGCAAATTGCAATTCGGTGAGTTTTGGTGCTTTTTTACCGTTTAATAACTTATGCAATACCACACCCTCTTCCGGTGGCTCGCCTTCACCTTGCGTAGAAGTCACTAAGAGCAGGTATTTTTCATCAGCAATGGTTTTCGCTTTATAATCTTTTAAAGCGACACGTTTCACGGCAATACCGGCTTCTGTAAGCTCTGCGGCAACTTTATCTGCCACCGATTTAGCATTGCCGGTTTGGGAGCCTGAAAGCACAGTAATTGAAAAAGGTTCTGCCGAAAGTGCGGTCAAATTTGCTGCAAAATGTTGCCCTGCGACCTGTTGTTCTACACCGGAAGCTTGCGACCATGCATAACCGGAAAGCCATGCCAATTGAAGAGGAGTTAGCGTTGGTAAGAGATTCAGTATTTCTGTTGGTAATGGATTGTTGTGTTGCATAAGTTTCCCCACAAAAAAATGAGTAATATCAGTAAATTCACATATTAAAGAAAGCGCGAGTTAGAGAATCATACCGGCTGCTACTGTGTTATAAGTTGCTTCATCAACTAAAATAAAAGCGCCACCAGCAATATTTTCTTCGTAAGTTGTGGCAACAATCGGTTTCTGTAAACTTAAACGCACTCTAGCAATATCATTCATCTTTAAGGCTGTAGCACCACTTTCTTGTTCTAGTGTATGAACGTTTAACACACTTTCAATTTCACTGATTTTGGCAAATACGGTTTGCGTACCATGTTTAAGTAAATATTTACGGGCGGTATTTAATGGGCGTTCATCAAACCAACAAATTGTGACTTCAAGTTGTTTTTTTGGTGTAAGTGGTGAACTTTCATCCACAAATAAATCACCACGGGAAATATCAATATCGCGATCTAAACGTAAGGTAATCACTTCCCCAGCCACCGCCTGTGTCACCTCACCTTTTGGCGTAATAATCTCAGTCACTTTAGCGGTTAATCCATTCGGTTCAATTCGAATAGTCTGCCCCTGTTGCACGGAACCGCGCTCAATTCGACCTTGATAACCGCGGAAATCATCAGCTTTATCCGCATCCTGACGCACCACTAATTGCACCGGAAAATAGAAATCAGCATTGGAATGGCTCACCTCATCTACACTTGGTAAATTTTCTAAAATGGTGAGTAAAGGTTCGCCTTGATACCAAGGGGTACTTTCACTTACATATACCAAGTTATCGCCAAGCAATGCAGATACCGGCACAAAATGTACATCTTTTAAACCAAGTTGTGCCGCCAATTGACGATACGCCTCCACAATGGCATTGAATTTTTCTTCGCTGTAATCCAATAAATCCATTTTATTTACCGCCACTAAAATGTGCGGGCAATTTAATTGACGTAAAATTGCTGAATGACGTTTAGTTTGTGGTAAGAGTTGTAACGTTTTTTCATCAAAATTCAGCTGAGAAGCATCAATTAAGACGATTGCAGCAGATGCTGTACTCGCTCCTGTCACCATGTTACGTGTGTATTGCTCATGTCCTGGGGTGTCGGCAATGATGAATTTACGTTTTGCCGTAGAGAAATAGCGATACGCCACATCAATGGTGATGCCCTGTTCACGTTCTGCTTCCAAACCATCTGTCAAAATAGAAAAATCAATGGCTTCTTTATTACCTTTTTCTTTTCCTGCGTTAAGGGTCTTGATTTGGTCAATCAATAACGCTTTGCTATCGTAAAGTAAGTGGCCGATTAAGGTACTTTTCCCGTCATCTACACTACCGGCAGTAATAAAACGAAGTGGAGTTGAATGTTGTGTCATATTTCTTCCTTATATTCTGTTAATTATTCTTTTGTATTTCATCATCTTTGAATCATGCCCCATATAAATCGCCTGAACGACTTTCAATTTTTAGAAAAATTTGTACTGTTTGAGCGTAGCGAGTTTACAAATTTTTCGTTAAGAAAATTGAAACAAAGTGAAGAGGAGCGATTTAATTGGGGTGTGTTCTTTGCTACTTTCTTGCACAAGCAAGAAAGTAGAAATACTAAAAATACCCTTCTTTTTTCCGTTTTTCCATGGCGGCTTCGCTGGCTTGGTCATCTAGACGAGTCGCGCTGCGTTCAGAAATGTCGGCAATAGCGGTTTCTTCAATAATTTCTAATGGTGTTGATGCAGTGCTCGCTACCGGACAGGTACAGCTAATATCACCCACAGTACGGAAACGAACATCTAATACTTCGCTGACTTCATTTGGCAATTTAGGGGTTAATGGTGTCACTGGTACTAACAAACCTTTACGACGTACAACTTCTCGTTTATGGCTGTAATAAATCGGAGGCAATTCCAAATTCTCACGAGCGATATATTGCCAAATGTCTAATTCCGTCCAGTTGGAAATCGGAAACACTCGCATATTTTCACCTTTATGCAATTTAGCATTGTACAGAGACCATAATTCCGGACGTTGTGCCTTAGGATCCCATTGGCCGAACTCATCACGGAACGAGAAAATTCGTTCTTTAGCACGAGCTTTTTCCTCATCACGACGTGCACCGCCCATCAAGGCATCAAATCCATTCTCTGCAATGGTTTCTAATAAAGTGACCGCCTGTGCCGCATTACGCGAATCCGTTTCTTTGCGTAATACCACCGTGCCTTTGGCAATGGAATCTTCCACATGCCCAACGACTAAGCGAGCGTTAAGTTTTGCCACTTGTTCATCTCGAAATTGGATCACTTCTGGATAGTTATGGCCGGTATCAATATGCACCAATGGAAACGGCAAATGTACCGGACGATCACCTAACTGGAATGCTTTACGGGCTAATGCCAGCAATACCACCGAATCCTTTCCACCGGAAAAAAGCAACGCCGGGTTTTCACATTCCGCAACGACTTCACGAATAATATGAATCGACTCTGCCTCGAGCCAGTCTAGATGTTGGTTGTTGAGTTCAGTTTTTGTCATGTTTTGCTTCCTATATTTTTCTACTTATGTAATCCACATTCCTTACTATCTTTACTCTCCCACCACCAGCGGCCAGCGCGAATATCTTCGCCCTGTTTAACTTGGCGGGTACAAGGTTCACAGCCAATGCTTGGAAAACCTTGATGGTAAAGATCGTTATAAGGCACATTGTTCGCTAAGATATAAGCCCACACATCTGTTTCTGACCAATCAAAAATAGGATTGTATTTATCAATACCACGAGACTGATCTTGCTCAGCAAAAGGGAGCGCAGTACGTGTAGCCGATTGTTCTCGACGTTGTCCGGTCAACCATGCATCTGCACCTTGAATCGCGCGATTTAACGGTTCGATTTTACGGATATGGCAACACTCGCGACGTAATTCCACGCTTTCATAAAAAGCAAATTTCCCTTTTTCTTCCTCGTAGCGAGTCACTTCATCAGCAATCGGCTGAAAGCGTTCTATTTGAAGATGTGGATAGACTTTCTCAAGGTTGTCTAATAAGTTTAACGTATCTTGATGGAGTAAACCGGTATCTAAAGTAAAAATACCAATATCTAAGTTTTCACGTGCAATGACATCGGTAATAACCATATCTTCTACGGCTAAACTGCTGGCAAAGCGTGTATTGTGATGGCTATCAGCTATTTGATGTAAACGTTGCTTCAATGTGGCTGTTTTTTCTGCCAAACGCTCTTGTACATCAAGGCTAACAAGTGGAATTTGCCAAAAAGTCGGTTTAAATAAACTCATCATCCACTCCTTACGCCACTTGACTGATGGTTAGACTTTCTAAGGTAAAGTGCGGTTGTTTTTGACGTTGTTTTTCTTCTCCAAACCACGCTAATTGTTCGTGTAATTTCACCACTTCTCCCACCACAATTAAGGCTGGGGTCTCTGCTTTTTCCGCTAATTCAGCTAAATTTGCAAGTGTGCCAATCGCTGTTTTTTGAGTAAGTTGAGTACCTTGGCTAATAATCGCAACAGGCGTATTCGCAGCTCGACCATATTGTTGTAAACGTTCAGCAATGACTTGAGCTTTTAACGTCCCCATATAAATAACTAAGGTTTGATTACTTCTTGCTAATGTTTGCCATTCAATATCAGACGCATCGGCTTTACGATGACCTGTCACAAAAATGGCACTTTGTGCATAATTACGGTGAGTTAATGGAATACCAGCATAGGCTGTTGCGCCAATACCCGCTGTAATACCGGGTACAACCGAAAATGGAATTTGATGTTGAGCTAATACTTCTAATTCTTCGCCACCGCGTCCAAAAACGAAAGGATCGCCGCCTTTTAAACGCACTACTCGCTTGCCTTGTTGGGCAAGGGTTAATAACAATTGGTTGGTTTCTTCTTGTGCGACAGAACGACCATTGGCACGTTTCCCCACAAAAATACGTTCTGCATCACGACGAATCAAAGAAAGAATCTCACCAGAAACCAATGCATCGTAAAGCACCACATCAGCTTGTTGAATTTCCTGTAAACCGTTAAGAGTTAATAACCCAGCATCGCCAGGACCGGCACCAACTAAAGAGACAAAACCACCTTGATAGTTATTTTCTAGTTGCTCAGCCAATTCCTCTTCAGCTTGTGCCTCTTGTTGATTCTTAACGAGACTTGCAAAACGTCCGCTAAACATTTTTTCCCAAAAACGGCGACGTTCGGTGACCGATGCCAATTTTGCTTTTACTTGATCACGCCACTTACCAGAAATCTCAGCGATTTTGCCTAAATGTTGTGGCAATAATGCTTCCAGTTTCTCACGTAATAAACGGGCTAATACTGGCGCCTTTCCACCACTCGAAATCGCGATTTGGATCGGATTACGATCAATAATAGAAGGGAAGATAAAGCTACAATGAGGTTGATCATCCACCACATTGACTAATTTATGTTGGCTTTCGGCTAAATGGAAAATACGGTGATTTAATACCTCATCATTTGTTGCCGTGATCACTAACATCACCGTTCTCATTTGTTCGGCATTAAATTCTTTCGCAATCCATAGTACTTTATTTTGACGTTCAAGCTCGCTTAACTCTTCATTTAATTGGCGAGCAACAATACGGACTTGAGCATTTGCTTTGAGCAACAACCCAACTTTACGAGCAGCCACTGAACCACCGCCGACAACAAGTACCGGGCGACCAGTTAAATCAGCAAAAAGTGGAAAATAATTCATGGGTATCACTCCTATTTATTCACTTTATCAGCACGTTGTGCACTGATATATAGACGATCAAATAAGCCGTTATCGACAAAATGTTTGGTATTAATCACCTCCCACGAACCAAAACGTTGGTTCACATCAAATTGATTCACTTTGGGAAAAAGTGCGGTCGTTTTAGCAATAATTTTTTTATCTGTCGGACGGAAATAATTTTTGGCAGCCAGTTCCTGTGCTTGGGGTGACCATAAATAGCTCAAATAATCATGGGAAAGTTGATGCAAACCATCTGCCTGCGTATTTTTATTCACTTCCGCCACATAAATTGGGGTATAGGCCGTTATACTTGGGTACACCACTTCAACGCTATTTTCACCCAGTGTTTTAGCGGCTAACGCTGCTTCATTTTCCGGGGCAATTAAAACATCACCGATATTACGCTGCGTAAAAGAAATACTGGCACTGCGCGCACCGGCCTCTAAAACCGGCACATTTCTTAGCAGGCGTAACATAAAATCTTGTGGTTTATCACTATGCTGTTCGGCATAAGCTAAAGCGGATAAATAAGCAAAGCGTCCATTTGCTGACGTTTTGGGATTAGCAAAGACCACTTTGACATCATCCCGAATCAAATCTGACCAGTCTTGAATGTGTTTTGGATTTCCTTTCCTCACCAAAAGCACCATCACTGACCCAAAAGGAACGGCTCCATTCGGTAATACTTGCTGCCAATCCGCATTCACTAAGCCCTTTTTAACTAAAGCGTCGATATCATTACTTTGTGTTAGCGTCACCACATCTGCAGGCAAGCCATTTAACACGCTGAGCACCTGTTTACTGGCGCCACCATGCGATTGTGAAATCATCACATCTGAGGGAAATTCACGTTGAAATGCGATGTTATATTCCTTATAGAAATCACGAATCACGTCATAGGACACATTCAGTAGCACTGTTTTTTGTTCCGTACTGGTATGCCATAAACAAGCTGCCAAGCCAAAAGAAAGCAATGAAAATAAAGCAATTTTTTTCATTTTTACTCTCCTCCGTTATTACCCTCAATTTCGTATGGCTAAATTTATATCGCAAAATGTTAAGTACAAAAAATAACGAAAAAGCATTTTATAGAACAAAATGAAATATAAAATGCTGAACCAAACGATTCCTTATTTCACTTTGGAATATTAAATAAATTTCCGTTCTTTGCCATTATGGAAAAGAGCGGTTATTTTTTTGAACATTTCAAAACGCTTACAAAGCTTAGGTATTTATCTGTTGTGAAGGTGGGATAATGAAAACCGTATTACCAGGATTTAAACGAAGTATATTGATTACATTAGCCTGGCTCGGCTCAATGGTATTATTGCCATTAACATTACTTGTGCTCACTGCCTGGCAGTTAAAATGGGCTGATATCGTTCAAATCATCACGAGTGAACGAGTGATCTCATCCTTAACGCTATCCTTTGAAATGGCGGCAATCGCGACGTTAATTAATATCGTTTTTGGCTTTTTATTAGCATGGGTTTTAGTGCGTTATAACTTTCCAGGTAAGAATCTCGTCAATGCGTTAGTAGATTTACCTTTTGCTTTACCCACTGCCGTTGCTGGTATCGCACTTGCCTCTCTTTATGCTCCGACTGGAGTGATTGGGCAATGGTTAAGCCATTTAGGGATTCAACTCGCTTATACTCCAAGTGGTATTGCGATTGCGCTGATTTTTGTCAGCTTGCCTTTTACCGTTAGAGCGATTCAACCCGTATTAGCAAATCTCGATCCTAGCTATGAAGAAGCGGCTCAAATTTTAGGTGCATCTAGATTAACAACGTTGCGAAAAGTCATCATCCCGGTGGTATTGCCTGCATTAATAGGTGGCGCAGGTATGGGATTTGCGCGATCGCTTGGTGAATACGGCTCGGTAATTTTTATTGCAGGTAATGTGCCACTTGTATCCGAAATTGCACCATTGATTATTATGTCAAAACTTGATTTATATGACGTGCAAGGTGCATCTGTGGTTGCATTATTAATGCTTGCCATTTCATTTCTGTTGATTTTATTCATTAACTTAGCGCAGTGGTCTGTTGCCAAACGCATTAGTCCAATTCGATAAGAGGTATTTATGAAAACCCAATCATGGCAAAAATGGATCTTAATTCTGACCGCACTCAGTTTTTTTACGATCATATTATTGCTCCCATTATTTACCGTATTCTATTCAGCCCTTGAACAAGGAATTGGTCTATTTTTCGCTGCATTAAAAGAACCAGAAGCCTTAGCAGCTATTTGGCTTACGATTAAAGTCTCTTTAATTGTATTACCTATTAACATTTTTATCGGTGTGGTTATGGCTTGGGCTATTGCTTATTTTGACTTTAAAGGGAAAAGCTTATTAACCGCACTACTCGATCTCCCCTTTTCCATTTCACCAGTGGTGGTAGGATTAATGTTCTTACTGCTGTTTGGGTTAGATGGACTTTGGGGCGCATGGCTTGCTGAACACCATATTCGTTTTATGTTTGCTACGCCAAGCATTGTTATCGTGACTTTATTCGTTACCTTTCCACTTATTGCAAAATCATTAATTCCAACCATGTCAGCACAAGGCACAAGTGAGGAACAAGCTGCGTTAATCTTAGGTGCATCCACTTGGCAACTTTTCTGGCACGTAACGCTACCAAAAATAAAATGGGCATTAATTTATGGTGTGATTTTAAGTAACGCTCGTGCAATGGGTGAATTCGGTGCCGTGAGTGTTGTATCTGGGCATATTCGCGGTTTGACTAATACAATTCCGCTTTATGTAGAAATTAGTTACAACGAATATCAATTTGTTGCCGCATTTGCTTGCGCCAGTTTATTAGCATTAATCGCAGTGGGAACACTGGGATTACAAAATGTAGTGAGATATGTGGAAAAGAAAAAAATCCAAGAATAACAACGGGTACACAATACATGACAATCAAAATCCAGCAACTAAACAAACACTTTGGACAGTTTCATGCGTTGAAAGATATCAATCTCAGCTTTCCGGAAAATCAGCTAACCGCCTTGCTTGGGCCTAGTGGTTGTGGAAAAACAACGCTATTAAGGATCATTGCCGGATTAGAATTTGCTGATAATGGACACATTTGGTTTGGTGAAAAAGAGGTGACTCAACTTTCGGCTGCTGAACGCGGTGTCGGCTTTGTGTTTCAGCATTATGCACTATTTCAAAATATGACCGTCTTTGACAATGTCGCTTTTGGCTTAACGGTGAAACCTCGTAGAGAACGTCCCTCTGCAGGAGAAATTCGCGAAAAAGTCACCGCACTTTTAAAGCTAGTAAAACTTGAATGGCTAGCCGATCGCTACCCTAATCAACTTTCAGGTGGACAAAAACAACGGATAGCCTTAGCTCGGTCCCTTGCTGTTCAACCGAAAGTCTTACTACTTGATGAACCCTTTGGTGCATTGGATGCTCAAGTTCGTAAAGAATTACGTCGTTGGCTACGGGAATTGCAACATGAACTCAATGTGACCAGTATTTTCGTTACCCATGATCAAGATGAAGCATTAGATATGTCTGATCGCATTGTGGTGATGAATAAAGGTCAAGTGGAGCAAATTGATGAGCCTAGCCAAATCTATCATGCACCACAAACCCCTTTCGTCACACAATTTGTGGGAGATGTTAATGTGTTCCACGGACACATTGATCAAGGCAATTTAGTCATTGGTGAATTTGCTCATAATTTACAAACACATAGCAATGCGACTCATGCAGTCAATAACCAATCTGCAACGGCTTATATTCGCCCTTACGAACTGACGCTTTCACGCGAATCTCATAATGCCTTAGCGAGTGGTACGATTCATCATATTAATGCTATTGGTTTTATCGTGAGAATTGAAGTGGAAAGCTCGCAAACAGAACAACCGATTGAGGTGATTCTTACCAAAGAAAACTATCTCAATGCGCAGTATAAAATAGGTGATCATGTTTATCTCGTGCCGGATAAATTAAATCTATTTCAAGAAATGAATATTTAGAAAAGCAAAAGTGCGGTCAAAATCAACCGCACTTTTTTACATTTAAAGGAGAGAATTATTTTTTACCTAATTGTGGTAAAACGGAATCTTTCCCTGTAGTTAAGAGGCCTACTTGAGAATAGATACTTAATTTTCCGCGCGTATCTGCTACGTCTAAATTACGCATAGTTAATTGACCAATACGATCGATTGGATCAAATGGTGCATTTTCCACTTTTTCCATACTTAAACGTTCTGCCGCATAAGTTAAGTTTGGTGATTCAGTATTTAAGATTGAATAATCATTACCACGACGAAGTTCTAATGTCACTTCCCCTGTAATCGCACGAGCGACCCAACGTTGTGCTGTTTCACGTAACATTAACGCTTGTGGATCAAACCAACGACCTTGATATAATAAACGACCTAAACGTAAACCATTGATACGATATTGTTCAATAGTATCTTCATTGTGAATACCGGTGACTAAACGCTCATAAGCAATATGGAATAATGCCATTCCCGGAGCTTCATAAATACCACGTGATTTTGCTTCAATAATACGGTTTTCAATTTGGTCTGACATGCCTAAACCATGACGACCACCAATACGATTTGCTTCTAAGAAAAGCTCTACTACGTTGTCAAATGTTTTACCATTTAAGGCAACTGGAACACCTTCTTCAAAACGAACAGTCACTACTTCTGGTTTCACTTCAACATTTTCATCCCAGAATGCTACGCCCATAATTGGTTTCACAATTTTAATGCCTGTGCTTAACTCTTCTAAGTCTTTCGCTTCATGTGTCGCACCTAACATATTAGAGTCAGTTGAATAGGCTTTTTCTACTGACATTTTGTAGTCAAAACCATTTTCGATTAAGAATTTTGACATTTCAAAACGACCACCTAACTCATCGATGAATTGTTGATCTAACCATGGTTTGTAAATTTTTAAATTTGGGTTGGTTAATAAACCATAACGATAAAAACGCTCAATATCATTACCTTTAAAAGTTGAACCATCTCCCCAGATATTCACATCATCTTCTTTCATTGCTGCAACAAGCATCGTACCTGTTACCGCACGACCAAGTGGTGTGGTATTGAAATAGGTTGCTCCACCAGTCGAAATATGGAATGCACCACATTGAATAGCCGCAATCCCTTCATGGGCTAACTGCGCACGACAATCCACTAAACGAGCTTTCTCCGCACCATATTCCATCGCTTTTTTCGGAATTGCATTGTAATCATCTTCATCGGGTTGACCTAAGTTTGCTGTATAAGCATAAGGTACCGCACCTTTTTGACGCATCCAAAGTAATGCCGCGCTGGTATCGAGCCCGCCTGAAAAAGCGATACCAACTTTTTGACCTTTAGGTAAATGTTGCAGAATCGTATTTGACATATTTTATTTCCTTCATTGTGGTTATGGTGAGTGAGTCTTTAAAAAGTGCGGTCAAAAATCACTGCGCTTTTCTAACATATCATCGGGATTTGGATAACGATAAGTGAAGCCTAAATCTCGACAAATTTTATCTGCCATAATGATTCGTTTCGGATCCGAATCACTACATTCGAATTGCGGTATGGATAAATCATAAAACACTGCTGCTTTTGTGTAATATTCTGCTCGCGTAGGATGAATTGGCGCACAAAGATGGTAAGTTCGCAATCCATTTGGATTCATAAGTAAGGCAGTAATAGCTTGAATGCAATCTTCAAGATGCACCAAATTAACAGGCGAATTACCTTGTTTTAAATTGCGTTTTCCTGCTAAGAATTTAACCGGATGGCGTTGTTGACCAATTAATCCTGCAAGTCGAAGAATATCGCAATGAGATATTTCTGATCGGAATAAACACTGCTCGGCTTGGATCAGTGTTTTACCAATTTCTGCTTCAGCTGAAAGTTGAGAACTTTCATCGAATTGTCCCGATATATCAGGAAAAACAGAAGTTGAACTGGTAAAAATCAAGTGCTGTACACCTTGTTTCTTTGCTTGATTAGCTAAAAAAGCAAGATATTCACAATACTGTTGAGAAGAAAAACGGCTAGGTGGTAGAGTTAGAATGAGAGCATCTACATTAAAAAGAGGGCGAATATGATCTGGTAAACGCTTCATTTCGTCAGAAAGCGAAAAAGGATAAGTTTCAATACCTAGCTGATGCAATTTTTGAGCATCCTCAGGGGATTGTTTTGATCCTTTTACACACCAACCAAGCTCTTTTAAATGCAGCGCCAGCGGTAAACCTAACCAACCTAAACCAACTATTGCAACAGATTTCATACTCTTTTATTCACAATATTTTATCCATAAAAATCCCTGCCATTCTAAAGCATAGCAGGGAGATTGTTAATGTTATTTTGTTAATAAATCCAACGCCTCTTGATATTTAGCAACTGTTTTTTCAATCACTTCTTTTGGTACTTTAGGCGCTGGCGGTTGTTTATTCCAACCACTTTGCTCTAACCAATCTCGTACAAATTGCTTATCAAATGAGGGCGGATTTGTTCCTTCTTTATAAGTATCAACTGACCAAAAACGACTAGAATCTGGTGTTAATACCTCATCCATTAAAGTGAGAGTGCCATTTTCATCTAAACCAAATTCAAATTTAGTATCACAAATAATAATGCCTTTAGTCAGCGCATATTTGGCAGCCTCAGTATAAAGAGCTATCGCTTTTTCTCTCACTTGTGCCGCCAACTCTACTCCAATTGCTTTTTCACATTCTTCATAGCTAATATTGATATCGTGATTGCCCACTTCTTCTTTGCTTGATGGTGTGAAAATCGACTCTGGTAATTTACTTGCCTCAACTAATCCTTCTGGCAATTTCAAACCACAAATAGTGCCCGTTTGCTTATAATCTTTTAGCCCACTACCGGTTAAATAACCACGCACAATAGATTCAATTTTTATTGGTTTCAAACGCTTACATACCACTGCTCGATCTTTTACTAAATCAGCTTCTTCTTTTGGTAACACATCATAAACTGAATCGCCAGTAAAATGATTCGGCATAATATGGGCTAACTTATTAAACCAGAAATTGGAAATTTGAGTCAGAATTTCACCTTTACGTGGGATAGGATCATCTAAAATCACATCAAATGCAGACAAACGGTCACTGGCTACCATTAACATTCGTTTATCATCGATCTCATAAAGATCACGCACTTTCCCAGAATAGATTTTTTTTAGACTAAGTTGTGTCATTGTTTGCACCTTTTATTATAAGAATAAAAAATCGGCACGTATTATACCGCACTTCTTGCGCAAACGTTTGCTTTTTTTTATAAAAAAAATTTCAAAGAAAAGAAATTACAGAGTCATACACCTAAATAAGCTATAGATAACAAAAGAAAAACAATTTAATTTGAGCTCAATCTGAAAATCAGCGACAATACAGCATTATTTAAAACAGAAGAAACAAGACAAATGAGTTATCCATTAGAAGAAGTGAATAAACGTCGCACATTTGCGATTATTTCCCACCCTGACGCGGGTAAAACCACCATCACCGAAAAAGTATTGTTATACGGCAATGCCATTCAAAAAGCGGGTTCTGTTAAAGGTAAAGGCTCTGCACAACATGCAAAATCTGACTGGATGGAAATGGAAAAACAACGTGGTATTTCCATTACGACTTCCGTGATGCAATTCCCTTACAATGAATGCTTAGTCAATTTATTAGATACCCCAGGGCACGAAGATTTCTCCGAAGATACCTACCGCACTTTAACGGCCGTGGATAGCTGCTTAATGGTTATCGACTCGGCAAAAGGGGTTGAGGAACGTACCATTAAATTAATGGAAGTGACCCGTTTGCGCGATACGCCAATTATCACTTTCATGAATAAACTTGACCGTGATATTCGCGATCCAATGGAATTATTAGATGAAGTGGAAAGTGTATTAAAAATCCATTGTGCGCCGATTACTTGGCCGATTGGTTGCGGTAAATTGTTTAAAGGGGTTTATCATTTATATAAAGATGAAACCTATCTTTATCAAAGTGGACAAGGCTCTACTATTCAAGAAGTACGTATTGTGAAAGGCTTAAATAGCCCTGAATTAGACGCTGCCGTAGGCGATGACTTAGCCCAACAATTGCGTGATGAATTAGAATTAGTAAAAGGTGCAAGCAATGAATTTGATTTGGATTTATTCTTAAGTGGTGAATTAACACCAGTCTTTTTCGGTACTGCATTAGGTAACTTCGGTGTCGATCATTTCTTAGATGGTTTAACCGAATGGGCACCTGCACCACAAGCTCGTCAAGCTGACACGCGTAAAGTCTCAGCTGAAGAAGAAAAATTCACTGGTTTCGTGTTTAAAATCCAAGCCAATATGGATCCAAAACACCGCGACCGCGTGGCTTTTCTACGCGTAGTTTCTGGCAAATACGAAAAAGGGATGAAACTTAAACACGTACGTATTGGTAAAGATGTGGTTATTTCTGATGCACTCACCTTTATGGCGGGAGATCGTACCCATGCTGATGAGGCCTATGCTGGCGATATTATCGGCTTACACAATCACGGTACAATTCAAATTGGCGATACCTTCACACAAGGTGAAGATCTGAAATTTACCGGTATTCCAAACTTTGCCCCTGAATTATTCCGTCGCATTCGTTTGAAAGATCCGCTTAAACAAAAACAATTGTTGAAAGGCTTAGTACAACTTTCTGAAGAAGGTGCAGTGCAAGTATTCCGTCCATTAAGTAATAATGATTTGATTGTTGGCGCAGTTGGTGTGTTACAGTTTGATGTGGTTGTTTCTCGTTTGAAATCAGAATATAACGTTGAAGCTATTTACGAAACTGTCAACGTCGCAACAGCTCGTTGGGTAGAATGTGCGGATAACAAAAAATTTGAAGAGTTCAAACGCAAAAATGAGCAAAATCTAGCATTAGATGGTGGAGATAATCTTACTTACATTGCACCAACGATGGTTAACTTAAATCTTGCACAAGAACGTTATCCTGATGTGACCTTCTTTAAGACAAGGGAACATTAATTGCAATACGAAGTGCGATCAAAATTTATAGTGAATTAAGTACCGCACTTTATGAGAAATAAAATGAAAAAACGACACTTCATCTGTATCGTTCTTATACTAGTTGCCGCATTAAGCTGGCGATGGCGTAATGTTTGTCGAGATATGGAATATTCGATGAACTCGACTAATCATTGTGTAAACCACAGTTTTCCAGAATTCAAGCGTAATATTTCTGTTTGTGCTGGTTTCATTCCTAATGGTTTTTCACTTAATTTGGGTTATCGTGCCACAGTTTTTGTGTTTGATCTTAATAAGAATTTGCTCGGCTTTTACGATCTTGGCGAAGAATATATGGATGGAATAGGAAATAACTCTGGTCCATACGTCGATGAAGACACTTTTGATCTTGGCTTACTGGGACAAGGTAGTGAATTTGATACAACACCATGGTTTCATCGCCGATTAGAAGCAAAGCTGATCGAGAGAATGTGTAAAAAATAATACTACCTTAAACAAAAATGAAATAAACAAAGTGCGGTTAAATTTAATCGCATTTTTTATACAAAAGAAATAGAGAAAATAAGATGGCTGGGGTACTAGGATTCGAACCTAGGGATGCCGAGATCAAAACCCGGTGCCTTACCGCTTGGCGATACCCCAACAGAAATTCTTTGATTGGAAATAAAGAAGATTTTATCTAGATAGTATGGCTGGGGTACTAGGATTCGAACCTAGGGATGCCGAGATCAAAACCCGGTGCCTTACCGCTTGGCGATACCCCAACGACTATTTGACTGCAAGCTGATAAATGGTGCGGGACGAGGGACTTGAACCCACACACCTCTCGGCGCCAGAACCTAAATCTGGTGCGTCTACCAATTTCGCCAGTCCCGCAAATTTGGTGGCTACAGCGAGATTCGAACTTGCGACCCCAACATTATGAGTGTTGTGCTCTAACCAACTGAGCTATGTAGCCATCATTTGCTTTACCTTATCGGCTTTGCGGGGCGTATTATCCTGATTTGACCTATTCTCGTCAATCATTTTTTTGCAAAAAACAGATTTTTTGATTTAGTTGATTATAAATAAAACGCTTTTGCTATTTTTTGTTCACATCAAGAACGGAGATCATTCCCACAAAATGCTTCCAATGCAAAGAGCTAAATTGCCCTGGAATGTACCAATTAGAAATGGTTCCATCAAGATATAAGGCATCCTGACAACCAATTTTAAGCAAACCTTGACTCAAGGTATAAAGATTTGGCTCACCTTTTATCGTCATCAAAAATAACAATTCATTTTGCTTCGTCAAACACACTGCATTACGCTTATGATAGCTTTCTAGGCTTGCTCGAAATTGCGGATTCATTTTTCCATGAATAATCAACATCGGGCCTGATTGCAACGCAAAATCAGGTTTGAGTTTGCTTTTTTGATACGCGGCGGTTGTTAAAATGTAGGGTTTATTTCCAGCAATAGCAAATACCCCATTAGGTTGTACATGGAAGTTACCTTTGCCTGATTTTGTATTTAACGCATTGAGCTCTTTTCCTTGCTCAATCCATAACCCCGCAGGCACATTATTCATGCTATAAATGCCCGCATTCATGACCATTTTCACGTTATAGCTATCTTCTAAGGCATTTTTGAGACGCGTTAAACTTTGATAATCTTTACCTTCAGCATCCTTCCAATGTAGCTGTACTTCTTCGGGCTTTGCTTGAAAAATTCCGTAAGTAATATTGCCATCATCAAAGGTTCGGTATTCAGCTAGGGCTGGCACACTCATCAGTAACGATGCGCAACTAAAAAGTGCGGTCAAAAATTTAATCGTTTTTTTCATTTAAAGGATGGGTTAAATGCAACGCATTGGAAAAGGCATGCAACCCTTCTGCATTCCCTGATCGCATCATGGCTTGCATGGTTTGGGTTGGTGCATGAATAAGTTTATTTGTTAATTTATAACTCAATTCTTGCAGAATTTTTTCAGCATTCTCACCCTGTTGAATTTGGTGTAACGCTTTTTCGAGTAATTCTTGGCGAGTATTCTCTGCCTCATCTCGGTAATGACGAATCAAATTGGAGAATTGATGAACCTTCAACCACTCAAAGAAATCCATGCATTCTTGTGTAATGATATCTTGCGCTTGCTCTGATGCTTGCTCACGTTGAGAAAGATTACGCTGGATAATATCTTGCAAATCATCCACAGTGTAATGATACACACTTTCTAATTCCGAGACATTTTCATCAATATCACGAGGCACGGCGATATCAACCATTAAAGTCGGTCTAAATTGGCGTGCTTTCTCCGCAATTTCAGCCATCGCTTTGGTGATTAAAACATTTGGACTGCCTGTTGAGCTGATAACAATATCAGCTTGATTTAGTGGTGTTTGCAATTCATCAAGCGAATACACATCAATCGGTGTATTAGACGCTAAGTTTTCCACCAACTGCTCAGCACGAGATAAAGTGCGGTTAGCAATCATCAATTTTTTTACACCGTGGCGTAATAAATGACGGCTCACCAATTCAATGGTTTCTCCTGCCCCAACAAGTAAAATTTGTAGTTCACGTAAAGATTCAAAAATCTGACGAGCCAAGCTACAAGCCGCATAAGCCACCGATACGGCACTTTCACCAATATTGGTTTCAGTACGCACACGTTTTGCTGTAGCAAAAGTTTTTTGGAACAAGCGAGAAAGCGTGCTCGAAAGTGGAATATTTGCCGCTTGATAATAATCTTCACTGATTTGGAAAGCTTGCTTCACCTGTCCTAAAATTTGCGGCTCCCCCAAAATTAATGAATCCAAACCACAGGCCACTCGCATTAAATGATTTGCAGCTTGTTGATTTTGATGTGTGTAAATACTTTTATTTAATTCATCTACAGAAAGATGATGAATGTTAGCAAACCAATTTATACAGTTCGTTTGCCATTGCTTACACTCTTGAGGTGAAATTTGACGATGGTGAAGATAAATCTCAGTACGGTTACAGGTAGAAAGAATAACCGCACTTTCTGCCAAATCTTGTTGGTGAATTTGTTGTAAAGCAAGCTGCCGCTTTTCTTCAGAAAAAGCGACTTTCTCACGAACAGCGACAGAAGCCGTTTTATGATTAATGCCTAGAACAAGAAGGGTCATAAAAACCTAATAAAAACAACCGCACTTTTATGAATATGCGGCTTAAGTAGAAAGTAAAAGTTTCGCTATTTTAATGAATTGTTGAGAATTGAGCAAATTTCAAGAGAAAAAACTTAATCAAATAGCTAAAATGAGCTAAAACTTATCTTTCGCTAAACGCCATTGCGTAAATTCGTCTAAACTTTTTGCTTGTAAAAACGGATTAATTTGTTTCTCTAATCCAATTGTTGTCGGCAAACTCGGTTTCCCCTCTGATCGATAACGTTCCACTAATACACGTTGATTTTTGACCGCACTTTTATCCGCCAATACGGTTTCTGCAAAAGCTAAATTACCCAGCGTATATTCATGAGCGGGACAAACAACGGTTTCATTCGGTAATTGATTAAAACGTCGCATGGTTTCAAACATTTGAGCAAAATCCCCCGTAAATACGCGACCACAGCCCGCAGAAAATAACGCATCGCCGCAAAATAGATGTCCATCCACCAAATAGCTGATATGCCCTGCCGTATGGCCACCGCTTGGCAAAACTTCAATATGATAATGTGCCGTATTAATCACACCACTATCCATAATATTGGTTGCCCCTTTATTTGCACATTCTGTTGGACCGAAAACTGGCACATTGGGATAATATTGCTTAAATTCCGCGACACCTTGAACATGATCATCATGATTATGGGTTAATAACACCGCTTCTATGTCTAGCTTATTGGATTCTAAATACGGAATTAAACGGGTTATTTCTGGGATATCGATCACAATTACGGAGAAATTTTCTCGTCTATAAAGCCAAATATAGTTATCATTGAGCGCAGGAATAGGAACTAGCATAAATTACCTTATGAAAATAGGATTAACATTGAATTGGAAAGCCAAATGGCACAAACCTCTTCTTTCACCTGAAAGTTGGCAAGCGTTACCACAAGGTGAAGCCTATTGTAACGTATTAACACATTATTTTACCCAATGGACACCAAAAATTTTAGGCTATCAAATTCTGAAAGTCGGTGCCTTAAGTGGAGAAATTGCCTTTGATTTACCTTTACGTCATCAAATTGTATTAGCTGAAAAAACAGCGCATTTTCCCACCGCATTTTTAAATGAAAGTGGCAGTTTGATCCAAGCCTCACCGTTAGCCTTGCCTTTTATTGAAAAAGAAATGGATGCCTGCTTGTTGGCAAACACCTTAAATTTTGCGCAAGATCCTCATCAAATATTGCGTGAAGCGCATCGTGTTTTAAAGGATGACGGCTGGATTTTCATCACGTTATTTAATCCGATGAGTCCATTACTTTTCAAACCTAAGTTAGGTGACTTCAAATTCCGACAATATGCCACTTGGCGAGTCATTGACTGGTTATCGTTATTAAATTTTGATGTGATTGCAGAAGAAAGACTATCTATAAAACAAGAAAAGACCACGCTCTGCTCTCCGCTCACGGTCATCGTTGCCCAAAAACGAACCTATCCCTTAACACTGAATCCGGAGAAAGCGCGGTCAAAAATGCCGGCGTTTTTAGAGCCGGCAGGTGCATTTAAAGAAATAAGAACAGAATGATTATTCTGTGACTTCTTTGATTACTGCAGAAGATGCGTTATTGATCACTGACTCAACGCCTTTTTCTGCTGCAGCTTGAGAAGAATAATATTGGCTACGGCCAATTTCTTGGTGGTTAGCTGCTTTTAATACGAAATAAGGTTTATCATTTTTTGCTACGCGATATTCAAAGTTTTTCGCATCCACGCCATTTTTTTGCACTGAAGCAATACCGTTTTCAGCTGATGCTTTAGTTTTATAAAGTTCGCTAGTTAAAATCACTTGTCCGTTTGCTGCTTTTAAGTTGAACATAAATTGTCCGTCTTTAGCCACTTTTAATTCATAAAATCCTTGAGCCATGATATCTCCCAATTGGTTGATTTGTTTATAATTTTACCCACACAGAAAATGCCTTTCTGCACCAAGCTAATTTACCCTTAAAAATCAAGGAAAACAAGAGTTAAAGCGTATAAATTTTATACTTGATTAGCTCACTAAACTCCCCTATGATGCTGGAACTTTTTATAACAGGAACAATTATGACCGAACAAACATTTATCCCCGGCAAAGATGCCGCACTTGAAGACAGTATTTCAAAATTTCAACAAAAATTGACCGCACTTGGTTTCAATATTGAAGAAGCCTCTTGGCTTAATCCTGTGCCAAATGTATGGTCGGTACACATTCGTGATAAAGATTGCCCACAATGTTTTTCTAACGGCAAAGGCGCCAGCAAAAAAGCCGCATTAGCGTCTGCATTAGGTGAATATTTCGAGCGTCTTTCCACCAACTATTTCTTTGCTGATTTCTATTTAGGACAAGAAATTGCTAACGGTGATTTTGTTCATTATCCCACTGAAAAATGGTTTCCTATTGAAGATGAAGCCCTTTTGCCACTAGGGATTTTAGATGATTACTTATGGGATTATTTCGATCCAAACCAAGAACTAACACCTGAATTACTCGTGGATCTGCAATCCGGTAATTACGATCGCGGTATTGTCGCGATGCCTTATGTGCGCCAATCCGATCAACAAACCGTCTATATTCCACAAAGTATCATTGCGAATTTGTATGTTTCTAACGGGATGTCCGCTGGTAACACACAAAATGAAGCACGAGTGCAAGGGCTTTCAGAAGTTTTTGAGCGTTATGTAAAAAATCGCATTATTGCAGAAGCAATCAGTCTTCCTGAAATTCCAAAATCCGTCATGGATCGTTACCCATCCATTCAAGCCTCTATTGCCAAATTAGAGGAAGAAGGCTTCCCTATTTATGCCTTTGATGCCTCATTAGGTGGTAAATACCCTGTGATTTGCGTGGTATTGCTCAACCCAAATAACGGCACGTGCTTTGCCTCTTTTGGTGCACATCCAAACTTTCAAGTGGCACTAGAGCGTACCGTAACGGAGCTTTTACAAGGCCGCAGTTTAAAAGATCTCGATGTATTCTCGCCTCCATCATTCAATAACGATGATGTAGCTGAACACGCTAACCTTGAAACTCACTTCATTGATTCTAGTGGTTTGATTTCTTGGGATTTATTTAAAAATACGCCAGATTATGAGTTTGTTGATTGGGATTTTTCTGGTTCAACACAGGAAGAATACGAAAACTTAATGGCAATCTTTAATGCAGAAGAAAAAGAAGTCTATATCATGGATTACAACCATTTAGACGTTTACGCTTGCCGCATTATTGTGCCTGGCATGTCTGATATCTACCCTGCTGATGATCTCATTTATGCCAATAACAACATGGGTATGGACTGGCGTGAGATTTTATTGGATCTACTACACCATCATCATGATGCTGAAACTTATGAAGAATTATTAGCAGAATTAGATGAGCAAGATATTGACGATGCCACACGTATTCGTGAATTTATCGGTATCGTGGCACCAAAAGCAAGCGGTTGGACCACATTACGTGTTGGTGAACTTAAATCCATGCTCTACTTAGCATTAGGTGAATTAGAATTAGCCTTAGATTGGGCAAACTGGACAATGAATATGAACAGCTCTGTATTTACGCCAGAACGTGTGAATTACTATCGTGCCTTAATCAGCATCATTGAATTACATTTAGACAATACTCGCGATCCACAACAATATCGCACTGTGTTTGAAAGAATGTATGGCAAAGAAGCCGTTCAACAAGCTTGGGCTGCGGTAGCAGAAAAAGGTAACCCGTTCTATAACTTGCCAGCCAGCAATGAAACGCTTGGAAACTTCAAAGAACACCAAGCTTTACTTGGCGCTTATGCGAAATTACAAAAAGCTAAACGAGAAAATTGGAAATAGACGATTTTCTCTCAATCATAAGGCGGACTTAATGTCTGCCTTATTCATTTCTGCATTAAAAAACTGCTTTAAAATCAACCGCACTTTTCACACAAAAACGCTTAAATTTATGCTATAATCCGTCACAATTTTTTGATCAAAAAAGGAATAAAAATGACGGATTCAATCCATTCCTCTATTACCCCAGTCAATATCGAAGAAGAACTAAAATCTTCTTACCTTGACTACGCCATGTCGGTGATTGTTGGGCGTGCTTTGCCCGATGTGCGTGACGGTTTAAAACCGGTGCATCGACGTGTGCTTTTCTCCATGGATCAATCTGGCATCACTGCCGGCAAAAAATACGTAAAATCTGCCCGTGTGGTAGGTGATGTAATCGGTAAATATCACCCGCATGGTGATTCTGCGGTGTATGACACCATTGTGCGTATGGCACAGCCGTTCTCATTGCGCTACATGTTGGTAGATGGGCAAGGTAACTTCGGTTCAATCGACGGTGACGCGCCAGCGGCAATGCGTTATACCGAAGTTCGCATGCAAAAAATTACCCAAGCGCTATTAACTGACTTGGATAAAGAAACCGTAAATTTCTCGCCAAACTATGATGGCGAATTAATGATTCCGGATGTATTACCAACTCGTATTCCTGCACTTTTAGCAAACGGTTCTTCCGGTATTGCGGTGGGGATGGCAACCAACATTCCACCACACAACTTAAATGAAGTTTTAGATGGATGCTTGGCTTATATTGATAACGAAAACATCACCATTGATGAGTTAATGCAATATATCCCGGGCCCAGACTTCCCAACAGCGGCATTAATTAATGGCCGTAAAGGGATTGAAGAAGCTTATCGCACTGGTCGCGGCAAAGTGTATGTTCGCGCTCGCGCTAGCGTAGAAACCACGGATAAGGGAAAAGAGCAAATCATTGTGACTGAATTGCCTTATCAAGTGAACAAAGCCAAATTAGTGGAAAAAATTGCTGAGCTTATCAAAGATAAAAAAATCGAAGGCATCAGCAATATTATCGACCTTTCGAACAAAGAAGGGATCCGCATTGAAATCGACATCAAACGCGATGCCGTAGGCGAAGTGGTATTAAATCACCTCTATGCGCTTACCCAAATGCAGGTGACTTTCGGGATCAACATGGTGGCTTTAGATCACGGTCAACCACGTTTATTCAACTTAAAACAAATCATTGAAGCCTTTGTGATGCACCGTCGCGAAGTGGTGATTCGCCGTTCTTTATTTGAATTGCGTAAAGCCCGCGAGCGTACGCATATTTTAGAAGGTTTAGCGGTTGCAACATCAAATATCGATGAAATCATCGATATCATCCGTCAATCGAAAGAGCGTAAAGAAGCGGCAGAAAAATTAATTTCTCGTCCTTGGAAACTGAATAACGAAATTTTAGGTTTGCTTGATGCAGCGGCACGTCCGGCTGAGTTAGCGGCTGAATTTGGTATTAAAGGTTCTGATTACTACCTTTCTCCTGAACAAGTTGATGCAATCCTAGAACTTCGCTTACATCGCTTAACTGGTCTAGCTACCGAAGAAGTGATCAATGAATACAAAGAGTTATTAGTTAAAATTGCAGAACTTCTGCACATCATCAACAGCCCTGAGCGCTTGATGGAAGTAATTCGTGAAGAGCTTGAACAAGTACGTGCACAATTCGCCGATGAACGTCGTACTGAAATTACCGCAGCTTCCGGTGATATTGATTTAGAAGATTTAATTGCCCAAGAAGATGTTGTCGTGACCCTTTCTCACGAAGGTTATGTGAAATATCAACCACTTACCGACTACGAAGCTCAACGTCGTGGTGGTAAAGGTAAATCCGCAACGAAGATGAAAGATGAAGACTTCATCGAAAAACTCTTAGTGGCGAATACTCACGATACGATTCTCTGCTTCTCTAGCCGTGGTCGCTTATATTGGTTGAAAGTCTATCAATTACCACAAGCTAGCCGTGGCGCGCGTGGCCGTCCAATTGTCAATATTCTACCGTTACAAGAAAATGAGCGCATCACCGCAATCTTGCCAATCTCTGCTTATGAAGAAGATAAATTCGTCATCATGGCAACGGCCGGCGGTATTGTGAAGAAAATTGCGTTAACTGAATTCAGCCGCCCACGTTCAAGCGGTATCATCGCCTTGAACTTACGTGATGAAGATGAATTAATCGGCGTGGATATCACGGACGGTTCTAACGAAATCATGTTGTTCTCTTCGCAAGGTCGCGTAGTGCGTTTCGCTGAAAGTGCAGTCCGTGCAATGGGTCGTTTAGCAACAGGTGTACGCGGTATTAAACTTGCCCTTACTAATGACATCGCTGACGATGAAAGTGCGGTCGAAATTGAAGAGGTTTCTGACGATAATGCAGAAGAAACCCTCGATCTCAATATCGATAAAGTGGTTTCCTTAGTTGTACCGAAAAATGATGGTGCAATTCTTACCGCAACGCAAAATGGTTACGGTAAACGCACACAATTAAGCGAATACCCAACCAAATCCCGTAATACCAAAGGGGTCATTTCGATTAAAGTGAGCGAACGTAACGGTAAAGTCGTTGCGGCGACACAAGTGGAAGAAACCGACCAAATTATGCTTATTACCGATGCGGGTACCTTAGTGCGCACTCGTGTAAGTGAAGTGAGCATCGTTGGCCGTAACACTCAAGGGGTTCGTTTAATTCGCACCGCAGAAGATGAGCATGTAGTCAGTCTTGAGCGTGTTTGTGATGTGGATGATGAAGACGAAGGCTCTGAAGATGTGACTTCTGAAGAATAATTGGCCTTCCATTAAATAAAAGCCCCGCGTTTTGATTCGCGGGGGCTTTTTTATTGGCATCTAAAATCTCTTTTAGAAATCTATTCTATTGATGAAAACTACTCGCCTTCTTCTAATTCATCAGCCATTGCCGCAAGAATTTCACGGGTTAAATACGCTAATGAACGATATAAAGGAAGTGTGGCATAAGTTTCTACTTGGGTTAAGAATTTCGCTGCACAAGGTAATAAGAAATCACCGAATAAATCTTGTTGAGCGGATAGCGATTCCGTGTTGTCTTCTAACCAAGAAGCCGTAAGCAATAACAAGGCGAAATGATCCACATTCTCTGCCTCTGGCACGTTACGAGCATGACGGAAATCCACAAAACGTTGCACATCCATATCATAACTAGAAATAGCTGTCGGCACATTACCGTTTGGGCCAAACAATTTTTGATATTCTTGATCAAGTAACGTTAAATCAATTTTCATCTGTAAATTATCAATGGCGGCTTCACTTTCTTTATCCGTAGAAAGTGCCCACACTTGACTTAAACCTTGTTGTTGCAGCCAATCAAATACCCCACTTAAAATTGGATCCGTAGGGCTGCGATAAAATAAATTACCGAATAAGCGACTAATTAAAGAGAAATTATTAACTTGAGTTTCTGACATCTGTTGCTTTCCTATAATTGTACTCAAGATTGAGCTAAAAGTGCGGTCAATTTTGCTGCTGTTTTTTCAGCAGCTTCATCAAGCATCGCTTGGCGGGCTACATCATCGATAATGTGAATATCTCCGAACAGCGTGTAATCCACATTTTCAATACCGCAATAATTAAATAAACCATTAACCAAACAATGATTAAGAGATTTATCTACGCCAAATTCTTGATATTGCGCCACGCTGCTACCAATTGTGATAAATTGCTGCATTGCTTTACCATGAATAAGGCCTTTGGACTCACCATTCTCTGTTTTATAGGCAAAACCATGCGTGAGTACGCGGTCTAAATAGCCTTTTAGCATCGCCGGAAAGCCCATCCACCACAACGGATAAACCATCGTAATCAAATCCGCTTGGAGAATAAATTCATGTTCCTGCTGGATTTCTGCTGGGATAATGCCTTTATTGGCCGATTGTAATTCTTCAAAGGAAATAATCGGGTTAAATTCCATCGTGTACAGATCACGCAAATGGGTTTCAACACCAAGTTGTTGGCTTGCTTTTACAATACGCTCTACGATTGCACGACCAAAACTTTTTTGGCTATTGGGATGTGCAAAAATAATTAAATGATTCATTCTGCTACCTTTTTAACTAACAATGTGATGCCATCAACGCGTTCGACCACCACAAGATCATTCACCGTTAAATGCTCGCCTTGAATGCGCCATGTGGTATCGGCAAAAGCACCTCGACCAATCCCGTTAGAACCGATTTCTAATACCGTACCTTTTTTACCTAACAGAGTATGATCTCTTTGATTTAAGGTTGTACGAGATTGATCCTGATTATCTTTGCTATGTTGGTATTTCCACCAAAGCAACGAGAGAATAATCGCTAAAATTGCATAAAAAACGGCTAACGCGGTTAAGGATAAACTCGGCACCAACGCCATTACGCCTGCTGCCACAATCGCAGCCAAGCCCCACCACAATAAAAATACGCCGGGTACAAGGATTTCAGCAATTAACAATACAAAACCTAATACCAACCAATGCCAAACCGACCAAGTTGTTAACCAATCTGCCATATCAACTCCTTGAGAGAAAAAGTGCGGTCATTTTTAACCGCACTTTAAGAAATTACGCTTTTTTGTCGCCTTTTAACAGTTCGGCAATGCCCGCTACCGAGCCGATTAAATTGCCGGCTTCAAGCGGCATCATCACCACTTTGCTGTTCGGTGAACTACCGATTTGTTTTAAGGCTTCCGTGTATTTTTGGGCGATAAAGTAATTGATCGCTTTAGTATCACCGCTAGCAATCGCTTCTGACACCATTTGGGTTGCTTTCGCTTCTGCTTCCGCTGCACGTTCACGCGCTTCTGCTTGTAAGAAGGCTTCTTGACGTTCCCCTTCTGCTTTCAGAATGCGGGCTTGTTTTTCCCTTCTGCACGTAGAATTTCTGCCTGACGGATCCCTTCCGCTTCCAAGACTTCCGCACGTTTATTACGTTCTGCTTTCATTTGTGCGTTCATTGAATCAATCAATTCACGTGGTGGACGCACATCACGAATTTCAATACGGGTAACTTTAATCCCCCAAGGATTGGTCGCTTCATCCACAATTGCCAGCAAGCGACCGTTAATGGAGTCACGTTGGGAAAGCATTTCATCCAATTCCATCGAGCCTAATACAGTACGAATGTTGGTCATAGTTAAATTGATAATCGCCTGTTCTAAATGGTTCACTTCATAAGCTGCACTACGGGCATCAATCACCTGAACGAAACAGACCGCATCAATAGATACGTTGGCGTTATCCTTAGAAATGACTTCTTGTGATGGAATATCTAATACCTGTTCCATCATATTGATCTTACGGCCAACACGATCCACAAATGGTACGACAAAGTTTAAGCCAGGCATTAAAGTGTGGGTATAACGCCCAAAACGCTCAATCGTCCAGTTATAACCTTGCGGTACAGTTTTGAGTGCTGAAAAAAGTACGACTACAACTAATACAATAAAGACGATTGCGGCAACAGATAAGCCTTCCATAGATTACTCCTTAATGTGAGGAAATATAAGAAAAGTCTAACAAATTAGACCGCACTTTGTATATAAATATATTTATCATTTTCTCTTATAAATTCAAAAAGATGCGTAATGCAATTCGGGGCATCTAAATCTTGATGAGAAACAAATAAAAGTTGGGTTTTACTATTATTAACCAGTTGCTCAATAAAATGTTTCACGAGCTTGCGATTTAATCCATCAAGCCCTTGAAAAGGCTCATCTAAAATCAAAACAGGCGGATATTTCACCATTGCACGTGTAATT
This sequence comes from uncultured Haemophilus sp., assembly GCA_902461185.1. Classification (GTDB taxonomy): domain Bacteria; phylum Pseudomonadota; class Gammaproteobacteria; order Enterobacterales; family Pasteurellaceae; genus Haemophilus_D. The sequence goes on from CABPXD010000003.1 coordinate 162,174, forward strand.
AAAAGCAAACGTTGCTGTCCCCAAGAAAGTGAACGGAATGGCTTTTTTGCTAAATGAGTCAGATTTAAACGAGCTAACCATTGCATGGCTTTCAAACGAATTGCCTCTGGCACTTGTTGATAAATCCCAATACTGTCAAAAAAGCCTGAAATGATCACATCTAGCACGGAACAATTCACACGATAATCTAAATGCAGTTGGCTGCTTACGTAACCAATTTTTTGTTTGATATCCCAAATGGTTTCGCCTGAACCACGTTGTTTACCAAAGATCACCACATGATTCGCAAAGGCTTGAGGATGATCACCTGTAATTAACGAAAGTAAGGTAGACTTCCCTGCACCATTTGGTCCTTTAATCCACCAATTTTGATTTGGCTGAACAACCCAATTTAAATGATCCAAAATCACTTTATCGCCATACTGAACCGTGACATTTTTAAGTTCAAAGTGCGGTTGGTTTTCAGGCAATTTTAGTAATGGTGAGGCTGGCTCAGGCAACGCTACATCAACAGACTGCTCCGCATACACTAATTGTTGATAAATACTTTGTTGCTCAATGGATTGACGTACACCTTCTAATACTAACTCTAAATTTTCCAACATCGCTAAATGAGTCGCTTCAACAGGAATATCGGCCAAACGATTAACGATTAGAACGATTGCACATTCTTTTTTCAGTTCGTTTAACATCTCCATCCAATCTTGCACAGATTGTTGATCTAGTCCTTCAAAAGGCTCATCTAAAATTAATAGATCGGGCTTTTGTAATAACGCTTGTGCCAATAGCACTTTACGTGTTTCCCCGGTGGAAAGCTTGATAAAGAAACGATCTAAGAGATAAGTAATCCCTAATTTTTCTGCAATTTGTTCACAAAAAACCAGCTCCGTACTGCCATTTAAAATGGTTTCTCTTGCCGTTTTACCAAAAAAATCTGGATCAGTATCATCGTTGTTTAAATTCTTTAACGTGGCTTCAAGAATTTCTCGTTGTTTTTCAAAAGAAAAGGAATGAACACGTTTAAAAGAATTATGATACTCCCCTTCCTGTAAAGGCAACTCATTTTGCAAAGCTAACGCAAACGCTGATTTTCCACTCCCATTACTGCCTACCACAACCCAATATTGTCGTGGCTCAATCGCAAAGTGCGGTAAGTTTAAGGTCTGTTTTTGATGAAGCTCAAATTTTGCCTGCTGAATTAAAAGTGTCATTCTCTTTCCTTTAAAAACAAAAGGCGAGCAATTTGCCCGCCTTGTCAGATTAACTTAATTAACCGTTTTTACGCTCTTCTTCCATACATACTGCCGCAGTAAATAATACGTCAGTTGAAGAGTTAAGTGCGGTTTCTGTTGAGTCTTGTAAGATACCAATCACGAAACCTACACCGATCATTTGAGCTGCAATGTCATCATTAATACCAAATAAGCTACAAGCTAATGGAATTAACAATAATGAGCCACCAGCAACACCAGATGCCCCACACGCACAAAGCGCCGCAACAATACTTAATAACACCGCACTAACAAAAGAAACTTCAATACCCAATGTATGAACAGCTGCTAACGTTAATACAGTAATAGTAATTGCCGCACCCGCCATATTGATATTCGCACCCAATGGAATTGCCACAGAATAGGTTTCTTCATCAAGATTTAAGCGTTTTGCTAATTCAATGTTTACAGGAATGTTTGCTGCAGAGCTACGTGTAAAGAATGCCGTTACACCACTTTCGCGTACACAAGTCCACACTAATGGATATGGATTACGACGAATTTTCCAATAAACGAGAATTGGATTAAGTACAAAGGCAGTAAATAGCATTGTACCGATTAACACGAATAATAAGTGAACATATCCACCTAACGCAGATAAGCCTTTGTCAGATAATGTTTCAGCCACTAAACCGAATACACCGAAAGGTGCAAATGAAATAATCACGTGAACAATTTTAGAAATGCCTTCTGCAAAATCAGCCACAACTTGTTTAGTTGCATCTGATGCATGACGAAGGGCTAAACCTAAACCGATAGACCACGCTAAAACACCGATAAAGTTTGCTTTGAAAATTGCATTTAATGGGTTATCCACCACATTCAATACTAACGTTAACATGACTTGACCAACAGATTGAGGGGCTGAACTTGCATCTTCTTTTACCGCAAGAGCAACATCTGACGGGAATGCCATACTTGCAATTACCGCAGCAACGGCGGCTAAGAAAGTACCTAAAAGATAAAGCATGACAATTTCTTTCATGTTGCTTTTAGAGCCCACTTTCTTATTAGCGAGTGCTGCCATAACAAGGAAGAAAATCAAAATTGGTGCAACAGCACGCAATGCTTTAACGAAAATTTGACCCAGCACGCCAAAGCTAGATGCAAGATCAATGCCTGATGAATTCTTAACACTCTCATTCACCAATGCAACAAGGATCCCGAGTACCAAACCAACGGCAATTCGTTTTACCAAATTACCTTGGAAAAGAAAATGAAATAAACGTGATGTATTCATAATAGTTTTAAATAAAGATTAAGTTGAACTTCAGATCGTTACGATCCACCGAAACAGAGTAAAGATAGCTTAAATTTTGTTTAAAAGAAAATTTTTTCTTTATTATTTTATTAAAAAATTGAACTTTTTAAGCTTGGAATGAATTTTTTCTAAAATTTTCGCCTATAAAAAAATTTTTTCTATGCCCTATTGACACACTGTATCTAATACCAGTATATTACAACTGTACAAACAACCACTGATTAAAAACACACAAACTAAAAGGAACACAAGATGATGAACTACGCAAATACAGTTGCACAAAATGATATGACGTTTTCTTATCATCCTATGCCATTTTTCAATGATGTTGAAAGCAAATCGACATTTAATAAAAAATTAGATCTCAACCTTTATTGCATCAAACGTCCACAACAAACTTGTTTTATTCGTGTTACCAATCCGAATATGCTTGCTTGGGGAATTGAAATGGGCGATATGTTAGTGGTTGAAAAAAATGACAGCCTTTTCATTGGTGATCTTGTCGTATTAGAAAAACAAGACGAATTCCATATTTATGAATTTGCTGGTGTAAGCGGTAATGAATTTGTATTCATGGCATTAGATTCTAAAGTGGAAAATATTAAAACAACACAATGGACAAACCTTCCATTAGTTGGCACGGTGACGAATACTATCCATCAAATGAAACCAAGAAGAGACTTAATGAAATTTGCGGCTTAAGCCAATAATCAGATAATCTAAATAAAGAAAAAGTGCGGTTAAAATTAACCGCACTTCTTGTTGAAATAAAATTGTCATTACATCACACGACGAGATTGTGTATAAGTTCTTGACCAGTAATCTTCATCTAATGAACTAATTGTTACACCTTGGCTTGTACTTGCATGCATAAACTGGTTATTACCAATATAAACGCCAACATGATTGTTGCGACGGAAGAACACCAAATCACCTTTACGTAATTCATGTTTTTGGATTTGGCGACCTAAATAGCGTTGTTCTGAAGTTGAACGTGGAAGCTCCATGCCATAAGCATCAAGAAAAGCAGTTTGCATAAATGCAGAGCAATCAATACCATGTTTTGAAGTACCACCCATTCTGTAACGAGTTCCCACCCATTCGTTATAAACTTGAGCAAGTGCTTTGTCACCAATTAAACCTGATTTAGGACGGTTAGTTCTTAATTTAGGGTAAACGCCCCCTTTTTTCCCATCTAAACCGGCAATCAATCCCGTTAACTCAGCATCATCACTTTCACTAATCATGCCGTTTTGTGCCTGCCCCGAATTGTTAGAGCAGGCTGTTGTCAAAACAGCTAAACCTACAATAATCAAAATCTTCTTTAACATAGCTTTTAAATAATAAAAAAATATAAAAACAAAACTGGTCGGATTTTATCAAAAAGTCATTATGCCCGCCAGTCTTTATTGAATTTTTATGCAATTTTGTGAGTGAGATCTCAAAAAAATAAGGGCTACTCAATGAGCAGCCCTTAAAAGGATTAAAATCGATTATTTTTTCTTCGCTTTTGCATTTGGAAGATCGGTAATTGAACCTTCAAATACTTCAGCCGCAAGACCCACAGACTCATGAAGTGTTGGGTGAGCATGAATCGTTAATGCGATATCTTCCGCATCACAACCCATTTCAATCGCAAGACCGATTTCACCTAATAATTCACCACCGTTAGCCCCCACGATAGCCCCACCAAGTATACGGTGAGTATCTTTATCAAAGATTAATTTGGTCATACCTTCTGCACATTCAGATGCAATCGCACGACCAGAAGCTGCCCAAGGGAATTTCGCAACTTCGTAGTTTAAACCTTCTTGTTTACACTCTTTCTCAGTTTTACCTACCCAAGCTACTTCTGGTTCAGTATACGCAATAGAAGGAATAACTTTTGGATCGAAGTAATGTTTTTGTCCTGCAATCACTTCTGCCGCAACGTGGCCTTCGTGAACACCTTTGTGGGCTAACATTGGTTGACCAACGATATCACCGATTGCAAAGATATGAGGCACATTGGTACGCATTTGTTTATCAACATGAATGAAACCACGCTCATCCACTTCAACGCCTGCTTTACCTGCATCGATCAATTTACCGTTTGGTGTACGACCGATTGCCACTAACACTGCATCATAACGTTTAGTATCGTTACATGCTTTGCCTTCCATTGAAACATAGATACCATCGTCTTTTGCTTCAACTGCTGTCACTTTAGTTTCAAGCATTAACTTGAATTTTTTCTCAACTTGTTTGGTGTAGATTGCAACAACATCTTTATCTGCTGCTGGAATCACTTGATCAAACATTTCAACCACTTCAACTTCAGAACCTAATGCATGATATACGGTACCCATCTCTAAACCAATGATACCACCGCCCATGATTAACAGTTTTTTCGGCACTTCTTTCAATTTAAGTGCATCTGTTGAATCCCAAACACGCGGATCTTCATGTGGAATAAATGGTAATTGAATTGGACGAGAACCTGCTGCGATAATTGCATTATCAAATTTAATAGTGGTTGGTTTACCATCACGATCACGTGCTACTAATGTATGTGGATCGGTAAACGCCGCTAAACCTTCAACAACGGTGACTTTACGTTGTTTAGCCATGCCTCCAAGGCCGCCTGTTAATTTAGCCACAACCGCTTCTTTACCTGCGCGCACTTCATCTAAATCAATGCGAGGCTCAGCGAAATACACACCATTTTTGCTTGCGTGTTTTGCTTCTTCAATTACTTTAGCAACGTGAAGTAATGCTTTAGAAGGGATACAACCTACGTTTAAACATACCCCACCTAATGTTGAATAACGTTCAACAAGTACTGTTTCTAAACCTAAGTCCGCACAACGGAATGCCGCTGAATAACCTGCAGGACCAGCACCAAGTACCACAACTTGGGTTTTAATTTCTTTACTCATTTTTACCTCGTAAAAACGTTCAAATTTTTGACCGCACTTGCGATCCTTTCTGTAAGATGTGAGCCTAATCACTCACATCTTACCGTGTTAATTACATCACTAAGCGACGTAAGTCAGCTAATACGCCATTGATATAGCTTAAGAAACGAGCACCATCAGCACCATCGATCACACGGTGGTCGAAAGATAATGATAATGGAAGCATTAAGCGTGGCTCAAATTCTTTACCATTCCAAACCGGTTGCATTTCTGATTTAGACACACCTAAAATTGCCACTTCAGGTGCATTTACGATTGGCGTAAAGTGAGTTGTACCAATACCGCCTAAGCTTGAAATTGTGAAACAACCACCTTGCATATCAGAACCTGAAAGTTTACCGTCACGTGCTTTTTTGGAGACTTCCATTAATTCACGAGAGAGTTCGATAATACCTTTTTTGTTTACATTTTTAAATACAGGTACAACAAGACCGTTTGGTGTATCTACCGCTACGCCAATGTTGATGTATTTTTTAAGTGTTAATTTTTGACCGTCTTCAGAGATAGAGCTATTGAAACGTGGGAACGCTTCTAATGCTTTCGCTACCGCTTTCATAATGAACACAACAGGTGTAATTTTCACATCCAATTTTTGTTTTTCAACAATCTTGTTCTGTTCTTTACGGAATGCTTCTAAATCTGTGATATCTGTGCGATCGAAGTGAGTAACATGTGGAATCATTACCCAGTTACGATGTAAGTTTGCACCAGAGATTTTGTTGATACGGCTTAATTCAACTTCTTCTACTTCACCAAATTTGCTGAAGTCAACTTTCGGCCATGGTAATAAACCTAAGCCTGCGCCATTTGCCACACCATTACCCGCTGCTGCAGAAGATACAGTGCCTGTTTCAAACGCTTTAACAGCGGTTTTCACGTAAGCTTGGATATCTTCTTTCACAACACGACCTTTACGCCCCGTACCTTTTACGCGATCAAGGTTAATACCGTATTCACGCGCTAAACGACGAATCACTGGAGTTGCGTGTGCATAGCCAGCGCTTGCGACAACTTGTTCTTGGCTTAAGCCAGATACATTACCTGATTGTGCTGCCGGCACTGCTGCAGGAGCTGCTTGAGGAGCAGGAGCTGCTGCCGCTGGAGCCGCTGCTGGAGCAGGTTCTGCACCCGCCACTTCAAATTTCATAATTAATGAACCAGTTGAAACTTTATCACCTGATTTCACTAAAATTTCTTTTACCACACCCGCGAATGGAGCTGGCACTTCCATTGAGGCCTTATCGCCTTCAACGGTGATTAAAGATTGCTCTTCAGAAATGCTGTCGCCAACTGCAACCATGATTTCAGTTACGTTGACTTCATCACCACCAATATCAGGTACATTCACTTCTTTAATGGCTGAAGCTGTTGGTGCAGCTGCAGGTGCTGCCGCCTGTTGAACTGGCGCTGCGGCTGGTGCTGCACCGGCCACTTCAAATTTCATGATTAATTTGCCTGTAACAACTTTATCGCCCACGTTGATTAAAATTTCTTTAACTACGCCAGCAACTGGAGCTGGGACTTCCATTGAGGCTTTATCACCTTCAACATTGATGATTGATTGGTCAACTTCAACAGTATCACCGACTTTCACCATAATATCTGTCACGTTTACTTCGTCTGAACCGATATCGGGTACATTGACTTCAACTACACTTGCAGCTGCTGGTGCGGCTGCCGGCGCAGGTGCTGACTCTAATACAAGCATTGGTGTGCCAGTTGTGACTTTATCACCCACTTTTACTAATACTTCTTTTACCACACCGGCTTCTGGTGCAGGTACTTCCATTGAAGCTTTATCACCTTCAACATTAATAATACTTTGATCAGCGGTAATGGTATCACCTACTTTCACCATCACTTCTGTTACGGTAACTTCATCACTACCGATATCAGGAATTTGAATTTGTTTTGACATGTTATCTTACCTTTAAAAAACGCAGTTAAAATCAACCGCACTTTATTTGTAGATGATCCTGTGCGTTATAGCGCACAGGATATTGTTTATTAAGCGTAAAGCGGATTTAAAATTTCAGTTTTTAAACCAAATTTCGCGATAGCATCAGCCACCACTTTCGCATCAAATTTGCCTTGTTTTGCAAGCTCATGTAATGCAGCAACCACAACATAACGCGCATCCACTTCGAAGTGTTCACGTAAGTTTTCACGGCTGTCTGAACGACCGAAACCATCAGTACCTAATACGTGATAGCTTTGTGCAGGAATAAATGCACGAACTTGTTCTGCGAACAATTTCATGTAGTCAGTTGCCGCAACAGCCGGTGCATCATTCATGACTTGTGCAATGTAAGGTACGCGTGGTGTTTCTGTTGGGTGTAACATATTCCAACGTACTGCATCCGCACCTTCACGAGCCACTTCAGTGAATGAAGGCACGCTATATACATCTGAGCTTACACCATATTCATTTGCAAGGATTTGTGCCGCTTCACGAACGTGACGGAAGATCGCACCAGAACCTAATAATTGAACATGACCTTTGTTGCCTTTCGCTTCAACGGTTTCAAATTTATAAAGACCTTTACGAATGCCTTCTTCAGCACCTTTTGGCATTGCTGGTTGTTCGTAAGTTTCGTTTAATGTGGTGATGTAGTAGAACACATCTTCTTGTTTTTCACCGTACATACGGTTGATACCGTCTTGTAGGATAACTGCCACTTCATAAACGTAAGCTGGGTCATAAGACACACAGTTAGGAATAACAAGAGATTGAATATGGCTGTGACCATCTTCGTGTTGTAAACCTTCACCATTTAATGTTGTACGGCCAGAAGTACCACCGATCATGAAACCACGTGCTAATTGGTCACCTGCTGCCCACATTAAATCACCTACACGTTGGAAACCAAACATTGAGTAGTAGATGAAGAATGGAATCATCGGAAGGTTATTTACAGAGTATGAGTTCGCTGCTGCTAACCAAGATGATGCCGCACCTAATTCATTGATACCTTCTTGTAATACTTGACCATCTTTCGCTTCACGGTAGTAAGCCACTAAATCACGGTCAGAAGGCACATAGTTTTGACCATGTGGGTTGTAAATACCAATTTGACGGAATAAACCTTCCATACCGAAAGTACGCGCTTCGTCAGCAATAATTGGCACAATTTGTTTACCGATATTTTTATCTTTCAATAAGGTATTTAAGAAACGCACGAATGCCATTGTAGTTGAAATTGGACGCGCTTGCTCTTCCAATAATGGGGCAAACTCTTCTAATGCTGGCACTTTAAATTCAGTGGTGAATTTCGGTAAACGTTTTGGTAAATAACCATTTAACGCTTTACGTCTACCGTGAAGATAATTGTACTCTTCCGAACCCTCTGGGAAGGTGATGTATGGATAGTTAGGAATATCTTCATCTTTAATATCTAGTTGGAAATGATCACGGAAAGATTTTAAGCTTTCGAGAGACATTTTTTTAGATTGGTGCGCAGTGTTTTTACTTTCTGCTTCAGGAATTTTATAACCTTTAACCATGTGCGCTAATATCACAACAGGTTTACCTGCAGTTTGCGCTTTATGGAATGCGGCATAAAGTTTTTCTGAATCGTGACCACCACGTCTTAATGCCCAGATTTCATCATCTGTCATATCTGCTACTAATGCAGCGGTTTCTGGATAACGACCGAAGAAGTGTTCACGAACGTATGCACCATTCTTAGATTTGAAGGTTAAATAGTCACCGTCAACTACTTCCATCATTAATTGGGTTAATTTGCCGGTAGTATCTTTTGCAAATAATTTATCCCAGCCACTACCCCACATGACTTTGATCACTTCCCAACCTGCACCAGCAAATAAACCTTCTAATTCTTGAACGATTTTGCCGTTACCCGTTACAGGACCATCTAAACGTTGCAAGTTACAGCTTACTACGAAGATTAAGTTATCTAAGCCTTCACGTGCTGCAAATGTTAAATCACCTTTTGCTTCGATTTCATCCATCTCACCGTCACCAAGGAAAGCATACACTTTTTGATCTTTGGTATCTTTTAAACCACGGTTATCTAAGTATTTTAAGAAACGAGCAGTACGGATTGCATTTACAGGACCTAACCCCATGGATACCGTAGAGAATTGCCAGAATTCAGGCATTAATTTCGGGTGTGGGTAAGAAGAAAGGCCTTTACCTGGCTCACATTCCTGACGGAAATTATTCATTTGATCTTCAGTAATACGGCCTTCAACAAATGCACGAGCATACATACCAGGTGCTGCGTGGCCTTGGAAGAAGACTAAGTCACCGCCGTTTTTATCCGTCGCTGCTTTAAAGAAGTGGTTAAAACAAACTTCATACATGCTTGCTGCAGATTGATAAGTTGAAATGTGACCACCTAATTCAAGATCTTTTTTCTGACCACGTAATACCGCCATGATCGCATTCCAACGTACAGCACTACGAATACGACGCTCAATAGCTTTATCACCTGGGTATGCTGGCTGTTCAGAAACAGGGATTGTATTAACATAAGGGGTTGTGACGCCACCTTTTGCAATGTTCACACCACCATTACGTGCCTGATCAATCACTTGATTGATGATGTAATGCGCACGCTCTGTGCCTTCAGCACGAATTAATGAATCAACAGCTGACAACCAATCCTGTGTTTCAATTGGGTCAATATCGTTTACTAAGGTATTTGACATAGTCTTTCCTTATTTTACTGAGTGAAAATAAAGTTTGGTCATAACCAAACACGAAAATCAAGCTTGTTAACCAATGTTACAAACATTTAACAAATCTTGTAAATTTTAGAAGATTTTTTGCAAGAAAGATAGTAGATTTTCACTGTTCTCACGCATTTCTTCGAGTTATTGCAATACTCGTTACTAAAAGTGCGGTCATTTTTAAAGGATTTTTGGGTTAAGTTAAAGCATACTTTATATATTGCATTCCCTACCCGCTTTGATCTAAAGTGTTCGCATGCTTTTAAGCTTTTTAGAGGACAAAATATGAACACGACAACTCGCCCAATCTTTTCTCATAAACGAATAGCGCTCGTTGCACATGATAGTTGCAAACAAAATCTGCTCAATTGGGTAAAGAAACATAAAGAAGCTCTCGCTCCCCATCAACTTTATGCAACAGGTACAACGGGACATCTATTGGCAAGAGAAACTGGACTTGAAATAGCGTCGCTATTAAGTGGACCTATGGGTGGAGATCAGCAACTTGGCGGACTGATTGCCGAGAAAAAAATTGATATGATGATTTTCTTTTGGGATCCGATGAACGCCGCGCCCCATGATCCCGATGTAAAAGCCTTAATGCGTATCGCCACCGTGTGGAATATTCCCGTTGCGATTAATCAAAGTACAGCAGATTTTCTGTTAACATCAAGCTTATTTGATCAAGAAATTAGCATTGATATCCCCGATTATGAAGGATATTTAAAAGCTCGTTTAGACTAAACGATGATACCTTAGTCAAATAATCTTAACCTAATAAAAAAGGAGATAAATGACTTTATCTCCCCTTTCTAATTATTTCGTTGTTAATTACTGACCCTGTGCCGCCATTCCCATCATTAGCATAAATAACACGCCTTGAACTTGCTCTTCTGGAATCACTTGACCATTAAGTTTAAGCTCACCCTTTTCAAGCACTAAATTAAGCGTCACATTTTTATCATTATTCACCACAATATTTTGTGCTGCCGCTTGCTTAGCTTGCTCTTCAATTTGTGCTTTAATCAAAGCTCTCTCTTCTTCTGGTACAAATTGTGCAAGATTTTTTTCAACCATTTCTTTATCTACGTGAATATTTAACGCAAAATCCGTAAATTGTTTATATAAACTCCCCGCCATTAAATCAAATTTAGGATCTTTCGCTAACGCCACATTTAAATCTAATGAGACTTTACCCTGACTATTTGAAATTGAAATAGGGTTTAGTTTAATTTGAGGTTGATTATTAAAAATAGCCAGACCATGATTTTCAGCCCATGAACTTAAAATTTCAGATACCATTTCCTGATTAGCGTTTTCATCATCACTGACTGATTTGAAAACAGTGAAAAACGCTTCAATCAATGCATTTGCTGCGTTTGCTTCAATATGGTTTAACTCAACGTTGTAAGTTAATTTACCAAAATCTTTCCCATCAATAGCTATCGAGTCTACCGTATTTTCACTTTTGGCACTCATGAAATCACCATCAAGTGAAATATCAGATATTGCTTTAAAACCCTTTTGGACTACAGAGCTCTCTTTTCCAGCGTGATAGAGCGTAGTCATTTCAAAACTGTCAACTAAAGAAGTGCTTTTCCCTGTATAAATGTAAGCCCACTTAGTTGGATTATATGAACCTTCGACTTTCATGTCTTTCATTTTCATTGTGATTGATTTAGGCATATCTTCGCCATCTTGTTCCTCCATGACTTCTGGCAAGACGGTAGCACTCACTTCATTTAAGGTCATATCATATTTGCCAGCGAGATCTTTATTGACATCAAAGCCCATATTGATATTTGACCAAGTGACTTTCGTTCCTGGTGACTCTGGATCAGTTAGCTCTCCACCCGCTAATTCAACTTTACCTTTTGTTGCCAAGTTATAGCTAGTAGAAGCCTGATATTGAACAGGCTTATCTGATTTAAGCAAATCAAATAAAGGTTGGGTTGTTTCATTTTTACCAATCACACCTTGTGCTGAAAACATTACTGGCATGAAATTAAATTTGGTCAATTGATCGAGTGGAAATGGTCCATGATAAAGCTTAGTTGAAAGAGGAATAGTGAATACTTTCCCTTCTTTAGGTAAAGAAATAACCACTTCATCTTCTACTTGAGAGGTAAAGAAACCACGATCAAACTGTTTATTTTTATAAACAACCTTAAATGAATCAGATAAGCCTAAAGCCTGAGCTTGTTTATTTGCTAATTCAATTTGGCGTAAATATTCAGTTTGAGCTTTTTCCCCGGTAAACCAAGCGCCACCGACACCTACCGCACCAAGAGCCACAATCACACCTAATGCTACTGCTGATTTTTTCATTTGGATTCCTTTGTTAAATTAATAGATGATCAAAATTGTCGGCAATTTACCACAAAACACAATTTTTTTCTTATTTTTTCAAAATAATTTTATATTTCCCCCTTGAACTTTGTTCAGCTGGACTTATTTTGTGAAACAAGAACGGAAATGACCGCACTTTAACAGGAAGAAAAAAATTTTAAATCTTACCTCTTGAAATGCGAAAAAGTATCCACATCTTATTCATCGTAATAACTTACAACGAATTTAAAATTTAATTAGGAGTAACAACATGGGAAAAATTATTGGTATTGACTTAGGTACAACAAACTCTTGTGTCGCTGTAATGGATGGCGATAAACCACGCGTAATTGAAAACGCAGAAGGTGATCGTACTACCCCGTCAATTATTGCTTATACAAATGACAACGAAATTTTAGTGGGTCAACCGGCAAAACGCCAAGCAGTGACCAACCCGAAAAATACATTATTCGCGATTAAACGTTTAATCGGTCGTCGTTTTGACGATGCTGAAGTAAAACGTGACATCGATATTATGCCATTTGAAATCACCAAAGCAGACAATGGTGATGCATGGGTAAACGTAAAAGGTGACAAACTTGCACCTCCACAAATTTCTGCAGAAGTATTGAAAAAAATGAAGAAAACTGCAGAAGATTTCTTGGGTGAGCCAGTGACTGAAGCTGTAATCACTGTTCCTGCATACTTTAACGATGCTCAACGTCAAGCAACAAAAGATGCGGGTCGTATCGCAGGCTTAGAAGTTAAACGTATTATCAACGAACCTACAGCTGCAGCATTAGCTTACGGTTTAGATAAAGGTCAAGGTAACAAAACTATCGCTGTTTATGACTTAGGTGGTGGTACATTCGACTTATCTATCATCGAAATTGATGAAGTAGGTGGCGAAAAAACCTTTGAAGTATTAGCAACTAACGGTGATACTCACTTAGGTGGTGAAGACTTCGATAACCGTGTAATCAACTACTTAGTGGATGAGTTCAAAAAAGAACAAGGTGTTGATTTACGTAATGACCCACTTGCAATGCAACGTTTAAAAGAAGCAGGTGAAAAAGCGAAAATTGAACTTTCATCTGCACAACAAACTGATGTGAACTTACCTTACATCACTGCAGATGCAACAGGTCCTAAACACTTAAACATTAAATTAACCCGTGCTAAATTAGAATCTTTAGTAGAAGATTTAGTGGCGAAATCACTTGAACCTGTAAAAGTGGCATTAAACGATGCTGGCTTAAGTGCATCACAAATTGATGATGTTATCCTAGTGGGCGGTCAAACCCGTATGCCATTAGTACAACAAAAAGTAGAAGAATTCTTCGGTAAAGCACCTCGTAAAGACGTGAACCCGGATGAAGCCGTTGCTATCGGTGCTGCAGTTCAAGGTGGTGTATTAGCGGGTGATGTAACTGATGTCTTATTGTTAGACGTAACACCATTATCTTTAGGTATCGAAACCATGGGTGGTGTGATGACTACCTTAATTGAGAAAAACACGACGATTCCAACTAAAAAATCACAAGTGTTCTCAACTGCAGAAGATAACCAAAGTGCAGTAACCATTCACGTATTACAAGGTGAACGTAAACAAGCATCAGCGAATAAATCTTTAGGCCAATTCAACCTTGAAGGCATTAACCCAGCTCCACGAGGTATGCCACAAATTGAAGTAACCTTCGACATCGACGCTGACGGTATTATCCATGTTTCTGCGAAAGATAAAGGTACAGGTAAAGAACAACAAATCACCATCAAAGCCTCTTCAGGTTTAAGTGATGAAGAAATTCAAAAAATGGTTCGTGATGCAGAAGCAAACGCTGAAGCAGACCGTAAATTTGAAGAATTAGTACAAGCTCGCAACCAAGCAGATCACCTTGTACACAGCACACGTAAACAATTAGAAGAAGCCGGTGACAAAGTTCCAGCTGAAGATCGTGCAGCAATTGAAAGTGCATTAAGCGATTTAGAAACAGCTGCGAAAGGGGAAGATAAAGCGGCTATCGAAGCTAAACTTCAAGCGCTTGCAGAAGTTGCTCAAAAACTTGTTCAAGTGGCTCAACAGCAAGCTGATGCACAACAAGTTCAAAGCAACAGCAAACCAAATGATGATGTTGTTGATGCTGAGTTTGAAGAAGTGAAAGACAACAAATAATTTCACTTTAACCTAAATCAAAGGGCGTAGCGATACGCCCTTTTGGTGTATTCATTCATCAGCATTTTTCCTGACTTTATTAAAAAAAGTGAAGTCAGGAAAAATAAACCCGGAGGATAAATGGCGTTAAAACTCTACCCAATCGTACAACAACGCTTAAATAACAACATTGCAAATGAGATAATCTCAACCCTTTGGCAAAACAATCTTGATAAACTACCACAAGGTCACTGTTGTTATGGCATCTATTTTAATTATGCTACGAATCACCTAGCAGACTATGATTTTGCGATTGCAAGTGAAGTAGTATTAGAGACAGATATTCCAGTGATTGAAATTGAAGATTTGAGTTTCTACGAAGTTTTTCGTTGCAAAGTAGATGAAATTTATCAAACATGGCAACTAATCTGGAAAAAAGAACAACAAGGTTTACTTAAGCGGGCTTATTCGGTGGATTTTGAAAAATACCACTCTGATGGTTTGGTAGAAATTTATATCGCTGTTGTACCACATTGCTAAGCTCAAAGTGCGTAAAATTTTATAAAAAACGACCGCACTTTATCCCCAAAACAAACACAACAAAGGAAAAAACAATGAAATTCGAAACGAAATGCCTCCATGCTGGCTATAGCCCTAAAAACGGTGAGCCACGTGTTCAACCTATCGTACAAAGCACGACTTATACCTACGATTCCGCAGAAGAAATTGGCAAGCTATTTGATTTACAAGCTGCTGGCTATTTTTATACTCGCTTAGCAAACCCAACAACAAATGCGGCTGAAGAAAAAATCACGGCACTTGAAGGTGGCGTGGCAACAATGTGTACTGCTTCTGGTCAATCTGCGGTTTTCTATGCGATGTTGAATATTTTAGAAGCAGGCGATCATTTCATTTCCTCTTCTTATGTGTATGGCGGTACTTACAATTTATTTGCCCATACATTCAAAAAAATGGGTATCGAAGTGACTTTTGTGGATCAAGATTTACCGCTTGAAGAACTCAAAAAAGCGATTCGTCCAAATACAAAAGCCGTTTTTGCTGAAACCATTGCGAACCCCGCTTTACGTGTGTTGGATATAGAAAAATTTGCTACTTTAGCAAAAGCTGCAGAAGCACCATTATTAGTTGATAATACCTTTGCAACGCCCTATTTTTGTCGTCCAATCGAATTTGGCGCAAACGTGGTCATTCACAGCACATCTAAATATTTAGATGGCCATGCTATTGCCTTAGGTGGCTCAATTACTGATGGCGGTAACTTTAATTGGAATAACGGTAAATATCCGCAATTAAGCACGCCAGACCAAACTTATCATGGTTTGGTTTACACAGAAACCTTTGGCCCTGCGGCTTATATTGTCAAAGCACGCGTGCAATTAATGCGCGATTTGGGCGCAACCCCGGCTCCACAAAATAGTTTCTTATTAAATGTAGGTATGGAAACCCTTGCGCTTCGCATGCAACGTCATTATGAAAATGCACAGGCTGTAGCCGAGTTTTTAGAAAAACATCCGCAAGTTGTTAAAGTGAATTATCCTGGCTTACCAAGTTCGCCAGATTATGCGCTCAAACAAAAATACTTACCTAACGGTTTGTGTGGCGTTATTTCCTTTGAGATTAAAGGTGATAAAGAAACCGCGGCAAAATGGTTAAACGCATTGCAAATGACCTCTCGTGAAGTACACGTAGCCGATATTCGTACTTGTGCATTACATCCCGCAACTTCAACGCATCGCCAATTAAGTGAAGCTGAATTAGAAAAAGCGGGGATTTTTGCAGGACTTATTCGACTTTCTTGCGGTATTGAAAATATTCAAGATATTTTAGCTGACTTAGAGCAAGCATTCGCTGCAGCTAAATAAGTATTATAAGGCAGGCAGATTGCCTGCCACTTTAAATAACGAGAGATAAAAACGTTCAGCTTATCGCTTATTTTTATTTGTTTACTTATCTTAATAGTAAGCAAACAAAAACAAGTATAAATTAACGTATTTACCCTTGATATTTCTGCCTTCGGCATCATTTTTATTGTTAGGTATGTTGTTAATGCAGTACCACACAATAACAAAATAAAATTTTTTAAATTTATATTTTTAAACGGAAAACGAAAACATTATGGCAAAGAAAGATTATTACGACGTTCTTGGTGTTGAACATGGCGCAGATGAAAAAGCAATTAAACGTGCTTACAAAAAACTCGCCATGCAATATCACCCTGATAGAACCAAAGGTGATAAAGCCAAAGAAGAAAAATTTAAAGAAATCCAAGAAGCCTATGAGATCCTAGGTGATAAAGAAAAGCGTGCGGCTTACGATCAATACGGCCATGCAGCCTTTGAACAAGGCGGCATGGGAGGCGGTGGCTTCGGTGGCGGATTCAGCGGTACTGATTTCGGTGATATTTTTGGAGATATGTTCGGTGATATCTTCGGTGGTGGCGGACGCGGTCGTCAACGTGTAGTGCGCGGTGAAGATTTACGTTATGACATCCAAATTACGTTAGAAGAAGCCGTAAAAGGTACAACCAAAGATATCCAAATTAATACCCTTGCACACTGCGATAGCTGTGATGGTACTGGCGCAGAAAAAGGATCAAAAGTTGAGACATGCCCAAGCTGTCATGGTTCAGGTCGTATTCGTCGCCAACAAGGTTTTTTCGTAACTGAAGCGGTTTGTCCTACTTGTCATGGTTCTGGTAAGAAAATTGAAAAACCATGTAAAAACTGCCATGGCGAAGGTCGTGTTCACAAGAAGAAAAACCTTTCCGTTAAAATCCCAGCAGGTGTGGATACCGGCAACCAATTACGTTTAAGCGGCGAAGGTGCAGCTGGCGAAAATGGTGCACCAGCAGGTGATTTATATGTGGTGATTCACGTTAAAGAACATCATATCTTTGAACGTGATGGCAATAACCTCTACTGCGAAGTGCCAATCAGTTTCTCAATGGCTGCGTTAGGTGGTGAGATTGAAGTTCCAACCTTAGACGGTAAAGTGAAACTCAAAATCCCTGCTGAAACCCAAACCGGCAAACTCTTCCGTATGCGTGGTAAAGGGGTGAGCTCTACACGTAGCGGCTACGCAGGCGATCTCATTTGTCGCGTAGTGATTGAAACACCGGTGAACTTAAATAAAGAACAAAAAGAATTATTAGAAAAACTGGAAGAAAGTTTGAAAGGACAAAAGTCGCATAGTCCGAAATCTTCAAGCTTTTTAGACGGTGTGAAGAAATTCTTTGATAACTTAGGTAAGTAAGCCTAAACAAAAAGTGCGGTCAAGTTTAAAACTGTTTTGAAATTGACCGCACTTTTTTATCGAGAAAAAAGGACCTATCTACTAAGTCCTTTTTTCTCTCGATTATTCTTTAAGCTTTAACCATTTGCTGGATAATGTTCCAGCCGTCATTGCACCATTCACATTCAGTGCAGTTCGTCCCATATCAATTAATGGCTCAATTGAAATCAATAAACCCACTAATTCTAACGGTAGATTTAAGGTTGACAACACCACAATCGCGGCAAAGGTTGCGCCACCACCCACTCCGGCAATACCGAAAGAGGAAATCGCCACCACTAATACTAATGTTGCAATATAGCTCACCGTAAATGGATCGACACCCACTGTTGGCGCCACCATTACCGCTAGCATCGCAGGATAAATCCCCGCACAACCATTCTGTCCGATTGTTGCCCCAAAGGTAGCAGAAAAGTTTGCTACAACAGGATTATTACCCAGTTTATCTGTTTGAGTTTCAATGTTTAATGGAATACTCGCTGCACTTGAACGAGAGGTAAAGGCGAAACTCAATGTTGGCAATGCTTTTTTGAAGTAAGTGATTGGGTTAATACCAGATAAACCAAGTAATACGCCATGCACAATAAACATTAAGATAATCGCAATATAGGATGCAACAATAAAGCTACCTAAATTCAGAATATCTTCCCATTTTGATGTAGCCGCCATTTTAATCATTAACGCGAACACACCGTAAGGGGTTAAACGAATGACAAAGCGTACTAAACGCATGACTAATTTATTTAATGTATCAACTCCTTGTGCAATACGATCACCAAGTGATTGATCTTCTTTGCGTAAACTTAACGCTGCTACACCTAAAAATGCAGAGAAAATTACGGTACTAATAATCGAAGTTGGATTTGCTCCAGTTAATTCTGCAAATGGATTTTTAGGAATAAAAGAAATCAACATTGCTGGAATAGAAAGGTTGCTGACTTGATCTACACGACCTACGACTTTCGCCTGTGCTGCTAATTCACGCTCACCAGCTACCAAACCTTCTGCAGTTAAACCAAACACTTGTACCATAATGATACCGATTAATGCCGCAATAGCGGTAGTGACTAAAAGCACGGAAAGTACGCTAAAACTGATTTTGCCTAATGAGCCGGCTTGATTTAAACGCGTAATCGCAGAAAGGATCGATACGAACACCAACGGCATTACAATCATTTGGAGTAAGCGAACATAACCGCCGCCCACTAAATTGATCCAATCCAAGGCGGTTTTCACGGTTTCTTGCTCACTTAAGGATTGCAGTAATGCACCGCCTACAAGCCCTAATAACAAACCAACAAATACCGTTTGACCTAATTTTTGCGTACTACGATAGAGATAATTAAGCCCTAAAAGCACAGCAACAAAAAGCACTAAAGTAATAAATAACATTTTTGTTCCTTAAGAAGTTGATAAGTAAGTCTATTTAATGGTTTTTATTAACGGAAATAAAATGTTTTTTAGGAATGAAATATAACTAAATAGAATTTAAAAGGGATAAACGATTTTATCCCTTTTTAAAATTGAAAAGAGAGTGATTGCTAGACGACAGAAATCGCTTTTATTTGCACATAAACATCCATGCCTTGAGCAAAATGCAATTCATTAAACGCCCATTTACTGATACTTGCCCAAACTTTATGCCCTTCCACCAATACCGCAATATCAATACGATTCTTTTGCGGAACGATTTGTACAATTTGCCCACGTAAGATATTACGAATACTCGTTTGCTCTGGCTTACTGAGAGTGAGTGATACATCGGAACTATAAATGCAGACGCGTACTTTTTCATTCGCTTGATGATACACTTCGTTGATCCAAAGTTGCTGTTCGCCTAAAGAAAGTGCGGTCATTTTATAGGTTGGATTATGCAAATAGACAGGCAACGCCAACACACTACTCTGTTCCGATTCGCCTTTCCAAGGGGCAAATAACGGACTGTTCCAAACATTTTCTAAGGTGTCATAGGCTTTCACTTTGCCGTTTTCCATCAGGACAACACGATCGGCCAAGCGTAATAATTCATCTAAACTGTGCGTCACATATAAAATCGGCACATTAATTTCTTTGGATAGACTTTCCAAATATTGCATAAGCTCACGTTTGCGAGGCACATCTAAAGCTGAAAGCGGTTCATCCATTAACAAAATATCAGGATCCGTTAATAAGGCTCGCCCAATCGCCACACGTTGTTTTTCGCCACCGGATAAAGTAAGTGGATAGCGTTTGAGTAAAGGTTCAATACCAAGTAGCTGAACGATATAGTCAAAATCTTCACGACTTACATTCTTCATGCCATAACGTAAATTGCCTTTGACATTGTAATGGGGAAATAAACGCGCATCTTGGAATACATAGCCGATTCTGCGCTGATGCACGGGGAGATTCTCACCGTTCTCCACATCCACCAAAGTGCGGTCATTTAAACGAATAAATCCTTGATCGGGATGAGTTAAGCCACTCACTAAATTAATCAATGAGGTTTTCCCCGAACCTGACAAACCAAAAATAGCCGTCACACCTTGAGTTGGCAGTTGCAGATCTGCACGTAAGGTTAGGCGACCTAATTGTTGTTGTACATTAATGTGTAGCATCGCCCTGCCCCAATTTTTTCTGCATCCGTTTGCTTAAGGCTTCGGAAAGCAATAAGGAAATCAATGAAAGGATCACCGCAAACAAGCAAAGGCGTGCAGTTTGTGCTTCTGCGCCTGGTGTTTGGATGAATGAATACATCGCTAAAGGAATGGTTTGGGTTTCCCCCGCAATATTAGATACGAAAGTAATGGTTGCACCAAATTCCCCTAAAGAACGAGCAAACCCTAATACTAAACCCGCCAATACACCAGGTAGAGAAAGGGGTAACGTAATCGTGAAAAAAACTCGCCAAGGCGAAGCGCCAAGCGTTTGTGCGGCTTGCTCTAATTTAAAATCAATGCTTTCCAAGGAAAGACGAATCGCCCGCACGACCAATGGAAATGCCACCACTGCAGAAGCTAATACTGCCCCTTTCCAGCTAAAGCCAAAGGATAAACCAAACCATTGATATAAATACTTACCAATAAAGCCATTACGCCCCATGGCAACCAATAATAAATAACCGATTACCACTGGTGGCAACACCAAAGGCAAATGAATAATCCCTGTAATCAACGACTTACCATAGAATTCCTTACGAGCCAGTAACCAAGCGATAAAAATCGCGAAAGGTAAACTCCAAAGCATAGAACTCAATGCAACACTCATACTTAAGTGAATTGCATCCCATTCCATAGGGCTTAATTGAAACCAAGAGAGCAAAATATTTCCTTGTATATATCGATATGATTAAATTTCTTTATAGATAACAAAAAGGACAGTTTCCTGTCCTTTTCTTGTAAAACGAAGCCTCATTATTTCACAGAGAAACCATATTCAACAAATACTTTCTTCGCGGCATCAGATTCTAAGTAATTAAGAAAATCACGAGTATCTGCATTATCATGATCTTTTAAAATCGCTGCTGGGTATTCTACCGGTTTATAACTGTCTTTCGGGAACACACCTACTGTTTTCACCTCTTTACTCACTTTCGCATCGGTACCATATACAATACCGTAAGGTGCTTCAGCACGTTCAACTAAGGCGAGTGCACCACGTACATCTTTCGCACGAGCTAATTTATCTTTAACTTGATCCCATAAATTCAATTTCGTTAATGATTCTTCTGCATATTGTCCTGCAGGAACGTGGGCAGGGTCACCCACAGATAAATAACTATCTTTTAAGCCTTTAATCCATTCGCCTTTTGCAACATCAACTGAATTAACAGTGCTTTTAGCTGGCGCAATTAATACTAACTCATTACCCACTAATACTTTTTCAGTTTCTTTTACTGTAAGGTTTTTATCAGATAAATATTTCATCCATTTATTGCTAGCTGAGATAAATAAATCTGCTGGCGCACCTTCTTCAACTTGTTTAGCTAAAGTGGATGAAGATGCAAAAGAAAACACTACTTCATTACTTGCTTTTTCAGCTTTATACTTCTCTGCAATTTGTTGTAACGCATCAGTCATGGAAGCGGCTGCAAATACAGTGATTTTTGCAGATGCAGCGAAAGACACGCCCATACCTGCAATTAAAAGTGCGGTTGCAAATTTGGTTAATTTCATTATTTATCTCCTATATAAATGAAACTATATGTAAAAAAATATACTGCGCTTGAATTATAACTTTAATTTTAAAATAAGCATACAGAAAAAAACAAAAATCAAGTAAAATAAGCAAAATTATGTATTAGGAGGAGATGATGAAACAAACTGAAATTTTACTGACAATCAAACTTCATCAAAAATTATTTATTGATCCAAAACGTGTTCGCCTCTTAAAAGAAATTAAAGAATGTGGCTCAATTAATCAGGCAGCCAAAAATGCAAAAGTGAGCTATAAAAGTGCGTGGGATCACCTTGAGGCGATGAATAAAATTAGCCCCAAACCGCTTTTAGAACGTAATATCGGTGGAAAAAATGGAGGCGGTACGTCATTAACCACTTATGCTGAGCGTTTATTACAGCTTTATGATTTGCTCGAACAAACACAAGAACATGCCTTCCATATTCTGCAAGATGAGACAATTCCACTCAACAGCTTGCTTTCAGCGACAGCAAAATTCTCCCTACAAAGTAGTGCGCGTAATCAATTTTTTGGTAAGGTTGCGAGTCAACATATTGTTGACTCCCGCTGCATTGTTGCGGTAAATATTCAGGATTTAGCTCATCCATTACATGTTTCAATCACAATGCGCAGTGCTGAGCGTCTAAAACTCATTACTGAAAAAGAAGTGATGGTGATGTTTAAAGCGCCTTGGGTGAAAGTTAGTGCCATGGCATCGGAAGAAAAAAGTAATATCTTCCAAGCAACAATTCTTTCTATGCAAAATGAAGAAGCAATTTTGCAAATAAAAGACAGCTCAATTGAATTTTGTGCAAGTATTCATAGTAAGGATGGCTGGAAAGTGGGACAAGAAGTGTGGTTACATATTGAGCCAGAACAAATCATCTTGGCAACATTGAAATAATCCTAAAACAAAAAGTGCGATCAAAATTGATCGCACTTTATTATTTTCGCTTATAACGCAATCTCATCAATCGGGCGTCCAAAACTTGGCAAAAAGACTTGTAAAAAATAATCCATTTCCTGGCTGTGCCATTGTTCCATCAAATTTTCTAAACGTTTTTTAGCTGTTTTAAATTCGTGGTTACCATGCTCTAATTCAAATTGAGCTTTAATGTAAGCACAAATCAAATCCGCTTGCTTTACTAAATGCTTTTCTTCTGGGCTAAATTGCTCACTATCTAAGTATGGAGCAAAGCTCTCTTGCAACTCAGTCGGAAGCAAGCTAATTAAATGTAATTCGGCTGCCGCTTCAATGTCTTTATAAGCATGAGTGATTTCAGAATTGAAATACTTAATTGGGGTCGGCAAATCACCAGTAAAAATTTCAGAGGTATCATGATACATCGCCACTACCGCAATACGCTCAGGATTCACTTCACCACCAAAAAACTGATTTTTAATAATCGCTAAGGCTTGTGCTACAAAGGCAACTTGCAAGCTATGCTCCGCCAAGTTTTCCTTTTCAATATTACGCATCAATGACCAACGCTGAATTAAGCGAAGACGATCTAAACAGGCAAAAAAGTGACTGGTTTTAACTTCCACAAGATACCCTTAGTTAGATGGTAGCTCTTCAATAATTACGGGGAGATCAATCACCTTACCTAAGCGAGAAATCGTGATGATAACTTCTGTATTTGGTTTGGTATCACTAATAATTTGCATCATTTCACGAATAGACAGATTATCTCGTTTATTTAAACGTAAAATAACATCCCCCACTTGAATGCCTGCTTTCGCTGCGGGACTATTGGCTGTCACGCCGGTGATAACAATACCACCGTTTGAGTTAGAAGTGATCTCACTTTGTACGCCAAAGTAACCACGAATCACGCGGCCATCTCGGATAATTTTATATAGCACATCATTGGCAATACTGATTGGAATCGCAAAATTTAGGCCTTCTGCAATTTCATTGGCTGTTTTACCAATACTTAACGTGCTGATGCCCACTAATTCGCCAGCTGAGTTAATCAACGCGCCACCAGAGTTACCACGGTTAATTGATGCATCTGTTTGAATAAAGTTTTGACGACCTAAAGAATCCCCTACGGCACTACGCCCTACCGCACTGATAATTCCTTGTGACACACTTTGACCTAGGTTATACGGATTACCAATGGCTAATGCAATATCTCCAACACGCACTTGGCGTTCTTTATTTTGTGGAATTGTAGAAAGATTGGTTGCTTTAATTTTTAATACCGCAAGATCCGTTAAATTGTCTGAGCCAATTAAATTAGCTTCATAAATACTACCGTTTTGCAGCGCGACCACAATTTGATCGGCATTTTGGATAACGTGTTTATTAGTGAGAATATAACCGTCTTTCGTCATAATCACACCAGAACCTAAGTTATTTACCTGTAATTGATCACTATCATTAATGCTAGCAGAAGAAAATGATCGGTTGTACACATTCACCACAGCAGGAGAAGCAATTCTCACGGCACTGTTGAACGAAACGATATCATCAGCAGAGAAAAGGCTGCTGTTATTGAGCTTAGGAACAGCAAATAAAATAACGCCTGCCGCAGCAAGCCCCCAAAGGGCGGAGTGGAAAAGTTTTTTAAACATTTTTATTCTTTTATTAATAAGTTAGGTAAATAACTGAGCTTTAAATCATCCCCAATTCTTTCACATTCTTGCAGTTGCCACAATGGGGCATCTGCAAGTTTTTCTAAATGCGGGAGTTGGCATAATCCTCGAGCTTTATCTCCCAAGAGTTTCGGGGAGACATAAATGATTAATTCATCTACAGCATGTTGTTCAATCAAGCTACCCGCTAAATTGGCGCCGGCTTCAACCCAAACAGAATTCACTTGTCGCTTGCCTAATTCTGTCATCAATAGATCAAATTCATAGTTTTCTGGCAGTAAAATTTGCTCACAGAAATCAGGGAATACCGACATATCTCGTGGAATTGAACCCACAAGCCAAACTGGCGAATGGGTATGGAATAATTGATGGCTTGGTTGAACTCGATTTTTAGAATCTAAGATTATGCGAATAGGCTGACGCACAGTATCTTCAGCATATTCCGCTTTTAGATCATCGGGGAATTGATTCCAACGTATATTCAAACTTGGATCATCGGCTAACACGGTAGCACTTGTTGATAAAAGTGCGGTCGCTTTGGCTCGCATTTTTTGTACATCCGCACGAGCTGCATCACCTGTAATCCATTTGCTTTCACCGCTCGCCATGGCTGTTCGTCCATCTAAACTCATGGCTAATTTCAGCTGCACATAAGGCTTGCCGGTTCGCATACGTTTAAGAAAACCTTTATTTAAGGCTTCTGCTTGTTCATTCAATAAATTGACCGCACTTGGAATGCCTGCATCGGCTAGCATTTTCAGGCCCTTGCCTGCTACTTGCGGATTAGGATCCGCCATAGCTGCCACAACTCGACTGACACCAGCTTCAATTAACCCTAATGCACAAGGTGGTGTGCGTCCATAATGAGAACAAGGTTCAAGCGTCACATAAGCGGTTGCGCCTTTCGCTTTCTCACCGGCATCTGCCAATGCCACACGTTCTGCATGAGGCTGACCAGCTTTAAAATGAAACCCTTTCCCGACAATTTCACCGTTCTTAACTAACACACATCCCACCGATGGATTCGGCGTAGTGGTGTACTGCCCTTTTGCCGCAAGCTCAAGAGCCAATTGCATAAATTTCACGTCATCAGGGGAAAAGGTGTCACTCATATTAATCCTTTAAGCTTTCAATTTCTTTAGTAAATTCATTGATATTATCAAAGCTCAGGTAAACGGATGCAAAACGGATATACGCCACTTTATCTAATTCTTTCAGCTCATTCATGGCTAATTTACCTACAAGATGGCTTGGCACTTCGCGCTCACCCGTCGCTCGTAATTGAATAATAATATGGCTGATGGCTTTTTCCACATCATCCGAACTTACAGGGCGTTTTTCTAATGCATGTTGAATACCGCTACGCAATTTATCTTCATTAAACGGCTCGCGTGACCCATCATTTTTAATAATTTTTGGCACCACTAATTCGGCCGTCTCAAAGGTGGTAAAGCGTTCATGACAATTCCCGCATTCCCGACGACGACGAACTTGATACCCATCAGAAACCAAACGGCTGTCAATCACCTTAGTTTCTTCAGTTGAACAAAACGGACAACGCATTTTAGATCCTTTTCAAAATTATTCTTAAGCCATTATCTTATCAAAAATCCAAGATCTTTTCGATCTGAAGATCCGCGTTAAGACAACATTTCTCCAAACCAAGATGTGGTTTGTTTCACTAATTGTAAAAGACCATCCTGCGATTTAAATTGTTCTGTTTGCCCCCATACCCTCGCCCAATAAGGATCGGCTTTTCTATAACCATAGTTATCATCTTTCGCAAGGGATTCAATATTCGTTAAAACATTGTCAAAATTGACCGCACTTTCATCTTTTTCAATAAACTTCGCTATATTTTCCGTTGGAATGAGCTGAATTTGTTGCTGGCTTTGTAGATAGGCCTCAACGTACATTTTCAGTTTCTCAAGTGCGGTTGATTTTTCTATTGTTTTTAATGTTAAATCCTTATCTTTAGCGATAATTCGTGGTGGCATTGCGTTCTCTTTTGTCGCCAGTTGAATCAGATAATAAAGCCATGGGCGAATACGATAACGATCCTTATATTTTGCAAATCTCCATTCGATTATCTGATTTTCATCACCAAATAACGGCTCCATATAGCCAAACAAACGAATATTGCCTTGTGCCGTTTCCACCACAAAATCGACACTCTCACTATGTGGTAAAGAATAATCCTTAATTTTCTCTTTAAAAGCCAATACATCAGCACGAATGTCTTGCTCACAAACCTCCGCAAACTCGCCGCGTGGCATGATGCCTTTTACTCGCTGTTTCGCAAAATAATCGTTAAATTTCGCTTCCTCTAAATGCAATAACTCATTATTAATGCGATAACGATCCAAACCATTTAACGTGAAGTTTTCACTTTCTTCAATGCGCTCGTCTTCATCTCGGAAATACACACCAAGCTGCTTTTCAAAAAAGAATCTCACTGGATTTTCAACAAAACTCACAAAACGATCGAGTTCAATTTCCGCTATTGGCTCTTGATTTTCCCCCATCAGCACAACAAATTCATGACATTTTCTTTCTTGGAATTGAGCAATTGGCAGCCATTTTTTCGCAAAAGAGCGGTTAATTTTCCCTTCATTTTGGAAATTGCTTGGACTAAACGCCGTCATTGGATGTTGTTCAATCCTCAAGCTATCGTCCGAATAATGATTAATATAATCAACCAACTGACTCACTAATACAGAAGGTTCTTTGGGTTGATTATCAATAATTGAACAGCCCACATAACTCACATAAAAATGGGATCTTGCGGCTAGCAAAGCCTCAAGGAATAAGTAACGGTCATCATCTCGACGAACACGATCGCCTTTTTGATGATGATATTGCATCAAGTCAAAACTATTTGGCGTATGACTGCGTGGGTAATCCACCTCATTCATTCCGAGCAAACACACTACTTTGAAAGGAATAGAGCGCATTGGTAAAAGCGTACAGAAATTCACTTTCCCCGCTAAGAAACGAAGGCTGTTTGGCGTTTCTTCTAAACGTGCAGACATCACTTCCGCAATGACATCCGCTTGCAAAGTTTCTTCAAAATTGACGGTCTGCAAATCATCGGCAAAGGCATTGATACAATCTTGAATATAAAATAAGGTATCCGCAGTTTCTTCATTTTGCATAAAGAAATTCTTCAAAAGTGCGGTCAATTTTTCACGCCATTTTTCAATATTGTGTGCCTTTTGCAAATCTTGATGCCATTTATTTAAAGCCGTAAAAAATTGATTCACCGCACCAACTAACTGCCCTTTCAATCCATAGCTACTATCAAGTCCAAGGCTGTCTTGCCAAACGCCTTGTTCTTCACGCATCGCATAACCTAAAGTCATACGTTCAAGCCCTGCCTGCCATGCGTTAAAATTCAATGTATTCTGCAATTTTTCTAAACCAAAGCGAATCCCCGACTCTTTCACCCATTCACGAATTTGCTCGAGATCTGCAAGGGCAATGTTAAAACGCTCACGGATAGCGGGAATATCTAATAAAGCCAGTACCTCTTCTGCGCCAAACTGACTTTCTCTTAAATTTAACAGAGAAAGATAGCTCGACACGATCACATCACTTTCAGATAATTTACTGTCAGAAATTGAGAACGGAATAACGGGTGCATCTGCACTATTCGCACCAAAGACAGCCTGAATATAAGGCGTATATTGGTTAACATCGGCCACCATGACCACTACATCTTTTGGTGTAATCTGTTCTTCTTTTGGTTTATGCTGATTCTGATTGAATAAATCCAACAAATAATCATGTAGCACTTCAACTTCTCGCATCGCGCTATGGCAAGATTTCACCACTAAAGAGCGGTCATTTTTCGCGACATTTAATGCACCATGGCTTAACGTCAAAATTTGAGTTTGGATCTGGCCTAACAAGGTTTTTTCGGGAAGTTCTGCATAGTAATCACGCGAAATGGCTTGAATATTTTCTTCATCTCGCACTAATTGATAGAGAAAATCCCGTCCCATTTTTCCCCAAGAGGCTAAAAGCGGATTCCCGCTGAACAATTCTTCTTGTTGATTGGTGTAATCAAGATCGGCAGGTTCCCATGACACTTGCTCGGCTGAAATTAAAGGCTTCACATCGTCGCTTTCTTTCAAGAAACGCTGTCTTTCTAATAAATAGGATTTACTCAGATCTCGCAAATCGCCCCAATATTCTTGACATGGATTATTGAAGAATAAATGTACATCTGTTTTAGCTGAAATACCTTGGAAAATATTGAGATAAACCGTTGGCAATGCTGGAATACCAAAAATAAAAATACGTTCCGGCAAGTTGAGTGTGGCATTTGGATCACGACATAATGCTAAAAATTGTTGATTGAGTGCAGCACGATGCTTTGCTTTTCCACCGAAATCACGTTGGACATCATCCACCAAGGCTCGCCATAAAATTCCCTGCCAATGAATATTGCCTTTAATTTGAGAAAGAAAGGTAGGATTTAACGCCGAAAGGCCCTGCTTTTGGTGATTAATTTGAGCCAAGATTTTTTCATCGTTATTTTCTTCCCATGCGGCAATCCATTCGGGGCGATAGACGAGATATTGGTCAAATAAATCGGCAACTTTTAGGCTTAATTGATAAAGTTTTTGTTGTTCTGATGCAGGTGAAGATGCTAAATATTTTTTTAATGGTTCAAATTCTTTTTGCTGTAAAAAGGTAGGGATTAATCGCATTAATCGCCATAACGTTGAATCTTTTTCAAAAGGGTTTTGCGTGGAAACATTCGGCAAATTATCGGCATAAAGTTTCCAAATAAAACTGGAAGGCATGGGGAATTGGAAATTCGCTGCAACGCCGCGTTTTTTAGCAATTTCCATTTGCAACCATTGTGCCATCCCCGGACTTTGCACCAACACAATGTCAGATTGAAACGGATCATGTTGTGGCAAATTTTCCAACAGCGAAACTAAAATATCCTTTTGAATTTCCGGTTGGTTTGAATAATAAGTAACGAACAAAGTAACGCCCTTTTGAAAGCAAAAACAATGCGTTATTTTACTCGGTTTTCAATGAAAATTCACCTTGAGGATAGCGTATATTCACTTGATGATGACTGCATTGAATTGCAAATTGAATGCCATTTTGTTGTATGCTATTTTCACAAGACAAGCCTAAAAACTGTCGTTGAGCCTGATTTTCAGCAATTTGAATCGCCTGAAATTCTTGAAAAAGTCTGACCGCACTTTTCCGTTGCTCGGTCGTCCACCGATTAAAGATCAAAAACAACCCGCTGAAAATCGATAAGGCTAATAAAAGTGACATTAACGACATGCCTTTATTCACTTTGATCTTGCGCACTTAAATCACTCCAACTTTTATCCACCAAACGCCATTGGCTATATTCTTGTACGAGTTTTGTCACCACAGCTTTACCGTAAGCTACCGTCACATTCTCCTCTAACTTAAGCAAACCACCTGTAATCACTGCACCACTAATACGCCCTTTGCCTGTTAAAGTTAAATCTCCTTCTGCTAGCAGAATACCACTTACATTCCCTTTAACTTCTAATTGGTTTTGCGTCATCCAATACACTTGTGGTGTTTTTTGAGCAGTTAAAGTAGTATCTACTTTCACAAAGTGCGGTTGAAAATCAGTTTGTTTTTCACTGGAAATAAAATCTCGCAGCATATTTTCATTAATGCCTTTTGTGGGCGATTTCTTAAATAACTCAGCGCGTTCACACCAAACAGAATAGGCGACTTTATCCTCTGCCCCTGAAGACTCGAAAAAGACTTGTTTCACTTTTTCAGCACCATTTAAAGGCAAGTTTTGGCAAATATGTTTTTGTTGCTGCTGACTGATTTTCTGTAACGCAAGGCTTTGTTCTACATAATATTTTCGCTGACTCATTTGAGATCGAAAAAACGCAAAGATCTGTTCATCAAATAATAAGATCAGCGCCAATAAGCCTGAAAGTAAAATCAGTGCCGTCAGTGTCACAATCCCTTTTTTCATCATCATTCTTCTTGATTTAATAAAGGCACTACAAGCGAAGTTTCATATTGAATATGCTTATATGCGGCAAGATGCCCTGTGAGTTTAATTTCAATCCCTTTCCCTGCCTTTAACCAATCAAAACGTAATTGAGAAATCTCAAACTCTTTTTCATCCAATAAATCTGTCCATCCCCCACCGGCGTTACAAGTAGATTGAGCTAAGGCTCTCTGACACTCTGCTGAACGACAATCCGCATTTACCGCATTTTTATAAGTTTGTTTGGTTTCGATCATTTTCTCGTTAAGTTTGTAACCAAACAGCTCTTTTTCGATATTTTTTGCCACATTTTTAACACCGTTTACGCAGGTGTTTTTTGTGTATTTTTCACCAATACAGCCATTACTATTTAAATCATAAAAAAATAAGACGCAGCTATTTGATGGAGCATTGTCTGCTTGAGCAATGATTATTGCTGTGCCCTTTTCGTCTAATTCAAATAAAGCCAGATTATCCTCGATTAGTTTTGGGTTTGTGGCTCGAAAGCCTACGCGACGCAGATCTTTACCGATGAGTTGAATAGTACGTTGTAATTCCGCTTGTAATTTGAGTTGTAACATTAAACGCTGATTTTGCTGTTGAGTTTGAGCATAAAACTGTGCAACCAATAGCAACAATAAAGCGGATAAGCCAAGTGAAATCAACAAACTCACCAATGTTTCGCCTTTTAATGGTTTCATCTTGTACATGCACTCGCCGCTTGATCAGACTTTAATTTAATACTGCCGACATTGAAAAAAGAAAACAATGTACGATGCTCTCCAGCTTGCAACATAAAACAATTTGTTTCCATGGTATTTCTGGCCCCATTAAATTTCACCGCCACTTCTGACGGATATAATTTAGGGCCTATCAGCATCGTTTTTCCTTCAAAATAAGGATAGTAAAAATGTGCATAAAGATTTTTAGGACAATTCTGGGGATAAAAACAATCACAAAAATGATCATTTTTTACTTGAGCAGTAATACACCAACGTTGATTCGCCCTATCTTGATTGGCCAAAATAAACCAAATCGCTGATGAATTTTCTGCCCTCGCTTGAATATTGCGTAAGAAAAAATAAAGCCGTTGTTGCTCTTTTTCGAGAAAATATTTAGGATCATTTTTCTGCCATTTAGGCAATGCAAAAGCTAATGTTAAGCTTAAAATAAATAATACAATCAAAGTTTCTAATAAGGTTATCCCTTTATACATAAAATGCCTTCTTTTTTGACCGCACTTTAAAAGCCCTTTAGAAGAAAACCAAATTTGATACTTTAGTTTTGCGATACTGATCGTAAATTTCCTTTAAAAAACGGGAAAAACCGTGAATTAAACATTTTCAACTGGCTATTTACTAAAACTCCCTTATAATAGGCGACCTATTATCTGTTCTTTAAAATCTGGTGGAAATATGAATCCAATGTTAAATATCGCTATTCGTGCGGCACGAAGAGCGGGCAACGTGATTGCTAAAAACTATGAGCGCCGTGATGACATCCAAACAAGTAAAAAAGGTATTAATGATTATGTGACTAGCGTCGATAAAGCCGCTGAAGCAGAGATCATTGAAATCATTCAAAAATCTTATCCTGATCACACAATTATCAGTGAAGAACGTGGTGCATTAGAAGGCAAAGACAGTGATATTCAATGGGTAATTGATCCACTAGATGGCACAACCAACTTCGTGAAAGGTTTGCCACATTTCTCTGTTTCTATTGCTATCCGTGTAAAAAACCGTACCGAAGTGGGTGTGGTTTACGATCCTATTCGTAATGAATTATTCACGGCTGTACGTGGTGAAGGCGCAAAATTAAATGAAGTGCGTTTACGTGTAGATAGCCAAAATGAACTTAATGGGGCGATTTTAGCCACCGGTTTCCCATTCAAACAACCAAGCTTGATGCCAACTCAATTTGCGATCATAAATAACTTAATTGATGAAGCTGCAGATTTCCGTCGTACGGGTTCTGCCGCATTAGACCTTTGCTATGTTGCTTCTGGTCGCGTTGACGGTTATTTCGAAATGGGCTTAAAACCTTGGGATTGCGCAGCGGGTGATTTAATCGTGCGTGAAGCGGGCGGTTTAGTATGTGATTTCAATGCGGGTCACGGCTATTTACGCTCAGGCAATATCGTGGCGGCTCCAGCACGTATTTTAAAAGAAATGCTAAATAAAATTCAGCCTTGCTTAACCGAACAAGTGAAGTAAGACTCAATAAAAAGTGCGGTAGATTTCACCGCACTTTTTTTATGACTAATTTCTTTCGAGTGGCTTTCTATTTTCTTCCGTTTCCGGCTCAAGATCCAATTTAGCCATAAGAAGTTGATCGCCATCTTCTTCTGGGTTGCCTGTCACTAATAATTTATCGCCATAGAAAATGGAATTCGCTCCCGCCATAAAGCACATCGCTTGCATTTCTTCACTCATGCCTTGACGACCAGCAGAAAGACGAACATAACTTTTCGGCATGGTAATACGCGCAACCGCAATGGTACGAACAAACTCCGTCCAATCTAAATCAGCTGCATCAGCCATTGGTGTGCCTTCCACTTTCACTAATTGGTTAATCGGCACTGACTCTGGCTGAGGATCAAGATTTGCCAAGCTTGCAATGAGACCAGCTCGTTCTTTACGGGTTTCATTCATCCCCACAATACCACCACAGCAAACTTTTAAACCAGCATGACGCACTTTTCCTAATGTGCTTAAACGATCATCAAAACGGCGTGTACCAATGACATTGTGATAATTCTCTGGCGCTGTATCTAGATTGTGGTTGTAATAATCCAATCCTGCATCTTTTAACTCTTCCGCCATACCATCTTGTAGTAAGCCAAAAGTACCGCAAGTTTCTAAGCCAATATCTTTTACCGCACGAATAATCGCCGTGACTTTTTCCATATCTTTAGGCTTAGGACCACGCCATGCCGCGCCCATACAAAAACGTCCTGCACCACGTGCTTTAGCAATTTTGGCTTTTTCGACAATTTCATCAATATCCAAGATCTGCTGATTTTGTACGCCTGTTTGATAACGGGCAGATTGTGGGCAATAACCACAGTCTTCAGGGCATCCACCCGTTTTAATCGACATCAACGTCGATAACTGTATCGCACCTGGGTTAAAATGCTCTCGATGCACTTGAGCCGCACGATAGACTAATTCTAAAAAAGGTGTTTCAAATAACGCTTCTACTTTACAAACAGACCAATACTCTACTGAGGGATGGGGCGTAATAGATGAAAGCTGTACTACATTTGTTGTGGTCATTATATTTTCCTCGTTTAAGCTATATAGCTTTTATTAAGTTGAGCATATTACTCTGCAATATGATAAAAAGAGATCAGATCACTTTTCCTTGATGAATTTCAATCACTCGATCAATATGCCGTTCAATTTCTTTAGGTTGATGTGTCACCAGTAACATGGTGAGTTTTTTCTCTTCACATAATTGATCCATTAAATCCTGCATTTCAATGCGTAATTTAGGATCAAGTGCGGAAAAAGGCTCATCCAATAATAAAATGGGTTTATCTCGTAGCAAACAGCGCGCTAATGCCACTCGCTGTTTTTGTCCACCTGAAAGTGCGGTCGGTTTTCTCGTTAAAAAATCCTGTAAATTAACTGCTCTAGCAGCTTGTTCTACAAGTGCTTTTTCTTCTGCATTTAAGGCTAAATTCGGTTTTAAACCTAAGGCGACATTATCTTCTACGGAAAGATGAGTAAAGAGATTATTTTCCTGAAATAGCATGGAAACAGGGCGTTCAAAAGGTGCCGTTTTAGTATGGTTTTCACCACTGAGCCAAATCTCGCCACTATCAGCATATTCAAAGCCGGCAATTAAATTCAGCAAGGTACTTTTTCCTGCACCACTTTCACCAATGATGGCGATTTTTTCCTGGGCTTGAATATGTAAATCAAATACCATTGGCATGGATTGATAATTGAAGACTACATTATTTAATTTAATCATGTTGTTCCTTCTGCCCTTCAATGAACATAAATAAACCTAAACATAAGCCCAATAAAATCAATGCCGTCACTGCCGCTTCTTGGCTTCGATATTGCCCGATTTGTTGATAAAGCAAATGAGGCAAAGAAGTAAAATCAGGGCTACCAAATAAGGCTATCGCTGTAAAATCGCCGAGTGATAAAGTTGTCGCAAGCGCCAAGGCATATTTCAACGGTGCTTTTAGTAGCGGATATTCAATTAAACGAAAACGCTGCCAGCCTGTAATATTCAGCGATAAACAGAGTTTTTCATAATATTGCATCGATTGATTCATTGGTGTATTGAGAATTTTGATAACAAATGGCAAGGCAGCCAAGGCGTTACAAACAGATACCACAACAAACAAATGCCCTGCTGAAAAATCAATATCTTGCAACCAAAGGAATAAGCCAACTGCTAAGACAATCGTCGGAATGGCTAAAATCATCATGCCCCCCGTTAAAATTAAGTGAGCTAATTTGGGATGATATAGCCATTGTAGCTGACGGGAGAGTAACAATAAGAAGAATCCAAATAATACCGATAAAATCCCGGCTGTCGGAGCCATGGTTAATGAATAAGCAAGTGCTTTCCATAATTGTGGGTTTTGCCAATAGCCAAATAATTGGGTAGCAGACAAACCTTGGAAAACAATATTGAATAAGGGGCTTAAAATAAATAAGCACACAGAGAATAAGACAAAAACATGTCCAAATTTGACCGCACTTGAAACAGGTAAAACCCATCGATAACGTTGTGAAATCTGTGTTTCAGGTGCTTTCGCCCAATATTGTGAAAGTGAAAATAACGCAAAACAAAACGCAAATTGTACAAGTGCAAAAAGTGCGGCTTTGGGTAAATCAAATTCAAAGAAAATGGCTTGATAAATCGCAACTTCTAGCGTGCTATTTTGTGGCCCGCCACCCAGTGCCAAGACAATCGTAAAACTGGTGAAACACAGCATAAAAATCAATACAAAGGCTGACACGGTTTGGCTTTTCAAATAAGGCCATTCAATTAAACGAAAAAATATGGAACCTTTGATATTCAATTGTGCCGCAAGTTGGTGCTGTTCAGTCGGTACACTTTGCAAAGCCTGCAAACTCATTCGTGCCGCTAAAGGAATATTAAAAAATAAATGGGCAATGAGAATGCCACTTAAACCATAAATGGAGGGTTTCCACGAAATACCTAAGGTTTGCAGCAGTTGTACTAGCCAACCGGCTGTGCCATAAATACCAATTAGACCGAAAATAGCCAGTAATGCTGGCAAAACAAAGGTGAGAGAAAAAATGCGTAAAATGAGCGATTTGCCTTTGAAATCTAAATAGAAAAAAGCACGCGCAAATAAAGTTCCAATTACGCTAGAAAGCAAGGCTGACAAGAATGCCTGCCCGATACTAAAGGCGATAACTTGATGCAAATAATCGTCTTTTAAGAAATCAGATAAGGCATAATCACTTCCCACTGAAAAAACCGCAGAAAGTGAAAATCCATAGAGTAAAACAATGAAAAAAATGACTGCACTTCCGCCCAAATAATGGCGAGGACGAAAATGCGGATGTTGCAATAAGCGCATTAACACTACTTAGATAAGGCTTTTTGCCATTGATTGATCCAGCCTTTAAGCTGCTCACTTGTTACCGTTGTGGTATCTAAAATAGGCATTGATTTTGCGCGAGAATTAAGCGCATCAATATGACTTTCGATATTGGTCTCTACCACGGGTAACATGACATTATTTTTGGCAATATCCGCTTGAGCTTGCGGTGAAAGTAAGAATCCTAGAAACTCATCAGCACAGGCATTATTACGGTTAGCGACTTTTGCCGCGACTTCAACTTGTAATACGCTACCCTCTGCAAATTCCGTTGCCACATAATTGTCTTTTTGTTCAGACAGAATATGGTAAATCGGTGAAGTATTGACGCTTAAAACCACATCACCTTCACCTTTTAAGAAGGCACCATAAGACTCAGTCCAGCCTTTGGTGACAGTGACAGTATGTTTAGAAAGAGTTTTCCAGGCATTTGCTACGTCAGCTTCTGGATAAACCACATTCATCCAAAGCAATAAGCCCCGTCCAATACTGCTTGTACGCGGATCTTGATATAACACTTTAAGATCTTGACGCTCAACTAATTCTTTTAAGCTCTTTGGTGGATTAGTCAGTTTATTTTTATCATAAATAAACGCGTATTGTGCATAATCGAATGGTAAGAACGTGTGATTTTCCCATTTAATTGGTAAACGTAACTGGCTTAAATCCACTTTATTTGGCTCAAAAATATTGAGTTTTTGTGCATCCTCAATTTGATAACTATCTAAACCGAGCACTACATCCGCCTTAATTTTTTTACCTTCTAGACGAACACGGTTAAACAAGGTGCCATTATTATCAAAAGCCACATAATTCAGCTTACATTGCGGGAATTGTTGTTCAAAAGCTGCTTTAACTTTTGGTCCAGCACTCCAATCAGCACTAAATGAATCATAAGTATAAACATCTAATGTTTGAGGAGCAGCTTGTGCGAAAGCGGAAGCAGTAAAAAGTGCGGTTAAAATGGGAAGCGTTTTGTTCATTATGCGTTCTCCTTATTTTTGCATAACGAAACAGCATAATGAGATGATTAGTTTCCTACGCCAGCATTATCTGTTTCAGGTTCACGGGTATTTCTCAGCCATTAATATAGGCACCCCGACTAACGCGACGTAGTCTATCTTAAGGAAATTTAATCAACAAGTTATTTAATTTAAAAATGTTAATCCGATCACACTTTTATATCTGGTTTATCATTTTTTGAGCAAAAGAAAACCTGCTAAAAAGCAGGTTTATCTTGATAATCGGTTATCAATTAAGCTTGATGTTTAGCCGCTACTTCACTTAATAAAGTTTGAAGTTCACCCGCTTGATACATTTCTAAAATAATATCACAACCACCAATTAGCTCACCTTCTACCCATAATTGTGGGAAAGTTGGCCAGTTTGCATAAGCCGGTAATTCAGCACGAATATCTGGATGTTGAAGAATATCAACATAGCCGAAAGGCACTTTGCAATTCATTAATGCTTCAGATGCACGCGCAGAGAAACCACAAGAAGGTAATTTTGGTGAACCTTTCATGTAAATTAAAATTGGATTTTCAGCGATTTGTTTTTTGATTTTGTCTAACGTTTCCATAATGTTCCTTGTTCAAATAAGTCTGAATAGGGCGCTATTCTAGCATAAGATAGAACCTGAGTGAAAGACTTGGTCTTACCAACTTCCACCTGCTCCACCGCCGCCGAAGCTACCACCGCCAAAGCCACCACCGGAAGAACCGCCTCCGCCGAATCCTCCACCAAATCCGCCTCCGAAACCGGAGCCACCACCACGGCGACGAGAAATCGTACTTTGACGAATGATTTTATTCAGTTGGTCGCGTTGATTCGGGCTAATATAGACTTCATCTTTGTGATATTGGAATTCACCAAATAATACAATAGCAATAAACGCCAATACCATTAAGAATGGAATGTACTTATCGAACGCATCTTCTTCAACTTGTGCTGCATCAAACTCGCCTTTACTTGCCGCAATAATTTGGTTTAAGCCGTCATTAATACCTTGCGCATATTGGCCTTGTTTAAATTGTGGCAAAATTGCCGAACGGATGACTTGCGATAAAAAAGCATCGGGCAAAACACCTTCTAAACCTTGCCCTGTTGCAATAAAGACTTTGCGATCATCCTTCGCAATCAGCATCAAGACACCATTATTCAGATTTTTACGTCCAATGCCCCATTTATCACCTAAAGCAAAGGTATAATCAGCAATTTCATATTCACCGGTTGTCGGAACTAAAACGACAGCGATTTGTGAACTCGTTTCTTTACTATAAGCAATCAGTTTATTTTCTAAAATTTGCTTATGTTCTGATGAAAGTGTGTTGGTGTAATCGTTTATGTAATGGAAAGGATTTGGTGCAGGCGGAAATTCTGCCGCAACAACCATTTGAGCAAAAAAAACAAGGCTAAAAACAACCGCACTTTTCATAAAAGATAAAAGCTTAGCCATTAATAATTACCTCATTAGATAATTCATTCACATCATCAGGCTGAATAGGGAAATGGCGAGATAAAATATCACTGATACGATCAATCGCATCGACAATACCTTGTGTATAAGCTTTTTGTTTAAACTGCTCAATCATTAAATCACATTGTAACTGCCAATAAGCCACATCAACAAATTGATGAATGCCTTTATCACCTACGATTGCACAGAGATGATTTTTATATCCCACATAAATCAACACAGCATTTTGCGCCGCTGTTTTATGCATTTCCAGTTCATCAAACACTTCTAAAGCACGTTCCATTGGTGACAATTGTGCTGAAGCTTTTGGTACTTTGCGTTCAATATAAACACGTAACTCAGCCGAACTTAAGCTTTCAAGGCGACTAATCGCCGCCTCGATTTGCTTTTTATCTACCGGAATTCTGGAAAAGAATGGCATAAATAAACCTTAGTTAAAGTTTACAGTCGGTGCGTTTTCAGCGCCTGCAGCTGATTTAAAGTAAGGTTTAGCTTTAAAACCAAAAATCATTGCCGCTAATTTAGTTGGGAATTGACGTACTTTTTCATTATAAATACGCGCTGCTTCATTAAATTTATTACGAGCGACATTGATACGGTTTTCTGTACCTTCAAGTTGCGCTTGTAAGTTCATAAAGCCTTCGTTCGCTTTTAATTGTGGGTATTGTTCTACAGTAACAAGTAAACGAGATAATGCTGAGCCTACTTGATTTTGGTTTTGTTGGAATTCATTTAATTGTTCTTCCGTTAAATTAGACGGATCAATTTTAGTTTGTGTCGCTTTTGCACGCGCTTCGATTACATTGGTTAATGTTTGTTGTTCAAAGTTTGCTTGACCTTTTACAGTATTCACTAAGTTTGGAATTAAATCTGCACGACGTTGATAAGATGATTCAACATTTGCCCAAACAGAATCAATTTCAGTTTCTGCTTTTACTAAGCCATTGTAGCTAGACATTAAGCCTAAACCCACAGCAACAGCAATAATAATCAAGATAATCCACTTTTTCATTCAAAAATTCCTTCAATTTATAGGTTTAATTTATATAAGAAAAGACCTAAACCGAAGTTTAGGTCTTCTAATGCTAATCCGTTAATGGATAACTAAATAAAATTATTTAGTACCGTTAACTGCGATTTCTACACGACGGTCTGGTGCTAAACAAGCGATAAGTGCTTTACGACCTTTAACCGCGTCACAAGTAGAACCTGTAACTGGGTTAGCTTTACCGTGACCAACTGCAGAAATGTTTTGAGCTGGAACACCTTTAGCTACTAAGTAGTTAGCTACAGAGTCTGCACGACGTTGTGATAATTTCACGTTTGGTGCATCTTTACCGATACGGTCTGTATAACCAGCAACTGCTACGTTAGCGTTGTTGATTTGAGCGATTTCACCATAGATACCGTCTAAAGTTGCTTTAGCTTGTGGTTTTAAGTTAGCTTTACCGAAAGCGAAAGTTACATCAGAGCTTAAGTTGAAAGTTTTGCTTACAACTTCAGGTGCAACAACTGGAGCAGCACCTTGACCGAAACGGTAAGATAAACCAGCGTTGATAGAACCGATCCATGGGTTGTAATCTACAGAACTGTTCTCAGTTTTACCAGTACGTAATTTACCTACGCGAGTTAACCATTGGTATTCTAAACGTAATGCTAACTCTGGTAATGATGGTAATGCATATTCAACACCAGCTGCGAACATTGGAGAAACTCGTAAGCTGTGTTCACCTTTAGCGTGGTTACGTGCACCAGAAGTTGCATCGTAATCTTTATAGTCTGAACGTACTAAAGCTGCACCAACACGACCATAAACATCTAAGCCTTCTAAAGCAGAAGTTAAACCACCAAGACCGTAGCTACCT
The DNA here is from genome assembly GCA_902461185.1 of uncultured Haemophilus sp. Classification (GTDB taxonomy): domain Bacteria; phylum Pseudomonadota; class Gammaproteobacteria; order Enterobacterales; family Pasteurellaceae; genus Haemophilus_D. Next base: position 202,865 of record CABPXD010000003.1, read on the forward strand.
TTAAAGCTTAAGTGTGCACCGTGGTTAGTGTGTTTAAAGTCAGTTTTACCAGCTGTACGGAATTTAGCACGACCAAAATCGTCATAACCCAATTCTACCGCTAAACCTAAGTTATCACGGTTTAAGATTTGATAACCACCAAATACACCATATGTAACAGAGTTACGGTGGTAACCTTCACCAAAGTTTAATGCTTTACCTGCATTAGCTTTGATACCATCGTGGAAAGAAGCTTGACCAACTTTAGCACCTGCATAGAAAGTATTTTCTTGTGGAGCTGCTTGAGCTACAGAAGCTGCTGCTAAACCAGCAACGACTAATGCGATTGCAGTTTTTTTCATTTTGATGTCCTCTATTTAGTCATCGTTATTAATTAAGAAAAGTTTCCTTGTTTATTGTGAACTTTATAAAAAAGAAACACTCTAAACATTGCTTAACTAGGGTTTTGAATTTGCCCTAACTTATCCTTTTGACAAATTCAATTCCTTTGCCATAGCCAAAGGAACGTTCAAAAGTATGGTTATTATCCTATAAAAACACCAAAGATCAAACTTTTTTTGCCTTTTTTGGTTATTTTATAGACAAACAACCCCTAAAATGAACATTTGTTCACAAAAATCGGGTTAATTTTTAACCCGATTTCTATTCTAACAAAAAATATCTTTTGTTGAAATCGACTTTTTTTTGAGCTTCATATATCATCAAATTCACTTTCTTCTCTATTATATAGGTGAGTGATTTTATGTTGCCCCGTCTTTCTAATGTGCCACAACTTAATAACGTGGTAAGTGATTATCTTAGCGAACTCCAAAAGCAGCATTTTGAAGGTGATATTGCCTCAAATTATGCTGACCGTTTAAGTCTTGCGACAGATAACAGTGTCTATCAACAACTTCCTCAGGCTATTTTGTTCCCTAAATCTGTTGCCGATGTAGTACGTATCACCAAATTAGCCAATAAAGAGAAATACCTTCAGCTAACTTTCACACCTCGCGGTGGTGGCACGGGCACAAATGGGCAATCTATTAATAACAATATTATTGTGGATCTCTCTCGCCACATGACAGGCATTTTAGAGCTTAATATAGAAGAACGTTGGGTTCGTGTGCAGGCGGGAGTAGTAAAAGACCAACTAAACCAATTTTTAAAACCTCACGGTTTATTCTTTGCGCCAGAACTCTCCACCAGTAATCGAGCAACCCTCGGTGGCATGATTAATACCGATGCTTCCGGTCAAGGCTCACTGCAATACGGAAAAACCTCTGATCACGTTTTAGCATTACGTTCTGTTTTGATGAATGGTGAAATATTAGATACAAGTGCGGTCAAATCCGACGATGTTTTAGAAAATTACCCGCTTGCAGAAAATGGAAAAACATTACATCAAACGATTTTCCAACGTTGTAAAGAGAAGCGCGCCTCAATCATTCAAGATTTACCACAACTCAATCGCTTTCTTACCGGTTACGATCTTAAGAGTATCTTTAATAAAGATGAAAGTGAATTTAATCTCACCCAAATTTTAACGGGGTCAGAAGGTTCACTTGCGTTTATCTGCGAAGCTAAACTCAATTTATTGCCGATTCCTAAATATCGCACCTTAATTAATGTGAAGTACAGCTCATTTGATGCAGCACTTCGCAATGCGCCTTTTATGGTGAAAGCCAATGCCCTTTCAGTTGAAACTGTCGATTCCAAAGTGCTGAACCTCGCTAAGCAAGATATTATTTGGCATTCAGTGAAAGAACTTTTAACAGAAGAAGAACAAAATCCAATTCTGGGTTTAAACATTGTGGAATATGCGGGCAACAATCAAGCCAAAATCGACAGCCAAGTGAGCGCACTTTGTCAGCAATTAGATGAAAAAATTGCACAAGGCCAAGATCACATTATCAGCTATCAACTTTGTTCTGACTTGCCTTCTATTGAACGTATTTATGCTATGCGTAAAAAAGCGGTGGGGCTATTGGGGAATGCGAAAGGTGCACCCAAACCGATTCCTTTTGTGGAAGATACCTGTGTGCCACCAGAACATCTTGCGGATTACATTGCAGAGTTTAGAGCCTTATTAGATAGTCACAATCTGCAATATGGGATGTTTGGCCATGTTGATGCTGGCGTATTGCATGTTCGCCCCGCTTTAGACCTATGCGATAAAGAACAAGTTAAGCTCTTTAAACAAATTTCAGATGAAGTAGCTGAACTCACGGTGAAATATGGCGGTTTGTTATGGGGGGAACACGGTAAAGGCGTCCGTTCTCATTATGGCGAGAAATTTTTTACACCTGAACTTTGGCAAGAATTACGTTATGTGAAATTTTTATTTGATCCAAATAATCGTCTGAATCCAGGTAAAATCTGTACGCCACTTAATAGCGATGCGGAACTCTATTCGATTCTCTCGCCAATGCGTGCTGACAATGATCGCCAAATCCCGATTCAGATGCGAAACGAATTCAAAGGCGCGATGAATTGTAACGGTAACGGGCTTTGCTTTAACTTTGATGAGCACAGCATTATGTGTCCTTCCATGAAAGTGAGTAAAAACCGCGTATTCTCGCCAAAAGGACGAGCTGCTATGGTGCGTGAATGGTTGCGATTAATGGCGAATGAAAACGTATCACCTGATCAATTAGATTTTCATAAAACACAAGTGAAACTGACCGCACTTGTGGAACGTTTCCGCAATAGCGTGCAGAAATGGCGTGGTGAATATGACTTCTCACATGAAGTAAAAGTAGCAATGGATACTTGTCTGGCGTGTAAAGCCTGTGCAAGTCAATGCCCGATTAAAATTGATGTACCAAGTTTCCGTGCGAAATTTTTCCATTTCTACCACAGTCGTTATTTGCGCCCTGCCAAAGATCATCTTGTGGCGAATTTAGAAGTTGCTGCACCTTATATGGCGAAACAACCGGCATTATTCAATTATTTCACCAAACTGAAAGTTACTCAAAGCTTGGTTGAAAAAACGCTTGGCATGACTGATTTGCCTCTCCTTTCAGAGCCAAACCTTCAACAACAATTAGTGGAAATTGGTTATCAAGGCAAAAAATTAGAAGAATTGGAAGGTCTCAGTGCAACAGAAAAAGCCAATATGCTCTTTATCGTACAAGATCCCTATACCTCTTATTATGATGCTAAAGTGGTCCGTGATTTTGTCGCTCTCACACAAAAACTAGGTTTTGAGCCAATCATTCTGCCTTTTAAACCGAATGGCAAAGCCATGCATATTAAAGGTTTTTTAACTCGCTTTAGTAAAACAGCAAAAACACAAGCGGAGTTTTTAAATCGCGTTGCTAAATTAAATGTGCCTTTGGTCGGTGTAGATCCAGCGATTGTGCTTTCTTATCGAGATGAATATAAAGAGGCCTTAGGGAATTCTCGCGGTGACTTCCATGTGCTCACAGCGCACGAATGGCTGACCAATCAATTAGAAAGTAACGCATTACAAAGTGCGGTGAAAAATATTGCCAAATCTGACCGCACTTCTGAGTGGCATTTATTCCCTCATTGTACTGAATCCACCTTTATGCCAAACAGCCCAAAAGAATGGCAGAATATTTTCGCGCAATTTGGACAAACCTTGAAGGTAGAAAAAGTCGGCTGCTGTGGTATGGCGGGTGTATTTGGTCATGAAGTACAAAATCAAACCATGTCGAAAGATATTTACGACGTATCATGGGGCAAAAAATTACAAGGTAAAGATCCAAATCATTGTCTCGCAACTGGCTATTCCTGCCGTAGCCAAGTGAAGCGATATGAAAAAGCCATCTTGAAACACCCTGTTCAAGCATTGCTTGAAGTATTGAATAACTAGAATAGATTTTCTACTTACCACAATATCGCAGAAAATAAAAAGCGGTCAGACTTTAAATCTGACCGCTTTCTTTATTTAAAAACTACAACGCTTCAATCGCTTTATACTGCTCTTGGATTTTTTCTAATCCAGATTGGTATTCTGCTTGTTTTTCACGTTCTTTCGCAATCACCGCTTCAGGCGCTTTAGCCACGAAAGCTTCGTTGCTAAGTTTGTTTTCGATACGTTTAACTTCATTTTGATATTTTTCAATCTCTTTGGTTAAACGGGCAAGCTCTGCTTCTTTATTGATAAAGCCGGCCATTGGCACAAGTAATTCAGCATTGCCAACGAGTTTCGCTACCGCAAGCGGTGCGGTTTCGTTTGTCGCTAACACTTGAACGTTATCTAATTTCGCCATGGCTTTTAAAAGAGCGGTCTGTTTTTCGAGAATTTTTGCATTTTCTGCACTTAAATTACGGAATAACAGATCTAAGCCTTTGCTTGGTGCGATGTTGCTTTCTGCACGGATATTACGCACCGCAACGATCACTTCTTTTAACCACTCAATTTCAGCTTCTGCTTCTGGATCAAAACCGTTCTCTTCCACTTTCGGGAATGGTTGTAACATAATGCTGTCAGCTGTAATACCCACAAATCCTTTCACTTTTTGCCAAATTTCTTCGGTAATAAATGGAATAAGCGGATGTGCTAAACGTAATAATTTTTCTAACACATGAACCAAAGTTTGGCTTGCCGCACGGATTTGTGCTGCATTGCCGTTGGCAAATACCGGTTTAGTCAATTCTAAATACCAGTCACAGAATTGGTTCCAAGTAAACTCATAAATCGCATTGGCACAAAGGTCAAAACGATATTGGCTTAATGAGTTACGGAAAGTTTCCACTGTGCGGTTGAATTCTGATTGAATCCAACGATCCGCTAATGAGAATTCGATCTCGCCTTCGCTTAAATCTAATTTTTCATTCGTAAGAACGAAACGGCTTGCATTCCATAATTTGTTACAGAAATTACGGTAGCCCTCTAAACGTTTCATATCCCAGTTGATATCACGGCCGTTTGAAGCCAATGCTGCTAATGTGAAACGCAATGCGTCTGTACCGTGAGCCGCAATACCTTCAGCAAATTCTTTGCGCGTTGCTTTAGCAATTTTCTCTGCTAATTGCGGCTGCATCATGTTGCCAGTGCGTTTTTCAAGTAAATCTTCAAGGCTAATACCGTCAATCATATCGATTGGGTCAAGTACGTTACCTTTCGATTTCGACATTTTTTGACCTTGTTCATCACGGATTAAGCCCGTTACGTATACCGTTTTGAATGGCACTTGTGGTTTGCCGTTTTCATCTTTTACGAAGTGCATCGTAAACATAATCATACGCGCAACCCAGAAGAAGATGATGTCGAAGCCGGTAATCAACACATCCGTTGGGTGGAACATTTTGAGCTCTTTGGTTTGCTCTGGCCAACCTAAAGTTGAGAATGTCCATAAGCCTGATGAGAACCACGTGTCTAACACGTCTTCATCTTGCTTGAGTTCAACCGCAGAATCTAAGTTATATTTTGACCGCACTTCTTCTTCGTTGCGTGCAACATACACGTTGCCTTCCGCGTCATACCACGCAGGAATGCGGTGTCCCCACCAAAGTTGGCGAGAGATACACCAATCTTGAATATCACGCATCCAAGAGAAGTAAAGGTTTTCGTATTGTTTCGGTACGAATTGGATTTCACCATCTTCCACCGCTTTAATCGCCACATCGGCAAGCGGTTTCACGCTCACATACCATTGGTCGGTTAACATCGGCTCGATTGGCACACCACCACGGTCGCCATAAGGCACTTTGAGATCGTGTGGTTTGATTTCGTCTAATAAACCAAGCGCTTCAAAATCTGCCACGATTTTCTTACGTGCAGCGAAACGCTCTAAGCCACGGTAATCAGCTGGAATAGTTGCTTCATAGCCAGCAAGTGGTTTGCCGTCTGTGCCGATAATTTCCGCTTCATCACGAATATCCGCATTTAAAGTTAACACGTTAACCATAGGTAAGCTGTGACGTTTACCCACTTCGTAGTCGTTAAAGTCGTGCGCAGGGGTGATTTTCACCACACCGGTACCAAATTCACGATCCACGTATTCATCCGCAATAATCGGAATTTCACGGTTTGCCAATGGCAGAACCACTGTTTTACCGATTAAAGATTGGTAACGCTCATCTTCAGGATGCACTGCAACCGCCGTATCGCCCAACATGGTTTCTGGACGTGTAGTTGCCACCACTAAATAATCTTTACCATCTGCCGTTTTCGCACCGTTGGCTAACGGATAACGGAAATGCCAAAGCGAACCTTTGCTCTCTTTGTTTTCCACTTCTAAATCGGAAATCGCGGTGTGAAGTTTTGGATCCCAGTTTACTAAGCGTTTGCCACGGTAAATCAAACCTTCTTCGTGCAAACGAACAAACACTTCTTTTACCGCATTGGATAAACCATCGTCCATCGTGAAGCGCTCACGTTCCCAGTCGATAGAGTTTCCTAAACGGCGCATTTGTTGGCTAATTGTGCCGCCTGAATAGGCTTTCCAATCCCAAATTTTGTTGATGAATGCTTCACGACCATAATCGTGGCGAGTTTTGCCTTCTTCAGCCGCAATTTTGCGCTCCACCACCATCTGAGTTGCGATACCCGCGTGGTCTGTCCCCGCTTGCCATAAGGTGTTATGCCCTTCCATACGGTTAAAACGGATTAAAGTATCCATTAAAGTTTGTTGGAAAGCGTGCCCCATGTGTAGGGAGCCTGTTACGTTCGGCGGTGGAATCGCAATGCAATAGCTCGGCGCATTTTCATTTTCAGACGGTTTAAAATAACCGTTCTCCTCCCAATGTTGATAAAGGGCTTGTTCTACCGCAGACGGATTAAAACGGTCTGCCATTTCGAATTTTTGGGTCATAATTTTTTCTCTTTGCCTTATAAGGCTTAACAATTTGCTTTAATAGATTGAATTAGATAATAGCCATTTCTATTTTTTACAGTAACTAATGCATTTCCATTGCATTGCGATTTTGTTTTTACAAATGAATAATTTACTCTAAATTGAGATTCATTCACTTGAGTTATGTTATGAACAACCAATGGCTGTTTTAAAGAAGAATAAAATTTATAAATATTTAATTGATTAAATGGACCTATACCACGTTTTTCTGGAATAACATATGCCGCAGCCAAATCACCATCAGCATTGGATAAGGCAGAGTAAAATCCAGAAACAACATCATAGGCAGACAAAGTATATCTAGTTCTACTTGAATCTAATTGATAGCTATTTTGTTCTGACATATCAAGATAATCTATATTATAAAGATATGCCTTATTTTTATCTAAATAATTTACTGTATCATGGCCTTTCTCTGTCATAAACTCTATTGCTGAGTCCGAATATCCCCATCTACCTAAAACCGCCCCTAATTTGGCATTTCCTCTACCTGATTGTTCAAATGTTATTGGGTTATATAGAGCATGAAAACCAATTTTAGAGCCAGGAAATGAAGCACTTTTATATTTCCCTGCAGCCCAAATGATTGCACAAGAAGAATCACATTCATCAATAGGTGCTACGGCAGTTGTAAAACCTTTATTACGAACATATTCACCAATCGCAATGCCTTCATAAGCAACTCCACCCGGACTATTTAAAAATATGACTGCTTGCCCATAGGGTAAGTGATTAGTAAGGGAGACTAATTTTTCATAATCCCCATTTGTTATTGGACCTAAAATAGCAAATATATTATGGTACTCTGGAGCAAATGAAAAAATATCTGCTGCCTTAATAGAGTTAGATATAAATAAAATTAGTCCTAATAATAAAAGTTTAATCTTTTTCATTTTTTCTTTCATCCAAGTTAAAAAGGGTATCTTAATCTTAAGTTACTTTTGCTGTTGAATAATATTCTCACGTTCAGTCATAATTTATCGCCTTACGTAAGCTAAATTCAATCACCCAAAACTCACTTTCATTGGGATAAATTGTTTTAATCACTTCTCGCAATTCCGATAAACTCATATTTTCCTGAGCTGCGTGCTGTTCTGTGAGATTATCAAGCATGATCGGCGATACACTTAACACTTCAATCGTGCAGAAATATTGATTATCTTCAAACCGCCCTACACGCAAAATATCACCAGCTTTAAAATGGCTTTCGGATTTATCTCGAATGGTGATGGTTTTGCGCCCAGCGAGAATATCGGCTTCAAAACGTTGATAAAAGGTAATATCGTTCATAAAGTGCGGTCACAAAAAATCTATTTTTGAATTTTGAGGGCGATTGATCTCACCCTCATATTGGTAAGAATGAGATTATTCCTCAATCCCTCTTAATTCATCTTTAATGCGTTGAATTTCTAAGAATAAACGGCGTTCTTCTTGACGGCAGAAACTATCACCGCTTACGTTTTTCGCATCAGCAGAACAACGAACTTCTTCGTATTGTTTTTCTAACACATTTAATACGGCTCTTTGCTGTTTACGTTCTGCACTTTCTTTTGGTGCTTTTTCAGTCACTACCACACGTGGCTTCTGAGGAGTTGTTGCTTGTTGAGCGACAACCGTCTCTTTTTTCTCAGACGCTTTTTCTGCCACATCATCCGCTTTCGTCTCTTTCGTCTCTTTTTTAACTTCGGCTTTCACAGCGTCAGATTTTTCATCTGCTTTTTTTGCATCAGCTTTAACTTCTGTGCTTTCTGTTTTCTCAGCGACTTTTTCGGCTGATTTAGTTTCAGCCACTAATTCTTTTGATTTTTCAACCGCACTTTCTGGTTTTTCTGTTGGTGCAGGTATTCTTACTGCTTTCTCAACTTGGGTTGATGTGTTTTCTTTATTGTCACAAGCAGATAATAAGGTGCTTGCGCCAAGAATCAGGCTTAAAGCCACTTTAGCGTTTAAATTCATGTTAATTTCCTAGGTTTTAAAGTTAAAAATATTAAGTGTTTTCAGTAGAAAGCGTCCAGCCTTGCGAGCGAAGGATTTTATAGCGTTCACGTGCTTGAGCTTTTTGCGTTTCTTCTACCGGTACAAAATCAATTAATTGTGTAAAGCTGTGGCTAAAATCCGGCACTTCCATTTGTAAATTGATCAGCAAATCTCGGCGTTGGGCATTGCGTTTGCCTTTCCAACTAATCTCAATTGGCGGTGCATATTGTGTTGCTTCGCCCGAAAGATTATGAGGAACAAACTCATTTGGATCCCGTTGCCATAATGCTTCATCAATTAAAAATGCTTGCTCTTCTGTTTCGCACGCGATTAAAACTCGCTTGCCTAAACGCCACGCTTGAGCGGCAAGATCACAGGCAAGTTGCTCAACTGTTATCTTCTTTTCTGGATTTAAGAGATAAAATTGTGCGTTTTTTGCCATGATTGCGACTTCCCCATTTATCGTTTTGTAAACTGGCGGATTTTATCAAAAAAGCAGCAAAAAATAAATCATCAACAAGGCGATTAACGTAAATAGAAAAAACACGGAAATTTTTTACTGCACTTTTATGATCTATATCACAAAAGTGACTTTTTACCTTTATGTTACATTCCATTCATAACTCGTAGGTGTTAGAATTTTCAAGACTTATTTTTATTTTCGATGATAGGAGTATCACATGGCATTTCGTATTGAAAAAGACACTATGGGCGAAGTTCAAGTTCCTGCAGATAAATACTGGGCAGCACAAACCGAACGTTCCCGTAACAACTTCAAAATTGGTCAGGCAGCCTCTATGCCGCACGAAATTATTGAAGCTTTCGGTTATTTGAAAAAAGCCGCGGCTTTCGCAAACTGCGATTTAGGTGTATTACCTGCAGAAAAACGTGATTTAATCGCAACCGCCTGTGATGAAATCCTTGCAGGAAAATTAGACGACCAATTCCCATTAGTCATTTGGCAAACCGGTTCAGGTACACAATCAAACATGAACGTGAACGAAGTTGTGGCTAACCGTGCTCACGTTTTACATGGTGGTAAATTAGGTGAAAAATCATTCATCCATCCAAATGATGATGTGAACAAATCCCAATCTTCAAATGATACTTTCCCAACTGCAATGCATATTGCGGCATACAAAAAAGTAGTTGAACACACCATTCCTTGTGTAGAACGTTTACAAAAAACGTTCGCTAAAAAATCAGCAGAATTTAAAGATGTGGTTAAAATTGGCCGTACTCACTTAATGGATGCCACTCCATTAACATTAGGTCAAGAGTTCTCTGCTTATGCGGCACAATTAGATTTCGGTTTACGCGCACTAAGAAACACACTTCCACACTTAAGTCAATTAGCACTTGGTGGTACTGCAGTGGGTACTGGTTTGAACACACCAAAAGGCTATGATGTGAAAGTAGCAGATTACATTGCAAAATTCACTGGCTTACCATTTGTGACTGCAGAAAACAAATTTGAAGCGTTAGCCGCACACGATGCGATTGTGGAAACTCACGGTGCAATTAAACAATTAGCGATGAGCTTATTCAAAATTGCAAACGACATTCGTTTATTAGCATCAGGCCCTCGTTCTGGTATCGGTGAAATTTTAATTCCTGAAAATGAACCAGGCTCTTCAATCATGCCGGGTAAAGTAAACCCAACTCAATGTGAAGCATTAACCATGGTATGTGCACAAGTATTCGGTAACGATACCACTATCGCATTCGTTGGCTCACAAGGTCACTTCCAATTAAACGTATTTAACCCTGTCATGGTGGCGAATTTCTTACAATCGGCACAATTATTGGGTGATGCTTGCGTATCATTTGATGAACACTGCGCAACCGGTATTCAACCAAACTACCCTCGCATTAAACAACAATTGGAAAATTCATTGATGTTAGTAACCGCACTTAATACACACATTGGTTACGAAAATGCCGCGAAAATTGCGAAAACTGCACACAAAAACGGTACAACCTTACGTGAAGAAGCGATTAACTTGGGCTTAGTTTCAGCCGAAGATTTCGACAAATGGGTTCGTCCAGAAGATATGGTGGGTAGCTTAAAATAAACTCCCCCAATAATTTGATGTCAAAGGCAGGTATTCCTGCCTTTTTATTTGTGTTTTTTTAGAGGGCTTTTTTGTTATAATCACGGCAATATTTTTGATATGAAAAAAACTATGAAACTGAAATTTATTATTGCTGCCATTTCAGCCTTATTTTCCACCGCACTTTTTGCCCAATGGCAACCAGTTGGCAATGCTGAATACACATGGGGGCCATTCCATGTTTACACTGTCGGCTTGTATTCTGAAACGGGTTCATACGAAAAGAATGAACGTCCGTTAATGTTTTCGATTAAATATGAAAAACCAGTAGAAGGAAAAAATTTCGCCATTGCGTTAACCAAAGAAATGGAATCACAAAATTTAAGTAAAGATGACACTACTGCATGGCTGAAAAAAATGCAGGAAATCTTCCCTGATTTTTCACCAAACGACATCTTAAATTTTGTAGTCTTACAAGATAAAGGCTATTTTGTGTTAAACGACACCGTGTTAGATCACGAATTCGATCAAAAATTTACACAAGCGTTTATTGATGTGTGGCTTTCAGATAAAAGTAGCTTTATCAAATTACAACCGCAATTATTGGGTAAAGAAAAACCGGCTCACGATAGCAAAGAATTTCAACATCAACCGGCAAGCGAGCCTTTTGATGAAGAAAATACGATGCCGGAACTACCACCAAATTACGATTTTAAACAAGACACAAAAGGATAAAAACAAGGGCGAACATAATATGTTTCGCCCTTTTCTTTTATTGTTTCACTTGCTGTTCTAAAAACAAGATCATCTGCAATGCAATATCAATGCCACTGGTCTTCTCAATCATTTCTAAACCAGGGCTAGCATTCACTTCAAGCACTAATAAACCTTCTTTTGAACGAATCAAATCAACACCAGCTACTGCAAGACCTAATGCTTTAGTCGCACGAATGGCGATGGATTTTTCATCTTCGGTGAGTTTAACTTTTTCTGCTGTGCCACCACGATGAAAGTTAGCACGAAACTCACCGTTTTGCCCCATACGTTGCATTGTCGCTACGACTTTATCACCGATCACAAAACAGCGAATATCTGTTCCTTTTGCCTCTTCTACAAAATCTTGTAACAAAACAGGCACATTCGCATCTTTTAACGTTTCTAAAATACTAACCGCACTTTGTGGACATTCGGCTAAGATCACACCAATACCTTGTGATCCTTTTAAGGTTTTAATAATCATTGGGGAGGTTGTCTGCTTAATAGCTTGTTTCGGCCCAACCTCACAACCGGATAAGACTGAACTCGGTACTGCAATACCTTGCTCCAATAACATCTGCAAACTACGCCATTTATCGCGTGCGGCTAAAAATGCCTGTTCTTTATTGAAACAATAGACACCTTTTCCTTGGAAATGACGCAATACGGCACAGCCCATTTGGGTACTTGTCGTCCCAAAGCGTGGTAACACCGCATCATAATCAGGCAATAAATAGGGCTCACTTTCTGCATTTTGTTGATAATACAAAGAAAAGTGCGGTTGATTTTTGTCGAGTTTTAAAATGCAACGATTCGGATCCAAAATATCCATTTGATGCCCGCAACTTTCTGCTGCTTCTTTTAAACGCTGGCAGCTATAAAGGCGAGGCTCACGGCAAAGCATCAATAATTTCATTCAGTTATATCCTTAGGAAAAGAGGAGTTGATATATTACACCAATCACAATAATCCTGAAAAATGATTTCTGCTTTTGTGGAAATAGAGTAAAATCATTAGGAATTTTGTTTAAATAAAAGGAAAATTTTATGTTCGTAGTTATTTTTGGTCGTCCAGGCTGCCCTTATTGTGTACGTGCAAAAAACCTTGCTGAAAAATTAAAAGGTGAAGTAGCGGATTTCGATTATCGCTATGTAGATATTATCGCTGAAGGCATTTCTAAAGCAGATTTATCAAAATCTGTCGGTAAAGAAGTGGAAACTGTGCCACAAATCTTTATCGATGAAAAACCAATCGGCGGTTGCACTGATTTCGAAGCATTAATGAAAGAACAATTTAACGTTGTTGCTTAATTTTTGCTAAAAACATAAAAGTGCGGTTAATTTCAACCGCACTTTTTTATTTCATCTTAGTTAATTTGCAACAAAATCGACCAATCCCACTCCGTTTCATTCAAACGATATTGTTCTTTTAATGCGGGTCCACAAGAGTTAGAACCTACCCCACTCATTTTATAATCCACACACAAGATCGTACTACCACTTTTCTCCAAATCATATTGGTGCTTTTTACAGCCCAATTCTTCTTGGGAATAAGGGGAAACATTCATACTAAAAGGCGTATAACTTTGCACGGTAAAGCAATCAGACGAATTCGCCACCTTCACCTCACGACAACCATAATGACTGCCATTTTCTTGTGGCTTTAAATAAGATACATGATTACTTTCTGGCGTTGTCTTATAACGACCGAAAGCCGTGGCGTGATGTTTATCCAGATAACTTTCCGTTGGACCATAGCCTATATACTCCACTTGATTAAATCCTTGATTAAGGAAGAAACGCAAGCCAAAGCGTGGTAAGAATGGCAAGTGCGGTTGTTTTTCAGCATGAATATTGATGTGAAGCAATCCATTTTTCTCAATACGATACACCACATGCAATGTCAGAATTCGCGCTTTTGATACAGCGGCTAGCCCCAATTTAAAGATAATTTCAACCGCACTTTCCTGCTTGGTTAAGTGATAATCATAGACTCGACTCGTGGCACGATCGTAACCTGCAGCAAGCCAATGTGCTTTCATTAAACTATCGTTATCCAAAGGTGCTCGCCAAATATTGAAATCAGCTGCTTGATTCAACCATGGCTCGCCATCTTTGCTAATTTGTTGAATAGTGCCTTTATATTGATCAAACTGGTATTCAATATCTACCACTTTAACTGAAATTAAATTGGCATGTTCTGAAACAGAAATCGAGTGATGATTTGGTTTGAATTCATTTGTAGAGAATTGTTGTTGCTCCGACAAAATGATCTGATCAAATCCCAAACTATGCCCTTGGGGAATTAAGCCCGTTTCTGTTTTTTGATGATAGGTCAATGTTAAAACTTGTAATGAACCGTTACTTGCCGGCAATGGTAAAGGTAAAAGTGCGGTTGATTTTGGTGCAATGTTTAAATCATCTATTTGGCCTTCTTGTATAACAGCAAAATCTTCGGTGATTTGATAATGAATCGAAATAGCCTCTGCCGCATCCGTAAAATCCAAATAATTTTTGAGTTCAATATGACCATTTCTCAATGTAGCTCGAAGTGGACGATACACATTTTTGTATTCCAACAAATTACTTTGAATTTGACGGTCTGCCGTCACTAATCCATCAGCACAAAAATTACCGTCATTCGGCGTGTCATTAAAATCCCCGCCATAGCCCATTCTGTTTGAATTTGGCAAATAAGGAGAATGATTGCACCACTCCCACACAAAGCCACCACAAGTACCTGCATGTCGTTCCATCGCTTGGAAATAATCTTCCGTGTCTCCACAAGAATTCCCCATCGCATGCAAATATTCACAGAAAAGATACGGCTTTTGATTTTGGGCATCGGCAAAATAAGCATCCAACTCTTCCGTACCGGTGTACATTTCGCTATGAAAATCTAAATTGGATGTGTCATTTTGATGCGCTGAATGTTGAAAGATCGCATTTTCATAATGCACCAAGCGACTTGGATCACGCTGTTTCACCCAAGCGGCTGCTTGCTCAAAATTCTCACCGTAACCACTTTCATTTCCCAATGACCAAATCACAACAGAAGGACGATTTTTATCTCGCTCAACATTGGCATAAGTGCGGTCTAAAATGGCTTGATTAAATTCGGAGCTTCGAGCCATATAACAATAATTGTCGATTGTTTTTTGACGAATTGCGTCATGATCAATCTCTGTTTTTACCCCTAATAAAATGCTTGTTTCTGGCGACTCTACATAGACTGCATTCGTGCCGTGTGATTCAATATCACTTTCCGCAATCACATAAAAACCATATTCATCACATAATTCAGTAAACCAAGGTGCATTCGGATAATGCGCTGTGCGAATGGCATTAAAATTATGCTGTTTCATTAAGCGTAAATCTTGCAACGCTTGTTCTCGACTAATGACATAACCGGTTTTCGGATCGCTATCATGACGATTAACGCCTTTAAACTTTATCGCTTGCCCATTAAATAACATGACACCATTCTTTACTTCGATATCAACCTTTTGACAAATCACTTCTGATCCATATTGCAAAATCAACGTGTATAAATGAGGGTTCTCCGCATGCCATAATTGTGCATTTTCAATTTCAGCATGAAATGCATGCCCTTTTTGTTCAATTATCAATTCGCCTTGAGGATCAAATAATTGCCAAGAAATGGGTTGTTCGCATTCTGCAAACTGACAGGCTACATACAATTGAACCTTGGTAAGCTCTTGATTAAATTGTGTTTGAATGAATAAATCTTGTAAGTAATTTCTTTCTCGCGCTAACAGATAAACATCTCGAAAAATGCCGGACATTCGGAATTTGTCTTGGTCTTCCAAATAACTGCCATCGCACCATTTCAACACGAGAACATGTAAGTGGTTTTCCCCTGGTTGTAAAAAGCCAGTAATATCAAATTCGCTAGTGCAATGACTAATTTGGCTATAGCCCGCAAACTGTTGATTCACATAGACAAATAAGCAGCTATCTACCCCTTCAAAATTTAAGAGATACCGTTTTTGGGCATTGATTTCGACATTAAAGACGCGATGATACAACCCACAAGAATTTTCAATGGGCACATAAGGGGGATCAAAAGGGAAAGGATAATTTACGTTGGTATATTGATGATTGTCATAACCATAGTTTTGCCAGTTGGATGGAACGGGGATTTTATCCGTAAAGGAAAAACGAAGAAAATCTTGAGGTAAGTGAGTATAGCTTTCAAAATAAGCAAAATCCCATTCGCCATTTAGTAAGGTAAAATAAGGGGAAAATTCTCGTCTCTTTTTGACCGCACTTTCTGCTGAAGAAAAAGGAATAAAATAAGCATGATGAGGTGTGGTATTCACATGCAAGGTTTGCGGATTTTCAAAATAGCGAGGCAACGACATAAAAACTCCCAATGCAATTTAGACACATAAAAAAGGGCGCCTGAATGACGCCCACTATACCTAAAATCGTCGATTAATCTAGCGATAAGTTCACAAATCGTGATACTTATCACATTAATTTTTATGGCAATTTTGCCAAGAAGGCATAACCTCCTTTTTCACTCATTATTTCAACGTTAGAATCCGCTGTAATGAAGGCTGACTCACCTTGTTTCAAGGTAAGTGCGGTTGATTTTTCTTGTATTTTTAGCTCACCTTGCATCACCAACAAAATACCCGCACTTTGAAGATTCACTTTAGTATGCATTTCGGGTTCGACACGAATTTGAGCTAAAGCAAAATCGTTTACTGGCGTTTTATAAGTAAATTCTGACTGATTTTGAGGCGCGGCTGAGATAATTTTGGGTGTTACTTCGCGACAATCCACAATTTTTAATAATTCGACAATATCGACATATTTTGGTGTTAAGCCACCACGAATCACATTATCAGAACATGCCATTAGCTCCACATTTTGTCCGCGAAGATAAGCATGAGGAATGCCTGCATCCTGGAAAATACCTTCCCCTTCTTTCAAATGTACGATATTAAAGAGATAAAAACACACCAAGCCAGAATCTAATTTTTCAGGCGAAATTGCCATGGCTTCCATGGTATAAAGCACCCAATAATCAGGATTATCAAGTGCCAACTCGCCATTTTTATAAGGCTGTTGGTTGGCTTCAATAATGGGTAATAGCCAATTTGCAAGCGTTGATTGAGCCGCCAACATCACATTCGCATAAAATTCAGCAAGGCTTTGTATGCCAAGTTTTTCAGCCAAAGGTTGCAAAGAGGGGCGTGCATTTAATGTGGCAAGGATTTGAGCTTTTTTTTTAAAACCATGTAAAAGCCAGAAATCAGATAAGGCAATCATCATTTCTGGTTTATGATTTCTATCTTTATAAGTCCGAGTGCTGTCTGTTAATGCCGCGCCTTTTGCATTTTCAGCCTCAAAGCCCTTTTCAGCTTGAGACTTAGTCGGGTGCAATTGAATCGACAATGGCTTTTCAACATCTAAAATCTTTAATAAATAAGGCAGTTCATCACCAAATTGCTGACGGCTCGCCTGTCCAAGTGCGGTCGGATTTTGCAATAAAAATTCAATAAGGGATTGCTTACCTGTTACATCCTCAATTTCAGAAGGTGCTGATGGATGAGCACCTAACCACCACTCTGCACAAGGTTGATCTTTCGCTGAATGTAATCCAATCAATGATGCAATATAGTTTTTTCCGCCCCATGCATAATGCTGTACTTGGCCTGTTAATCGATAAATCATCTTTACCTTCTTTAAAAAAGAATAAGGATAAAAAAATCCGCTTATTTAAAGCGGATCTTTTAGTCTATAAATCTTATTTTGTTAAACTTAAAACAACCGATTCTCCAGCAATCACTTCACCAGATTTTTTCTCGATAGATGAGATTTCATCCATGTTAGAGATAACCACTGGTGTTAAAACTGATTTTGCTTTTGATTCTAATGTTGCTAAATCAAATTCGATTACTGTGTCGCCGCGTTTTACGCTTTGACCTTCTTGTGCGATGCGAGTGAACCCTTCACCTTTTAATTCAACGGTATCAATACCGAAGTGAACAAATAATTCAACACCCTCTTTTGATTCCATTGAAAATGCATGGTTGGTTTCAAAAATTTTACCAATTACACCATCAACAGGCGCAACAATTTTGTTACCTGTTGGGCGAATCGCGATACCATCACCTACGATTTTTTCAGAGAAAACAACATCTGGTACATCTTCGATGTTCACAATCTCACCAGAAAGTGGCGCATAAATTTCGACTTCCACTGTTTTGTTTTCTTTTGAACCAAATAATTTGTCAAATAAGCCCATTTTAATCTCCTATCTATTAAAGATGGCTAGTATTTTAACGTAAAACTCTGTTTTTGTATCTAGTTTAACGATTTTTCTGCTAAAAAAGCTTGAATTAATTGCTCAATTTCAGCAGCGGTTGGTTTTTGTAATGCTTCATCAGCTAAGGCTTTCACCTCTTGATAATTCACATGACGAATTAATTTTTTAATACGTGGCACAGAAATTGCACTCATACTAAATTCATCTAAGCCCATACCGAGCAACAATAAGGTTGCTCGTTCATCACCGGCTAACTCACCACACATACCAGTCCACTTGCCTTCTGCATGAGAGGCATCAATCACTTGTTTGATCAAGCCGAGCACTGAAGGTGACATTGGATTGTATAAGTGAGAAATTAATTCATTACCACGGTCAACAGCTAGCGTATATTGCGTTAAATCGTTTGTACCAATACTAAAGAAATCCACTTCTTTCGCTAAGAATTTCGCATTCACCGCTGCAGATGGTGTTTCAACCATGACACCCACTTGGATATTTTCATCAAAAGCTTTACCTTCTGCACGCAATTCTGCTTTTAAGGTTTCAAGCACAGATTTTAATTCACGAATTTCTTCTACCGAAATAATCATCGGGAACATCACGGCAAGTTTACCAAATGCTGACGCACGTAATACTGCTCTTAATTGTGCGTGTAAAATCTCACGACGATCAAGGGCAATACGTACCGCACGCCATCCTAAAAATGGGTTCATTTCTTTTGGTAAATTTAAATATGGAAGCTCTTTATCACCGCCGATATCCATGGTACGTAATACCACTAAACGACCTTCCATTGCTTCAACCACTTCTTTATAAGCAATGAATTGCTCTTCTTCACTTGGTAATTGATCACGATCCATAAAGAGGAATTCTGTACGGTATAAACCTACCCCTTCTGCACCATTACGATGTGCACCTTCGCAATCACGAATCGTACCAATATTCGCTACTACATCGACTTTATGACCATCAAGGGTCACTGCAGGCAAATCTTTTAATTTCGCTAATTCTGCTTTTTCCTCAGCAAGTTTTACTTCTAATGTTTTTAATTCGTCAATTTCAGCTTGAGTCGGATTCACATAAACACGGTTGTTTACCGCATCTAAAATAAGATAATCACCTGTATTCACTCGTGCTGTGACATCATTTGTCCCTACAATGGCCGGCAATTCAAGTGAACGAGCCATAATTGAGGTGTGAGATGTTCTACCACCAATATCTGTGATAAAACCTAATACTTTTTCTAAATTTAATTGAGCAGTTTCTGATGGAGTTAAATCGTAAGCCACAAGGATGGATTCTTCGGTAATATCACCAAGATCCACAATATACATGCCTAAAATATTTTTGATTAAACGATTACCGATATCGCGAATATCACCCGCACGTTCTTTTAAGTATTCATCATCAATTTCAGACAACATTTCAACTTGTTGATCGATGATTTTACTTGCTGCCACACTCGCATTCACTTTGTGCGAACGAAGATAATCAATAATTTCTTCTTCTAATTCTTCATCTTCAAGGATCATTAAATGGCCTTCAAAGATGGCCGCTTTTTCTTCACCTAAAGATTTTAATGCACGTTGATGAATAGAATTAAGTTGCTCAACAGCCGCTTCACGCCCAGCATAAAAACGGGCAACTTCTGCCTCAACTTGATCTTCTGAAATTTTTTGCGTATCAAGAACAATTTTTTCTTCTTTTAATACTAAGGCTTTACCAAAAACGATACCTGGTGACGCTGGAATACCTGTAATCATACTTTTACCTTCCGAGATAATTTATTAAAGGTTAGATAAACAATAGCCATAGAATAGAAATCCTATGGCTAATCGTAAATTATTCTAAAGTAGGAATTAATGCGACTAAATGTTCAACGGCTTGTTGTTCGTCTTCACCTTCCGCCGAGATGGTGATTACAGTTCCTTGCGTTAAGCCTAAAGTTTGTAGCTTAAATAGGCTTTTCGCACTTGCACTTTTACCACCGGAGGTCACTGTTACATCAGAAGCAAACGCTTTCGCTTCTTTAACAAATTGCGCCGCTGGACGGGTATGTAAACCATTAGGAGCTGTAATTTCCACATCTTTTGAGAACATAATGTTACCTCTATAGTAATTGTAAAATTTAATCTATAAATCTGCTGTAGTATCTCTATTAAATGCCCAATAATCAAGGCTAAACACAAAAAAACTTGAGCTACATCACGAAATTAGGGGTACTTTATACCTAATTTACAGTAAATTGTCCACTACACAGAAAAATGACGTTGTGATTTTGTCTCACTTAAACTCTCAATTAAGCGATGATAATTCTCATAACGTATTAGTGAAATCCGACCTGCGTCTACCGCTTCACGTAATGCGCAGCCTGGATCATTCAAATGTTTGCAATCTCGGAATTTGCACGTGCCTAAGACATATTGAAACTCACGATAACCTTTGGTGATTTGATCGGGCTCCAAATGCCATAGCCCAAACTCACGAATCCCTGGTGAGTCAATCAAATTACCACCTTGTGGTAAGTGATATAAACGAGAAGAGGTTGTGGTATGTTGTCCCAAGCCAGAGGTTTCACTGATACCGCCTACTTGTGCATTGACTGTTGGTAAAATATGGTTAATTAAACTGGATTTGCCTACCCCTGACTGCCCCACAAAAATGGATGTTCCATCACTTAAAAGTGCGGTCAATTTTTCCATATTTTTTCCGGTTTCAGCAGAAATGATGATGGTCTGATAACCAATATCACGGTAGATCTGTAACTGGCTTTCCACTTCCTGCTCTTGCTCGGCATCCAGTAAATCGCCTTTATTTACCACAATGACAGGTTCGATCCCCGCATTTTCACACACCACTAAATAACGATCGATAATATTGAGTGACAGTACCGGCACCACCGCAGAAACAATAATAATACGATCGATATTCGCCGCGATGGGTTTCAACCCATCATAATAATCTGGACGAGCAATTTCATTTTGTCTTGGGTGAATAGCTTCAATCACGCCACTCACACCTTGGAGTTGCTCATTGCCTTGTCGCCAAATCACTTTGTCACCAACCACGAGACTAGAAAGTGTACGACGTAAATTACAACGGAAAATTTCGCCTTGTGTATTTTCCACATCAGCATGAACCGAATAACGCGTAACGACTACCCCATCTTGGCTTTCACCTAGCATATCATCTTGCCATTCCACTTCTTTTTTCTTGTGGCGATGCAAAGCTTTCGCGTTATTTGATTGAATTCGACGAGTTTGATTTTGCGTTAGTTTACGTTTGCTCATAAAGTGCGGTCGTTTTTTCCGATGTTTTTCGTTAAAATAAACGGGATTAAAAAATGTTCATAGGATACCTTATATTATGCAATTAGATAAACAAAATCTGATTTGGATCGATTTAGAAATGACAGGATTAGATCCTGAAAAAGAACGAATTATTGAAATCGCAACCATCGTGACAGATAAAGATCTCAATATTTTAGCGGAAGGACCTGTGATTGCGGTGCATCAAAGTGATGAATTATTAAACAAAATGTCGGAATGGTGCGTAAAAACCCATACAGCAAATGGCTTAGTTGACCGTGTCAAAGCGAGCAAACTCACCGAACGTGCAGCTGAATTACAAACGTTAGATTTTTTAAAACGATGGGTACCGAAAGGTGCTTCACCGATTTGTGGCAACAGCATCGCACAAGATAAACGCTTTCTTTATAAATATATGCCTGATTTAGCCGATTATTTCCATTATCGTCATCTAGATGTCAGCACGTTAAAAGAATTAGCTGCTCGCTGGAAACCCGAAATTTTAGACGGGTTTAAAAAAGGCAATACTCATTTAGCCCTTGATGATATTCGAGAGTCAATAAAAGAGTTAGCTTACTACCGTGATCACTTTATTAATCTGGGTTGATGAAAACTTAGGCAAACTCAATCATTTGCGAAATCTGCACTTGCGTTGAATAAATTTTTTCGTATAATGTTGCCTCATTCACCAATGTGAAATGCGGGAATAGCTCAGTTGGTAGAGCACGACCTTGCCAAGGTCGGGGTCGCGAGTTCGAGCCTCGTTTCCCGCTCCAAATTTTCACATGATGCCCTGCGGGAATAGCTCAGTTGGTAGAGCACGACCTTGCCAAGGTCGGGGTCGCGAGTTCGAGCCTCGTTTCCCGCTCCAAATTCTCAATCCGTTGCTGAAAAGCAGCGGATTTTTTATTGTATTTTCCCTACATATTCCCTTCAAAATACGATAAAATCCCCCAGAAACTTTAACCTAAAAAATCACTCTAATAATGACCGAATTAACCCAATACATTCCTGATGAAGGCACGATGCTCCGTTTTGGTAAAAAACTCGCAGAAGTGCTTGTAAAACAACCGAAAGATAATGCCATTGTGCTTTATTTTAATGGCGATCTTGGTGCCGGGAAAACCACCCTGACTCGCGGAATGGTGCAAGGTTTAGGCTACCAAGGCAATGTTAAAAGCCCTACTTATACGTTAGTGGAAGAATATAGCATTGCAGGGAAAATGATTTATCACTTTGATTTATATCGTCTTGCCGATCCTGAAGAATTGGAATTCATGGGCATTCGTGATTATTTCAGCCAAAATTGTATTTGCTTAATCGAATGGGCAGAAAAGGGTGAAGGCATCTTGCCTGAGGCTGATTTATTGGTGAATATTGATTATTACGACGATGCTCGCAACATAACGCTAATTGCTCAAAACTCAGTGGGCGAGCATATTTTGACACAACTATAAAATTGATTTACATGAAAGCAAAATTTTCGTTTCTTTTTGGAATATTTTCTCTAATTTCTACTACTGTATTTGCCGCGCCACAATGGACAATTGCCATTGATCCCGGCCATGGCGGTAAAGATCCCGGTGCTATCGGAAAAAATTTAGGCATTTATGAAAAGAATGTCACCCTTTCTATCGCGCGAGAATTAAAAGCCTTATTAGATAAAGATCCTAATTTTAAAGGCGTTTTAACACGCAGTAGCGATTACTACATTTCTGTGCCAGAACGTTCTGAAATTGCACGTAAATATAAAGCAAATTTTCTCGTATCTATCCATGCGGACTCCTCTCTTAATTCAGACCAACGTGGCGCATCAGTTTGGGTGCTATCCAATCGCCGTGCCAATGATGAAATGGGACAATGGTTAGAAGATGATGAAAAACGCTCTGAGCTTTTAGGTGGTGCAGGAAAAGTACTTTCCAATAACAATGACAAATATTTAGATCAAACCGTACTCGATCTACAATTTGGTCATAGCCAACGTACAGGCTATGAACTTGGTAACAGCATTTTACGTCGCTTTGCTCGAGTCACATCCTTAAGCCGTAGTACCCCACAACATGCAAGCCTTGGCGTATTACGTTCACCCGATATTCCTTCAGTTCTGGTGGAAACGGGATTCCTTTCCAATATGGAAGAAGAACAGAAACTGAATACCATTGCTTATCGTCGTCGTATTGCTTATATGATTTACGAAGGTTTGGTTGCTTATCGTAATGGTAATTTAAAAGCAATTGCCGTTCCACCTAGTGATGAGCAAGACAGCAAATCTACAAAATCAAACGATAAAAACAATGAAAAATCTGACCGCACTTCTGATGTGAAAGACAGCGGTATTCGCCATAAAGTGAAACCAGGTGAAAGCATTGGTAGCCTAGCAAATAAATATGATGTCAAAGTCAGCGAAATCATTGAGTTAAATAAACTGAAACGCAAAGAACTTTGGTTAAATGAAACCATTAAGATTCCTGATAATGGCAAAGGCAAAAAAACGGAAGAACCGATCAAAAAAGAAGAGAAAAACACCGAAAAAGCTGACCTCACTTCCGATGTCAAAGACAGCGGTGTACGTCATAAAGTGAAACCAGGTGAAAGCATTGGTAGCTTGGCGAACAAATATGATGTGAAAGTCAGTGAAATTATTGAGTTAAATAAACTGAAACGTCAAGAGCTTTGGCTGAATGAAACCATTAAAATTCCTGATAACGGCAAAGGCAAAAAGGTAGAAGAAAAACCTAAAGCAGATGATAAAGCCAAAGCCGACAACAAAGGAAAAAATAGCAAGATTGTTGAAGCTGAAAAAGCCGTTTCTAAAAAAGATAAAAAACAAGAAAAAACCGAGAGTAAAAAAGAACCTGAGAAAAAAGGTAACGATAAAAAAGACGCATCTTCAAAAGAGAATGACAAGAAAGATAATAGTAAGAAAGAAACTCCGCTTTACCATACAGTAAAAGCTGATCAAACTCTCTATGCTATCTCTCGTGAATACAATGTACCGGTTAATCGTCTTTTAAAACTGAACCCGACATTGAAAAATGGCAAAGTCGTGACTGGGCAAAAAATCAAACTTAAAGAAAAATAAGGAATCCTATGGCAATCAAAATTCTTTCTCCACAGCTGGCTAATCAGATTGCCGCAGGTGAAGTGGTCGAACGCCCTTCTTCTGTAGTGAAAGAATTGGTGGAAAACAGCCTTGATGCGGGTGCCAATAAAATTCATATCGATATCGAAAACGGCGGCGCCAACCTAATTCGTATTCGAGATAATGGCAGTGGCATTCCTAAAGAGGAATTAAGCCTCGCACTCGCTAGACACGCAACCAGTAAAATTGCCGATCTCGATGATCTCGAAGCCATTTTAAGTTTAGGTTTCCGCGGTGAAGCCCTTGCCAGTATCAGCTCTGTTTCTCGTCTCACGCTTACCTCTCGCACGACAGAGCAAAATGAAGCGTGGCAAGTCTATGCGCAAGGGCGAGAAATGGAAACCACAATCAAACCTGCGTCTCATCCAGTCGGCACGACGGTTGAAGTGGCGAATCTCTTTTTTAACACGCCAGCTCGTCGCAAATTCTTACGAACCGATAAAACAGAATTTGCTCATATTGATGAAGTCATTCGTCGTATTGCTTTAGCGAAATTTAATATCGCTTTTACGCTCACACATAACGGCAAAATTATTCGACAATATCGTCCTGCAACAAATGAAGAACAACAACTAAAACGCGTTGCCGCCATTTGTGGCGATGATTTTGTTCAACATGCCTTACGTATTGATTGGAAACACGATGATTTGCATCTTTCTGGCTGGGTGGTGACACCTGAGTTTACACGTTCGCAAAATGATTTGAGCTATTGCTATATCAATGGGCGAATGGTGCGTGATAAAGTGATCACCCACGCCATTCGTCAAGCTTATGCGGAGCATTTGCATACTGAGCAATACCCTGCATTTGTACTATTTATCGACCTCAATCCACATGATGTCGATGTCAACGTGCATCCAACAAAACACGAAGTGCGTTTCCATCAAGCGCGTTTAATTCATGATTTTATCTGTCAAGGCGTAACAAATGCACTCAATGCCATTCCTCAAGCTGAATTGGATTTAGTGCCAGCGATGAATGAGGCAAGAGAGCCTTCGGCTTCATATCAACCTCACTACGAAACAAAACCCAATCGTGCAGCGGCAGGGCAAAATATTTTCGCCTCAAATTATCATCAATCTCGTGAAAAACAATCAGAAAATCAACCGCACTTTTCAAACCGTAGTGAGTACGTTCCGTCATATGGTTATCGTGAACAACCTACAAAGACCGAACAACGCTTATATGGTGAATTAGTACGTCCAACAGAAGCATCTCAAGTTTTAACAGCACCTGTCGTTGAACAACAACTCCCACAAACAAGTGATGCAGGCTATTTACGTACATTGGCATTAATTGAAAATAAAGCATTGCTTTTACAACAAAATCAGCAGTTTTATTTGATGTCATTAGCTAAATTGCAAACCTTAAATTATGAATTAACTTTACAACAAGGTGAAATTTCACAACAGCCGTTGCTCATTCCGATTATTTTTCGCTTAGATGAAAAACAATTTGAACAATGGCAAAAACAAAAAGCCTATTTTCAACAAAGTGGTTTTGAATTCATTGAGAATGAAGCCCAGCTACGCCTTACATTAAACAAAGTACCCGCTATTTTACGTACACAAAATTTACAAAAATGTGTGGTGAGCCTGCTTGCTGAACATCTAGAAAATATGCCTGATTTCCTGACCGCACTTTGTCAGACGCTAGAGATGAAACCGATTGAGGTGTTAGCGGATGCAGTCAGCTTATTAAGTGAAACGGAACGCTTACTGAATAAAGCTCATCAAGAAAAATTTAATACATTACTGAAACCAATTAACTGGCAGCCTTTTTTAACTGATTTGTAATATGACACAAAAAACTGACTCCAAACCAACCGCACTTTTTCTGATGGGACCAACAGCCTCAGGAAAAACAGATCTTGCTATTCAACTACGTCAAAGCCTGCCCGTGGAAGTGATCAGTGTCGATTCTGCATTAATTTATAAAGGGATGGATATTGGTACGGCAAAGCCTTCTAAAGAAGAACTAGCCCTTGCTCCTCACCGCTTAATCGATATTTTAGATCCTGCTGAAAGTTATTCCGCGATGAATTTTCGTGATGATGCACTCAGAGAAATGGCCGATATTACTGCGCAAGGCAAAATTCCGCTTTTGGTTGGCGGCACCATGTTGTATTACAAAGCATTGATTGAGGGACTTTCCCCCCTTCCATCTGCTGATGAAAAGTTACGCTTAGAGATTGAAGAAAAAGCGCAAAAACTTGGCTGGCCAGCACTTCACCAAGAATTACAAAAAATTGATCCTATTTCTGCAGAGCGTATTAATCCCAATGATTCACAGCGCATTAATCGTGCATTAGAAGTATTCTATTTAACGGGCAAATCATTAACGGAATTAACTGAACAAAAAGGCGAAGAATTGCCTTATCAATTTTTAC
The DNA here is from genome assembly GCA_902461185.1 of uncultured Haemophilus sp. GTDB lineage: Bacteria > Pseudomonadota > Gammaproteobacteria > Enterobacterales > Pasteurellaceae > Haemophilus_D. The sequence continues at coordinate 229,603 of CABPXD010000003.1, forward strand.
AATTTGCTATTGCACCAGAAGATCGTGCGGTGTTACATCAACGTATCGAACAACGTTTTCATAAAATGATCGAATTAGGTTTCCAAGAAGAAGTGGAAAAACTCTATCAACGAGAAGATCTCCATCCTGATTTGCCTTCTATCCGCTGTGTGGGCTATCGCCAAATGTGGGAATATTTACGTGGTGACTATGCTCATGAAGAAATGGTCTTCCGTGGCATTTGTGCGACTCGCCAATTAGCCAAACGACAAATCACTTGGCTGCGCGGCTGGAAAACACCATTAAATTGGCTAGATAGTCTACAACCGCAACAGGCCAAAGAAATCGTACTACGCAAGATTGACGAACATTTTAAGGGGTAAATTATGGCGCTTTCACTTCCGCTTTCGACTGAAAAACTCATTCAACTTGGCGAAGTGCTTTGCCAATATTTCCCTGAAATGAATCTTGATGAATTAGCCCAACAAATCGAGCGAGACGCCACAGATCTCACGACTCCAATCGGACAAATCAACTATGCCATTAGTCTGTCTGATTTCTTGGAAAAAGTCTTAAAAAAACACCCGCACTTTTTAGCCCAATGGTGGCAAACACCTCCTCAATTTTCAGATTGTCAAGATTATACTAGCCGTTTAGCTGAGCAACTCTCCACTCTCCAAAACGAAGAACAGCTTTACAAAACGCTACGAGATTTTCGTAATCAAGAAATGACGAAACTCAGCTTCTGCCAAAGTTTAAATCTTGCTACTGTAGAAGAAATTTTTATTCGTCTTTCTCAACTTGCTGAAAGTCTTATTATTGGTGCGAGAGATTGGCTGTATAAACAAGCTTGTGAAGAAATGGGCACACCTTGTGATGAAAATGGCAACCCTCAGCAACTCTATATTCTTGGCATGGGAAAATTAGGTGGTTTTGAGCTAAATTTTTCCTCTGATATTGATTTAATTTTTACCTATCCTTCGCAAGGTGAAACTGTTGGTGCAAGACGAGCCGTTGATAATGCCAAATTTTTTACCCGTTTAGGACAACGTCTGATCAATGCTTTAGATCAATTCACGCCAGATGGCTTTGTCTATCGTACAGATATGCGCCTTCGTCCTTTTGGCGACAGCGGTGCGCTTGCCTTAAGTTTTTCTGCGATGGAACAATATTACCAAGATCAAGGGCGAGACTGGGAACGCTATGCCATGATTAAGGGGCGTATTTTAGGCGCTGATGCGCAAGATCCCTATGTAAAAACCTTGCAGCAATTACTTCGCCCCTTTGTGTATCGACGCTATATTGATTTTAGTGTGATTCAAGCTTTACGTGAAATGAAAGGTAAAATTGAGCGTGAAGTGCGTCGTCGTGGCTTAAAAGACAATATTAAACTAGGCGCAGGCGGGATTCGAGAAATCGAATTTATTGTGCAAGTTTTTCAACTGATTCGTGGTGGACGTGAGATTAAGCTCCAACAACATGAATTGCTTAAACTTCTGCCCGAAATACGGGATCTTGGTTTAATTACGCCTCAACAATATCATGAATTAAGAGACGCTTATATCTTCCTTCGTCGTACTGAAAACGTACTACAAGCTATTGATGATCAACAAACGCAACTTCTCCCAACTGATGAAGAAAATCGCCTTAGATTAATGGTCGCTTGTCGAGAATACACTCGCTTAGATGAGAACAATCAAACTACGATGAAATCTTATCCAATTGAAAACTGGGATGATTTCTATCAAATACTACAAGCACACCAACAAAAAGTGCGGTCAGTTTTTGATGCATTAATTGGTGAAGAAAAAGATGAAAGTACCGATGACAATAATCAGTGGATTGATTTTTTAGAAAGTGATCTTGATGACATTGAACAAATGTTGGTTGATAATCACATTGATGATGACGCAATTTCCGATATCTTAGATAAACTTATTCAATTCAAAGAGGGGCTTGCGCGCCGTGTTATTGGCTCTAGAGGTCGAGAAGTTCTAGCTCACTTATTACCAAATATCTTCACTCAAATATTTGAACAAAAAAATTACCGCACTTTATTGCCACGCATCCTCAACATTGTCGATAAAATTGTGAGTAGAACGACGTATTTAGAATTACTCTTAGAAAATCCTCAAGCCATTGAGCAGCTTATTGAACTATGTGCGCAATCACAGATGATTGCCGAACAAGTCGCTCGTTTCCCTATTCTACTCGATGAATTATTAAATACTGAAGCGCTACGTAATCCATTGCCGTTCACACAATATCCTGATGAATTGAAGCAATATATGCTGCGATTACCGCAAGATGATGAAGAACAATTTATTGACGGTTTACGCCAATTCAAACAGTCTATTTTATTACGCGTTGCAGCGGCAGATATTCTTGGCGTACTGCCTGTTATGAAAGTGAGCGATCATCTCACTTATCTGGCTGAAGCAATCATTGATGCCGTTGTCAATTTTGCTTGGCAACAAGTCAGTCAACGATTTGGTGTACCTGAACATTTAGTAGGTAAAACAGAAAAAGGCTTTTTAGTCATTGGCTACGGTAAATTAGGCGGAATTGAACTCGGATATAAATCTGATTTGGATTTAGTCTTTTTATATCAAGCGGTTGAAGGCCAAACTATTGGAGGGAAAAAATCCATTGATAGCAATCAATTCTATTTAAGATTGGCTCAAAAAATTGTCAGTATTTTTAGTATGAATACGAGTGCAGGCATACTCTACGATGTTGATATGCGATTACGACCTTCAGGCGATGCGGGCTTACTAGGCTGTTCGCTTCAAGCATTTGAAAACTATCAACTCAATGAAGCATGGACTTGGGAAAAGCAAGCACTTGTCCGTAGCCGTGCTATTTTTGGTGAAACTGAATTAAAAGCAGAATTTGAAAAAATTCGCTGTAATGTACTTTCCGCTCAAAGAGATATTAATCAGCTAAAAATCGAAGTAAGAGAAATGCGTGAAAAAATGTACGAACATTTATCTCATACAAAAGACGGCTTTTTTAATATCAAAACCGATCGTGGCGGCATTACCGATATTGAATTTATCGCCCAGTATCTGATGCTCGCGAACGCTCCAACTAATCCAATATTAACCAAATGGTCTGATAACGTCCGTATCTTTGATTCAATGGCAGAATATCACATTATTTCTCTAGCAGAGTGTGAAAAGCTCAAATCCTGCTACGTGACACTGCGTAATAAAATTCATCACCTGAACTTATTAGGGAATCCTGTCATTGTTGATGATTCGGAATTTATAGAAGAAAGAGCATTTGTTTGTTCTTTCTGGAATAAGCTATTTTCTTAAAAGATTAAAGGAGTCTATCTCCAGATATTTGGGATAAACTCCTTTTTATATATTCTCTACGTAAAAACAGCCTAACTTTCTACTGCACTTATATTGTCAAAGTAATCTTTCACAAAACTTCATAAACAAAAACCCCAAGCCATTCAGCTCGGGGTTCACATTCAGTACCTGGCGGTGTCCTACTCTCACATGGGGAAGCCCCACACTACCATCGGCGCATCGGCGTTTCACTTCTGAGTTCGGTATGGGGTCAGGTGGGACCACCGCTCTATCGCCGCCAGGATTATTCCTTTAATAACTTTTCTCTCTGCTCTCACTATCTCTAGTGCTCACAACCAAACAAGCTGATTCACTTCAAAACTTTCTTCTT
>CABPXD010000004.1:0-199766 GCA_902461185.1 uncultured Haemophilus sp.
TATAAATATAAATATATGGAAATTATTAGTAAATGTCTTTATTAACGATTCAAATAACAAATATCCATATTCAATATTATGATAGTTATTTGTAAAATATTCTACATTTACTTCATAAATAGGCTTTGCAAATGAAAATAACTCTTGATATTGATGATAATCAGTTCCAATGCCATCCCTAGTTGAAACAATAATAAAGAAAATTAAAATATTAGTAGTAAAGAATAGATTTTTAATATTTCGTGAAAAATTACTAAAGTCTATAATACAACCTAAAGTCAGTAATGAAAAAAAAGTAATATATATATACATAGAATCTATTCTTTAATATAATAATCGACCTTTTTTATTTCTAATATAACTTATAGTATCATTAGAAACAGTATGTTTTTTTAAATGTCTTAATTCATAATAAACCTCTATAATATTTTTAAAATTTCCTTTCATTTTTAATAAATAAAATAGAGACCAAATCAAATTTGCACTATAGCGATAGATTCTAGGCATATAACGATTTAAAACGATCAATTGATTACGATAGCGAAAGAAGTTTTCTTTTTCTTTACTCATTCTTCCATCTGGTGAAACCTTATGGTAAATCACAATATCACTTGCATAAAGTATCTGATAGCCTGCTTCTAAAATCCTAAATGACAAATCTCTTTCTTCGCCACCATATAGACCAAGATCTTTAGGGTAAAGTCCCGCTTTTTGATAGACTTCTTTCCTTATTGCATGCCCAGCGCCAATAAAATAATAAGTCAGTAAATTCTGTGAAAAATCTAACTTTTTATTACCATGTGGGATCTCGTGTGATAATGTTTTACGAGTAAAATAGTTTTTAATATTAAAGGCTAATGCTCCTATTTTAGCATTATTTGCCATATAATCAGTTACTTTCTGAATTAAAAGAGTAATATCTTCAATTTCAACATCATCATCAAGTGTAATTAAAATATCGCCTTGCGCTTTTTCAATTAAGAAATTGCGTCCTTCAGCAACACCTAGATTCTCACCGGTATGAAAATAGCTAAATAAAATGCTACTATTATTTTCTAAAATAGAAGATAGAGCTGTTTCCAACTCTCTTGCTGGATTATTATCAAGGAAAAGTAATTCAATTTTGTTGCCATGATATTTATTGACACATGCAAACGTCTCTAATACTTCTTGATAACGCCCAAAGCTAATAATAAGTAATGAAATCATATTTTTTACTTCTTGTATTTAATAAATCCATTATAGGCATAGTGAATAAAATAATAAATTGATTTTACTACACCTAGTTTCTCTCTTTTAAAATAGATATTAAATGTCCAGATTGCACTTTTAAATTTATTTGATGAAACACTGACTTTACCTATTCTTACAAATGAACTTGCCTGATGGCTATATAGTATAGATTGCTTAACTTCTTTTAAACAATCCAAAAAGAAAGCATAATCTTCGTGTTTAATATTAGGAAACCTAAGTAATTTAATAGATTCTCTTTTAACAAGTACGGTCATTATTTTAAATTGGTTACCTTGTAATAAGGTTGAATAATCAATTTTTTCACTTGTTGTGACAGATTTTATCTTGTTTCCTTTTAAATCACAGAAAGTATAATCTCCATGTGTCATTAAAAGATTATTTTGTAACATAAAACTTAGTTGTTTTTCTAACTTATCATTTGCAATAAAATCATCACTATCTAAGAATGTAATATAGTCACCTTGTGCTTTTTCTAGCCCTATATTTCTTGCTGCGGCAGGCCCTTGATTAGTTGGGGTAAAAAAAAGTTTAACCCGCTTATCTTTATTAATGATGTTATTTATTATTTCAATACTTTTATCTGTTGAACCATCATCAATTAAAATCAATTCAATATTTTGATAAGATTGATTTAAGCAAGATAAAATAGCTTGATTAAGATAACATTCTGCATTATAAACAGGCATTATTATACTAATGAGAGGTATATTCATTTTTTTCTACTCTTTTCGTTATATTATATAATACAGGTAAAATACCTAATGCACCAAATATACTAGCTAAAGGAACATAAATCATATCAGTAAATATTACCCCTCCTAAAGCACCTAAATAAATAACTGTAGATAATATTGAACAAAAAGAAATCTCTTTTGTTCTGCCAAAATAAAATAGATAATTAGCCAAAAACAAATATGGAATGCTTAAGCTAGTGGAAAGCAAAAATATAGAAATATAATATTTAACACCTAAAAAGTGTTTTCCTAATATAAATAATATCCATTCTTCAGGCGTGACTATCGTTATTAAAGATGGTATGGGAACAATTAAAATTGAGATAAATGCCCATCTCTGTAGATTTTCTAAAGTTATTTTTTTAGTTTTCAAGTTTTCAAATAAGTAAGGAACTAGTGCTTTATTTATAGCCATAATTAAGAGTGAAAGCACAGCAGCAATTTGTGCTCCCATTGAGTATAGTCCTAGTTCTGCTTCACTAAAACGGTGAAATATGAAGGCTCTATCTAGCTGTGATTTCATAAAAAAACTTCCATGATGAAATATCATTGGTAGTCCAAACCCCATCATATATAAAAAAGCAATTTTATATTGAGATATTGTAAATTTCTTATATGTTATTTTTTTTCTATACCGGAAATAAGTTAATGAAACAGCTAAAATATTGCTAGCTAATATAGCTAAAATACGTTTTTCAACAAGCTCATCTTGATATATCTCTAGTAATAATATAGTAAATAAAGCATTTGCACCTGTTGAAATAATTTGAATAAATGTATAGGTAATAACCTTTTTCTGACATTGACAAATACTTAGTTGTACAGATAAAAAAACTTGAAAAATAGCAGTAAGAGCCAAATAAAAAAGTATTTCAGATTTTATTACCCAACAAAATAGTATAATAATAGAGCCTATACTAATTGAATAAAGATAGCCTGTATTAACTACAAGATTTAACGAGCGTCTACCATAAGCATAAAAATAGCGGGCAACTGCACTATCTTGACTTAAACCAATGATAATTACGAATAATGATAAAAAAATCTGATAATAAGATAGTTCACCAAATCCTTCTACACCTAATTTTCGAGATAAATAAGGGAGTAATAAAAATGGAATAGATTTTGATAACAATTCTCCAGTTAGATAAACAGAGCTATCTTTCATTATACTCATAAATTGTTCTTCTGATTTTATAAAAACTATGGTAGCATTTTCTTCCCAGAGAGGTTAAATGAATTAAACGCATTTAATATATTTTTTTCATCAAGCATCTCATCTTGTATTCTACCATCCATTTTATTTCTCTTTATATATTCTTTTATATCAAAATCTTTTAATAAGACCCAATCATCTTTCTTAAAATCATCTCTTCTATTTTTTACTACCGGAAAGTGCCAGTTAGAACATATGCCTAAAATTTTTTTACGTTCTTTCCTTGGTAAAGGCAATCTTTCATAGGCAAAGAAATGACCGTCATTCCAACCACGATTAAATAAAAACCTTACATTATGATTATATAAAATCCAAGAATCCCCCCCTTCCATAATTGGATATTTTCTATGAATATAACATTTCCCATTATCGCAATGTAAATTTATACGGCTAAGAATAATACAATCTGTTTTTCTTATTGGAAGTCGACAAAGCGATTCTAATGCCTCAATATTCCATATATGATCACCATCAATTTTTATTATCCATTCATCTTTAGGCAATTTATCCCAGATGAAATTATAATATGAGTCAAGTCTAGAATTAATATCAAAGTCATTATTCATGTAACGCTTATCACCAGAAGGAATGACATCATAAGGATATTCTACCGGAATAAATTGTGGGTATTTTTTACAAAATTCTAGAATATATTCTTTTGTACCGTCTGAACAAGAATGAAACCCTATAACTCCACCTTTTAATGCTGGCAATACGCTTTTCAAAGCAATATCTACCGTTTTAATTTCATTATGTAACCTAATAAAAGCATAGGGTTTTATTGGTTCCCTTTTAGAATATAATTTCTGCATTTCTTCTGTAACTCTTAATTTAAAGGGAATTCCTAAATGTGAGAAAGTATAAAAAAATGCTATTTTCAAATAATCAAATATTTTCAAAATGATATTCCTCTTAAATTTTAATTTTTTTCTTACTATTTATAAATCGTAAAACTTTTTCGCTTCATCTTTAGCTTCATTAGCTAAAAATGCTTTAATCAGCCCATAAGCCTTTTCCGCTGAATTATCTTGATAATATGGATTTGCCATTGTAGGTAAGCGTTTTTGGAAATCATCAGATAATAAATGCTGAATCCCTTGTTCAATAGATTGTCGGTTACCTTCTACATCAATAACTGATTCGCCACGAACGCGTCCTTCTTGTCGTTTTCCAATATTTACTGTCCCTACTTGTAAAGAAGGCGCTTCTAACAAACCTGATGAACTATTACCTATTAACCCTTTTGAGTACTTAATTAAAGCTAAATATTCCTCTGGTTTTACCGATGCGAAAAATGAAAATCGATTTTCATCTGTATAACGTTTTACTTTGGTAAATATGACATCGGAATGCGTGTCAGAATTAGAGCCAATAAACACAAATTGATAATCGGACTTAAAGGAATCTAATGCTAAAAGAAGTTGCTCAACTTGCTCTTCTACAGATTGACCTGTAATAGTTTCAGGATGAAATGCCACCATAAAATACGGTTTGCTTTGTAAATTTAACTCAGAAAGTAACCACTCTTTTGATGGTAATTCTAAATTTAGTCCATTTTCAGCCCCAAGAGAACCAATGTTATGCACGCTTTCAGGAGATTCGCCAAGCTGAATCACTCGTTTACGATATACCTCTGTCGCTGTAAGATGCAGTTTTGCCATTTTTGTAATGCAATGGCGAATAAACTCATCATAATTACCTAATGTTTGCTCGCCCCCATGCAAATGAATTAATGGAATGTTATGCATTGCAGCAGCCGTTGCTACAGAAAGTATCTCATAACGATCACCTAATACCATTACTGCATCATAATGATTTTTCTGGAAATGTTTTCCAAAGAGATCGAGGGTTTCAGCCATTGAAGTTAAAATCGTTTGGTTATTTTGGCTATCAAGTTTTACTGCTATTCTCTCAGCAATATTAAACCCATCTTGCTCAATCACATCTACGGTATTTCCATATTGAGGAGTAAGGTGCATAGCGGTTACAATCAATGAAAAATCCAACTCATTGTCTTCTTGTAATCGTCTTAGTAAGCGCTTAACAATGCCGTATTCAGCACGTGAGCCTGTTACATAGGCAATTCTTTTTTTAGTCATAGCTCTGATTTGATGATCTCTTCCAATAACTGATAGCCTTGTTCATTCAAATGTAAGCCATCATTAGTGTAATCTAAGTTTAATTTGCCATAGTGATCACTAAATATGCTATCTAGAGCAATCCATCTTGCAGATTTAAGGTTTTCTTTTAGAAATGCGTTAAGTTCTCTAATCACTGCATTATTACGATCAATCCTTAAGGCCACAGGGGTAATTTCTAAGAAATAAAGCTGAATGTTATTATTGATTGCTTTTAGTTTTTCAATAACTTGCTGAATGTCTGATAAAATTTGTTCTTTTGTCCAATCAGCATACACGATATCATTAGTACCAAACATCAAAATAGCTTTATTACCTAAAGATTTAATCAAGCCTTGAGTTAGAATCAAATCAATATATTGTTTAGTCGTAATCCCCGCAATAGCTAAATTATTTACGGTTTGATTGCTAATCTCTTCAATATTCCAATAATCTAAAATTGAGTGACCAATTAAGCTGATTTCTTTTGTTTGATTAAAATTATCTTTCTTAGCGGATATTGTTTTTTTGATGGTTTCTAATAGGATTTTATCTTTATTACGTTGCTGAAGAATAAAATAGAAATATTCGAAATCAAGACGATCATCAATATCAACTGAAACCTCTTTAGCCATAAAATACGCAATACACTTCTCACCATAGAAGTGTTTTTGCTCTAAATAAGCCTGAGGTTTTGCAGAAAAAATTGCTCCATTTGGTGAATATTCTGGATGATATTGCTGACGAGCATAATTAGAGTAATCTAGTTTAAAGTTTTTTAAACTCTCATCTTCATCAATTTGCCGCGTTAATGTAGTTGGCTTATGAGCGTCAGACACCGAAACCAAGAAGTCAAATTTCTCAAAATTTGCTTCAAATTTAGCGTTGGCTTCTTGAATATGCTGTGCCGTTCTTAATGGTGAAGTCGGCTGCAGCAATACAAAATAATCATAATCAACATGACTATATCGATTCAATACATCTTCAATTACGATAAAAGAACTTGCTTTATCTGAGGATAGCTCGGCAGAACGTTTGATAAATTCAATCGGATAATGAGAAAGCAAATCAATATATTCTTGAGAATCTGTACTTACGATAATCTTTTCAAACTCTCTACTTTCTAATGCGGCCTCAATACTATAAGCCATTAGTGGTTTACCATTTGCAAATAAAACATTTTTATTAGGTAACCCTTTTGAACCTGATCTCGCTGTAATAATTGCAATTTTCTTCATAATTTTAACCGCTCTTATTCTTGATTTGAGAAACGACTATCTTGAATTAATTGATCTTCTTCAAAATCCATTTCCGCATCTTTACCTAAAATATCATACCAACACATCGGACTAATACCATTTCCTGGACGTTTAGTGGTCAAATTCTCAGTCGTATAGGTTTCGCCTTTTTTAATTGGGCGAGCTGCAATAATGGATTTACGGGCCACAATTTTGTTTTTGGCTTCAGAAACAGTAACAATTTTCTCAGAAGAACCTAATGATTTTTCAACTGCTCGAATTCCTTCGCAAAGTAGTTTCAATTCCTCTGGTGTCACAGATGCTTTATGATCTGGACCTTCAAAATTTTTGTCTAAAGTAAAATGTTTTTCAATAAAAGTAATACCATACGGCACCGCTGCAAGCCCTGCAAAATAACCTACAGAATGATCTGAAAAACCCAAATTATAATCAGAGAATAATGTTTTTAACTGATAAAACGCATTTAAATTTACATCTTCATAAGGGGTTGGGTATTCGGTATTGCAGTGAAGAATAGTAATATCTTCTTTCTTCATACCATTTTTTTCTAATACAGATAAGGCATCTTTGATCTCTTCAATAGTCGCCATTCCTGTTGAAATTACCACGCTTTTTCCTTCAATCGGCAAACTAGCAATTTTCTCTAAGTAAGGTAAATTAGTTAGTTCACCAGATGGAATCTTCCATACTTTTTGCTTTTCACTAGCAAGAAAATCAATGGACTCCATATCAAATGGCGTAGAAAACACTTCTAACTCTAAAGAACGCGCATAAGCTTCTAATTTACGAAACTCATCATAAGAAAGCTCTAGTTTACGAGTCATTTCAAGCTGGCTATCTGCAGTACCTGTAGTTACTTTTTGGTATTCCGCTTTCGGAGCATATTTTGAAATCAGTTTATCTGCTTTAAAAGTTTGAAATTTAACTGCATCAACACCACATTCCTTTGCAACATCTATCATTTTCTTTGCTAACTCAGGATTTCCATTATGATTACAACCAATTTCAGCGACAATAAATACTTGACTCATTTTTATTCTACTTCCTTAATAAATTTTGCTGGAACACCAGCAACAATAGTACGAGGTTTTACGTTACGAATTACAACTGCACCAGCACCAACTACAGCACTTTCCCCAATTCTCAGTTGACCGGTGATCACCGATGAGCTTCCAATAAAACAATAATCTTCAATTATAACATCACCATTTAATGTACTATTTGTAGAAATATTACTGTGATCACCAATACAACAACCATGCTCAACTAATGACTTAGTATTGATAATAACATTATCTCCAATAGTAACACCGCTATTTACTATGGCCATTTTCCCTACAAAAATCCCTCTGCCTAGAGAAGAGTTGTTAGATACGACCGCTGTTTTATCAATGATGTTAATAACGTCACATTGATATTTCATAAGCTTTAAATATTTATCTAGGCGATAAGTGTTATTTCCGATACTTATAAAAAAACTGTAATGTTCCCTTTCTTGGAAATCATCAATTGTTTTAGCAACAATGGGATAACCTAAATGACTCGTTCCTTCCGGTTTAAAGTTATCAATGAACCCACAAAATTCATATCTTGATAAATCTAAAGAATCTAGCACAGATTTTGCATAGCCACCTGCACCGATAAAAATGACCTTCTTTTTCATGATTAACTTTTTTTAGTATTTTGAATCAATGAACCTAATAAAATAAAAAAACTAGAAACTATCAAACCAATAATAAACCCAATTACGATAATTAATCCTTTTTGAGGCTTATCTTTAATCACCGGATAGTCTGGCTCACTTAAATAATAATATCCGCTAACAGCTCCTTCTTTCTCTACTTTTCTCTCTAATACATTTAATAAGTTAACTTGTTTTTCAATATTATAATAGTTCAAAGGATAGACTAAAGGTGCATTTTTCAAGGTATCAACCTGAGCTTGTAAGTACTTTTCCCCCAACATAAATAAATATGAGCCATCACTGAGTTTTGAATCACTAAATGGCACCTTCGCATCACCTAACAATACTTCTGGTACGCTTACATTACCACCTAAAGATTTTGAATAATCTTTAATCCCTGCTGATTTTGCGATATCTAATGCCCTTGTAAGGTTTTCTAACTGAATTTGACGCACTGTTTCTGTATCTCGTTCAATCTTGTTTTTCTGAATATCTAATCCACTAAGCACCAAATCAATATTCGCTAGAAAGTCTTTTTTATTTTCAGAAAGCACCCATTGGTTTACAAATTGGATGTAGTCTAATAATACATCCTGTGCTTCTTTTGGTGTCTCAGCAGCAAAACTAACATTCACACCAATTGCATTTGGATCTTTTTTAGGATCGGGTATGGTAACAATCAGATTTTTATCAACCAAATTGGATAGCAACTTTTGTTTAGCCTCTTCGGAATTAGCATTTTTAGCGGCATAAGTGTTAAACCAGGCAGATTGAGAAAAGAATGCCTCTTTCAAGCTACGTGAAAATAAAGCCGTTTTAAAGTCATTAAATACCTTTTCTGAAACCTTATCTTGAGAAAAATCTTTGATATCTAGAATAGATGCATATTCACTACGAAATGATAAATAATCGCCTAAATTGGCCACCTTAGGCGCAATTACTACTGATTTAGATGTCCATTGCTCTTTAGCTGTAAAAGCATAGCCTGCCGCAATGGCGGTACAAACGAAAGCAGATAAAATAATCCATAGTTTTTTCTTCCATAGGTTTTTAATTAATTCAATTAAATCAATCTCATCCGACTCATTTATTTTTTGAGAATAAATATTGCTCATTATCAATTCCTTTAAGTGCTTCGATATATTATAGACTGTCCCATTCTACCTAAGTTCCCCTACTCTAACAAGGGATTTAGCCTCTACTCAATTTTATACTGAACTGAATTTATTCTAATAATAGAATGAATTCATTTGACAAAATAAAAAGGCATCATCAAAAAATAATGACACCTTTTCTTTTATAAGTAGAATCAATTAATTATATGGTCACTAGACATAATACATCTCAAACTCAACAGGATGTGGTGTCATATTTAAACGTTCTACTTCTTTACGTTTAATATTAATAAATGCTTCGATAAAGTCTTTCGTAAACACACCACCTTGCGTTAAGAATTCATAGTCTTTTTCTAATAAATTCAATGCTTCTTCTAGCGAGCTCGCGACTGCTGGAATATCTTTTAATTCTTCTGGTGGAAGATCATAAAGATTTTTATCCATTGCATCTCCTGGATGAATTTTGTTTACCACGCCATCAAGGCCAGCCATTAATAATGCAGCGAAAGCCAGATATGGATTTGCCATTGGATCGGGGAAACGTGCTTCAATACGGATTGCTTTCGGGCTGGTTACTGCTGGGATACGAATTGAAGCAGAACGGTTACTTGCAGAATAAGCCAACAATACTGGCGCTTCAAAACCTGGCACTAAGCGTTTGTATGAGTTAGTACTTGGGTTGGTGAATGCATTTAATGCTTTAGCGTGCTTAATGATACCGCCAATGTAATAAAGTGCGGTTTCAGAAAGACCCGCATATTTATCACCTTGGAAAATATTTTTACCGTCTTTGCTTAATGACATATTACAGTGCATACCAGAACCATTATCACCTGTGATTGGTTTTGGCATAAAGCAAGCGGTTTTGCCATGTTCTAATGCAACGTTTTGCACCACATATTTATAGATTTGTGTTTCATCCGCTTTTAAGGTTAAGCTGTTGAATTTCGTTGCAATTTCGTTTTGACCTGCTGTTGCCACTTCATGGTGATGAGCTTCGATGACTAAGCCCATTTCCTCTAAAATTAAACACATTTCAGAACGAATATCATGAGCCGTATCAATTGGAGCTACCGCACAATAACCACCTTTCTTCAATGGACGATAAGCATTGTTACCGCCTTCATATTTTTTATTGGTGTTCCAAGCGGCTTCAATGTCATCAATGGCGAAAGAAGCACGGTTCATTGATACATCAAAACGCACATCATCAAATAAGAAGAACTCTGGCTCCGGACCAAAGAATGCCTGATCTGCAACGCCTGTTGAACGCATATAGTTTTCTGCACGAATAGCAATTGAACGCGGATCACGATCATAGCTTTGCATGGTTGTTGGTTCATACACGCTACAACGAATTGAAAGTGTTGGGATCTGCGAAAATGGATCGACTACTGCAGTCTCAGCGATTGGCATTAAAAGCATATCGGCTTTGTTAATGGTTTTCCAACCTTCAACAGAAGAGCCATCGAACATTTTGCCATCTTCAAACATATCTTCATCGACAAGACTAACCGGGATGGAAACACCGTGTTCTTTACCTTTAATGTCGGTGAAACGAAGTAGCACGAACTTAATATCGTTCTCTTCGATCAATTTAAATACGTTGGCAATTGCATTTGCATTTGGCATAAGGAGTCCTCTATTTTGCTATGTGTATAATCTTTAATAAAATTAAAAGGGCATTATAACGCAATCGCTTGCCTTTTTCATAAGATTTATTTTATCCCCTGGCATAGCAGAGCAGCGAAATATCGTGTATAATTTTTGCCCTTTCGAGATTCTCGTAGGGTGAGTTTGACTCACCAATTTAAACTACTTGGACTATTCGGTGGTATAAAAATTCCACCCTACAAAACTTAAACTTTAAGAACGTAATAAATGAAAAACGACATTGATATTAATAAATTGCGCAATATCGCAATTATCGCTCACGTTGACCATGGTAAAACCACCCTCGTTGACAAACTCCTTCAACAATCCGGTACATTTGAATCAACTCGTGGTGATGTTGATGAACGCGTAATGGACTCAAACGATCTTGAAAAAGAACGTGGTATTACCATTCTTGCAAAAAATACCGCAATTAACTGGAATGGTTATCGCATTAACATCGTAGATACCCCAGGACACGCGGACTTCGGTGGTGAAGTAGAACGTGTGCTTTCTATGGTGGATTCTGTACTTTTAGTGGTAGATGCCTTTGACGGCCCAATGCCACAAACACGTTTTGTGACACAAAAAGCCTTTGCTCACGGTTTAAAACCAATCGTAGTTATCAACAAAGTTGACCGTCCTGGCGCACGTCCTGATTGGGTTGTAGATCAAGTATTCGATTTATTTGTTAATCTTGGTGCAACCGATGAGCAATTAGACTTCCCTATTATCTATGCATCTGCATTAAATGGTGTAGCAGGTATTGAACACGAAGAGTTAGCGGAAGATATGACCCCATTATTTGAAGCGATTGTTCAACACGTTGAACCGCCAAAAGTAGAACTTGATGCGCCATTCCAAATGCAAATTTCCCAATTAGACTATAACAGCTATGTGGGTGTTATTGGTATCGGTCGTATCAAACGTGGT
The DNA here is from genome assembly GCA_902461185.1 of uncultured Haemophilus sp. Taxonomy (GTDB): domain Bacteria; phylum Pseudomonadota; class Gammaproteobacteria; order Enterobacterales; family Pasteurellaceae; genus Haemophilus_D. The sequence goes on from CABPXD010000004.1 coordinate 11,966, forward strand.
TCAATCAAACCAAATCAACCTGTGACTATCATTGATGGTGAAGGTAAAACTCGCCAAGGCCGTGTTGGTCAAGTCTTAGGCCACCTTGGTTTACAACGTTATGAAGAAGATGTTGCTTACGCAGGCGATATCATCGCGATTACTGGTTTAGGTGAATTAAATATCTCGGATACTATTTGTGATATCAACGCCGTTGAAGCCTTACCTTCATTAACCGTTGATGAACCAACCGTAACCATGTTCTTCTGTGTAAATACTTCACCGTTTGCGGGTCAAGAAGGTAAATATGTAACTTCTCGTCAAATTCTTGAACGCTTAAACAAAGAATTAGTTCACAACGTGGCATTACGCGTAGAAGAAACACCAAACCCAGATGAATTCCGTGTTTCTGGCCGTGGTGAATTACACCTTTCTGTATTAATTGAAAATATGCGTCGTGAAGGTTATGAACTTGCGGTGTCTCGTCCTAAAGTAATCTATCGTCAAATCGACGGCAGAAAACAAGAGCCTTACGAGCAAGTGACTATCGACGTAGAAGAACAACACCAAGGTTCTGTCATGGAAGCATTAGGTATCCGTAAAGGTGAAGTGCGCGATATGATGCCAGATGGCAAAGGTCGTGTACGTTTAGAATATATCATCCCGAGCCGTGGCTTGATCGGTTTCCGTGGTGAATTCATGACTATGACGTCTGGTACAGGTTTACTTTACTCTAGTTTCGATCACTACGATGACATCAAACCAGGTGAAATCGGCCAACGTAAAAACGGTGTATTAATTTCTAACGCAACAGGTAAAGCATTAGCTTATGCGCTATTTGGTTTACAAGAGCGTGGTAAATTAATGATCGAAGCCAACGTAGAAGTTTACGAGGGGCAAATTATCGGTATTCACAGTCGTACAAACGACTTAACCGTTAACTGTTTACAAGGTAAAAAACTCACCAATATGCGTGCATCAGGTAAAGATGATGCTATCGTCTTAACTACGCCGGTGAAATTTACACTTGAACAAGCTATCGAGTTTATCGATGATGACGAGTTAGTGGAAGTAACACCTGAATCGATCCGTATCCGTAAAAAACTCTTAACGGAAAACGATCGTAAACGTGCAAACCGTACGACAACCAGTACGAGTACACACTAATTAAAATGTGCGGAAATTTGACCGCACTTTTAAACAAAAAAAGGCGAACATCATGTTCGCCTTTTTATTTTATGATAAAACTAGCCTAATCTGACTTTCTCACCACCAAATTCATCGAGTAAGTTTTCGATCAGTTTAGATAAAATGCCCGTCATCAATACAAAATCAGCATCAAAGCGTTGCGCATAGTCTTCTTTTAAAATATCGGCATTTTTCTCACGCACCGCATCAGCAAATTTTAAACGTTTGAGCGTGCAATCTTCATTAAATACAAACGTCAGCGTATCTTCCCACTCCAATGCGAGCTTGCTCACCACTTTTTTACCATCTTGTAAAAGCGCCAGAATCTCTTCATTTTCTAAAGGCTGTTTCTTACAGCGAATTACGCTGTCTTCTTGGCTTCCACGCAATTCAGCCTCTTCTAACGCCACCAACCAATGCGGGATTTTTTCCTGCACAATCCAATCCGTTAAAATGGTCGAAGGTTCATTCGCAAATGCCAACGGCACAACCGGTAACGAACCAAGTGATTTACGCAATAATGCTAAGGCATCTTCTGCTCGTTTACTGGATGCCGCATCAACATGAACAAGATTATTTTCAGTATCGATCCACACGGCTGTTTGCTGATTTTTAGTGAATGCACGTGGTAATAGATTCATCACCACATCATCTTTTAACGTTTGTTTTTCCGTTTTTTTCAATTTGCGGTTTTCTTTTTGCTCAAGGCTTTCAATGCGTTCATCTAATTCACGTTTCACCACATTCGCCGGCAACATTTTCTCTTCTTTTTTCGCAACCAATAAAATGTGTTTACCGACAGAAAAATGCAATAATTCGCTGTCTTTCAAGGGATTCGTCCAACCGAATTTACTTTGATCTTGTGAGCCACAAGGATGAAATTCACAATCTGCCAACTGGCGTTGCAATTCATTAAGATCCCAATCTAAGGGCTTAGTCAGCCTATATGACATTAAATTTTTAAACCACATCGTAACACTTCCTTCATAATAGGGTAAAATACGCGACATTGTAGCCCATAAACTCACGGGAAAAAATGATGCAACAAAAATTAATTACCTTCATCGGCGGTGGCAATATGGCACAAGCGATTGTGTTAGGCCTATTAAAACAAGGTTATCCTGCCGACAAAATTATCGTTAATGATCCTAATGAAGAAAAACGTGCCTTTTTTGCACAATATGGTGTCGCCGTTTCTACGGATAACGAGCAATCCATCACACAATCTCAAGTTGTGTTATTTGCGGTAAAACCACAAGTGCTAGCCGATGTTTGCAACCCATTAAATGCGGTTGATTTCTCTGATAAATTAATTATTTCTATTGCAGCAGGGATTTCAACTGCCCGATTAGCTGAACTCCTTCCAACAGCAAAATCCATTGTTCGCGTGATGCCAAACACACCTGCATTAGTGGGTGAAGGTATGGCTGGCTTATTTGCTGATAAAAACACACCTGAAATTGACCGCACTTTTGCGGAAGATTTACTGTCAGCTGTAGGGAAAACCACTTGGATGACAAATGAAGCTCAAATGCATGCAGTCACCGCGGCATCTGGCAGTAGCCCTGCCTACTTCTTCCAATTTTTAGAAGCCATGCAACAAGGCTTAATGGAAATGGGCTTAGATGAAAACCAATCTCGTGAGTTGGTACAACAAGCTATGTTAGGCTCAGCGAAGTTGGTGATTGAAAATCCACAGACAGCTCTTTCGACTTTACGAGAAAATGTCACCTCAAAAGGCGGCACCACCGCAGCCGCATTAAATGTGTTCAATCAACACCAATTTAACGACATCATTAAACAAGCGATGCAGGCCTGTGTGGCACGCTCACAAGAAATGGAAAAATTATTCTAATGCAAGTTCGTCCTTTTACTTGGCTCGCCTTGAGCTTTTTTGGCTACTATTGTGCCTACGGTGTGTTTCTTCCGCTTTTCCCGGCATGGTTGAAAACGCAATCTTATAGCGAAGAAAGCATCGGCTTATTGCTTGCCTGTGCCTACATTTTCCGTTTCAGCGGCGGTATTTTATTTTCCGGCTTAATAAAACGCGTTTCCCTCTTAGTAAACGGCTTACGTTATTTAGGCGTGGCTAGTGCCATTACAATGGCGTTAATTGGACTGATGTCGCACAATTTCTGGCTTTTGTTTATTGGACTTGCATTGTATTCTATGGTGAATGCGGCCGGTATGCCAATTGGCGATAGCCTCGCCAGTACATGGCAACAACAAATTCATTTAGATTATGGCAAAGCGCGCTTAATTGGTTCCTTTGCGTTTGTCGTTGGTGTGATGGTATTCGGATATTTTGTTGGACTCGTGGGTGAGCAATACATTACTTGGATGATCACAGGCATACTCGTTTTTTACTGTATTGTGCAATTACTTCATCCGAACCCAATGCCGCAGGATGAACCCCAAAGTGCGGTCGAAAATTCCGTTGGATTTCTAGACTTACTGAAAAATAAAACGACCCTTCGTTTGTTTATTGCGATTTCACTCATTCAAGGATCGCATGCAGCTTATTACTCATATAGCACTATTTTTTGGACAAATCATGGCCACTCCGTTTCCGATGCGGGTTTATTTTGGGGAATCAGTGTATTAGCTGAAATCGTGGTCTTTTTCTTCTCCACTCGATTATTCAAAAACTGGAGCATTACGGCCCTTTTCTATCTCACCGGTATTGCGGCTATCGTGCGTTGGCTCGCGTTCGGTTATGCCGATACCTTTGTTGAAATCGTCCTATTGCAATGTTTTCACAGTCTTACTTATGTCGTCGGCCATTACGCGACCGTGCGTTACATCACCACTCAACCACAAACCCATATTGCGAAATTACAAGGCTTATACAATGCCTTGGCGGGATGTGCAGCCATTGCGATTTTCACTGCGCTTTCTGGCGTACTTTATCCAATTTCGCCAGTTTATGCCTTTAGCTTAATGGCCGCCTTTGCCTTCATGGGTTTATTTATCACCCCACGTGGCGTGAAAGCCTTTTTGGTACATAGAGTATAAACATGAATAACCTTACGCTAGTCGATTTGTTCTTGAATGAATATTGGATCGAAAAAGGATTGTCTGAAAACACCGTGCAGTCTTATCGTCTTGATTTGACCGCACTCTGTGATTGGTTGGATAAACAAAATTTATCTCTCGAAACCCTCGAACCCTTAGATCTGCAACAATTTTTAGGCAGCCGTTTAGAGCAAGGTTACAAAGCCACGAGCACCGCGCGAATGTTAAGTGCAATGCGGAAATTATTCCAATATTTATATCGTGAAAAGTATCGTACGGATGATCCGAGTGCCGTACTGAGCTCACCTAAATTGCCAAGCCGCTTACCTAAATATTTAACCGAGCAACAAGTCACGGATTTATTAAATACGCCAGATGTCGAAATTCCGCTCGAGTTACGCGATAAAGCCATGTTGGAATTACTTTACGCCACTGGATTGCGTGTAACAGAATTGGTCACGCTCACTATTGAGAATATGAACCTGCAACAAGGTGTCGTGCGTGTGATTGGTAAAGGCAACAAAGAACGCATTGTACCAATGGGAGAAGAAGCCGCGTTTTGGGTGCGACAATTCGTACTTTACGGTCGCCCTATTTTGCTTAATGGGCAAAGCTCTGATGTGGTTTTTCCTAGTCAACGGGCTCAACAAATGACTCGCCAAACCTTTTGGCATCGTATAAAGCATTATGCCGTGTTAGCAGGAATCGATACAGATGCACTTTCTCCACACGTTCTCCGTCATGCCTTTGCGACACATTTGGTGAATCACGGTGCGGATCTCCGTGTTGTGCAAATGCTCCTCGGACATAGCGATCTCTCCACCACGCAAATCTATACTCACGTGGCCAAAGAACGCTTGAAACACCTTCATGAAAGATTTCATCCGAGGGGATAAATAAAACATAAATTATTCTTGCAAAAGGAATTTATATTAACTTTATATAAACTAAGGAAAAAATATGGAAATTAATAGCATTAAAGATCTTATTGATGCATTAGAAGGATTAGGAGAACCAGAAGAGGGACATACAAGATTCTTTAGGGGGCACTCTAATGCTAGAGAATATAAATTAGAACCAAGCATATATCGGGAAGATAACAAATATTATTATAATGAAGATAATATAATTAGAGATGCGATTGTTAACAATCCTAGTGAATTTTCAGATAAAGATACTCTGTTTAATACATTAGTTAAATTGCAACATTATGGCTATCCAACAAGATTATTAGATCTTACTACTAATGCCTTAGTTTCTATTTATTTTTCAGTAAGAAACAATGATAAATATGATGGAGAAATAATTATATTTGATATTCCAAATGAAGATATAAAATATTTTGACAGTGATACTGTTTCTGTATTATCAGCATTATCTTTAAGAAAACATAATTTTTCAACAAATACTCATATAATAACTTTAAAAGCAAAAGTTTTATGTGAAAAAGCTAATTTCCTATATAAAATAAATAAAAATTTCAATTTAACCAACGACTGTCTAGATTTAAAAAATGAAATTGAAAAACACTTTAAATCAGAGCTAGATTTACCATATGATGAAGAATTAATTGAAAAATTTGAACGTGAAATTCAAGATGCTGATCTTGGCACAAGTGATGATTTAGTAGAAGAAGTATACCAAAATAGATTAAAAGAAATAGAAGAAATTTCATATATACAAGCATTCAACAATACCCCTGAAATATCTAAACTATTACATGATATCCGTAAGGATAAGCCAAGTTTCAGATCCTTAATAAATCATAATGACCTAGAAAAAGTAATATGTGTAAAACCACAATTAAACAATAATAGAATTATTAGACAACAGGGTTGCTTCCTATTATTAGGTATTGATAAAATAAAATAAAAAAAAGCTATATTAAACAATAATTGGATAAAAAAAGACAATAATGGGAGTAAGTTTATCATTCCCAAAAAAAGTAAGGAAAATATTTTATCTGAACTAAAAACTTTCGGAATTAGTCAAAAGACTTTATTCCCAGAATTAGAATCTCAAGCTAAAGAAATATTAGAAAAATACAAAAAATAGAATCAAAAGAGCGGTCATAATTCATTACGTTTTACGACCTCTCTTTAAAACTCCTCAAATCAATAAAACACACCGAAAATAAGCGTAGAAACGAGCGTCATAAGCAAACCGATCGCACTTTCATAAGGAATCAGTTTTAAGCGTTCTTTGACATTTATATCAGCAAAAGTAGAGGAATAAAATCTTGTCCGACTTCCACCTACAAAAACGGCTTATGTAAAACACATAAGCCTTTTTTGTTACTGAAAATTGACCGCACTTTAGAAAAATAAAATACTTCCCCAAACCACAACAACAATGCAAAGTGCAATGAATACTGCTGCTGAGCCTTGATCTTTGGCTCTCCCTGAAAGCTCGTGGCGTTCTGTACCGATACGATCCACCACCGCTTCAACTGCACTATTTAACAGCTCTACTGCCATCACGAGTAAAACCGATGAAATCATCAAGGCAATTTCAATTTTAGTGTTGCCGAGCCAAAATGCGAGCGGAATCAGAATGCACGCAAGAAAACATTCGTGGCGGAATGCGGTTTCATTTTTGAATGCACTCTTTAAACCTTGTAAGGAATATTTTGTGGAGTTAATTAAATGGGTTAATCCCGTGGTTTTATACATAAAAGTTCCTATGTTGTAATCTATAAACGTTTTGCTTCGATAACGTCGTCTAACTTCGCTAATCTGGCTAGTATTTTACTTAAACTTTCGACATTTTTCAGTTCTATTTCCATATCCATCGTTGCCACTTGTTTTTTAGTATCCGCACGGCTTGAAACACCTAGCACACTGACTTTTTCATTCGCTAGCACAGTCGTAATATCGCGTAATAAACCGTTGCGATCACTGGCCACAATGCGAATATTAATATGGAAACCTGCCGCGTAATTATCCCCCCAAAGGGCTTCTACCACGCGTTCAGGATGGGCAGCTTGCAATTCAATGAACTGCTCACAATCGCAACGATGAATTGAAATACCCCGTCCCATGGTAATGTAGCCTGCAATGGCATCACCTGGAATAGGCTGACAACAACGCGCCATATGGTGCATTAAATTACCGACCCCTTCAACAATGACATAGCCTTTATTCTGTTGCTGATCTGCTTTCTGCTGCGCCTTTTGCTGTGCAGTATTCGCGCTTTTACTCGCTACATGGCGGAGAATTTCTTGATCTGCTTCTTCAGCCGTCACTTTTATCAATCGGCTTTGCAAGAAATTCATCAACTGATTTAAACGAATATCTCCGCTACCAATACCGGCGTATAAATCTTCGAGGTTTCTTAAGTTATAACGCGGCAAGGCAAGCTGCTCAACCTGTTTCAAACTGATATTCAAACGAGCAAGTTCATTATCTAACTGCTCTTTACCCGCTGGAACGTTTTTATCACGATCTTGTTTCTTAAACCACGCTTGGATTTTGGCTCGCGCTTTTGAGGTATGGGTAAAGCCTAAGTTCGGATTGACCCAATCTCGGCTTGGATTTGGATTTTTCTGCGTGATGATATCCACTTGCTCACCCATTTGCAGGTGATAGGTGAATGGCACGATACGTCCCCCAACTTTCGCCCCAATACAACGGTGGCCAATCTCACTGTGGATCGCATAAGCAAAATCGAGAGGCGTTGATCCCGCGGGTAAATCAACCACTTCACCTTTCGGTGTAAACACATATACGCGATCATCAAAAACTTGGCTACGTAATTCAGCCATCACTTCGCCAGAATCCGTAATATCATCTTGCCATGCAAGTAATTTACGCAACCAAGTGATTTTTTCTTCATAAGCGGAAAGGCTACCTGTCGTGCCCTCCTTGTATTTCCAGTGGGCAGCTACACCAAGCTCCGCATCATCATGCATTTGCTGGGTACGAATTTGCACTTCAATTGGCTTACCACCTTTTCCTAACACCACAGTATGAATGGATTGATAGCCATTTGGTTTCGGGTTGGCGACATAATCATCAAATTCTTTTGGTAAGTGCTTGAAATGCGTGTGGACGATACCGAGCGCCGTATAACAATCTTGCAATTTCTGTACGATCACCCTAACCGCTCTGACATCATATAAGCCACTGAATTCCAAATGTTTCTTTTGCATTTTTCGCCAAATGCTATAAATATGTTTTGGGCGACCGTAAACTTCAACCTGTTCGATATTTTCTTTTAAATAACCAGTTAACTCTGTGACGAAATCCGCAATATACTGCTCACGATCTAAGCGGCGCTCATGTAATAATTTGGCAATATTTCGATATTGTTCGGGATGCAAATAGCGGAAGCAATAATCTTCAAGCTCCCATTTCAATTGACCGATCCCTAAACGATTCGCTAATGGGGCATAAATATTGGAACATTCTTTGGCTGCCAATACTTTTTCTTCTTCACAAAAGTGATTTTCCGCATTACGAAGAAACGTAATACGTTCAGCAAGTTTGATGATCACGCAACGGAAATCGTCCACCATTGCAAGAAGCATACGGCGCACGTTATCTACTTGAGAAGCATTAGCAGAATGGCTGGCGTTGAGCTGACGGATATTATCCATCTCTTCAACACCTTTAAGAAGTTTGGTGATTTTAGGACCAAAATGTTCCTGAATCTGATCCCAATCGACAATTTGGTTCGCCACTAAGGGGAATAACATGGCGGTGAGTAAGCTTTCGCTGTCCATATTCATTTCATGCAGAATTTCCACCATTTCCACACCGGATTGCAATGTGAGGATTGCATTCTCCATTTGATCGGCATGTTCAGCTATTTGGGCTTGAGCATAATACCATGCATCAATCAAAGACTTTTCTGCAGGGGCAGCAAGTTTAAGGCTCGAACACCACTGTTCGATCACAAAATCATGTGGATTTGATAAGTGAGAACCACGAACTGCAACCATAATACCCCCCTTGTTGATGAATATGGCTCGGCAACATCCTGTCAACCGAGTTGTCTTTTTAAGACAACAAAAAAGTCCGATTATTCTATCAGAATTTACACCTTATTTGATAAATAATGTCACCGACTCCAAATGACTGGTATTTGGGAACATGTCAATCATCGCGGTTTTGATAATGCGATAGCCGAAAAAGCGAAGAATCTCAGCATCTCGTACTAAAGTTGCGGGATTGCAAGATACATAAAGAATGCTTTCTGCACCCAGCTCACATAACGAATTCAGTGCAAAAGCCGCACCGCTGCGAGGCGGATCAAGAAGAATTTTATTGAAATGTTGTTTTGCCCAAGTCTGTTCTGAAAAAGCTTGGTCTAAATCGGCTTGATAAAATTCAACATTATCGATGTGATTAAACTGTGCATTCGCTTGGGCTTTTTTCACCATATCCAAAACACCTTCAATTCCAACCGCACTTTTCACACGTTTGGCTAAAGGCAACGTGAAATTGCCCATGCCACAGAACAAATCTAATACATGATCATCCGGATTTAAATTAAGCCAGTCTAAAGCCGTCTCAACCATTTGAAGATTTAAGTGGGTATTCACTTGAATAAAATCGCGGATATCAAAAGATAAACGAATATCGTCTAAGACATAATAAGGCATTTCACCATGCACAAGTTGGATATCTTGATCATCTTGCAGGAACAAATTCACGGCATTTACGCGTGCAAACTCGAGCAATAAAGTGCGGTCACTTTCAGTTAAATTTCCTTTGTAACGTAACAACATAGCTACGCCATTCTCTGCTGAAACTAATTCAATATGCCCTAATTGTTTCGGGGCTGAATATTGAGCCCAAAGTGCGGTCAATTTAGGGATCAAATCATTGATGGCTTGCTCTGCCACTAAGCATTGCTGAATGCTCACTAACTGATTGGAGTTTTTCTGACGAAATCCCATTTCAATGATTTTGTTTTTAGCATTCCACAGTAAACTTAATCGTACGCGACGACGATAAGCCCATTGTTCGCCACAAATCATGGGCATTAATTGAATAGGCTCTGCTTGCAGTTTACTTAATCGAGAAAAAAGGGCTTTTTCTTTCGCTTTACGCTGCATTTCTACAGGGATATGCTGCCCTTGGCATCCACCACAACGTTCATAATAACTGCATTGCGGTTCAACACGCTGACTACTCTTTTGTAGCCACTTTTGTGCAATGGCTAACCCATATTGACGTTTTTCATCGGTGACTACCGCTTCCACTTTTTCCGTTGGCAAGGCATTTTCAATGAACCAGGTTTTACCTTGAATTTTAGAGACACCTAGCCCTTGATAATCTAAATCCTGAATTTCAGCGACAACTTTTTGTTTGGTTTTCTGTTTTTTTTGTGGAGCGTAAAGTAAAGCCATGATGGTGTTTTAATTTATTTGTATCAAAGAAAGGAATTATTTTAAATAAAGTACGTTTTGCGTAAATAATTCTCGACTTTTCAGCGGCTTATCGCCTAAATAAGGTTTAAGTGCGATGCGAGTAAAACGTTTTGCCGTTTGTAATACCGATTCATCGGTGAATTCCAAACGGTCAAAAGCAAGTAAATCTCGTCCATAAAAGGTTAAGTTATCTTTCACTAACGAGGCGATAAAACCCTTTTCCGCACGGTATTGGTAAGTCATCGATTCATCCACTGGTAAACCTGAGCCTGCACAATGCAGAAAATCGATGCTATAACCTAAGATTTTAAGTAAATGAAATTCAAATAAGCGTAATGTAGGTTCAACCTGTGGCTGAGTCGCTAAGCCTGTTAAGCAGTGCAGATAATGCTGAAAAAGTTGTGGATTGGCCGTTTCGGGCTCGATCACTCGCGTAATCAATTCATTCACATAAAAGCCACTATATAAAGCCGTTTGCTGCAAAGGCAGAGTAATTGCTGCGGGCTCTGCTTTGGTGAGCGTTTTTAATGCACCTTTTCCTGACCAACGAAGAAGTAATGGCGTAAAAGGCTGTAAGACAGATTTCCATGCAGAACGTTTCGCACGTGCACCTTTTGCAATAACCGTCAAACGCCCTGTTTCTTCTGTGAACAAATCCACCAAAAGGCTGGTTTCACTATAAGGACGACGATGTAACACAAAGCCGCGTTGGAGATCCATAAAAGAATTATTTGCCTGATTTTAATTCACTTGGTTGTTTCACACAGTGTTCTGCGAGCACTTCACCTACGCTAGTTTGTAATCGACTGAAGTCATCGCGCTCCTGCCAATACCAACGAATATTCGCATAATTTCTACCACGTTCAGAAATCACACGAGTTAATTTTTCGGTTACATCATTAAAAGTAACGGTCACCTGACTGAGTGTTTTTTTACTTTTCTGTTTTTGCTTCGTATGAACCACACTCACTTCTTTATTGCCTTTACACAAATAAACCGTCGCCGAACCCTTTTGAGATTTTTTATCCACGGTTTGCACTTTCATTTTCTGTGGTGCGAGTTTGCTTAATTCAACATTTTGTGAACAAGCGGAAAGGCAAAGTGCGGTCAAAATTACGCTTAATTTTTTTAACATGAATTCTATTTCCATCAAGGTTTGTTTATGATTGCTCACTTTTCAAAATGAGCAAGGATAAACAATCTCATCTAGAAAAATGGGCGATTACTCGCCCACTAAAAATTATTTTTTATATTGATATGAACCATCGGCTTGACGAATGAACTTGCCGCCATTTGATAAACGAAGCTCACTCACTCGACCTTGACTATTCACTGAAACCTGTACTTTGTCACCAGGCTTGAAGCTGCTTAATGCATTACCTGCACCATTTGCTTTTGTCATTGCATTCACATCTGAAATATTCAATTTATTATCACGGAATACTTGCATCAGTGAAACACCTTGAGGCACAGTTAATGTTTTTGTTGCACTTGTTGAAGCGGTTTGTACTGTTGGTTCTGTTGCTTTAACCGCATTGTTACTTGCTGATTTCGCATCCACAATTTGAACCTTACTATCTTTAGTTGCAACCGGTTTTGCTTCTTGAATTTTGCTTGACTCTTTTTTCACTGTTTGAGTCGGCTGAACTGTTGCTTTTTCAGCTACAGGTTTAGGTTGTTTTTTCTCTTGAACCACCGATGTTTGTTCACGACGAGGTTCTGCTTTATGCTCAACTGTTACGGTATGTTTTTCCACAGTTGGTTGCACTGTTTTCACGGGTTCTTTAACTGGTGCAGGAGCAACAGCTGGTTGAACCGGTGCTGGTTGAGTTGCTGGTTGTTGAGCAACAGTTTGTTGTGCAGGCTCTGCAGGTTGTGATTTCGCAGCATCTGCTTTATCACCTACGTACTCCATGGCTGGAGGTGCATCTGATTTAGCTTCATTTGCGGCTTGTTCCGTTGTTGCCGGCGCTGCATTATTATTATCTAATACTGTGGTTTCAACCGGTTGAGACTGATCCAATGATTGGAATTGAACCGGAATTTCATTGCTGTTTTGTTGTTCAAAAGACTCTACCGTATCTGAATTTGGTTTTAAGGTGAAGAAAATGATTAGTAATACCACTAAACCCAAAATCGCAATAAATAAACGACGATGTTTTTCTGGTAACATTTGTAAAACCTTCCATTTTTCAGGTGATTTCAAGCTTGCTGAAGCGGCTGGTGCAACGGTTTCTGCTTGAGTTGTCACTTCTTCCACAACCTCTTCTGCTGGAGAATTTTCAAAAATCACTTTTTCTTCCACTACGCTTTCTACTTGAACATTTTCAACAGGCTCTTGAGATCCGAAAGCACTTGATGATGCTGACTGTTCAGTATTTTCACTTTGGAATGCTTGAGATGGTGAAAAAGGTTGGCTTGCTGCCGCACCAAAAGTTGGTTCGCGACGAACATGGAATTGCGTATCTGGCTGTTCTTTTTTACCAAATAAACCTTTGGCTTTATCAAAAATTGAGCCACTTTGTTGAACCGGTTTTCTTGGGGTCACAGAGTCTGAATGATTAAATCCTAAATCTAATTCATTTTGAGATGAATTGTCGTTAGGTTGATTTTTATTATCCACGGGATTACCTCGATTTGCTAAACTAAAGATCGCACAAAAAGTGCGGTGAAAAATTGGATCGTATTTTATCGGATCTTACGCTGTGTATAAAGTCTTATTTGGCTCTCCACCGATTTCTCGAGCTAATTTGGGTACTAAATAGCCAGAAGTGAGCGCCTGTAATTCTTTATAAATTTGTAACGCTTTCTCATCTGAAATATAGAAATGGCTCGCACCTTGCACTTTATCCAACAAATGCAAGTAATAAGGCAGAATACCTGCTTGAAACAGCTTATCGCTCAATGCTTTTAATGTATGTGGGTTATCATTCACATCCTTTAAAAGGACTGATTGATTGAGTAACGTGACTTTAGCGCCTGCCAGTTTTTGCATAGCCAAAGCGAGTTCTTCATCAATTTCATTTGGATGATTGATATGTGTCACAAACACTGTTTGTAATGGGCTTTTTAGCAATAAATCACAAAATTCATCCGTAATTCGCTCCGGAATCACGACAGGCAAACGAGAGTGAATACGTAAACGCTGTAAGTGCGGTATTTTTTCAAGGCGTTCTAATAGCCATGCCCATTCACTATCCTTTGCCATCATCGGATCGCCACCCGAAAAAATCACTTCTTCAATTTCTGGATGGGCTGCAATATAGTCTATAGCTTGTTGCCAGCTCGCTTTATTGCCTGGGTTTTGATCATAAGGAAAATGACGACGGAAACAATAACGACAGTTAACGGCACAGCCTCCTTTTGCCATGAACAGCAAGCGATTTTGGTATTTATGCAGAATATTAGGTACGGCATTTTTTTGCTGCTCATCTAAAGGATCTTGGCTAAACCCTTCGGTCTCAATAAATTCTTGTTGAGCTGTCATCACTTGTAAAAAAAGTGGATCTTTAGGATTTCCTTTTTCCATTTTTTCGACAAAAGGTAAAGGCACTCGCATAGCAAAAAGTTTACGAGCAGCGATATCCTCGGCAAAATCGTCAACAGGTAAATTTAAGGTTTTTAATAAGATTTTCGGATCAGAAATCGCATTTTTTAGGGTTTCTAACCAATTTTGTTCTTCTCTAATCGCAATATTTCGGGTTAAAATACGCACTTTCAAACAATCTCTATTTTTTAGGATATTTTTAATATGGCTACATATACTACCAGTGATTTCAAACCAGGTCTAAAATTTATGCAAGACGGTGAGCCTTGTGTGATCGTTGAAAACGAATTCGTTAAACCAGGTAAAGGCCAAGCTTTTACTCGTACTCGTATTCGTAAATTAATTTCAGGCAAAGTATTAGACGTAAACTTCAAATCTGGTACTTCGGTTGAAGCTGCTGATGTTATGGATCTTAACCTCACTTATTCATACAAAGATGATGCATTCTGGTACTTCATGCACCCAGAAACATTTGAACAATACTCTGCTGATGCAAAAGCAGTGGGTGATGCTGAAAAATGGTTATTAGACCAAGCAGATTGTATCGTGACTTTATGGAACGGTGCGCCAATTACTGTTACCCCACCAAACTTCGTAGAATTAGAAATCATCGATACTGACCCAGGTCTTAAAGGTGATACTGCAGGTACTGGCGGTAAACCAGCAACATTAAGTTCTGGTGCAGTGGTGAAAGTACCTCTTTTCGTTCAAATCGGTGAAGTGATTAAAGTGGATACTCGTTCAGGCGAATACGTCTCTCGTGTGAAATAATCTTTCATTGAGAGATAAAAAGAGCGGTCAATATTTAATGAATATTGACCGTTTTTTATTGCCTGTTCATTAATATCTGAGAGATAAAAAATGCGGTTATTTCTAACCGCACTTTAATTGATTATTTTGCTTTTGAGCCTTCTAACTCTAAAGAAGGTTTTCTATCTGAGTTCACACAAATAACTTGCGCAGCCGCATAGAGCGTTGTGTTAGGTTTTAAGCTAATGGTGTATTTCTCTTGTTTTTTCGGTGCGGCGCGTAAACCTTCACCCCAGAAATCATCATAAAAATCAGTACGAACTTGAGTTAAATGGTAGTTCTTACAGTTTAAAATTTTATATTGGCGAACAGAACGCGCATAGCGTCTTTTCTCATTTGGATACACATATAAACCTTTATCCAAATTCACCACGGCATCAAAGTGCACCTGATTTAAATCTTGGTTATCTACCCAAATAGAATCAGTATCAATGTAGTAATTTTTATCTTTTACTAATCGCACATACCCTACTCTATCTTTTGAAGGGGCGGTTAATGTCACCTCTTCTTGTGTAACTGGCGATTGAACAGCTAAACAACCTGCTAAAAGGGCTACACCTAAAAACGTTAATGCTAATTTTTTCATTTTTCCTCCTTAAAGCTTTCTAAAGCCTGCTGTTAATCTTTTTATACCTTAGCTTAATATTTTACCGTATGTCCATATCCTTCAAGAATCGTTTTGATATGTTCAAGCGATTCTTTCGTCGGTGGCAAAACATCTGCGAGCTCATACTCAAAGCCAAGGGTTTTCCATTTATGAGCCCCTAATCGATGATAAGGGAGAAGTTCGACTTTTTCAATATTGGTCATACCTTCAATAAACTGTCCGAGCAGATGAACATCATGATCGTTATCGGTATAACCTGGAACTACTACATAACGAATCCAGGTACGCTGATTACGTTTTTGCAAATATTTCGCAAATTCCAGCGTCCGTTTATTCGGTACGCCGATCAAATTCTGGTGTACTTTGTCGTTCAGTTCTTTTAAATCAAGCAAAACGAGATCGGTTACATCGAGTAGTTCATCAATAATATGGTCATAATGACGTACAAACCCATTAGTATCTAAACAAGTATTAATCCCTTCTGCTTTACAAGCTCGGAACCAGTCACGCACAAACTCTGCTTGAAGAATTGCCTCACCACCTGATGCTGTCACACCACCACCAGTTGCATTCATAAAATGGCGATAGCTCACGACTTCTTTCATGAGTTCTTCCACACTGATTTCGCGCCCACCATCAAGATCCCAAGTATCACGGTTATGGCAATATTTGCAACGCATTAAACAGCCTTGCATAAATAAAATAAAACGAATACCGGGACCATCCACGGTTCCACAGGATTCAAAGGAGTGAATTCTTCCTAGCACAGGCATACATAAATTTCCAAAAAATTAATCTAGCTAAATTTTACCAAAAATATCATCTATAAAAAATGAGCCTGACTTAAAATCAGGCTCATAATTAAAATATATTTATCAAAGTGCGGTCATTATTCGCTAACTTTTTGAAAGGTTTGCACCACTGGCGCTTGTTCACAATACTCAACCAATACAGGTACAACTGAGGTAAAGTGTGGTGTTGCAAAATGTTGTTCTAAATCAGCTTTGCTTTTCCATTGCTCAATAAAAACATAATGATTAGCTTGTTTGCTATTTTGTTGTAATTCGTAAGATACGCATCCTGTTTCTTGGCGAGTATGCTTAATCAACTCTTGGCATTGAGTTAGAAAATCATTGATTTTGTCCGCTTTTACTGAAAATTGGGCAATAACTGTTACCATAATTTGCTCTCCTATATATAAAAATAAACCACTTATAAAACTAGTCTATAAGTGGTTTGTATTAAAGCATAATTTTATTTAGAACGATTCTGTGAATGTACGAGTTACGACGTCTTGTTGTTGCTCTTTAGTTAAAGAGTTGAAACGTACTGCGTAACCAGATACACGAATAGTTAATTGCGGATATTTATCCGGATTTTCCATCGCATCTAATAACATTTCACGGTTTAATACGTTCACATTTAAGTGTTGGCCACCTTCTACTGCGGCTTCATGGTGGAAGTAACCATCCATTAAGCCAGCAAGGTTGCGACGTTGTGCTTCTGGATCTTTACCTAATGCATTTGGTACGATTGAGAAGGTATAAGAAATACCATCTTTCGCGTAAGCAAATGGCAGTTTAGCCACAGAAGTTAATGATGCGACCGCACCTTTTTGGTCACGACCATGCATTGGGTTAGCACCTGGTCCGAATGGCGCGCCGGCACGACGACCATCTGGGGTGTTACCTGTTTTCTTACCATAAACCACGTTAGAAGTAATGGTTAATACAGATTGTGTAGGCACAGCATTACGGTAAGTTTTAAGTTTTTGAATTTTCTTCATGAAACGTTCAACTAAATCACAAGCGATGTCATCAACACGGTTGTCGTTGTTACCATATTGTGGATATTCACCTTCGATTTCGAAGTCGATCGCTACGTTGCTTGCTACAACATTGCCATCTTTATCTTTGATGTCGCCACGAACAGGTTTAACTTTCGCATATTTAATTGCTGAAAGAGAGTCTGCTGCAACAGAAAGACCTGCGATACCACAAGCCATAGTACGGTATACATCACGATCATGTAATGCCATTAATGCGGCTTCGTATGAATATTTATCATGCATGTAGTGGATGATGTTTAAGGCTGTCACATATTGTTTTGCCAACCAATCCATAAAGCTGTCCATACGAGTCATGACTGTGTCGAAATCTAACACTTCATCAGTGATTGGTGCAGTTTTCGGACCAACTTGCATACCTAATTTTTCATCAATACCGCCGTTGATTGCGTATAACAATGTTTTCGCTAAGTTTGCACGCGCACCGAAGAATTGCATTTGTTTACCAACAACCATTGGTGATACACAACATGCGATTGCGTAGTCATCATTGTTGAAGTCTGGACGCATTAAATCATCATTTTCGTATTGAACTGATGATGTATCAATCGATACTTTCGCACAGAAACGTTTGAAGTTTTCAGGTAATTGTTCAGACCAAAGAATTGTTAAGTTTGGTTCTGGAGAAGTACCCATGTTGTAAAGGGTGTGTAAAATACGGAAGGTATTTTTGGTTACTAATGTACGGCCGTCTAACCCCATACCTGCGATGGTTTCAGTTGCCCACATTGGGTCACCAGAGAATAATTGATCGTATTCAGGTGTACGTAAGAAACGAACCATACGAAGTTTCATGACCAAGTGGTCAACTAATTCTTGCGCTTCAGTTTCAGTAAGTTTACCTGCTTTTAAATCACGCTCGATATAGATATCGATGAAGGTTGCAGTACGACCGAATGACATCGCTGCACCATTTTGTGATTTGATTGCTGCTAAGTAAGCAAAGTACATCCATTGAATTGCTTCTTTAGCGTTAGTTGCAGGGTTAGAAATATCGTAACCGTAGCTTGCTGCCATTTGTTTCATTTGGCCTAATGCACGGTGTTGTTCTGCTATTTCTTCACGTAAACGGATAGTTGCTTCTAAATTTACGCCATCTTCTAAGTCTTTTTGTAAAGAAGTGAATTGTGCGTATTTATCTTTCATTAAGAAGTCAACACCATAAAGTGCGACACGACGGTAGTCACCGATGATACGACCTCGACCGTAAGCATCTGGAAGACCAGTTAATACACCTGATTTACGACAACGTAAAATGTCTGGCGTATAAACATCGAACACACCTTGGTTATGGGTTTTACGATATTCAGTGAAGATTTTTTTCACTTCAGGATCTAATTCACGACCGTAAATTTTGCATGATCCTTCCACCATTTTAATACCACCGAATGGCATAATGGCACGTTTTAATGGAGCATCGGTTTGAAGACCTACGATTTTCTCTAAGTCTTTATTGATATAACCTGGTGCGTGAGAAGTAATCGTTGAAGGGGTATGTTCGTCAAAGTCTAATGGCGCATGTGTGCGGTTTTCAACTTTAATTCCTTCCATAACGGTTTCCCAAAGTTTTGTTGTCGCTTCGGTTGGACCTGCTAAGAAAGAATCATCACCTTCATACGGGGTGTAGTTCTTTTGAATAAAATCACGCACGTTGACGTTTTCTTGCCAATCACCGGCAACGAATCCTGCCCACGCAACTTTTTGTGCTTCATTAAGTTCTGACATAGTCATTTCCTTTTTTAATTGATAAAAAATAAGTCTGTTTAGTTCGTTAGTACATTAGTGAGCTTTGGTTAAATAACGTTGGAATAAGCCGATACAAACCGCACCACCCACAATGTTTCCTAACGTTACTGGAATCAAATTCTTCACAATGAAATGATAGAGATCTAAATCTGCATATTTCATTGGATCCACCCCAATTTGTTGCCAAAATTCTGGCGTACTAGAATGAGCTGTGATAATGCCTAGTGGAATCATAAACATATTTGCCACACAGTGTTCAAAACCAGATGCGACAAATAAACCAATCGGCATTATCATAATAAATGCTTTGTCTGTAACAGTTTTACCGGAATAAGACATCCATACCGCTACACACACCATAATGTTACATAAAATACCAAGGTTAAATGCTTCAAACCAAGTATGATGAATCTTATGTTGAGCGGTTGCCAAAATGGTTAAACCCCATTGACCATTTGCTACCATGGTTTGTCCCCCAAACCAAATAACTGCAGCAATAAATAAACCGCCCACAAAATTGCCCAAATATACCACAATCCAATTTCGGATCATTTGACTTGTGGTTATCTTACCGCCTACGCGGGCAACTAAGGTTAAAGTAGAAGAGGTGAATAATTCAGATCCTAAAATTACCACCATAATTACGCCTAAAGAGAAAACTAATCCACCGACTAACTTGGTTAATCCCCAAGGCGCTCCTGCGCTTGCTGTTTGTGTCGTCGTATAGAATACAAAGGCTAAAGCAATACAAGCCCCAGCACTAATACCAGACAGAAATGATAAAAATGGGCGTTTTTGCGCTTTATACGCAGCAACGCTTTCAGCATAATCCGTTGCTTCAACTGGTGTGAGAGCAACAGAAGATTGATTTAAATTTTCTGATGCCATATCTAACTCCAAATAGTTGGTTTATTATTTCTTATACTACAACATAGGTATTCCTATACCCATTTGGTATTCTACTCTCTTAAAAAACCTTTGCAAGAAATCCCCCATTTATTTCAAAAAAATTTGATATTTTGCAAGTTTTGGTAAATTTTATCTTCAAATACAAAAAAAGCGAGATATCACTATCCCGCTTTTTATATATAAATAACGCAGATTAAAACGCAATACGATCGCGATTTTTCTCTAACGTTGCTTTACCAATGCCTTGTACTTCAAGCAATTGTTCTGCCATAGTGAAATTACCGTGCTTTTCACGATACTGCACAATGGCTTCCGCCTTTTTCGCACCAATACCAATTAGTGCTTTTTGAATTTCTGATGCACTGGCGGTATTGATATTTAATTTATCACTCACTGCTTGTTGTGTAGTTTGTGATGCGGTTTGTTGCTGAACTTGCGCTTGAGGTTGAGCCTGTTCAGCCACCTTTTCTTCTGCAAACACTTGCGAGCTCAACATTGTGGTCGCAACAAATAATGAACTAAATAAATGTTTCATCAATTTCATAAAAATGCCCTTTATTAACAAAAAGTACCGTTGATTTATATCAACAGCGACATTTTTAAGAAACACCAAAAACACGCAAGAAATTGACCGCACTTTTGCGATCCTGATCGCAAAAATTACATTTAAGTAAATGAAAAAACGACCTTAGCGCACCACCACTGCCGTGCCACTTGCAATCACCATAAACATGCTTTTCGTACCTACCGTTGTGTAGTTAACTTCTACACCAACAATGGCATTAGCACCTAAGGCATGTGCTTTTTCTTCCAGTTCTTTCAACGCATCTTGACGCGCACGACTAATACGGCGCTCATAAACACTAGAACGCCCACCAATCACATCTGTGATGCCAGCAAAGAAATCACGCATGAAATTTGCACCCGCAATCACTTCGCCAAAGACGACTTGTTTGTATTCTACGATTTGTTTCCCTTCGACATTGGGGGTTGTTGTCACAATCATTTTGTATCCTTAAATTCTCGTTAAAAATTAACCGCACTTTAGACGCTTAATTTTGATTTTAAAACGGCCAATGCCTTCGCACGATGAGAGATTTTCTTTTTCTCTACAGTTTCTAATTCGGCAAAGGTGCAGCCTTTTTCTGGGCTAAAAAAGAGTGAGTCGTAACCGAAGCCATTTTCACCTTTTTCTTCATAAATAATCTGCCCGTCACATTCACCTTGAGCAATGATAGGAGAAGGATCACTTGGGTGTTGTAATAACACGATCGTACTCACAAATTTTGCTTGGCGACGTTCCGTTGGAACATCGGATAATTCTGCCAGTAATTTTTCTCGGTTTTTCGCATCAGCTTCCTCACCATCCACACCGGCATAACGTGCAGAATACAATCCTGGCGCACCATTTAACGCATCGACTACCAGACCCGAATCATCTGCAATAGCCGGTAAACCCGACTTTTCAGATGCATAACGTGCTTTCAAAATCGCATTTTCAACAAACGTTAAACCCGTTTCCTCTGGACTTTCGATGCCTAAATCCGTTTGAGCAATCACTTCAAAACCGAAATTGGCTAATACATCCGCCATTTCTTTTACTTTGCCTTTATTACCTGTGGCAAGCACAATTTTTTGTTTCATGATTCTGTCCCTCATATCAAACATTGTCTTATTTTAGCATCTCACCAAAAATTTTCGGAATAAATATTGACCTTAACCTTAGGTCAAAGTTTATGATTGGTGCTCATTCAGTTATCACATAGGAGAAAAACATGAAAAAACTTATGACTTTTATCACACTTAGCGCTGCTGCAGTTTCAATTTATGCCCAAGCTAATGAACAACCGCATCAAGCACACATGAATATGCCAATGTCGACAGATTCTGCAATGCAACAAGAATTAATGCAAGGTATGAGTCAAATGCATCAAGACATGATGGCAGCTGCGCAATATAAAGATCCTGATGTTGCTTTTGCAGCAGGTATGTTGCCACACCATATTGGCGCAGTAAAAATGGCGGAAGTTGAATTAAAATACGGAAAAGATCCTGAGATGCGTAAGCTTGCTGAGAATATTATTAACGCTCAACAGGCAGAAATTGAACAAATGCAAAAATGGCTTAAAGTGCACAATAAAAAATAAAATAACACAAAAAAAGTGCGGTAAATTAACCGCACTTTTTTAATAGAATTAGTTTACTTCTTTTATTCTTAACTCTTTTGGCACTTCAAAGAACATATTTTCTTCTAAGCCTTGAAGCTCTTCAATAGTATCGGCACCAAATTCTTTTAATCGAGCAATCACGGATTGCACCAACTCTTCCGGTGCTGAAGCACCTGCTGTTACGCCAATTGTTTCAACGCCTTCAAACCAATCTGCTGCCACATCATTTGGATCATCAATCAATTTTGATTTCACGCCCATACGCGATGCTAACTCAGCTAAACGGTTAGAATTCGATGAGTTTTTAGAGCCTACAACGACCACTAAATCACACTGTTTTGCTAATTCACGCACCGCTTCTTGACGATTGGTTGTGGCATAGCAAATATCGTTTTTATGTGGGCCTTGAATAGCAGGATATTTGTCTTTCAATGCACTGATAGTTTCCGCCGTATCATCAAGAGAAAGTGTGGTTTGCGTCATAAAGGTTAAATCATCATTTTCTTGAACCGGCAAACGAGCAATATCTTCCACGCTTTCAATTAAGAAAATACCACCTTCCTCGTTGTTGTACTGCCCCATTGTGCCTTCCACTTCGGGATGGCCTTTGTGTCCGATCAAAATTGCTTTCGTCCCTTTACGGCTCGCACGTGCCACTTGCATATGTACTTTGGTTACCAACGGACAAGTTGCATCAAATACTTTTAACTGACGATCTTTTGCTTCTTGACGAACAGCTTGTGACACGCCATGGGCGGAGAAAATCACAATGGCGCCATCTGGCACTTCACTTAGTTCTTCTACAAAAATCGCCCCACGCTCACGCAAACCATTCACCACAAAACGGTTATGCACCACTTCATGACGTACATAAATTGGTGCACCATGAATTTCAAGTGCTAATTCAACAATGCTAATGGCTCGATCGACACCCGCGCAAAATCCGCGAGGGTTAGCTAAAATTATCTTCATTTTTGACCGCTCTTTTTATCACCTTTAAAGGCATCTAATGCTAATAAACCCGCACCAATACAAATTGCAATATCTGCCACATTGAATACCGGATAATGATAAATATCCCAATAAAAATCCAAGAAATCCACCACAAAACCGTTATACGCACGGTCCACCATATTGGCTAATGCACCACCAATAATCAGTGCATAAGCTGAGTTTTGTAATTTTTGCTCTGCCGAATTCTTTTTCATAAAGTAAGCCAGCATTAAAGAAATCCCAATCGCAAGCACGATAAAGAAATATTTCTGCCAACCATCATGCTCAGCTAAAAAGCTAAACGCTGCGCCATAGTTACGCACATAGGTTAAATTAAAAATGGGTAATATGTTCACGCTTTCATAGAGATCAAAGCGTTGCACCACAATATATTTGGTCAGTAAATCGAGGATAAATGCGACCGCACTTAGCCAAAGAAATGAAAGTCCTGTTTTATTTTTTGTCATAGGAAATTATCTGTCTTTATAAATGGACGATGATTTTAGCAACTCGAACAACCTTTATAAAGTAAAAGGCATCAAATCATAAAAGGCGAACACATTGGTTCGCCTTGCAATGTTAATTACTTTTTCTTCACTGGTCTTTGCCAACCTTGAATATGACGTTGTGGCACGCGAGTAATCACCAGCTCATCTTTCTCAATATTCTGAGTGATCGTTGAACCAGCCCCAATGGTTGCTCCATCTGCGATGGTAACAGGCGCGACTAACTGCGTATCCGATCCAACAAATACATTGTTACCAATGATTGTTTTAAATTTATTTGCACCGTCATAGTTACAAGTAATGACACCTGCACCAATGTTACAGTTCTCTCCGATTTCGGTATCACCCACATAAGTGAGATGATTTACTTTAGAGCCTTTACCCACTGTGGATTTTTTAATTTCTACAAAGTTACCCACATGGGTTTCAGCGGCTAATTCAGCACCTGGACGTAAACGAGAGAATGGGCCAATCGCTGCTTTCTCACCAATTGTTGCATCTTCTAAAACAGAATAAGGTTTGATCTCAACATCATCACCAATAGTCACGTTTTTCAATACACAACCAGCGCCAATTTTCACACGATCGCCCAAGCGCACATTGCCTTCCACAATCACGTTCACATCAATTTCAACATCTTTACCGTGCTCTAATGTGCCGCGTAAATCAAAACGCTCAGGGTCAATCAACATCACGCCTGCAAGTAAAAGTTTTTCTGCTTGTTTACGTTGATAAAAACGCTCTAATGCAGCAAGTTGTAAACGGTTATTGGCACCTTCCACCTCCATAAATTCGGAGGCTTGAACGGCAGTAACCTGACAACCATCTTGATTTGCTAAACCAATCACATCCGTTAAATAAAACTCGCCTTGTGCATTGTTATTTTTCACACGAGAAAGCCAGTTTTTGAAATGTGCACCATCGGCCACTAACACGCCTGTATTCACTTCTTGAATTTTTAATTGCTCTGCGTTGGCATCTTTTTGTTCTACGATCGCCACCACATTGCCATTTTCACGAATAATACGACCATAACCCGTTGGGTTATCTAAATTCACCGTGAGCAATGCAATCCCATTGTCTGGTTTCGCTGCAATGAGTTTTTCCAATGTTTCTTTGGTCACTAATGGCGCATCACCATATAAAATCACAATATTTTCATCATCTTTGAAGAATGGTGCGGCTTGTTGAACCGCATGAGCAGTACCTAATTGTTCTGCTTGAACGACCCAGTTCACGCTTTCATTTGCCAAACGCTCACGCATTAATTCGCCACCATGACCATAAATTAAATGCACGTTTTCTGCACCTAATTGATTTGCCGTATCAATCACATGTTTTACCATCGGTTTACCTGCCACTTTGTGCAAGACTTTAGGTAAATCAGAATACATACGAGTGCCTTTACCGGCCGCTAAAATCACCACGCTTAATGCTTTATTTGTCATAAATTCTTCTCTTCTTGATAAAAAATTAGGCGTATTCTATCGTAGAATGGAGGGAATGATAAGTTGTTTATCTTTTCAAGAAAATTCTATAATAGTGAAAACCTTTCAACCCATAGAGGTACATATGCACAACCGAGATGAAATCATCTTACAACTGCTAAATCACCAAGGTAAAGTTAGCGTTCAAGAAGTCGCTCAGCAATGTGAAATGTCAGTAGAGACAATTCGTAGAGATCTTAATCGATTAGAAAAAAAAGGTTTACTATATCGCACTCATGGTGGCGCTGTTAGCGGAAAAATAAATGATCTTGGATCTTTTTTCCAAATACGACAACATGTCAATGCCGCAGCCAAACGACATATTGCTAAAAACGCTCTTGAATTGCTCTATGAAAATGCCGTGATTGGACTCGATGCTAGCTCTACCAGTTGGTATTTTGCATACCTTATGCCAGATATTCCTTGCACAGTCGTAACAAACTCAATTTTTAACGTCAACGCATTAGTGAACAAACCCAATATCAAAACAATTGTTACTGGAGGTGTCTATTCTCACAAATATGAAGCCTTTTATGGTCCGTTATCAGAATACTTATTACAACGTTTACACATCAATTTTTCTATTTTTTCCTGTTCAGGTATTGATAATGAAGGAAATATCTGGGAATCAAATGAACTCAATGCATCACTAAAACGAAAGATGATGGAAGCGTCAGAAAAATGTTATCTACTAGTAGATCAATCAAAATTTGAGAAAAAAAGCCTAATTCAATTAAGTGGTTTAAATAAAATAGACACTATTTTTACCGATTCTGCCCTTCCCTTCCCCTTACAAAAATACTGTGACAAAGTAGACACAATGACCGTTATATAGATAAAAATGCCCGATTTGACCGTTTAAGGTGTAATAATTATTAAATCGGGCATTAATTTTATTAAAAAATAACACTTTTGTGTGATCTATTTCACAAATCTGAAATCTATTTCGTATCTCACCTATCTTCTCACATTCTTTTTATCAAAAATAATACCAAGTTAAGTTGATAGCAGCTTATCCATATTTCATCATAAATGTTAAACACAAAAGGAGGAGCTTTATGATGACATCGGTCACTCAATCAAATCGAGTAAAAATCGGTATTCGCCCTACTATTGATGGACGTCGCATGGGAGTTCGAGAATCGTTAGAAGAACAAACCATGCAAATGGCAAAATCAGTTGCAGAGTTATTGCAAAATCACATTCGCCACACAGACGGTTCCTTCGTGGAATGTGTAATTGCCGACACCTGTATTGGTGGTGTTGCTGAAGCCGCTGCTTGTGCAGAAAAATTCAAACTCA
Organism: uncultured Haemophilus sp.; assembly: GCA_902461185.1. Classification (GTDB taxonomy): domain Bacteria; phylum Pseudomonadota; class Gammaproteobacteria; order Enterobacterales; family Pasteurellaceae; genus Haemophilus_D. The sequence goes on from CABPXD010000004.1 coordinate 38,445, forward strand.
ACAATGTTGGTTTAACAATTACTGTTACTCCTTGTTGGTGCTATGGTTCTGAAACTATTGATATGGATCCGCATATGCCAAAAGCCATTTGGGGTTTCAACGGCACCGAACGTCCGGGAGCAGTTTATCTTGCCGCCGCCCTTGCCGGCCACTCTCAATTAGGCTTACCGGCATTTTCCATCTATGGACATGATGTGCAAGAAGCGGATGACACAAGCATTCCATCTGATGTTAAAGAAAAACTGTTACGCTTTGCGCGTGCCGGCCTTGCAGTTGCGACTATTCGCGGCAAATCCTACTTATCTATCGGTTCCGTTTCCATGGGTATCGCCGGTTCTATCGTCAACCAACAATTCTTCCAAGAATACCTCGGCATGCGTAACGAATATGTGGACATGACCGAAATCAAACGCCGCTTGGATCGCAAAATTTACGATCAAGAAGAAGTGGATTTAGCGCTTTCTTGGGTGAAACAATATTGCAAAGACGGTATTGACGTAAACAGTCCGGAAAATCAACGCTCACCTGAAGAACGCGCCGAACTTTGGGAAAATGTGGTGAAAATGACCATTATCGCCCGTGACTTAATGGTGGGTAATCCGAAATTGGCGAAATTAAACTTCGGAGAAGAAGCACTCGGTCACAATGCCATTGCTGCAGGTTTCCAAGGTCAACGCCATTGGACCGATCATTTACCGAACGGTGACTTCATGGAAGCCATGCTAAATTCGACTTACGACTGGAACGGCGTGCGCCCGCCATACATTCTTGCGACCGAAAACGACAGTTTGAACGCGGTTTGTATGTTGCTTGGTAATCAGCTCACCGGTCAGGCGCAAATCTTTGCCGATGTGCGGACTTACTGGAGCCCGGATTCTGTAGAACGCGTTACCGGTTTCCGTCCGGAACAAGGCTTCCTGCATTTAATTAACTCAGGTTCCGCTGCTCTTGACGGTACAGGTCAACATAAAGATGCCAATGGCAACCCAACCATCAAACCGGCATGGGAAGTCACGGAAGAAGACGGCAAACGTTGTTTGGAGCATACCCGTTGGTGTCCTGCGGTACACGAATACTTCAGAGGGGGCGGTTTATCTTCTCAATTCTTAACCAAAGGTGGCATGCCGTTCACCATGCACCGCATTAACCTCATCAAAGGCTTAGGCCCTGTGCTACAAATTGCCGAAGGTTGGTCTATTGAGTTACCGAAAGAAGTCAATGATGCCCTTGACCATCGTACAAACGAAACCTGGCCGACGACTTGGTTTACGCCTCGTTTGACCGGTAAAGGGGCATTTACTGATGTTTATTCTGTAATGGCGAACTGGGGGGCTAACCACTGTGTAGCCACTTACGGACACATTGGTGCTGATCTCATCACGCTAGCTTCAATGTTGCGCATTCCGGTTTGTATGCACAACGTTGAAGATGCCGACGTGTTCCGCCCAAGTTCTTGGAATGGCTTTGGTCAAGACAAAGAAGGTCAAGACTACCGCGCCTGCCAAAACTTTGGACCACTTTATAAATAACCTATGACTGGCGCAAGCTTCCCTAACTTGCGCCATCATCCCATAAAAATTCAAATACAAGTGCGGTTGAAAAAACAAATGAATTTTAAACCGCACTTAGGAGAGCTTTTATGTCTATCGTACTGATTTTTGATTGCGGTGCGACTAATTTACGCACCATTGCCATGAATGATAAAGGCAAAATCATGGCATCCCATCACCTTGCTAATAATACCCAACAGGGTAGTGAATCACCCGATTATCATATTTGGGATTTTGAAGAAATTTGGCAAAAACTCACCATGTGTGCAGATAATACGATCACTCAATTAAAGCAACAACAGGTTGATTTAAAAGAAATCGTAGGTATTTCCGTCACGACTTTTGGCGTGGATGGTGCACCATTTGATAAAAACGGACAACAACTTTACCCGATTATTTCGTGGAAATGCCCACGCACAGTGCCGGTGATGGAAAACCTCCCTCAGTTGCTAGACATAAAAGCCCTTTATCAACGCAACGGCATTGGTCAATACAGTTTCAACACTTTATTTAAACTACTTTGGTTGAAAGAAAATAAACCGGATATTTTCCAAAAAATGGATAAATTCGTGTTCATTTCCTCCATGCTAACCCAGCGATTAACCAGCAAATTTACCACCGACCGCACTATGGCAGGCACATCTATGATGACCAATCTCGCAACAGGCAATTGGGACGAGGATATTTTAAAACTGCTTGGTTTAAGCCAAAAACACTTTCCACCATTGCATAACGCAGGTGAAAAAGTGGGGGAGTTAACTAGTGCGCTTGCCGACCATTGGGGTTTAAATCGTATTCCAGTTATATCCTGTGGTCACGACACCCAATTTGCCGTATTTGGCTCCGGTGCGGGATTGAATCAACCGGTACTCAGTTCAGGCACGTGGGAAATCTTAATGGCCCGTACAGAACACGCCAAACCGCAATTTGATTTTGTGCCGCAAGGCTTAACCACCGAGTTTGACGCACAACTGAATTGTTTTAACCCTGCCGTACAATGGGTCGGCTCAGGCATTATGGAATGGCTCGGTAAATTGTTGTTCGCCGATGTATATGGCACCGACCAATATTACCCGACCATGATCGCCGAAGGTGCCGCTGCCGGTGAAAAAGGCTCGCAAAGTGCGGTCAATTTTCAGGGTGTATTTAGCCAACTCGGACAAGGCAATATCAGTGGACTTTCCATGTTCTCCACTCGTGGTGAAATCTACCGTGCCGCGCTTTATTACATGGCAAACCAACTCAAACAAGGCTTGGACGTATTACAACAAGTCAGCCACTTCAAAGCGGAAAGCTTGCTTTGCGTCGGTGGCGGCTCGAAAAATCCACTTTGGAACCAAATCCGTGCTGATGTTTTAGGTTTACCGATTGATGTCGTGGATGTCGCAGAAAGCACTGTGCTCGGCGCTGCAATGTTTACCTTCGCAGGCGTTGGGATATACGCAACGCCAGAACAAGCACAGAAAGCAATGCAACCAAATAGAAAGCGAGTTAATCCGGCTAGAAAGAATTAATCCCTCCTCTTTCTAAGAGGCAATAAAACTTGAAAAGAATAAATAGGAGAAATCAATATGTTAAAAGGTATCCACCCGGCAATCTCCCCTGAGTTACTCAAAATTCTTGCCGAAATGGGACATGGCGATGAAATTGTACTGTCCGATGCCCATTTTCCCGCACACTCATTACATTCAAAAGTAATTCGTGCAGATGGCATCACTGTATCTACATTACTCAAAGGCATTGCACCATTATTTGAGTTTGATGCTTATGTCGATGCGCCGTTAATTATGATGCAAGTGGTGCCTGGTGATACTCTCGATCCACAAGTAGAAGAAAATTATCTAACGGCGATTAAAAATGCGATTGGTTTTACACCTAATTTAGAGCGTATTGAACGCTTTGCCTTTTACGAACGTGCCAAACAAGCTTATGCCGTCGTAATCAGTGGCGAAACAGCTAAATACGGCAACATTATCATCAAAAAAGGGGTTACCCCCGTTCTATAACAGCTTAGAGGTACTAAAAAATGAACAGACAAGAACTTTCACAAAAAATTATTGATACTTGCCTTGAAATGACTCGACTAGGGTTAAACCAAGGTACAGCGGGAAATGTCAGTGTACGTTACAAAGACGGCATGCTGATCACCCCGACAGGAATGCCATATCATTTAATGAAACCGGAAAACATTGTGTATGTAGACGGCAAAGGTAAACACGAAGAAAACAAACTGCCGTCTAGTGAATGGCAATTCCATTTAGCCGTCTATCAAGCACGTCCTGAAGCCAATGCGGTGGTGCATAACCATTCTATAAACTGCGCAGGGCTTTCTATTTTGGAAAAACCGATTCCGGCCATTCATTACATGGTCGCGGTTGGTGGCACCGATCATATCCCTTGTGTGCCTTATGCAACGTTCGGTACTCACGAATTAGCGTCCTATGTGGGCGAAGGCATTAAAGAAAGCAAAGCGATTTTACTTTCTCATCACGGTTTGATCGCTTGTGGTGAAAACCTAGACAAAGCCTTATGGTTAGCACAAGAAGTCGAAGTATTAGCATCTTGGTATTTGAAATTGTTATCAACGGGCTTAGAAATTCCATTATTAAGCAAAGAACAAATGAACGTGGTTTTAGGAAAATTCCACACTTATGGGCTGCGCATTGAAGAATAGTCCACAAATAGATTCATCACTTATTTAAACAAGGAAAAGATTATGAGCGCTAAAGTTTTAGAAAAAAAATATCTTGTGCCCTTCATTCTTATTACAAGCTTATTTGCATTGTGGGGCTTTGCGAATGATATTACAAATCCTATGGTTGCCGTATTCCAAACAGTCATGGAAATTCCGGCATCTGAAGCCGCTTTAGTACAATTTGCTTTTTATGGTGGTTATGGAACCATGGCAATTCCGGCTGCATTATTTGCCAGTCGCTATAGTTATAAAGCAGGTATCCTTCTAGGTTTAGCGCTCTATGCGGTCGGCGCATTCTTATTCTGGCCGGCCGCTAAATATGAAGTGTTCAATTTCTTCTTAATTTCTCTTTATATTTTGACTTTTGGCTTGGCATTTCTTGAAACAACAGCAAATCCTTACATTTTAGCCATGGGTGATCCGCAAACGGCTACCCGTCGCTTAAACTTTGCCCAATCCTTTAACCCGCTTGGCTCTATTACCGGGATGTTCGTCGCATCTCAATTAGTCTTAACCAATTTGGAATCCGATAAACGGGATGCTGCTGGAAACTTGATTTACCATACTTTATCCGAAACAGAAAAAATGGGCATTCGCACCCACGACTTAGCCGAAATCCGTGACCCTTACGTTGCACTTGGTTTTGTCGTTGTTGCAGTGTTAGTCATCATCGCCTTATATAAAATGCCTTCAGTGAAGGTAGAGGAGAGTGATACCCGCCTTTCTTTTAAAGAGGCCGTAGCTCGCTTAATTAAGAAGCCGAAATATCGCGAAGGTGTAATTGCTCAAGTATTCTACGTTGGCGTACAAATTATGTGCTGGACCTTTATCGTGCAATATGCGGAACGTTTAGGCTTCACCAAAGCGGAAGGGCAAAACTTCAACATCATCGCTATGGGGATTTTTATTACCAGCCGTTTCATCAGCACAAGCTTAATGAAATATCTTAAAGCTGAATTCATGCTCATGTTGTTCGCTATCGGCGGTTTCTTCAGCATCCTCGGTGTGATTTTCATTGATGGTGTGTGGGGCTTGTACTGTTTAATTTTAACTTCAGGCTTTATGTCACTCATGTTCCCAACCATTTACGGCATTGCACTCTACGGCTTAAAAGAAGAATCTACCTTAGGTGCCGCCGGTTTAGTGATGGCTATTGTGGGCGGTGCATTAATGCCTCCATTGCAAGGTATGATCATCGACCAAGGTCAAGTAATGGGATTACCGGCTGTCAACTTCTCATTTATCCTACCGTTAATCTGCTTCGTCGTTATCGCAATTTATGGTTTCAGAAGTTGGAAAGTTCTAAAATAACGTAAAACATGACCGCACTCCACTTAAAAGTGCGGTCGTTTTTTTAAGTATTTTTATCATCTTAAGTAAAGGAGTATATTTTATGGCTAATCGAATGATTCTTAATGAAACCAGCTATCACGGTGCTGGCGCCATTCAACATATTGTAGATGAGGTCATAAGTCGTAGCTTTAAAAAAGCTTTAGTAGTCACAGACAAAGATTTGATTAAATTTAATGTAGTGGAAAAAGTCACCGCACTTTTGGATAAGGCGGGGCTTGCTTACGAGATTTTTGACGAAGTGAAAGCCAACCCAAGCGTCGATGTCATCAAAAAAGGTGTGGCAAAATTCAAACAAAGTGATGCAGATTACCTAATTGCCATCGGAGGAGGTTCTCCTACAGACACGTCAAAAGCTATCGGCATTATTATCAATAACCCTGAATTTGAAGATGTTCTATCTCTTGAAGGTGTTGCGCCGACCAAGAACAAATGTGTACCCATTATCGCTGTTCCGACTACAGCAGGCACTGCCGCTGAAGTCACTATCAACTATGTGATTACCGATGAAGCGAATAAACGCAAATTTGTTTGCGTAGATGTACACGACATACCAGTAGTCGCTGTAGTCGATCCTGACATGATGTCCAGCATGCCTAAAGGTTTGACCGCTGCCACCGGCATGGATGCACTAACCCATGCTATTGAAGGTTACACCACCAAAGCAGCTTGGGCACTTACCGATGCTTTGCATTTGGAAGCGATTCGTTTAATTGCCAAACATTTACGTGGTGCGGTAGAAAACACCAAAGAAGGACGTGAAGGTATGGCGCTTGGTCAATATGTTGCCGGTATGGGCTTTTCGAACGTAGGCTTAGGTATCGTACACAGCATGGCGCACCCGCTTTCTGCCTATTATGACACCCCGCATGGTATCGCCAATGCTGTCTTATTGCCTTATGTTATGGAATTCAATGCGCCTGAAACGGGTGAAAAATTCCGTGAAATTGCCCGAGCAATGGGTGTAAAAGGCGTAGATGACATGAGCCAAGATGAATATCGCAAAGCGGCAATTAATGCTGTAAGACAGCTGTCTAAAGATGTCGGAATTCCAGAGAAATTACACTCTATAGGTGTTCAAGAGAAAGATCTCGTTTCTCTTTCTCAAGATGCTCTTAAAGATGTTTGTACTGGAGGCAATCCACGTAATTGTACAGCAGAGGATATTTTAGAAATCTATAGATTGGCATTTAAATAATTCATCTATGAAAATTAACCCTGATCGATTATTCAATCGTTGAGTTAATTCAACAAATAAGGTAGACTATCCTCCCGTCTTGATAGCTAATCATCTTTTATTTTTGACCGCACTTTTCAGCATTCTGCACAAATTTGCATAAAAGATGATTGGCTATAATCATTTTTATCCCAACATATTTAGGTCTCTCACTATGGCTACAAATTATATTTTCGTCACAGGCGGTGTGGTTTCATCGTTAGGTAAAGGTATTGCTGCAGCATCATTAGCAGCAATTTTAGAAGCACGTGGCTTAAACGTGACTATTATGAAATTAGACCCTTACATCAACGTGGACCCGGGTACAATGAGCCCAACCCAACACGGTGAAGTGTTCGTGACACAAGACGGGGCGGAAACCGATTTAGACTTAGGTCACTACGAGCGTTTTATTCGTACCAAAATGACAAAACGTAATAACTTCACCACAGGTAAAATTTATTCTGAAGTATTACGCAAAGAGCGTCGTGGTGATTATTTAGGTGCGACAATTCAAGTGATTCCACACATCACCAATGAAATTAAAGATCGCGTGATTGCCGGCGCACAAGGCCATGATGTGGTAATTGTGGAAGTAGGCGGAACAGTGGGTGATATTGAATCGCTTCCATTCTTAGAAGCACTTCGTCAACTTGCCGTACAAGTAGGCCGTGAGAATACTCTCTTTATGCACTTAACGTTAGTGCCATACATCCCAACGGCGGGCGAAGTAAAAACCAAACCAACTCAACATTCTGTAAAAGAATTACTTTCAATTGGTATTCAGCCAGATGTGCTTATCTGCCGCTCAGATCGCATGATTCCACCAAACGAGCGTGCAAAAATCGCCTTATTCTGTAACGTACCAGAACGTGCGGTCATCTCATTAAAAGATGTAAATTCAATCTACCAAATTCCTGCGTTATTGAAATCACAAGGTTTGGATGAATTTATCTGCCAACGTTTCCACTTAAACTGCCCTGAAGCAGATCTTTCTGAATGGGAACAAGTGCTTTATCAAGAAGCCAACCCTGTGGGCGATGTGACCATCGGTATGGTAGGTAAATATACTGAATTACCTGATGCATATAAATCAGTGAACGAAGCCTTAAAACACGCTGGCTTAAAAAACCGTTTAAGCGTGCATATTAAATACATTGATTCTCAAGATGTTGAAACGAAAGGTGCTGATGTATTAAAAGGTGTCGATGGTATTTTAGTACCGGGCGGTTTTGGCTATCGCGGTGTAGAAGGCAAAATCTTAACCGCTAAATATGCACGTGAAAACAATGTGCCTTACCTAGGCATTTGTTTAGGGATGCAAATTGCATTAATCGAATACGCGCGTAATGTTGCAGGTCTTGAGAAAGCGAATTCATCTGAATTTGATCGTAACTGTGAGCAACCAGTTGTTGGTTTGATTACGGAATGGCAAGATGCGGAAGGCCACATTGAAACTCGTGATGACAATTCAGATCTTGGTGGCACAATGCGTTTAGGGGCACAACAATGTCATTTAATTGAAGGCTCAAAAGCGCGTGCATTATATGGCAAAGAAACCATTGAAGAACGTCACCGCCACCGTTATGAAGTGAATAATAATCTGCTTCCACAAATTGAAAAAGCAGGTCTTAAAGTAACTGGCTTATCTGCGGATCGTAAATTAGTGGAAATCATTGAAGTACCAAACCACCCTTGGTTTGTGGCATGTCAATTCCACCCAGAATTTACGTCAACGCCTCGTGATGGCCACCCATTATTCGAAGGCTTTGTCAAAGCAGCAAGAGAAAATCAGTTAAAAACTGAAAAGTAATTTGTTGATAATTCAATAAATAAGTGCGGTCAAAAACACAAGAATTTTTGACCGCACTTTGCATTTTTAAGCATTTTAATTTGATTGATTCTATTACTGTTTCACTAAACGATAAGGCAAGATCTGCATTTTACATTTATCAGAAATATCACCTGAATCGAAATCATCAATAAAATGCCAATGTGCGGTATCTTTTGTTAAATCAGTGAGATAAATTCGAGTGTTACCTACTTTATAACGACACTCACCAATAACAAAATTCCTTTCACTACTGGCTTCATCCATGTAATCACCGTGAACAACTTGGATAAGCTTCGCATGATTGGTTAAATCAGTGTAATACCACCAAATATCAAATTTATCTTTATCATTGGCTAGCTGAACTTGCAAACTCGGCTCTATAAAGTTCGCATTATAACTATGAGCTTGCATTATTTGTGAACTTATTAACTCATTATGTTTCCAAAGGTAATCATAATTAAGCTGGCGATTTTCATAAAATGCAACTTTACTCTTTAAACGAATCGTCGGTAGAATAACCTCGCCTTCAGGTATTTCACAACTAGCTAAGGTAAAATCAGAATAAGACATCGAAGGCCCCTTACCTTTTATTCGTACAAAAACAAAACTTCCTCTACTCAAACAAGACTGTCCATTAATAGAAATCGTTTCTGGCATGCCTAAGTCAGTATCATGTTGTTCACCCAATCTAACCAAATTATTGATTCTAACAACATGACTATTTAATGAAAGTTTATTTAAACGAAAATCGCCCCACTTAAAATATGTATTATCGAGCGTAATAACATAATCTGGCGCATCTTCTCCGGTTGTTGCAAAAACAAATGCATTCGGAGATAAATCATCAATACCTGCTAAATACGGTTTATCTTGTAACTGAACACCTCTAAGCGCCCAATCTTGTGGAGCTGAAGAAAACAAAAAATAAAATACGAAATAACTCAAAATAAATAATAATGTGGCAATTCCAAGCAATATACCAATTGTCCACAAACATATTTCTAATGGTGTCTTTAAAAGCTTCATATTTCCTAATATCTCTCTTAATCAATATATTTGTGTATTATGCTTTTCTTATCAAGACAGAAAAATTACCACTTCCCGGAATACTTTCATCATTTTCTTACCCCATAAAAAAGCAAATTTATTTAATTACACTTCAAAAAACATTTGAATTAGTATAACATTTTAGTCAACTATTTATCTAACTTAAATAAGTGGTTACTTTTAAATATATTTATAAAACATTCTTCAATTCAACTGCTTGTTATAAAAGGAATAACCATGCATAAATTTTTACTGACAACCCTTCTCTCTAGCCTTTCTACCTGTGCTTTCGCACTTTTCCCTATTCAAACTGATTGGCAAGCTAATCACTTACAAGGCAAAGTGAAGTCCGTTATTTCACAGTCGGAAGATAATCCAGAAACGGTAGAAGGAGAAGTGGTCACGAACGATGTTCGTCAATTTTATAACGAGCAAGGCTTTTTAATTAAAACTGAAGAGATTACCCAAGAATCTGAATATTCCTATAAAACGACGGCGAATTATCGATATGATCAAAACAATCAATTAGAAGAAATTCGTTACACTATCGATAAAGAGGCTCATGGAAAACTCTACCATTATCAAGAAAACAGCGATGGTTCGGGTATCATTTTAGAAATCACCTATGTAGGCAAAAAGCCGAAAAAACCGAATTTTCAAGAAGATTACATCAAAAGAGTTTACGACAAAGATGGTAAACTCATCTCTGAAGCCGTTTATTATGCAAAGATGATTGACGGCCATGCGAAAAAATTCCATTACAAGGACGATAAACTCATCAAGGTTTGTGATTTTGATGACAGTGGAAAAGAAAGTAATTGCGAAACTTATCGTTATCTCGAAAATGGCGACTTTGTACATAACACGCCTTTTAATGAGGGACGAGCAGATTTTACTTATGACAAAAACCACAATGAATTAAAACGCCAAATTTTTGATCAACATGGGAAATTAGAAGAAACGCTCACAACGCGTCATAAATTTGATCAATACGGTAATGTGATTGAAAGCATTATGTATGATGAAAAAGGCAGATGGTTAGATAAAACCACAAAGAAATATGAATATTATCAATAAACCACTTTTAAACTACCTATTCTAACTAGACTGCTTATGATGTTTTTTAAATCTAAACCACACACTGAAAAATTAGACAAAACATTAATAACCAAACTGGACAAAATCTTTCAATATTTTAAGGCGAAAGAAGAGCCATTTGAGTGGTTGTTTGTCAGAAATCACAAGGTTGCGCCAATGGCAATCGCAACCTATTGGCATTATGGTAAAGCCAATTTAGATGAATCTGAATTGCTAGAAAATACGGGTTTATCTGATTTATACCAACCTCTCAATTTGCTCCTAACAAAAACAATGAAACTGCCTTGTATCACGCGCATAGAATTTGAAAAGGAAAATTGGGTACAATTATTTCTTTCTATTGATTTTAAATTAAACCCAACAGATAGCTCACTTTTTAGAGTTTTTGTTTTTCCAGATCAGGATAGCTTCGTTTTCGCCGAAACAGATCAAGCGGATAATCTTTTTCAGAATATGATGCAGGCAAAGCCATTTAATCAACATAGTCCACATTATGAGCAATTTTTATCTTCAGTTGATGCGGTTTTAAACGCGATTGAAAAGCCTGAAGATTTCACATTATTAGACCAAAAACTCGCCAAAATTGAGCATTATCTTAAAAATCAACCTGATGGTGATTTACTTGTCAAAAACAATGTCTTTGAAACAGATATTTACGCCTATCAATTTTACTATTCTGATAATTGGGACGATTACTCAAAAGAAAAATTTAATGAATTAGATTTTGGCGGCGACATGTATGATTTACAAAGCCAATTCTGTAACCCAATGGGATTCGTACCTGCTTCTCGAGAAGAATTTTTTAATGGTTCTGGCTATTCTTTTTTAAATATTGGGTTCGGCATAAAACCGCATAAGGAATATGAATATATTATTAAAGAAACTGAATTTGAATTTCCGCAAAGAATTGAGCTATTTGCTGGGCAACCTATTCGTGATGCTGCATATTCGTTACAACATACTGATAAGCTTTTTATTTTGGATTTAATGGCTGCGATTTATTATGCCAAACCGCTTGATGAACAACATTACAAGTTTGATTTGTTAAAACAAGCCGTTGATTTGATTTGCGATAGCATTGACAGACGTGAAAATGAAATCAATCAAGATGCCTTATTTGATGAGTTACTTATGTTGCTTGAAACGAAAAAATACATCAAAGCAAAATATATTAAGCAAGTTAAAAGCCTCTATAAATGGCTAAATAAAGACCTAGAAAAATGTCGAGAAAAAATGATCGCATTTGGTGATATCTATGAGGACGAAGATTTCGATGAAGAATACGCTAAATTAGAGCTTATCAGAAGTTATCTTCATTGCTATCAAGATGATTGGAAAATTGATTATGACTCACTCAATCATTTTCTTTCAGAAGCTCTTGAACAAACTTTCGAAATCACTTTCGAAGAGGCAAAGCATGAGTTTGCACATATTAAGGCTAAAGTAGAAGCGATAAGTGATTATACTTTACTTTATGTTGATACGGGTTCCGACAATTTCTATTGCTTAGTTTGCCCAAAATCAGCCGCGCCTCGCATAATAGAAATTGCAGACATATTAAATTTACCTATCAACCATTAAATTTTATGGACAGAAAACAACATGGCAGAAATAAAAAACGATCATTTTTAGCTAATTGTTGCAAAAACGCTGTGAAATATCACAGCGTTTTTTATTTAGGGTTACTTATCAAAAATAGCTTGTACAGATACTTCACTATAGTAATAACCTTTTTCCTTACTAAACTCCATTTCAAGCTCTCTCAAATAAACCGTGAAACTTGGTCCATCAATTTTTAATAAATCTTGAGTAAACGGTTTAAGATCAGCTTTAGACATTTTTTTCATCGGGTCTAATTGATGTTCCTTGAATACTTTGTGAATATGTTCATCCATATTAGTACAATATCTGTCATGATCTTCAACAAAGCAAACCTCTGGCTTCTCTTCGTGCTTATCCGCTTTTTCATCAGATTTCATATAAGTCTGAACCTCTGTACGATAAAATCCAGGTCTTGGTACACGAATCCATTTTTTATACGGCGTGACATCAATTGACTCCCATAGAAATTCTATTGTTGTTTTTCGGTCGCTAATTACTTGGCTATTGATGCTGATATGATCACCATAAATATTTAATGTAACAAGTTCTTCAGATTTTTCACCATATCTCTGCTTAAATATCTCGTGTCTTTCTTTATAAGGATCTTCTACATAAGAGTCTAGCGCTATATGACGAACCATATAAAATGTTACATTATCTAATTCTTCCCAATCTTTAAGCTCGCTCTTCGGCATATTCTCTAAACGTTCGACAAAATCTATATCATCACGAATTTTGCCTAAGCCATCTGATAAATTAAGTTTTTTCAATAACTGTTCAAAACGTGCAGTTTGGCTTTGGTAAGCAATTTCTTGTGGTTTAACAATCCAAGTCATAGCGAAAATTGCCACCATGACAACCCCAGAAATCAGGCGGTATTGACGTGCTTTTGGCACAATCAGAATCGCATAAGCAATCGTAATCGCCGTAGCCAAAGCCACTAAATAAATACGTTGTTCCGTCCAAGCATAGGCACTAATACGGCGATCAATCGCCAACCATAATAACACGATTGGCACAATAGATAGATACGGATAGAACTTAAAGAAAGTTTCCCAGCGGGCTTTAGCACAAATAGAACGTAATGCATATACGCCTAAACCACCAAGCAGGTAAGGCAAGGTAATATTCGCCAGCATGCCTTTTGGTAATACGCCTTCAAAAATAATTTGCACAACATAAGCATAAAGCAACACAGTGAAAATCATCAATGCTGGTGCTAATACAAAATTAACTAAGATCTCAAAAATGCGATTTAACGTCATTTCTGATTTAGCTTGGCGTTGTTGGAATACTAAGAAAAAGAGTGGCAAAGTAAAAATGCCTAAAGATGTATAAAAATGCTCATAGAAACTATCAGAAAACTCGACACTAAAGAGTGTAGTAATTGTAAATAGAATCGCTGCTACTAATCCAAACACCAACAACCATACCATTGTCGCTAAGCCAAGATGGAATAGATTGGTAAAATTACGGTAGGTAAACCCTTGATTATTTTTTTCAAATGGAAACCCTAATAACACCAGTAACGCAATAAAATTTGCGCCCCAAAATTTTGGACTCGATAGATAAAACTCTGCACTATCATTGGTCATGCCAATGATAGCTAGCGCCACCAATGGCACAATCCATGAAAAACGATACCAAGAATATGGTCGAGAGAGATAAATAAAGATAAATAGCATTGGCTCAAATACCCAGTAAGCCAAATGATCATTTTCTTTATGAGTCCCTAATTCCATAAACCAAATTCCAATTGCAAATGCACTAATTAGAAAAATTTCAATCGGATGTGCAGACACTGCATTTTTTATCTGCGCTTTAGTCTTTTCGAAAAATGTTGAAACAGACATAATCATTCCTTTTTTATTCTATAAAGTCTTAATTAACACTTAATAATTCATACTGAAATAGTATGGAATTTACTGGCACTTTAACGAACTTTTATGGATAAATCCACTAAAATTAAATAGATATTGGATAAAAAGAGACAAAATCTCACCGCACTTTATTGAAAAACAAGATACAGATCAAAGTGCGGTCATTTTTCCAAGACAAATTTCTAAATTTGCTTTATTATATTGCCACTTTAGGTTCGCCTAACTAATTTTAATTAACTTTAAACAGAGGAAAACAAAATGGCAAAAATCGTTAAAGTCATTGGTCGTGAAATCATCGACTCTCGTGGTAACCCAACTGTGGAAGCTGAAGTTCATCTTGAAGGTGGTTTCGTTGGTTTAGCAGCTGCGCCATCAGGTGCATCTACTGGTTCTCGTGAAGCATTAGAATTACGTGACGGCGACAAATCTCGTTTCTTAGGCAAAGGTGTATTAAAAGCAGTTGCAGCAGTAAACGGTCCTATCGCAGATGCATTAGTGGGTAAAGAAGCGTCTAACCAAGCTGAAATCGACCAAATCATGATCAATTTAGACGGTACTGAAAACAAATCTAACTTCGGTGCAAACGCAATCTTAGCGGTATCTTTAGCAAACGCAAAAGCCGCTGCAGCATCTAAAGGTTTACCTCTTTACGCTTACATCGCAGAACTTAACGGCACGCCAGGCGTTTACTCTATGCCATTACCAATGATGAACATCATCAACGGTGGTGAGCACGCAGATAACAATGTTGATATCCAAGAATTCATGATTCAACCAGTTGGTGCGAAAACATTACGTGAAGCACTTCGTATCGGTGCTGAAGTATTCCACAACCTTGCGAAAGTATTAAAATCTAAAGGCATGAGCACTGCTGTAGGTGATGAAGGTGGTTTTGCACCTAACTTAGCCTCTAACGCTGACGCTTTAGCATGTATCAAAGAAGCTGTAGAAAAAGCAGGTTATGTATTAGGTAAAGACGTGACTTTAGCAATGGACTGTGCATCTTCTGAATTCTACAACAAAGAAACTGGCAAATACGAAATGAAAGGCGAAGGCCGTTCATTCACTTCTCAAGAGTTCACACACTATCTTGAAGAGTTAACTAAACAATACCCAATCGTGTCTATCGAAGATGGTCAAGATGAATCTGACTGGGATGGTTTTGCATACCAAACTAAAGTGTTAGGCGACCGCGTTCAATTAGTGGGCGACGACTTATTTGTCACTAACACCAAAATCTTAAAAGAAGGTATCGAAAAAGGTATCGCAAACTCTATCTTAATCAAATTCAACCAAATCGGTTCTTTAACTGAAACTTTAGCAGCAATCAAAATGGCTAAAGATGCAGGTTACACTGCGGTTATCTCTCACCGTTCAGGTGAAACCGAAGATGCGACTATCGCTGATTTAGCGGTTGGTACAGCAGCAGGTCAAATCAAAACTGGTTCTATGAGCCGTTCTGACCGTATTGCGAAATACAACCAATTAATCCGTATCGAAGAAGCATTAGAACGTGCTGGCACACCAGCTCCGTTCTTAGGTTTAAAAGCGGTTAAAGGTCAAGCATAATTTTTGCTTAATTTAAGGTAAAATAGCACCGCACTTTGCACAAAAGTGCGGTGTTTTTTTAAGGTGTTTTTATGAAGACACAATCTGATTCACTTCTTACTGAACCTTGGCTATCTTGGGCTATCGAAATCCAAAGCATTGCACAAAACGGGCTAACTTATTGCAAAAATATCTATGATATTGAGCGCTATGAACGTTTGCGGGATTTGTCTGCTGAAATGCTCGCTTATAAAACAGCCATACCCAAAGAAACTGTCAAACCGTTTTTCTGCAATGGGGCTGGTTATCAAACCCCTAAAATCGATTCGCGCGCAGCTATTTTCAAAGATGATAAAATTTTATTAGTACAAGAAAATGATGGTCTTTGGTCACTGCCTGGCGGCTGGATAGATGTGCTAGAAACCATTCATAGTAATACGATTAAAGAAGTACGCGAAGAAGCGGGGCTTAATGTTAAGCCGACTTTTATTATTGCTATTCATGAACAACATAAACGCAATTTTCCGCCTTTTGTACATCCTGTACTCAAAACCTTCGTCATGTGCGAACCATTAAGTGGTGAATTTCAACCAAATAGTGAAACCGTTCAATCTGCCTATTTTGCATTAAATGAACTGCCATCAATGAATGAAGAAAAAAATACGCCCGCACAGGTTGAACTTTGCTTTCAGGCACACCATAGTAGTCACTGGACTACACAATTTGATTAGGAAATACCATGTTACATTTAACCCTCGAAGATCAACTCTTTCTCGGTCAACCAAAACAAGTCGGCACACACTCAACTGTGCATGATCATCTGGCGGTAATGTTTGAAGATGACGGTGAAACGGGCTATTTTTATGCGTTAGATATGCGTCAAAATGCACAACCTATTGTCGATTGCTTACACGTTTATAACGTCGATAACACACGCAATCACCACGAAGCTCGTAAATTAGAAATCTGCTGGGATGAAAGCGGTTATTTAGCCTTATTGCTTATTAACGGCTATCCCCATGCCGTATTTGATTTTGCTCATTTGATCGGCTATAACACCAATAAACATCCTCAGCCTGACTTAATGAGCATGTGGACACACGAAGAGATCACCAATGAACGTGCGACCGCATGGCTTGGTGTCAATACCATTAAATAGGATTAATTATGCGATTTTACCGCGGTCTTCAGCCTTTCAAGGTTATGAGTTTTGACCTTGATGACACCCTTTATGATAATAGTGATGTCATTCGTTTGGCCGAAGAGCATTTTCTTCAATGTGTGCAAGAACACGCACAACTGAGCGATCTTACCTCAGAATATTGGCGAGAATGGAAATGGCAACTGGCGGAGAAAGATTCCTTGATTGCTGAAGATGTGATCGCCTGGCGTGTCGAAACGTTACGGCACTTACTGGCGCATCATAGTAAAAGTACGGTTGAAATTGACCGCACTTTGGCCCTCGCTATGGAAGAATTTATTGAATGGCGACATAAAATTGATGTGCCCACTGAAAGCATTGAAGTATTAAACCAACTTAAAGATCGCTACCCGCTTAGCGTGATTACCAATGGTAATGTGATTGCAAAACGTATTGGGTTTGAACACTTTCAGCTGAGTTTACGTGGTGGAGAACAAGGCAGAGCGAAACCTCATCAAGATTTGTTCCACCAAACCGCCCATTATTTTGGCGTAAAACCGAGTGAAATTTTACATATTGGTGATAACTTAACCACGGATGTTCAAGGCGCCATTCAAGCTGGCTGCCAAGCTGTATGGATCAATTTATCAGGCAAAGATCTCAATTCATTTACTGAAGCAAGTGTTTTGCCTACATTAGAAATCAATCATTTAACTGAATTATTAACACTTTAACCCTATGATGAAAAAGAAAAATCAAGTTCTCGTAAGCCTTTCTATTGTAGCTTTATTGGGCGGCTGCTCAGAAGAGCAAGTTCAACGAGATGTTTATAACAGCCTTGAGGATTGTTTAGCCGATTGGCAAAAAATTGAATTATGCGAAGCTGACCAATCTAATGAAAATAACAGCACCACCACAGCACATGCTGGCTCAGGCTCCTCTCTCTCGGGCAATTTAAATACACGTCCAAGCAATAATAGCGAATGGTCAGAAGACAATCAGACCGTCAAACAAACCTTAAATCCAGATGGAGCAACTCACTCTGGCAATTCAAGCAGCGCTGAGGGAACAAGCCACACGAGCTCTGCAACAGGAGAAGGACATGGCAGTATGGGCAGTGCGATTGCAGGCGCCGCAATGGGTTATATGATCGCGCGTACGGTGGGGTCATTTTTAGGGCCTAGCTACAATCCAAGTAACCGTGCTGTTTCTACGCCAACGGGTCAAGTTATCCAACCGCAAACTAATCGTTCTGTCGGTAAGCCTGTATTAGTTAAAGGCAATGCCGGTAGCACTTACAGCAAACCGGTTTCACGCGGTGGCTTTAAAAGCGCTAGCTCAAGCAGCAGCCGTAGCTCAGGCGGTTAAATATGAAACGAATCACAGGCTTTCCTACTCGCCCCAATATGGTGCAACAATTATTAGATGTGGGCTTTGATTACTATAATCTGCCTTCCTCTGATGGCTCGCATTATTGGTCGGATAATGTAGCGTATGAATTTACCTTAGCTGAAATCGATCGTATTGAAGATGCCACCAACGAATTGCACGCCATGTGTATGGACTTTGTTGCAGATGAAGTGAAACAAGGTGATTATGCCCATTATCGCTTCACCGATTTGCAAAAAAATCTGATTGAACAAACATGGGCTAAAAACGTACCGTACTTATATGGCCGTTTTGATTTTGGTTATGACGGTGAAAACCTGAAAATGTTTGAATACAATGCTGATACCCCAACTTCTCTGCTTGAAGCTGCCGTGGTGCAATGGCAATGGTTAGAGCAAATTGAAGGCTTAGCACATCGTGACCAATTCAATTGGATTCACGAAGAATTGCTTAATCGCTTTCAGTTTATTCAACAACAAACTGGGCTAAACGATTTCCATTTTAGTGCCATGCAAGAAGCGGGGCGTGAAGATTGGGGCAATATCGATTACCTAGCAGATGTGGCTTACAACGCAGGTTGGCATATTCATCAGCTTGCCATTGAAGACGTGGGTTACGATAAAGATAGTCAGCAATTCCTCGATCTGAATAATCAACCTATTGATTGTTTATTTAAGCTCTATCCGCTTGAATGGATGACCACCACAGAATATGCACCACACATGCTTAATTCCTCCACCACTTTTATTGAACCGGCGTGGAAATTACTATTAAGCAATAAAGTGCTATTAGCGAAATTATGGCAAAAACATCCAAATCATCCATTATTACTCCCTGCTTACTTTAGTAAGCATGATATTACCGATCGTCAATCAATATGGGTGAAAAAACCGACCTTAGGCCGTGAGGGCGCCAATGTTTCTTACTATGAAAAACGTAATGGTCTAGAATTTGCTGCCAAAGGCAGTGAGTATTCTGCCTTTTATGATCAAGCAGGCTATATCTATCAACAAAAATTTGAACTGCCAAATTTTGATGGTATGTATCCTATGATTGGTTCTTGGGTTGTCGGTGATGTGGCTTGTGGCATCGGATTGAGAGAAGATTTTACCCCAGTTACTGGCAATGATAGCCACTTCATTCCGCATTACTTTGTGGAATAAAAACAACGCAAAAACTGACCGCACTTAATAGATAATAAGGAGATAAATATGTATCCATTTAGTTTTCAAAACCCTACTCGCATTGAATTTGGCCTCGATAAAGAAAAAGAGATGGGTAAATATATGCACGAATACGGTGCAAAAAAGGCCTTAATTATCTATGGCAGTGAGCGAGTCAAACAATCCGGTTTATTTGAAGATGTGGCTAAAAGCTTACGTGAGCAGGGAATTGAATACATTGAATGTGGTGGGGTAAAAAGTAACCCGACAATCAGCAAAGTTCGTGAAGCCGTTGCAATGGCAAAAGCCTTTGGTGCAGATAGTGTGTTGAGTATCGGTGGCGGCTCTTGCCTTGATAGTGCGAAAGCGATCGCAGCTGGTGCGTGTTATGACGGTGATACTTGGGACTTCTTTAAAGGCACACCGGTGCAAAAAGCATTAATGATTTTTGATGTAATCACCCTTGCGGCAACAGGCAGCGAAATGAACTGGGGCTCAGTCATTACCAATGAAGAAACGCAGCAAAAATATTCGATTCACAACAATCATTTATTCCCAAAAGTATCGGTCATTAATCCGAAATTACAAGCGACCGTCAGTCGTGATTATTTAGTGTATTCTGCCGCAGATATTATTGCTCATTCGATTGAAGCCTATTTCACCGCAGAATATCGCCCTGAAATTATTGATTTCTTAGTAGAAAGCAATATTAAAACCGTTATCCGTACGACTGAAATCTTGCTTAATGACCCACAAGATCTCAATGCGCGTGCTGAATTTGCCTGGGCAGCTACACTTGCGTTAAACGGCTTAACCCATTTAGGTATCTCACCTTACGGTTTCCCCAATCATATGATTGAGCATTCCATGAGTGCGATTTCAGATGTGCCACATGGCGCTGGGCTGTCCGTCATTATGCCTGCGTGGATGCAATGGTACCAATCTCAAAGACCTGCTCAATTCAAACGCTTTGCTAAAGAAATATTTGGCTTAGACAAGGCTGAAGACGGCATCTTCGCCTTAAAAGCCTGGTTTGATAAAATCGATACGCCAACCCGCCTTGAACAACTTGGCATTGATAATAAAACCTTAGCTGAAATTGTTGAAAATGCAGCTCAAACTGCAATCAGAGCGAAAGTGGAAAAAACGTATACTAAAGAAGCTATTGAAGCCATTTTCGCTTTAGCGAAATAATCTCCCATAAAAAAGAGCGGTCAAATTCAAAACACAATGAAATTTGACCGCTCTTTTTATATTCTCAACATTTAACTCGTTGAAAAAAATAACCGCGCTTTAGTTATCCAAAGTGCGGTTAATTTGAATTAAGTTTTAACGCTTAATTATAGTGAAGCTTGATCAACAGCCACACCAGCACCCATAGTTGTAGAGATGCTTACTTTCTTGATAAAGATACCCTTTGCAGTAGTTGGTTTTGCTTTGTTTAAAGCAGCCAATAATGCTTGAAGGTTTTCTTTTAATTGAACTTCAGAGAAGTTTGCTTTACCAATTGTTGTGTGGATGATACCGTTTTTATCGTTACGATAACGGATCTGACCAGATTTAGCATTTTTAACTGCTTCAGCAACGTTTGGTGTTACGGTACCAACTTTAGGGTTTGGCATTAAACCACGTGGGCCTAATACTTGACCTAATTGACCAACAACACGCATTGCATCAGGAGAAGCGATAACAACGTCAAAGTTCATTTCGCCTTTTTTGATTTGCTCTGCTAAATCTTCCATACCGACTAAATCAGCGCCAGCTTCTTTAGCTGCATCTGCGTTAGCACCTTGGGTGAACACAGCTACGCGTACTTCACGACCTGTACCGTGTGGTAATACAGTTGCACCACGAACGTTTTGGTCTGATTTACGAGGATCGATACCTAAGTTTACTGCAACGTCAACACTTTCAACGAATTTAGCTGTTGCGAATTGTTTTAATAACGCGATTGCTTCGTTGATTTCATATGCTTTAGTAGAATCTACGCCAGCTTTGATTGCTTTCATTTTTTTAGTCAATTTAGCCATCGTATTATTCCTCCACCACTAAGCCCATTGAGCGAGCAGTACCAGCAATTGATTTCATTTTAGTTTCGATAGTCGCGCCAGTCATATCTGCTGCTTTAGTTTCAGCGATTTGACGAACTTGATCTAAAGTTACTTTACCCACTTTATCTTTGTTCGGTTTACCAGAACCAGATTTGATACCTGCAGCTTTTTTCAATAATACTGCTGCTGGTGGAGTTTTAGTAATGAAAGTGAATGAACGGTCTGCATATACAGTGATAACAACTGGAATTGGTAAACCTTTTTCAATGCTCTCAGTACGAGCGTTGAATGCTTTACAGAATTCCATGATGTTCACACCTTGTTGACCTAATGCAGGACCAACTGGTGGTGATGGGTTTGCCATACCAGCTGCAACTTGCAACTTAACGTATGCTTGGACTTTTTTTGCCATTTTTTAGTTTCCTCTAAATGGGTGATAACGCCGAAATCGGCTCCCCTGTTAATGAAAGGCTGTATTTTAATTAATCAGCCTCGAAATTTCAAGTAGAAAAACTACTCGAAAAACAACCGCACTTTATTGTTTAAGTGCGGTCATTAAATCTCTTACTTTAGAAAAGGGAAATTAACGTGTTTTTTCCACTTGACCAAATTCAAGCTCAACTGGTGTTGCACGACCGAAGATAGATACTGACACTTTTAAGCGGCCTTTTTCGTAATCTACTTCTTCAACCGTACCATTAAAGTCAGCAAATGGACCTTCTGTCACACGCACTTCTTCACCTGGTTGATATTCTTTACGATGACGTGGTTTTTCAGCACTTTGCTCTAAACGATTTAAAATTAAATCCGCTTCACGTTTAGAAATTGGTGCTGGTTTATCTGGTGTACCACCGATAAAGCCCATTACACGTGGTACACTTTTCACTAAGTGCCATGTGTCATCATTCATTGCCATTTCAACTAATACATAGCCAGGGAAGAATTTACGTTCACTTTTACGACGTTTACCTGCTACGTTTTCAACGACTTCTTCAGTCGGCACTAACACTTCGCCAAACTGATCTTCCATTTGTTGTTGTTTGATATATTCACGCAATGTGATTGCAACACGACTCTCAAAGCCTGAGAATGCTTGCAATACATACCAACGTTTTTTGGATACGTTTTCAGTTTCGCTCATTTTAGAATCTCAAATCAGTTAAGAAGTTAATCAATGCAATGATAATTGAATCAATTGCCCAGAAGAATAAAGAAGTAAGCACCGTTACCGCAATAACGATTAAAGTTGTTTGACGTGTTTCTGCACGAGTTGGCCATACCACTTTACGACCTTCAACTTTTGCTTCGCTAAAGAATGTACGAGCTTTTGTACCTTGGTTGGTAATTGCAGCGAAACCAAAGGCAATTAATAAGGCGACAACTACGCCAACTACACGCACTGGTAAAGAAAAGGCTTCTTTAAAATAAACGTTACCAATTGCTGCGGCGGTAAAAAATGCCACAGAAAGAATCCAAAGAAGCGTGTTTAAGCCTTTTGATTTTCCTTCTACGACTTGTTCTTGGTCGTGTTTCTTTTTCTCAACAATTTCAGTTGCCATAATTGAATCCGTATAAAATAAGGGATAAATAATTTTTAGATTAATTTCAGAACGTGCGATTGTAGCATTTTCTTTCGGAATTGCCTATGAAAAATGTTAGAAAAAACAACCGCACTTTCCGTTAATTTTTATATTCAAGTTTTGGTGGTTTGTTATCAACGATGGTTTCTTCATCCACAATCACTTTTTGTAAGTTTTCGATTGAAGGTAAATCATACATCGTATCTAACAATACAGCCTCAACGATTGAGCGTAAACCACGTGCACCGGTTTTACGTTCAAGGGCTTTTTTCGCCATCGCTTTTAATGCTTCTGGTGTAAATTCAAGCTCTACATCTTCTAAGCCAAATAATGCTTGATATTGTTTGGTCAGTGCATTTTTCGGTTGAGTCAGGATCTGAATCAACGCCTCTTCATCTAATTCGCTTAATGGCGCAATCATTGGAAGACGACCAATAAATTCTGGAATCAAACCAAATTTCATTAAATCATCTGGCTCAACTTGACGGAATAATTCAGAAAGATTTTCTTTCTCTTCTTCCTTCTCTACTTTCGCATCAAAACCAATTCCAGTATCAGTTTGTGTACGCTTACCGATGATTTTATCTAAGCCAGCAAATGCCCCACCACAAATAAAGAGGATTTTTGAGGTGTCCACTTTCAACATTTCTTGTTGAGGATGTTTACGTCCACCTTGTGGCGGTACAGACGCAATAGTGCCTTCAATTAATTTCAACAAGGCTTGTTGCACACCTTCACCAGACACA
This sequence comes from uncultured Haemophilus sp., assembly GCA_902461185.1. Taxonomy (GTDB): domain Bacteria; phylum Pseudomonadota; class Gammaproteobacteria; order Enterobacterales; family Pasteurellaceae; genus Haemophilus_D. The sequence goes on from CABPXD010000004.1 coordinate 62,335, forward strand.
TCTCGAGTAATAGATGCGCCTTCTGATTTACGGCTAATTTTATCAATTTCATCAATATAGATAATGCCCTGCTCTGCTTTTTCTGTATCGTAATCGCAGTTTTGCAATAATTTTTGCAGAACATTTTCCACATCTTCGCCTACATAACCGGCTTCAGTTAACGTCGTCGCATCGGCCATAGCAAAAGGCACATTCAAACGACGCGCTAAGGTTTGAGCTAATAAGGTTTTACCGCTACCTGTTGGACCAATTAACAAGATGTTACTTTTACCTAATTCCACATCATTGCTTTGGTGGTTCGTACGTAAACGTTTATAGTGATTATAAACCGCCACTGACAAGACTTTTTTCGCATAATCTTGCCCAATCACATAATCATCTAAGTGCGCACGAATTTCGTGTGGGGTTGGTAATTTTTCTTCAACTGCCAGTTCGCTAGGTGTTTCGATTTCACCACTGTCTTCCAACATACTGTGGCAAAGCTCGATACACTCGTTACAAATATAACCATCTGTACCCGCAATTAATTTACCTACTTCACTTTTTTCTCTTCCGCAGAAAGAACAGTGAAGATCGTTATCATTTGTTGTCATGTTAAATCCTTAACGTTTAATCAACACATCGTCCACTAAGCCGTAAGCTTTTGCTTCTTCTGCCGACATAAAGTTATCACGATCAGTGTCTTTTTCGATACGCTCGATGCTTTGACCAGTATGGAAAGCAAGACGCTCGTTTAAGGTTTGTTTAATTTTTAAAATTTCTTGTGCGTGGATCTGAATATCGGATGCTTGTCCACGGAAACCACCTAACGGTTGGTGAATCATTACACGTGCATTCGGTAATGCTGCACGTTTTCCTGCTGTACCACCCGCAAGTAAGAATGCGCCCATTGAGCAAGCTTGACCAATACAAAGGGTACGCACATCCGGTTTAATAAATTGCATGGTATCGTAAATTGCCATACCCGCAGTCACCGAGCCACCCGGTGAGTTAATATAAATATTGATGTCTTTTTTCGGATCTTCTGATTCTAAGAAAAGTAGCTGTGCCACGATCAAATTTGCCATACGATCTTCTACTTCACCACTCAAGAAGATCACGCGCTCTTTTAATAGGCGGGAATAAATGTCGTACGAACGTTCACCACGAGAGGTTTGTTCGACAACCATAGGAATTACACTCATTTTTGCCCCTAAATATGTGCTAAAAAATCGGGCAATATTCTACCCGAAAATCAGTAAAAACAAAAATGCGGTCGCTTTTCATTGAAAAAAACAACCGCACTTTTCGATGATATGCTTGTGAATTTAATTCACGTTCTATCAATTATTATGCTTGTGGATTCATGATCTCATCAAATGAAGACGCTTTTTCAGTCACTTGAGCTTTAGCAAGAACGGCATCAACTGCTTGTTCTTCTAATACTACGTTGCGAATGTTGTTCATTAACTCTTCATTTTTGCTGTAATATTCAACTACTTCAGCTGGTTGTTCGTAAGCAGAAGCGATATCCGCGATCATTGCTTTCGCACGTTCTTCATCCACTTTCAATTCGTTTGATTTGATCACTTCAGAGAATAATAAACCGACTTGAACACGACGTTTTGCATCCGCTTCAAATAATTCACGTGGTAGCTGTGCAGCTTGTTGTGCATTGCCACCGAAACGTTGTGCAGCTTGGTTACGTAATACATTGATTTCTTCTTCTACTGCAGAAGCTGGAACATCAATTGGGTTTTGTTCGATTAAACCGTTGATTACTTGTTGTTTAACACGTGAAACTAATGCATTTTTCAATTCACGTTCCATGTTTTTACGGATTTCTGCACGTAAATCTGCCACAGTTTTGGTGTTTGGACCAAATTTAGCAACGAACTCATCTGTTAATTCTGGTAATTCCATTTCTTCTACTTTTTTCAAGGTGATCGCAAATTTCGCGTCTTTACCTTTTAAGTTTTCAGAATGGTATTCCGCAGGGAAAGTCACATTGATATCGAATTGTTCGCCTGCTTTGTGACCTACGATACCTTCTTCGAAACCAGGAATCATACGACCTTGGCCCATGAATAGAACGAAATCAGTTGCTTTACCACCTTCGAATTCTTCACCATCTACTGAACCAACGAAGTCGATTGTTACGCGAGAATCTGCTTTCGCTGCTGCTTTGCTTTCAACCCAAGTTGCTTGTTGTTTACGTAATACATCGATCATTTTATCGATATCAGCTTCAGTGATTTCAACAGTTGGTTTCTCAACTTTGATGTTTTCTAAGCCTTTTAATTCAACTTCTGGGTACACTTCGAAAGTTGCAGTGAATGACAAATCTTTACCAGGTTCGAATGTTTCAATAGCGAAAGTTGGACGACCTGCGATGTTAATTTTCTCAGCGATTACTGCGTCAAAGAAATGACGTGGTAATAAATCGTTTAATACATCTTGACGGATTGATGCGCCAAAACGTTGTTCAATGATGTGAGCTGGCACGTGACCTTTACGGAAACCATCAACACGTACATTTTTTGCTGCACGTTTGAATTCTTCACGAGTTGCTTTTTCTACAGCTTCAGCTGGAACGGTGATCGTCACACGACGCTCTAAACCTTGAGTTGTTTCAATATTTAATGACATTTGTAACCTCAATTAATGTTGCACTCGGTAAAAACCACACCGAACACGTTATTGTTTGTAAAAATAAAAAACCGCCAAATTATAGCGAAAGAAAATCAAACAGTCGATAGAAACCGGAAAATTCAATAGAAAACCGGCTAAAATTGCACAATTTATCAACAATTTTGAATAAAGAAAAAAGTGCGGTCAAAAATAACCGCACTTTTTATCGAATTATAAACCTTTCGGTAAACGAATTTTTTGACCAGGGAAAATCTTATCCGCGTCTTTAATCACTTCTTTGTTCGCTTCAACGATAGCGGTATATTTCGCGCCATTTCCATAAGCTTTCTCTGCGATTTTCCACAAGGTGTCACCTTTTTGGATTACATAGAATGTTTCATCACTGCCTAAGGTTTCACCGTTATTGATGCTTGCATCGCTCGTTACTGAATGGATACCTTGAATGTTACCCGCCATTAATACTGCTTTTTCTAATGCCGCTGCGGTTGATGCCACACCTTGGATATTTGCTACACCATTTTCAACGGTAACCGATAAGTTTTCTACACCTGGATTGTCTTCCGCAATGTGTTGAGTCACTGCTTTAGAGGCATCTTCTTCTTTAGAGAAAACTTTCTTACCAATGTCACTGACAAAATCAAATAAACCCATTTTAAAGTTCCTTTTGTATGTTTGTTTAAGGGAGTATTACGATACTGAAATTCCCTTAAGAAGTCTATAAATCAGAGTGTAAAGCTATGTAAATATTTCAAGAAAACTGATCTAAAATTGACCGCACTTTGATAGAATACGCCGATTTTAAATTTACTCACTCAGAAAGGACAAATTATGCGTTGGGAAGGTCGTAGAGAAAGCTCAAATATTGAAGATAGACGTGGCTCTGGCGGCGGTAACTTCGGTGGCGGAAAAGGCACCGGCGTGCTCGGTATTATCATTCTTTTAGTCGGCGCTTATTATGGCGTGGATCTTTCAGGCTTAGTGGGTACGCCTGATTTTTCAGGACAAAGCTCTCAACAATTAGAAACCCAAGAAGAACAGCAGCTTGCGAGTCTTTCTAAAGTTGTATTAGCAGATACTGAAACCGTTTGGGGACAATATTTCAGACAAATGGGTAAAACTTATAGCGAGCCAACCATGGTGCTTTACAATGGCGTAACGCCAACCGCTTGCGGTACCGGTCAATCTGCAATGGGTCCATTCTACTGCCCGAGCGATCGCAAAGTTTACCTTGATTTATCGTTCTATAATGAAATGAAAAATAAATTGGGTGCAGCAGGTGATTCAGCCTTTGCTTATGTGATTGCACACGAAGTTGGTCACCACGTACAAAATATGCTTGGAATTCTGCCACAAGTAAATCGCGCACAACAAAGCAGCGATCGCAAAACGGCAAATCAACTTTCTGTTCAATTAGAACTTCAAGCAGACTGTTTCGCCGGTGTTTGGGCGAGCCAAGCGGTGAAAAGTGGTTTATTTGAACGCGGTGATGAAGAAAAAGCGTTTAATGCAGCAGAAGCTGTGGGCGATGACCGTTTACAAAAACGCAGCCAAGGTTATGTGGTACCGGATAGTTTCACTCACGGTACATCGGCACAGCGTCTAGAATGGTTCAGCAAAGGCTTACAAAGCGCTAATCCTTCTGTGTGTAATACCTTTAACCAATAAAATCTTTAAGGCTGATTCATGTCAGCCTTTTTTATTTCTGTTCATTTCAACATAAAAAAAGAGCGGTCAATTTTGACCGCACTTTTTCTTTATGATATTAATCTTATGCGAACTGACGTACTTCGCCGTTACCCGCTACGTTTTCCACACAACGTGGACAAAGTGTCGGATGTTCAGGATTCACACCGATTTTGTCAGAATAATGCCAGCAACGTGGACATTTTTCACCGTTAGAACGTACTACGCTTACCGCAATACCCTCTAACTCACCCGCAGCCACATCCGCAGGTTTGTCAGCTAATGGTTTCACTTCCGCTTTTGAGGTAATTAACACGAAACGTAATTCATTGCCTAATTGTTCTAACAACGTGCGATATTCATCGTTAGCATAAACCGTTACTTCTGCTTCTAAACCACCACCGATCACTTTGTCGTTACGGGCGATTTCTAATACACGGTTCACTTCAGAACGAACTTTAATCAGTTGTTGCCAGTAAGCATCATCTAATTTTTCATTCTCGCCTAAACCAAATAAGCCTTCGTAGAATTCTTCAGTGAAGACAAATTCAGCACGAGTCGTCGCCGTTTGTGGCAAGTAGCCCCAAATTTCATCTGCCGTGAATGACAAGATTGGTGCCATCCAACGAACCAATGCTTCTGCGATGTGCCATAACGCTGTTTGGCAACTACGACGAGCAAGACTATCCGCTTTGGTGGTGTATTGACGGTCTTTGATAATATCAAGGTAGAACGAGCCCATTTCCACAGAACAGAAACGCATTAAACGTTGTACCACCGTGTGGAATTGATAGTTATCGTACGCGTCTTTAATTTCTTTTTGAGCATCTAACGCACAAGCTACCGCCCAACGATCTAGGCTAATCATATCTTCCGGTTTAACTGCATCACGTTGCGGATCGAAACCATTCAAGTTAGCTAGTAAGAAACGTGCGGTGTTACGAATACGACGATAGCTATCCGCGGCACGTTTTAAGATCTCATCAGAAACAGTCATTTCACCGGTATAGTCGGTAGATGCAACCCATAAACGTAAAATATCACCACCGAATTTATCCATGACTTCTTGTGGGGTCACGATGTTACCGATAGATTTTGACATCTTACGGCCTTGACCATCAACGGTGAAACCATGGGTTAACACTTGTTTGTATGGTGCTTTATTATCTGTTGCAGTAGAAAGCATTAAAGAAGACATAAACCAACCACGGTGTTGGTCAGAACCTTCTAAATACATATCGATATCTTGACCGTTAAACTCCGGACGATTCGCCACAACAGAAGAATAGGTTGATCCTGAGTCAAACCATACGTCAAGGGTATCCGGCACTTTGCGATAGATTTCGGCATCAGCCCCTAATAATTCTTTTTCGTCTAAATCCCACCATGCTTGAATACCGGCTTTCTCTACACGTTTCGCCACTTCTTCAAGTAACTCTAAGGTACGCGGATGAAGTTCTTCGGTTTCTTTGTGCACGAATAAGGTCATCGGTACGCCCCAAGTACGTTGACGGGAAATACACCAGTCTGGGCGGTTTTCAACCATTTTCTCGATACGTGCTTGACCCCAATCAGGAATCCAACGTACACCTTTGATTTCGCCTAATGCTTGTTGGCGTAAACCTTGTGTTTCCATACCGATAAACCATTGTGGGGTTGCACGGAAAATAATCGGGGTTTTGTGACGCCAGCAGTGTGGGTAGCTGTGTTTAATTTTCTCAACTTTTAATAAGTTGCCCACTTCTTGTAATTTTTCAACAACCAATGGATTGGCTTCAAATACGCCTTTGCCTGCAAAGAATTCAGTCGTTGAAATAAATTTACCATCATTAGATACAAGACCCGCCATTGGTAAATTATATTTTTGTCCTACAATAAAGTCGTCTAAACCGTGGTCTGGTGCAGTATGTACTAAACCCGTACCACCATCTGTGGTCACGTGATCACCTAAAATTACTGGTACAGTGAAATCGTAGAACGGATGGTTAAAGCGTACTAACTCAAGCGCTTGACCTTTTACTGAACCTAATACTTCAACTTGTTCTACACCCACCGCTTTCGCCACAGATTCTACCAATTCAGCGGCTAAGATCACACGCTCGTCGCCAAGTTGTACTAAGTTGTATTCTAAGTCTGCATTTACCGCAATCGCACGGTTAGATGGCATTGTCCAAGGTGTAGTTGTCCAAATCACCGCAGATAATTTGCCATGACCTTTGCCTACTGCATTAAATTTCTCTTCAATTTCAACCGCACTTACAGCAGGGAAACGCACATAAATAGACGGAGAAACTTTGTCTTCGTATTCCACTTCTGCTTCCGCTAAAGAAGAGCCGCAATCCAAACACCAGTGCACCGGTTTTGAACCTTTGTATAAGTGGCCATTCGCAATCACTTTACCGAGAGTGCGGATGATGTTTGCTTCGGTGTTGAAGTTCATCGTTAAATAAGGATTGTCCCAATCACCCAACACACCTAAACGGATAAAGTCTTTTTTCTGACCTTCTACTTGCTCTGCCGCATATTCACGACATTTTTGGCGAAATTCAGCGGCGGTCACTTTCTCGTTTGGTTTACCCACCAAACCTTCTACTTTTAATTCAATTGGCAAACCGTGACAGTCCCAACCAGGGATATAAGGAGAATCAAAACCTAACGCCGTTTTAGATTTAATAATAATATCTTTCAGAATTTTATTCACGGCGTGACCGATATGAATGTTGCCGTTCGCATATGGAGGGCCATCGTGCAAAATAAAGGATTTTTTACCTTTCGTCGCTTGGCGAATTTTTTGATACAACTGTTTGTCATACCAATTTTTTAACATTACAGGTTCGCGTTTGGCTAAATCGCCACGCATTGGGAAACCTGTTTCTGGTAAATTTAACGTGTTTTTGTAATCAACTGTCATGTTATTTTCCAATTTTATATTTCAATCTAATTCTATTTTGCAAAAAATGCTTTCGCTGTTTTTACGTCTTGTTCAATTTGAGCTTTCAACGCCTCAAAAGACGGAAACTTTATCTCATCTCGAATCTTATGGCAGAATTCCACTTCGACCATTTGTCCATAAATATTCTCAGAAAAATCAAATAAATGGACTTCTAATAATTGTATCGTACCGTTAATAGTTGGGCGTTTTCCCATGTTGGCAACGCCGTCAAAAATCTCGCCCGATTTTAACCGCACTTTCACCGCATAAACCCCTTTTACAGGGTTCACTTGACGATGTAAGCGAACATTCGCGGTAGGAAAACCAATGGTTCGGCCTAATTTATTGCCGTGGATCACACGACCAAAAATACGATAAGGCTTACCGAGTAAATTTTGCGCATGCTGTAAATCATCTTTAGCCAATGCTTCACGGATAGCCGTACTACTGATACGTAGCTCATCCAGACAAAAAGTGCGACTGTCTTCGACTTCAAAACCAAACTGCTTTCCGGCTTGTTGCAACATCGCAAAATTGCCTAAACGTTTCGCACCAAATTTGAAATCGTCACCAATGCTGAGAAACTTCACATTTAATTTGCGCACAAGCCAATCTTCAATAAATTGTTCTGCAGGAAGATCAGCAAAAGTGCGGTCAAATTTCGCGACGATCACCACATCCACACCCGCCTGAGCCAAATAATGTAATTTATCTCTTAATCGCATTAAACGCGCGGGCGCTTTATCGCCCATAAAATATTCACGTGGTTGTGGCTCGAAAAGCATTACTGCCATGGGTAAATTTAGCGCATTTGCTTTCTGACGAAGATGACGCGAAATCGCCTGATGCCCCAAATGCACCCCATCAAAATTGCCAATGGTTAATGCGCACCCTGACAAATATGGCTGTGTATTATGAAGCCCACGAATTAATTGCATTACATCTTATCCAAAAAACAAAAAATAATCGGTGCATTATAGCGGTAACTTAATGTTTTGTCAGTAAATGGTGTTTACGAACACCCAATAGCACCAATACACCTAAATAAACGACCGCAGCCAGTCCGATTAACCAAGCTAGCCAATAGACACGCATTAAAAATGTCATGGCCGCCCATTCTTCAATTGATGGGCAGTTATACCAAAGCAAGCCGCCCATGGCTAAGGCGGCGCCTAAAACTTTCAGAAAAAAGACCGCACTTTTACGTGAAAAATGATACACATCCGCTTTGGCTAAACCACGATAAAGCAAATAAGCATTTAAGGTTGCTGACAGCGCAGAAGCAATCGCCAAGCCTACATAACTAAATGGAATTGCCAATACGTTAAAGCCCATATTGCTCACCATGGCGATGATCCCGATTTTCACCGGCGTTTTGGTGTCTTGGCGTGCGTAATAGCCATTAGCCAGGATCTTAATCAGCATAAAGCTAAGCAAACCGGCATTGAATGCCCATAAAGAATAAGAGGCAGCATGCACATCCGTTAAGGTAAAGCTTCCACGCATAAACAATACCAGTAACATCGGCTGGGCTAACACGGCAATACCAATTGCGGCAGGCACGCCGAGTAATAAAATCATTCGTACGCCCCAGTCCATGGTGTTGCGAAAATCAACCGCACTTTGGGAAGAATTATCTTCTCGATTTACATGATGGCGAGCAAGTGTCGGTAAAATCACAGTAGAAATTGCGATACCAAATAGCCCAAGTGGAAACTCTAATAAACGATCTGAATAATAAAGCCAACTAATAGACCCCGTCATTAAGAAACTGGCAATGACCGTATCAAGCAGCAAGTTGATTTGGCTCACAGAAACCCCGAACAAGGCAGGAATCATTAATCGACGGATTTTCGCTACCCCTTCATCATGCCACGCCCATTTTGGTTTTACGAGCAAGCCTGCTTTCTTCAAGAAAGGAATCTGGAATAAAAATTGTAATAAACCGCCTAAGAAGATCCCGATAGCAAGGGCAAGATCGGGATTGTCTAATCTTGGTGCGAGGAAAAGTGCGGTCGCAATCATGGCGATATTGAGTAAAACAGGCGAAAACGACATCACGCCAAATTTGCCTATCGTATTTAAAATCGCCCCAGAAAGTGCCACAAAAGTGACGAACCATAAATAAGGAAACGTAATTTTTAAGAGTAAAGACGCTTGTTCAAATTTGTGTGCATCGGGTCCGTCATTTAGCCAATCGGTAAACCAGCCCATCCCGAAGATCGCCGCCACGACAGGCGCCCCCACCATAGCAAGCAAGGTGACAATACTGACTAAACCGCCTAGCGTACCCGACACTTTCCCGATAAATTCTCGCGTTTTAGAAAGATCGCCCGATTTTTGATATTCGGCTAATACGGGGACGAAAGCCTGAGAAAATGCCCCTTCCGCAAATAAACGACGTAAAAAGTTTGGGATACGGTTAGCGAATAGAAACACGTCCGCCACCGCACCTGCACCGATTAAATGGGCAATCACCACATCGCGGACTAAACCTAACACACGGGACACTAATGTCATCCCACTCACGATAATGCCGGATTTTAAAAGTCGTTTACTCAAAATAGGGGTCTCTTCAAAAAAATTTGCCTTAATTGTATAGAATTTTTGTTTTTACGCTATATTCCAACGAAAAAAACTGATAAAATCCTGCCCACATCGTTTGTGTGAGCCAATAGAAAGCGCTTTTTTTAAATAACGATGCTTACTTTCGGTTGTGTCTCACCGAAATCAACACAAATTATTCATTGACAAAAGTATAAAAAATCGGCATATTCTACGCCCTTATTTTGTCATAATCATCTAACAGAAATTTTAGGAGTTTGACCTTGGCTAATATCAAGTCAGCAAAAAAACGCGCGGTTCAATCTGAAAAACGCCGCCAACACAACGCAAGCCAACGCTCTATGATGCGTACTTACATCAAAAAAGTATATGCTCAAGTAGCAGCAGGTGAAAAAGCAGCAGCTGAAGCAGCATTCGTTGAAATGCAAAAAGTTGTTGACCGTATGGCTTCTAAAGGCTTAATCCACGCTAACAAAGCAGCAAACCACAAAGCTAAATTAGCTGCTCAAATCAAAAAATTAGCGTAATTAAAGCACTAAAACAGCTTAAAAATAAAACCGCACTTTGGTGCGGTTTTTGTTTGTCTTAAACCGTCCTACCACAAACGTCTGATAACAAGCTTGCATTCCCCCCTTTAACCTGTAAACTACCCCACAACTTAAAAATTAATCATAAAATAAACAATAAATGACCAAAAAATCTTTTAAAAAAGCGGATCCAAATTATCAAAAAGAATTAGCCAAATACGGTAATCCGATCCCAAGCAGAGACTACATTCTGCAAATTATCCGTGAAAATAATGCCCCGATGAGTCGGGAAGAAATTCTGACCGCACTTTCAATTAAAAGTGACGAACAACAAGAAGCCATGCGTCGCCGCTTGCGCGCCATGGAAAATGATGGACAGTTAGTTTTCACTAAACGTAAACGCTATGCCTTGCCTGAAAAATTGGATTTATTCAAAGGCATGGTCATTGGCCATCGCGAAGGCTATGGCTTTTTACAAGTCGAAGGCAAAAAAGAGGATCTCTTTATTCCTAATCACCAAATGCAGCGCGTAATGCATGGTGATTTTGTATTGGCGCAACCTGCTGGCTTGGATCGTCGTGGACGCCGTGAAGTCCGTATTGTTCGTGTACTTGAAAGTCGCAAAAAACAAATTGTCGGCCGTTTCTTCTTAGAAAATGGTTTTAGCTATGTTGTACCTGATGATAGTCGTATCGGACGAGATATTTTAGTCCCTAATGAACACCGCAATGGTGCAAGAATGGGGCAAGTTGTCGTGGTTGAATTGCAAGAACGATCTGCCTCCTTCACTCAACCTATTGGTATTATTACCGAAATTCTTGGTGACAATATGGCAAAAGGGATGGAAGTGGAGATCGCCCTTCGTAATCATGACATTCCTCACCAATTCCCAAGTGCGGTCGAAAAATACGTTAAAAAATTCACGGAAGAAGTGCCTGAAGAAGCGAAAAAAGGTCGTGTGGATTTACGCAATCTGCCACTTGTTACCATTGATGGCGAAGATGCACGCGATTTTGATGATGCCGTATATTGCGAAAAAAGCGGTAAAGGCTGGAAACTTTGGGTGGCAATTGCCGATGTCAGCTACTATGTGCGTTTACGTTCGGCATTAGACACGGAAGCTTATAACCGAGGTAACTCCGTTTACTTTCCAAATCGTGTTGTGCCAATGCTGCCTGAGATTTTATCCAACGGATTGTGTTCACTAAATCCACAAGTTGATCGCTTGTGTATGGTGTGTGAAATGCACATTTCTGCAAAAGGTAAACTTACGGACTACCGTTTTTATGAAGCGGTAATGAATTCTCATGCACGCTTAACCTATACGAAAGTCGCCGCAATTTTAGATGGCGATGAGGAACTCCGCACGCGTTATCAAGGACTTGTTCCACATTTAGAAGAATTGCATCATCTCTATCAAGCGTTGCTCAATGCCCGAAAACAACGTGGTGCTATCGATTTTGAAACCATTGAAACCAAATTTATTTTCAATGCCATGGGACGAATTGATCGCATTGAGCCTGTTGTGCGAAATGATGCCCATAAAATCATTGAAGAATGCATGATTCTTGCAAATATTGCAGCGGCAAACTTTATGGAAAAACATAAAGAGCCAGCACTCTATCGTATTCATGCCGCTCCGAGTGAAGAAAAACTGACGTCTTTCCGTGCATTCTTAAGTGAATGTGGTTTAAGCCTTGAAGGTGGCATGAAACCGACCACAAAAGATTATGCGAAATTGTTAGAGCAAGTGAAAGATCGTCCGGATCACGAACTCATTCAAACCATGTTGCTCCGTTCATTAAGCCAAGCGGTTTATCATGCGGATAATATCGGTCACTTTGGTTTGGCGTTAGAGGAATATGCACACTTTACTTCCCCGATTCGTCGTTATCCGGATTTAACCCTTCACCGTGGAATTAAATATTTATTAGCAAAAGAAAAAGGTGCAAAACGTAAAACAACGGATACTGGTGGCTATCACTATTCCTTTGATGAAATGGATTTATTAGGCGATCACTGCTCGATGACAGAACGCCGTGCCGATGATGCCACTCGCGAAGTAGCAGATTGGCTGAAATGTGAATATATGCAAGATCACGTGGGCGCTGAATTTAGCGGAGTGATCTCATCTGTAACGGGCTTTGGCTTATTCGTACGTTTAGATGATTTATTCATTGACGGCTTAGTCCATATTTCCACTTTAGATAACGACTACTATCAATTTGATGCGGCAAAACAACGTTTGATCGGTGAAAATAGTGGTATGATCTACCGCCTTGGCGATAAAGTCAAAATTCGCGTGGTCGCCGTTCATTTAGAACAAAAAATGGTAGATTTTAGTTTAGTCGAAAGTGCCAGAAAACCACGTCGTGTTGGCAAAATGGCAAAACAAAAAGCCAAAAAAGTCTTTAAGGAACTGCCACCTAAAGCGTCAAAAAAAAGTAAAAGTGCGGTGAAAAATAAAGATGTTTCTAAGAAACCGACTAGAAAACGGAAAAAATAATATTTTTACTGAATATCCCCTTCCCCCTCTTTGCTAAAGAGTGAGGATAATGACAAAAAAGAATAAATAAGAGAACCCTATGTCAGAAAATATCTATGGTATCCATGCTGTAAACAGCATTTTAGCAAATAGCCCTGAACGTTTAATTGAAGTTTTTGTGCTGAAAGGCCGTGAAGATAAACGCCTACAACCCTTACTCAATGAGCTCTATGCTTTAGGCATTGCGGTGCAATTTGTAAACCGTCAAACATTAGATAAAAAATCCAACGGTGAAGTGCATCAAGGTGTGATTGCGCGTGTGCAAGAAGCCAAAGAGCTGAATGAACACGATTTGGATGAACTTCTTACTCGTAAACAAAATCCTCTTTTATTGGTGCTTGATGGTGTGACGGATCCCCATAACCTAGGAGCCTGTTTACGTACTGCGGATGCAGCTGGTGTGAGTGCTGTTATCGTACCAAAAGATAAATCCGCTCAGCTCACTTCTATTGCACGTAAAGTGGCTTGCGGTGCGGCGGAGACTGTGCCATTAATTCGCGTCACTAACTTAGCGAGGACTTTGCGAGATCTACAACAAAATCATAATATTTGGGTGGTGGGTACAGCTGGCGAAGCAACAGAAACCATTTACCAAAGTAAACTCACGGGTTCTCTTGCCTTAGTGATGGGGGCGGAAGGTGAAGGCATGCGTCGTCTTACTCGTGAACATTGTGATCAACTCATTAGTATTCCAATGGCGGGCTCAGTTTCATCTCTGAATGTTTCTGTTGCAACAGGTGTATGTTTATTTGAAATTGTGAGACAACGTCTAGCCGCCTAAAAACGCGTGAAAAAACGACCGCACTTGATATAAAAAATGCCGACAAATCATTGTCGGCATTTTTGTTATTTTGAAATCGTTTTCCCAAATATCATGGAAAGCACTAAAGTACATAATGCGGGTACAAGCCACGCGAGCCCTTGTGAATAGAGCGGGAAATGAATCATGACTTGATGCAACCCTTCAGGCAAAACATCTAAGTTTTTCAAACTATCAACCAAACTAAAACAAACTGTCACAAAGATGGTTACGTAATAGCTCAATCGAATAGAAGGCAATTTATTACGCACAAGCTGTAAAACCACTAACATGATCGCCATTGGGTAAATCAACAACAAGGCTGGAATTGTCACTCGGAGTAATTTTGTTAAGCCATATTGTGAAATAATTGTCGTCATGGCGGTGAAGAAGACAATCCAAAATGGATAAGAAAAACGTGTCGAAAACTTAGAGAAATAATCACCACAAGCACTGGTTACGCCCACTAATGTGGTTAAGCTTGCTAAAGTGATAATGCCCGCCATAATCCAGGTTCCCGCCGTGCCAAATAAACTGTTCACATAACGAGAGAAAATTTGACCGCCATTTGTTGCACCTTGTGCCACAGCATCAGAAGTCGCCCCTAAGTAGAATAAGGCAAAATATAGACAAGCTAATAAAATGACAGAGACAAAACCCGCTGAAATCGTATATTGAACAATCTTTTGTGGATTAGTCACATTTTTGGCAGACAACGCCCGTGCAACAATACCACCAAAGGCAATCGCAGCCAGCACATCCATCGTTTGATAACCACTAATTAATCCTGTAGTTAGTGCTGAATTCTCGGCATACGCCTGCGATGGGGCAACAATGTCAGAAAGAGGTGAAACAAAAACTGTGATCCCAACAACGAGTAATAATACCAACAATGCTGGCGTCATCACTTCACCCACCGTTGAAATAATGGTACTTGGGCGAATCATGAATCCCATGGCGATAATATTAAAGATCACAGAGAAAATAAGACGTGTCGTCGCACTATCTTCAATGAGCCCCAATGGTAGCCATGCCATTTCATAAGCGACATTGGTAATTCGAGGCATTGCAAAGGTTGAACCGATGACTAAATAAAGAATGGTTAAAAAGGATACGCCTGCCCACTTGGGTAAATCCTTAGTCAGTTCTTCGCCACGTCCTAACACTGACACAACAACCAATGTAATAAATGGCATGAGTACACCTGTTATCACAAACCCTAGCGAAGCCGTTGCCCAATGGTTACCTGCTGAATACCCCTCCATCGGTGGAAAAATAATATTTCCCGCGCCTAAAAATAAAGCAAAAATCATCATACCTAGTACGATGATGTCTTTTTTTGAAAACATAAGTATTCTCGAATAAATAAACTTTAAGGATTTTACTATTAAATTGTTTTTTATTCCAAAAATGAAAATAAATTCTGTGAAATAGATCACGAAATCTATCACATCCCGATTAAATCACACATTATCCATAGCCTATTTTCCCTAAATTAGTAAATTTGTGATAATATCCAGCCTTTATTATTACTTTTTTAGGAGAGAATGAATGAATAAACTGAGTTTGATTCAACAAATTCAGCGTTTTTTCAAATTGGAATCAGCTGGCGGAATTTTATTACTTTTTTCAGCAGTAGTCGCAATGCTATTAGCCAATTCACCGCTCAATCAAAACTATAACGACTTTTTAAACTTACCAGTCAGAATTCAAGTAGGGACTTTTTCTATCGATAAAACCTTAATTCACTGGATCAACGATGGTTTTATGGCGGTATTCTTTGTTTTAGTGGGAATGGAAGTCAAAAGAGAATTATTTGAGGGCTCCCTTTCAAGCTATCAACAAGCGGTTTTCCCTGCCATTGCTGCAGTTGGCGGAATGGTTATTCCTGCCTTGGTTTATATTTTTATCGCCCAACAAGATCCCGCTTTAGCCGATGGCTGGGCAATCCCAATGGCAACCGATATTGCCTTTGCACTTGGAATCATGGCGTTATTAAGTAAACAAGTGCCACTCCCACTCAAGATCTTTTTACTTGCTTTAGCCATCATTGATGACTTAGGCGCCATTGTCGTTATTGCACTGTTTTTCTCACACGGATTAAGTGTACAAGCACTAATTTTTGCTGCAGTTGCTATTGTTGTACTTATCGCATTAAATCGCTTTAAAGTGACCGCACTTTGCGCCTATATGGTAGTGGGAACAATCTTATGGGCTTCGGTATTAAAATCAGGCGTGCATGCTACCCTTGCTGGCGTTATCATCGGATTTTGTATTCCATTGAAAGGCAAAAATGGCGAAACGCCGTTACATGACTTTGAACACATTCTTGCCCCTTGGTCATCTTTTGTTATCCTACCATTATTTGCATTTGCCAATGCGGGGGTAAGCTTCGATGGCATTGATCTCAGCATGCTGACATCTCCATTATTGCTTGCGATTTCGCTTGGCTTAATTATCGGAAAACCACTCGGCGTATTTGGTTTCAGTTATCTTTCCGTTAAACTTGGCATTGCAAAACTTCCACAAGGCATCAACTTCAAACAAATTTTTGCCGTAGCAATTTTGTGTGGTATCGGCTTCACCATGTCTATGTTCTTAGCCAGCCTTGCCTTCAATGCCGATGCCGGTGAAAGCATTAACGCCCTTTCTCGCTTAGGGATCTTATTAGGCTCCACGGTTTCTGCGATTATGGGGTATATGGCGTTAAAAGCCACAACAAGGTTACCGAAATAATCACGTCTTAATAAAAAATCCTTTGCCACTTTAGCAAAGGATTTTCTTTTTTATTTACACAACTATAACAAAATCCCGCTCTCTGCTTTGGTAAAATTCATTACAAACAAGCTCTTATAAGTGCGAACATGATATTCACCGGTTAGAACGCGACGGGTAAACGAATGGTAACTTTCCATGCTTTCAGCGTGAATAAGCAGCATAAAATCATAATCGCCAGAAATTTCATAACAGCTCACCACATCGGTTTCTTGTCGCATTTTCCGTTCAAATAACTCTTGAAAGCGGGAATGTTGATTATCCATTTCCACCATCACAAAAACACTAATGCCTCTACCCACGGCCTTTGGCGACACCACCGCCACTTGCTTGGTAATAACCCCTTTTTCTGTCAGTAATTGAATTCGACGCTGACAGGTTGCTACCGAGCTATGCACTTTTTCCGCAAGCTCTTTTAATGGCAGAGTCGCATCTTGTTGGAGGATATTTAAAATATCCCGATCTAATTTATCTAATTCCATGTTTACACCTTGAAAATAAATGCCAAATACCGCTCAAACTTGAGAAAAATAATCACTAATTATTTTATATTGAGAAAATTTACCACACCAGACTTTTATAATGACGTTATCAAACCTAAGGAAATATAAAAATGGCTCAAGGTATTTTTCTCGGCATCATCTCGCAATTTTTATTTGGATTGCTCTATCTATTCAGCTTATGGCTACAGCCACTTAACGGCACGGATGTGTTTGCTTGGCGAATGGTCATGATGGTATTTGGACTCTTTTTGATTATCTTCCCAACCGTAGGTTGTCGTTCATTATCAAAATTAGTCAATGAAACCTTAGGCAAAGACAAAAAACGTTGGATGTTGTTTTTGCTCGGTACACTTGATGCTGGCAGTCAATTTTGGTTATTTATGTGGGCGCCTGTTAATGGTGAAGGAGTAAACATCGCAATGGGGTATTTCTTATTCCCATTAGTGATGGCATTACTAGGGCGTATTTGGCTGAAAGAAACCCTTTCCACCATTCAAATCATCGCTTTATGTATCGCCGCCTGCGGTGTGGCGCATGAATTGTGGCATAACCAAACCTTTTCATGGAGCAGTCTTTGGGTGTGCTTAGTTTATCCCTATTATTATTTAAGCCGTAAAGCCATGAAGATCCCCGCATTGCAAGGCATCACGCTCGATGTGTGCTTCATTGCTATTCCTTGTCTCATCTATTTGCTCATACAAGAACAGCAATTTTCTTTTGTAATCAGTGAAAGTCGATATTGGTATTTATTGCCTGCATTAGGTTTAGTGAGTGCAATCGGTTTGTCTGCCAATTTAAAATCAAATCAACAAATTCCGGTCAGTGTGTTCGCCGTGCTCAGTTATCTCGAGCCGACATTGCTCTTTTTAATTGCGATATTTTGGCTCAACACACAAGTTTCCCTTTCCGATTACTTTACTTATGTACCGATTTGGACCAGTTTGATTTTGCTTGGCATAAATGGCTTAAGGATAAAACATCATTAAAATTGACCGCACTTTGATATCAACAAGTGCAGTCATTCTTGAAATAATTCTAATTCACGTTCATAATGAACGAACATTCATATTTTATAGACTGAAGCTTTTTTTACTTCAGTATTTTCTCATAAGGCTCGCATTATGTCCGATCAACAAACAGATACACAAACTTCCTCAAATAATAAATCTCAACAACGTAAAAAAGGGCTTTCCATTTTTATTCTTTTGCTTCTTCTGATTGCAATCGGTTCTGCGGCTTATTGGTTTTTCTTTATTAAAGGCTTTGAAGAAACCGAAGATGCCTATGTGAGCGGCAATCAGGTGATGGTCTCATCACAAGTTGCGGGAAATATTTCAAAAATTAATGTTGATAATATGGATCCCGTACAAGCGGGCGACGTGTTATTGGAACTGGATGACACCAATGCCAAATTGAGCTTTGAGCAAGCTAAAAGCAATTTAGCCAATGCCGTTCGCCAAATTTCACAACTTAATTACACTGTAAAACAATTGAAATCTGCTGTTCGAGCGAATGAAATTACCCTTGCTCAAGCACAAGGAAACTTGAACCGTCGCGTTCAATTGGTGAAAGATGGAGCGATCGATAAAGAATCTTTCCAACACGCCAAAGAAGCGGTTGAACTGGCGAAAGCAAACTTAGCGACCTCACAAAACCAACTTGAAGCCAATCAAGCTTTATTGTTAGACGGCCCTTTAAGTGAACAACCACAAATTCAAAGTGCGGTCAGTAATTTGAAACAAGCTTGGTTGAATTTAGAACGTACAAAAATCCGCAGCCCAATTAAAGGCTATGTGGCTCGTCGCAATGCGCAAGTAGGACAGGCGGTTTCTGTTGGTGGCGCATTAATGGCAGTGGTCACTACCGATCAAATGTGGTTAGACGCCAACTTCAAAGAAACACAATTAACCCATATGCGAATTGGTCAGCCAGTTGAAATTCATTTCGACCTTTATGGAAAAGATAAAACCTTTAATGGAAAAGTGGTGGGAATCGAAATGGGTACGGGAAGCGCATTCTCATTATTGCCTACTCAAAATGCGACAGGCAACTGGATCAAAGTGGTGCAACGTGTGCCTGTACGAATTCAATTGGATCCACAACAGCTCATTGAAAACCCATTACGTATCGGTCTTTCTGCTACCGTGAAAGTGAATGTTAGTGATAGCCAAGGCGAAACCTTGCGTGACCAAGCGCCAGCTACAACGCTTTATTCCACAAATGTGCTGCAATATGATGAAAGTGCGATCAATAATTTGATCGAATCTATTATTCGTGACAATAGCCATTAGGTTCTGTTATGCCGCAATCTCATTTCAAACCGCTACAAGGCGGTGCGTTAGCGATGCTCACATTGGTGCTTTCATTAGCCACCTTTATGCTCGTGTTAGACTCCACCATCGCTAACGTAGCCATTCCAACTATTGCAGGTGATTTGGGGGCATCGTCGAGCCAAGGCACATGGGTGATCACTTCGTTCGGGGTGGCAAATGCGATTTCGATCCCGATTACAGGCTGGCTGGCAAAACGTTTTGGTGAAGTGCGGTTATTTTTAATCGCAACACTATTATTCGTGCTAGCCTCTTGGCTTTGTGGTATTGCAAATAGCTTGGAAATGTTGATCGTTTTTCGCGTCCTTCAAGGTGCAGTTGCTGGCCCCATCATCCCCCTTTCTCAAAGTTTATTATTAAATAACTACCCGCCAGAAAAACGCGGAATGGCATTGGCTTTTTGGTCAATGACAATCGTGGTCGCCCCGATTTGTGGCCCGATTTTAGGCGGTTGGATCAGCGATAATATTCACTGGGGTTGGATTTTCTTTATCAACGTTCCGATCGGGCTTGCCGTTGTCTTAATCAGTTGGAAAATTTTAGAAGGCCGAGAAAGTAGAATTTCTCATCAACCAGTTAATACTATTGGGCTGATTTTGTTAGCACTCGGTGTAGGTGCGTTGCAATTAATGCTGGATCAAGGTCGCGAGCTAGATTGGTTTAATTCCACTGAAATTGTGGTGCTTACCATTATCGCGGCGGTAGGTTTAATCGCCCTCATCATTTGGGAACTCACGGACGATAATCCAGTTGTGGATGTCTCCTTATTCAAATCCCGAAATTTCACCGTAGGTTGTGTTTCGACTAGTCTTGCTTTCTTGGTGTATTCAGGGACGGTCGTGCTCATCCCGCTTCTGCTCCAACAGGTTTATAACTATACAGCCACTTGGGCGGGGCTTGCGGCTGCACCAGTGGGATTATTGCCGATTCTACTTGCACCGATTATCGGGAAATTCGGCAATAAAATTGATATGCGAATTTTAATCACCGTCAGTTTTATGGTTTATGCGCTGACCTTTTATTGGCGAGCCGTGACCTTTGAACCTGAAATGACCTTTATGGATGTGGCATTACCGCAATTTGTGCAAGGCTTAGCCGTTGCTTGTTTCTTTATGCCGCTGACAACCATTACACTTTCTGGTTTACCGCCCGAAAAAATGGCTTCGGCGTCGAGCTTATTTAATTTCCTCCGAACCCTTGCCGGCTCAATAGGCACATCACTTACTACTTTTATTTGGTATAACCGCGAAGCCGTGCATCACACGCAACTTACAGAAGTCATTAATCCATATAATCCTATTTCCCAACAATTCTTCCAAACTATGGGGAGTTTTGGTTTAAGTGAAGAACAAACGGCATCATATATTGCCAGACAAATCACCGCCCAAGGATTTATCATCGGTGCCAATGAAATCTTTTTAGTTTCTGCGATAACATTTATTTCCTTGGTCGTTCTCATTTGGTTTGCTAAACCACCTTTCAGCAGCAAACATTAAAAACATCCAAAAAAATAACCGCACTTTGATAATGTTCAAAAGTGCGGTTGGTTTTTCTAGCCTTTTGCCAAGATGTCTTTTAGGAATCTTGCAGTGTGCGAACCTTTAACTTTGGCAACTTCTTCCGGAGTGCCTGTCGCGATGATTTGACCGCCGCCACTTCCCCCTTCAGGACCAAGATCCACAATCCAGTCTGCGGTTTTGATCACATCTAAGTTGTGTTCGATCACCACGATAGTATTGCCTTGATCGCGCAAGCGGTGTAACACTTCGAGAAGTTGTTTAATATCAGCAAAATGCAAGCCGGTTGTCGGTTCATCCAAAATATAAAGGGTTTTACCAGTATCGCGTTTTGAAAGCTCTGTCGCTAACTTAACGCGTTGCGCCTCACCACCTGAAAGTGTGGTAGAAGACTGACCTAAACGAATATAAGACAAGCCCACATCCATTAGGGTTTGCAATTTACGCGCAATCATTGGGATCGCATCAAAAAATTCGCGGGCTTCTTCCACCGTCATATCTAATACTTGGTGAATAGTTTTGCCTTTGTATCGGATCTCCAAGGTTTCACGGTTATAGCGTTTACCTTTACATTGATCACAAGGCACATACACATCTGGCAAGAAGTGCATTTCCACTTTCAGCACGCCATCACCTTGGCATGCTTCACAACGTCCACCACGCACGTTAAAGCTAAAACGTCCTGGGTTATACCCGCGGGCTCGTGCTTCTGGTACGCCCGCAAATAATTCACGAATTGGGGTAAATAATCCGGTGTAAGTCGCTGGATTAGAACGTGGTGTACGGCCGATCGGACTTTGGTTAATATCGATCACTTTATCGAAATATTCCAAGCCTTCAATGGATTTATAAGGTGCAAAATCTGTTTTTTCCGCACGATTTAAAGCGTTTTGAGCCAATGGGAATAAGGTATCATTAATTAATGTTGATTTGCCTGAACCTGACACCCCCGTGATACAAGTAAATAAGCCCACTGGAATCTCTAAATTCACACCTTTCAGATTATTCCCTGTCGCACCTTTTAATTTTAGAAGTTTGCTTTTATCAAGTGCGGTTCGTTTTTTCGGAATTTCGATTTTTTCTTCACCCGATAAGAACTTACCCGTAATAGAATTTGGGTTCGCCATGATTTCTTTGGCGGTACCTTGCGCAATCACTTGACCACCATGCACACCTGCCCCCGGGCCAATATCAATAATATGATCGGCTTCTCGAATGGCATCTTCATCATGTTCCACCACAATTACGGTGTTGCCCAAATTACGCAGATGAATCAGCGTATTTAACAGACGTTCATTATCACGTTGATGCAAACCAATAGAAGGTTCATCCAACACATACATGACGCCTACTAAGCCCGCACCAATCTGACTCGCAAGACGAATACGCTGTGCTTCACCGCCCGAAAGGGTCTCAGCTGAGCGAGAGAGGGAAAGATAATTCAACCCCACATTCACTAAGAATTCTAACCGTTCTCTGATCTCTTTCAGGATTTTTTCTGCAATTTGTGCTTTTTGACCGGTTAAAGTAAGCCCTTGGAAAAACTCAAGGCTTTCACCAATGCTTTTCTCTGAAATTTGTGGCAAGTTAATATTACCGATATACACGTTTCGAGCTTCAGGGCGAAGACGAGAGCCGCCACAATCTGCACAAGGGCGGTTACTGATATTTTTCGCCAATTCTTCGCGCACAGACATGGATTCCGTTTCTTTGTAACGGCGCGCCATATTATTCAAAATCCCTTCAAAAGGATGCTTACGGATCACCACATCGCCACGGTCGTTCATATATTGGAATTCAATTTCTTCCTTGCCTGAACCGTGCATCACAATATCTTTAATTTTTTGAGGCAAATCTTCGTATGGCGTTTCAATATCAAATTTATAATGTTTCGCTAACGAGGTAAGCATTTGATAATAATAGAAATTACGACGATCCCAACCTTTCACCGCACCACCTGCGAGGGAAATGCTTTCATTTTGTACCACTCGGCTTTCATCGAAGAACTGCTGAACACCTAAGCCATCACAAGTCGGGCACGCCCCTGCTGGGTTATTAAATGAGAACAAGCGAGGCTCTAATTCGGGCACAGAATAGCCACAATGCGGACAAGCAAAATTCGCCGAGAAAACTAGCTCTTCCGCTTTCGGATTATCCATATCCGCTACAACAGCCGTACCACCAGAAAGCTCCAAAGCTGTTTCAAAGGATTCCGCCAAACGTGTGGCTAAATCTGACCGCACTTTAAAACGGTCCACCACTACTTCAATCGTATGTTTTTTCTGTAAAGCGAGCTCTGGCGGATCAGATAAATCACAGATTTCACCATCAATTCTGGCACGAATATAACCTTGTGCCGCCAAGCTATCTAACAGCTTAACGTGCTCACCTTTACGGTTTTTCACCACAGGTGCAAGCAACATCATTTTGCTTTCTTCTGGCAGACTTAAAACTTTATCCACCATTTGGCTGATGGTTTGTGCCGTTAATGGCACATCATGATCAGGACAACGCGGCTCCCCTACGCGAGCAAACAACAAACGCAGGTAATCATAAATTTCGGTGATAGTGCCCACGGTTGAACGTGGGTTATGAGAAGTGGATTTTTGTTCAATAGAAATCGCCGGCGACAACCCCTCAATCGAATCCACATCTGGTTTTTCCATCAAAGAAAGGAACTGACGCGCGTAAGCAGAAAGCGATTCCACATAACGGCGCTGCCCTTCCGCATAAAGCGTATCAAATGCTAAAGAAGATTTGCCCGAACCGGACAAGCCTGTAATCACAATTAATTTATCGCGCGGAATGGTTAAATTGATGTTTTTGAGGTTGTGGGTTCTTGCCCCACGAATGTCGATAGTATCCATAAAAAAAGCGATTGCCTTAAGAAAATAAATTCAAAAATTGCGACCATTATCGCATATTTCAATATCTGTGCAAATATCCAGTTAATTTTTATGGATCTTTTGTTTCTTTTAAGGCAAAATAGCCAAAATTTTTCACCTTATTTCTAAAATATAGAGGATTCTATGGCAGGTATTAATAAAGTAATCATCGTGGGTAATTTAGGTAATGATCCTGAAATCCGCACGATGCCAAATGGCGAAGCGGTAGCCAATATCAGCGTGGCAACAAGTGAAAGCTGGACAGATAAAAACACGGGCGAACGTCGTGAAGTGACAGAATGGCACCGCATCGTGTTATATCGTCGTTTAGCGGAAATAGCGGGTCAATACTTACGCAAAGGTTCACAAGTTTATGTTGAAGGTCGTTTAAAAACCCGCAAATGGCAAGATAACAACGGCCAAGATCGTTACACCACTGAAATCCAAGGTGATAACTTACAAATGTTAGGTGGTCGTAATCAAGAGATGGGCGGTTATGCACCTGCACAATCAGCAACACAACCAAGCTATCAATCTCGTCCAGCACAATCTGCACCAGCACCACAAGCTGAGCCACCAATGGACGCATTTGATGACAACATTCCGTTCTAAATTGTATTAATACAAGATTATCTATACGAAGAGAGACCTTTCATTGAAAGGTCTCTTTTTTTATATTTATTACTAATTCATCCTCCTTCTCAGAAGGAGGTTATAAGAGACTATTGTTATTTGGGAAAATTGAGCATTTTATGGCTAAACATAATTTAAGAGTATATATTTTATGTCAAAATTATTTTACTATCAGTTAAGACTTGAAATCTCATAAATCACTCCAATGTAGTAAAATAAAACTATTTTAGGCTCATCATAACTAAAAATAATCTGTGAAAATTTTATGGGGATTGACTATGGCAGACTACAAAAGCGATTACTTAAATTCTGTACTAGAAAGTTACAGAATGAAACATATTGAAGAGCTAATCAACACATATCGCACTAAACGAGAAGAGATTAAGCAATTTTTAAATGAACAATACGGTAGCAAAATTTATGAGCCATTTAATTCTGGCTCGTATAAAAAACACACAGCCATCAATACTAAGTTTGATTTGGACTTGGTTGTACCATTTAAACGCAATGCTTTTTCAACATTAGAAGACATGTTTGAAGATGTTTTGGAAAAACTAACAGAAAAGTATAAAGATGAAACTACTGTAAAGAAACAAGGGGTTTCTATCGGTTTAACTTTTGATGAAGAAGATGAAATTAATATTGATGTTGTTCCTGCGAGAGAGACCAGTCTAGATTCTTTTTCAGAACATAAGGATTTAAATCTACATAAAACACAAAATGATGGTTATCTTAAAACCAATATTCATGCTCAAATTGAACACATTAAAGCCAAAGAAAATGAAAGAAAAGTTATTCGTTTGCTAAAAATTTGGAAAGCTTGTCATCAATATAAATACAAGTCTTTTTTTATTGAACTATTGGTAATTAAGGCTTATGAAAAATCATCTCCACAGGGTAACTTATGGGAACAATTTAAAACCGTTTTAAATTATATTATTGATAATATTCAAAGCGAAAATTTTACACTTAAAGATCCTGGCAATAGCAATAATGATTTGGCGCAATCCTTAGATAGTATAGAAAAAAGAACGCTAATTTCTAGATTGGAATCTATGCTAGTACAAATAGAATTAAATGAAAAACAAATAGAGTTTTATCTTCCATTAAATGGAAAATTTGCTGAAAATAATAACGATGGGAATAAGGCTTATGGGCTTAAAAGTTCGGTATTAGTTTCAACACCTCCAATTTCACAAAGATTTGGTTGATATGAAATTTTCTCAAATTGAATTAGAGCAAACTATTCAATCTATTCCATATATTAAGAATTTATCTGCTCTTTCATTTTCGCAAGAGCAGGTAAGTTTTGATATTACTTTTGATTTTGAAGAATTAGACAACTCAATTGATTTTCATGTCATTATCTACCAAGCCTACCCATTAAAAATTAGCGATAGTGAATCCATTCGCTTTTATCTAAAAAATGATGAATATAAAAAATTCAGCCATGTGATGGCTGATAATGCTATTTGCTTTCATAATCAGCATTGCGTTATTTTTGAGAAGAAATTACAGCAAGATTTCCAGGCAATCAAAAAATGGATTGTTCAATATATTATTCATCAAGAAAAAGATGAGCATTATGAGCATCTAATTACTCCAAATCATAGCTATAATGGAGCATATTTTTCCTTTCAGTTTACTGATGTTGATGAATCATTTTCTCAAAATGAGATTGGTATTGTTACCAATACTTACTTAACAAAATCAAAATATCATGATAAGGATATGCACAATTATTTAGTGCAATCCTTTACACATAATATTACCAATAAAAATTGCCAATGGTCATCGTTTTACTCAAGCAAGGAAAACAACTTATTAGGAATTTATATCTTTATTGAAGATAAACCCTCAATTTATGACAGATTTTCATTTTCAAATTGGCAAGAATTTAAATCCTTATTTAACCAAGAAATGTTAAGTGAGCTTTGGAAAATTTCTTTTTCCATTAAACAAGAATTTATACCTATTTTTATTGGATATAATACAAAAAATCAGAACATTCACTGGCAAGTTGCGATGATTGATTTGAAAGACCAATTTTTCAAAAATACGCAAGGAATGTATGAACTTTGCGATAAGAAAATAAACTGGGTTATTTCAAAAAATTCATCCTATCATTATTTTTTCGGACGAGGTGCGTTTCATCCAAATCTAACTGATAAAAAAGTGCTTATTATTGGGCTAGGAGCGATTGGAAGTCAAGTTGCTAAGACACTTGTGCGTGGTGGTTGTAAGAATATTACCATTGCTGATTATGATGTTAAAGAACCAGAGAATATTTGCCGTTCAGAATATAACTTTCTTCCACCTTATACCAATAAAACAGATGAATTAGCAGGTATTTTATGGCGTATATCTCCTTTTGTTGAGTTGAGTTCTATTCGTCATTTGGCAACAGAATATATTAAATTTGATCTTCCATCAGAATACCTTAATTTTTTATCAGAGCAATTTTCAGAATTTGATTATATTTTTGATTGTTCTACCGATGATGATTTAATGTATCTTACAGGCAAGTTAAATTTAACCAGCACTATATTGAATTTATCTATAACAAATCACGCAAAAGCATTGGTATGTGGTGTTTCACCCAATCATTACCGCTTTGTTAGACATCAGTTTGATAATATTTTAGAGAATGATACTTTGGATTTATATAATCCTATTGGCTGTTGGAACCCAACTTTTAAAGCATCGTATAATGATATTTCCATTATGGTTCAACTATCATTAAAAACAATTAACTTAATGATTCAAGAGAATAATTATCAAAATTTTACTATTCAATATGATGACAATCTCAATTTAAAGGTTGAGAGGTTTTAATGATTATTAAAAAATATAAAAATCTTCAATTATGTATTGAATGCCCACTTATTAAACTGATGACGAAGACCGCAATTCATCATTATCCAAACGAATATGGTGGATTTTTGTTGGGTTATTATTCTGATGATTTTACCAAATTGTATGTTAAAGATTTTTTATTGGTTGATAAATACACCAGCTCGCCAGTAGAATTTAGGCGTAAATTAAATGTAAAAATTCATGATTTTGAAAAGATATTTCAAGAAACTGGTTTATATTATATAGGTGAATGGCATAGTCATCCCAATGCATCAGCGTGGTATAGTTTAACAGATTTGAAAGCAATGAATGATATTGCTTCTTGTAATACAGTTCAGCTGAATAATCCTGTTTTGCTTATTTTAAGTATTTCTAACAATAAATTGTTGGATTTTAATTTCTTTATTTTTGATAAAGGTAGGTTAATTGTTTATGAATCATGTTGATTTATCAGCCTTGTTTCGTGGTATGCAAGGGCAAATGCAAAGCCAATTAAGTACCAATCGTGAATTTATTCATCATCCAGGTTCAAAAGGCGATGCCTTAGAAAATGCTTGGCTTGAATGGTTGCAAAATTATTTGCCAAATCGTTATAGCGTAGATAAAGCAATTGTGATTGATTATCATGGGAATACCAGTGATCAAATTGATATTGTCATTTATGATAATTGGTTTACACCATTTATTTTTAATCAAAATGGCTTTAAATACATTCCTGCTGAAGGGGTTTATGCTGTTTTTGAAGTCAAACCTGATATTCAGGGAACGGTTGGCGATATTAATTATATTCAGTACGCAGGCCAAAAAATTGCCAGTGTTAGAAGACTAGACCGCACATCAACATCTATGATTAATTCTGGACAAAAGTTATCTCCCCGCCCATTGACAAAGATTATTGGTGGTATTTTAACCACCACCAATTCTTTCACACATAATAATAATGATACCATTGAGAAGCATATCAACTCTTTAACTGATTTAGAGGGGATTGATTTGGGCTGTATTGTTGATTATGGTAGTTTCTTTGTTCAGTATGATGTTGAAGAGGATGTAAATGAGAAAGTCAATTTTAAAAAATGCATTCACGATTATTATCAGAAGCGAACTTTTCAATCATTGGTATTTAGTCGGCCTGAAAATTCATTAATCACTTTCTTTATGCAATTAACTCGTTATTTGCAACAAGCAATCGGAACAGTGCCAGCTATTGATTTACAGGCATATATGAATACGATTGGGGAAAAAATTGATAGTAAAATTTAGACTAAATTTCAATATTGGATTTTGTCATACGTTGATATTGCTGTTGATTTGATTTTTCTCAGGTTCATTGCAATTTCTGATTGTGGTGAGATTTGACTTGCTGTTGCTACTTTATGTACAGGTCAATGAACGCTTATATTTTAAACAAGGTTTTAACTCTAAAATAAAGCCCAAACGTAGGGCATATTTATACTGTAATTACTTATTATCTATGGACATTCGCCAGTAGCCTAGATGATATGCACTAAAAAAATAGGAAGTAGCAAACGAAAATCTGCCCGCACTTTATAATAAAAATCCCCTAAATTCTGAATCTAGGGGATCTTTGCTTTAAATAATATGTTGTTTATTTCAAACCTTTTTTAACCAAATCTTCATAACCGCCATGGTTGATTACATTGGTATAGCCTGCATTTTTCAACTCAGTGAGTGCGGCCTCGGCACGGCGACCACTACGACAGTAAAGATTGATCGGTGCATCTTTATCTGAGCCAATTGCTTTAACACCTTCAACGATTTTATCGTGAGGAATATTCACCGCATCTTGTAAATGACCTGCGTTAAATTCCTCGGCTGAACGTACATCAATCCAAACGCCTTTTGCTTTTTCCGGTTGTACTGCACTTTGTTCTGTTTGTGGCGCAGTATTCGCAGAAGCAAAAAAAGGTACAGCAATCGCTGCCGCAGAAAGTACTGCTGTGAATAATTTTTTCATCATTCAATCTCCTATTAAATAGAAATAATATATTTACCTAAATAAATTTAGGGGTTATGTAAAACTAATAGTCATCATACGCCTAAATATAAAGATAATAAACTGTAAATGAAGTAAATTTTAAGTAAAATTTTTGTAAAATCTGACCGCACTTTAAAAGAAAAAAGCCGTCTGAAAAATAACTTTCAGACGGCCTTTGGAAGAGAGATGTTAATAGGGGAAAGAGCAACCTGCGTGGGCTATAATTTTACAGTCTTTTGCACCTTTAGCTTTGCATAGTGCTAGAGCTTTAGCTTCTGTTTCCTCAGCTGTAGCGGAAGCAGCCGGAGTCGTTATAAAACCATTACGGACTAATCTTCCTTCTGCTGCAGCAACACAGCCATTTCGAACTCCTATCATAACTTTACAGTCTTTACTACCACTTTCTTGTCTACAAGATTCTAGTGCTACTCGTTCTGCTTCAGATTGTGAATTCTGATCTATAGCACCAGCAAGGATAGCTTTTTTAGTACTGTAAGCTAAAGCTCCAAATTTAGGAGGATGATTAATTGTAATATGTTCTACGCGTACTTGGGGAGTGTAACCTCCAGCATTTCCACCACAATTCGGATTGTGACCATAAGCACATAAAGCAGGGTTATTCTGCAAAGCGCCTTGAGTCACATCGGCATAGGTATTTAAAGCAGTTAAACCAAACAATACCAGTATTAGTTTTCTCATTGCATATTCCTTTACGATTTTATCGTTTTGTCATTTTTTGTTTATTTTGATTGATAAATTGCATTGTCACTTATTTATGATTAACAAACAAGTTTGTCAATTAAAAACGCTTTAAAATCTAACCGCACTTTAAAAAAAAGCCATCTGAAATTTAACATTCAGATAGCTTTTTCAATTTATTCAATTATTTCTTCGCAGGCTCTACCTCACCCACAGCTTTTTGAGATTTCTCATCCATTTCCACTTTAATATTGTGATCTACTACCACATTCATATTAATGGTGATGCCTTCCTTTGGTGTATCCAATTGAATGGTTGGTGTGCAAGCTGTAAGTGTAAACATTGCCGCAAAAATAAAAAAGTGCGGTTGAAATTTAAGGTGTTTTATCATTTGTCTTGTCTAATTGCTTATAAAGTTTATATTGCAGATTTTGTTCAAATTGCGAGCCGTAGTCAATCATATTCCACAATTCAAACATATTTTCTTGGTGCGTATAATTTAACGTTATCGGATTATTGGTTCGCTTAGTTGGATTAAATCCGCTAATACTCGCACGCAATGTCATTTGCCCTTTAGGATCGAGCGTCACCGCCGCATGGGAATTTTGCAGTTCCATTTCTTTTAATAAATCCACCAAGATATTTTCTGTCCAACCGCCTTTTTTCAGTCCTTTCACCATTTCATCGGTTAATTTGATGGACACATTCCCCACTTGTTCCAATGTACCATTACAAATCAAACATTCCTTATGCCCGAGCCAAAATGGCAGGGTCGCATTGGCGCGGCCAGTTAAGGTTACTTGGTTATATTGTGCCAAGGCTAACACTTGGGCTAAATCAATATTAGTAAAAGAAAGTGTCGCCATTTTACTTTGTGGAAAACTGAGCTGAGGCACCGTCAATACGCCATCAAATAAGGAAAGTTTCACATTTCTCAAAGTAAGCGGATTTTTCATGGTATTCGGATAACGCCCAAACAAATCCAATTCTCCATTTGCGACGGAAAGCGCACCATAGCGAATATTGTGAGTCGAAATATGGATTGGTTTACCCAAAGCCACTTGCAATGCCGAGTTTTCATAATTCATTGGGAAATAAATATTCAAGCCATAAATCTCGCCATCTGGCATAGTGATTTTGCCATTTTTAAGATTCAGCTCCCCCTTCATCTTCACGCCATTGCCATTGATTGCGAATTCACTTTGTCCTTTAATGCTGCCCTCATGAATTAACCAATTCCATTGTTGAGGGAAAAGTGATTGGAATACTTTTGCAGATTGTTCTTTCCAGCTGATTTTGCCTAAAAGTGCAGTATTTTGATATACACCCAAGACATCTAAAGGCCCAAGCGAACCAGCCTTTAAATCACCTGCAAAATTGAAGTTACTGATACTCTTACCATCAATACCTAAACCGAAAACAGGCGAAACAAAACGACCGCCATAAGCCAGTTCAATCCAATCTGTTTTCGCTTGCAACAAACCTCGAATATGCTCTTCTTCATAATCCCAGCGGAGTCGATCTTTAAGCTCCAATGAAAGTGGTGCCATTTTTACCTCTTTCATTTTGACTTCTTTGGAGTGAGCAGAAAGTTGATTTAATTCAATATGATCCGCTTCCCAAAATCCTTTCCCTTCCATTTTGACTGGCGTATTTAAGGATTTCCAGTTTGCACTGCCATTGATTGTCCAATCCCAACGGTTTGTCGCTTGTTTTTCTACAGACTGCAACTTATGTTCTTCATCCCGCAAATCAAACACAGTTTTAATACCGGCAATAAACTCATGGGCGTTTCCGTCTAATTTTAAATCGAGATTTTCAAACTGTGGTGTCGTGCCCGTTAATGTTGCGAGCAAACGACCTTCCAAACCATAACGACCAATAATAATGTCATCTAACGGTAAACGAACGTGCAACTTGGTATCTGGCTGAACGGTATCCATTTTAAAGACGGAACCCGGGTAAAAATACACCACTGGATGGGTGAAGAGCCCGCCGAGATGATAGGTTAAATTGGTTTGTGCCACGGTCGCGTTATAACGCAAATCCCCGCGTGTTTTCAGCTCAAAATCCAATTCGTTATTGTCATCGCCACCGCCGATTTCACCATTTTTGCCTGAAATCACAATCTCCCCTTTGCCCATTTCACCAAAGGTTTGCAAGATCACGTTCATATCAATGCTTAATGGCAATAAGCCTTCAGCAGCACGGTGAATAGATAACCCAAGGAAACCTTTGATTGGTTGATAGCTATCAAAGGTCCAATAAAATTTCCCCCACGAAATATCCAAGCCATCTTTGGTGAACACGAAAGGCACATCCAACAACGGCGAATTTGCTGTTAAATCTTGGGCGTTTAACTGACCGTCCGCCCCTTGCCAAGAGACTTTTGCCTCGCCTTTTGTCACAGCGAAATCAGGGTTATTCCAGTTGAGTAAAACATTGCCTTGTTGAGGGAGTTGAGAAAGATCAGGATCAAAATTCGCAGAGAAATGAAGATCGTAGGTCTTATCGTCTGCTTGTTTGATGTCGGTACTGCCCGCCCATTGGAAAATGCCGTCTTGTGGCGTGACAGTCGATTGGTGATGAAGCTCAAGCCCGTCATTATTTGCTTGAGCGTCGAGTGCTAATTGGTTGCCGTTATAGTTTGCGTCTAACGCCCAATCAGCCGATAAGAAAGGTTTTAAAGCCCCTTGTGTCAAGGCTTCGGTATTCGTTAATTGAAAGTGTTTGACGTTAACATGAGAAATAGGCAATGCTGCCCAAAGTGCGGTCAAATTTGGCGGTGTTTTTTCAGCATTATCACTGGGTAAATGGGTTAAACAATCATAATTCAAGCTAGCCTTTTCAACATCAAGACTATGCGTATTCCACCAAGTGAGTTGCGCATCATTGAGGTTTACGAGGGTACATTGATCTGTTTTCACTTTTAGTTCTGGCAGCGTTAAACCTGTTGTTTCCCATTGCCAGTCATCAGCTAATTCAATGTGATAATGCGGTGCTAAAAAATGATTGGTAAGTTGCGCTACACGTTTCGGGGTCGCAAAAACGCGTAATAAGCCAATGCTTATTACGATCAACAGCAACAAAATAATCAACACCCACAGGCAACGCTTTCGCATAGTTTTCCCAATTACGCGATTAATCAATAAATAGAGGCGTATTCTATCCTATCTCGCCCCAAATAGCTCAACCAACTTATCTCCAAAGAAATAAAATACTAATCCAAAGGCGACAATAATTAATCCGATGAATTTTGTGATATTCACTTCTCGGATCGGCATACCGATAAGACCAAAATGATCGATGGTTGTTGCCATAATTAATTGTCCGATAATGATAAAAAATAACATCGCGGTGATGCCTAATTTCGGCGCAAGTAGAACCGTTGTGAAGACGACGATAGCACCAAGTACCCCACCAATTAATTTCCACCAAGGTTGTGATGGGAGCGTGGATAGATTGCCCCATAAATCAGTTTTAGCCAATGCGATAAAAAAGAGAAAAATCGTGCCTACCGCAAAAGAAATAAAGGTAGCAATCACCGCTTCGCCACTCATGGCTTTCGCTAATTGTGTATTAATGGCTGATTGCGTGGCGAGTGCTACGCCTGCCGCTAAAGCGACGATGAGATAAACAAAAAACATCGAGACTCCCAACATAAAATTTAGTTTATTTTAACCTTTTCTAATTTGCCGTGAAATGCTTTCTATTCGGCAAAAATCGTCCCAAAATCAACCGCACTTTGCACTTAATTCACAAATACCTCAAAAGTTGTAAGTCATCTTACCTGTTTATTTGATCTTGATCACTATTTGACTATTCTTTATTTGACGCTAACCTTCAAATCCATACACTAAACTCCATTCGGAGCAATCGTTTGCGCAGTGCGTATTGAAAGCAAAATAGACTGATTTTATCAACTCAATGGGAGGAATATCCATGACCCACATTATCGTTGCAACGCACGGTAAGTTTTCTGAAGAAATCGTCAATTCCGCCGCTATGGTGTATGGCGAAGATGAAAACTGCCATGTCGTGACTTTCTTACCGGGTGAAGGCGGTGAGCATTTAATCGAGAAATACAATGCGATTATTGCCACGCTGCCTGAAAATGAACCGGTGCTCTTTCTGGTCGATTTATTTGGTGGTAGCCCCTATAACGCGGCAAGCCGAGTGGCCAGTGAAAGGGATAATACCGATATCGTCACCGGCATTAATCTACCGATGTTGCTTGAAGTACTTGATGCCAAAGATGGCGCCAGCTTAGATGAATTGGTAGAAACCGCGAAAGAAGTCGGGGTCGCTGCTGTGAAATCCTTCCGTCAACCTAAAGAAAGCAAGCCTACTCCAACGCCAGCTGCTAAACCAGCTGAAGCACCAAAAACCGCTCCAAATCCAACCGCACTTTCTGGCAATATGAACATTTCCTTATTGCGTATTGATAGCCGTTTAATCCATGGTCAAGTAGCGACCTCTTGGGCGAAAGCAGTGAAATGTGAAGCGATTTTTGCGATAAATGATGATGTGGCGAATGATGCCCTTCGTCGTGATTTATTACTCCAAATCGCCCCTGAACATTTGAAAGCTTATGTGATTCCTGTGGACAAAGCCATTAAGGTGTATCACAACCCGAAATATGCGGGCAAAAACATTCTTTGGTTGGTAACCAACCCAACAGATATCGTGCGCTTAATCGAGGGTGGCGTAAAAATTGATAAAGTTAACGTGGGTGGTATGACGTTCCGTGAAGGCGATAAGATGCTTTCCCAAGCAGTTGCCGTTAACCCAACTGATGTGGCGGCATTTAAACAGCTTTTAGATAAAGGCGTGGAATTAAGCTTACAACAAGTGGCGAGCAGCCCGAAATCAATGCTCACGCACAAAGAGCTTGACGCGATTCAATTTTAATTACGAGGACAATTCATTATGACAACAATGGAAATTATTTTAGTCACACTCGTTGCCGCCATTTGCGGTATGGGGAGTGTATTGGACGAACGTCAAACTCATCGTCCTTTAGTTGCTTGTACCCTAATCGGCTTAGTATTAGGTGATTTAGAAACCGGTATTATTGTCGGTGGTACCCTTGAATTAGTGGCATTAGGCTGGATGAACGTCGGTGCGGCAATGGCACCGGATGCAGCATTAGCCAGTGTGATTGCAACTATCCTCGTCATCAAAGGCGGCCAAGATAAAGGGAGCGCATTAGCGATTGCGATTCCAGTAGCGGCAGCAGGTCAAGTATTAACGATCTTCGTTCGTACTTTAACCATCTTCCTTCAACACAAAGCCGATGATTTTGCCGCAAAAGCGAACTTCCGTGGCATTGAATTCTGTCACTTCAGCGGTCTTGCATTACAAGCATTACGTGTGGCAATTCCAACCTTCTTCGTTGCGTTAGTGGCCGGTACAGATACGGTGACTGAAGCATTGAATGCCATTCCAGAAGTGGTCACTCGCGGTTTACAAATCGCAGGTGGTTTTATCGTGGTTGTCGGTTATGCAATGGTAATCAATATGATGCGTGCAGGTGCGTTAATGCCATTTTTCTTCCTAGGTTTTGTAATCGCCTCTTTCACCAATTACAACCTTGTCGGTCTGGGTATTTTGGGCACATGCTTAGCGATGATTTACATTCAATTAAACCCACGTTTCCATCAATCTACTACTCCACAAGCAGTTGCAAAACGTGAATTAGCTGATGATGAACTTGAAGGACTATAAGGAAGAAATTATGACTGAACAAACTAAAAAATCATTAACAAAAGGCGATATTCGTAGCACTTACTGGCGTTCAACTTTCTTGCTAGGTTCCTTCAACTTTGAACGTATGCAAGCAATGGGTTTCTGTGTATCGATGACCCCAGCCATTAAACGTCTTTACAGCAAAAAAGAAGATCAAGCGGCTGCATTAAAACGCCACTTAGAATTCTTCAACACCCAGCCTTGGGTAGCCTCATCTATCATCGGTGTAACCGCCGCGATGGAACAAGAACGCGCGAATGGCAACGATATTGATGACTCAGCAATCAGCGGGGTGAAAGTCGGTTTAATGGGACCATTAGCCGGTGTGGGTGACCCAATTTTCTGGGGAACATTACGTCCTGTACTAGCGGCACTTGGTGCGGGCTTAGCGATTACCGGTAACCTTTTAGGGCCATTGCTTTTCTTCATCGGTATTAACCTTTGCCGTGGGTTAACTCGTTGGTATGGCTTTAAATATGGTTATGAAAAAGGCACCACCATCGTTAACGATATGGGCGGTGGCCGCTTACAAAAATTGACGCAGGGGGCGTCTATCCTCGGTCTCTTTGTCATGGGCTCACTGGTATCGAAATGGACGAGTATCAACATTCCATTAGAACTTTCTCGCTATAAAAACCAAATGGGCGAAGAAGTGGTTACCACTGTGCAAAGCGTGTTAAATGACCTTCTCCCTGGCCTTGCAGCGTTAGGTTTAACCTTCTTATGTATGTATTTATTACGTAAAAAAATCAACGCTATGTACATCATCTTCGCCCTATTCGGCGTAGGTATTTTAGGCTATCATTTTGGTGTATTAGCCTAATACATTATGATATTGCCTTCCCTCTTTCACTTGAGGGAAGGCAAATTTTTAGCATGACATATAAATCCTATGAACCTGAAAGATCTCATTAAGCCACCACCGGCTGAAGGCTATATTAAAAATTCATCCAATTTAGTGACCGCACTTTTTATTCTGGCGGGCATTCTTTATTACCCCACTAATGGCTATGGTGCCGTCATCGCCTTAATTGCTGCACTAATCGTATTAATCGGGCAAAAAATGCTGATTGCTCAAACCAATAAAGATTTCACAGAAATGCAATTAGCCGAAAAGCAATTCCAAGCAACCCAAAACAGCGACTACCTCCGCTTTATTGAGGCTCGTGCTACTCAAATGCTGCGAGACAACAAAGTGCTTTCCGAAAAAGGCAAAAAAGAGTTGGAGAGATTACTGTCTGTCGTCAAAACGCATTTAGCCTAGCGACACCAAAATAATCATAACTTTTGGCTATATGAAATAAGCTTTTCTTCTTTTTCTTACTAAATTTAGACAGGTATTATCAAGCGGAAATTTATGATTTATCCCTTAGGAGTAGTTTATGTCTCAATTTAAAATTCACACCATTGAATCAGCCCCTGAAGCAGCACAAGAAGCTTTAAAAGCCGTACAAAATGCCAATGGGTTTATTCCAAATTTAATTGGTGTTCTTGCGAATGCCCCTACTGCACTTGAAACTTATCGCATAGTCGGTGGCATTAATGGTCGTAACAGCTTAACGGCAACAGAACGTGAAGTGGTGCAAATTACCGCTGCAGTAGTCAATGGCTGTGGTTTCTGTGTAGCGGGACACACGAAAATCGCCTTAAAAGTGTTAAAACTAGAAGAAGAACTTGTAAACCAAATTCGTGCAACTGCTCGTATTGAAAGTGATAAAAAACTCGATACTTTAGCGCGTTTCACCCTTGCTGTTATTTTGCAAAAAGCAAAATTAACGGAGGCACAACTTAAAGCGTTCTTTGATGCAGGTTATACCCAAGAAAATGCTATTGATGTGATTTTAGGTGTCAGCCTCGCCACATTATGTAACTATGTGAATAACATCGCTGAAACCCCAATCAACCCTGAATTACAGGCATTTGCATAATCAAGCCAATATTACAATATTAAAAATGCGGTCAAAAATGACCGCACTTTTTTATTCCTTCACAAATTGTTTTACTTGATCTGAATTCAAATGTCCTGGTTGTGCTTTGATAAGATTTAAGTCCTTATCCAATAACAAATTAAACGGATAGCCTAATACATTGGCTCGTTTAATGATTTCACCATTTTCATCCAATAATACGGTGATATTTTTATAGTCCAAGCCTTTATACCAATTGATAAATTTTGAGCTATTTTGTTCGTTCTTTTGTCCTGGTGAGGCAATCGTAATCACATTAAAATCAAGATTCTTTTCTGCACTAAGATCATCAATTTCCGCTAAGCCAGCTAAGCAAATTGGACACCAAGATGCCCACATTTTGATATAAAGCGGTTTGTCTTGATATTGTGATAAGGTGACGGTTTGATTATCCAACGTTTTCAAGGGAACATCAGCCAAAGACACTTTCTCTTGTGCAAAACTCAATGGACTCAAAAACAATAAAAGTGCGGTCAATATTTTTCTCATTTTTTCCTCTTATTTCACAAAGGGAATCAAATCGCCATAGCCTTGTTTTTCCATTTCATCTAATGGAATAAACTTAATCGATGCGCTGTTAATGCAATAACGCAAACCACCTTTATCACGCGGACCATCATCAAACACATGGCCTAAATGGGCATGACCACTGCGACTTAACACCTCAATACGAGTCATATTAAAGCTATTATCTCTTTGATACTCCGCCACTTCAGCGGCAATCGGTTTGGTAAAACTTGGCCAACCACAACCGGATTCAAACTTATCTTTGGAAGAAAATAACGGTTCTCCCGTGGTGATATCCACATAAATACCAGGCGCGAAATTATCCCAATATTCGTTACTAAAAGAACGTTCTGTATGTTTGCCTTGCGTCACATCATATTGAAGTGCTGTCAATTTTTGCTTTAATTCTGTATCACTTGGTTTTGGGTATTTTTTATCATCAATTAATGGCTCATCGGCTTTTTTGATGTCGATATGACAATAGCCATTCGGGTTTTTCTTGAGATAATCCTGATGATACTCTTCCGCCTCTACATAATTTTTCAGCGGTTCCACTTCAATTTGAATCGGTTCTTGATATTTACTTTGTAAAGTTTTCAATGCCGCTTCAATAACGGCTTTATCTTGTTCGTTTTGATAATAAATGCCCGTGCGATATTGTCTGCCACGATCATTGCCTTGCTTATTGATACTGGTTGGGTCGATAACACGGAAATAATATTGCAGCAATTTATCTAACGAAATTTTATTTGGATCGTAAGTGACTTTCACCGTTTCTGCATGATCTGTTGCATGCAATAATTGATAATTCGTGGTATCGCCTTTTCCATTGGCATAGCCAGAAACGGCATCAGTCACGCCTTGAATGCGTTCCATATAAGCTTCTAATCCCCAAAAGCAGCCACCAGCAAGATAAATAATTTGTTGTTCTTGTTTACTTTCCATTGTCATTTTTTGCTCCTTTGATGATTCTGTGTGATCAGCATACGTTAAACTACTTTGCAAACCGCCAAAAAGTGCGGTCAATATGAGAAATGTTTTTGTATATTTCATTTTCTTTCCTTATTATAGAAAATATCTTAAGATTACATTTCATTAGACGAAGACAAGCCCATTTTCTTACAAAATAAGGCAATTTTTTACCGCACTTTGTGCAAGGAACCCTTATGCCAAACATACATCTCCGCAATAATTATCAAAAAGCTGTTGTTTATATGGTGTTAGCTTACATCAGCATTGCCTTAATGGGCGTCTTTGTAAAATACGCCTCTGATGAATTACCGTCCAGTGAAATTTTATTTTCCCGCTTCTTTATTGGTTTTGTGTTTCTCTTACCCTTTTTAATTAAAGATGGAGATTTCAAAGTCGATATGTCCCAATGGAAGTTTCTCGTTTTGCGTAACCTCGCCGGCATAGCCAGTATGTTATTAACCTTCTACGCTATTAAATATTTACCGATTTCCATTGCGGTTTTATTGATGAATACGTCCACACTTTTTGTGCCTTTATTGCTGTTTTTCTTTAAAGTCAGAACACCATTAAAAGTATTAGCTTGCAGTTTTATGGGTTTTATTGGTGTATCCATCATTATGCTGACCAACGGCTCAATGAATATCAATCCTCTCCATGTAGGCTATGCTTTGGGTGCGGCAGTCTTCGCTGCGATGGCATTTATCAGCTTACAAGAGCTCAATAAACACAATTCGCCTAAAAATATCGTGTTTTACTTCCACTTATTAGGTTCTATTTTATTGCCACTCTTTTTCATCGCGCAGTGGAAAATGCCAACATTACATGGATTTACATTACTGCTTTTGGTGGGCGGATTCGGTCTTATTTTCCAATTATTACTCACTCGCGCCTTTAAATATGCGCCTGCAAATGTCATCACGCCTTTTTCCTTTACCGGTGTCATTTTCTCCAGCATCTGTGACTGGCTCTTCTGGGATAACGTACCTAGTCTGAATTTCTGGATTGGTTCGTTAGTCATTATTGTTGCCGTCAGTTTGCTTGCTAGGATGCGGGCGAAATAGAGAAATCCGACCAAATAGCTAAAATATAACTATTTTCAATAACATTGTTTTAATGTATAATCCAAACGCTTTTTATTATTGAGGACACAACATGAAAAAATTATTAAAAACCACTTTAGCTTCTGCATTATTAATGGCGTCTGCATTTGCTAGTGCCGTGACGGTTAAAGATGCAAAAGGTGAATTTACCCTTGATAAAACCCCAAGCCGTGTTGTGGCGTTGGAATATTCTTTTGTGGATGCGCTAGCCCAAGTCGGTGTAAGCCCAGTAGGTGTGGCCGACGATAACAAAGTTGATCGTATTCTGCCACAAGTGCGTGAAAAAATTGCTGCATGGCAATCCGTTGGCACGCGTTCTCAGCCAAGCCTTGAAGTAATAGCTTCTCTCAAACCCGATTTAATTATTGCTGATCCATCTCGCCATACTGCAGTATTTGAAGAATTGAAAAAAATCGCGCCAACGGTGATGTTCGATTCTCGTCATGAAAGTTATCAAGAAAATCTTGAAACCGCGCAAAAAATTGGTGATTTAGTCGGTAAAAGTAGCGAAATGAAAGCGAAGATCAATGAGCATAATGATTACATTGCCAACATCGCAAAAAATTTAGGTGTGCAAGGCAAAAAAGCCTCATTTGGTACTTCCCGAGAAGATAAATTTAATATCCAAAATGACAATGGCTATGTGGGTAGTTTCTTAACGACATTAGGTTTTGCCCCAACTAAACTCAATAGTGATCAAGCTTTCGTAGAAATCAACCTTGAACAATTAGTAATGGAAAAACCGGAATACTTGTTCATTGCCCATTATCGTGATGAAAGTATTGCGCGCAAATGGGAAGCTGAGCCACTTTGGAAAGCCATTCCTGCGGTAACAGCGAACCATGTTTACAGTGTTGACTCCGACATGTGGGCGCGTGGTCGCGGTTTAGAAGCAAGCAAAATTATGGCAAAACAAATTGAAGATTTCGTGAAGCAAAAATAATGATGAAGTCTGCTTTCCGTTGGGGATTTCCCCTTATCATTCTGGCTTTCCTATTATGGGGAAGCCTGTTTTTGTATTATCCCATCGAGATTCGACCGCTTGTAGCGTTACAAGCGTTCCTCCCCGATGGCGATGAAATTGCCAAAATTACGGTAACCGATTTACGCCTACCGCGCGCATTAGTTGGCATGATTTTAGGCGCCAATCTTGCGGTGGCAGGAGCGTTGCTACAAACCATTACGCGCAATCCACTTGCTTCGCCTACGCTACTCAGTGTGAACTCAGGCGCTAGTCTTGCGATGGTAACCGCCAGTGCGTTTAGCCCCTTGATTCTTTCTGGTTATAGCATTGCCTTAGTGGCTAGTATCGGTGGAGGTTTGAGTTGGTTTGTGGTGATGCTAATCAGCAATGGTTGGAAAGATAATAGTGGAGATCGTAGCCGAGTGATTTTAGCGGGGATTGCCGTATCACTACTTTGTGCCGCGCTCACGAAATTGGTGCTCATTATTGCGGAAGATCATGCCTTCGGTATTATGAGTTGGCTAGCTGGCGGCATTGCACATGCTCGTTGGAATGAATTATTAACGTTATTTCCGTTCTTCATTTTAACCGCACTTTTCTGTCTATTCTTTGCTAGTCGTTTGAATTTACTCAATTTAAGCGATGAATCCGCTCGTTCGCTAGGCATCAACCTCTTCCGTTTACGTTGGTACGCTAACATCATGGCGTTATTGATTGTAGGTTCAAGCGTGAGTGTTGCTGGCCCAGTTGCCTTTATTGGCTTACTCGTGCCCCACCTTGCCCGCTATTGGATTGGTTATGACTTGCGAAAATCGCTCCCTATGGCGATGTTACTCGGCGCAATTTTAATGCTCGCTGCAGATACCATTGCCCGTGCGGTCAACTTCCCTAGTGAAGTGCCTGCCGGTGCGGTGCTTGCCTTAATCGGTGCGCCAGTCTTTGTATTATTTGCCAGAGGAAGACACTAATGCGAGCTTCTCATGTATCTTTTCGCGCTATCGGCTTTTATGTCGTCACGCTGAGTCTGATGGTACTACTCTTTGGGTTGAGTATTCGTCTCGGCACTTATACGCTTTCCTTTGAAGAAATTTGGGCGGCCTTTCAGCCTGACGATAAAAACTATTTTACCTTGATGGAATATCGCCTACCCCGTGCAGTATTAGCGATTTTATTAGGTGCTGCCTTAGCAATTTCCGGTGTGCTAGTGCAAAGCGTGGTGCGCAATCCACTTGCCTCTCCCGATATTTTAGGGATTAACAATGCAGCGGGTTTGATTGCTGTTTCGGTATTGATGTTCTTGCCAAACTTAGCATTTTACTGGATGCCAATTTTTGCCTTTTTAGGTGGTGTGCTCTCTTTTGTCATTTTATGGATCGTGTGCGGTTTTAACTTCCGCCCTATTAAAATGGCAATCATTGGGGTTGCACTGTCCGCATTATGGGCAGCCATTAGTCATTATCTGATGCTTACCAATCCGGTCGAGATCAACACGGCTATGTTATGGCTCACAGGAAGCCTGTGGGGGCGCAGCTGGTCTTATTTGAATGTGGTATTGCCATGGTTAGTGGTATTGCTGCCCTTACCATTTATTTTCTGTCGCGAT
The DNA here is from genome assembly GCA_902461185.1 of uncultured Haemophilus sp. Lineage (GTDB taxonomy): Bacteria > Pseudomonadota > Gammaproteobacteria > Enterobacterales > Pasteurellaceae > Haemophilus_D. The sequence continues at coordinate 105,075 of CABPXD010000004.1, forward strand.
CTCGATACCCTTGGTTTAGGTGAAAACAAAGCCTCCACCTTGGGAGTAACCGTAAATAAAGTGCAAATTAGCGTTTTAGTGTTAGCGGTAGCTCTTTCCACTACAGCTGTGGCAATTTGTGGTCCGATTGCCTTTTTAGGCTTGGTTGCTCCGCATCTTGCCCGTCGTTTAGTCGGCGGCAGACATCGCACCCTATTACCAGCAGCCTTAATTATTGGCGCCCTCTTATTACAACTTTCGGATATTTTGGCGCGGGTGATTGACCCACCAACTGAACTACCAGCGGGTATTCTGACCGCGATTATCGGTGCGCCATATTTCTTCTACTTATTGATGAGAACTAAATAATGAGCATTGAAATCAATAATTTATCTTTAGGTTATCAAGATAAAGTCGTGGTTAAAAATCTGTCGCTAAAATTCCCGAAAAATAAAGTGATTGCATTAATCGGCCCAAATGGTTGCTGTAAGTCCACCACATTAAAAGCGGTGGCTCGATTACTTAAGCCAAAGCAAGGCTCAATCACCCATAAAGGCAAGGACATTTGGCAAAAAAACCCTAAAGAATATGCCCAAGAATTGGCTTTTCTCCCGCAGCAACACCTGGTACCCGAAGGGATTAAAGTGCGGGAATTGATCGCCTACGGGCGTTCGCCTTACTTAAATCTCTGGGGCAAACTCAGCCAAAAAGATGAAGAATTGGTTAATTGGGCGATGGAACAAACACAAACTGCCGAACTCGCCGAACAGTTAGTTTCCGATTTATCCGGTGGCCAGCAACAACGGGTATTTTTAGCCATGACTCTTGCGCAAGATGCCGAATTAGTGCTACTCGATGAGCCTACCACTTATCTGGATTTAAACCGCCAAGCAGAACTCATGGGCATGATGCGACAAATGCAACAAAACGGTAAAACCGTGATTACGGTGTTGCATGATCTCAACCAAGCCTGCCGCTATTGCGATTACTTAATCGTGATGAAAAAAGGTGCCGTAATGGCACAAGGCACACCTGATGAGGTCATGACCGAAGAGTTACTTAAGGATGTGTTTGATTTAGATGTTATCATTCATCGTGATCCTATCAGCAATACACCGATGTTTATTTTGAAATAACTTTCAATCACTTCTCTAAATATCAAATAGGCGTTTTATTTTACTAAAATGCCTATTTTTTCACCTAAAACACTCGATGTTATACATAACTAATGCTTTTTATAGCTCAACTTGAGGTCGGACCACTTTACGAAACTTACACTTTCTTTACATTATCATAAATATGGAGTCCACAATAAATAATTATAATTAAACATCGTAGAAGTTAATATGAAGTCTCTATCCCATGTCTTTAAGGCAGTCCTATTAGTAGGTATCAGCACCTCAGTAGTACAGGTTGCCTATGCCCAAAATTCCTCTATTGATACCGAACGAGAAAATATCATCATTTTCTCTCGTCAGGGAGAGGCCCAATTAAATCAAGCCATTCCAAAACTTAAGGCCTTATTTAAGAGGACAAACGATATTAAAGTGCGCGATGATTTAATTACACTCTATCTGAGGACGAATCAATCCACTAAAGCACTTTCACTTTGCGAAAGCTGTGCACCCGCGCAATTTTCCCAAAATGAACTGGAAAATTTAGGCAAAGCCGCTCAAAATGAAAAACAATACGACCGTGCCGTTGCATTCTATTCCCAATTGTAAAAGCAATTCCCTGATAATCCAAATGGATGGCTTGGTGGCGCATTAGCCTCCACTGAAACCAAAAACTACACTGCGGCAAAAAATGCACTGAATGTGTATAAAAAACGTTTTGGACAAGATAATGCTTATCTTGATGCAGAAAGTTATTTACTTGATTTTACCGAACCCGACATGGCTAAACTTGGCCGTTGGCAACGTCAGTTAGAACAAAATCCAAAAAATATCACCTTAATGAGAGAGTTGTATCGTTTAGCATCGAAATACAACCTTCAACCATTACAAGAGAAATTACAAAAAGCCTATCCTGATCAATTCAATCAAAAAGACATGATGTGGTTTGAGCATGGTAAGACGATTACCTCTTCAAAAAATGCGACAACGCCTACACAACAAGAAAAATCATTTGAAGAATTGACCGCACTTTTAGCCAAAATTAACCCTGAACATCCTTTGTATCAACAAGCATTGCAAGACCGTTTTGTGATGGGTGTCCGATTGAATAAATTTGATGAAATAGAGGACAACTTCAGTACATTACAGGCTCAATCTAATGTGCCTGCGTATTTAGAAGAAGCCTTTGGTGATTATTGGGCAGCAAAAGGCTCACCACACAAAGCATTAGCGATTTATCAATCAGTTGAACAACAAGCCTTAAACCATAAACTCACTGTGAGTGATGGTTTACTTCATAAACTTTCTCTGACTGCAAGCGATGCGGGAAAATTTGAATTGGCGCAACAATATTTGGAGCGTATGAATTCAAATGTTTATATCCATGACTATACCCGAACATCAAAAATTCTGAATCCAGGCTACGATGCTCGCTATTTTGGTTTGGCACGTTTAGCGTTATGGCGTGGTAACAGCAAATTGGCTCAGCAACTTATTGATGATCGTCTATTTAACAAAACGCCTGGTGATCCATGGGCTATGTTGCAAAAAGCAGAACTTGAGCGAAATCGTGGTAACTATGATGATGCCAAATTATGGGCGGAAAAAGCTGGTTATTTTTTGAGTAAACATGATCAGCAAGAAGCACGTAATAACCTGGCTGAAACTGCCTTAAGTCAAAATGATTTACCAACAGTTTCAAAAACAATTGATGCAATGAATGAAGAACAACGTCAGTCAGCACAATCCCTCATAAACCATTACGAACAAGCACGTTCTGGCAAAATTGTAGGAAGTATCGGCTTACAGCATCGTACCTCACCAATCAGTTATAGCAATGAAAGTAGCCAAGATTATGCGATTTACACACCGAAAACAGCAAATGGTCACGATCTCTACGTTCATTACTTAGAAACTCGTTCCCCTTATGACAAAGAAAGTCTCATTTCTCGCCGAATTGGCGTAGGAACAGAGCTCAATTTCTATCCACTCCAAGTGAAAATGGAAAGCGGGAAAGGCGTTAAGCTTAATGATAAAGCCTATTTCTCTACAGAGGCAAATTATACCCTCAATCAACATTGGTCATTTAATTTAAACGCCAATATTAATGGTAGTGGTACTCCAGTTAAAGCCATCAATAAAGGGGTGTATACCAAAGATATTGGTTTCTCTACCACATATTCCTATTCCGATATTTTCCAAGCTGGGCTAGGTGGTGGCGTCATGAAATTTGATGACGGCAACTTAAGAAAAGAAGCCAATTTCTGGTTGAATCTCAATACATTCAAACATGACCGTTGGACGCTAACCAACAATTTCAGAGTCGATTACAGCAAAAATAAAACCATTGATTCTGCTGAATATTACAACCCAGCAAAAGCGACAAGCTTGGAATTCGGTGCGGATTTAAGTTACTACCAACCACTTAATTATGGCTTAGTCTTAAATCATCACCTGAAAGCCAGTGTGGGTGCCTATAAACAGGCAGAACTCAGTCGAGAAAAAATGTGGTCGATTAGCTACGGACATCAATGGCGTGTTGGTAAAAAATTTGGCTTGTCTTATGAAATTGGTCGTAAAAAGAATATTTACGACGGCAATGCTGAATTCAACAATTTCGGAAATTTAAACTTCTCTATTTATTATTAAATACTTAAGCGGTATAACTTTATGAGATCTCTAAAACATTTTGTAAAAATCATTATTTGCACGCTTTCCCTTTTTTCGGCTTTTGCCTTTGCGCAAGATCGTTATGGCGTATTAGCTTATCACTCTGTTGTAGATGAAAGTGCGGCTGAAAATCAAAAACATTATTTTCCTCAAACGATTTCAGCCCAAACCTTAATTAAACATTTTAATTGGCTAAAAGAAAACGGATACAACGTGATCAGTTGGCAGCAAGTTATCGATGCTGAAAATGGTAAAGACACATTACCTGATAATGCGGTATTGCTAAGCTTCGATGATGGCTATGAAACCATGTATAACGTGGTCTTTCCTCTATTAAAGGCCTATAACTACCCTGCTGTTTTTGCGCCAGTGACAGGCTGGTTAGATACGCCGGCAGATCAAAAAATCGCTTATGCCGATAAAATGCTGGATCGTTCAGTTTTTGCCACTTGGTCGCAAGTCAAAGAAATGGAACAAAGTGGGCTCGTTGAAGTAGCCTCACATACTCATAATCTTCATAACGGTATAAATGCCAACCCATCTGGTGGTCAATTACCCTCAGTGATTGCACCTGAATATAAAAACGGAAAATATGAAACTGAAGATGCCTACAAAAACAGATTGAAATCTGATTTCACTCGTTCTGTTCAAACGTTAGTCAATCATATCGGTAAGAAACCACGTGTAATGGTGTGGCCTTATGGACAATTTAATGATGTTGCTGTGCAACTTGCACGACAAGCAGGAATGCCACACTATTTCTCATTAGGTGAAAAAATCATCAATAAAGTTGGCGATAAACATATTGGACGCTTATTACTTAATGCAGAAACCGATCTAAATACCGTTAAAAACTATCTTGATGGCATTGATGAAAGCAAACAAATTCAACGCGTGCTGCATGTTGATTTAGATTATGTCTATGATGCGGATAAAGCTCAGCAAGCCAAAAACCTTGATAAGTTAATCGACCGCATCTATCGCTATGGTGTGATGACAGTTTATCTTCAAGCATTCTCTGATCCTGATGGAGATGGCGTAGCCGATGCCTTGTATTTCCCAAACAAATATCTTCCTGTACGAGATGATATTTTTGGCCGAATTGCATGGCAATTGCAAACGCGTGCAGGCGTACAAGTCTACGCTTGGATGCCTGTACTTGCCTTTGATTTACGAAAAGGCGTAAAAGAGGCGGAATATGTCATTGATAGCCGCACGGGTAAGCCTTCAACAAAGGCCTATTTACGCCTTTCACCTTATAACAAACAGAATGTTGAAATCATTAAATCCATTTATAACGATTTGTCATTCTACGCCAAATTTAATGGCATTTTATTCCATGATGACGCGTTCCTAACTGATTTCGAAGGTGCAGAAGGCAATCACGCTGAAGGCATCGTTAGCCCACAAGCAAAACAAAAAACACAGGATTTAATCCTATTAACCCATCAACTCACCGATGCGTTGAAACCTTATTTCTTGCGTGGTTCATATTCTCTTAAAACAGCTCGTAATCTTTATGCATCAGTGATCACCAATCCAAATGCAGAAGAATGGTTGGCGCAAAATTTAAAAACGCTCACCGAAAATTACGATACCACAGCCATTATGGCGATGCCATACATGGAAAATGAGCAGCCTATTTCACAAGAAGAAGCCTATCAATGGTTTGCCTCTCTCATTGAAAATGTGAAAGCCCAAGCACCATTAGATAAAGTCTTGTTTGAATTCCAAGCGGTGAATTGGCGAACTCAAAAACCAATTCCTGAATCCGAATTGATTGATTGGATGAAGCTATTGCAAAAAAATCATATTTATAGCTATGGATACTATCCGGATAACTTTTTAACTAATCAACCGGATCTGAACAAAATGAAACCGTATTTTTCGGTAAATACTAATGTGGGAAAACCTTAAGGATTGACTATGAACCAACAATTCTTAGAGGCAATTAGTATCTTCGTATTTATGTACCCTGCTGGAATGGCAATATATTGGGTCAGTGCAAGTCTTTGCTATTACCTTTTTATGGAAGGAAAACTTGGGCAACCAACCTTCCAACAAATGCCTAAAGAACGCGTTCCTATGGTTAGCATTATGGTACCTTGCTATAACGAAGGCGACAACTTAGATGAAGCCATTCCTTACTTGCTTCAACTCAGATACCCAAACTATGAACTCATCTTTATCAATGATGGGAGTAAAGATAACACTGGCGAAATTATTGAACGTTGGGCAAAAGAAGATGAGCGAATTGTAGCTCTTCATCAAGAAAACCAAGGTAAAGCCAGCGCATTAAACCATGGCTTATTAGTTGCTAAAGGGGAATATGTGGCCTGCATTGATGGCGATGCCGTATTAGATTTTGATGCTATCGACTATATGGTGCAATCCCTCGAATTAAACCGCACTTACAGTGCCGTTACCGGCAACCCACGCGTACGTAACCGCAGTACCATCCTAGGTCGCTTACAAGTATCTGAGTTTAGCTCCATTATCGGTTTAATTAAACGCGCTCAAAGCCTGATGGGAACCATCTTCACCGTATCTGGCGTATGCTGTTTATTTAGAAAAGATGTAATGGAAGAAATTGGTGGCTGGAGTACCAATATGATCACCGAAGACATTGATGTCAGTTGGAAAATTCAAACGGCCGGTTACAACATCATGTATGAACCTCGTGCTTTATGTTGGGTATTAATGCCTGAACGTCTATATGGTTTATACAAACAACGTTTACGCTGGGCACAAGGTGGCGCCGAAACCATCATCAAATATTTCCCACAGGTCTGGCGCTGGAAAAACCGCCGTCTATGGCCAATGTATGCCGAATATTTTGTTACTGCAACTTGGGCAATCTTATTGGTTGCACTGGTTGCGCTTGCACTATACCGCAAGATTACTTTGGGTATAGGCATTCAAAACATGGAATTGTTTGAAACAAATATCTCAATCATGTTTTTTTCCTTCTTCTTACAGTGTCTCTTAAGCTTATACATCGACTCTCGTTATGAAAAAGGATTGATCCAATATGGAATTTCTTGCATTTGGTATCCCTACGTTTATTGGTTACTCAATACGGTAACGTTACTCATTGGAATCCCAAAAGCGATTTTTAGAAACAAGTCCAAATTAGCTGTATGGACAAGCCCTGACAGAGGAGTTTAAATAATGGCAACCGCCACTTTACAACAATTGATGGTTATTAATAAAGGTAGCAGCCTTCCCTTGCTGATTAAAGCCAAAAGCTTTGTACTAGATATAGTTACCTGGGCTTTATGGGCTTATATCATCACTTTTGTCGCGAGATATGCGGAACGCATCTTCACTAAACCGATTCTGGAAAGTTTCTTTTTCGTTGATGTGATAAGCATAATGTTTTCTGTATCTGCGGTATTGGTTATATTGGCTTATATTTGGTCTATTCTCACCGTAGCAAAAGAATAGCTCGCAAAAAACTTAATATAAAAAACCGCACTTTGGTTTTTAAATCAAAGTGCGGTTATTTTTAGAAATGTTTAATTAGATACGATATTCTCTAATTAAGCTTTTGGACCTGCTGCTATAAGCGCTTTACCTTCTGCATTAGTCGCATATTTTTCGAAGTTTTTCACGAAACGACCTGCAAGATCTTCAGCTTTAGCTTGCCATTGTGCTTTGTCAGCGTAAGTATCACGTGGATCTAAGATCGCAGAATCTACACCTGGTAATGCTTTTGGAATCGCTAAATCAAAGATTGGTAACTTGCCCATTTCTGCTTTTTCGATAGAACCATCTAGGATTGCATCGATAATACCACGAGTATCTTTGATTGAGATACGTTTACCTGTACCGTTCCAACCAGTATTAACTAAGTAAGCTTCTGCACCAGCAGCTTGCATACGTTTAACTAATACTTGAGCATATTGTGTTGGGTGGAGAGTTAAGAACGCTGCACCGAAACATGCTGAGAAAGTTGGAGTTGGCTCAGTAATACCACGCTCTGTACCAGCTAATTTAGCAGTGAAACCAGATAAGAAGTAGTATTTGGTTTGCTCTGGTGTCAATTTAGACACTGGAGGTAACACACCGAATGCATCCGCAGTTAAGAAAATTACTTTCGTTGCGTGACCTGCACGAGATACTGGTTTAACAATATTATCAATGTGATAAATTGGGTAAGACACACGAGTATTTTCTGTTTTAGAACCATCATCGAAATCAACTGAACCATCTGCACGAACCACGACGTTTTCTAATAATGCATCACGGCGGATTGCACGGTAGATATCTGGCTCATTTTCTTCAGAAAGATGGATAGTTTTCGCGTAACAACCACCTTCAAAGTTGAAGATACCTACATCATCCCAACCGTGCTCATCGTCACCAATTAATTCACGTTTTGGATCGGTAGAAAGTGTGGTTTTACCTGTACCTGATAAACCGAAGAAGATTGCCACATCACCGTCTTTACCTACGTTAGCAGAACAGTGCATTGCACCTACACCTTTAAGTGGTAGGAAGTAGTTCATCATTGAGAACATACCTTTCTTCATTTCGCCGCCGTACCAAGTACCACCGATTAATTGGATACGCTCAGTTAAGTTGAATGCAACGAAGTTTTCAGAGTTCAAACCTTGTTCTTTCCAGTTCGGGTTGGTGCATTTAGAACCATTCATTACCACGAAATCAGGTTTAAAGGTTTTTAATTGTTCTTCTGTCGGACGAATGAACATATTTTTCACAAAGTGTGCTTGCCATGCTACTTCAGTCACAATACGTACTGCGATACGGTCTTGTTCACTTGCGCCACAGAAACCATCAACCACGAATAAACGTTTACCAGAAAGTTGTTTAGTCACAAGGCCTTTCAAGCTTGACCAAGTTTCTTGAGTCATTGGTTTGTTATCGTTTTTCGCCACATCAGAAGTCCACCACACAGTATCTTTTGTGGTATCATCTAAAACGATGTATTTGTCTTTCGGCGAACGACCGGTAAAGATCCCTGTATCAACAGCCACCGCTCCAGTTGTGGTAAGTGTACCTTTTTCAAAGCCTTCTAAGCCAGGTTTGGTTTCTTCTTCAAAAAGTTGTTCATAACTTGGGTTATAAACCACTTCTTTTACATCATGAATACCAACGGCTTCAAGTTCTTTAATTACGTTTTTAACATCAGTCATAGTTCACCTCTTGATTAAAGTTTAAAAATTTTTCCTATGCTTATTGTATGGGAATTGTCAAAAAAAAAATGTTAAGTAGATCTCATTTTTGAACATTCATTGGAAAATCCTACCCCTTTTTAGGTGGTTTAAAAGGCTAGGATACAACAAGGTTGATTTACCCATCACATTTTCGATATAGTGAGAACCATTATCAACTCAAAACTCGATAACCATGTTCTCATTTCTGCGTTTATTCTTTTTATTTTATCTGCTGATATTTACGCAAAGCACGCAAGCAGAACCCGACTTTAAGATTCCTCCTATTCAAGAAAGCATGAAAAAAATGTATCAAATTCAACAAAAAGATTTTACCTTTGAAGACAAACATTACCGTTTATTCATTGCGGTACCGCCAAAAACATCGCAAAAACTGACCGCACTTTACACTTTAGATGGCAATGCACAATTTCCAATGGCGGTGAATACTGTCAATCCCAATAAACCACTCCCGCTTATTGTTGGTATCGGTTATGTCTCTGATAAAGCCTACGTCATTGAAGAACGCACTAGAGACTACACTTTTCCGGCTGAAAGTACTGAATTTGCCAAAGGAGGGAAAGCTGCCGATTTTTTACGTTTTATTCAACAAGACGTAAAGCCTTATATTGAACAGCATTTCGATATCAATAAGGAAAAACAATATTTCTTTGGTCATTCTTTTGGTGGATTATTTGGATTGTACGTGCTCTTCCATCAACCAGATTTATTTCAACATTACACATTGGCAAGCCCTTCTCTTTGGTGGGGAAACGGCTCATTTTTACCTCAAAATGAGCCATGGATTAGCCAAAAACCATCACATATTCTGATTACATTAGGCTATTATGAAGAGCATCCTGAAGAGGATCCGAATATGACTGAAGAACAATTACAGCGTATTAATCAACGGAAAAAAATGCGAACAATCAATGCGCATCAATTGGCGAAAATATTGGAAAAACAAGGTAATTCCGTAGAGTTTATTTCCATTCCCAATAAAAATCATGGTGGCTCGATTCCAGACGCTATCAAACATTGTTTGGAACAAGTTCAACCATAAAAAAATCCCCGTCATCATGAACGGAGATTTTTCTTATTGAGCTTGTTTAAGTTTATCAATGGCTTCTTTATTGAAGAAGTAATGTGTGCCACAACATTCACACTGCATATCAATGCTGCCTTTATGCTCTTCTAAAATTTCATCAATTTCAGCTTCTGGAATCAGTAATAATGCTGCCCCAGAACGCTCAGATGAGCAACCACAGAAGAAAGAAACTGATTGCGGTTCAAAAACCTCCACAACTTCTTCGTGATATAAACGATAAAGCAATTCTTCTGCAGGTAATCCAAATAGCTCCTCATCTTTGACTGTTGCAGCTAATGTAGTTAAATGCTCAAAATCTTCTGGTGTACCTTGGCCATCCGGCATAATTTGTAACAACATCCCTGCCGCCACGGGTTTGCCTTCATATTCACCCGTGCGAATAATAAGCTGGGTTTGTAATTGCTCTGAACGGACAAAATAGTCTTCTAAACATTCCGTAATGGTTGGTTTATCTAAACCGATAACGCCTTGATAGCGCTCACCCTCGGTTGGTGCAATCGTAATAACTAATACGCCTTTGCCGATCATATCATGTAGGCTCATGCCGTCTTGAATATCACCTTGCACACGTGCTAAAGCACGAATTTGTTGCTGATCATTGCCATTAACTAAGGCTAATTTTAATGGACCATCACCTTGGATTTGAACCGTAATATTACCGTTAAATTTTAATGTTGCGGTCAACAAATTCGTCGCCACCATCATCTCACCTAATAAGTTTTGTACAGCTTTGGGATAATGATGGGTATTCAGGGTATCAGTGAAAGTTTGGTTTAATCGCACCCATTCACCACGCACTGCACGGTTTTGAAAAAGGTAACGGTAAAGTTTGTCATTATCTTGAGTGTAATTCATTATGTGTTCCTATTTATTCTTTGAATGAAAAGTGCGGTTAATTTTACGCATAAATTGTGAGTGATTTATCTGATTTTTCGTCTCTAGTATTGAAGTCAATATTCAAAAACGGCGTTTTTTGTTACCGCACTTTGTGCCTGTGCAGTATTATGGGGGTGAAAATCAAAATTACAAGCCAAAAAGAAAAGCGGATAGCTCTCACTATCCGCTTTATCAGATTAAACTGATAAATTACCAGTATGCACGTAAACCGATAACCGTTTTGAAATCACGGCTACGATCAAGCTGTTTACCTGAGTCTTTATCAAAGGTGTTCTCGTATTTAGTACGAGTCGCTTGCCATTCAATAAATGGTTTCACTTTTACTGAACCTTGTTTAAATACATAGTACTCGGTACCCACTAAGAACTGACGATCAGTTGATTTTGAATATGCAGAACCTACAGGTAAAGTTTTCTCTGTTTTATAAGAATACATTGCATATACATTCCAATCTTCATTTAAACCCTGGCGAATCACTGCAGTTACTTCATTATTTTTTACTTTGTTACCTGCACCACCTTTATTTTTAGTATCTTTGTGAGCAAGGTCTAAACCATAAGTAGTGTGAACAAAGTTATATGCTAAACCTAAAGCATAAGCATTGCTGTAATATGCTGTTTTATTAGCATTTTCAGAAATTTGACGAGTGAAACCCGCTGCTACAGTTACATTTTGGATACTATCAATTTCGTGATTGAAGATAAGACCTGTACCCCAAGTGTTTTTACGGTTATTTTTTAAATCTACATTTTTGATGTTACGTTTGCTTGAACCACCGTAATACGCACCAAATTTCACTTTATTTGACCCATAATCACCGTTATAAACATATTGTGTTACACGACGAGCTGAAGTCTCTAATAGGCCATCAGTCAAGCTGTAAGTATTTGCTAAGTCACTTTGTTTTACTTCATCAGTGATAGTCACCATGTTACCGTAAGTTAATTCACCGAATTGTTTGTGGCCAAAACCAGCATAAAGTTGGTGAGTATAAATATGGTCAAAATCATGTTGTGAAGGTGCTTCACCACGCATACGCCATTCAACACGACCTAAAGCGTAGAAATCGCCACCCAAGCTTTGTTTTAATTTAAAACCAAAACGTGAACCGTTATTATCAACTGCGTGGTTGATGTGTTCTTTAGTTACATCACCATTTACATAGTTGGTTTTGTTAGAGGTACTTTCCCATTTAACACGTAAAGAACCGTAAAAATCAACATCAGTACCAGTTTGGTCAATGTGGAAGTTATACGCTTGTGCAGAACCTGCTGCTAGTGCAGCTACAGATAAAGCAAGAAGTGTTTTTTTCATAACGCTTTCCCTATTATTTAATGGAGTTAATAAAAATTGAACTTTTTTGGTCTATACATCACAACCCAAATGTGTCAATCTTAAATTTTTCCAACTATCAGAAAATAGACAATATTTTGACTAAAATTAATCTAGATCAATACATTTCCAATTATGCTACAAATTATTTAATTAATGTACTTAGGCTAGAAAGAACCTGCTCTGAAGTAATATTTCCCATTGAATTCGCCGTTAAATAATGCTGATTTTTACCATAACAACCAATTAAGGTCGGATCAGTTGCGCCATAAAGCGTAATATTAGGTTTATCCAATGCTGCAGTTAAATGAGCAAGCCCTGTATCTACGGATACCACCGCTTTTGCATTAGCAATTTGGCTGGCCAATTCATGCAATGAAAGCTTAGGTAAAACAACTACGTGAGATAATCCTTCTGCTAATCGGTCTGCTCTCGCCTTTTCTTTTTCATTTCCCCAAGGTAAGCGAACTTGAACAGAAAGTGCGGTCAGTTTTTCGATTAAATTTCGCCATTCTTGTTTTGGCCAATGTTTTTCATCCCTTGTTGTAGAATGAAAAAAGATCACATAAGGGTCGATAGCTTCAACGGAAAGAAAATGACGAGCAATACCATAGTCCCCTTTTTCTTTTGGTAATGGATAAGATAATGCTTGAGCAAAAAGTTGACGAATACGCTCTACCGCATGTTGTTGATAGGAAATAGCGTGTTTTTTATCGTAGAAGAATGAGGCAATTGGCTCTCGAATACTTTTCCAATCATAGCCATGTTTAACACCATTGGCTAAGCGTGTCGCAAAAAAGGCACTTTTAAAAAGCCCTTGTGCATCAATCACAGCATCATATTGATTAGCTTGCAATAAAGTGCAGTAAGATTTCCACTCGTTTTTTGTTTGAACCGAAAAAGGTGATTTTCGCCAACGTCTTAAGGCAATTGGAATGATTTGTTTCACGGCAGAATGCCAACGTGGAATTTCGGTAAAATTCTCTTCCACCACCCAATCAATAGAAAGATTAGGAATAGCTATTTGCGCATCAGTTAATGCCGGCAAAGTATGGATTATATCGCCCATGGAAGACGTTTTGATCACGCATACTTTCATTTAATTAACCTTCTTCCCCAGTGCATAATACCGAGCCCTGACACAGCTAAAATACCACCAATAATCAAGGAAAAATCCACTTGCTCATTCAACCAAACAGCTGAGAATAAAATTCCTAAAATCGGTACCAGGATAATGTAAGCCGCGGCATTACCTGCTCCTAAATATTTCACGCCATCAAAATACCATGCATAGGCCAAAACTGTTGCACCAAATGCAAGGCCAAGCAAGCTTATCCACTCACCTTGAGATAAATTCAATACCGTAAGCCAATCGTCAGTACTTTCCACGCATAACGCACTCATAAATAACAATAGAAACCCAAAAATAGAAGATAATGTGGTTGCAGTGAGCGAATCAATACCCGCGAGTACTTTTCTAGCCAATAAGGTATAAACGACCCAACAAATTAGTGCGGCAATTAATAATATTTGCCCAAAGCCAAAGGAATCCATCATCTGTAAAAAATTCCCTTTTGTGAGAGCCAATAATGACCCACTCATGGCAATAATCATCCCAAGTATTACCCATCGATTCCATTTTTCTTTAAATAAAAAAATCGCCAAAAGCGTGGTAAATACAGGGTTTGTTGCCACAATAACAGCCGCTTGTCCTGCTGGAAGATATTTCAGCCCCCAGATAAAAAACGTGGAATAGGCAAAAACACCGAAAAAGGCAGTCACAAACAAACCTATCCACTGATTCGCGCTAAGTTGTTTTGCATATCTGAAGCGATTCGCCGCATATAGCCAAATAATGAGTGGAATAATGGCGAAAAAAAATCGCAAACTTGAAGCCACAAATGTCGGCATGGCCTGAGCAACCATTCGCCCCCAAGGCCAAGAAGCCCCCCATAAAATGGCCATCCCAATTAATTGTAAGTGTATGCGGAGAGGGTTCATATCATTAATATATCCTGGTTAAGCCTTTTCTATTTGCTTAAAGGCTCTACTTGGTAAGCGTTGATTTTTTCTTGCAAAGCAGATTCAAATGCTTCTCGATGAGCATCATTTTGAAAAGCAGAATGAGGAATATCTAAAAACAATCCAGAACCAACTCGAATTACTAAATAGCCATATTTATTTTCAATATGATGAATATAATGATAACTATATAATGTTTGGCAGAGATCTATTTTAATATATAAACCATCTTCTTGAATTCGTATGGTTTGACTTCCTTTCTCCATTTTGTCGCCTATTTGGTTTTTAATCATACACATATTCAAATAAGGTCGTATTATAAGAGCATAGAAAAAAGAAAGCATTGAGATAACAAATAATATATATCCCGCATAATAGGCCAAAATATTCTCATAATAATCATAAAGAACTTCAGCCCAGTTCATTATATAAAATGCAATAAAAAGACTTGGTATCAAGCAAAATAAATATAATAAAAAATCTCCAATTCTCATTATCTTACGAAATTTATTGTGCTTATAAATATCGCGACTTATTTTTTTTACTGCCTTAGTATAATTTTTATCTAATGTGAGTTGATAGGTAATTTCCATTTTATATTTTCTCTTTCTCAAATCTCCAAAAGTGCGATTAGTTTTTCTGCTACTTTTTCAGGTGTAATATCAATCAAACTTTGATGGTACCCTTCCGAGCTATCTGTGCTTTTACGCACCTTAATTAAATCACCTTCAATTAAACGAATAATCACGGCTTTATCTGATAATGGTGGCGTATAAGTTGGGCTCGTTGGGCCATAAAGTGCAACCAATGGACGATCCGTTGCTGCTGCAATATGCATTAAGCCGCTGTCATTGCTGACCACTGCGGTACAGTTAGCGATTAAATCCACGGCTTGATTAAGATTCGTTTGCCCTGCCAAATTCAAACAAAACGGTTGTAACTCAACAGGCAACGCATTGCGAATTTGCTCTCCTGCGTCTACATCTTTTGGTGAACCAAATAATTCTACCGCATAGCCTTTTTCAATTAGCATTTCAGCCAATTTAGCATAATGATAATGCGGCCAACGTTTAGCTGGACCAAATTCCGCCCCTGGACAGAAACCGATAATCGGACGTTCACCTAAAAATGTGGTCTGTTTTTCGAAGTTTTTTAAGGTTTCCGCTTGTTGAGTTGGGTCAACGCTTAAATAAGGTTTTAGAACAGGAATATCAGCCGCTTTCGGTACTGCATTTTGCTCAAAAGCTAACGCTACATAACGTTGCACCATCATTGGGTAATCACGTTTGTTACTGCGTAAATCATTAAGCAAGAAATAACGGCTTTCCCCTTTCCAGCCACGGCGCACCGCAATTTTTGCAAAAGCAGGAATAAAAGCTGACTTCAAGGAGTTTGGCAATACGATTGCCATATCATATTGATTGCGTAATGCCTTACCTAAACGATAACGTTCACACAAGGCAAACTTGCCGTGTCCAAGCGGCATTTCAACGGCATGGCGTACTTCTGGCATACGGGCTAAAAGCGGTTTACACCAATTCGGTGCCATCACATCAATTTGGCAATCGGGGTATTGCAGTTTGAGTTGTTGATACAAACTGTGCGACATCATCATATCGCCGACCCAAGACGGGCCGATAATTAAAATATTCATGCTTGACCTTATAACAAAAGTGCGGCTAAAAATAAGACTAATTTTAACCGCACTTTATTCATTTTCTAGTATTGAACGACATTATTCGTTCAATATTTTATTTATTTAACCACGCCATGTACTCAGCCACACCTTCCGCTACGGTTTTAAATGGTTTGTCGTAGCCTGTTGCGCGAAGTTTCGTTAAATCTGCTTGCGTATATTCTTGATAGCGAGATTTCAAATGCTCTGGGAATGGAATAGTTTCCACTACGCCTTTACCGTGGAATTTAATTACCGCTTTTGCTACTTCTGCAAAAGATTCTGCATTACCAGTACCACAGTTGAAGATACCTGAAATGCCATTTTGCCAGCACCAAATGTTGACTTGTGCCACATCGCCTACATAAACGAAATCACGGCGGAAGTGTTCACTACCTGCAAATAATTTTGGATTTTCGCCTTTCAGGATTTGGTTATTTAAGTGGAATGCCACACTCGCCATCGAACCTTTGTGGCCTTCACGTGGACCATACACATTGAAATAACGGAAACCACATACTGGCGATTGCGCTTCAGGTAAAATCGCACGCACATATTGGTCGAATAAGAATTTAGAATAACCGTACACATTCAATGGACCTTCAAATTCACGCTCTTCACGAAATTCAGTTTTATCACCATAAGTCGCGGCACTTGATGCATACAAGAACGGAATTTGACGATCTAAACAGTAATGCAATAACTCTTTTGAATATTCGTAGTTATTGTGCATAATGTATTTGCCATCCCATTCAGTGGTCGCTGAGCAAGCCCCTTCATGGAATACAGCATCGATCTCACCTAAATCATCACCGGCAATAATTGACGCAATAAAGTCTTCTTTATCACAATAATCTGCGATATCAAGATCCACTAAGTTAATGAATTTAGTCCCGTCTTTTAAGTTATCCACCACTAAAATATCTTTGCGTCCCATATCGTTTAATGCTTTAACGATATTACTGCCGATAAAACCGGCGCCACCTGTTACGATAATCATAATTCTGTCCTCTTTAAAATAAGTCTGTGTATTGTAATAGATTTTTTGTTGCTTAGCCAAAAAACTCTGTGAAAAACAACCGCACTTTTAAGCCCCAATAACTTGTCCAGCCCGTTGTGGCCAAATCCATTTTTCCTTTATTTAAAATAATAATAGTTGGCGTCACATTCACCTGCCATTGCTCCGCAATCTTGCCATGAGGATCGTTCACCGTTGTAAACTGATAGTGATGCGTTTGTAGATAATCCTCCACGTCCTTATTTGTCCCCGAGCGTAGCGCGACAGAGACTACGGGATACCCTTCTTCTGAAAGTGTATTAATCGCTGGAGAAGTATAACGACAATAACCACACCAACTTCCCCAGAAATAAATGATCGTCGGCTTAGCTTGATCTAATTGGGGTAAAAAGAAGGCATTTCCCTGTAAATCATAAAGTGCTGTCGCATTGATTTCAGGTGGAATATTGGGTTTACGAATAAAATCGAGAATACTGCTTACGACAATCAACGTGAGCAAGAGCGAAATCGCATTTTTTAATAAGGTTTTAAGTTTCACAATAAAATTTCATGATCTAGGATAAATGAATTGTAATCGATCAGAAAAGTGCGGTCAAAATTGCAGATATTTTGCTATGATAACCACATCATTTAATAAGGAGAAAAATATGGATAGTAAACAATTAGCACAATATATTGATCACACGGCCCTTACTGCTGAAAAAACAGAACAGGATATTCTTAAACTCTGCGATGAAGCCATTCAATATGGTTTTTATTCAGTCTGCATTAATTCAGGCTATATTCCTTTAGCCAAAGAAAAACTCGCTGGCTCAAACGTCAAAATTTGTACCGTTGTTGGTTTCCCACTTGGTGCTAACTTATCTTCCGTCAAAGCGTTTGAAACCCAAGAAGCGATCAACGCTGGGGCGGGTGAAATCGATATGGTGATTAATGTCGGCTTGATTAAATCAAATAAATGGGATGCCGTAAAAGACGACATTCAAGCTGTATTAACCGCTTGTCATGGCGTGCCGCTTAAAGTGATTTTAGAAACGTGTTTACTCACCAAAGAAGAAATCGTAAAAGCCTGTGAAATCTGTAAAGCGTTGGGTGTGGCATTCGTTAAAACCTCAACCGGTTTCAATAAAGGCGGCGCAACCGTAGAAGATGTGGCATTAATGAAGAAAACGGTAGGCAACATTGGTGTGAAAGCCTCTGGCGGTATTCGTGATACTCAAACCGCACTAGCAATGATTGAAGCAGGTGCTACACGAATTGGCGCAAGCGCAGGCATTGCAATTGTAACGGGTGTTTCTGATAATACCTCAAGTAATTACTAATCGATAATAAAAAAGGAGATTGAAGTGTATGCTTCAATCTCCTTTTTTCATCATCAAAGACTTAATTAAGCTTTAATTTGCCCTTTTAAGAAATCTAACAATTGCTCTTTTGCAATCATTTGTTTTTCACCAGTGCGGCGATTTTTGTATTCAATTTCGCCGTTTGCGAGATTTTTCTCACCAATCACCACCATGTGTGGCACACCAATAAGTTCCATATCTGCAAACATCACACCTGGGCGTTCTTTACGGTCATCAAAGATTACTTCTACACCTTGAGCTTGTAAAGTGCAGTACAATTCTTCGGCATATTCTTGAACGCTTTCAGATTTATGCATATTCATTGGCAGAACAGCTACGGTGAATGGCGCAATTTCATCTGTTGGCCACACAATACCGCGCTCATCAAAATGCTGTTCAATCGCTGCCGCGACCACGCGCGTTACACCAATACCGTAACATCCCATGGTTACCACCATTGGACGACCATCTTCACCTTGAACGGTTGCATTCATCGCTTCTGAGTATTTTTTACCTAATTGGAAAATGTGACCCACTTCGATACCACGTTTAATCAATAAGGTACCTTTACCATCTGGGCTCGGATCACCTTCAACCACGTTACGAATATCCGCCACTTTTGGTAATGCTACATCACGTTCCCAGTTGATATTGAAGTAATGTTTACCATCAATATTTGCACCCGCGCTGAAATCAGACACTAATGCCACTGAGCGGTCAATAATCACTGGAATATTGAGATTAACAGGGCCTAATGAACCGACACCCGCACCAATTTTAGCTTTGATAACTACTTCATCCGCAAACTCAAATGGTGAAGCCACTTCAGGTAATTTTTCTGCTTTAATTTCATTTAATTCATGGTCACCACGAATGACTAATGCTACCAACGGCTGCTCTTCGCTTGCCCCTTTTACAATTAAGGTTTTAACCGTTTTCTCAATTGGTAAATTAAATTGTTCCACCAACTCGGCAATCGTTTTTGCATTTGGCGTATCAACTAATTCCATCGCTTTCGTTGGCGCGGCGCGTTCACCAATTGCCACCGCTTCCGCTAATTCAATGTTTGCTGCGTAATCAGATTCCGTAGAGAAAATCACATCATCTTCACCGCTGTTTGCTAACACTTGGAATTCATGTGAGGCGCTACCACCAATAGAGCCCGTATCTGCTTGTACTGCACGGAAATCTAAACCTAAGCGATTGAAAATATTGCTATAAGTTTGGTACATCACATCATAAGTTTGTTGCAAGCTAGCATGATCCGCATGGAAAGAATAGGCATCTTTCATGATAAATTCACGTGAACGCATGACGCCAAAACGAGGACGCACTTCGTCACGGAATTTAGTTTGAATTTGGTATAAATTGATCGGAAGTTGTTTATATGATGACACTTCGCGACGAACTAAGTCCGTAATCACTTCTTCGTGTGTTGGACCTAATACAAAGTGACGATTACCACGATCTTCAAAACGAAGTAATTCTGGGCCATATTGTTCCCAACGACCTGATTCTTCCCATAATTCTGCTGGTTGCACGACTGGCATTTTGATTTCAAGAGCGCCGCTTTTATCCATTTCTTCACGAATGATTTTTTCTACTTTACGGAGCACACGCCAGCCGGTTGGCATCCAGTTATAAAGACCTGAAGCAAGAGGACGAATCATCCCCGCACGAAGCATTAATTGATGGCTCACAATGGCCGCTTCCGCTGGGGTTTCTTTTAATGTTGAGAATAAATATTGACTTGTACGCATTGAATTAACCTTAGATTCTAAGCATTGAGAAAAAAATTGGTGAGAGTATAACAAAAAGTGCGGTCATTTTTAACCGCACTTTTTCTGAGAAAAGATTATCTTCTCGGTAAGTATCTAACTGGATCCACAGATTTACCTTTATAACGGATCTCGAAGTGAAGTTTCACAGCATTGGTTCCTGTGCTACCCATTTTCGCAATCTCTTGGCCTGCTTTCACTTCTTGTTGATCGCTCACAAGGATCTTGTCGTTGTGTGCATAAGCACTTAAGAAATCATCATTATGTTTGATGATGATTAAGTTACCGTAGCCACGTAATGCGTTACCCGCATACACAACACGACCATTTGCAGCAGCTTTAACTGCTTGGCCACGTGAACCACTGATATCAACCCCTTTGTTACCACCATCGGTATTAGAGAAACCTTGGATCACGTTACCTTGGGTTGGCCATTGCCATGCAATATTCGACGCAACTGGTGCCACAACATTTGCATTAACTGGTGTATTGTTTGTGGTTTCTACTTGTGTTGTCGTCGTTGCTGGTGTGCTAGGTGTATTGTTTGTGAAAACTGGTTTTGAAGGTTCACCGTTACCCACACCTGATTTAATCGGACCAATTACCGTACCATCAGAACCAATTTGTGTGCCATTTGCACCTGGTGTATAAGTCACTTCTGGCTCAGCAGGTGCCGCTGGTGCGGTAGTTTTCACTGGAACCGTTGTAGTGATTGTTTTTGTTGAACAATTTGAAATTTTTAAT
Organism: uncultured Haemophilus sp.; assembly: GCA_902461185.1. Classification (GTDB taxonomy): domain Bacteria; phylum Pseudomonadota; class Gammaproteobacteria; order Enterobacterales; family Pasteurellaceae; genus Haemophilus_D. Next base: position 125,933 of record CABPXD010000004.1, read on the forward strand.
GTTTGACCCACGCTTAAGCTGTAAGGCTCTTTCATATTGTTCATGCTTGCCAAATCTTTTACGTCCATACCTGTTAAGTAAGCGATTAAGAACATGGTATCGCCTTTGTTTACTTTATAGGTGTTTCCTTTGTATGAACCTTTTTGAATTTGGCTGTAATCTGGTGCATTGGTATTTGGATTACGTGGCACGTTGATTGCACCTGAGCTAGTACAATCAGAAACTGTTTTAGTTACCGTCTTTGTTTGCGGTTGAACCGGTGCTGGAGCAGGCTGTGGTTGAGGTGCTGTAGGCTGTTGTACCGGTTGGTAAGTTGGTTGGAAACTTGGTTGTGGTGTTTGAGTTCCCGTTGGCACGCTGCCGCCCATTGTACTTGGCATGGTATTTTGTTGGATTTCTGGCTGCCATGTACCGCTAGAGTTATTATCGACAGGTTGCATTACACCTGGAGAAAGTGTGCCATCCACATTTTCGATTGGTGCAGGGCTATTTGAACTACAAGCCGTTAAAATAGCGATACTCACAGGGAGCAATAAAAACGATTTTTTCATTTATTCTTCCTTTAAAATTAAATTTATTTCATTTGATTTGGCATTGAATTCTTTTCAATTTCCGGCATAAAGCTACCACCGGCAACGGCTCCCGTTCCTTCTACTGGTTGCATAATACCATCTGGCAATGCATCGGGATCTTGTTTTTTCGGTTCTCCCGTACAAGCTGAAATCAGCAATGCACTCGAGATAATAAAGAGTAATTTATTCATAAAAAAGGTCATCCTGTTATTTTAAAATAATATAAATAATCACGGCTAAAGCAACGACACTCCAACCAATGACTTCTATGGATTTACGTAATTTCGCGGCGAATTTTTCTCCGCCCCATGCGGCAAGTTTTGCCACTAAAATAAAACGAGCAAAACGCGACACAAACGCGGTAATCACAAAGGGGATAAACGCCATTTGCATCACGCCTGCGCAAATGGTGAAAACTTTATAAGGAATTGGGCTAAAACCAGCGACAAAGACCACTAACACGCCCCATTCTTTAAACCACGTCATAGCTTGTTCCCAAGCGGCTTGGTAACCCCATTGTTGAATATAACCTTGAACCCAATCAAAGGCATAATAGCCAATAGCATAACCAATCATTCCCCCCACTACAGAAGCGACCGCTGTATAAAGCGCAAAACGAAACGCACTTTTCGGCTTTGACATTGACATTGGAATCAACATCACATCAGGTGGAATGGGAAAAAAAATAGCCTCAATAAAACTCACAAAGGATAGCCAAAACACGGCAAAGCGATGTTTTGACCATTGCATCGTTTTATCGTACATCGCACCAAAAATATTCATTCACTTATCCTTTATGGGTTAAATGGGGAAAAATTCGTTTCAAAATGGCACATTATTCACTTTCCAGCCAATCTTGTAAAGCAGCAATTGACTGATGAGCCGTAAGATCGGCTTGAATTGGCGTAATGGAAACATAACCATTTTTTACCGCATGGAAATCTGTACCTTCACCATCATATTCTGGCAAGCCTGACGGACCAATCCAATAGATATTTTCGCCACGAGGATCTTCTTGTTTAATCACTTCAGCTGCAGATGTACGATAGCCTAAATGACAGACTTTAATGCCTTTAAGTTCTTCGTAAGGCAAGTCTGGCACATTGATATTGATGACTTCGCGTTTATTCAATAATTGAGGATGTAATTTGGGAATTAAATCACACACCACACGAGCGGCCGCTTCATAATGCAAACGTCCATCTAAGGAAACCGCAATCGCTGGCAATCCTAAATGACGCCCTTCCAATGCTGCGGCCAAGGTACCGGAATAAATCGTATCATCCCCCATATTGCAACCCGCATTAATGCCAGATACCACAAGATCCACTTGGCCAGATAAAAAACCATTTAAAGCCAAATGCACGCAATCTGCAGGGGTGCCATTCACGCAGTAATCACCGCAATCTAAATGACGAGGGCGAAGCGGCTCAACAAGCGTTAATGAGCTTGATGCCGCGCTACGATTACGGTCGGGCGCAACAATCACCACATCGGCAATTTTTCGTAATTCTTTTGCTAAAACTTGAATCCCTTCGGCGTGAAAACCGTCATCATTGCTGACTAAAATTCGCATTATTCTTCTTCCTTAATATTCACTAACTCTCGCACCAATGCAGTGGCATAACTCCCTGCCGGCAAATAAAATGAGAGCTTCAATCCTTTTTCAACAAACGACCAATGGAAATCTTTTGCCTGCATTAATAAAGGGCGGCGAGCGGCTTTCATTTGTTCTTGTTTCATTAATTCTTGGAAAACCTGGTGTTCTAAAACCACTTGATTTTCAACCGCACTTGCAGATAAATTTTCCTCGCCAATTAAAGGTGCAGTCAATAAAATATCTTGCTCGTTTAAACGTTGCTGTAAAACCGCTAAATCTTCATTTTCATCGGCCTTAAACCAACTGTGCGATCCGTTTAATTGCACAATATCGTCTCTTAGAACCCGATCTGCCACATTTTGTTCAATTCGTTCTGCCACAACTAAATTAAAAATTTCACTGCGAGCCGCTGAAAGGTAAAAACTGCGTTTTTTACGATCTTTGACCTTAATCTCCCCTTTCGCCCAACGAATCGCTTGAGTCAGATTATGACCATCACGCCCAAAACGTTGTTCGGTAAAGTAGTTAGGGAAACCGTATTTCGTCACAAAATTTAAGCGCTCATTTAATTCATCACTTTCTTTTGCGCCACGCAATAAAATCTCGAAGGCATTTCCTTGAAGGCTACCAGTACGAATTTTACGATTGTGGCGAGTCACTTCTAAAATCTCGACGCCTTCTAATTGAAATTGGCTAAAATCAGGTGTTTCTTTCCCCGGCATTTGCAAACAAAACCATTGTTCTGTAATACCATGACGATCTTTCAAACCGGCATACCCCATATTTCGATCAGAAATACCCGCAAACTTGGCAAGTTTTTCGCCCACAAACAATGTATTGCAATCCGTTTTACGGATTTTTACCACCACAAATTCGCCTTCGCCTGACATTTCATAGCCCAGATCTTCTTTCACAATAAAATCAGCGAACTCTTGCTTTAAAAGTGCGGTTGTTTTTGGCGGTGTTTTTAAGGTGAAATAAGGGAGATGTTTGACCATTTTTTTTCGTTCTAAAATAAGAAAGCCCAACTTTTTTCGCTGCAATAAATAGCGTGATCAGCTGGGCATGTTAAGCACAATTTATTCGCGCAGAATTTTAACCTTTCCGCCCCCTCAAGGCAAACTGAAATGAGCATAAATTTTTAGCGACATTTTCATCTTTATCCCCTACAATGACCGCACTTTTTCTGACAAAAGGAATGCCTTATGACGAACTTTAACGAACTTCAAGAAGAAACCCGTGAAATCATTACGGATTTATTAAATGACGGCAGCGATCCGGATGCGCTTTATATTATCGAACATCACATCGCCCATTATGATTTTGATACCTTAGAAAAAATTGCCGTGGATGCTTTCAAAGCAGGCTATGAAGTGTCAGAAGCAGAAGAATTTGAAGATGAAAATGGCAAGGTCATTTTCTGTTTTGACATCATCAGTGAAGTGGAATTAAAACCTGAAATTATCGATGCACAACAAAAAGAAATTTTACCATTAGTCGAAAAATACAAAGGTATTTATGATGGCTGGGGCACGTATTTTGAAGATCCAAATGCGGAAGATGATGAATACGGCGATGACGGCGAATTTTTTGACGATGAAGATGTCGAAGACGACAACGAACGTTTACATTAATAATGTGGGGGGAGTTAATCGCCCTTAATTTTTATCTTACCCAAATAGGAATGAAAAAATGAAACTCAAAGCTCTTTCTCTTGCATTACTTGCCTTACCTATCGCTTCTTTTGCAGAAGAACCCGTACCGAATTATCCAGCTGATGTAACCTTTACTGTTGAAGCAGAAAAAGCAGTAGAACGTGATTTATTGCAAGTCTCCCTTTTTTACCAAGCGGAAGGCAATGATTTATCCACGCTCAATAAAACCATGGCAGAAAAAATGAATAAAGCCATTGAATTAGCGAAAGCACAGAGCTCGGTCGAAATTACTGATAATTCTCGTAATACCATGGTTCGTTACGATAATAAAGGCAAACAGCAAGGTTGGATTGCGCATGCAGGATTAACCTTAGAAAGTAAAGACTCTCAAGCATTATCAACATTAGTAAATGAACTAGATGGCGTATTGGCCATTGCTCAGGTCAATGCCTCTGTTTCTCGTGAAAAATTAAGTAGTTTAGAAAATGAATTAACCAAAGAAGCTTTAGCAAAACTTAAAGATAAAGCAGTCTTAATTCAAGAATCCTTGCAGGTGAAAGGTTATCGCATACAGAACCTTGAAATTTCCTCAGCTAATGATTCAGTCGCTGATTTCCGCCCTTATGCTGCAGCCGAACTAAGCTCTAAAAGTTTATACTCAAGTGGGAAAGATGAAACTTACACTCAAAGTGGCAAAGAGAAAATTAAAGTCAGTGTGAATGCGCGAATTGCATTGCTTAAAGAATAATTTTCTATACAATGAACGACGATTTTTTTAATAAGGAAAACAATATGAAAGTAGCAAAAAATACGGTTGTGAGTATCGCTTACCAAGTACGTACTCAAGACGGTGTATTAGTTGATGAAGCACCAGCAAATCAACCATTAGAATATTTACAAGGCCACAATAACTTAATCATTGGTCTTGAAAATGCCTTAGAAGGTAAAGAAGTTGGCGACAAATTTGAAGTTCGTGTTCAACCAGAAGAAGGCTACGGCGAATACAATGAAAACATGGTTCAACGTGTACCTAAAGAGGTATTCCAAGGCGTTGATGAAGTAGTGGTTGGTATGCGTTTCTTAGCAGATACAGATATCGGCCCAGTTCCTGTTGTGATCACTGAAGTGGATGGCGATGAAGTGGTGGTTGATGGTAACCACATGTTAGCGGGTCAAGAATTACACTTCACTGTTGAAGTTGTTGGTACTCGTGAAGCAACATTAGAAGAAATTGCTCACGGTCACGTGCATGGTGAACATGATCATCACCATCATCACGATGATGAAGGTGGTCACGGCTGCGGTTGTGGTGGTCACGGTCATCATCACCATGATCACGATCATGGACACGGCGGTTGCTGTGGCGGTGGTCATAAACACGATCATGATCACGGACACGGTCATGGCGGCTGTGGTTGCGGCGGTCACTAATCTTAATCTAGAGATAAAACTAGAGATAAAAAAAGTGCGGTTAAAAATAACCGCACTTTTTCTTTATCTAAACTTTCATTACAGAATGAATCGACTTAAATCTTCATTCTCAATCACTTCGCCCAATGCCTCAATCACATAAGCGGCATCGATATTCACGGTTTGACCGTCCATTTCGCTCGCATCAAATGAGATTTTATCCATTAAACGTTCCATAACGGTATGTAAACGTCTTGCACCGATATTCTCTGTTTTCTCATTCACACGGAAGGCGGCTTCGGCAATTTTCTTGATCGCATCTTGTGTAAACTCAATGCTCACGCCTTCTGTCGCCATAAGCGCTTTATATTGTTCTGTTAAAGACGCATTTGGCTCAGTTAGAATACGCTCAAAATCTTCCGCCGTTAATGCAGACAACTCAACACGAATCGGTAAACGACCTTGCAACTCTGGGATTAAATCTGATGGACGAGCCACTTGGAATGCGCCCGATGCAATAAAGAGAATATGATCGGTTTTTACCATACCGTGTTTGGTATTAACCGTTGAACCTTCCACTAATGGTAATAAATCACGTTGCACACCCTCACGTGAAACATCCGCCCCACTGTATTCACCTTTTTTACAGATCTTGTCGATCTCATCAATAAACACAATACCATTTTGCTCAACGGCATCGATGGCTTTTTGTTTCAATTCTTCTGGATTAATCAATTTGGCCGCTTCATCGTCAATTAAGGTTTTTAATGCATCCTTAATTTTCATTTTGCGTTTTTTGGTTTTATCCGAACCCAGGCTTTGGAACATGGATTGCAACTGATTAGTCATTTCTTCCATGCCTGGAGGTGCCATGATTTCCACACCCATTGAAACGCCCGCAGACACATCAATTTCGATTTCTTTATCGTCTAATTGTCCTTCACGTAATTTTTTACGGAATGCTTGGCGAGTGCTGCTATTGGTATCGTGGTTTTCCACTTCACCCCATTGATTTTTCGGTGGTGGCAATAAGGCATCTAAAATACGATCTTCCGCTGTATCTTCTGCTTTCGCACGATTTTTCGCAATTTCTTGTTGGCGAACTAATTTCATCGCACTGTCCGTTAAATCACGGATAATGGAGTCCACTTCTTTCCCTACATAGCCCACTTCGGTGAACTTCGTTGCTTCCACTTTAATGAACGGTGCATTAGCTAATTTTGCAAGACGGCGTGCAATCTCGGTTTTACCCACACCAGTTGGACCAATCATTAAAATATTTTTAGGGGTCACTTCATGGCGAAGTGGCTCTTGCAGCTGCATTCGTCTCCAACGGTTACGTAATGCGATCGCAACCGCTCTTTTTGCCTCTTTTTGGCCGATAATATGTTGATCTAATTCGGAAACAATTTCACGAGGGGTCATTTCAGACATAATTTTTCCTTATTTATTCGGTAATTCTTCGATAGTGAAATTCGTATTGGTAAACACGCAAATATCACCGGCAATTTTTAAAGATTTTTCCACAATTTCACGAGCTGATAAATCGGTATTTTCCACCAACGCACGGGCTGCCGACAACGCATAATTACCGCCTGAACCAATCGCTAAAATCTGATCGGCTTCCGGTTGTACCACATCACCAATACCGGTAATGATTAAACTTTCTTTTTCATCCGCCACAATCAACATTGCTTCTAACTTGCGTAACGCACGATCGGTTCGCCAATCTTTGGCTAATTCTACAGCAGCTTTTAACAAATGCCCTTGATGCATTTCTAATTTACGTTCGAATAATTCAAATAAGGTGAACGCATCAGCTGTGCCGCCTGCGAAACCGGCTAAAACTTTGCCATTATATAAACGGCGTACTTTACGGGCATTCCCTTTCATCACTGTATTGCCTAGTGAAACCTGTCCATCGCCCCCAACAACCACTTGGCCATTACGACGTACGCTTACAATTGTTGTCATTCTTTTTATCCTTCTTTTAAGAAAAGTTATTCGTTATATGGCGATCGATTCCACCAAATTCAAGGGGAAATTTTTCTTTGATGCTTTATTAAACAAACATCTCAAAAAAATGTGACAAAGATCACTTTTTTAAATAGCAAACGATTGCTATTATTTCACACCCATATTTTAAAGGGATATGATTTGTTACAAGTAAAACAAACTACTTAATGAGGAAAACATGAAAAATTTACTTAAACTTTCTGCCATTGCAATTTTAGCGGCAAGCGCAGTCTCTACTTTTGCATCAAACAAAGAACCTTACACTGAACAAGGTACGAATGCTCGTGAAATGACTGAGCAAAAACCGATTCACTGGATCTCTGTTGACCAATTGAAAAAAGAATTGGAAGGCAAAGCACCCATTAATGTGAGCTTCGACATTGATGATACTGTACTTTTCAGTAGCCCTTGTTTCTATCACGGCCAAGAAAAATACTCACCAGGTAAAAATGATTACTTAAAAAATCAAGATTTCTGGAATGAAGTGAATGCAGGTTGTGACCAATATTCTATTCCAAAACAAATTGCGGTGGATTTAATTAATATGCACCAAGCACGTGGTGACCAAATTTATTTCATTACCGGTCGTACAGCAGGCGATAAAGATGGTGTGACACCAGTGCTACAAAAAGCCTTTAATATTAAAGACATGCATCCTGTAGAATTCATGGGTGGTCGCAAACTTCCAACTAAATATAACAAAACACCGGGTATTATTGAGCACAAAGTGAGTATTCACTATGGTGACAGCGATGACGATATCCTAGCCGCAAAAGAAGCAGGTATTCGTGGTATTCGTTTAATGCGTGCCGCTAACTCAACTTATCAACCAATGCCAACCCTTGGTGGCTACGGCGAAGAAGTATTGATTAACTCAAACTACTAATCTTTATAAAAAAGTGCGGTTATTTTTGACCGCACTTTTCTTATCTAGTGAAAATCCTCTGAATTTTTAAAAAGTTTCTGGGAATATGCTAAAATTTTTGCGTTTCTAGGAGCCTATTTATGTCAGAACTCACGTCTAATCAATATTTAATCATCATTGCCGTACTGCTTTTTATCAGCATTGTGATGCTTTTTCTATTAAGCCGCAGCAAACGAGATACGCAAGAATTACAACAAGATCTCAATAAAACCATCGAAGATTACAATCAATTAGCTAAGCGTTTTGATTCCTTAAGTACGGTCAAAAATCAACTAGAACAACAAGCTGTTAAAGCACAAACTCACGCAGAAGGCTTACAAACTCGCCTGAATGAACGTGATGAAAAAATCCAATATTTAGAAAAAGAATTGGATGAAGAACAGCTCCGACACGATCAAATTGGCGGGCAAATCACCGCATTAAAAGAACGCTTTGGGATAGCGTCAGCACAAGCCGAAAGCTTGAAAGGGCAATTGCAACAGGCTCAGGAAAATCTACTTAGAAAAGAACAAGAGCAGCAAAAAATGCTGGAAAAATTGACCGCACTTTCACAAGAATTAACGGAGCTCAAAACCACCCTTTCCGAAAAAGAAAAGCATTTTGCCGAACAGCAACAGCATATTGAGCAATCCAAACAACAACTAGGCGTGGAATTCCAAAATCTAGCGAACCGTATTTTGGAAGAAAAAAGCCAATCCTTTAATCAAACCAATCAAACGGCATTGGAAACGCTGTTGAAACCTTTCCGTGAGCAAATTGAAGGCTTTCAAAAACGAGTGAATGAAATCCATTCAGAATCCGTAAAAGGTAATGCGGGTTTAGAAGCGGAAATCAAAAAGGTGTTGGAAATTGGCTTAAATATGTCGCGAGAAGCTAATAATTTAACCTCTGCACTAAAAGGGGAAAAGAAAACCTTAGGCAATTGGGGAGAAATACAACTTGAGCGCGCACTTCAGTTGGCTGGCTTGATTGAAAACGTGCATTACAGCGCACAAGCGCATTTTAAAGATGAACAAGGCGGTCGAAACTATCCTGATTTTGTGCTCAATTTGCCCGATGAGAAAAACATCATCATTGATAGCAAAATGTCATTGAATGCTTACGAAAGTGCGGTCAATTCTGAGGATGAATTTGAACGTGAGCGTTTACTAAGGGAGCATATTAAAGCGCTGAAAAATCACATTGATGACTTGCACCGCAAGGATTACAGCAATTTGATTGGCATGCGCAGCCCTAATTTTGTCTTGATGTTCATCGCTGTGGAACCCGCTTATATTGAAGCCTTAAAATTAGATCCAAGTCTGTTTAATTATGGTTATGAGAAAAATGTGATTATGGTTTCGCACACGACCCTTATGCCAATTTTGCGTACTGTGGCGAATTTGTGGCGTATCGAACGAGGTAATGCTGAGGCGAAAGAAATCGCAGAAAAAGCCGGTGAAATTTACAACCAGATTTGCTTGGTGGCAGAACGTTTAAACAAACTGGGCAATACCCTTTCTACTGTGAGCAATCAATACAACAGCACCGTCACCGCCCTTGTGGGACAACAAGGTTTAGTGGGGAAAGTGGAACGCTTTAAAGACTTGTCAGCGAAAGCTAACAAGAGTATGCCAAACGTTGAATTGCTCAATAATGACGTAGATTTAACGCGTCTATCTCTTATCACTAACGAGAACGGGGTAAAATGAAGTATATCTGTTGAATTTTTCTTTAAAAGCGGCTATTTTCTTGCCGCTTTTTTTATTTCAATTTTTATTTGTAGGAGAATTTATGGCTATGGAACAAAAAGAAATCACGGATCCATATGTAAAATATAACGAACAAACCAGTTTTCTAAGCAAAACAATTTTTGCAAGTCGCTGGCTACAAGTGCCTATTTACTTAGGTTTAATTGTCGTGCAAGGCATCTATGCTTACAAGTTTATGAAAAACTTGTGGTACCTTTTAACCAATGTTAATGAAATGGATGCGGATACCATTATGCTCGCTGTACTCAATCTCATTGATGTAGTGATGATTGCTAACTTATTAGTAATGGTAACATTAGGTGGTTATGAGATTTTCGTTTCAAAACTTCGTACGAAAAATCATCCCGATCAACCTGAATGGATGAGTCATGTGAATGCAACTGTGCTGAAAGTTAAACTTTCCATGTCAATTATCAGTATTTCGTCGATTCACTTATTGCAAACCTTTGTGAATGCCTCAAAAATTCCTGAAAAAACGATTATGTGGGAAGTGATTATTCATTTTTCTTTCTTGATTTCGGCAATTGCAATGGCTTATACCGACAAAATTCTCTACAGTACAAGTCATAAAAATCATTAGTACACAAAGTGCGGTCAAAATTGACCGCACTTTTTGTATTTAAACCTATAAAAATATTCACTTTATACTTACAATAAAATCTGATAACCTGAGCAAATCACTATATTATTATCACGTATCTTTTAATAAGGAAATATATCTCATAATAAGGAAATATATCTCATGTTATCTCATAAGATTAAGCTAATTTTTCTAGTTGCGTTTACACTCTTTTTAACAAGTTGCTCAACAATGTATAACCCATTAGACACTTTATACTGGCATGGTAAAGAAGACTATGAGTTTTTTGCTCGAAAACGTTTACCGGATGAATCTTATCAATGCTTTAAAGACAATGAAAGAAGTTATATTCACGCTTATCGACTTGCTCTTTATGATTTACAAACCTATGAAGTTGGCAGAAACGCTAGAACAATCTTTCTAACAACAGAAAAAGTATATACTGGTGGCCATACATGGACTTATGTATTTACGGATGCAAGCCATAAAATCACATCTATTAGAGATGCCACAGGGTTTGGAGACATTGAAAAAGAATTTGGTTGTGGTGAGTATCAAGAAGCAGTAAAAATTGCTACACCAGAAGAACTAAAAAAACGCAAAATTAAACCTAGATTATGGGCTGCAATTGTTCGCACTCCAGAAATAAATCAAATGATGTGGGCTTCTGATGCAGCTTATAGTACTCTTGAGCAAGCCAAACAAGATTCACTAAAACAATGTCAAGAGTATGGTGGCAAAGACTGCCAATTAGTGATTGGTATAAGTAATATGTGTTTAGGGCTAGCTAGTGGTCGAGATAGTAGTGGTATGAGAGATTACTTCGGAAATAGCATCATTCCTGAGCACGCTAAAGAAATGGCGGTTGAAAATTGCCAAGCGAAAGGAGGTTCATCTTGTAAGCCTAGCCCAGCCCCTTCGCTTTGCGCCCTACCGTGTGATATGCTTAAAGATAAAACTTGTAACTTCGATAGCCCTCAGGTCATCATTCCAGGAGTTAAAGGCGGAAAAGCATTTAACGTAGCATTAGATGGTAATGTACTTAAATAGTAAATAATATTTTCAAAGTGCGGTCAAATTTGACCGCACTTTTGTTTTTTAAAACTCATCTTGATGTTTAAATTTCAATAAATCTCGACGTTCTTTTTTATTTGGACGACGATCAGGATGTGGCATTGAAAGCGCATTATTTTTTCTTGCCCACGCCATTTCTTCCCGTTTTTTCACACTCTGTGCTGTTTCTTGGTAAAGCAGTTGAGCCTCAGGTGCACCACGACGTTGATCGCTCAACGCAATCACTTCAATTTCTTTTTCATCGCTGCCTTGGCGAAGTTTAATCATCGCCCCGATTTCTACATTTTTACTTACTTTGGCACGCTGACCGTTGTAATGGACTTTGCCCCCTTCAATCATCGCTTTCGCAATGCTACGAGTTTTATAAAAACGCGCCGCCCAAAGCCATTTATCTAAACGCACTTCGTTATTTTCAGCCATAACTCTTCCTATTTCTCTCACTTTGCGTATGATGAGCCAATGACAAGATAATAGGGCTAATATCATGAAAAAACAACTTCCACACATTCTCTCCCTTTCCACGGTGGCAAAATCCCGCTTGTTTGAGATTCAAGCTGTTGATCTCAAATTCTCTAATGGAATTGACCGCACTTATGAACGCTTCCGCCCTTTCAATCGAGATTCAGTGATAGTGATTGCCATTGATGGTGAAGATTTACTCCTGGTTCGTGAATACGCAGTCGGAACAGAACAATATGAGTTAGGCTTTGTAAAAGGTGGAATGGATACGGGAGAAACACCCGAACAAAGTGCGAATCGTGAATTACAGGAAGAAATTGGCTTGGGGGCAAAAAAATGGACATTTTTACGCACGATGAAGATCAATCCACAAATTATGGGACATAAAATGCACGTGTTATTAGGTGAAGATCTGTATCCAAATCAACTAGAAGGCGATGAGCCTGAACCATTAGAAATCGTGCGTTATCCTTTATCGCAACTTGATACGCTTTTAGTCAGTGATGAATTTAATGAAGCCAGAAACCTAGCTGCACTTTATTCTTTACGAGATTTTTTGAAAAAACGTAAATAAATCGAATAAATTTAGATAAATTCTAATCGCAAGCGATTAACTTTAAATAAAACTTGCATAAATGTTCTTTTTTTGAGAATGTATCACCATTTTTCAAAATAAACAGGAAAATTTATGTCGCATGATAATTTAAAAGAATTGACCTTCCGAGGAATGTTCCTTGGCGCGTTAATTACAGTGATCTTCACTGCATCTAACGTTTATTTGGGTCTTAAAGTGGGGATGACTTTCGCCTCCTCCATTCCAGCTGCCGTAATCTCTATGGCAATTTTAAAATTCTTCAAGGATTCCAGTATCTTAGAAAATAACATGGTGCAAACCCAGGCTTCATCAGCGGGGACATTGTCTTCTGTTATTTTCGTTATTCCAGGTCTATTAATGATGGGTTACTGGCAGGAATTCCCATTCTGGCAAACTGTACTTATCTGTGCCTCTGGCGGTACGTTGGGCGTACTATTCACTATTCCACTACGTCGTGCAATGGTGGTAAACAGCGACTTACCTTACCCTGAAGGTGTGGCTGCAGCTGAAATCTTAAAAGCAGGCAATAATGACGAAAGCGACAGTGGCGTAAAAGATATTGCTTATGGCGGTATTTTCGCGGGAACTGTTGCGTTCTTAACTAATGCATTACGTGTCATGTCTGACAGCGCAAGTGCATGGTTCTCTAACGGTAAAGCCGTTTTCCAATTACCTATGGGTTTCTCTCTTGCATTAGTCGGTGCGGGTTACTTAATTGGTATCGTAGGCGGTCTTGCGATGTTATTCGGTACATTCCTCGCTTGGGGTGTGGCTGTGCCTTATTTCACCGCAACAGGGGATATGCCTACAGATGCTTCCATCATGAGCTACGCGATGACCGAATGGAAAACCAAAGTTCGCTTTATCGGTGTAGGTACTATCGGTATTGCAGCGATTTGGACATTATTAATCCTTCTCAAACCAATGATTGAAGGGATGGTTCATTCTTTCCGTATGTTAAAAGGCTCACAAGCTGAATCAGAAAATCGTATTGATATCGACTTATCACCAAAAACCATCATTTACATTTTATTGGCGACTGTCGTGTTAATCGTAATTTCTTTATATCACTTCGTTGCTACGGCACCAATTTCTGCTGAACTTGCCATTTTATTAGTGGTGGTTTGTACTCTACTTGCTGTGTTAATTGGTTTCTTCGTCGCAGCGGCATCGGGTTATATGGCGGGATTAGTTGGTTCATCCTCTAGCCCAATTTCAGGTATTGGGATTATTTCTGTGATCGTGATTTCACTTGTTTTAGTAACCATTGGTAAAAGCAGTGGCTTATTTGAAACTGCAGATGGTCAAAAATTCTTAACCGCATTAACCTTGTTCACCGCATCGATCGTTTTAACCACAGCAACGATTTCAAACGATAACTTGCAAGACTTAAAAACCGGTCTTCTAGTTGAAGCCACCCCTTGGAGACAACAGGTTGCATTGATTATCGGTTGTTTCGTTGGTGCGTTAGTGATTGCGCCAGTATTAGAAATTTTATACCACGCTTATGGCTTCACGGGTGCATTACCGCGTCCAGACATGGACCCAACGCAAGCGCTTTCTGCACCGCAAGCAACCATTATGACCACCATCTCACAAGGTATTTTTACCAACCATTTAGAATGGACTTATATTTTAACTGGTGTGGGGTTAGGTATTGTATTGATTATTGTGGATGCATTTATGCGTAAAACCAGCAAAGGTCGCTTTGCCTTACCAGTATTAGCGGTAGGTATTGGTATTTACTTACCACCATCAATCAATATGCCGGTTGTGGTCGGTGCTGTGATGGCATGGCTTATCACTCGCAATATTAAGAGCTATGCAAAACGCACTAACAATACTGAAGTGGAGAAAAAAGCAGAACGTTTCGGTACACTTTTTGCAGCTGGTTTAATTGTGGGGGAAAGCTTAATGGGCGTAATTTTAGCTTTCATTATCGCAGCCTCAGTGACATCAGGCGGCTCTGAAGCACCATTAGCCTTAGAATTAGAAAACTGGGATAATATGGGTGAATTACTTGGTCTTGCCGTATTCATCTTTGGTATTTTTGTTTTCATTTCTCGCGTATTACGTGCGAAGAGATCAAAATAACAGATGAAAATAGGCTATCTTCGGATAGCCTATTACAGGAGTATAAAATGTCAACTCAATCCCCCTATTTGAATGCAATTATTCTCTTTCCACTTATTACACAAGTGATTGGAAGTAGTATAGCTTATGTTGTTTTTGAACTAGACTATTACCGAGAAGGCTATTTTGACTCAGCCTTATTCGGTTTTTTTTTTGACATTTTGGTTATTCACCGTACCCACAATCATTATTGCCTATTTTACTAAACGCTGTGGTTACCTTCGATATCAATGGAAAAAAATCCTCTTTCTCTCGTTTATTATTGTTTTTTGTTACTCGAGTACAGGTAATTTGATAATAGCTCCCAATACAAAATACCTTACTGATCGAGCATTATTCGTACTTAGCGGTTCTATTATTATGACAATCTATACAATCATTATCCTGCCACTGCTATTGCCTAAATCAAAGTAGAAAATAAGCATGCTATTATCTCAATCTCTTCTCGATCAAATCCTTAAACTCGCCAATGAAGCAGGAAAACATTTAGCTCGTTTTTACCAACAGGATGTGAAAATACAAACTAAATCGGATAATACCCCTGTCACGGAAGCAGATTTATTTGTCAGCCAATTTTTAATCGAAAAATTGACCGCACTTTTCCCTGATATTCCTGTTCTTTCAGAGGAAAATTGCAATATTCCCTTTAAACAACGCCAAACTTGGCAAACTTATTGGCTAATCGATCCCCTTGATGGTACACAGCAATTTATCGATCGCACAGATCAATTTTCGGTGTTAATTACACTCGTGCAAAACCACCAACCTGTACTGGGTGTTATTCACTTCCCTATTTTGAATATCACCTATTACGCAATGAAAGGTTTTGGGGCATTCAAACAAAGTAACAAAGAGATAACACGCTTACAGCCAAGAAAAATTGATCTTACAAAACCGTTAAAAATCGCCGTTGGCGCGACCACTTCACAAGAAAAAGTGCGGTCAATTTTAACGAAGAATTTGTTATGCAAATTTACGGTGGTCGGTTCTAGTAGTTTAAAAAGTGGTTTAGTCGCAGAAGGAACCGTTGATTGCTATATTCGCCTCGGTAAAACCGGTGAATGGGACACGGCAGGTTCTGAAATTTTATTAGCTGAAATCAATGGCGGAATTTTCGATCCACACTTTCAGCCACTCACCTATAACCAGCGTGAAAGTTTAATTAATCCAAACTTTGTGATGGTGTCAGATAATACACAAAATTGGGCATCTGTCTTTCAATTTAATTGATTGGTTCGATTGGTAAAGTGCAGTAATATATTGCATTATTTAAAAAAACTACTCGGAACAATAAGGAATAATATGCAAACTAATAATAACTGTATCGTGATTTTTGGTGCTTCCGGTGATTTGACTCACCGTAAACTCATTCCAGCACTTTATAATCTGTTCAAATTTGGTCGTTTAAACAAATTTTCTGTATTGGGTGTCGCGCGTTCAGAATTAAACGATGACACTTTCCGTGAAAAAATGCGTGAAGCGCTACTTGAAACAGAAGAAACCACGCCAGAAACGCTAGACGCTTTTTGTAGCCATCTCTATTATCAAGCCGTAAATACATCTGATGCAGCCGATTACGGTAAATTAGTACCTCGTTTAGAAGAATTACATACTAAATATCAAACGAATGGCAACACCCTTTACTATATGTCCACACCACCAAGCTTATATGGTGTGATTCCAGAATGCCTTGCAGCTCATGGTTTAAATACAGAAAAAGAGGGTTGGAAACGCATTATTGTTGAAAAACCTTTTGGTTACGATGAAAAAACAGCACAAGAACTCGACGTCCAAATTCATCGTTTCTTTGAAGAACATCAAATCTATCGTATTGACCATTATCTTGGTAAAGAAACCGTACAAAACTTACTTGTTTTACGTTTCTCAAATGGGTGGTTTGAGCCTCTCTGGAACCGTAATTTCATTGATTATGTGGAAATTACCGGTGCTGAATCAATTGGTGTAGAAGAGCGTGGCGGTTATTATGATGGCTCTGGTGCAATGCGTGATATGTTCCAAAACCACTTATTACAAGTTTTAGCCATGGTAGCAATGGAACCGCCCGCAATCATTAATGCGAACTCAATGCGTGATGAAGTGGCCAAAGTCATGCATTCTTTACGTCCATTAACGCAAGATGACGTTGAGCACAACTTAGTGCTTGGTCAATATACTGCAGCGGAAATTGATGGCAAAGAAGTCAAAGGCTATTTACAAGAAAAAGGCGTTCCAGCTAACTCTCGCACTGAAACCTTTATGGCATTACGTTGCGAAATCGAAAACTGGCGTTGGGCTGGCGTACCTTTCTATGTGCGTACAGGGAAACGCTTACCGGCACGTGTGACGGAAATTGTAATTCATTTTAAAACTACTCCGCACCCTGTATTCAGCCAAAATGCACCAGAAAATAAATTGATCATTCGTATTCAGCCTGATGAAGCCATTTCAATGCGCTTTGGTTTGAAAAAACCAGGTGCAGGCTTTGAAGCCAAAGAAGTATCAATGGATTTCCGTTATGCCGATTTAGCCGACGAGCAAGTACTCACGGCTTATGAACGCTTATTACTTGATGCGATGAAAGGCGATGCGACACTCTTTGCGCGTACTGATGCCGTACACGCTGCATGGAAATTTGTTCAACCGATTTTAGACTACAAAGACGCAGGCGGTCGAGTTCATGAATATGAAGCGGGTACTTGGGGACCAGTTGCCGCTGAAAAACTCATTGCGAAAAGTGGTCGCGTATGGCGTAAACCAAGCGGTAAAATGAAGAAAAAGGTTTAATCATCAATATCTCGCCTTCTTCAATAAATAGAAGAAGGCTTATCACCGAATAGAGAGAAACAAACATG
The DNA here is from genome assembly GCA_902461185.1 of uncultured Haemophilus sp. Taxonomy (GTDB): domain Bacteria; phylum Pseudomonadota; class Gammaproteobacteria; order Enterobacterales; family Pasteurellaceae; genus Haemophilus_D. Next base: position 143,555 of record CABPXD010000004.1, read on the forward strand.
AACACCATTACCTTCCCAACAGCTCAGCATGCTGTTGAAAAGATTGCTCAAGAATTTGTGATTTATAGCCAATTAAATCACCCTGTGCATATTTCTCTTTCTGGCGGTTCAACGCCTAAGCTGTTATTCAAAACTTTAGCCAAAGCGCCTTATACCGAACAAATCAACTGGAAGAATCTGCATTTTTGGTGGGGCGATGATCGCATGGTTCAACCAACCAATCCAGAAAGCAACTACGGTGAAGTGCAAAAGCTCTTATTCGATCATATTCAAATTCCCGCAGAAAATATCCACCGAATTTGTGGCGAAAATGAACCTCACTTTGAGTTAAAACGCTTTGAAGAAGAATTAAGTGCGGTCATTCCAAACGGTGTTTTTGATTGGATCATTTTAGGTATGGGGACTGACGGTCATACAGCTTCTCTCTTCCCACATCAAACTAATTTTGATGATGAAAACCTAGCTGTCATTGCTAAACACCCTGAAAGCGGTCAAATTCGCATTTCTAAAACAGCCAAACTCATTGAACAAGCCAAACGCATTACCTATTTAGTCACTGGCGAAAGCAAAGCAGACATTTTAAAAGAAATCCAAACGACTCCTGCAGAAAACCTTCCTTACCCTGCAGCTAAAATTAAAGCAAAAAATGGGGTGACGGAATGGTATTTGGATAAAGCGGCAGCAGCATTATTGTAATACGCCCATCAAAAAAGGAACTTCGAGATGAAAAAAATATTGTTATTAACTTTATTGCCAGTAGCTGCAATGGCTGCACCATCGTTAAAAGGGTTTGAAAAGACTTATCAAAACTGGGATTTAATTTGTGATAATACCGGCACTTGTAATATGGCGGGTTATCCAGAAGGAGATGGCTCTGAGCATTCTGTTTCGATTTTATTTACTCGAAGTGCGGGGGAGCAAGCACCTGTGACGGCGCAATTAGCATTATTACCCGATGAACTGGGTAATAAAACAGCTGAAATTATCTTAAATGGTCAATCACTCGGTACGATCCAAAATTTCTCAGAAGAGGGGAAAGCAAAATTAAGTGAAAAACAAACGACAGAATTACTCACTGCACTAAAAGGAAACGCAAGTATTGAAGTGATTTTTGGTGAGTTTAAGGAAAAAGTCTCTGATAAAGGTGCAGCTGCCGCGATGCTCAAAATGGATGAATTTCAACAACGTTTAAATACGCCTTCCGCACTCATTCGTCAAGGTCAAGAAAAACATGCGGTATTAGCGCCACAGGCTGCACCCAAGATTGAGGCCGTAAGTGTGAATAACCGTAAAACTACGGAATTAAAACGCGGTGAAAAACAGTTTGATACGGTATTAGCATTATTACGTAAAAGTAATGGGACGAATGAAGATGCAGAAAATTACTGTTATGAACTTCATAAAGATGATGTATGGAATAAACAAATCACACTTTACCCGCTAACGAAAGGTAAAGTGCTAGCTGAAGCTATTTGTAGCAGTAGTGCCTATAATTACACTAATTACTATGCCGTGTTAGATGGAAAATTAAGCAAAGTTGAACAAGTACTCGAAAATCGATACAACTATGCTGATTATGATAAAAACACCCACATTTTAAAGATAGAAGGATCATTTAAAGCGCGTGGTCTTGGAGATTGTTGGCATGGGCAGGAAGCCGTATGGAACGGTAAAACTTTTATCCGTACTAAAGAATATCCCTCAGGTTCTTGCAAAGGGTTTCCAGGTGGAGCTTGGGGCGGATTGCCGATTTTTGTGAGCGAGATGAACGTTAAATAAAAACCACTGCCCACTTGTAAGCGGGCAGATTTCCTCTGTTTTTTGCAAATCTTCTTTTAGGCATTTATAACATGAAAAAAGTTATTCTTCTCTCACTATTACCACTTACTGCAATGGCAGCACCATCGTTAAAAGGGTTTGAAAAGACTTATCAAGACTGGGATTTGATTTGTGATAATCTTGGAACTTGTCGTATGGCAGGTTATCAAGAGGAAGGAGACGATCCAGTTTCTATTTTATTTACTCGCGCAGCAGGTGAAAATGCTGCTGTTGAAGGGAAACTCACTATTTCACCATTCGGTGAAGCCGACCGTGATGTTCAAGTCGGTCAAGACATTGAAATTTGGCTAAATGGCAAATCATTAGGCACAGTCAAACATATTTCTGATGAGAACCCAGATAAACTCACTGAGGCGCAGACTAAGGCACTACTTAGCGGATTGAAAAAAGAAAGCGAAATTCGTCTCACCTATGGAAAAACCACGCTCAAAGTGTCAGACAAAGGTGCAGCGGCAGCCATGCTCAAAATGGATGAATTCCAACAGCGTTTAAATACGCCATCAGCGTTAATTCGTCAGGGACAAGAGAAACATGCGGTATTAGCACCACAGCCTACACCAAAAATTGAGGTGGTAAGTGTGAATAACCGTAAAACCACGGAATTAAAACGGGGCGAAAAACAATACGATAACGTGCTCGCACTATTACGTAAAGCTAATAGCTGTGATGATGAGGATATAACAAGCCAAGATATAACACTTTATCCCTTAACACAAAACAAGGTATTAGCTGAAGCACCCTGTGTTAGAGGTGCTTATCAAAGCACCAATTACTATGCTGTACTCGATGACAAACTGAGCAAAGTAGAACAAGTATTGGAAGATCAATACAACTTTGCATATTATGATGAGAAGCTTAATGCTTTAATTGTAGAAGGATCATATAAATCTAGTGGCCTTGCTGAGAGCTGGTATGGCTACGAAGCAGCATGGAATGGCAAAACTTTCATCACTACAGCGGAACATACTTCTGGTTCTAGTAAAGGCTTTATTGGTGGAGCATGGGACGGATTGCCGACTTTTGTGAGCGAGCTTAACGTTAAATAGAAATTTACGCTTATAGCGTGTGAGAAATCACGTTTCACGCACGCCAATATCCCGTTTTTAGCATAGAAGGAAACTTAAAATGATCAGCTATAAAACAAACTACCCTATTTCAGTTGAGCAATTTATTGCACTGCTAAATAAAACAACGCTCGGGGCACGCCGTCCGTTAGAGGATGAAAAGCGTGTCGCAGCAATGTTGCACCATGCGGATTTATTAATCACCGCTTGGGATGGTGAACGATTAGTGGGTGTCGCACGTTCCGTGACGGATTTTGCCTACTGCTGTTATTTATCTGATTTGGCGGTGGACGAACAATATCAAAAACAAGGTATTGGCTTGCAGTTAATTGAACACACCAAACAGGCGTTACATCCACAAGCCAAAATTGTGCTTTTATCGGCACCGCAAGCCGTGGATTATTATCCGCATATTGGATTTACTCAACATATGAGTGCATGGACGAAGAGTTAATTTATTAGAATGATATGGTGACAAAAATGAAAAAACTGTTTGTACTACTTACTTCAACTTTGTTATTTGCTTGTTCATCTGGTCCATCTTTAGATCAGTTAGCGGCACAAATGCCAAAAGATAATCGCTCAGTAATGCTTCAAGTTCCAGAAACAGGAAACCCAGTTTCAAATGGAATGCTTGTAGCAACGATTAAAACCGCAGGTGGTACTTCAGGAAAACGACTCGTATCTCTTCTAGCTACAGATAATTTACACATTGGAATTGCAGGGAACAGTCAATCTGTGAATAAAGCAGTTGCTATGTATGGACTAAATAATGCAGAAAAGGTCGGTAAGGATGTATCTTTATACCTTGTTGGAGATAGTCAAAGTGATAAAGCAGATCTAGAAAAAGCCGCAAAAGCGAAAAATGTAGAAATGCATTACATTATGCAAAAATAAGATATAGATACATTAGATGCGGAGTGACTTTAATGTTGAATTTAGATAATAAAAAATTTGTTGCTGTTGAAAACACCGCAAATGGTGAGGTCAGTAGTGAAACAGAATTTCATTACCATCAACAAGGTAAAATGATTTGGGCAGAATATTGTGGCGGTGAAATTTTAAAAGGCTTTTTAATTGGAAAATGGATTGACGATACTCAAATTGAATTTACGTATCAACATTTAAATCAATCTCTAGAAAATCGTTTGGGGCGTTGCTGTACAACATTTTCTTTAGAAAAAAGTAAACTCGTCGGTCATGAAAAATGGCAGTGGCTAGACACGTTAGAGCAAGGCAGCTCTTTAATTAGAGAAATTTAAAAGAAGTTTTGCTATAGAATATCTGAAACAAGGTATCATCTTGCAGTTGATTGAACACACTAAACAAGTCTTACATCCACAAGCCAAAATTGTGCTGTTATCGGCTCCACAAGCAGTGGATTATTATCCGCATATTGGATTTACTCAACATATGAGTGCATGGATGAAGAGTTAAAAAAACAACCACCTTTTTTATATGACAGATAGCGGTACTGCTTGTAGATAAAAAATGGGAGTTCATCATAAAACATATATTTGTAAAAGACATGAATAACAAAATTAAAGCTATTTTTTCTAGTAAGGAATTTATATCTACCTTATCTACGGGGATAATCTGTACCTCAATCTCTCTTGGGATAACATATAATATTGAGAACAAAAACAGAGAGATTAATTTACGTCCTTATTTAGAGATTACTTTAGAGCGAGTCAAGGATAAAGAAAACCATTTTGGAATAATTATTAGAAATACAGGAAAAGGTCCAGCTATAATTAATGAAGGATTCATAAAAGCAGAGGAGACAATTAACATTAAGGATATGAATTATAATTTTTGGGATTCTTTACTACCTAAATTAGGAGTTTACTCTACACAAGCTAGATCCTTAGGAAAACCTATAAACATTTGTAACAAATTGTTTTTTGAGTTCGATTATATTCCAACTATGGGGTCATCAATCAAAGATGGAGAAGATAAATCTCTAATCAGTTATAGTACACAATATGATCAATCATTAGTAGGTCAGAGGGCTCCAAATGATGAGCTATATCAAAAAATATATACAGAATGTAGGGAAACCCTTGAAAAAATGATTGCAGATGGAAGGCTGAGCATAAAATTAGAATATAAATCCCTAAATGGGAATGAATATGATACAGGAGAACAAAAAGTTCAGTTTTCTTTTTAAAAGGTTAGGAACTCAGTTTTAAATATTACAAGAAATGAATCTACGATTTTACAAACAGGAGAAAACAATGTCAGTAAAAGGCGACATCGGTGTTATCGGCTTAGCCGTAATGGGGCAAAACCTCATTTTAAATATGAATGATCATGGTTTTAAAGTGGTCGCGTATAACCGTACCACATCTAAAGTGGATGAATTTTTACAAGGGGCAGCAAAAGGCACCAATATTATCGGTGCATACTCTTTAGAAGATTTAGCCGCTAAATTAGAAAAACCACGCAAAGTGATGTTAATGGTGCGCGCGGGTGAAGTGGTGGATCAATTCATTGAGGCATTATTACCGCACTTAGAAGAAGGTGACATCATCATTGATGGAGGTAACTCAAACTACCCAGATACCAACCGTCGTGTAAAAGCGTTAGCGGAAAAAGGCATCCGCTTTATCGGTTCGGGCGTTTCTGGCGGTGAAGAAGGTGCACGTCATGGACCATCTATCATGCCGGGTGGTAACCACGAAGCATGGCCATATGTTAAACCTATCTTCCAAGCAATCTCTGCTAAAACCGAACAAGGCGAGCCTTGCTGTGACTGGGTTGGCGGTGAAGGCGCAGGCCACTTTGTAAAAATGGTTCACAATGGTATCGAATATGGCGATATGCAATTAATCTGTGAAGCTTACCAATTCTTAAAAGAAGGTTTAGGCTTAAGCTATGAAGAAATGCAAGCTATCTTCGCAGAATGGAAAAAAACTGAACTGGATAGCTATTTAATCGATATCACGACCGATATTCTTGGTTATAAAGATGCTGATGGTGAGCCATTAGTTGAAAAAATCTTAGATACCGCTGGCCAAAAAGGGACTGGTAAATGGACGGGTATCAATGCATTAGATTTCGGTATTCCATTAACCTTAATCACTGAATCCGTCTTTGCTCGTTGTGTCTCTTCATTTAAAGATCAACGTGTTGCCGCTAATCAATTATTTGGCAAAACAATTCAACCTGTTGAAGGCGATAAAAAAGTGTGGATTGAAGCAGTACGTAAAGCCTTATTGGCATCAAAAATTATTTCTTACGCACAAGGCTTTATGCTGATTCGAGAAGCCTCTGAACAATTTGGCTGGAACATCAACTACGGCGCAACGGCGTTATTATGGCGTGAAGGTTGTATTATCCGTAGCCGTTTCTTAGGTAACATTCGTGATGCATATGAAGCAAATCCAGATTTAATCTTCTTAGGTTCAGATAGTTATTTCAAAGGCATTTTAGAAAACGCATTAAGCGACTGGCGTAAAGTGGTGGCAAAATCTATCGAAGTAGGTATCCCAATGCCTTGTATGGCATCTGCTATTACCTTCTTAGATGGTTACACTTCAGCCCGTTTACCGGCAAACTTATTGCAAGCACAACGTGACTACTTCGGCGCACATACTTATGAGCGTACTGATAAACCTCGTGGTGAATTCTTCCACACCAACTGGACAGGTCGCGGTGGTAATACTGCATCCACCACTTATGATGTGTAAGTAAAAAACTCGTGATAAACTCACCGCACTTTGTTCGCATAAAGTGCGGTTTATTTTTACCTTATTTTGGAGAAACCTATGTTATCTCAATCACGCTTAGATAAAATTTCAGAAATGGAAAACCTTCTCAATGAAGCGGAAAGTTTCTTAGCCGAAGCGGAACAATTTCTTGAAAAATGGCAAGCCTTCTTACCCAAAATGAAAACCTTAGAACACTATTATTTTGATGGTGACTGGCGAGAAGATTATCAAGCTTATGAGGACGGTAAGATCCCCGAGGATATGCCTTGTGGTGTATTAAGTGAAGATTTAGTGTTTAATGCGAGTACGGGGCATCATAGTTTGGCGATTGAATATTTGAAAGTGGTTGCGAAAGTATTAGATCAAGCTAAAGATTAACATTCAATATATTTAATTGTTCAGAAAAATAGCGAAAAACACATATTTTTGAACTTTCATTCATCTCCGTTTGTCTTACGGATTACTATCACGATGGATAGTTTTATATGTTAAACACGGAGAGATCCTATGAAATTAATTGGAAAATCACTTGTTATCGCGATGACTGTTATTTCTCTTGCAGCATGTGGAAATATGAGTCGTACTCAAAAAAATACAACAGCTGGCGCCGCTATCGGTGGTGCAGCAGGCTATATGCTTGGTGGTAATGCCGCAACCACATTAGGTGGTGCCGCATTAGGTGGCGTAATCGGTAGCCAAGTCAATAAATAGTCAAAAAAATAACCGCACTTAATGAGTGCGGTTGTTTTTTTATTATTTCTCGGCTGTTTTTTCTGCGCTTGGCTTACGGCGTTTACCAATGTTTTTCGTATCTTTATGACGCAGTTTGGCTTTCTTCTTCATATCTGCTTTTTTCTTTTCTTCACGCTTTTCTTTAATACGTGCTTTTTGCTTTTTAGACATGGATTTTACTTCACCATCTTTCGGTGGTTTAGTGCGGGGCTCTAATCCTTCTAAAATACGCGCTTTCAACAGTTCTTCCGTGTAGCGTTTAATTTTACCGAGCAATTTGTAATCATGGGCTTCCACAAAAGAAACGGCCGTGCCTTTTTTTCCTGCACGAGCGGTACGACCAATACGATGTAAATATGTATCTGCACTATAAGGCAAATCGAAGTTCATGACGTGTGTCACATCATCAATATCAATCCCGCGAGCAGCCACATCAGTAGCCACTAACACCGTAACAACACCTGATTTTAATTTGTCAATGGCATTATTACGTTGCGTTTGCGCCATATCGCCTTCTAGATAAGTAGAGCGAATGCCACGCTTACGCAAGGTTTCAGAAAGCTCACGCACATCTTCGCGACGACGGACAAACACAATACCACGGCTCACTTTCTCGGTTTCGATAAAACGTGCAAGCAACTTGATTTTATGCTCATTGCTATCGGCGTGATAATACCACTGGTTGATTTTCTTACGCTCACGACGGCTTGGCTCGGCGTCAATTTTTACCGGATCATTCAATAAACGTTCTGCAAAATCAACTAATAGCTCGCCTTCTAATGTTGCTGAGAAAAGGAGGGTTTGCTTACGCCAACGTGTTTCGGCAGCAATTTTCTCTGCATCTTGGCCAAAGCCCATTTGCAACATACGATCTGCTTCATCAAAAATCAGCATTTCTACCGCACGACAATCAAAGTTTTCTTCTTTGATGTATTGCAATAAACGCCCCGGTGTTGCTACCACGATATCCTGATTTGAATTAAACACTTCCCCATGATTTTGATAAGCCACACCGCCGGTAATGGTTGCAATCTTCAAATGCGTGAATTGCGCTAACTCTTCCGCTTGCTCCGCAACCTGCATCGCTAACTCACGAGTTGGCGTTAAAATTAAAATGCGAGGCGCGCCTGGCTTACGACGCGGATAATCCAATAAATGCTGAATCGCTGGCAATAAAAATGCAGCAGTTTTGCCCGTACCTGTTGGTGCAGAACCGAGCACATCTCGCTCTTCCATGGCTGCAGGAATCGCTTCTAATTGAATGGCAGTTGGACGGGTGTAGCCTTTTTTTTCTAAGGCTTTTAATAATTCGGGGGAAAGATCGAATTCTTCAAATGGGGATAAATTCATTATTTTGCGTTAATTTGTTAAAATTGGGGCTGATTATACCTGAAAGTGCGGTCATTTTCCGCAAGATTTTATGAGCAGCTTTACCTTCAAACAATTCCATATTAATCAACAACATTGTGCGATGAAAGTCGGCACAGATGGCATTTTACTGGGTGCTTGGGCGGATGTGTCTGATTGTCAGCGTATTCTTGATATGGGGACTGGCACAGGCTTGGTTGCATTAATGCTTGCCCAACGAAGTCATGAGCATTGCCAAATTGAAGCCGTTGAACTTGATCCCCTTGCAGCACAACAAGCGCAAGAAAACTTTAAGGCCTCACCATGGCACAATCGCCTTCATTTAACACGCCAAGATGTGCAAACCTATTGCCAACAAACAGCACATCAATTTGATTTAATTGTGGCGAATCCACCTTATTTTACGCAGGGTGTAGAATGTAAAAATGATGAGCGAGCACTTGCTCGTTATGTTCAACAAAGCCATTTAGATTGGTTAAATTGGGCGGCGAGTTGTTTATCCAAAAAAGGAAAAATCAGTTTTGTCTTGCCTTATGAGGCGGGGAAAACATTGATAAATTCAACCGCACTTTATTGTATTAAGCAGACTGATGTCATTACAAAGACAGGGAAAGCACCACAACGAATGTTACTCACGTTTAGCCGAGAGCATTTACCACAGGTAAAAGATAGCTTGGTGATTTATAACAAAAACAATCAGTACACAGAGGAATTTATTGCATTGACGAAGGCATTTTATTTAAAAATGTAAGGGCATATGACTATGCCCTTTTTAATTGATGTGATTAGTGGCTTTCCACTTTGACGAGTTTCGTCCAGTTGTAATAACCATATAATGAGTTGAGTAAATAAGCACTATACATTAAGTACATTGCCGGCTGTTCAGCCCAAAGTAAAATAGAAAGCACATTTAAGACAATCCATAACAACCATTGCTCACGATAACGCAAAATCATCAATAATTGCGCCGCTACAGTGATAATTGTAGTTAAACCATCTAATCCTGTAGAACTCCCACCCGCTGCTTTTAAAGCCTGTACAAAGCAGAATGTACCAATCCCAACACTCGCAAGCAAAATTGCCCAACCTTTTGGTGTTAAAGCTTTTGCAATTACACTTTCACCGCCATTATCGTTTTGCATGTGTTGTTTCCACATAAAATAACCGATAAATTGTGATGGGATATACACATAGAGCACCGTATTCATTTCACCCAGGAAATTACTTCCCCAGGCGACATAAAAATAGGTATAAGCAAAAATAAGCCCAAAGAAATAGTTACTTATTTTCCCTTTACTCACCAATACTACACAGAGAATACCTGCAATACCGGAAATCATGCCTAATGGGCTGTCTGGCGCAAGAACATAAGCAATAATTTGCGCGGCAAGGAAAATAACTACCCATGCCACTTCAAAAGGCTTCCAACCGGATAAAAATTCTTCTTTAAGTCGTTCTGTCCAATTCATGGAACACTCCTGTTTTATGAAAAAGTATGTCATTTTTACACCGCACTTTTTTAAAGTAAAGCTTAGGTGATATTTAATTTAATTATTGTGAGAAAAATCACACTTTATTTTTTATGCTTTTACTCGCCTGCGCCTTGCATTCCCTTATAATCAGACTACAATATCGCCCCATTTTAAGAGATTCATTAAGAGGAAGATAATGTCATTTGCAATCGGTCAACGCTGGATTAGCGAAACAGAAAATAGCCTCGGATTAGGGATGATTACAGCCTTAGATTTCCGTTCTGTAACCCTTCATTTTCCTGCCTCGGATGAAACCCGAATTTATTCGGTAGCACAAGCACCATTAACCCGAATTGCATTGAATAAAGGGGAACAACTTCATCACCAAACAGGTTGGCAAGGTGAGGTCCTCGATGTTCAAGAAATGAATGGTCTCTTATTTTATTTGGTCAAAAATGCGCAAGGCGAAGAGATTATCGTCAATGAAAAAGAACTTTCTCCGATAATTTCTTTTAGCCAGGCGAAAGATCGTCTCTTTTCAGCACAAATTGACCGCAGTGAACATTTTGCGTTGCGCTATCAAACCCTTCTGCATCAACAAGCTCAATTTCAATCGCCTTTGCGTGGGTTACGAGGCAATCGTGCGGGTTTAATTCCTCACCAACTTCATATTGCACAAGAAGTGGGAAATCGTATCAATCCTCGTGTGCTCTTAGCGGACGAAGTGGGGTTAGGTAAAACCATTGAAGCAGGAATGATTTTGCAAAACCAGCTTTTTGCTGAAAAAGTACAACGTGTATTAATTATTGTACCGGAAACATTGCAACATCAATGGCTTGTCGAAATGCTTCGTCGTTTTAATTTACATTTTTCATTATTTGATGAAGAACGCTGTGAAGATTTTGCCGAACAAGCTATCAACCCATTTAGTACAGAAAGCTTAATTATCTGTGCATTAGACTGGTTGAAAGCCCATCCCAATCGTGTACAACAAGCTATTGAAGCTAAATTTGACTGTTTAATTGTCGATGAAGCGCATCATTTAGCTTGGTCCGAAAATGCGCCAAGTGCCGCTTACTTATTAGTAGAACAATTAGCTAATGCTATTCCATCTGTTTTATTACTCACCGCAACGCCTGAACAACTGGGTTTGGAAAGCCATTTTGCACGCTTACGCTTACTTGATCCTGAGCGTTTTTACGATTATCAATCATTCTTGAAGGAACAAGAAAACTATCAGCCTGTTGCGGATGCCGTGCAATCTTTACTCTCAGAGAAGCCGCTAAGTGCGGTCGAAAAAAATCATATTTCTGATTTACTCAATGAGCAGGATATCGAACCATTATTCAAAGCTTTAGCCTGTCATAATGATGAGGAGAAACAAGCTGCGCGACAAGAACTCATTCAAAATCTCATCGACAGACATGGCACAAGCCGTATTTTATTTCGCAATACACGCCAAGGTGTAAAAGGTTTCCCGCATCGGGTTTATCACCAAGTAACGATTGATGCGACTGAGGGTGATGAAAAAATTCATTGGTTAATTGATTTCTTAAAATCACACCGAAATGAAAAAATCTTAGTCATTTGTAAAACAGCACAAACGGCAATTCAACTTGAGCAAATTTTACGAGAAAAAGAAGCCATTCGCAGTGCTGTTTTCCATGAAAGAATGTCAATCATTGAACGAGATCGTGCAGCGGCTTATTTTGCAGATACTGATAATGGCGCACAAGTTTTACTGAGTTCAAGCATTGGTTCTGAAGGGAGAAACTTCCAATTTGCTTGCAATCTCGTACTCTTCGATTTACCAGAAAATCCTGACTTACTTGAGCAATGTATTGGCCGTTTAGATCGCATCGGGCAAACGCGAGATGTACAAATTTATGTACCCTGCCTATCAGGTTCTGCACAGCAAGATTTAGCACGTTGGTATCATGAAGGATTAAATGCTTTTGAACAAACTTGCCCTATTGGTATGGCATTGTTTGAACAATATGAAGCTTTATTAAAAGAGCGGTCAGAAAATAAAGCAGATTTTGAGCAACTCATCCTCCAAACGCAAAAACAAGCAAAAGCATTGCATTTAGCCTTAGAGAAAGGTCGTGATCGTTTGTTAGAATTAAATTCTAATGGTGGAGAAAAGGCACAGCGACTTGCGGCAGAAATTGCTCAAACAGATAATTCGCCACAATTAGTCGATTTTGCTCTGAATTTATTTGATATTATTGGCGTAGAACAAGATGATTTAGGTGAAAACAGCATTGTTATCACACCAACGGGCACCATGCTTGTTCCTGATTTCCCAGGACTAAAAGAAGAAGGTGTCACAGTAACCTTTGACCGACAACTTGCCCTTGCTCGTGAGGAATTAGAATTTCTTACCTGGGATCATCCAATGATACGTCAAGGCATTGATTTAATCGCTTCTAGTGACATTGGCAAAGCGTCGATGGCATTATTAGTTAATAAACAGCTACCTGCAGGCACTCTTTTGGTTGAATTGATTTATGTGATTGAAAGCCAATCACCAAAAGGTTTGCAACTAAATCGTTTTCTTCCGCCTACACCTGTTCGATTATTACTGGATAGCAAAGGAAACAATCTTGCCGAACAAGTCAACTTTAATACGTTGCAAAATAAACTTAAGCCGCTAAGCAAAGACATTGCGAATAAAATGGTCAAAATGGCTCGTCCAAATATTGAGCAATTAATAAAAATAGGCGATCAAAAAATGACTGAAATCGCACAAGCTAAAATTCAAGAAGCCAGTAGATTGGCAGATCAAACATTGAGCGCTGAGCTCAATAGACTTATAGCCTTGAAAGCAGTAAATAAAAATATTCGCCAAGCGGAAATTAATGTATTAGAAAAACAACGTGTGCTTTCTCTGGAAGAGTTAAGTAAAGCAAGTTGGCGGTTAGATAGCCTTCGGGTAATAATGACAAACAAGGAATAATATGGCACTTATTGAATACCATCCCCCTTTAGAACCGTATTTAGATATTATCTATCAAGATAATCATATCTGCGTGGTAAATAAACCAAGCGGTTTACTTTCAGTTCCTGGCAATCAACCTGAATACTATGACAGTGCTATGAGCCGGGTGAAAGAGAAATTTGGATTTTGTGAACCCGCACACCGTTTAGATATGGCCACTAGTGGGATTATTCTGTTTGCATTGAGTAAAGCAGCAGATAAAGAGTTGAAACGTCAATTCCGTGAACGTGAGCCCAAAAAATATTATCAAGCATTAGTGTGGGGACACTTAGAACAAGATAGTGGGGAAATTAATCTTCCTATGATTTGTGATTGGGAAAATCGCCCGCGTCAACGCATTGATTTTGTATTTGGTAAAAGAGCAGTCACGTTTTATGAAGTTCTAGAAAGATTACCGACTAACTGCACTCGAGTAAAACTGACACCAATCACAGGACGTTCACATCAACTACGTTTACATACACTCGCACTAGGACATCCTATTTTAGGTGACAAATTTTATTCTCACCCACAAGCTAAAGCGATGTCACCTCGCCTATGCTTACATGCAGAAGAACTTACGATTACTCATCCTATTACAGGTGAAAAAATGACATTCAAAGCTGAAGCTGAATTCTAGAAAAAGAAATATAAAAAAGGCTCACATTAGTGAGCCTTTTCATTTTATAACAAATTATTATTCCGCTGCTGCTTCAGCAACTTCTGGACGATCAACTAACTCAATGTATGCCATTGGAGCGTTGTCACCTGCACGGAAACCACATTTTAAGATACGGGTGTAACCACCTGCACGTTGAGCAAAACGTGGACCTAATTCATTGAATAATTTCGCAACAGTTTCAATGTTACGAGTACGAGCGAATGCTAAACGACGGTTTGCAACGCTATCTTCTTTTGCTAATGTAATTAACGGTTCAACTACACGACGTAATTCTTTAGCTTTTGGTAAAGTAGTCTTGATGATTTCATGACTAACTAAAGCACTTGCTAAGTTACGGAACATCGCTTGGCGATGGCTGCTATTACGGTTTAGTTGACGACCACTCTTACGATGGCGCATGATCTTATCCTTCTCAGAAAAATCTTAACCTATGACCAAACTAGTCTTCAGCAATACTTGCTGGTGGCCAATTCTCAAGGCGCATACCAAGTGACAAGCCACGTGAAGCGAGAACGTCTTTAATTTCAGTAAGAGACTTCTTACCAAGATTAGGCGTTTTTAATAACTCAACTTCTGTACGTTGTACTAAGTCACCGATATAGTGAATTGTTTCTGCTTTCAAACAGTTAGCAGAACGAACTGTCAACTCTAAGTCATCAACAGGACGTAATAAAATCGGATCGAATTCCGGTTTTTCTTCCTTGACTTCAGGTTGACGAACATCACGCAAATCAACGAATGCATCGAGTTGCTCTGCTAAAATTGTTGCTGCACGACGAATTGCTTCTTCCGGATCAATAGTCCCGTTAGTTTCTAACTCGATAACTAGTTTATCTAAGTCAGTACGTTGTTCAACACGTGCTGCTTCAACATTGTAAGCAATACGGTCAACCGGGCTATAACAAGCGTCTACTAATAAACGACCGATTGGACGATCTTCATTTTGTGAATGAGTACGAGCAGATGCCGGTACATAACCTCTACCACGTTGAACACGAATACGCATATTGATAGATGCGTTTTCGTCTGTTAAGTGACAGATTACATGTGATGGATTAACAATCTCAACATCACCATCGTGGGTGATATCTGCTGCAACAACAGGGCCAATTCCAGATTTATTTAATGTCAGAATAACATCATCTTTATTCTGTACTTTAACCGCTAGACCTTTAAGGTTTAAAAGAACTTCAAGAATATCTTCCTGAACACCTTCTTTACTACTATATTCGTGCAGTACGCCATCAATTTCTACTTCAGTTACAGCACAACCTGGCATTGAAGACAGAAGGATACGACGTAATGCATTCCCTAGAGTATGACCAAAGCCACGCTCTAACGGTTCTAAGATCACCTTAGCATGAGTAGAGCTAATTTGCTCGATATCTACTAAGCGTGGCTTTAAAAATTCTGTAACAGAACCCTGCATTTTATCCTCTCTTTGCTTTTAAGCTTAACTATTATTTAGAGTAAAGCTCAACGATCAGATGTTCGTTAATGTCTGCTGATAAATCAGAACGTTCAGGAACACGTTTGAACACACCTTCCATTTTTGCAGAATCAACTTCTAACCAAGTTGGTTTTTCTCTTTGTTCTGCTAATTCTAATGATGCTTTAATACGTGCTTGTTTTTTAGATTTCTCACGAACAGCAACAACATCATTTACAGAAACTTGGAAAGATGGGATATTTACAACACGACCATTTACGACAATCGCTTTGTGGCTCACTAATTGACGAGCTTCTGCGCGAGTTGCAGCAAATCCCATGCGATAAACAACGTTATCCAATCTACCTTCTAATAATACTAGTAAGTTTTCACCAGTATTACCTTTTAAACGGTTTGCTTCTTTATAGTAGTTACGGAATTGACGTTCTAAAATACCATAGATACGACGAACTTTTTGTTTTTCACGTAATTGACTACCATAGTCAGACAAACGCGGTTTACGAGCACCGTGTTGACCTGGTGCTGTATCAATTTTACATTTTGAATCAATCGCACGCACACCTGATTTAAGAAATAAATCAGTGCCTTCACGACGGCTGAGCTTGAGTTTAGGGCCCAAATATCTTGCCATTTTCTTTCTCCAACTATCCTATTACGCCATTAAACACGACGTTTTTTCGGTGGACGACAACCGTTATGAGGAATCGGAGTCACATCAGTGATGTTCGTGATACGGAAACCCGCTGCATTTAATGCACGGATTGTTGATTCACGACCCGGACCCGGACCTTTAACCATAACTTCCAAGTTCTTTAAGCCGAATTCTTTAACGATTTCAGCACAACGTTCTGCAGCAACTTGTGCAGCGAACGGGGTAGATTTACGAGAACCACGGAAACCTGAACCACCTGCTGTAGCCCAAGCTAAAGCATTACCTTGACGGTCAGTAATGGTAACGATTGTGTTATTGAAAGATGCGTGAATGTGTGCTACGCCATCTACAACTTGTTTTTTTACACGTTTACGTGCACGAACTGGTGTTTTAGCCATTCTTTATTTACCCCGACTATTTTTTGATCGGCTTACGTGGACCCTTACGGGTACGCGCATTAGTTTTAGTACGTTGACCACGTACCGGTAAACTACGACGATGACGTAAACCACGGTAACAACCTAAGTCTAAAAGACGTTTGATGTTTAGTGTTACTTCACGACGTAAGTCACCTTCAACGGTAAATTTACCAACTTCGTCACGCAGTTTGTCAATCTGCTCTTCAGACAATTCGCTGATCTTAACATCTTCAGCAATACCCGCTGCAGCACAAATGCTTTTAGAACGAGTTTTACCGATACCGTAAATTGCAGTTAAAGCGATTACAGCGTGTTTGTGATCAGGAATGTTAATGCCTGCAATACGGGCCACTATGCACTCCTATTATTTTAACTAATTTGGTATTCTGATCTTGAAAAGCCCGTTTTCAGGATACTCAAACAGAATACCAAGGACATAAATGAGTTGAGTAGTATAACTACTCAACTGGTTCTTTGCAAGAAGAAATGTTAATTAACCTTGACGTTGTTTATGTTTAGGGTCGCTACACAACACGCGAACAACACCTTCACGTTTAACAATTTTACAGTTACGACACATCTTCTTAACGGAAGCACGAACTTTCATTGCTTATCCTTTTTACTTAAATGAACAATTACTGTCCAAAACCTTTAAGGTTTGCTTTTTTTAACGCAGATTCATATTGAGACGACATTAAGTGACTCTGAACTTGCACGATAAAATCCATAATTACAACAACAACGATTAATAAGGAAGTACCACCGAAGTAGAATTTAACATCCCATGCTGATGTCATAATATAAGGGACTAAACATACGAACGTTACATAAAGACCGCCAATTAATGTTAAGCGAGTCATTACTTTATCAATGTAACGTGATGTTTGTTCACCTGGTCTAATTCCTGGGATAAATGCACCAGATTTTTTTAGATTATCTGCTGTATCACGTGGATTATATTGCATTGCAGTATAGAAGAAACTGAAGAAAATAATCGCTACCGCATAAACAAGAAGATATAAAGGTTGTCCAGGATTCAACAACATTGATAAGTCATTTAACCACTCAAACTTATCATTCTGACCAAACCATTGTGTCAATGTAGCTGGGAATAAAATAATGCTTGAAGCAAAAATTGCTGGCATTACGTTTGCCATATTAACTTTTAATGGTAAGTGAGTTGAATGACCACCTAAAATTTGACGTCCTTGTTGACGCTTAGCATATTCAACACGAATTCTACGTTGTCCACGTTCTACGAAGACAACAAAATAAGTTACTGCAAAAACAATAGCAGCGATTAGTAGAAGAACTAAAGGATGCATTTGTCCTTGACGAGCTTGCTCAACTGTTTCGATGATTGCATGCGGCAATCCTGCAACAATACCACCAAAAACAAGAATTGAGATACCGTTACCAATACCTCTTTCAGTAATTTGCTCACCTAACCACATTAAGAACATGGTTCCGGTTACAAGACTCACTACTGCAGTGAAGTAAAAAGTAAAACCGATATTTGGCACTAACTGTGGCAACATATTCGGTAAACCGGTAGAAATTGCGATAGCTTGGATAGTAGCAAAAACCACCGTTGCATAACGAGTATACTTGGTGATTTTTCTTTGTCCTGCTGCGCCTTCTTTTTTCAATTCTGCTAAAGCAGGCGAAACCGTCGCAAGCAATTGCATTACGATAGATGCTGAGATATACGGCATGATACCTAATGCTAAAATTGATGCTCGGCTCAATGCACCACCAGAGAACATGTTTAACATATCAATGATGGTGCCTTTTTGTTGTTCAACTAATTGAGCTAGCACGGCGGCATCAATACCAGGAAGCGGAATAAAAGAACCAATACGATAAACGATAAGTGCACCTAATACAAAAAGCAATCTGCTTTTTAGTTCACCAGTACCACTATTAGTACTTCTGCTTTGATAACCTGGTTGTTTAGCCATTTGCTAATTATTCCTCAACTGAACCGCCAGCAGCTTCGATTGCTGCTTTTGCACCTTTAGTTACACGTAAACCACGCACAGTAACTGCAGATTTCACTTCACCAGCTAAGATAACTTTAGCGAATTGAATATCTTTAGTTAAAATGTTTGCAGCTTTTAATGCTTCTAAAGTGACAACATTTCCTTCAACTTTTGTTAATTCGTTTAAACGAACTTCAGCAGTTACAGCTGATTTCATTGAAGTGAAACCAAATTTTGGTAAACGACGGTATAATGGCATTTGGCCACCCTCGAAACCACGACGAACACCGCCGCCAGTACGAGATTTCTGACCTTTATGACCACGACCACCAGTTTTTCCTAAACCTGAACCAATACCACGACCAAGGCGTTTTGCGCTGTGCTTAGCACCTTCAGCCGGAGATAGAGTATTTAAACGCATCTCTTACTCCTCCACTTTAACCATATATGAAACTTGGTTAATCATACCACGTACTGCCGGAGTATCGATTAACTCAACAGTATGGTGCATATGGCGAAGACCAAGACCACGCAAGGTAACTTTGTGCTTCGGTAAACGAGCAATTGAGCTACGAACTTGAGTTACTTTAATAGTTTTAGCCATTATCAATTACCCCAAAATTTCATCAACGGTTTTGCCACGTTTAGCAGCAACCATTTCTGGTGATTTCATATTTGCTAATGCATCAATAGTTGCACGAACAACGTTGATTGGGTTGGTTGAACCATACGCTTTAGAAAGAACGTTACGTACACCAGCAACTTCTAACACTGAACGCATTGCACCACCGGCGATGATACCTGTACCTTCGCTAGCTGGTTGCATAAATACGCGAGAACCAGTGTGAACACCTTTAACTGGGTGTTGTAATGTACCTTCGTTTAAAGCGACATTAATCATATTGCGACGTGCTTTTTCCATCGCTTTTTGGATCGCTGCCGGAACTTCACGAGCTTTACCATAACCAAAACCTACGCGACCGTTACCATCGCCTACTACTGTTAAAGCAGTAAAGCTCATAATACGACCACCTTTTACAGTTTTTGATACACGGTTTACTGCGATTAGCTTCTCTTGCAGTTCACCAGCTTGTTTTTCGATGTTTGACATCTCAATTTACCTCATTAGAACTGTAGACCAGCTTCACGTGCAGCGTCCGCTAAAGTTTGGACACGACCATGATATTTAAAACCGGAACGGTCAAAAGCAACGTCTTTAACGCCTTTTGCTAATGCACGCTCAGCAACAAGTTTACCTACTACTGCTGCGGCATCTTTATTACCGGTATATTTAACTTGCTCACGAATTGCTTTTTCAACAGTTGAAGCAGCGGCAAGCACTTCTGAACCGTTTGGTGCAATAACTTGTGCGTAGATATGACGCGGAGTACGGTGAATAACTAGACGAGTTACACCTTGCTCTCTCATCATATGACGTGCACGAGCTGCACGACGGATACGAGCTGATTTCTTATCCATAGTGTTACCTTAATTATTTCTTCTTAGCCTCTTTCATACGTACTACTTCATCAGAGTAACGTACACCTTTACCTTTATAAGGCTCAGGACGGCGATAAGCACGAATATCTGCTGCAACTTGACCAATTAACTGCTTGTCTGCACCTTTTAAAACGATTTCCGTTTGTGAAGGGCATTCTGCAGTAATACCTGCTGGTAAAGTGTGCTCCACAGGGTGAGAGAAACCTAAACTTAATGCAACTGCGTTGCCTTTAATTTGAGCTCTGTAACCAACACCCACTAGTTGTAATTTCTTAGTGAAGCCTTCAGTAACACCGATAACCATTGCATTAACTAATGCACGAGCTGTACCCGATTGAGCATTCGCTTCAACAAAACCTTCACGTGGAGTGAAAGTAAATTGACCATTATCTTGTTTAACTTCAACTGAGTGATGAATTGTGCGAGATAACTCGCCATTTTTTCCTTTTACTGTTAATAGCTGACCGTCGAGTTTAACTTCAACGCCGGCAGGAATATTAACAGGTGCCTTTGCAACACGAGACATTTTCCTACCCCTCTATTAAGCTACGTAACAGATGATCTCACCGCCTAAGCCCGCTTGACGAGCTGCACGGTCAGTCATAACACCTTTAGATGTAGAAATTACAGCAACACCTAAACCACCCATAACTTTTGGTAATTCGTCTTTACGTTTGTAAATACGAAGACCAGGACGGCTTACGCGTTGGATGCTTTCTACAACCGGTTTGCCTTGGAAATATTTTAAAGTAATTTCCAATTCAGGTTTTGCACCTTCTAAAACTTTAACACTTTCGATATAACCTTCAGCAGCTAATACGTTGGCAATTGCCACTTTTAGCTTGGAAGAAGGCATATTGATTGCAACTTTGTTCGCAGCTTGACCGTTACGAATACGGGTCAACATATCTGCGATTGGATCTTGCATACTCATTGTACTTTTTCTCCGATTCCAAAATAAAGTGGTATATTACCAGCTCGCTTTTCTAAGGCCAGGGATCTCGCCGCGCATAGCAGCTTCACGAACCTTAATACGGCTTAAACCAAACTTACGTAAAACGCCGTGAGGACGTCCAGTTTGGCGGCAACGGTTACGTTGACGACTAGGGCTAGAATCACGTGGTAAAGTTTGTAATTTTAACACTGCATTCCAACGATCTTCGTCAGAGGCATTGACATCAGAAATGATTTTCTTTAATTCAGCGCGTTTAGCGAAGAATTTTTCAGCCAATTTAACGCGTTTTACATCGCGTGCTTTCATTGATTGTTTTGCCATTATAACCTGCCTTATTTACGGAATGGGAAATTAAAGGCAGCAAGTAGTGCTTGACCTTCTTCATCATTCTTAGCAGTAGTTGTGATAGTGATATCTAAACCACGTACACGATCTACTTTATCGTAATCGATTTCAGGGAAGATGATTTGTTCACGCACACCCATGCTGTAGTTACCACGACCATCAAATGATTTCGCGCTTAAACCGCGGAAGTCACGAATACGTGGAACAGCAATTGTAATTAAACGTTCAAAGAACTCCCACATACGCTCACCGCGTAGTGTTACTTTACAACCGATTGGATATCCCTGACGGATTTTAAAGCCAGCAACAGATTTACGAGCTTTAGTTACTAAAGGTTTTTGACCGCTAATTGCTGCTAAGTCCGCTACTGCGTTGTCTAGCAATTTCTTATCGGTCAATGCTTCACCCACACCCATATTCAGGGTAATCTTTTCGATTCGTGGGACTTGCATGACAGATTTGTAGCCGAATTTATTTTTTAACTCGTTTACTACTTGATCTCTGTAGTAATCATGCAGTTTCGCCATCGCATTACTCCAGTTTGTTAGATAATTTCATTGTTAGATTTGAAGAAACGTACTTTTTTGCCGTCTTCGAATCTAAAACCTACACGGTCAGCTTTGTTTGTTTTTGGATTGAAAATCGCAACATTAGAAGCATCAATAGCCGCTTCTTTTTTCACTAAACCACCAGCTTGTCCTAAAGCAGGAACTGGTTTTTCATGTTTAGTGATGATGTTGATACCTTCAACAAACACTTTACCGTTTGGTAACACTTTAGTTACCTTGCCACGCTTGCCTTTGTCTTTACCGGCAAGTACGATTACTTCATCGTTTTGACGAATTTTTGCAGCCATTTCTCACTTCTCCTTACAGTACTTCTGGTGCCAAAGAAATGATCTTCATGAATTTCTCAGAACGAAGTTCACGAGTCACCGGTCCAAAAATACGAGTACCGATTGGTTGCTCTGTGTTATTGTTTAAAATTACACAAGCGTTACCATCGAAGCGAATGACTGATCCGTCTGGGCGACGAACACCCTTCTTGGTGCGCACAACAACTGCTTTTAATACATCACCTTTTTTAACTTTACCGCGTGGAATTGCTTCTTTCACAGTAACTTTGATGATATCACCAATAGCAGCATAACGACGGTGCGATCCACCTAGAACCTTGATACACATTACGCTGCGAGCACCAGAGTTATCGGCAACATCCAGCATAGTCTGTTCTTGGATCATATTTTATGCTCCGTTAAGTTAATAATACACCCTTGCGGGACGAACCTATCCATGCCTTATAAAGATATATGGCGGATAGGTGGCGGAGTTTACCAAAATCAAGCTAGAAACGCAATCAAAATTTTATGCTTAAATTAGCCTATTTAAAGTGCGGTCAAATTTTTATGACTTTTTAGCAAGTCTTGGAAAGAAAAAAGCCAACGGTATAACCATTGGCTTTTATTTTTTAACTTGTTAATTAAGCAATAACTGCTTTCTCAACAACACGAACTAAAGTCCAAGATTTGGTTTTAGAGAGAGGACGACATTCGCGAATCTCTACTACATCACCTAATTTGGCTTCGTTGTTCTCATCGTGTACGTGTAATTTAGTTGTACGACGGATAAATTTACCGTATAACGGGTGTTTTACCTTACGTTCAATAGCAACAACGAAAGATTTTTCCATTTTGTCGCTAACAACTTTACCTTGTACGCTACGAATTTTATCAGTCATTACTCACCCGCCTTCTCAGTTAAAATGGTTTTAACACGTGCGATATCACGACGCACTTGTTTAGCCTGATGGGTTTGTTGAAGCTGACCGGTGGCTGTTTGCATACGCAATTTGAATTGTTCACCTAAAAGGTTCACTAACTCATTATTCAGCTCTTCAACACTTTTTGTACGTAAATCTTGAGCTTTCATTACATCACCGTCTTAGTTACGAAGGTGGTCTTGATTGGCAATTTAGCAGCTGCTAATGCAAATGCTTGTCTTGCGATCTCTTCTGACACACCATCCATTTCATAAAGTACTTTACCCGGTTGGATTAAGGCTACCCAGTACTCAACGTTACCTTTACCTTTACCCATACGGACTTCTAATGGTTTTTCAGTAATTGGTTTATCTGGGAAAACACGAATCCAGATTTTACCTTGACGTTTAACTGCACGTGTCATTGCACGACGAGCCGCTTCAATTTGACGAGCGGTTAAACGACCACGACCAACTGCTTTTAACCCGAATGTACCGAAGCTAACTTCAGTACCACCCGCGATACCACGGTTACGGCCTTTGTGAACTTTACGGAATTTTGTACGTTTTGGTTGCAACATTTAGCGTTTCTCCTTACTTACGACCTTTGCCACGCGGAGCCTTTTTAGGCTTGTCGGCAGGTTGTTGTTCTGATTGCGCAACTGCAGCCATTCCACCCAAAATTTCACCTTTGAAGATCCATACTTTAACGCCGATTACGCCGTATGTAGTATGAGCTTCTGCAGTGTTATAATCGATGTCCGCACGAAGAGTATGTAGAGGTACACGACCTTCACGATACCATTCAGAACGTGCGATTTCTGCACCACCTAAACGACCGCTAACTTCAACTTTGATACCTTTAGCACCTAAACGCATTGCGCTTTGTACTGCACGTTTCATAGCACGACGGAACATTACACGACGTTCTAATTGAGAAGCGATGCTGTCTGCAACTAATTTTGCATCTAATTCCGGTTTTTTCACTTCAGCAATGTTGATTTGAGCCGGAACGCCAGCGATTTGAGATACTGCGTTACGTAATTTTTCAACATCTTCACCTTTTTTACCGATAACGATACCAGGGCGAGCTGTGTGAATTGTTACACGAATACTTTTCGCTGGACGCTCAATAGTAATACGTGAAACCGAAGCGTTTGCTAATTCTTTAGTTAAGAATTTGCGTACTTTGAAGTCACCGTCAAGATTGTCGGCGAAATCTTGTGTATTCGCGAACCAAGTAGAGTTCCAAGGTTTTACAATACCTAGGCGAATACCATTTGGATTTACTTTTTGACCCATTGCTATTCCTCTACTTATTAACGATCTGACACAACCACAGTGATGTGGCTAGTACGTTTTAAAATACGATCTGCACGACCTTTAGCACGTGGCATAACACGTTTCATGCTAGGACCTTCGTCAACGAAGATTTTAGCAACTTTAAGATCATCGATATCTGCACCATCATTATGCTCTGCGTTAGCAATAGCAGACTCTAATACTTTTTTCACTAAAGCCGCAGCTTTTTTGTTAGTAAAAGTTAAGATTTCTAATGCTTGCGCAACTTTTTTACCACGAATTAAATCGGCAACTAAGCGAGCTTTTTGGGCAGAAGTGCGAGCGTAACGATGTTTTGCGATAGTTTCCATCTATTTACCTCTTATTTCTTAGCTTTCTTATCTGCCGCGTGACCGCGGTATGTACGAGTCGGTGCAAATTCACCTAATTTATGGCCGATCATTTCATCAGATACATAAACAGGAACGTGCTGACGACCATTATGGACTGCGATGGTCAATCCGATCATTGAAGGAATGATCATTGAACGACGGGACCAAGTTTTGATTGGTTTTTTATCCCCGCTTTCCACCGCCTTCTCTACCTTCTTCAACAAGTGTAGGTCAAGGAAAGGACCTTTCTTGAGAGAACGTGGCATGGCTTATCCTCTTATTAATTTAAATTATTTGCCACGACGACGTACGATATATTTATCAGTACGTTTGTTGTGACGAGTTTTCTTACCTTTAGTTTGAACGCCCCAAGGAGTTACTGGGTGTTTACCAAAGTTACGACCTTCACCACCACCGTGTGGGTGATCTACTGGGTTCATTGCAGTACCACGAACTGTAGGGCGAATGCCTCTCCAGCGGTTAGCACCAGCTTTACCCAATACGCGAAGCATATGTTCTGAGTTACCAACTTCACCGATTGTAGCAACACATTCAGCTAATACTTTACGCATTTCGCCTGAACGTAAACGTAAAGTTACGTAGTTGCCTTCACGAGCGATGATTTGTACATAAGCACCAGCAGAACGAGCGATTTGACCGCCCTTACCTGGTTTTAATTCAACGTTATGTACTGTTGAACCAACTGGGATATTACGCATTGGTAATGAGTTACCCACTTTAATTGGTGAGTTAACGCCAGATTGGATTTGATCGCCAACTGACAAACCTTTAGGTGCTAAGATATAACGGCGTTCACCATCTTTATAAAGCACTAAAGCAATGTTAGCTGAACGGTTTGGATCATATTCTAAACGTTCAACAACCGCTGGGATATCTAACTTGTTACGTTTGAAATCGATTAAACGGTAATGTTGTTTATGACCACCACCGATGTGGCGAGTGGTAATACGACCATAATTGTTACGACCACCAGTTTTAGATTTAGTATCTAGAAGAGGCGCGTAAGGTTTCCCCTTGTATAATTCAGGGTTCACGATTTTAACAACGTGACGACGACCAGCGGAGGTCGGCTTACATTTAACGATAGCCATTCTCTAATTTCCTCCGATTACTCTGCACTGTCCACGAAGTCCAAGTTTTGGCCTTCGGCTAAAGTTACATAAGCTTTTTTCCAGTCGCTGCGACGACCCATTTTGTTACCACGGCGTTTAGTTTTACCTTTAACAACCACAGTACGAACTGAGTCAACTTTTACTTCAAATAATTGAGCAACAGCAGCAGCAATTTCAGCTTTGTTCGCATCTAAAGCAACTTTAAGTACAACAGTGTTAGATTTTTCAGCATTGTTAGTTGCTTTTTCAGAGATGTGCGGTGCACGTAGCACGCTTAGCAAACGTTCTTGACTCATGCTAGGATCTCCTCAATTTGTTTCACAGCGTCAACAGTAACAATCACTTTATCGAAAGCGATTAAGCTAACTGGATCGATACCTTGAACATCACGTACATCAACTTTATATAAGTTACGTGCCGCTAAGAATAGATTTTCATCTAAGCTTGCTGTGATAATTAACGCATCTTCAACTGCTAAATCTTTTAATTTTTGTACTAATACTTTAGTTTTTGGTGCATCTAATTCGAATTTTTCAACAACAACCAAACGGTCTTGACGAACTAATTCAGAAAGAATGCTTTTGATAGCACCACGGTACATTTTCTTGTTCACTTTTTGGCTGTGATCTTGTGGTTTAGCCGCGAAGGTTGTACCACCAGAACGCCAGATTGGTGATTTGATATCACCAGAACGAGCACGACCTGTACCTTTTTGACGCCAAGGTTTTTTACCTGAACCAGACACTTCAGCACGAGTTTTTTGCGCACGAGTACCTTGACGAGCACCTGCTGCATAAGCAACAACAACTTGGTGAATCAAAGCTTCGTTAAACTCACGTCCGAAGGTAGTTTCAGAAACAGTTAGTGCGTTTGCACCTACAACTTGTAATTCCATCTCTATCTCCTAGACTTATGCTTTAACTGCCGGCTTAACGATAACATCGCCATTGATAGCACCAGGTACAGAACCTTTTACTAATAGCAATTTACGCTCAGCATCTACACGAACAACTTCAAGTGATTGAACGGTTACACGCTCAGCACCTAAATGTCCTGCCATTTTTTTACCTTTAAACACACGACCTGGAGTTTGGTTTTGACCAATAGAACCAAGTACACGATGTGATAAAGAGTTACCGTGTGTAGCATCTTGAGTACGGAAGTTCCAACGTTTAACACCACCTTGGAAACCTTTACCTTTAGAAGTACCAGTAACATCTACTTTTTTAACATCTGCAAAGATGTCAACATTGATTTCTTGACCTAAAGTGAATTCTTCACCTTCAGTACGAAATTCCCATAAACCGCGACCAGCTTCAACACCTGCTTTCACGAAATGACCTGCTTCAGGTTTAGTTACACGATTCGCTTTTTTAGAACCAGTAGTAACTTGAACTGCAGTATAGCCATCGTTTTCAAGAGTTTTAACTTGAGTTACGCGGTTGGCTTCGATTTCGATAACGGTAACTGGTACTGAAACACCGTCTTCATTGAAGATACGGGTCATACCAACTTTACGACCGACTAAACCAATCATTGTAATAACCTCTTAATTAACCTAGGCTGATCTGCACGTCCACGCCGGCAGCCAAATCTAAACGCATTAATGCATCAACAGTTTTTTCTGTTGGCTCTACGATATCTACTAAACGTTTGTGTGTACGAATTTCGTATTGATCACGCGCGTCTTTGTTCACGTGTGGAGAAATCAACACGGTGAAACGCTCTTTACGAGTTGGTAAAGGGATTGGACCACGAACTTGTGCACCAGTACGTTTAGCTGTTTCTACGATCTCCGCAGTAGATTGATCGATCAAACGGTGATCGAAAGCTTTTAAGCGGATACGGATTCTTTGGTTCTGCATTAGACCAGAGCTCCAATAAAATTTAGCTAATAAAAAACTAACACCAATCACAATTCTAACTTCAAAATAGAAAAGGAGGTGTAAGTTACCTGTTATATAGTCTCCAAATCGGAAACATTGTTAGTATTACATATCGTAATACTCGTTTAATAAATGATTACATTAAACGGCTTCTATAAAAAGCCTGCAAATTCTACCGAAACCCATTAGGCTTTGCAAGTATTTTCTCTATATTTATCATCACCTAAAAGGTGCGGTCAGTTTGCTCAATAAAAACGCGCCCCAAAACAACCGCACTTTTACCGCCTTAAAGCAAAAAAGAAACCCGACATCATGTCGGGTTTCATCTTTATAGGTTGTTGTAAATTACCATTGATAACCTATACCAACACCACCACCTACATCACCTTGGGTATTGGCGTTACCTTGTAGTTTCAAGATCAATTTACCATTATCACTTGAACGGGAATATCCCACCGCAAAGGCATTTTGTCCTTTAAAGGTACCGCCGGCTGCCGCCACCATGGATTTACCCGGAATGTACACTTGCGGTAAGCTTGCCGCGGCGTTAGCACCGGCAACCCCGGCACGAGCTTCACGATTGACCTTACCAAGGCGATTATTCATATTATGAATATCATTTTTCAACCCGCCCAATTGGCTTACATTCACAGCATCTGTTGGATTCACACCGGCAGCGACGTTAGTAATGCGGGTTGCAGAACCATCCGCTTTCGCCACCTTCATGCCATCTGCCGAAGAGGTGATTTGCGTTGCATTATTGCCCTCACCAACCGTTAACGTATTACCCACATTAGCATTGGTAAAGGTTGCATTTTCTGTGGTAGAAATCGTAAAGGTTGTACCTTCTTGTTTAATAGCGATATTTTTACCGGATGCATAAGTAACGACATCGCCCGGTTTTACCCTCGTTTTCTTGCTGTTCGCTGCAGTATTAGCCACAAACTGATCAACATGTTCACCGGTGGTCACCTCAAAATTGGTAAGGTTGTTCATGACATCATCGCTAACCGTTAATGCACCGTCATTATTGACCGTAACGGTTTTACCGTCAGTTTTCGCTGCAATCACATTACCATTAACGGTAACACCACTTTGACCGGTGTAATTGCCGGCAATTTGTTTAATTTTCTTATTCGGGTTGTTTGGATCGGTAACTTCTTTCATCACTACCGTGCTGCCATCAACATTGACATCATAAGAAACGTTGGTTTGTCCGTTTTCAACCGCTACATTTGCCGTAGTGCCGTTACCATTGACAAAATTCACTTGGTTGCCGGCGCTAATATTACTTTTCACAGTGCCATTGTTATCACCGACTTTCCAATAGGTTGCATTAATCGCATTTGCCACATCAGAAGCCGTGACTAAACCACCTTCCGTTGGCACCGCCAATTTGCCGTTTTCTGCCGGATTATTGGCGTCTGTTACCGTTGCCGGCAATGCTGTAGTGTTGACATTTACGGTGTAAATCGTTTGATTATTGCTACCGGTAGAAGTTTTCACATTAACCTGTTTCCCAGCAACAACTTCCGTTTTCGCTGCATTTTTCGCTGCATTAAGTTGAGACACATTCACGGCATCCGTCGGTTTCTCACCGGCAGCGACGTTAGTAATGCGGGTTGCAGAGCCATCCGCTTTCGCCACCTTCATGCCATCTGGCGAAGAGGTGATTTGCGTTGCATTATTGCCTTCACCAACCTTCAATGTACTACCCACATTAGCATTGGTGAAAGTCACATTTTCTGTAGTAGAAACTGTAAAATTTGCACCGTCTTGTTTTAATTTAATATTTTTACCGGCGATATAATTAACGGTCTCACCCGGTTTAACCAATTGCTCAGATGTACCCTCAACTACACCACCATTTACCGTTGCAGTGGCTTTCCAACCGGAGTTATTAATAGCATTAGCCACAGTTGTCGCATTGACTAATTTATCGCCATCTGTCGGTGTAGTAACCTTACCATCAGTATTGCTTAATTCTGTGGTATTCACTTTAACGCCAAAGCCATTGGTGGTTGGTGTCACAGTAATGGTGTTATCCGTGTTTTCAACTTTCACAGAAGGCAAGGCAGACTTGTTCACCATTAATTTGCCGTTAGCATCTTTTACAATCGTATCGTTATCGTAAGCTACATTATAGGCAACTTTCGTTACACCATTTTGATCTTTAGCTTCAACAGTTGCTGTGGTTCCATCACCATTTATGAAATTCACCTGATTACCGGCGTTAACATTGGCTTTTACCGTTCCTTTGTTATCGCCAACTTTCCAGAATACAGAATTAATCGCCTCCGCAACATTATCGACCGTCGCCACTTTGCCTGTTTCGGCAGGGCCCACGATGACTTTGCCCGCATCGTTACCGCTGGCTTGAGCGGCCGTAATGTTACCGGTATTTACTGAAACGCCTTCATCCGTCACGTTAATAGTCGTACCGTTTGGTTTCACATTAAAGGTCACGGTGGAATCACCTGTTGTCGCATTATGAACGACTGCGGATTCGGTGCCCTTTCCATTAATAAAGTTCACATTATTAGAAGGTTTCACTAAATTTCCTGCAGCAGTCTTATTGTTGCCACCCAATTTCCAACCGGAATTATTAACTGTATTTGCCACAGTGGTAGCATTGACAAATTTACTGCCATCCGTGTTATTCGGAGCAACAACCTTACCCTCATTCACCGTTAGGTCAGTGTGTTTTACTTTGAAATCAAGCGTGCTGGTTGAACCATTTGTGGTTGGTGTAATTTCAACTGTGCCATCTTCGCTGGCAAAATTCACCGTATCATAAGGTTTTACAAAATCCACCGCACTTCCATTTGCCTGCAAGTTCCAACCGGCATTTAAAACATCACCAAGGGTCGCAGCATGATTATATTGATTTTTGGTTAAGTCTGGCGCAGTTTGAGCTGTAGTGATCGTTGCTGCCTTGCCGTTTTTCGGATTTGTTGTCGTGCTGAATGTGTCCGGCAACGTACTTTTAATATTCGCCAATGTCATAGGTGAAGTCACAGAATTGCTTCCATCATTCATGGACGCAATCACATCTCCATTTGGCACAACGGTTGAAGTAACATTACCCGCATCATCTAACTCATAGAATTGGCCGTCCGGTTTTTTTACCGCTTTTTTGCCATTTACTGTGGTATAAACCACCGGCATTTGATCACGCAAACCGCTTGCCACTAAATATAATTGACTACCATTGATAGCATCAGTAGAGGTTGCGCTAATTTGACCGGCAGCAACATTTACTAACTGACGCTCTTTTCCTTTATCGCCTAAACTGACCACGCTAGCCGCATTTTTCGCAGCAAAGCCGGAATAATAAACGCCGTTTACGGTGGCTTCATTGCTTGCAACTGCTGCTTTTGTCACAGAATTTGCCCCTAAAGCGACGGCATTAGCATGGCTCGCAGTGGCACTTGCACCAAGAGCAAGCGCTGCTTCAGCGGAAGCATTAGCAGATGCACCTAATGCGGCTGTATGCGTGCCGTTTGATGTAGAGTTCAGACCGATAGAAACCGCACCTTCACCAGTTGCATTGGCAGAAGCACCACCCGCATAAGCACCATTTCCGGCAGATTTACTTAAATAACCAATAGATGTGGATAACCAACCGGATGCACTGGTTACGCCACCGATTGCAGTTGCCCCATTACCACTTGCAGTAGCACTCACACCAAACGCAGAGCCTTGTGCATTTAATGCCTTCGCACCATCACCCACGGCTAAATCAGATTGTTTCTTTGCAGAAGCCGCGTTACCAATGGCAATCGCATTATTTGCTTCGGTTTTCGCCGAACTACCCATAGCAACCGCATTCTTGCCAGAAGACTTGGATTCAACACCAACGGCAACAGAGCTAAAACTGGTTGTCGCATTAATACCAATAGAGACACCATGAGCTTCTGCATTTGCTCCAACACCTAATGCAGTAGCGCCTTTACCGGCAGCAACCGTATCACGACCAATGGCGATCGCGGCTTCAGAAGCAGGATCTTCCACCCGATTGTCCACCAGTGGGCAATCGGTACAAATCTCACCTTTTAATTTAACTGTCGCATTCTGACCAATTGCAATACCCTCACGAGCACCATAGCCTTCTCCGTTTTTATCTTCAAATGCCACTGACGCGCCTGTTCCAATAGCAACGGAACCCGGCGCTTTGGCTGCATTGTTATTATAATTTGCTTCTCCGCTAATATCGGCATCACTATGCGTTGCTGCAACACTAACGAAATGCTCATTACTTGGTTTAATAGCGCTAGCGCTTGCTTTAAATGGTGCTGCCATCACAGTACCTGGCATAGCCGAACCTAACACCAACAAAGCAGTAGCAACAGCAACAGAAACACCGTCTTCCTTGAAGATACGGGTCAAACCAACTTTACGACCGACTAAACCAATCATTGTAATAACCTCTTAATTAACCTAGGCTGCTCTGCACGTCCACGCCGGCAGCCAAATCTAAACACATTAATGCATCAACAGTTTTTTCTGTTGGCTCTTAGCTAATAAAAAACTAACACTAATCACAATTCTAACTTCAAAATAGAAAAGGAGGTGTAAGTTACCTGTTATATAGTCTCCAAATCGGAAACATTGTTAGTATTACATATCGTAATACTCGTTT
This sequence comes from uncultured Haemophilus sp., assembly GCA_902461185.1. GTDB lineage: Bacteria > Pseudomonadota > Gammaproteobacteria > Enterobacterales > Pasteurellaceae > Haemophilus_D. The sequence continues at coordinate 175,799 of CABPXD010000004.1, forward strand.
AACAAATGATTATATTAAACGGCTTTCAATACCTGAAATCCTGTGGGTGCTACACAAAAACACCTAATTATGCAAGCTTTTTGTTCAATTAATTTCCACAAATAAAAAAGTGCGGTCATTTTCTCGAGTGTTTTTCACCTGAAAAAATGACCGCACTTTATATAAATAAAATTTATAGTTTGTTATCTAACATTGCAATATGTCTTGTTGCGGCAATCCAAGCGCCAACATAACCCATAATCAAGCAGCTTACTAATAAGAAGATTAGCTCACCAACACCTAATCCATTGAGCTCAAATGTAACCGCAAAGATATCCGTCACATATTTCACCGCTGAAGTAAAGTACCCGACAATAAGACTACTAAACAGCGCAGCAAGCAATCCGCCCAACACGGCATAAATCATACCAGTGTAAAGATAAGGACGAAGAATAAATTGATCCGTTGCACCTAATAGTTTCATCACATCAATACTTGCTCGGCTACTATAAACATCCGAGCGAATACTATTTCCGATAACCAGGAATACAGCTATTGTCATTAACACCGTGCAGAAAATTGCCACGTGTGCAAAAAGCCACGAAAGTGCGGTCAATTTTTCCATCCAATCATTATCTAGTCGAACTTCTTGCACGCCTTTAATTTTATTTAAATTTGCGCGTAGCTCAGCTCGTTTTTCTGATTCATTAAACGCTTTAGATGGTTTCACCATCACCACTGCCGGCAATGGGTTGTCATCTAAAATTTCTAACTCTTCACCAAAACCAGACCAACTTTTAAATTCTTTCAAACTGTCTTGACGAGAAACATAATTTAACGATTCCACACCTTCTTGCTGACGGATTTTTTCTACCACTAAGTTAGCATCTTCTTCACTTAAATTTTTATGTAAATAGATCGTGAGTTCGCTTTCCGGATAAAATTGAGTTGTTGCTAAGTGTAAATTTTTCCATAACAAATAGCTCACCGTTGGAATCGTAAGAGACACGGCAATAACTAAAATTGTTAGCAATGTACCAAATTTACGTTTTACTAAATCGTTCAACACAGAACGCAAAGTATAAGCAGTTTGCACGCCAAAAGAAGCATCAATACGTCTTGTCATTTTTTATCCTTAATAGCGTAAGTAGCCTTGTTCAAGTACAAGACATGGTTTTGGTTTTTGTTGAATTAAATTGATATCGTGTGTCGCAATTAACACCGTCATGCCTAAACGATTAAACTCTTCAAACAGATTGAAAATCCCTAAAGAAAGTTCACCATCTAAGTTACCTGTTGGCTCATCGGCTAATAAAAGTTGCGGTTTATGCACAATGGCACGCGCGATATCCACACGTTGTTGCTCCCCACCTGAAATTTGTGGAGGCATATAATTCGCTTTACTACGTAAGCCCACTCGATCTAGTGCAACCAATGCGCGCGTATGTGCTTCTTTCGGATTCATGCCAGCAATAATCAATGGCAATGCCACATTTTCTGCCACACTACGATCCGTTAATAAACGGTAATCTTGGTGAACCATGCCGATTTGACGACGTAAAAAGGGGATTTCATACTTAGACAAACGCGTAATATCATGGCCATTAAACCAAATATTACCGGCGTTCGCTTTCTCCATACCCATAATCAATTTAAGCAAGGTACTTTTACCCGCGCCTGAATGCCCAACAAGATAAGTCATACTTCCAACAGGAAGATGAAAATTCAAGCCCTGCAAGGCTGGCTGAGTCGCACCGTGATAAGCTTTAGAAACATTTGAAAATCGAATCACTTTATTATTCCTTTTTATTCTTCATTTTCGTGAACGAACAACGCTTCAATAAATTCTTCTGCATTAAATTCACGTAAATCTTCAATCTTTTCACCCACACCAATATAACGAATTGGTAAATTAAACTGATCTGCAATGGCGAAAATTACCCCACCTTTTGCTGTGCCATCTAATTTAGTTAATGTAATACCCGTTAACCCAACCGCTTCATTAAAGAGTTTGGCTTGGCTAATTGCATTCTGTCCTGTACCCGCATCTAAGGTAAGCATGATTTCGTGCGGTGCGGTTTCATCGTATTTTCTCATGACACGAACAATTTTCTTTAATTCATCCATGAGATTATTTTTATTTTGTAAACGGCCTGCCGTATCCGCAATTAAAATATCAATGTTACGTGCCGCGGCAGATTGCATCGCATCAAAAATTACCGATGCCGAATCTGACCCCGTACTTTGTGCCACAACCGGGATATTGTTACGTTCCCCCCATACTTGGAGTTGTTCTACTGCAGCAGCACGGAAGGTATCCCCTGCTGCTAACATGACTGATTTTCCTTCATTTTGGAATTTGCGAGCCAACTTACCAATTGTGGTTGTTTTACCTACACCGTTTACACCCACCATCAAAATAACATAAGGCTTTTTAGTCGTATCAATGACCAATGGTTTTGCAACTGGTTTTAAAATTTCTACCATTTCAACTTTAAGTTGTTGGTAAAGCAATTCCGCATCTTGTAGTTGTTTACGGCTTGCGTGCTCCGTTAAATTCTTAATGATTTTATTGGTTGTTGGCACACCAATATCTGCAATTAAAAGTTGCTCTTCTAACTCCTCAAACAAATCATCGTCAATCTTTTTACCTAAAAAGAACGCTCGGAAACCTGCACCAATATTTTGTTTAGTTTTGAGTAAACCTTTGACTAAACGACTGAAAAAGCCTCCCTCACTTGGTTTTTCTTGCGTTTCGGTATTAATATCTGAACGAAATTCATCTTTAACATCTTCAACAATTTCAGACTCAATCTCAGCATCAACAACAGGAAGATCTTCAACGACATTATCTTGCTCAATAATGCTTTCTGTTGGTTCTTCCACAGGAAGTGCGGTAGAAATTTCTTCTGTTTTTTCTGTCTCTTCAGCCACTGCCTCAATCACCGGTGTATCTAAAACTGGCTCAATATTGACCGCACTTTCAGGTGAAATCACTTCTTCTACAACAGGTTCAATATGCGCAACAACGGTATTCTCAGCTTTATCCTCTTGCAGCTGTTCCGCTAACTCCTGTAATTCTTCCTGTTCAACTTGTTCTAATTGAACGTTCTCACGATTGTGAACAATCTCTTCCGTAGGCGAAACATCGACAGATTCAACAGATGACGCTTCAATAATTGGCTCAATTTTTTGTTCTTCTTGCTTTTTATTGCGACCAAAAAGAGAGGCCCAAAACCCGCCTTTTTTCTTTTCTTCTGACATAAATTCTTCTCTTAAACACAAATCTTTAAAAAATACTCCCTATTCTAGCAAAAAATCGTCTAAACTAAGCACAATTTTCACTAAAAATCTGTTTCTTTATGAAAAAAATGCAAGTTCAAAATGCCAAAGGCGAAGTTCGAATCATCGCGGGTCTTTGGCGTGGACGAAAATTACCGGTTTTAAATGCTGAAGGTTTGCGTCCAACAGGCGATCGCGTAAAAGAAACCTTATTCAACTGGTTGATGCCTTACATTGTGGATAGCCATTGTCTTGATTGCTTTGCAGGCAGTGGCTCACTTGGTTTTGAAGCCCTTTCTCGCCAAGCGAAACAAGTGACGTTTTTAGAGTTAGATAAAAATGTGGCAAACCAATTAAAGAAAAATTTGCAAACGCTAAAAACAACGAGTGAACAAGCTCAGGTAATCAATCAAAATAGTTTAGAATTTTTAAAACAAGCGCAAAATCAACCGCACTTTGATGTAGTATTTTTAGATCCGCCTTTCCACTTTGATTTAGCTGAACAAGCAATTGCCCTCTTGGAGGAAAAGAATTGGCTGTTACCCCATGCGTTGATTTATGTTGAAACAGAAAAAGATAAACCGCTTAGCGTGCCTGACAATTGGCAATTACTAAAAGAAAAAACCACAGGAATGGTGAGTTACCGCCTGTATCAAAAAGATTAGGAAATTATTATGTTAGATATTGTGTTATACGAACCTGAAATTCCACAAAATACGGGAAATATTATTCGTCTTTGTGCGAACACTGGCTTTCGCCTTCATTTAATCGAACCACTAGGCTTTACATGGGATGATAAAAAATTACGTCGTTCCGGCTTGGATTATCATGAATTTGCTGAAATCAAAAAGCATAAAACCTTTGAAGCCTTTTTAGAAAGTGAAAAACCGAAACGTCTTTTTGCACTGACAACCAAAGGTAGCCCTGCACATAGCGAAGTGCAATTTGAATTAGGAGATTACTTGATGTTTGGCCCTGAAACTCGTGGTATTCCCATGTCTATTTTAGATAAGATGCCAATGGAACAAAAAATCCGAATTCCTATGACAGCAAATAGCCGTAGCATGAACTTATCCAACTCGGTAGCCGTGACGATTTACGAGGCATGGCGACAACTTGGTTATGAAGGCGCAGTGAATTTAAATCGATAAAAAATCAGTAAAATAGCCGCTTATTTTCTAAACAAAAATAAGCGGCTCTCTTTTTGCATTTAAATTGTGATCTCGATCACAGATTTATAATTTTAATATTCCCTTTTTTTAAAAACAGCAGTATAAATAAATTACATTTAGAGAGGGATCTCGATGTACTCCACTTGATCTATCAAGATCTTGTCTTTCTTGACTCTTCAAGCAAACCTTCCCCGTAGTCCTAAATAAAGAATTGGCAGTCGAATGATTTGTCGTCCGTTTTTATCCCTAAAATTTAATATGCAGCAAAATTAGCCTTATCTCATATTAATAAGGATGTTGGCATGAATGGGGTTAATTTTGGATTGGTCGAAACAGCAGTGGCTAAGCATGGATGCCTACAAAAAAAGTGCGGTCAATTTTGGCCGCACTTCCTATTTCTATCATTTGCAAATCACTAACTTTGTGTTGCTATTTTCTAAATAATCCGCAATTTGTTTTGGCACATCATCAGTGAAAAGATAATCCACGTCTTTGAGCTCACCCAATCGCACAATCGCTTGTCGAGAGAATTTCGAATGATCGGTCGCTAATAAAGTTTGACGCGAACTTTCTATAATAGCTCGCTTCACTTGGACTTCGTGATAATCATAGTCCAATAATGAGCCATCAAGGTCGATCGCACTAATCCCGAGAATCCCAAAATCTAAACGGAATTGCGAAATAAAATTAACCGTTGCCTCACCAATAATGCCCCCATCCTTACGTAAGGAACCGCCCGCCATCGTAATATCAAAGGTTTCATTTTGGCGTAATAAATGAGCAGCATTGATATTATTCGTCACAATACGTAACCGTTCATGGTTTAATAAAGCACTTGCTACAGCTTCAGGCGTGGTACCAATATCAATAAATAAGGAGGCACCATTTGGAATGCGTTTCGCTACTTCGCGGGCAATGGCGCTTTTTTGGGAAGGGAAAAATTGTTTACGTTCAATATAATCGGAATTCTCTGCGGTAGAAGAAGGTGCCGCGCCACCATGATGGCGTCGAATTAAATCTTGTTCCGCAAGGATATTCAGATCACGTCGAATCGTCTGAGGGCTTACATCCAGCTCTACCACCAACTCTTCTGTGCTGGCATAGCCTTTTTGCGTCACAAGCTCAATAATTTTCTGATGGCGTAATGATTGCTTCATATAAATGCCTATAAATTTGAATTAGCTAAACTTTTTAATATTAATTTTACTCTGCAGAAATCCCCAAACCAATCCTAAGATAAAGCCTGAAATATGAGCTGCGTTGCCTATATTAATACCAAACAACGGACTAATAAAGCCAAAGAGAAGACCTACCAGTAACATTGTAAAAAAACCTTCCGGTAAGTCAAAGCTATGCGGGTGCAATTTGTCCACCACCAACACATAACCTAACACCGCATACACGACGCCAGATAATCCGAAAAAGGCAGGACCGGTAAAGTAATTCTGTGCAGCGCCACTCACTGCAGCAGACACTAAGACCAATAATAAAAAATGGAAAGAACCAAATCGGCGTTCAATCGCACCACCAAATAACCAGAACCACGAAAGATTAAATAAAATATGAGGTACCGACAAATGCACAATAGTATGTGTGAAATAACGCCATATTTCCTGATCTTCCCAAGAATAAGCAGGATAATGGAATAAATCCATCATTGGCTCTTCAAACCCTACATTCTGCAAGAGATAAATCACTGCGCAAAGTATGGTCAAAATAAACGTGATTTTTTGTGCGCTCAATGTGCGTTTCAATACTTTTCTCTCTTCTGACGCATCGGTTTCACTATCAAATAAAGACGGCATTTGTTATATTCCTTTTTATTTTTCGTCAATCATATAAGGTTCATTATGAAAAAACAAACTATGCCGACAGGATTTAGTGGCTTCGCTTGGGGAATTGCGGCATTTTGTTTACCCATTTTACTGTGGCCTATGGCCTCTTTGCTTTCTACTTCTTTTGTGAAAAACCCTACACTGAGCGATTTTCAGATCGATCTTTTCTCGATTATCTTTTGGGTTTACCCCTTTGTTTTGGTTTTGATTGCACGTTTACTTTATAAGTTGCATCAGCATAAACCTAAACTTGCCGTAAAATTATTACTGTTAAGTGCGGTCATTTTTTATGTCGTTTTAATCTCAGTTTGCTACATTGGTTTTAACGCTTAAGAACATAACAAGACAATAGACAACAAAAAAGGGAGCTTTCGCTCCCTTTTAAATTATGTTCCTAATAATCAAAAATATAACTTAAAAACCCTGTAGATTTTAACTACACTTAACCGCTATACCCCCTTCCAGATATCATCAATAAATTATCTTTTAGTATAAATTAAACCAATCACATTTTATTACACTAACAGAAGATAAAAATATTTTGTGACAGCTATCACAAAACAAACATTCTTAGTTTGAAACGTTTCAATAAAAAGATCAATAATTAACCTAAAATATTAATACGTTTCAAAATAGGAGACCTGCAATGAAACTACACTTTCTTGGTACCGGTGCCTCAGAAGGCATTCCAAACCCTTATTGTAAATGTGAGTTATGCGAACAAGTTAGGAAAACAGGAGGACGTGATGTAAGAACTCGTTCTTCTGCAATTATTGATGATGAAATTCAAATCGATATTTCTCCTGAATTTTTTCATCAAGCCAATGTAAATCATATTGATGTAACAAAAATTAAAGATTTACTCATCACTCATACTCATCCTGATCATTTTAATGTAGGAGAACTACATAATCGTGTAAGAAATTTTGCATTCAATGTTGAACATCCTATGTACATATACGGTAGCGATAAAGCAATTAACGGCTGTTTAAATGGCATTGTTGATCTGACTCCAGATCGTTTTAATCTTTCTATTCTTATTCCATTTGTCACCATTACTACTAGCAGCGGTGCAAAAATTACTCCACTTATCGCTAATCATGAAAAATGGGAAATGTGCTATATCTATTTTATTGAGAAAAATGGCAAAACACTGCTATACGGACATGACTCTGGCTATTATGGAGATTTAACATGGAACTGGTTAGAAAATAAAAAAATCGATTTAATCGTATTGGAGTGTACATATGGCTATCGTCAAAATGACAAAACCAATAATCATATGAGTATTGAAACCGTAATCAATATGAAACAAAAATTCAAGGAGAACAATAATTTATCACAACAAACACAAATTCTAACATCTCATCATTCTCATAGTTGCGGGTTTGATTATCAAAGTTTGGTAGAAATTTTTAAACCTCACCAAATTGAAGTCGCCTATGATGGATTAATTAAAAATATTTAAATTAGGAGAACGGATCATGTTTAAAATTCCCCGTCTTTTCGTGATGATGTTTATGCAATATTTTGTGCAAGGTGCTTGGAATATGACTATCGGAGCTGTACTTGCTACCTACAATATGAAAGAAAGTATTGGAACAACTTATTCTTTACTGGGACTCGCAACAATTATTTCGCCATTATTTATTGGTATGATTGCCGATCGCTTCTTTGCTTCACAAAAAGTAATTTCAATTTTACACATCTTAAATGGCTTAGTTATGTTGCTACTACCTACTTATATTTTAGAAGGTAATGTCACAGCATTTTTATTCATTATTTTCATTGTTGGTTTGCTATACTATCCAACCACAGCACTCTCCAATAGCATTGCCTTTCACCATATTTCAGAACAAAAACTGTTCCCATATATCCGAGTATTCGGCAATATCGGTTTTATTGTAATTGGCCTCATTATGGGTTATTACAAGATTTTTGATAATGTGATTGTCTTTAAAGTAGCTGCAATTTCAGCAATTATTTGCGGACTATATTGCCTTACATTACCAAACACACCACCAACAGCTAAAGGTTCAAAATTAGATCTTCGTACTATTTTCTGCTTAGATGCTCTGTCTCTCTTTAAAGATCGCTATTTTACAATCTTTATGTTGGCAACATTTGTTCTCATGATTACCAAAACAGCTTATAGTGCCTATATTCCAGTCTATTTAAAAGTTTTGGATATGAACTCAGCCAATATGATGCAAATTGCTGTAGGTGCAGAAGTTCTATTTATGGTCCTACTAGTCAGCATGCTGAAAAAATTTGGTTTTAAAGTAGTAATCATGCTAGGTATTATCGGATGGGTTATCCGAATGTTTATTTTCTCTCATGCTGCTACTTCTGATGATTATTTCACATATATTCTTATTGGCTTATTATTACAAGGAGTTTGCTGGGACTTCTTCTTTACTGCAGGCGATGTATATGTGAATTCTAAAGCCCATGAAAGCATTAAAGCCCAAGCACAGGGGTTACGTTTTATAGTCTCTAATGGATTTGGTGTATTTATGGCATCCTCTGTTATCGGGGCAATTAATAATCATGTTGTCACCGAAAAAAGCATGCCACTTGCAGCTCCACAATGGTCTGAATTCTGGTTATACCCTGCCGTTGTCGCCTTAATTGTTGGAATTTTATTCTGGATCTTCTTTAAAGATACAGAAGAATTTAAAAAATAATAAAATGATAGGGTGCAACTTTGCACCCTTTTAGGAAAAGTTATGTGGCTTTCTTTAGACTTTTTACAACAAAATTTATCCGATATTTATCATCTATCTGCCTGGATAAAATTATTATTTGCTGCATTATTAGGAGGAATGATTGGATTTGAGCGAGAAAGTAAGCGAAAACCAGTGGGAATTAAAACTTGTATTATTATTGCAGTTACCACTTGCATTCTAACTACTGTATCCATTCATTCGGCCGAATATTACGCCTCTCTTTCTAACAATATCCGTACAGACCCAATGCGGCTTGCTGCTCAAGTGATTAGTGGTATTGGTTTCATTGGCTCAGGTGTTATATTACACAAAAGCGATGATGTTGTTTCAGGTATTACTACTGCGGCAATGATTTGGAGCTCCGCAGGCATTGGCATAACCATTGGTGCAGGATTCTATGGTGATGCCATTGCAGTAGCTTTAGTAATTTTACTCACATTAAAATACAGCCATTATTTAAAACTTATTGTACCTAAAAAGCAGACGAATAATCGAGCAACCATTATTTTAAAAGTATTAAACAATAATATAGAACGCGTAATTAATGACCTAGAAAATCACCAATGTGATATTGATAGCATTAACATTAAAGAGCAATCGCAAAATTGTACTATATTATCAATCTCAGCAAACCTTACTGATAGAAATTCTTATTTAGAAATTTATCAATATCTTAAAAATCTCCATGATATTCGTGATATTGAAATGAATTATACTTAATTCAAAAGCTATTCAGATTAATTATTTATAAAAGAGAATATATTATGAGTACATTTATTTTAACTGAACATCCACACCGTCGATTTAATCCTTTAAAAAATCAATGGGTTTTAGTCTCACCCCATCGTGCCAAACGACCATGGCAAGGGCAACAGGAAGAAGTCATTGATGATAATAAACCAAGCTATGATCCTGAATGCTATCTCTGTCCTGGTAATAAACGTATCACTGGCGAATTGAACCCAATATATACCAAACCTTTTGTGTTCAAAAATGACTTTTCTGCTTTACTTAGTGATACCCCCTCCCATGAAAAAAATGATGACCCTCTATTCAAAATTTCGACTACGCAAGGTGAAAGTAGAGTGATTTGCTTTTCACCTGATCACAGTAAAACACTGCCACAACTTACCATACCTGAAATCGAACTGATTATCCGAGTATGGCAAGAACAGGTTTATGAACTAAAACAACGTTATCAATGGGTTCAAATTTTTGAGAATAAAGGTGCAATAATGGGATGTTCAAATCCACACCCTCATGGTCAAATTTGGGCAAGTAATTTCTTACCAAATGAAATAATAATTGAAGATAAATACCAAGCAGAATACTATCAAAAATATGGAACACAATTATTACTTGATTATGTAAAACGTGAATTAGAAAAAAGTGAACGCATCGTAGCTGAAACTGAGGATTGGGTAGCCGTAGTCCCTTATTGGGCAACCTGGCCCTTTGAAACCTTATTACTTCCAAAATCGAAACAATTTAAATCGATTGAAGAATTAAACCAAACAGAACGTGAAGATTTAGCTCTTGTATTAAAAAAACTCACAACTCGTTACGATAATTTATTCAAGATAAGTTTTTCTTATTCTATGGGTTTCCACTTCGCCCCATTTAATAGTAAGGATAATTCTCATTGGCAGTTACACGCTCACTTCTATCCCCCACTTTTACGTTCAGCAACCATTCGTAAGTTTATGGTAGGCTACGAAATGCTGGCGGAAAATCAACGTGATCTAACGCCTGAACAAGCTGCTGAACTCTTGAATTCTGTAAGCGATACTAAACATTATAAAGAATATCTATAAAGCTAGATATTACGAAAAATATTCGCTATTTTTTCAACTGCAACATCTGTATTAAATTGATTATTAAGAAAAGCAAAAAGGATTAATCCGATTTGCTTTTCAATTTTCACCAAATCAATAGCATGACCTTTTGCATCCACATTTTCACGAACACCATTAAAATTTATTTTCTCAATTAGAGAAATCCAAGGAGACTGTCTAATCAATGCTTGATTCATTAATACATTTTTCCTTGCCGAAACACCACCAAGACGAACATAACGTTCATGTATTTCATCATTTAAAAACCATTCAAAAAACAACCGCACTTCTTCGTATTTTTCACATCCTTTCACTATTGCTAAACTTCCTCCACCAATAAGAGGCATATTTCCAGGCACTGGTGCACAACCAATTGAACTCGGCATATTGTGAGATAAATGAGAATAATGATTGGAATAAATCATTAACATTGCTGTTTCTTTTTTCTCAAAACATTCTACTGCCTTATCCCACCAACTGCCGTGTAACAATACCGCATTATCTTTTAACTCTGCTAAATTTTCTAAGACACGAAATGCAATTTCTCTACTAAATGCCGATACATCCTGTGCAAGAATTGGCTTGTTTGCTAACGAGTAATAACGAACTAAAAATTCAAGTGCTAGAATCTCAGGATTATCAATTAATGCTGTTCCATAACGAATAGGTGACTTAAGCATAAGATTATGGTCAAAAAAACGTGCAATACGATTAAACTCCTCGAATGTTCTTGGAGGCATTAAATCAGTCTTATATTGTTCATAAAAAAGCCGCTGCGTAATCATATCGTCAAAAATGGCTTTATGATAAAATAGAACCTGAATGCTCGGATCAAATGGAATTGCATAGAGCTGGTCATTAACCAAACAAAATCGTTTAATCAAATTATTAGAATAGTGAGAAGCTAGTTCTTCTTGCTGAATAAAATTAAATGGTTGAAGATAACTGGCCAATAGCGGTAAACGCTCCATATCAAGACGCACAATATCATATTGTTTAGCTTGTTTTGGATTCGTCAAAACTTCGGAAATACTGACAAAAGGTACTGTATCAATCTGTACTTGAATACCTGTTTGCAGTTTAAAATGTGGGAGTATTTTCTTTAACGCCTCAATAGAAGGGCTCGATATTGCTAAAATACGCAATGAACTATGCAATATATCTGATTTTTTAAATAAAAACCCCTTATCTTGATAAAATAACTCAAGACATTCACCTTCTATAATATGAATAATGTTCCTAACAATAAAATCATAACTAATATAATAGGAAATGAACCTCTCATCATGACTAAATTGATGATTAATCGTATAAATTTTTGGAGGGGATTGATTACAAAAGTAAAATGCATTATAAATCTCTTCAGCATGCAAAATATTTAGCGTAACAATTGAAGAAAGATGCTCATCCTCAATAAATTTCACAACTTCAAATGGATGTTTTAAAAAACAATAAACTAATTCAACAGCTTCTTTTATTTTATACTTTTGATTTGAAACAATACCAATTCGCTTATCTCCATTTCCTTTAGCTTCCTTAACAACATTAGTTAGAATAGATTTATAATCAAGCCCAAGATAATATTTGGCATTTCTTATCTCTCTATAAAGAAAGATAATTTTAACTAATTCAATATCAAAATATTGCTTATATTCATTTGCATCAGGTAAACAAGATACAACAATCACAAATGTAGTATTCTCACCTGAAATTTTCTCGAGAAACAAACGCTCTTTACTTGGATTATTATCAGTTAAATAAAGATTTAATTGATAACCCTTCTGAGAAAAATGCCCTTCTAAAGATTCATAAAGTAAATAATATTCAGGTGATGAGATAGAAGGAAATATAACTGCAATCTGATTACTTCCGCCAGACTTTAAAAAACTAGCTTGAATATTTTTCTGATAACCCAGTTTTTTTATTGCATCGTTTACCAAATTAATTTTTTCCAAACTGACGTTATGCTTTTTGTTTAGCACATTGGAAACAGTACCTAACGACACTCCAGCTTCTTTCGCTATATCTTTTATCGTCGCCATAATTCTCTACTCCTGATTGTTTAACTTGTATTGTAGGGGATCAAGTCATAAAAATCATCAACGCTTTCAGAATTTGGATATGAATGAAATCTAAGTAGTACAAGTAGTACTTTCTGCTAAACACCTAATAAATATGATTTTGGCATGCCGTTTGCTCAACTATATAGTTATACAACTGAATAAAAAATATCGCTCAATATAACTGCACTTTTAAAGATTCTATGATAATTTCCTTCTACTAATATCATATAAAACTTATATCCTTATGATAAAAAACAAAAAAGGGAGCTTTCGCTCCCTTTTAAATTATGTTCCTAATAATCAAAAATATAAAAAATTCCTACCTGCAATCAATTATGCAAAGTATTTTTCTAAATCGTCGCTACCACCGATGTGTTTACCACCGATGAATACTTGTGGCACAGTTGCACGACCAGAAACCGCACGTACACTCACGATAGTTGCATCTTGACCTAATACGATTTCTTCAAAGCTTAAACCTTTATCACGTAAAAGTTGTTTTGCTTTCGCGCAATATGGGCAGCCTGGTTTTGTGAAGATAGCGATTGATTCTTGCACTTGGAAATCTGGTGCAATGTATTTCAACATGGTATCAGCATCAGATACTTTAAACGGATCGCCTGGCTCATTTGGTTCAATAAACATTTTTTCCACTACGCCATTTTTCACGAGCATAGAATAACGCCAAGAACGTTTACCAAAACCTAAATCATCTTTTCCAACTAACATGCCCATACCTTCAGTGAAAGTACCGTTGCCATCTGGAATGAATTTTACATTGTGTGCTTCTTCCGCTTCTTTCCAAGCATTCATAACGAAAGTATCGTTTACAGACACAACTAAAATATCATCTACGCCATGTTTTTTGAAAACTGGTGCAAGCTCGTTATAACGTGGTAAGTGAGAAGATGAACAAGTTGGCGTGAACGCACCCGGTAATGAGAAAACAACAACTGTTTTGTTGTCGAATAATTCAGATGTAGTCACATCAACCCATTGATCACCTTGACGAGTACGAAATGTAACTTGTGGGACTTTTTTTCCTTCCATATTAGACATAATGTGTCTCCTCTGTGAGTTATTAAATGAATTTGCCTTAAAAACTTGATAGGCATTATAGAAAGTTTTGTGATATAGTCATAATCAATTAATTCTATCCTTTTAATTGACATATTCTATAAAGTGAGAACCCTATGAATATTCGTGATTTAGAATACTTAGTAGCTCTTTCCGAGTTTAAACATTTCCGTCGAGCGGCGGATTCTTGCAATGTTAGCCAACCCACTTTAAGTGGCCAAATCCGCAAACTCGAAGATGAGTTAGGCATTATTTTACTTGAACGTACGAGCCGTAAAGTACTCTTCACGCAATCTGGTATGTTACTTGTCGATCAAGCTCGCACTGTATTACGCGAAGTAAAATTACTCAAAGAAATGGCCAGCAATCAAGGTAAAGAAATGACAGGTCCATTACACATTGGATTAATCCCAACCGTTGGCCCTTACCTACTTCCTTATATTGTACCAACATTGAAAGAAACTTTCCCAGATTTAGAAGTTTTTCTTTACGAGGCCCAAACTCACCAACTATTAGAACAATTAGAAACTGGCCGATTAGATTGTGCGATTGTGGCTCGCGTACCCGAAACTGAAGCGTTTATCGAAGTGCCTATTTTTAATGAAAAAATGTTACTCGCTGTATCCGACCAACATCCTTGGGCTTCAGAAAGTAAAATTGCCATGAATACCTTAAAAGGGCAAGAAATGCTTATGTTGGATGATGGGCATTGCTTACGTAATCAAGCTCTGGATTATTGCTTTACTGCTGGAGCAAAAGAAGACTCTCACTTCCAAGCCACCAGCCTTGAAACGTTGCGTAATATGGTGGCAGCTAATGCAGGCATCACCTTCATGCCAGAACTTGCGGTATTAAATGAAGGCACGCGTGCAGGTGTAAAATATATTCCGTGCCATTCGCCAGAACCGTCTCGTACTATTGCTCTCGTTTACCGCCCAGGTTCACCATTACGTAATCGCTATGAACGCGTTGCAAGTGCAGTCAGTGAACAAGTTAAATCGATTTTAGCGAATAAAAAATAATTTATCATAAGCTGAGGAAAACCCAATGGCTGGTGTTCGAGCAATTCAAAAAGAAAAAACCCGTCGAGCTTTAATTGACGCCGCATTTAATCAGTTAAGTGCAGAAAAAAGCTTTTCTAATTTAAGCTTACGTGAAGTTGCACGCGAAGCGGGCATTGCACCAACTTCTTTCTATCGCCACTTTAGCGATATGGATGAGCTCGGATTAGAAATGGTAGATGAGGCCGGCTTAACGCTTCGTCAATTAATGCGCCAAGCGCGTAAACGTATTGATGCAGGTGGCAGTGTGATCCGCGTATCCGTGGAAACCTTTTTTGAATTTATCACTCACAGCACCAACGTATTCCGTTTGCTCTTACGTGAAAGTTCGGGGACTTCTCAAGCTTTCCGTACCGCAGCCGCTCGTGAAATCAAACACTTTGTCGATGAATTAGCTGAATACATTGCAAAGAAAAATCACTACTCGCAATATGTGTCTTATGTTCAGGCTGAGGGAATGGTAACCATCGTATTCACAGCTGGCTCCAACGCCTTAGACATGACAAAAGCTGAACAAGATTTACTCAAAGAGCGTGTTATTTTACAACTTCGCATGCTGGCGAAAGGTGCGGACTTCGCATCTCATAAAGAAAAAATGATGCGAAAATAGACTGCAGTTTTAGACTAAAACAAAACACCCGCATCTCTGCGGGTGTTTGTTTATCTCAAGAAGGGAATTATTTACCATCCCAAGCTTTAACTGCATCTAAACGTGCTTTCACTTTGCTGCTTGAATCGCCTTTGAAATAATCTTTTGCTAAGCCGCCTTCAAAGCCACCGTAGTTCGGGTTAGGTAATACGATGAATGTTTTACCAAATTTCGCTTTGTTTTGTGCCACGAAATCACGACGTTCTGCATTTTGTTTACCGTAGATCGCATCACCGAAGTCATCTAGGTTATCACCCACATAAATGACGATTTCATAACCTTGTTTTTCAATTTCTTCAAAACGTGCTGCTTTTGGTGATTTATCTTTTTTCAAGTAAAACGCTGAATCTTCAACACCATTAAAACCTAAACGTTTCATGTCATCAATCGTACCTGCTTTTTCATTGCTGTCTTTACGATTAGAAACATAGAACATTTTACCGCCATGGGTATTTACATAGTTATTGAATTCTACTGCACCTGGTACCACACCTGATTGACGAGCTTCTACCCAACGAGTCCAGTCTTTGCCATCAAATGGTTTATTGTTTTGAACTTGCCAACCTGCATAAGGGCTGTTATCTAACATGGTTTCATCTAAGTCCACCACAACAGCTTTTTTCTTACCTTTTTTCACTTTAGCGTGATCAAATGCCACTTTTGCCGCATTGTATGCTTGGTAAGAAAGGGCTTGGTATTCACCTGATTGTTGAATCCAGTTAAGACCTAATACCGCTTGTTGTTGAAGCTGCGCATCCGCTTCTGCACTCTTATTTTGAGTCGCACAACCAGTTAAAATAAATGCTGACATCGCTGCAATAGCGGTAAGTTTTAATGTTGTTTTCATTGATTGTTCCTTCTGTTAAAAAGTCATAATGACAAGCAAAAGTATAACAAGCCTATTCGGGCAGTGACTATGGGTTTATCAAACTTTATAACTGATTTGTGAGAGAGATCACATTTTTAAGTTTTAAGTTACCTGATAAGCCGAATAAGATCACTTCAAAAATCATCTTATTTTTAACCGCACTTTTTCATCGCATTTCGCTGTATTTCACGGTAAACTATCTCCAATTTTTCAGAAATAATAGGTAATTTATGCGTCTTTTCATTGGAATTTTAGTGAGTGTTCTCGTGCTATTTCAGTACGATCTTTGGTTTGGTAAAAACGGATATTTTGATTACAAAGATGTCGCGGCTCAAATCAAAGAGAATAAAGCTGAAAATGAAAAGCTCTCACAAAGAAATCAAATGATTTCAGCTGAAATTCAAGGGTTAACAAAAGGCTTTGAATCCATTGAAGAACGTGCTCGCATGGGCCATGATATGGTCAAACCAAACGAAGTGTTCTATCACATCGTCAAAGAGCATAAATAATGAACCGTGAAATTATTACTGTCATTCCTGCTGCAGGCGTTGGAAGCCGTATGCAGGCAAACAAACCTAAGCAATATCTGAAAATCCTAGACAAGACGATTCTGGAACATACACTCTCTGTCATTCTATCCCACCCTGCAATCAATCACGTTATTCTTGCGGTAGGAAAAAATGATCCCTATCTTTCTGAAATAACTTTATTTCCTCATAAAAATATCACCCTCGTTGAAGGGGGTGAAACGCGAGCCGAGTCAGTTCTAAATGGGCTAAATGCGATCAAAAATAACCATGCTTGGGTGTTGGTACATGATGCAGCCAGACCTTGTTTAACCCATCAAGATTTAGATAAATTGCTCCAAATAGATGATGAACACGGCGCTATTTTGGCCATTCCAGCGGTCGATACGATTAAACGCGCGAATAAACAACAAGATATTATTAAAACAGAAGATCGTGCTGAGCTTTGGCTTGCACAAACACCTCAATTTTTCCGTTGCGATCTATTAAGAAATGCGCTTGAACAGGGGCTATCTCAAGGTGCAAATATTACAGATGAAGCCTCTGCGATGGAACTTGCCGGATTTCGACCGCACTTAGTCGCTGGAAGGAGTGATAATATTAAAGTGACACGTCCAGAAGATTTAGCTTTAGCCGAATTTTATTTAACAAGGAAAACTCTATGATACGAATTGGACATGGGTTTGATGTTCATGCCTTTGGTGAAGATCGCCCTTTAATTATTGGTGGCGTTGAAGTGCCTTACCATACTGGATTTATTGCTCATTCTGATGGTGATGTCGCCTTACATGCCTTAACAGATGCCTTATTAGGTGCGGCAGCATTAGGGGATATTGGTAAACTCTTCCCTGATACCGATATGCAATATAAAAATGCAGACAGCCGTGTTTTATTACGAGAAGCATTCCGCCAGGTGCAAGAGAAAGGTTATAAGGTGGGTAATGTGGATGTAACCATTATTGCACAAGCCCCTAAAATGCGTCCGCATATCGATGCAATGCGAGCGAAGATTGCGGAAGATTTACAGTGCGATATTGAGCAAGTCAATGTTAAAGCAACCACAACAGAAAAACTTGGCTTTACAGGTCGAAGTGAAGGCATTGCTTGCGAGGCTGTTGCATTATTACTCAAAGCTTAAATTTCAGATAAAAGAAAAGGTTGGTAAAATACCAACCTTTTTTATTCACATTAAATTCTTATTATTTTTTTAATAAATCGCGAATTTCAGCAAGTAATTCTTCCTGTGAAGGACCTTTTACTTCTTCTACTGGTTTTTTCACTTTGTTGATACCTTTGATCATCATGAAGATTGCGAATGCAATGATGATGAAGTCAAAGACGTTTTGAATAAATGCACCGTAGTTTAAAGTTACTGCTGGAGTGTCACCTACAGCTTGAGCTAACGTGATTTTCAAATCTTTGAAATCTACGCCACCAGTTAAAATACCTAATACAGGCATTACTACGTCACCTACAAGTGAACTTACGATTTTACCAAAAGCACCACCGATGATCACACCGACTGCCATGTCTACTACGTTGCCGCGTACTGCGAATTCGCGGAATTCTTTAAGAAAGCTCATAAAATTTCCTTTTGTGTTGGTTTAAAAAATTAAAAGATTGCGTATTGTAGATTTTTAGATTAAAAAGTAAACTGTTATTTAAATAAAAAATGCACTTGGTTGGAATAATTTTTCTATTTCTGACACAGATTTCTTGTCATTAATATAAACAATGACACTATCACCTTCTTCAATGGCCACCTGACGACGGGCAATGATAACCTCATTTTTACGTAAAATTGCCGCAATCATTGCACCAACTGGGAGTTTAATATCGCCAATCTGTCTCCCAACCACATTGGATGTTGTCGAATCGCCATGTACCACAAGTTCAATGGCTTCAGCAGTACCATGACGCAAGGATGCCACGTTTTTGATATCCCCTTTACGCACATGCCCTAGTAAAGCAGAGATTGTTGCTTGTTGTGGTGAAACCGCAATATCAATAGTTCCACCTTGAATCAAATTGATATATGCCATGCGCTGAATCAGTACCATGGCTTTTTTAGCACCAAGACGTTTTGCCAGTAAGGCCGACATAATATTCGCTTCATCATCGGCACTCAATGATAAAAAGACATCGACGTTCTCTATATGCTCTTCAAAAAGTAAATTCTGGTCAGAAGCATCGCCATGGAAAACAAGGGTTTTAGAGAGTTTCTCTGCCAACACTTTTGCTTTTTCACCATCACGCTCAATGAGTTTTACTTGATACTTATCTTCTAACTGTTTTGCAACACCAGAGGCAATATTCCCGCTACCCACAATCATGATACGCTTGTAGGTTTTCTCAAGGCGTTGCAACTCACTCATCACCGCTTTAATGTGCTCTGTCGCACAAATGAAGGTAATTTCGTCTCCCGCCTCAATAATGGTCGAACCTTGCGGGCGAATTAATTTATCATTACGTAAAATTGAAATGATCCGACAATCAATATGCGGCATATGCTCTTTAAAAGCGGATAACGCATAGCCCACTAAAGGACCGCCGTAATACGCTTTTACGATCACAATGCTAATTCGATTATTGGCAAAATGCGCTACCTGTAACGCACCTGGATAAGCAATTAAGCGTGTAATCTCATCTGTGACTAAATTCTCTGGCGAAATCAGATGATCGATTGGTACGTTTTCATCATTAAATAATTTATCTTTCTCACGCAAATATTCCGCATTACGAATACGTGCAATACGTGTTGGGGTATTGAAAAGTGTATATCCCAACTGGCAAGCAATCATATTGGTTTCATCAGATGCGGTTACGGCAACCATCAAGTCAGCATCAGCTGCTCCCGCATCACGCAAAATCTTTGGTGAGGAAGGGGAACCTTTAACCACACGTAAATCATGCTTATCTTGCAAATTCTGCAAATGTTGAGATTCATTATCTACCAGTGTGATATCGTTATCTTCACTCACTAAATTTGCCGCAAGCGTTGTACCTACTTGCCCTGCACCTAAGATGATTATTTTCATTCTGTTCTCTCCACAACCAAAGGTCGGATACCAATTTCAGCTGAATTTAGACCGCACTTTAATGCCTCAATACGGCGACAAATAGTCGATGTGACTTGTTCAGCTTCTGCCATTTTTTCGGCTGTAATCGCTGGATCTTGTTTACCAAATAACAGGCCATCGAGTAAACGCTCCGCATGCATGCCTTCACGACAAAAATGCAACACACCCACATCTTCAAATAAGGTCGCCACTTTTGCCGTTTTAGTGGTTGCAATGCCCAAGGCTCCATCTTCACCGCCGAGCTCTCGGAATAATTGATGTGTTGGAAATCCGCCACACGCTAAGAAAAAAGCTTTATTGAAAACGATATTTCCCCCGCAGGTCATGCGCATATATTGCCATGCCTGATCAAAATTAGGGTGTTCTGCATAACGTTGGGCTAAATTTATCGGCTTTAATGCTAATCTTACGACTGAAGTATCTGTCTGAAAATGAAAGGTTGCCGCAGCCACTTCCAATGCACCAGGTTCGTATGCATCATCCGCATCTAAAAATGCGACAAAATCGACCGCACTTTTAGCAGAGAGCATTGCGCCCCAATTTCGAGCCATTGCGACACCGCTATTTTTTGGCAATTGCTCGATAGAAATTCTATTTGGATATTGCTCTGCAAGCTGTAAGGCTAATGCAAATGTATTATCTGTCGATGCATCATCAATCAGCCAAAGGTGACCAAGATTATTTTGCTGCAACACAGACTCTACTGCACGAAAAAGTGTTTGTTCAGTGTTATAGCAAGGAATGACGACATCAATTAAAGGCAAATTCATTTAAGCTGACCATTTTCTCAATTTTGCATAATAGAACCCATCACCGCCATTCTCTTGTGGCAGGAATTGGATTCCAATCGTATTTTCCGTTTGTTCAAACGGCAATGTCATTAATTCTGCATCGGGTGTTTCAGCTAAAAAATGCTGTATTTGCTGACTGTTCTCATTGGGAAGCACCGAGCAAGTCGCATAAAGCAAAATACCATTAGGTTTTAATTTTGCCCAAAGCGCTTTTAGAATTTGTCCTTGCAAGGCAACCAATTGAGCAATATCCGTTTCTTGACGTAACCATTTAATATCTGGATGACGACGAATCACGCCCGTTGCTGAGCAAGGTGCATCTAATAAAATACGATCAAAGGATGCACCACTTAAACCTATTTCTGAGAGCCACTTTTCAGGCTCGGTCGCATCGCCACAAACAACTGTCGCCTGTTGATTCAAACGAGAAAGGTTTTCTTCGACACGTTTTAAGCGATGCGCTTCGACATCAAGTGCAATCACTTTCGCTTGTGGCGCCATTTCTAAAATATGCGTAGTTTTCCCACCAGGGGCCGCACAAGCATCTAAAATTAATTCACCATTTTGTGGCTCAAGCAATAAAGCAGACCATTGGGCATTGAGATCCTGAACTGTCACTGCGCCTTGTTCAAAATTTGGTAGTTTTGAGACAGAAAGTGGTTGAGCTAAGCGCAGAGCATGTGGATTATCACATTCAAATGCTGCTATCTCTTGCTTTTCCAACAAAGTGCGGTAAGTTTTCGTGTTATTTTGCTGTTGATTGACCCGTAACCACATTGGTGGCTTTTGGTTATTCGCCTCAATAATTTCACGCCAATTCGGATAAGCTTTTTTGATTTTATTCACAAACCATTCAGGATGAAGCGTTTGCCAATGCTTATCGACTACAGCAAGAATCTCTTCTTGCTCCCGTAAGAAACGACGCAATACACCGTTAACTAAACCACGGAAACTGTCCGATTTTAATGATTTTGTGGCATTCACTACTTCATCCACTGCAGCATGAGCGGGCACACGCATATAAAGTAATTGGTACAATCCTACTAATAACAAGCAATGTACAATACGGGTCTTACCCTTCAATGGCTTATCTAATAGTTTTTTTATAATATTTTCTAAACGAGGCAATACGCGACAAATACCAAAGGTGATTTCCTGTAATAAAGGCAAATCCTGTGGTTTTACCTGTGATTGTACTTCTGGAATCAACGTTGATAAGGACTTACCCTGATCTAAAACCTGCAAAATCACTTGAGCAGCGATAGCGCGTACCGAAACTGCGGTCGATTTTCCCGTTTTTTTGCGTTGAAATACCATTATCTGAGCACCTTACCAACCTGGAACCAATCTGCTCGACCATTGAGGAAGTCTTGCACAGACATAGGTTTCTTGCCTGCGGGCTGAAGTTGCAATAAATTTAAAACGCCTTCTTTCGTGGCAATTTGGATACCTTTTTTATCGACACTTAAAATCGTCCCAGCTGGTTTATCCACATGTGGCAACACGGCAGCAGCATAAACTTTTAAGGTTTGTTCATTACCTTGTTCATCAGTTAATTGTAGGAAACTAACCGGCCAAGGATTAAACGCGCGAATATTACGTTCAAGCTGGGCTGCCGATAGCGACCAATCTAATTTAGCCTCTTCTTTGGAAAGTTTCTCTGCATAGTTACTTTGGCTATCATCTTGTTTTTCTGCAATGAATTTCCCTTCTTCCAAATGATCCAAAACACTAATCAATGCCGACGGCGCAATTTCAGCTAATTTATGGTAAAGCGAGGCAGAAGTTTCTTGTGCATCAATATCGCAATACACTTTGTGTAACATATCACCAGTATCTAAACCCACATCCATTTGCATAATCGTCACACCGGTTTGCTTATCACCAGCCCAGATAGCGCGCTGAATAGGTGCGGCGCCACGCCAACGAGGTAAGAGAGAGCCATGCACATTTAAACAACCTAAACGAGGCATATCCAACACTGCTTGAGGTAAAATCAAACCATAAGCAACAACAACCATTACATCAGCATTTAACGCTTTAAGCTCTGCTTGTGCTTCTTCTTTACGCAAGGATTTTGGTTGATAAACAGGAATTTGATGTTGTTCTGCTAATTGCTTTACAGGACTAGCCTGCAATTTTTTACCGCGACCAGCCGGTTTATCTGGCTGCGTATAAACAGCAATAATATTGTGATGAGAATTTAAAAGTGCAGCAAGATGTTGTGCTGCGAAGTCCGGCGTACCGGCAAAGATGATATTCAATGGTTTCATAATGTTCTACGTTATGGCGTTGATAGGAAAAGTGCGGTCATTTTATACCGCACTTTTGATTATTGTTTTGCAATTTGTTTTTTATATTTCACTAATTTTTCTTTGATACGTTGACGTTTCAACGGTGAAAGATAATCAACAAATAAAATACCGTTTAAATGATCGATTTCATGCTGAATACAGATCGCTAATAAACCATCTGCATCAAGCGTAAATTCTTTTCCATGACGATCTAAAGCTTTTACCGTGACTTTTTCTTTACGGGGCACTAAGGCACGGAATCCAGGAATAGATAAACAACCTTCTTCAATACCTGTTTCACCTTCTGACGCTAAAATTTCTGGATTGATCAACACTAGCTGATTTTGTTTGTCTCCTTCAATATCAATCGTAATAATACGTTGCAAGATATCTACCTGTGGTGCAGCAAGGCCAATACCTTCTTCTTGATACATCGTATCAAACATATCATCTACAATTTTGCGAATGTCATCATTGACTTCAGCAACTGGCTCACAAACAATCTTTAGGTGATCATCTGGATAAATTAATACATTAAGTGCGGTCATATTTTCTCTTGTTTTATTAAAATTACGGTAGTGATTGTATCATAGAATCAACGCTTTGCTAAAATATTGAAAAATCCATAAACAAAAAACCCCAAGCCATTCAGCTCGGGGTTCTACATTCACTACCTGGCGGTGTCCTACTCTCACATGGGGAAGCCCCACACTACCATCGGCGCAT
>CABPXD010000005.1:0-152364 GCA_902461185.1 uncultured Haemophilus sp.
ATTTCGCATAATGGTTTTTCGGATTATGTTACAATTCGAAGCGCGGTATAATAGCGCACGCACCGCGCAAGAATTTACACATAATCCGCTATTATGCGAAATTAATTTATTGATTTTATGGCAGATATTACATTAAAAGACATAACACCGATACATTTTCTGAATGCGGTTAGATTATTGAAAATGGATGATTACCGAGTTTATTGTACGATTGATACTATTGAGATTAGGTTTGAGTCTAAGCGATTTTACACAAGACAGGAAAGCGATCTCCGGTTCGATTTATGTGAACATTTGGCTGCATTTTTGACTGAGCTTAGAAATTCAAGTGTGCCAATAGATAAGGATGATTTCATTAAAGTGTTTAGCCCGATTCCCTCAAGAAGAAGATTTTTCAGAAGAAAATAGCCAGCAATTTGCTGGCTATTTTGGCTAAAATTCAGGTAAATTTTCTAAATTATCAGACTTTCTTTTGTTTCCTGCGGTTGTGATGAACTCATCATTATAGAGAACTACATCATCCCCAGTAATCCATGTACCATTTTTTTTCGTACCAGTTTTGATTGATAATTTTTCTGTTTTCAGTAAGGAAACTATTAATTCTCTAGATAAACTGAACATGGAGCCATCTGAAGTAAACTTTACTTTGACACTACTGATAACATTGCGATCTTCATCATATTTAACTTTATAAATGTAGATATCTGGTTTATTTATTTCTTTTTCTATCATTATTTTTTGCATTAACTGTTTTATCCTTGTCATTCCTTCCTCCTGTGGTTGTTTTTTGCTCAAAAAAGTTCGGGGGTTCTGTAACACCCGAACTTTACCGCAATATTCTGCGGTATTTATTGGTTTTGTTTTTCGTTGTGTTCAATATATGCGGCTGCATCTTTCGCAAAATGATCAACTAAAACATTCATTACTTCAGTCCATTTTACTGGTCTTCCAATTTTCATGCCTACTTCCATGGCTAAGCGTTCGACTTTAATTTTCTTGTCTAATTTTATGTTAAAGCTAGCTGTAGTTTTCATGTTGGATTCTCTCTTTTCTGCATCTGTATAGATGTTGTTACACTTAAATATTTTAATATTTTAATATTTTAATATTTTAATATTTGTAGTATAAACTTTTTTACCTAATATTCATTTTACCTATTTACCTTTTAAGGTGAAAGTGATATAAATACCTAAAATACTTTTTTAGGTAAATAGGTAACAAAAGTGTCTTTATTTATTGACTGGTTAGAAATAGAGCAGGACTTTGGGGTAGAAATCCCTGAAGATGTTTTGCTTTCTATTTATGGTGAATATTTAATGGTCGTTACTGAAGGCGGCGAAATTAAAAAAAGTAGAGTAACAGGAAAGTATCGTCATAAAGGCAGTTATTGTGATGAGGTTAAAATTAAAATTTCGGGTTCTATTATTCGTATGGAAGGAAACCCAAGTAGATGGGGTCGAGTAGAAAATGTTTTTGGTTTTGATACTGTAGATAGTTGCGTTTCCTGTTTCAATTCAATTCTTTCCTCTCTTAAATTACCAATCTTTACTCGTTGCACTGAAATTTTTTATCGCCAAGGCGAAGATGGTTCTAAGGTCTCAAAATTTTCTAATGGCGCAATTATTAAACGTTTAGATATTACCACTAATAAAGCTGTTGGTAAGGGTAATGAGCGTACATTTCTAAAAGCCTTATCACAGATGCGTTATAGAAATTCTATTGGCAGACTTCATACAGATGGTTGCACCACGGATTGGCTTAGTAAAAAAGAAAAAGCCAATTTAATTTATCCAAGTTGTTATATAAAACACGAAGAAATGCGAGTTCATTCTTATAACAAGATTAAGCGTAAATTTGGTGAAGAATCAAAAGAGTTTAGATATTACAGAAGTGTTTATGAGTATTGCAGAGAAAATGGAGTAGTCCGTTTTGAGCAAAAATTAAAATCAAGATATTTGCAGCGTGAAAATTTATGTTATTGGGGAATTAGTGATTTTTCAGTATTAGAAAATTTACAGAAGGAATTTATTGACATGTATAAAAAGCTAAATGTAAGTCAGTATGATTTAGAAACCATTGCTGAACAATTAGTTTCTCAAGGGATTGTTGATACATTGAGAAAAGCAACAACTTCAGCATATTACGCAATGTTATGGGCTAGTGGAAAAGATTTAGGCCTAAAATCTCGTCAATATGAAACTCATAGAGCAAGATTAAGAAAAATAGGTATTGATATTGCTAATCCTTGCGATGTTGAGAAATTCCAAGCGGTTAGAGTTATCTCCTGTGAAAATATTATGGTTCGTCCATTTAAAGCCCCTGATTTTTATCAATTTCCAAGTAACGCTCCTCAGTTACGTTTTGTTGTTTAATAAATAAGTCTTTTCATCATTAATTAGGAGAAATCAATTATGCGTACCGGATTTTATATTGTAGGTATCTTAAAAGGTTATAAATCTTCATCTTTCACTAATCGAGAGACTGGAGAAGTAAAAGATCGTCATAACATGGGGGTTCAATTACAAGAACCTGATGGTTATGGCGGCTATAACACGTCAATTCAAGAAATCAAGATTGATGATCGTTCTATGAATGATGCGTTAAGAAATACGATTAATCGCTTAAAAGATAAGACTGTAATGGTGCTTGTTTATCCTCGTGAATGGGCTATGGAAAATGGCCGTAAAGGTATCACTTACAACTTTGATGAAAGTTCAATCATAGAAGAATTGAAATAATGCGTGAATTTATAGAAATGGTAGGAGCAAGTTTTATTGGTTGTGGTCTTGCTCTAACAATTTTTTATTTATTGGTATTTCATTTATGAGTAATGAAATCGAGATTACAACGAAGTTATGTCAATCTCAATCAGGCATTAGTTGTAATGAAGTGGTTTTGAAAATACCACAGACAGAGGCCGTCAAACTTCAATCTGTGGCATTTTCAGGTAATGAAAATCAAAACTTTTCGGCACAGGATTTTATTCATCATGTCGATAGTTTTGGCTTTTCATTTGGTCTGGTGCTTATTTTTTATTTGATAGCTAAATCTATTGGTTCAATTTTAGCTATTCTGAGATAAGCATCTCATTTTAACTCAGTACAAGGAGTTTATTATGGCAAATCTTAAAAAATATCTTGTTTCAGCAGTTGTTTTGGGTTCTTCATTAAGTGCTTTTGCTCAAGGTGAAGCAGCTCAAAAGGTACAAATTGATGTAAATAGTATGCTTGGGCAAGTGGACTTTTCTACTGTAGTAGCAGGTATTCTTGCTGCCGGTGGGGTTCTTCTTGGTCCTCGAATTGCGAAAATGGGTATTCGATTTATTTTAGGTTTATTTGGCCGTTAGGGAAAAAGGAGGGTTCCCCCTCCTTTTTTATTTATTAATCAATGATAAAGGGCTAGGTAATGTTTTTATGGGATTTAATATACTTTTTCCTTGGAATAGTTTGCGGATTGGTCGTAGTGCTTGGTTTGAACAATTTATAGTTATTGTATTTTTTGCATTTTTTTGTGGCTTATCATTTTCTGCGGATAGACCGTTTACTACTGAAAATAAAACTAAAGTAATTGTTAAAGATTTACTTGAGAGATCTTATAACAGGACATACAACTTACCTGCAGTTATTCCTAATTCTGGCGCATCTACAATGCAAGAAGTACGTAGAGCAAATGTTTTACGTAGTATTGCTAAAAAAGCGACTAGAGCATCAGGAGTTTTATATTCTAAACATCCTATTACGGGTTTAGCGGTTACTTTTGGTTTGGGATATTTTACTGATCAATTGATTGATAGTGCTTTTCAGAAATTTACTTCTGCCTCTCAAGATTCATTAGGTTTTTATGTGATGGCGCAAGATCCTAAAACAGGTATGTTAGAGAAGGTTTATTTAGAGGAAGAGCCATCTTTATTTAATCCGGTGTTTGTAAATCTTCAAGATAATATGGTTTTTACTTATGAAGATGCTTATGGTTCTTGTCAAACATCTTCTCATGATGAAACGCTTAACTGTGCGATAAATAAAGGTTTTGAAGAAGAGGCTAAGCGTGCGCCATTAAATTCAACATTCAGTGATTTTAAAGTAGTTTCTAAAGAAAAAAGCCCTATTTATTCTGATGGTTTTATAGTTAATTTTTCCTTTAAACAATGTATTAAAGGTTCAAGTGAGTGTTATATACAAAGAGATTTATTTACTGTTAGGGTTATTAAGCAAAATAAAAGAGCTGATTCTAAAAAACCTCAAGTCCTTTGGGGAAGTCAAGTAGTTCCAGAGAATAAGGTTATCCTAAAGGATGATGCACAAATTTCTAGTTTTGCAAAAAATGCGGTTTCATTAAATAGTGATGAATTCACCGATGAAGAAAGAAAAGTGATCTCTAATATTCAGCCGAGTGATGTTAGAAAATATTTTACAGACCCATCTTTAAAAGCTAAAGATTTAATTGGTTTTAGATATTCTGATGATATGTTTGATGATGTTAGTAAGCCAAATAGCTCTAGTAATACTAAACCAAAAGAAGATAAAAAACAGTCTGAATCAACATCAACTT
The DNA here is from genome assembly GCA_902461185.1 of uncultured Haemophilus sp. Classification (GTDB taxonomy): domain Bacteria; phylum Pseudomonadota; class Gammaproteobacteria; order Enterobacterales; family Pasteurellaceae; genus Haemophilus_D. The sequence continues at coordinate 4,549 of CABPXD010000005.1, forward strand.
CTACATCAACATCAGGACAAATTGACCTATCTGCTCCAAATGTTGATATGCCAGAAGTTAATCCTCCTACAGCACTTCAAATACTAGAGCCTTTTAATGAGTTTTTCCCTTCTTTAAAAGATTTTAATATTTCCGAAAGAGAAATACAGTGTCCGGTTTGGAGTGGGCATATTCCGTATTTAGAGGCCAATGTAACTTTAGATAGACATTGCGATTATGTAGAAAGGAATAAAGGCATCATATCATCTTTGATGTTATTGATTTGGGGAATTGTTTCTTTAAGAGTTTTATTGAGTGCTTAGGGAGGGCGGTTTTATGTATGGAGTTATATTTGCTGCATTATCTTCTTTAATGCAATTTTTGATTAGGGGAGTGCTTGCAAAATTTTTTGTATTTTTTGCTTTATTTTACATTACGACCGAGTTTATTCCTGTAATTATAGAGCTGTTTTTACCTAAGAATATTCCAAACATAAAGGATTTATTTAATGCGTTGCCAGATTCAATTCTTTATTTTTTATACATTTTAAAAGTTCCTACAGGTATAAGCCTTTTCATTTCTGCTTTACTGTCTCGTTTTATCATTCGCAGAATTCCTGTTATTGGATAGGGGGTAATTTATGGCTATTTCTGCTTATGTAGGGTTACCTGGGCATGGTAAATCTTATGAGGTGGTTAAATCCGTCATTATTCCTGCCATCTCATCGGGGCGCAGAGTTGTATCAAATATTTACGGATTAAATAAACAATTAATAGAAGAGTATTGTTTATCGAAAGATAAGAAATTGTCACCTGAAAATTTGGGCGAGTTAGTAGTTGTAGATAATGACGCTTGTTTAAGTGAGAATTTTTATCCTTATAAAAATGCGATAGATAATGGTATTGAAACCTTCTGTAAAGCAGGGGACTTAATTGTTATTGATGAGGCTTGGCGCTTTTTCCCTAGAAAAGAAAAAATCAAAGACAATCATTTTTCATTTTTATCTGAACATCGACATTTTACTGATGATAATGGTGTTTCTTGTGATTTTGTCATTCTTAATCAAGATTTAACTAATTTACAAAAAGAACTTGTTGAGCGTATTGAAACCACGTTCAAGATGACAAAACTTGTCGCAGCAGGTTTGAAAAGTCGTTATAGAATAGATGTTTTTTCAGGTAATAAATGCTGGAAAACATCAAGAACTTCAACTTATCAAGAAAAATATGATAAAGCTATTTTTCCACTTTATAAAAGTTATGAAACGGAAAATGGACGAGAATTAGTTACAGATAAGAGACAAAACGCATTAAACAAATCTAGCATTAAGTATTTTGCTGTTCTTTTCGTGCTTATTTTTGGTTTTTCAGTATATAAATTGATTAATTTTTTTCATCCAAATGATGTGAAAGATAGTCAAGCGGAACAAGCAATACAAGAAAATAGTGAAGTAAATTCAGTATCGGAATCTAGCAATCAGTTGCCTATTCAAATAGTACCGCCTTTATCTACTCAATGGAGAATAACAGGGGAGTTACAGAAGTCTGGAAAAAGTTTTGTGATTTTAGCGGATAACCAAGGAAATTTACGTTTAGAACCTCGTTCAAGCTTTAATTTTACAGGTCGGATGCTAGAGGGGATTATTGATAATCAACGAGTAAATTATTATTCAGGAGTAAAACAATGAGATTACAACGTAACATTTTATTTTTCTTATTTATGTTTGTTTTTGGTTATGCTCAAGCGAAAAATATTAATTTTAAATTGGAGGCTGTGCCATTACCTAAAGCTGTAGGAATGATTTATGACGAAGTTTTAGAAAAGCCTTATATGTTAGATCCCAAACTGGCCGCAGATACACGTTTGATTAGCTTTCATACAACTGAAAATCAAGATTTTGGCCAATTTATTACACGATATTTTGAAAATATGAATATCAAGGTTTACGAGAAAAATGGGGTTGTTTACCTCGCTCATATTGAGCCTAAACCCGCAAAAATTATTAAGAAAAGTTTTGTTTATAATCCCATTCATCGTGATACAGAATATCTAGCCCAATTTCTTCAAGGAGAAGGTCAAGTATCAGCAAGCGGTGATAAGCTTGTTTATTATGGAACAGTTGAAGATATTTCAAGAATTAAATCTGTTTTACAGTCTGTTGATACGCCAAGTCGTGAAGTTGTTGTGACAGGCTATGTTTTTGAAGTACAAGATGTAGCAAAAGAAGGAAGTGGCATTAATCTTTTAGCAAAATTACTTTCAGGAAAGCTAGGCATTAATATTGGATATAAACAAAATTACGAAAACTTTATTACGGTTAATGCCGGTAATCTAGATGCAATGATTGAGTTATTTCGTACTGATGAGCGTTTTCAGGTCGTGAGCAGTCCAACTTTACGTGTAAAATCAGGCTCAAAGGGCAATTTTTCGGTAGGTTCTGATGTTCCTGTATTGTCTAACGTGACTTATCAAGATGGCCGCCCAATTCAGTCTATTGAATATCGATCTTCTGGTGTGATTTTTGATATTCAACCAACTATAAAAAGCAATGTGATTGATTTAAAAATCAATCAGCAGCTCTCTAACTTTGTAAAAACAGATACTGGAGTAAATCAGTCTCCAACACTGATTAAACGTGACATAGTAACTGATGTAACGGTTAAAAGCGGTGATGTGATTGTTTTAGGTGGGTTAGCTGAAAATAAAATTACAGAAGGTGAAACTGGCTTTTCTTTCTTGCCTAAAGGTATTTTAACAGGGAAGTCTAAATCTAATACAAAAACTGATATAGTTATCTTGTTACAGGTGAAGATGATTTAAAAGTAAAAGCCGCAAAGGGTAAAGGCGTTACACGCCTGCGCTTTGAGGCTTTTACGATACAACTTAATTATAGGAGAATTGATATGTCAGAATCATTGATGATAGATAGAAATCTTATGAGATTTTCCCCATTTATAGGTGGTTTATCAAGAGATGAATATAGAGATACACTTATGGAAAATGATAGTGTTACTCCTGAGATTTTAGAGAGAGAATTATCAATATATGATTATATTGATAAAAATTATTCTAATGCCTTAAAACAAGCCAAGGAAGAGGATGTGTTATTTGAATTCGTTATGGATCAATGCAAACTTTTGAAGGATTTAAATATTGTTTTAGGTGAAACTGATGATGTTGCCATCAAAAAAATATTTGCTCGTTTATCTCAAATCCAGAAGGAAGAAGAAAATCGGATTAAAAATGAAAAGTTGCGTAAGAAACAGAAAAAAATGAAAAGAAAACTTAAGGCAAAAAATAGACAGAAATAGCTTTCCTGATAAATTGGGGTGTCGGGGGAAAATGCAGTGCATTTTCTCCTGACGTAAGGGGCAGCGGCTGCAGCCCCGTAAACCCTGCTCAATGTGTTTTGAAAAAATGAATATGTTGCGCGTTCCATTCTTAAAAAAATCACAAAATTAAAATCGCCCCCTGTTAAAAATTTATTATTTAAAACATCCTCAAAAAGTTAATGTGAAACGTTCAAAAGGCTTTGCATTTTCTTTACATTTCTAGTGTATAGTTCAATAACTTTTAAAAAACACATGTTACAGCGCATGAAATTTCCATATTTTGTATTGGCTAAGCAGTATTCGTGACCTGTGCATAACTCTGTGATCTTATTAATACGTAGTTTTCACTAACCTTGTAATTGATTTCGCATAATGGTTTTTCGGATTATGTTACAATTCGAAGCGCGGTATAATAGCGCACGCACCGCGCAAGAATTTACACATAATCCGCTATTATGCGAAATTAATTTATTGATTTTATGGCAGATATTACATTAAAAGACATAACACCGATACATTTTCTGAATGCGGTTAGATTATTGAAAATGGATGATTACCGAGTTTATTGTACGATTGATACTATTGAGATTAGGTTTGAGTCTAAGCGATTTTACACAAGACAGGAAAGCGATCTCCGGTTCGATTTATGTGAACATTTGGCTGCATTTTTGACTGAGCTTAGAAATTCAAGTGTGCCAATAGATAAGGATGATTTCATTAAAGTGTTTAGCCCGATTCCCTCAAGAAGAAGATTTTTCAGAAGAAAATAGCCAGCAATTTGCTGGCTATTTTGGCTAAAATTCAGGTAAATTTTCTAAATTATCAGACTTTCTTTTGTTTCCTGCGGTTGTGATGAACTCATCATTATAGAGAACTACATCATCCCCAGTAATCCATGTACCATTTTTTTTCGTACCAGTTTTGATTGATAATTTTTCTGTTTTCAGTAAGGAAACTATTAATTCTCTAGATAAACTGAACATGGAGCCATCTGAAGTAAACTTTACTTTGACACTACTGATAACATTGCGATCTTCATCATATTTAACTTTATAAATGTAGATATCTGGTTTATTTATTTCTTTTTCTATCATTATTTTTTGCATTAACTGTTTTATCCTTGTCATTCCTTCCTCCTGTGGTTGTTTTTTGCTCAAAAAAGTTCGGGGGTTCTGTAACACCCGAACTTTACCGCAATATTCTGCGGTATTTATTGGTTTTGTTTTTCGTTGTGTTCAATATATGCGGCTGCATCTTTCGCAAAATGATCAACTAAAACATTCATTACTTCAGTCCATTTTACTGGTCTTCCAATTTTCATGCCTACTTCCATGGCTAAGCGTTCGACTTTAATTTTCTTGTCTAATTTTATGTTAAAGCTAGCTGTAGTTTTCATGTTGGATTCTCTCTTTTCTGCATCTGTATAGATGTTGTTACACTTAAATATTTTAATATTTTAATATTTTAATATTTTAATATTTGTAGTATAAACTTTTTTACCTAATATTCATTTTACCTATTTACCTTTTAAGGTGAAAGTGATATAAATACCTAAAATACTTTTTTAGGTAAATAGGTAACAAAAGTGTCTTTATTTATTGACTGGTTAGAAATAGAGCAGGACTTTGGGGTAGAAATCCCTGAAGATGTTTTGCTTTCTATTTATGGTGAATATTTAATGGTCGTTACTGAAGGCGGCGAAATTAAAAAAAGTAGAGTAACAGGAAAGTATCGTCATAAAGGCAGTTATTGTGATGAGGTTAAAATTAAAATTTCGGGTTCTATTATTCGTATGGAAGGAAACCCAAGTAGATGGGGTCGAGTAGAAAATGTTTTTGGTTTTGATACTGTAGATAGTTGCGTTTCCTGTTTCAATTCAATTCTTTCCTCTCTTAAATTACCAATCTTTACTCGTTGCACTGAAATTTTTTATCGCCAAGGCGAAGATGGTTCTAAGGTCTCAAAATTTTCTAATGGCGCAATTATTAAACGTTTAGATATTACCACTAATAAAGCTGTTGGTAAGGGTAATGAGCGTACATTTCTAAAAGCCTTATCACAGATGCGTTATAGAAATTCTATTGGCAGACTTCATACAGATGGTTGCACCACGGATTGGCTTAGTAAAAAAGAAAAAGCCAATTTAATTTATCCAAGTTGTTATATAAAACACGAAGAAATGCGAGTTCATTCTTATAACAAGATTAAGCGTAAATTTGGTGAAGAATCAAAAGAGTTTAGATATTACAGAAGTGTTTATGAGTATTGCAGAGAAAATGGAGTAGTCCGTTTTGAGCAAAAATTAAAATCAAGATATTTGCAGCGTGAAAATTTATGTTATTGGGGAATTAGTGATTTTTCAGTATTAGAAAATTTACAGAAGGAATTTATTGACATGTATAAAAAGCTAAATGTAAGTCAGTATGATTTAGAAACCATTGCTGAACAATTAGTTTCTCAAGGGATTGTTGATACATTGAGAAAAGCAACAACTTCAGCATATTACGCAATGTTATGGGCTAGTGGAAAAGATTTAGGCCTAAAATCTCGTCAATATGAAACTCATAGAGCAAGATTAAGAAAAATAGGTATTGATATTGCTAATCCTTGCGATGTTGAGAAATTCCAAGCGGTTAGAGTTATCTCCTGTGAAAATATTATGGTTCGTCCATTTAAAGCCCCTGATTTTTATCAATTTCCAAGTAACGCTCCTCAGTTACGTTTTGTTGTTTAATAAATAAGTCTTTTCATCATTAATTAGGAGAAATCAATTATGCGTACCGGATTTTATATTGTAGGTATCTTAAAAGGTTATAAATCTTCATCTTTCACTAATCGAGAGACTGGAGAAGTAAAAGATCGTCATAACATGGGGGTTCAATTACAAGAACCTGATGGTTATGGCGGCTATAACACGTCAATTCAAGAAATCAAGATTGATGATCGTTCTATGAATGATGCGTTAAGAAATACGATTAATCGCTTAAAAGATAAGACTGTAATGGTGCTTGTTTATCCTCGTGAATGGGCTATGGAAAATGGCCGTAAAGGTATCACTTACAACTTTGATGAAAGTTCAATCATAGAAGAATTGAAATAATGCGTGAATTTATAGAAATGGTAGGAGCAAGTTTTATTGGTTGTGGTCTTGCTCTAACAATTTTTTATTTATTGGTATTTCATTTATGAGTAATGAAATCGAGATTACAACGAAGTTATGTCAATCTCAATCAGGCATTAGTTGTAATGAAGTGGTTTTGAAAATACCACAGACAGAGGCCGTCAAACTTCAATCTGTGGCATTTTCAGGTAATGAAAATCAAAACTTTTCGGCACAGGATTTTATTCATCATGTCGATAGTTTTGGCTTTTCATTTGGTCTGGTGCTTATTTTTTATTTGATAGCTAAATCTATTGGTTCAATTTTAGCTATTCTGAGATAAGCATCTCATTTTAACTCAGTACAAGGAGTTTATTATGGCAAATCTTAAAAAATATCTTGTTTCAGCAGTTGTTTTGGGTTCTTCATTAAGTGCTTTTGCTCAAGGTGAAGCAGCTCAAAAGGTACAAATTGATGTAAATAGTATGCTTGGGCAAGTGGACTTTTCTACTGTAGTAGCAGGTATTCTTGCTGCCGGTGGGGTTCTTCTTGGTCCTCGAATTGCGAAAATGGGTATTCGATTTATTTTAGGTTTATTTGGCCGTTAGGGAAAAAGGAGGGTTCCCCCTCCTTTTTTATTTATTAATCAATGATAAAGGGCTAGGTAATGTTTTTATGGGATTTAATATACTTTTTCCTTGGAATAGTTTGCGGATTGGTCGTAGTGCTTGGTTTGAACAATTTATAGTTATTGTATTTTTTGCATTTTTTTGTGGCTTATCATTTTCTGCGGATAGACCGTTTACTACTGAAAATAAAACTAAAGTAATTGTTAAAGATTTACTTGAGAGATCTTATAACAGGACATACAACTTACCTGCAGTTATTCCTAATTCTGGCGCATCTACAATGCAAGAAGTACGTAGAGCAAATGTTTTACGTAGTATTGCTAAAAAAGCGACTAGAGCATCAGGAGTTTTATATTCTAAACATCCTATTACGGGTTTAGCGGTTACTTTTGGTTTGGGATATTTTACTGATCAATTGATTGATAGTGCTTTTCAGAAATTTACTTCTGCCTCTCAAGATTCATTAGGTTTTTATGTGATGGCGCAAGATCCTAAAACAGGTATGTTAGAGAAGGTTTATTTAGAGGAAGAGCCATCTTTATTTAATCCGGTGTTTGTAAATCTTCAAGATAATATGGTTTTTACTTATGAAGATGCTTATGGTTCTTGTCAAACATCTTCTCATGATGAAACGCTTAACTGTGCGATAAATAAAGGTTTTGAAGAAGAGGCTAAGCGTGCGCCATTAAATTCAACATTCAGTGATTTTAAAGTAGTTTCTAAAGAAAAAAGCCCTATTTATTCTGATGGTTTTATAGTTAATTTTTCCTTTAAACAATGTATTAAAGGTTCAAGTGAGTGTTATATACAAAGAGATTTATTTACTGTTAGGGTTATTAAGCAAAATAAAAGAGCTGATTCTAAAAAACCTCAAGTCCTTTGGGGAAGTCAAGTAGTTCCAGAGAATAAGGTTATCCTAAAGGATGATGCACAAATTTCTAGTTTTGCAAAAAATGCGGTTTCATTAAATAGTGATGAATTCACCGATGAAGAAAGAAAAGTGATCTCTAATATTCAGCCGAGTGATGTTAGAAAATATTTTACAGACCCATCTTTAAAAGCTAAAGATTTAATTGGTTTTAGATATTCTGATGATATGTTTGATGATGTTAGTAAGCCAAATAGCTCTAGTAATACTAAACCAAAAGAAGATAAAAAACAGTCTGAATCAACATCAACTTCTACATCAACATCAGGACAAATTGACCTATCTGCTCCAAATGTTGATATGCCAGAAGTTAATCCTCCTACAGCACTTCAAATACTAGAGCCTTTTAATGAGTTTTTCCCTTCTTTAAAAGATTTTAATATTTCCGAAAGAGAAATACAGTGTCCGGTTTGGAGTGGGCATATTCCGTATTTAGAGGCCAATGTAACTTTAGATAGACATTGCGATTATGTAGAAAGGAATAAAGGCATCATATCATCTTTGATGTTATTGATTTGGGGAATTGTTTCTTTAAGAGTTTTATTGAGTGCTTAGGGAGGGCGGTTTTATGTATGGAGTTATATTTGCTGCATTATCTTCTTTAATGCAATTTTTGATTAGGGGAGTGCTTGCAAAATTTTTTGTATTTTTTGCTTTATTTTACATTACGACCGAGTTTATTCCTGTAATTATAGAGCTGTTTTTACCTAAGAATATTCCAAACATAAAGGATTTATTTAATGCGTTGCCAGATTCAATTCTTTATTTTTTATACATTTTAAAAGTTCCTACAGGTATAAGCCTTTTCATTTCTGCTTTACTGTCTCGTTTTATCATTCGCAGAATTCCTGTTATTGGATAGGGGGTAATTTATGGCTATTTCTGCTTATGTAGGGTTACCTGGGCATGGTAAATCTTATGAGGTGGTTAAATCCGTCATTATTCCTGCCATCTCATCGGGGCGCAGAGTTGTATCAAATATTTACGGATTAAATAAACAATTAATAGAAGAGTATTGTTTATCGAAAGATAAGAAATTGTCACCTGAAAATTTGGGCGAGTTAGTAGTTGTAGATAATGACGCTTGTTTAAGTGAGAATTTTTATCCTTATAAAAATGCGATAGATAATGGTATTGAAACCTTCTGTAAAGCAGGGGACTTAATTGTTATTGATGAGGCTTGGCGCTTTTTCCCTAGAAAAGAAAAAATCAAAGACAATCATTTTTCATTTTTATCTGAACATCGACATTTTACTGATGATAATGGTGTTTCTTGTGATTTTGTCATTCTTAATCAAGATTTAACTAATTTACAAAAAGAACTTGTTGAGCGTATTGAAACCACGTTCAAGATGACAAAACTTGTCGCAGCAGGTTTGAAAAGTCGTTATAGAATAGATGTTTTTTCAGGTAATAAATGCTGGAAAACATCAAGAACTTCAACTTATCAAGAAAAATATGATAAAGCTATTTTTCCACTTTATAAAAGTTATGAAACGGAAAATGGACGAGAATTAGTTACAGATAAGAGACAAAACGCATTAAACAAATCTAGCATTAAGTATTTTGCTGTTCTTTTCGTGCTTATTTTTGGTTTTTCAGTATATAAATTGATTAATTTTTTTCATCCAAATGATGTGAAAGATAGTCAAGCGGAACAAGCAATACAAGAAAATAGTGAAGTAAATTCAGTATCGGAATCTAGCAATCAGTTGCCTATTCAAATAGTACCGCCTTTATCTACTCAATGGAGAATAACAGGGGAGTTACAGAAGTCTGGAAAAAGTTTTGTGATTTTAGCGGATAACCAAGGAAATTTACGTTTAGAACCTCGTTCAAGCTTTAATTTTACAGGTCGGATGCTAGAGGGGATTATTGATAATCAACGAGTAAATTATTATTCAGGAGTAAAACAATGAGATTACAACGTAACATTTTATTTTTCTTATTTATGTTTGTTTTTGGTTATGCTCAAGCGAAAAATATTAATTTTAAATTGGAGGCTGTGCCATTACCTAAAGCTGTAGGAATGATTTATGACGAAGTTTTAGAAAAGCCTTATATGTTAGATCCCAAACTGGCCGCAGATACACGTTTGATTAGCTTTCATACAACTGAAAATCAAGATTTTGGCCAATTTATTACACGATATTTTGAAAATATGAATATCAAGGTTTACGAGAAAAATGGGGTTGTTTACCTCGCTCATATTGAGCCTAAACCCGCAAAAATTATTAAGAAAAGTTTTGTTTATAATCCCATTCATCGTGATACAGAATATCTAGCCCAATTTCTTCAAGGAGAAGGTCAAGTATCAGCAAGCGGTGATAAGCTTGTTTATTATGGAACAGTTGAAGATATTTCAAGAATTAAATCTGTTTTACAGTCTGTTGATACGCCAAGTCGTGAAGTTGTTGTGACAGGCTATGTTTTTGAAGTACAAGATGTAGCAAAAGAAGGAAGTGGCATTAATCTTTTAGCAAAATTACTTTCAGGAAAGCTAGGCATTAATATTGGATATAAACAAAATTACGAAAACTTTATTACGGTTAATGCCGGTAATCTAGATGCAATGATTGAGTTATTTCGTACTGATGAGCGTTTTCAGGTCGTGAGCAGTCCAACTTTACGTGTAAAATCAGGCTCAAAGGGCAATTTTTCGGTAGGTTCTGATGTTCCTGTATTGTCTAACGTGACTTATCAAGATGGCCGCCCAATTCAGTCTATTGAATATCGATCTTCTGGTGTGATTTTTGATATTCAACCAACTATAAAAAGCAATGTGATTGATTTAAAAATCAATCAGCAGCTCTCTAACTTTGTAAAAACAGATACTGGAGTAAATCAGTCTCCAACACTGATTAAACGTGACATAGTAACTGATGTAACGGTTAAAAGCGGTGATGTGATTGTTTTAGGTGGGTTAGCTGAAAATAAAATTACAGAAGGTGAAACTGGCTTTTCTTTCTTGCCTAAAGGTATTTTAACAGGGAAGTCTAAATCTAATACAAAAACTGATATAGTTATCTTGTTACAGGTGAAGATGATTTAAAAGTAAAAGCCGCAAAGGGTAAAGGCGTTACACGCCTGCGCTTTGAGGCTTTTACGATACAACTTAATTATAGGAGAATTGATATGTCAGAATCATTGATGATAGATAGAAATCTTATGAGATTTTCCCCATTTATAGGTGGTTTATCAAGAGATGAATATAGAGATACACTTATGGAAAATGATAGTGTTACTCCTGAGATTTTAGAGAGAGAATTATCAATATATGATTATATTGATAAAAATTATTCTAATGCCTTAAAACAAGCCAAGGAAGAGGATGTGTTATTTGAATTCGTTATGGATCAATGCAAACTTTTGAAGGATTTAAATATTGTTTTAGGTGAAACTGATGATGTTGCCATCAAAAAAATATTTGCTCGTTTATCTCAAATCCAGAAGGAAGAAGAAAATCGGATTAAAAATGAAAAGTTGCGTAAGAAACAGAAAAAAATGAAAAGAAAACTTAAGGCAAAAAATAGACAGAAATAGCTTTCCTGATAAATTGGGGTGTCGGGGGAAAATGCAGTGCATTTTCTCCTGACGTAAGGGGCAGCGGCTGCAGCCCCGTAAACCCTGCTCAATGTGTTTTGAAAAAATGAATATGTTGCGCGTTCCATTCTTAAAAAAATCACAAAATTAAAATCGCCCCCTGTTAAAAATTTATTATTTAAAACATCCTCAAAAAGTTAATGTGAAACGTTCAAAAGGCTTTGCATTTTCTTTACATTTCTAGTGTATAGTTCAATAACTTTTAAAAAACACATGTTACAGCGCATGAAATTTCCATATTTTGTATTGGCTAAGCAGTATTCGTGACCTGTGCATAACTCTGTGATCTTATTAATACGTAGTTTTCACTAACCTTGTAATTGATTTCGCATAATGTATATTATGTTAAATAATATATGTAAATATGTCACAAATAAAAATGGATAACTATCCTACTTTCATGCATTGGTCATTGGTCAAAATAAGGTGATTTTGGGTTCTGGATATAAAAGAAATAAATGGATGTCTTTGAAATGGAATAATTAGAATTAGTATGAAATTTGTAGATAACGCTATGTGAATTCTGAATACAATTGCGTACATCAATTCACCAGGTTTCATCATTCTTGATCTGATAATGAGAATTTATTTTACATACGTTACATAAATGAGAATAATTAACATTGATTTTTCTTTTATTATTAGTTACTTATAAAAATAATTTAAAAAAAACACTTGACTATTCTCATTTGCGAGATTAGAATGCACACCGATGACAAGTTAAGCAGTCTTGTTTTTATTTTTAATCTCTACTTAATAAGGAAAGGAGTTGTTATGCTTAATAAAGCAATCGCAGATAAGTTAAATGAACAAATCAATTTAGAGTTCTACTCTTCTAATGTTTATTTACAAATGAGTTCTTGGTGTAGCAAGCACGGTTATGAAGGTGCTGCAGCATTTTTACTTCGTCATGCTGATGAAGAATTAGAACACATGCAAAAATTATTCAAATATGTGAGTGAAACAAGTGGTATGCCACTTTTAGGTAAAATTGACGCACCTAAAAATGACTACAAATCACTTAAAGAAGTATTTGAAACCACACTTGAACATGAAAAACTCGTTACTTCTAAAATTAATGAATTAGTTGAAGTGACTTTTGCAAACAAAGACTATTCTACTTTTAACTTCTTACAATGGTATGTTGCAGAACAACACGAAGAAGAAAAATTATTCAATAGCATTATTGATAAATTTAACTTGCTGGGTGAAGACGGTCGTTCGCTTTACTTTATTGATCGTGATTTAGCAACATTATAATTTTAGAAGGAGAATATAAAATGTTATCAGCAAACGTAATTAAATTATTAAATGATCAAATGAACCTTGAGTTCTACTCTTCAAACCTTTACTTACAAATGAGTGCATGGTGCGAACAAAATGGTTTTGAAGGTGCAGCTAAATTCTTATCAGAACACGCTGCAGAAGAAATGCAACACATGCGTAAATTATTCACTTATTTAAATGAAACTGGTGCATTAGCGGTAATCACTGCAATTGAAGCGCCTGCGCATGAGTACAAATCATTGAAAGAAATCCTTGAATTAACTTATGAACACGAAAAATTGATCACAAGTAAAATCAATGAATTAGTGGGTAAAACTTTTGAAGAAAAAGACTACTCTGCATTCAATTTCTTACAATGGTATGTTGCAGAACAACACGAAGAAGAGAAATTATTCAGCGGTATTTTAGACAAATTAAATCTTCTTGGCGAAGATGGCAAAGGCTTATTCTTAATCGATAAAGATTTAGGTAACCTTGCTGGTCAAACCGCTTAATTAGATAATCATAAAGCTTAGTAGAAATACTAAGCTTTTATTTTACGTATAAATTGTGACAACGTATCAAATTATTTTAAACTTCCCTTTCATCTTTGAATACAAGTTGATGAAATTTAAAACAACCACACGTTTTTAATGAAATTTTACTTGCAACGAAGTAAGATAAACGTATAATTCAGAACAACCCAAATGCCTGGGTGGCGAAATTGGTAGACGCAGCGGATTCAAAATCCGCCGGTGAATAACCGTGTCGGTTCGAGTCCGACCCTAGGCACCACAGAATTTATAAGCTCTGAAGTTGATTCAGGGCTTTTTTATTAGCTAAAGTTAATCAATATGACAGAACAAAACCAAGATAAAAAACAGACTTATAATTTCAATAAATTGCAAAAACGTCTTCGCCGTAATGTAGGTAATGCAATTGCTGATTTTGGTATGATTGAAGATGGCGATAAAGTGATGGTTTGTCTTTCTGGTGGTAAAGACAGTTATACACTTCTCGATATTTTATTAAATTTACAACAAAGTGCACCGATTAAATTTGATATCGTTGCAGTTAATTTAGACCAAAAGCAACCAGGTTTTCCCGAGCATGTTTTACCTGAATATCTGCAAAGTATTGGTGTGGATTATAAAATCGTTGAAGAAAATACTTATGGCATCGTGAAAGAGAAAATTCCAGAAGGCAAAACAACGTGCTCTCTCTGCTCTCGCCTACGCCGTGGTATTTTATACCGTACGGCAACCGAACTTGGTGCAACAAAAATTGCACTTGGTCACCATCGTGATGATATGTTGGCCACCCTGTTTCTGAACATGTTCTATGGTGGAAAATTAAAATCGATGCCACCGAAATTAATTTCTGATGACGGCAAGCAAATTGTGATTCGTCCATTGGCTTATTGTAAAGAAAAAGATATTGAAAAATATGCTGTAGCCAAAGAATTTCCAATTATCCCTTGTAATTTATGTGGTTCTCAGCCTAACTTACAACGTCAAGTTGTGAAAGAAATGCTGAATACTTGGGACCGTCAATATCCTGGACGTTTAGAAACCATGTTTAGTGCGATGCAAAACATTACGTTGTCACACTTATGTGACCCAAAACTCTTCGATTTCAAAGGCATTAAACATGGTCAATCACTTGATGGCATTGAAGGAGATACCGCATTTGATGAAGAACGTATCGAACCAATGAAATTTGATGATGAAGATGCGTCTGACTACGCCGATAATGAAATGATCAGCTTTAAAGAAGTGAATTAATATGATTACCGTAAAAGGAAAACAAATCGAAACCGACGCCTTTGGCTATTTACTTAATATTGCTGATTGGAATGAGGATGTAGCAAAACACATCGCTCAGCTAGAAGGTGTAGAACTGACCGAAGCTCACTGGGAAGTGATTTACTTTGTGCGTGATTTCTATCAAGAATATAACACCTCCCCTGCGATTAGAATGCTGGTAAAAGCAATGTCAGAAAAACTAGGTGCCGACAAAGGTAATAGCCGCTATTTGCAACGGCTCTTCCCTGACGGACCAGCTAAACAAGCAACCAAATTGGCGGGTCTGCCAAAACCAGCTAAATGCTTATAGAATAACGTGACCGCGCGATAAAGTGCGGTTATTTTTTTAGAAAAAATTTAAAAGAATTCTTATATTGAAAAAAGGGCGCTAAACGCCCTTTCCATTATTCATCACAGATTTCTTGCTGTACTGGTTCCATTGATTTCTTAATGGCTTCAGTTAATTTAACTTGATTCGTCATATCACCGTTTAGAATTTCACCACCAGTTGTCTTAGCTAGGCAATCCGTATTATGCCAAGGCGAATTAATATTAACGATATTAATTTTTAATTTTGGTCTTTCTTTCGCTTCTTTTTTAATGAGCTCACAGACGTTTCTATTAGTGCAATCACCATTACCTTCGGTAATTAACACAATTAACGCTTCACGTTCTTTACCATCAATAATAGTTAAGGCTTTTTGTAACCCTTCATAAATTGGTGTGCCTGGAACCTGATTTTCCCGCACCTGCATTTTATTAAGTTTGGCTTTTAATGTACTGCGTTGTGCCGCAGTAAATATGCCATGATTGGTAGCATAAGATGCTTTTTTCGAGGTAGATAAACAACTTTTTAGTTCGACTAAACCAATATCCACTACTGTTGGAATATTATTAATTAATTCCGCTACCGATTTTTTAGAGGCTACGGACCGATTTGGTTTACGGTACATATAATAGACATCTTGTTGCGTGATGCCATATTTTGCTGGATTTCTTAATTTTTCGTCAAAAATCGCTACTTTTTTTGCGCTTTCTAATAAGGTATAGCGCATTCCTGAAGCATTATTAAAAATAATAGCCAGTTGCGGTGCATCAGTTGGTTTTTCCACTACTCGGCAGTTTTTCTTCGGTTCTGGTTTGGGCTCCTCTACTTTCGGTTCTTCTTTTGGTGGTTCTTGAACCGGCTCCGGTTTTGGTTCTTCCACTTTAGGCTCTTCTTTCGGTGGCTCTGGTTTAGGCTCTTCTTTCTTCGGTTCTTCGACCTTAGGTGGTTCTACTTTAGGCGGTACAACCGGTTCGCGATTGAGCCACCACCAAGCCAATAAGCCTAGTAGTAATAAAAGAAGCGGTAAAAGCCAATAGCACCAACGGTGTTTTGGTGCAGTAAGGGGAACAACTGGTGGTGGAGCCGGTTGTTCTACTTTTTTTCCAATACCCCAACCAGTAATAACTGGTTCATTATTTACTAAATAAATTTGACGGGTATCATGAGTCGCCCCTTCCACCAATTGAACTAACCAAGCACTTTGTACAGGTGTTAGCACGCCTTTAGTAGTCAGCTCCCGATTCAATGTCATAATCGCATTTAGGCGTTGTTGAATCAGTGAAATTGTTGGTTTGAATCGCTTATCTTCTTGCATTTCTTGAGTAATCAAGACTGGCTGACCTTCTAGCTCGCTATACCATTCCACAGTAACCTGATCAGCTTTTATTTCAGGTTTTGCAAATAAAGTGGCGGTACTTGGTGGCAAATGGCTACGCAAGATTTTAATTATTTCATCATAATGGGCAAGAAGTGCGGTCACATTTTGATTAATTTCTTGCAATTTAAAACGAGCTAGACGTTGCATAAGCGTTCCTTATTCACACTCATCAGTTTTAGTCATAGGTTTAATAGCTTGATTCACCATACTCACCACTTGTTTCTGATTATTTGCGGTAAATACTTTTCCGCCAGTAGCGCTAGCTACACAGTTGGCAGCTCTAGCCCCCCCAATATCAACCACATTCACTTTTAAACGCGGTTTTTGTCTGGCTATTTGATTTGCTAGGCCACAAATATCTGGTGTATTACAGTTATCTTTTCCATCACTTAAAATCAAAATGAAAGCATCGCGTTTTACTCCATCAACCATAGAGCTAGCAACCTGTAATCCGTTGTATAGTGGAGTACCGCTGCTGTCACCTTCTGCAGGTGTCATTGCTTGAATTTTAGCTTTAAGCGCATTACGTTTACCTGGTGAATAGAAACCATGATTGGTTGCAGCTGGACAAGTTCTTAATGAAACTAAGCCGATATCCACATTTTTACCAATACTATTAATAATGTTGGTAGAGGCTTTTTTCGCTGTGGATAAGCGATTTGGTAAGCGCTGCATATATTGAATTTCTTCATCGCTAGCACCATATGTCTCTGCACGTTGAATGAAGGCATCAATGGTTTGTGAGCTTTCCTGCATAGTAAAAAACATTGATCCAGAATTATCAAAGATCATCACCATTTGTGGTGTTTCACCTGGTTTGTATTTCGGCTTACACACTTTTTGTGGTGGTTGTTTAGGCTCTTCCTTCGGTGGCTCAACAACAGGAGGTTCTACTTTTGGCTCTTCCTTAATAGGCTCTTGAACAGGCTCTGGTTTAGGGTCCTCAATCTTTGGTTCCTCCTTTGGAGGTTCCGGTTTAGGCTCTTCAACCTTTGGCTCCTCTTTTGGCGATTCTGGTTTAGGCTCCTCAATTTTTGGTTCTTCTTTTTTCGGTTCTTCTACCTTAGGTGGTTCCACTTTAGGGGGAACAACAGGTTCACGATTAAACCACCACCAAGCCAATAAACCGAGTAGCAATAAAAGAAGCGGTAATAACCAATAACACCAACGGTGTTTAGGTGTTGCCACAGGGACAATCGGTGGCGGAGCCGGTGGTTCTACTTTTTTTCCGATACCCCAACCAGTAATAACCGGTTCATTATTTACTAAATAAATTTGTTTGGTATCATGACTAGCACCTTCAACTAATTGTGTTAACCAAGCGTTTTGTTCAGGCGTAATTAAGCCTTTCTGTGTAAGACTTTGCGTAAGACTATTAATTGCATTTAAACGCTGCTGAATAAGTGGTGCTATTTTCTGTAATATCGTATTTCCAGATTCATTACTGGATACAAGATAAGGCTGACCCTCTAATTCGCTATACCATTCCACAGTAACTTGATCTGATTTTATTTCTGGTTTAGCAAATAAAGTTGCTGTACTTGGTGGAAGATGAGATCGTATTATTTTGATTATTTCATCATAGTGTTCAAATAACACAATGGCATTTTGATTAATCTCATCTAGTTTAAAACGTGCTAAACGTTGCATAAAGTCCTCTATGTTTGAGTCTGTATTATTAGAATAAAAACGAATGATATTCTTATTCTAATAACAAGAGCTGACCTGAAAAGATCAGCTCTTAATCCTTATGATTACTTGATAGCAAGTGCTTTTTTATAAGCTGCTAATTTACGCTGTAACGCTTGCAACTCTTTCGCTTTTGCCTCATCAGAAGCATCAGAAGTATTTACTTGACTCATCTGTTGTTCTACTTCTTGAATTTTTGCTAATAGGTCGCTATTACCTTGAGCTTTTTGTTTAAGCAAGGCTGCATCATTTTGCAATTCTTTATTTAAATTAGCCAATGCAGCTTTTTTCTGATTAAGTTGCTTGGTTGATTTATTTTTTGCTTCTTGAGCTCGTTTATTTTTAGCTTGCAAATCAGCATTTTTGGCTTGCTCTTGTGATAACTCGCTTTCTTTACGCTGTACTCGGGCATCATAGCTACCTGAATTCACACAGGCCATTTTACCCCAAATACTTTGCTCCACATTTGGATCACATTCTTCAGGCGTCGCTGAACAAGCAACTAATAAAGCACAAGCAGAAAGTGCGGTGAATAATTTAATCGTTTTCACGCTAACTCCTTACCCAACTTGAATTGCAGAGCGCTGTTTCACCTGTGCTTGTAATGCTTGTTCATAGGTTGAAACCTGTTTTCTTAATTGAGAAATTTCTTGATCCAATCTCTTGCTTGAAGCACCGGAAGAACGTTCAGCTTTAGCTGTATCGCTAAGCATATTTAAATTGGATTTCATTACACTTAAACGTTCTTTTGCAGCTTTAATATCAGCATCTACTTGAGCTAATTGTTGTTTAGCTTCTGCTTTTTGAATTGTTCCGGATTTTAATTGACTATTCACTTTAGCGATCAATTGATTGTTTTTAGCCGTAGCAGCATTTAATTTTGCTGTGGATTTTTGTACCATCTGTGAATTTTGACGAACATCAGCAATATAAGCATTCAAACGATCTTCTTTTTTCACATAAGTTTTACGTTGTTTTTCTAAATAGTAGTTAGCACTCATACCAGCTGCACAGCCTGCTGCTCCACCAATTGCTGCACCAGCTACAGTACTTTCAGTATCACCACCCGTCAATAATCCTGTTAAAGCACCTAATGCAGCACCTCCTGCAGCACCCCAAGCACAAGAACCCCAGCCTGATGAGCTAAAAAATTTAGCATCATCACCGCTATCTAAGCTGCTTGAACTACTACCTGTACCAGCACAGCCTGCAAGGGCTAATGAACTAGATAAAATTAGTACACCAAAGGTCTTTTTCAATTTCATAAGATTTTCCTTATTTATCATTAGTGAGTTTGAGGTTTAATTTGATTACATTGCTGTAACCATTGTTCTCGGGTAATTTTGCCATTCTGATAATATTGGCTTAAATGTTTCCAATATAAATCAAGGTACTGGCTCAAATTCGTCGCTTGTCCATTAGCAAGTTTTTTCTCATTCATCATGGATTTTGTTCTTTCTACTTGTTCTTTTACATTAGCAAGGCTATAAGTGTCAAATGTGCTAGTAATTGTGCCTGCATAATATTGAACAACAAAGTCTCTGGCTTTTTCAGCTTCTTGTAAACGTTGTTTAAAATCAGCTTCTTTTTGCTGATAAATTTGTTTTAAATCGGTATCCTGTTCATTTTTTATTTCCTCAGCAAAAGCTTTTACTGCTGTTTCTTGCTGTTCTACTTCTGCCTGTAAATCAGAAACATTAGCACAAAGGAATCCACCTAATTGTAAGGACGAACGAATTGCGGCATCTCTCTGTTCATCTCGTGCCTGGTTTGCTGCTCGCAATTCATCTTTGGTCTTAGTGATTTCTTGTTTAAGTTTTTCATCTTCAACGTTCGACGCTAATTTTTCCAGTTTACCTACAATATTTGGATCATTAATCTCTTTACTATCTGAGCCTAAAGCAGACCATTCTTGACGTAATTGATTAATACGATTATTTGATGTTAATAAAGGTGCGGTAATTGCTACACGGAATCCCATATCTTTTTTCTTCATCGCGCCATTATTATCGTAATAAGGAACCTCAATACGTGAAGTATTGTTGACTTCACTTTCTCCTTTAATATAGCTTCCACCTCGGGCAATCATGCCTCCCTCCTGACCATGATAGCGGCTTAGCTTATTAGCACGAAAACCGTCAAATACCATTTCAGAAACATTCCCCAATGTATCAAATAAACCAAGTGGATTCGGCTCAAGTAAACCGATAACTTGCAAACGACCATTAGCATTTTTAGATGACCATGCATAACGAGCAATACCATCTGGCATAGGAAAGGTATTTTCACGGAATGTAGCTTCATCAACCGCAACCCCACCTCGAGAAGCAAATTCCCATTCAGCATTAGTTGGCAAACGGACAAAACCTTTACTTCCATCTTCCGTTGGAAGTTTATCGGCTGCATTTTTAAGTAGCCATTCATTATATTTATGGGTAAATTCTACTGCATCAAACCAACTCATATTAATTGCTGGTAAACTGGTTTTCATATTTACTGAAGGACATTGCTCACCTCCTTTCATTACGGCATTAAACTGAGCTTCTGTCACCTCATATTTTCCCATTAATAAATAGCGTTCTTGTTTTTCATTGGCAAAACTACCCGAAATATAATTTGGCGTAGCATATTGTGCATAACCATCTTCATCATTGCTATTACCACCGAGAGTGACTTTAATATCTTCTAATGGTTTTTTAGTGTTAGTTTTAATTACTCGAAAAACCATACTCCCTTCACAAGGCATGGGTAATACAATATCACCATCTAATTTTTTCGGATTAAAAAATTTTTCTTCCCAAGGTTGGGCTGAAACAGCCGTACTGGCCATAATTAATGCTAATAAAGAAAAGCGATATTTAAACATCTCGCAGACTCTCCGCAGGTTGAATTTTTACTGCGCGAACTGCCCCTATAGCAGCAACCACGCCAGCAAGTAGAAAAGATAAAATAAAAGCCAAGCATAAATGTATTGGAGCCAAACGGCTAACAAAATGGGAGCCACTTAAGCTTGTTCCTAGTATTTGATTAAATAATTGACTGCCAAACAAATACAGCCCATAAGATAAAATGAAAGCAATACTACTGAGTACGATTGCTTGAAAAACTAAATAAATACCAACCGCACTTTGTTGAAAACCTATTAACCGTAAAACAGCAATATCCTTACGTTTTCGATCAATATTTGCAAGAAATGCGCCAATAAGAGATAGCACGCAACCCACCACAGAGGTAAAAGCAATGACCATAAAAATAACATTTAATACACTATCAATCGCTTTTACATTTTCAATCGCTTTGGATTCCGTTCGAGTATCAATATGAAATTGTTCACGTAGCTTTAGTGCTAGAGGTGCTACATCATCCAAACTTTTAGCATAAATTCTCGCTCTAGCAAAATTTTTACGGAGTTGATCATTTGGCTTTCCACTTGCTGCAGGGAATAGTTCCGTTTTCATACCATCGCGAAAGTCTTCAACACCAATTAATAATGACATGGGCACAAAAATTGCAGCACGAGGAAATTGTTGCTCATTTAAAATAGCTTGCACTTTTAATTGCAATAATGCCTTTTCTTCTTGCCCATTTTCATTTCGAGTTGCAACTAAAGTAATACTTTCACCTTGTTTAGCTTGTAGTTTTTCTGCACTTAATGCACTTAAAATAATCGAATTATCATTTAGCAAAGATTGTTGAGTAATTGGGTCGTTTGAAGTTGTTGGAATTAATTCCACATTACGAACAAAATTTGCCTCTTTCTTCAAATCAATAATTGTATTAAGCGAACGCGTTAATGGAATCGAGAATTGGGTTTCCGGCTGTTGTTTAAGCCAATCAAACCAGTCTTGAGAAAGATTTAAATTACCAACAATTTTAATTTCTAAATTGGTTGGATCATTAACCAATTGATGACGTAATTGAGAAACAATGCCATATTTCAAACTAAATAGAAGCAATAAAGGAGCAATTACTGCTACCAATGAAGCAATAATACAAAAAGAAACCTTACGATCATAGAAAATATCGTTTAGTGCTAATTTTGCCAATAATGTAAATCTATTTTTCATCAAGATACCCTATTCTTGCTAGTTATTATTGGCTTGTTCAATAAAACAAGACTGACGTAAAGACATATCCAATTTTGCACTAAAAGTACGAAGTTCATTACGTTGCACTAAATCCCAATCGTGAGTTACTAGCAACACGGCTATTTTTTGCTGTTTTGCTAAGGATAGCATTAAATGAAATAAGACCTCTGAGTGGTGGGGATCTAATGCAGATGTCGGTTCATCTGCTAATAATAAAAGCGGTTTATGGGCAATAGAGCGAATAAAAGCGACCCGTTGACGTTCACCTATAGAAAGCTGCTTTGGATATTTTGTCATTAAATGATTGATGTTTAGTTTTTCGCATAGATGATGTAACCAACTTTCATCAGCTAAAATCCCATTTGTTTGACAAGGTAGCAGAATATTTTGCCATACACTTAAAAAAGGTAATAGCCCACCATTTTGTAACATAAAGCCAAGATTTTTAGAGCGAATCTCAGCCAAAGTTTTCTGCTTATTACTCAGAATAAGGGGGGCTAAATCCATGCTTAACGTAGCTGAGCTCAATTCATATTGGCTCAAGTTATCCGGTTTTAAAATTAGCCCCATCATTTCCAATAGCGTGCTTTTTCCACAACCGCTCGAACCACAAAGTGAAACGACCTCACCTTCAGCCAAAGATAAATGCGGTAGGGAAACCGTAAAACTTTGCTCCCCTTGTCCGCGAGTTATGGATAAATCTTTAATGGTTAGCACGCTATATCCTTTTCTATGGTAAAGCATCCAATGGTACTGGATATACATTATCGCGAGGATCTGCACCCTCTGATAAAGAAATCCAACGAGATTGGTCCTCGTTAAAAATACGATAATGACGTAACTTACTATGCAGATCGCGAATAAATTTCTCTTGTTCCTGCACACTCATACCTTTCCAAGTATCTTCATCAATTCCTGTCACTTGACTCTTATAAGGAATACCATCCAAATATTCACCAAGTAAACCTAAATCTGCCAATTTAGTTGATTTATCTTCCTTAATTTTATTTGGATCTTGTCCCATTGCAGCAGCTACTGAACGAAGTTGTGCAAACATATCTGTTGGTGAAATTAACCCACTATTTGCCGCATCCGCAATTTTCTTTACTACATCACTCAAATCACTTAATTGTGATTTAGTTAGTAATACTCGAGCCTCGGCAGTTGGGATTGTTGGTTTAGCAAAATCACGGTCACTCACCCAAGCTTTAAATACTGGTGGTGCTTTTGTACCTTTTACATCCCCTAAATATGCCAATTGCATTGCTTTACCTAATAAAACAGCATCTTCTTCAATTTCAGATTTTTTCGGATCACCGCCTGTTTTTGTGGTGGCAGTTAATACGCTACCAGCAGCCTCTTCACCTGAGTAAGCTTGTTTTACCTGCTTAGTTAAAGCACTAGCAAGAGTATCTACTTTTTGCCCAAACTCATTCACATCTCCAGCATTGACCGGATAGTAAAGTGGTTTATTTAAATAATTATTAAAAGATAATTCATTATATTGTGCTTGAGCTATTTGATGGTTATTTTTTCCAGATGGTGTTTTAAGATGTAGAGTATAAAGCGCAACACCTCGATGCTGAGCCTCTAAACGTAATTGTTTTGCATCTAACCCCGTAGTCGAAATTGGATTATCCCCTTCAATTGCACCGGCGTCAGTAATCAATACTAAATAACGGCCTCCAAAATTATTCCAATTAATTTCATTTAATGCCTGTGATACACCGGCATAAGCATCTTCACTAAATTCTTTTGAAGAAACAGTAGCTTGTTTTAAATTTGCCACTTTATCCATGAAATCTTTACCATCTTTTACGGTACTTGGGTCAACGAACATTTTCGAAGTGTACTCTAATCCAGGTACAGCTTTAGTGCTTGAACGGAACGCCACTAAACCAAATTTAACCTGTTTACCCAGGTTCTCTTTTTCGATTTTTTCATAAACTTTTTTAATCGCATCGCGCGTTCTATTGATGTAAGGGTCCATAGAAATCGTCGAATCAATAACAAATACTACCGCAGCGCTAAATCCAACAATTTCTTGAGGTTGGTTTTGACCTGTTTTGTTCGTTTGATTATTGTTTGTTGTGCTTGTAGTCGGTTGAGTGACCGGCTTATCATTTTTGCTGACAGATGCAACTTCTAACAAGCGCTCATAAAATCCTTGACTATCCATCACTTCTTCTCCCTGTAAAACAGGTAAGAGATAGAAGTTTTTTTGGAAATCTACAAATTCCTTTGGTTCTTCCGCTAACACTTTCTCACTACTTTTCTTTTGGGAAAGTTCAGCACGAATTGGCTCAACTGCTTTTGCTGGAGAATTGTCATTAATAATACTTTCAAGTGTTGCTTTATCCTTAAAGAACAATAAAGAACCCCGATCAGATGGATTAGTAAAGACCATTGTCATTTGCATATTCCAAGGTATAGCACAATTAGCATCTAACCAACCGACAGTTTTACCAAAGCTATCTGGACCTACCTGTAATAAAGACTTATTACCTATATTTTCCCGTTTATATACATAATAGCGGGAAAAAGCAGGAATTTTTTGACCGCTCTTAGCATCACTTTTTGCTAATAACTCACAACTTGGTGTACTTAACACGCGTTGATAAAGTGTGGTTTTGCCCTCTTGCAGTAATGGTTTTATCTCCTCAGCAAAAACTGATGGAGACATGATTGCTGTTAAGCAACAAAGAGATAAAGTAGAAAGTCTTAACTGTTTCATTATTTTTTCAATGCCTCTAATTTTTCTTTAGCTGTCGCATTATTCGGATCATTACTTAATGCAGTTTCATACCAATAAATTGCCGTTTCCTTGTCAGCTTGGAAACAAGAACTACCTTTTTCATATTCCTCCGCATAAGCCAGTGCAATCTCCACATTTCCACCTTGAGCCTGGTTGGCATAAAGTCGTTGAGCAATCGCACATTTATTTGCTTGTTTAGCCGAAGCAATAATTTCTAAAATTTGTTTTGGTTCTGGTTTAGTTTTCAAACAGCTCTGAATAAACGCCAATTCATCATTAGTATTTGTATCCACTGCACAGTCAGATTTTGCCACTGGCTCATCTTTCTTATTTAAGAAGAAATAAGCTCCAACACCACCGCCAATTAACAGGGCTAAAATTAAGGCAATTAAGCCGCCTTTACCTTTTTTCTTTTGCTCTACTGAAACTGGTACTTCAATATTCTCTGCAGGTTCAGCCTGCGTTTCGTTTTGCGCTAAATCTTCAAATACTATAGCTGGTTCTGTTGATTGCTCATTTTCAGCTACAACAATGGGTTCTACCAAAGGCTCTTCAATAACTGGTTCTGGCTCAGCTTGCACATGACTTTGTACATTGTCTTCTCGACTGGAGTCACCACCAGCAAGAGAAGCTAAGATATTACCAACCATTCTGACTGGGCCACTATCAACAATCGTACCGTCCTGTACATCACGGACAGACATCATATAACGTACATTACCGATCTGTTGAACAAGGCTATCAATTAGCCATTTACCAATAACACCTTGCAATACATCATTTTCTAAGGTTAATCCCTCCACCTTATGCCATACTGGTTCTGGATTCCATGGAGTATCATTGCCATTAAAATAGCAGCCATCCTGATTTCGCTGTACTGCAATTTCAACTTCTGTACTACCACTCCATTTCGTCGCAGTGAATTTAGCGTATCCTGGACGATCTTCCTCTAATTGAATTCGTAACATTTTCTATTCCTTAGCATTGTGCAGAACGATATAAATCTAATACCGAACCTAACTTTGTATTGCTGACCTGATCAATTTCCCGTCCAGCGCTGTGTCCGGCATTTCCTTCAGCAAAGTGACCAAAGGCTACAAACCAGTCAAAAAGATAATTTTTAGTGTAATTATTAGTTTGGTCATCTAATTTAGGTAAACCGTTTACCTTTTCAACTTCCCTATTTTCAAATATTGCTCGCTCGTTCATCACACGACTAGCCGGACGTTGAGTCAGTGGTTGATTAACAAAATCTAACCATGCAATAAAATCCGCAATTTCAGTATTAATGGAAAACACTTGACGCTCAGCTAATTGATCACGTTTACTTCCTGCGTTTTCATTACGGAAAACGACCTTAGAAAGTTTATCCTGTAAATGAAGACGATTTGCACCAGTAATCAATTCACCAACTAAACCTTCAACGGCTTCTTTAGTAAAACCAAAGAATTGCATCAAATGCTGATCAGAAGAAATTGAACGCAAATGTTCAATCCAGGATTTAAATGCAGCCATAGCAAAACGAGATTCCACAATTTTTTCAGCCGGTTTCTCTTCTACAACAACAGGAGCCGGTTCAGCAAATAAATCAAACCCTTCTGAACTAAAACCAAAACCAGCATCAAAGGTATTTGCTGAATTTTCTTGTGCTTTAGTTTCTTCTTCACCTTTGTTTAGTAAGACCTCTTCATAATCAGAAAAATATAAAGAACGAATTGTCTCTTCAGGTAATTGAAGACAACGTAAAAACTCACCGACCAAAAGCCCTTTTTTACTTAATTCACCAACAATCATTTGTGCTAATTGGCGTTTTTTATTGACCTCTTCGGCTCCTTCACTTTGATACCAAGAAGAAAAACGGTTTTCTACAATATGATGGATAGATTCATTAAGTTGCTCAGTTAAACGTTGAGCTTTAACTTCCGGTAAAGCAATCGTTTTTAAATAATCACTAATTCGTTGCATCCCACCATCATTCAATTTCATCATTGCATCCCAGGCTTCTTGAGGTTGAGCAACATGTTTTTGAATATCAGGGTCATTAGCAAAAGTACTACGTAAAAGATTAAGCTGCCCAGCCTCTTTAGGATTAATGGCTAATTCTTCAGTATTATCCATCTCTAAAAAAGCCACTTTGAAACCCGGTTTACGTACTAAAAAAACATTATCAAACGGCTTGCCATTTGCCCATTCATTTAGCCAAGCATAGTTTCCGAAGCGCTCTAAAATCGTTTGTTTCAGCAATCCACCTTGTCCCCAAGACATTTTCAGCATATCTTCATCTTTGGCCAAATCACTACTGATACGCATATCAAACATAGTTATCGCCCAAAGAAGTCCTGGTTTACGTTTAGCACGATCAGTCGGATTATCTCCTTGCGTTTTATTAATCCAACGCTCCAATACAGGACCTACACTATTCACATCAGATTGCTTGGTTGATGGAGTACAAACAATCAAAATATTCATTTCTTGACTATCGGTATAACGCTCAAAAAGATAAGCTACTTTGCCCCTTAAAATGAGTTGAGATACAGGATTGCCTTCTTTTACTTCACTTAAAGAAGTGATTGCTAAACGACCACGGTACCCAGGGAAATCTAATAAATCAACCGTTTCAACAGCCGGAACTTTAGTTGGGTTAATCAACGGGAAAACTAATTCTGCGGTAAGTGCGGTTAATTCAGCCAAAGAAATGGAAACAGGTTCACCAACATGGCCTTCTTCAATAAAAGGACGAACAGCAATTTGTTCATCTCGATTTGTACCTAAACGCTCAAGCATATCCACATTCATAATACTGTCAGCTTGAGAAAGACCACCACTACCATTATCTTTTACTACTGCGGTAAGTGGTGCATAAACACGTTCAGGATTACCTAATTGAGCCAGTGTTTTTGCAAATTGAATATAGATTTGAGTCAACTCTGGAATTTCTGCCCATAATATGGAGAATAATGTTGCTCTATCTTCAATGCTCAATCTTGGTGCCATGGCTACCGCTCTAGCCCAATAATTAGCCTGTAATACAGATAAAGATTTTCCGAAGCTTTCCTGGGCGTAATCCTGCAAATCAACTACGTCATCTTCATTAACACCTTTTACAGGTTGAGCATTTAATTTAGCATTTAAAGGTTTAAGTATTTCATTAATGCGAGATTGTTCCAATTGATAAGTCACACGTTCTTTATCAAAATCGTTGAAATAAGCATTAACTAAAATTTTGGCAACTTCAATTTCATGAAATAAGCGAAGTTCTAAAGGATAGCCTGGAACAGCTGCTTTTGCTGAACGAGTAAAACGAGTAACCAAACCCGTTGCTTCTTTTCCGCCACCAGGAGGATTGATATGTTTAATGAAATCCAACTGTTGGCCGTCAAAAATAGTTTCCAAATTGCCCTTTTGATCGGCAGCCAGTGCTGAAATTAAGAAAGATTTACCTGCCTGTGATAACCCAAAAAAACCAGCTGTAATTGGTTTAGAAGAAACGGCACCTAGGCGTTTTGCTGTATTACGTAAACGTCTTAATTCAAGAATTAAACCATCAGCCTCATTATTTAAACGAGCAACATTTGGGCGAACATCATTTACCCAATCAATCGCTTGTTGTGATGCTTGGAATACCTTATCCCAAGATTCTGTTAATTGATTATCCGTCATTTTCTCTTCCACCTATCGTTTCACACAGCCAGTATCTAACCAATATAATTTTTGATCACCAAGTCCCGCATCGGTCATTGTGTTTAGATGAAGGGTAATATCCCTTTCTCGTACGCAAGAACGGCCATTTGATGCTGTCACATTTTTTATGTAGAAATTTTCTGCTCTTTCTTGGCTATTACGGCTATTTTTTATACCTAATGTTACTTGTAATACCACACCTTCATTATTCAACATCGCTTTCCATTCGCGGCTTTCTATAGAGAGCATATAAAGTGGAGAAGCAACCCAACGCTCCACATTCAATTGACGGAAACCTAAACGGGTATCACCGCGTACTTCAAAGGAGGTATCTGGGAAATCATAATCCTCATTGTCTAAATCAATATCGTGATAATAAACGTTACTGTCTTTAATTACGTTATTGTTATCTAAATACCCAATGTATTTCACTGTGGAATAAGCAGTCATTGCCATTGAGCGTAAATAGAAGTTGGTTAAACGCATATCTTTACATAAGAAACAAAGCATCGCACCCACTGCGGCAGTCGTTTTTGGATCATCTATACGACCTTGTTTGTGGAATGGATACCAGTTTCCTGTGCGGTAATGATGTAATGGTAAAATCCGTCCGACTGGTAAAGGTAAACGAGAACGGAAGAAGGATTGTACACCAGGCAAACGAGATGGTCGGCCGGTTAGTAACAACACATCACATTGATAGCTGTTGACGACCTCACACAAGGCGTTGAAGGTTTTGCAGATATCAAAATAATCACCACGAATAAATAAACTGTGAATACGTTCTAAATTCACCTGAACCGGTAAATCTAAAATATTAAAATCTGAACGACCTAAGGCACGGCGAATCGGTTCATTAATATAGTCCAACACACTTTCTGTAGGCTGTTCTACGTCTTCTAATAATTCACCAAAAGTCTTCCCATTTAATGCATTGGTCTTTTGCATTGGATCATAACCTTCGTACTCTTTCAATACGCGCAAGCCAATTGGGCTGAATACTTGTAATGTCAATTGTTGGCGTAATAATGCATCTTGTACTTTTAATGCCTGATCGCCAATCAATTCAGAAAGAATAGGTTCAGGATCACGTAAACCTGCATTTTTCAAACCAACAGTTAAAGATTCCACTACTACATTACGAATCATATCTAGCAAAATATCATCACCGGCCACTTTGAAACCATCACGGAAACGCTGAGTCGGGATAATATAGGCATTACTACCTGAACCACCGTTTTCTCCATAATCCAGCGAGTAATCGTTGATTACTAAGTCTGTTGTACCACCACCTATATCAATAGTTGCGATAGTAATACGATCCTTTTCTTTTTTATCTGGACGTTGCAATGCAGCAATAAATTCTTCTGGTCGCCCCCCATAGTTATTTTGAGTTTCATTAAATAGATAAACAACTTGTCCACAGGTTGCTTCATCCCATTGAATAATCACCTCAGGTAAAATCGGCCAATATTTTTCTCTTGCACTTTGTGAATTGAAGTCAAAATCATCATCAGATTTATCCCAGCCAAGAGATTTCCAAACTAAGCCGATAGCCTGATAAATAGATTGACGGAAAATTTCTCGTTCAGGTTTAGGCATTGCTGGTGGTACAGTCAAAATAATCGAACGTAAAAAACGTGGTGCTTTAGAATGTTCCAATTTAGCTCGTTGAGCAGGACTGTTAATCTGCATTAATGCTTGCATCAACACTTCTGATAACATAAACGTCATCAATGAACGACGAGAATATTTAGGTTGGAATACAGGCATTTTGCGTTCAAATTCTTCGTCAATATCATCCCGCAAAATATGTAATGCTTCACCATACTCATTGATTAATCCAGAAAGCGGATCTGCTGTTGCATAAGGCTCGTAATCTGTTTTTACATAGGATGAGTTAAAACGCCAGCCTTGTTCATAACGGGCATCATCCCATAAATAACGTTTTGGACTAGATAAACCTGTTGAACCTTCATTCCCCTCTCGACGGCTTGCTAAACGAGCGGCCTCCTTCCCTACACGCGCAATTGTTGCCCATTGGAAAGCATCACGACGCCCACTTTGTACAGAAAAATGATCTTTGCCAAAAAACGCTTGGGCAAATTCAACACGGCTTTCAAATGGCTCAGAATATACTCGTTCTGGGCGCGTCAAATCACGTAATTCCAATTCATAGCGTTTTTTCAAGCCATCTTTTTCTTGCACGTGATCTTCAATTAAAATTCCACACGTGCGGGAGTTTCCCACATCCAATACCATATCAACTGGAATTGCACGATTAATTTCATCAGAACGATTGGAAATCATTTTAATCCGTGGAATATCAATTTCTTCACCTAGAATAGCCAAAATATTCAAGTAATGACCTTGATGAAATTTAGCAGCAATGTCCATTTTCAGATCATCTGGATGAATTTTTAAACGATCATTTTCGGGAGCTAATTCAGTGAAGAGTTCCAATAACCATTCATTTATCCATTTGTAGTCCAAAAACCACGACATTTGATGAGATTGATAAGCGAGACCAAAAACTGCGCCAGAACGCACATCTTCTTCAGTTGGTGCAAGGTAAGCAACATCAGCACGATTAGGAAAAATTTTAGTATCAAAAGCTAAAGTAACTCGATAAGTATTGCCTTCTACATCTGGTTCAGCTAGTTTAACAATTCGTGCACGTGCCCAGTTGTAAGGGCCTTCATCAAAACCATCTGTAGAAGCTACTGTACGCAAAACAGGAATAGGTAACCAAACACCATCTAATAATTTGAATGACTGTTCTACACTGATTTCATGTTCCACTTTAACCATTCGGCTCAAATCACTGCTATCGCAATAACCTTCACCGCTACGATGTTCAACTAATCGACGAATTGGATGGTTCTCACCGCCTGAGGCGAAGTTTCCCATACTTTTGGTACGCCATTCTTTGTCTTTCCAATCAATTTTTAAACCGAAGTCTAAAAATTGCACCCCACTATTCATAATTAGTGAGATTTCTTTTCCGTAATGATGTAAATCCGGTAACATTTTTATTCTCGCTTCTATTCGTTGTTTATTGGTTCACTAATTCGATTTCATTGTCATTGGGAAGCTCTGTCCTGAGCCATATCCACCTTGACAATCTGCAATACTCTTCGCGCCAGGTTTACAAATTACTTCAGGTAGCTGATAGCTTGATCCATCGCTACATTTTGCGACACCTTTATTAGTAATATTCAAACCACTGCCTTGCATTTTTGCAGAAACATCTCCTGTACATTGTACGCCGTCACCGCGTTGTACTTGTACTTGACCTACGCCACCTGAGAATGCATATTTTAAGCGTAGAGGCTTACCAGTAGTTTTATCCTGAATCCCCGCTCCAGCATTCCACTGGCCATTTAGAAAATCTACATTACCATTTTGTGTACTAGTTGTTGGAATTTGTAATGGTTTAGCATTAGCATTAGAAGTGGTTTGATTCTTTTTATCATCTTCTTTATTTTGTCCAGCCTGAGTATCTGATTTATTTTCGGCTAACGGATCTACTGGTGGTTGCTGTGTTTTTTCATCTACTTTATTTTGATCCTCTTTAGTATCCGATTTATCCTCTGCTAGAGGGTCTACTGGCGGTTGTTGTTTATTTTCATCTTTATTTTGCTCTGCTTTAGCATCATCTGCTTTATCATTTTTTGATTCATCAGCTTTGGCAGCATCTGTTTCTGTTAATGGTGTATTAAGACCTTCACCTTGCATATTTCCTTCTCCAACAACTGGAGCATCGCCTAGTTGATTTAAAACTGAAGGATCTGTCACAGCCACACCCTTTCCATCAACCCAACGTCCATTCAGATACCGGTAAAGAACATCTTTCAATTTACGTAATTCTTTTTCTTTCGGCTTTTTGAGATTTTTTGTTTGTGGCTCAGAAACTGTGACAGGGTCATTTTTTACTGTTGCTTCCTCTTTTGGCCACCATAAATCCTTAAACCACCAAGCCAATAATAAAAGTAATCCAAGTAATAACGGCAATACCCACCAGAACACACGACAAGGGTGCTTTTTCGCAACTACAGGTTCAATCACTGGTGTTGTAGGTGAAGCGGGTTTAATTGGTTTTGGGACTGCAGCTTGTAAAGAAAGGAATGGATTACCATGAGCAGCGGCATGTTTTTCAAGAAATCCCCAGAAGGTAATTACTGGGCGATCATTGACTAAATAAACATGTTCTGGATTAGGAAAGCGTAAGGTTTTGAGATTTTCAGGATCAGTAATATCGTCGGGGTTACCACCGCAAAGCAAACGAGCAAATAGTAATTGATCACCTTTTGAGGAGGGAGATTGAATCAGCTCTTTACCTAACTCTAATGCTGTGCGCTCAAAAATCTTCAATTCTGAGCGGGCATTTTCACGTTCTTCTTCCGTAGCTGAAGTCCAAGGGATAATCATATATTGCCCATCTGCACGAGAGGAATCAAAGGGCACATACCAGTCTATTCTATCACCTTGTTCATTGCGTTGAGGAATTGCTAAATATTCAGCAAAGGATCGACCTCTCTTAAACTTAAGTGCATCTCGCAACTGGGATGCTACCGTGTAAACTGCCATGCCATCTTGGCCTAATGGCGTATAGTTTTTTATTTCACCACTTCTTAATAATGCACTTAACATAAAAACCCCGCAGACTAAACTTATTAAGATGCTGTTATTCTATAAAAGTTAAAATAAAAAATGAAGACATATTTATCTGTTATGTAAAGAAATATAACTTTTAAATCATTAAAATTTATAGGGGATAATAAATTCTTAATACTATTAAGTGTTGCTTCATAGAAACAGGTTTAGATACTGTAAAATAATTTTATTATTCTCCCGTTTTATGGGGGCTGCTTTCCTAAAAGTGCGGTTATTTTTTACTCAATTTTCGCTATATACAAAAAAACACAATCGCTATATACTTACAAAAACAACGAATTTTGAGTATATGAACAAATCTTCTCTTACTTTTCCTCTTTTACTTTGCCTCCTTATCGGGTTGGTTTTATTTTCACTCTCTTGGGGACGTTTTGCGATTCCACTTGAGAATGTGGTACAAAGTCTTATTGGCGGTAACACTAATGATGTGCAAAACAACATTATTTTTAATCTTCGTTTGCCTCGTGTAATTGCCGCCATACTTGTCGGTGCCTCCTTGGCCATTGCTGGCGTGGTATATCAAGGTATTTTCCGTAATCCATTGGTTTCACCTGATATTTTAGGGGTATCTAATGGCGCTTGTGTTGGTGCAGCATTAGCGATTTTAGTTGGTTCTAGCATGCTTGGCATTCAAACCTTTGCCTTTGTTGGTGGTTTGGTTGCAGTCATACTTACTATGAATTTACCGCGTTTGATTCAACGTGATTCTACGATTGTTCTAGTGCTTTCAGGCATTATCGTTTCAGGTTTTATGATGGCGACATTAGGCCTATTAAAATATCTTGCTGATCCTGAAACTCAGCTGGCTGACATTGTGTATTGGCAATTAGGTAGCCTAACCAAATCTAACTACGACAACTTGCTCATCCTTTCACCAATTATTTTACTTACTACTCTTGGCTTATTTTTAATGCGTTGGCGTATCAATGTGCTTTCATTGGGGGATCGTGAAGCAAAATTAATTGGGGCAAATATTCGATTAGAACGAGGATTAATGGTGGTTTGTGCCACGTTGTTGACCGCTTCATCCGTTTGCTTAAGCGGGACAATCGGTTGGCTTGGTTTAGTGATTCCGCATTTAGCGCGACTTTTTATCGGCGATAACAATGTCAAAAGCCTGCCGCTTGCTGGACTTATTGGCGCGATTTTCTTGCTCGTTATCGATACCCTCGCCCGTAATTTATACATTCAAGAAATTCCACTTGGCATTCTCACCGGCTTTATCGGTGCGCCATTCTTTGCTTGGGTTCTGATTAAACAAAAGGTGGTGGACTAATGCTGAAAATTGACAATCTGTATTACTGGCACAACGTTGAACATTCACTACTCAACGGCATTGATTTAACCTTACAAAAAGGTGAATTACTGACGATTCTTGGGGCCAACGGTCGTGGCAAATCAACGTTATTAAACTGTATCGCGGGGCTTTTGAAACCAAAGAGCGGTCAGATTTTGCTAGATAATTGCAAATTAAGCGACATGAGCAGTAAACAAATTGCTCAAAAAATTGCTTATGTCTCGCAACATAGCCCACAAACCTATCAATATCGTGTACGTGATTATGTGGTGCTTGGTCGTGCTGCACATTTAGGTGTGCTTGATAAGCCAAATGAAGCGGATTTTGCCTTGGTTGATGAAGCCTTAAATAAACTGGGTATCAGTCATTTTGCTGACAGAATTTATATGCAAATGAGTGGTGGTGAAAAACAACTAGTCAATCTTGCCCGTATTTTGGTGCAACAACCTCAACTGATTTTGTTTGATGAACCCACTTCGGCATTAGATTACGGTAATGTCTTTAAGACCTTAAGCCTAATCAAAGAGCTCTCATTGCAAGGCTTTACCATAATAATGACAACACATAACCCCGATCATCCGATGTTGTTGCATAGTGCCCTGCCCCATAGCCGCGTAACCATATTAAATGAACACGGCAAATTACAAACAGGCACCGCACTAGAAATTATTACTGAAGCTAATTTAAAAGCACTTTATCAAACCGATTTGCGCTTAGTTGATGTACCTGCACTACAACGCCAAATTTGTGCGATAACTCATTTATAAACCCACTAGAAGGAAATTCATATGTTGAAACATTCTCTAAAAAAAGGCTTGATTGCCCTTTCTCTTGCTGCCTGTTTTGCCCTACCGCTGCAAGCGAAAGTTATCACGGATGTTGAAGGAAATAAAATCGAACTACCAGACAACGTTCAACGTGTTGCTGATCTTTGGCATGCGAATAACCAAATTGTCTTACTATTAGGCGGCGCCAATAAACTGGTTGGCACGACCACATCTATCGCAGCCAATCCTTGGTATAGCGAAGTGTATCCAAATATCAAAAACGTACCGGTATTAACCAACGGTGAAACCATTCAAACGGAAGAACTGTTAAGTCATAAACCAGATGCGGTATTGCTCTCAAAAAAATCGATGTTAACTGAAGTGGAGCAAGCCGGCTTGAAAGGCGTGCGTGTAAGTTTCCAAGATTTTGATGGTTTGAAAAAAACCGTACGCATCACGGCTGAAGTGTTAGGTGATAAAGCCCCTGAAATCGCAGAAAACTATATCAAAGAATTAGAAGGCAATATTCAATTTGTGGAAAGTCGTCTTAAAGGCATCAAAGATGAACAACGCCCTACGGTGTTACATATCACTAAAGGTTCTGACTTATTGATGATTGACGGCGGAAAATCGATGATTGGTGAATGGATTAAATTAGCCGGCGGTAAAAGCGTGTTACCTGATGAAGCCAATATGGTGACCGTGACGGTAGAAAGTATTATTCAAGCGAATCCTGATGTCATTATTATCGGCAGCAGCGGTAATAAAGCACAAGCGGCTATTGAAAAAATCAAAGCTGACCCAGCATGGCAATCAATAAGTGCGGTCAAAAATAATCGTATTTATGCCAACCCAACCGGCACGTTCCCATGGGATCGCTATAGCGCAGAAGAGGCGTTACAAATTCTTTGGGCGGCTCAACTTTTTCATCCTGAGCAATTTAAAGATTTAAACATGGTGGAAAAAACACAAGCCTTCTATAAAAAGTATTATGGTTATGAGCTAAGTAAAGAAAATGCTGAGCAAATCTTAAAAGGTCTATCACCTCTTAAGTAGTATTTGCATTTCTAAAAATTGTCGTTATAATATGCGTTCTTTTTTGATCTTAACTTTAACTTAACATAAGGAAATGCTTTATGAAAATTAGCGCAAGAAATCAACTTAAAGGTACTGTAAAATCAATCGAAACCGGTTCTGTGAATGCAATCGTACACATTGATATCGGTAACGGTAACATCATTTCTTCTACCATCTCTATCGATGCAGTAAAAGAATTAGGTTTAGCTGTTGGTAAAGAAGCATATGCGATTATCAAAGCAACCTCTGTAATGGTTGGTGTTGAATAATCTCAACTAAACCGTTTAAAAAGTTTATATAGCCGCACTTTAAAGTGCGGTTTTTTATTCTTTAAAAAGACAGCCTAATTGACCGCACCTGTTTATAAACAAACAGAAAATCTCATCAATATTTCATATTATCCCCTCTGGGGTATTTTACATCTCATGTTTTAGTGATAAATTTATCTATCGTTATATATTATTATATATAAGATATTTGTTTTTATCATATGGAGGTTTTATGTTACACAAAAAGTACAAACTCAGTTTATTGAGTTTGGCGCTCATTTCTGCATTTACCTATGCAGAAGAACAATTAGAGGAAATACAGGTATCAGCAAATAGTAGCGCTGAACAGTCACAACAAGGTTTTAATACAAGCGTTGTCTCAGCTAAAGAAATTGCTAAACAACCTGTTGTTAATGACATTGCTGAATTAGTAAGAATGCAGCCTGGTGTGAACTTTACATCTGGTAATAGTAATGGCTCTTACGGCAATAAACGTCAAATTGATATTCGTTCTATGGGGCCAGAAAATACACTTATTTTAATTGATGGCAAACCTGCTACCTCACGTAATAGCGCACGTTACGGACGATTCGGTGCACGTGATACACATGGTGACAGTAAATGGGTTCCGGTGGAAGAAATTGATTCTGTTGAAGTGATTCGTGGTACATCAGCAGCGCGTTATGGTTCAGGTGCGATGGGGGGTGTCGTAAACATCAAAACAAAACCTGTTACAAATGAATTAAAAGGCGGCCTTTCCTATTATTTAAATTTACCGGAAGACAGCAAATACGGCACAACTAACCGTACAACGTTTAATTTAAGCGGTCCTTTAATCAAAGATGTATTAGGATTCCGTTTATATGGTAGTTGGAGTAAAACTCGTGCAGATTCACCATCTATTAATGAAAATCCAGATGGCACGTGGTCTTATGCAGGTCGTGAAGGTTTACGCAATAAAGATATTGCCGGTCGTTTAGATTGGAATATTACCCCAAATCAAACCTTAACCTTAGATGCTAGTTATAGCCGCCAAGGCAATATTTATTCTGGCGATAGCGAATCTTGGGGAGCAAATGATGAAGAAAAAGAGTTAGCGGGACGAAATTTAGAAACCAATCGTGTTTATCGTCAAGCTTATTCTCTCACTCATAAAGGTAAATGGTCTTGGGGTGAAAATGAAACTTACATTGCTTTTGATAAAACAACCAATGCAAGACTACCTGTTGGTTTAGGTTTTGCAATGGAAGGCCATTGGAATGGTGGTGATTTAAATTTCGTTGATAGCGATTTAACCAATACTCGCTTTAGCAATGAATTACGTATTCCATTCACATTGGGTGCTGAACATCTATTGACTATCGGAATGGAAGCCAATCACAGTAAACTCAATGACCCAAGTTCGATGAGTTATAACTTAAAAAATAATAAACCAATGAATTTAGGTGTCATTCCTTGGTTACAAAGTGAAAACCGTAGCGGTGAAACCAGCTTAAGCGAATACGGTGTCTTTGTTGAAGATATGATTGACTTTGGTCAAGGAACAGTTGTTACCCCAGCCATTCGTTTTGATCATCACAGTGTTTCTGGCGGTAACTGGACACCGAGCTTAAATCTTTCACAAGAAGTGAATCCATATTTAACCTTAAAAGGTGGTATCGCCCGTGCATATAAAGCTCCTAACCTTTATCAAATTACAGAAGGTTATGTATTGGCAAACCGTCAAAATAACTGCCCTGCAACCGCTGCAAATATTAGAACGGTGGGCGCATGTTATACCATTGGTACGAAAGATCTAAAACCGGAAACCAGTGTAAATAAAGAGATTGGTTTTGAACTTCATAATCAAGATGGTTATAAATTTGGTTTAACTTATTTCCATAATGATTATCGAAATAAAATTGAAGCAGATGAAACCTTGCTTGGTACAACCTTTAACCCAAGTTTCTCTCGCGTTACACGTTATGGGACAAAAGCCAACCAAAAAGATTACATTAAAACCACCAATATTTATAAATGGGGTAATGTAACTCGTGCAACAGTTGCTGGTTTTGAAGGCTATTTAAACTTACCTCTTATTGCGAATAAATTAAGTTTAAATACTAACTTTACTTATTTCACAAAAAGTAAAAACCGTGCAACAGGTAACCCATTAAATCTTTCACCAAAATATACGATTACTTCTACACTTTCTTATCAAGTGACAGATAACCTCGATTTTGCCACAACTTATACTCGTTTTGGTAAACAGTTTAGCAAATCGACAGGAACACGTTATATGGATTTCAGTCGTAATGGTTTAGCACAAGATACAACGCTTCAAGAAAGCCAAGGTAGTTATGGTATTTGGGGCGCAAGTATTGGTTATAAATGGCAAAACTTTAGTGCGCGCATCGGTGTAAGCAATATCTTAAATAAAAGATTATATGTTGATGGCAAAGCACAAAGTTATAATGAGCCAGGGCGTGCTTATTACACAACTTTAAAATATAGCTTCTAATCTCTTAAAATAAAAAAGAGCGATGAAAAATTATATTCATCGCTCTTTTAGTTTATCTATACCTTATTTTAAAGGCGGTAAGCCTTGTAAAATTTGCTGTGCATTTTCTTTGCTTAGATCATAGTTATAGTATTTTTTATAAAAAGCTTGTGTTTTTTCTACCATATCTAAATCTTTAAATAAATCTGGATGAAAAACCTGTGCAGCCCAAAGAACTTGTAATGCTTCTTCTGCACTATAACGATCCCACAAGAAGGTGCCCATTGGGTTGACAAAAATACGATTATTTTTAACCGCACTTATACTTTGCCAACGAGGGCTTTGTTTAATCTCCGTAACTGCACGCGCTGCATTTGGACCACCAACAGTAATCACATCAGGATTAACTTTAATCACTTCTTCTAATCCCACCTCGACTGCGCTGTCTAATTCAGGGAATGCACTTCTCCCCCCTGCTTGACGGGTCCAGGCTCCGATAATACTTTTTCCACCGTCTACCACAGTCAGATTCTCATTGCCTGTAATATGCATGACCACGGGTTTCTCTGACTCAGTAAGATGTTTCGTTCTTTCCTTGGTGAAAGCAATATTACCTTCTAATTCTTTAATGTACTCTTCTGCAATATTTTTCGCATCACCACCGATAATATCAGCGGTTAATCGAACAGTTTTCTTAAGTCCATCAAAATCTTTGAAAATGGCTAAAACCCCTTTTAATCCTGCGCGATTAACTTCATCGACCATGTTTTGACTAGGAAGAATCACAACATCTGGTTGTGTACCTAATAATTCTTCAGTCTGTAAATCGCGTCCGTTGCCTAGCGCAGTCACTGTTTTGATTTTAGGATAAACTTCCGCAAACCAAGGATGATCGTGAATATAATTGGTAGTCGCCACCACTTTATCCATTCCGCCTAATAAAAGGACGATTTGGTTGTTTGCATTCCATAAATCTGCGATACGTTGCACATTATCAGCAATTTCAATTTTATTGCCGGCTACATCTTCAATCATTTTGGCTTGCAATGCGCAAGGGGCAACTAATAAAGCAATCAAGCTCAGTTTTATTGCTTTTTTCCACATATTTTTTATCTCCCTAATAGTTAGAAAAGTTAATGTAAAAATTCTTAGAAACGAATCAGTGGCTTTTATAGTCTCTAGTGAAGTTCCATTTTCACCTCAAAATAGCCTTCCAATATTGAAATCTACAGCGAGGTGAATTATAAACTAAAATATATAATGATCGTTATATTAAATAAAAAAAGGCGGCCAAATTGACCGCACTTTGCTTACGATGATAGAGGATGAAAAACTAGAAACTGTATTTTAAATTCGCAAAGTAGGAACGACCGCGCTCGTTATAAGTACGTGCAGTACCCGCATTACGATAAATACGTTTGTCTAAAATATTATTGACACCAACACGTAGGCTTAAACTGTCATTAAATTTATATCCAACATTCGCCCCCCAAATACCATAACTACCAAGCTGATATTGTGTAACAAGGCTTTCACCTGTGGTATAAATTACTTGCATAAAGTTTTCAGCATGCTCAACGGTTTTTTGTCTACCATAGCGAGTATAAGACGTATTGAAGTCCCAATGATCGTTAATTTTCCAGTTTAAATTACTGTTCACGGTATATTTCGGTACAAGCGAAATCGGGTTGCCCGTTGTCTTGTTTTTATTTTTGAGCATATAAGTGAAATTCGTGCTGAATACTAACGCATCATCTAAGAATGGTAAGGTAATATTCCCTTCTAATCCTTCAATAATTGCTCTTGGTGTATTCCCCCAACGATAAACGTTAGTTGCCGTGTAATTACGGTAAATCGCTTTTCCATTTGGTGTATTGCTTGAACGAATTTCACGATCATAACCACCAACAGGCGCATCAATCGTGGTTAAGAATTCACCATTTGAAACGATTTTATTACGGTAATCATTGTGGAAATAAGCGAAAGAGAATAATTTGCCGTCTTTTTCATATTCCACACCAATCTCTTTATTCCAGCTGGTTTCTGGTTTGATATTTTCATTACCGAGGAAGTAACAAGCACGTCCCCAGTCAAATCCTCTAGGATTGCTGTTTGTATATGGATTTTTAACTGTACCCGCACCACCAGTCGCATTTAATGCGTTAGGGTTATTCCAGTTATTCGCGCTATCAATCGGACAACCATTACTTGCGTTAATTAATAGATAATTTGGTGAAGACTGATAAAGATTAGGTGCTTTATAAGCTCTGGCTACCCCACCTTTAATTTTCCAGTTATCGCTAACTTGGTGTGAGAAGTTTAGTGATGGACTCCAATTTGATTTAGAGTTCGTACTAGAATCAAAACGAATCCCTGGTGTTAAAATAGTTTTGTTATTAGGCAACATAATGTTGTCTTCTAAGAATGCCGCCCATTCATTTTGCGCCACTTTACCACTACGGCCTTTATCGGCTAACCACGGCACAATCGCATATACTTGCATAGTTTGTGTCATCGAAGCCGCATCATTTAATTCCGAGCGAGAGCCTTCCATACCGACAGTCAACATATGTGCTGTTTTACCTGTAGTGAATGGAATATAGAGTTCATTGCTGAAACGATAATTTCTGAGTAAACCAACAGACTTGTTTAAGCCGTTATAAGCCCCTTCTGTACTACCTAATAAACCTTCTGGATAATGATAGTTGCGCGTTTGATCAAAGGTAAAATAAGTGCGGTTATCAAAAGCGCCCCATTTTCCTTCATGGGTTAAGCTATAACTTTGACGATAAAGTGTTGAGGTTTCAGCTTTTTGTAAAGCAAGATCACGACTGGTTGTCATTGCTTTACTGACTAAAACTGAACTGTTTTGAGTATCACCATTATAAATATTACCTTGACGACTATATGCCGCATCAAAGGTTAATTTTTGATTGGGTGTAATGTTCCAAACTAATTGCCCTGCAATATCACGGTTACGCACGCCTTCACGACCAGCATAACGTGTGTTGTCTTGTGTTCCTGCATTATTATTAACGCCAGCATCTTCCCCTGCGTTAATATCTAATGCATCCGCCAGTGTTTTTGCAATATTACCGTATAAACGGAAACCTAACACATCTTTAACTAATGGCCCACTGAAGTTAAAACCAAGACGATTGGTGTAACCTTCTTTGCTGTCTTCTGGCTGCTCGGTGAAAAGATTTAAACTGCCGTGATATTCACTGGTTGGTGATTTCGTTTTGATATTGACGACACCGCCCATTGCACCAGAGCCATAACGTGCAGCTGCTGGGCCACGTAATACTTCAATAGATTCGATTGCATCTGCCGGTACCCAGTTGGTATCGCCTCGAGTATTACGTGTACCATTACGTCCATAGCGTTCAGAATTACGGGATTTTACAGGTTTGCCATCAATTAAAATTAACGTATTTTCTGGTCCCATAGCACGAATATCTACTTGGCGTTTATTACCACGCGCACCGCCCGGTGCGTTGGTGCTTAATGTCACACCAGGTTGTTTCGCAATAATTTCAGATGCATCATTTTCAATTGGATCGCGTTCTAAATCTTTTTGTGAAATGACTGAAACACCTAATGACTGTTTAACTTGTTGTTCAGCTGTGACATTAATTGCTTCTAACTGCTCTTCTGCATAAGTGGTATTAGAAATAACAAGTACCGCTAACAAGCTGAGTTTGTGTTGTTTTTTCATTGGTTTATCCTTAAGAAATCGCTATATAAGCATAAATATAGAGGCTGTATTTTATATTGCTATATAAATATATAAATAACGAATGTGCGTTAAATCCTATTTACGCCATCAAAAAATTAATCATTATTTATATTCATGCAAAACTTGAAAATTATGAAGTTGTTTAATTGTTAATTCTATTGCATTCTATATATGAACAGACGTTTAGACGTCTAAACCAAACAAAAACAATAGAAGGATTCATTATGACAACATTTCATTTAGCAGGATTTCCGCGTGTAGGCGCAAAACGTGAACTTAAATTTGCTCAAGAGCGTTACTGGCGTGGCGAAATTGCAGAAGCGGATTTATTAGATATCGCAAAAAGATTACGTGAACTAAACTGGCAACACCAAGCCAAGGCAAATGCTGATTTTGTCGCGGTGGCTGATTTCACACTTTACGATCATATTTTAGATTTACAAGTGGCAACAGGTGCGATTCCTGCACGCTTTGGTTTCAATAGCCAAAACTTAACTCTCGATCAATATTTCCAGTTGGCGCGTGGTAATAAAACCCAATTTGCGATTGAAATGACAAAATGGTTCGATACCAACTACCATTATCTTGTACCAGAATTCCATAAAGAGACGCAATTTAAAGCGAATCCAGCACATTATGTTGCTCAAATTCGTGAAGCTAAAGCACTTGGGTATCAAGTTAAACCAACAATTGTTGGTCCACTCACTTTCCTTTGGTTAGGTAAAGAAAAAGGCGCTGCATTTAATCGCTTTGATTTATTAGCAAAACTCGTGCCAGTTTATGTTGAAATTTTAAATGCGTTAGCTGCGGAAGGTGTGGAATACATTCAAATTGATGAACCTGCTCTCACCTTAGATTTACCGGCAGAATGGATTGCCGCTTATAAAGCGGTTTACGCCACTTTTGCTGAACAAGTGAAAGCGAAATTATTGCTTGCGACTTATTTTGGTTCTGTGGCAGAACATGCTGATTTATTAAAAGCCTTACCTGTTGCAGGTTTACATATTGATTTAGTACGTGCACCTGAACAACTTGTTGCCTTTGCAGATTATGACAAAATCTTATCTGTGGGCATTATTGATGGCCGTAATATTTGGCGTGCAAATTTAAATCAAGTATTAGATGTGGTTGAACCATTAAAAGCGAAATTAGGCGATCGTTTATGGATTGCGCCAAGCTGCTCTCTCCTTCATACACCTTATGATTTAGAAGTCGAAACACAGCTACAAGCTAATAAGCCTGAACTCTATCAATGGTTGGCTTTCACGTTACAAAAAATTCAAGAATTACGTGTTATTAAGACTGCACTAGAGCAAGGCCGTGAAGCGGTTCAAGCTGAATTAGATGCTTCTCAAGCAGCTGCGGATGCACGTAAAAACTCGCATGAAATTCACCGCACTTGTGTCGCAGAACGATTAGCAAACTTACCGAAAAATGCCGACCAACGTAAATCGCCATTTGCGGAACGCATTAAATTACAAAATGCGTGGTTAAATTTACCACTTCTGCCAACCACGAATATTGGTTCTTTCCCACAAACAACTGCCATTCGTCACGCTCGTGCAGCCTTCAAAAAAGGCGAACTTAGCTTAGCGGATTACGAAGCTGCAATGAAAAAAGAAATTGAATTCGTTGTACGTGAACAAGAAAAATTAGACTTAGATGTATTGGTACATGGCGAAGCTGAACGTAATGACATGGTGGAATATTTCGGCGAATTACTCGATGGTTTTGCGTTCACTAAATTTGGTTGGGTACAAAGTTATGGTTCACGTTGCGTGAAACCGCCGGTTATTTACGGTGATGTTACTCGCCCAGAGCCAATGACAGTACGTTGGTCACAATATGCCCAAAGCCTTACCAATAAAGTGATGAAAGGCATG
This sequence comes from uncultured Haemophilus sp., assembly GCA_902461185.1. GTDB lineage: Bacteria > Pseudomonadota > Gammaproteobacteria > Enterobacterales > Pasteurellaceae > Haemophilus_D. Next base: position 49,298 of record CABPXD010000005.1, read on the forward strand.
CTGACTGGTCCAGTCACGATCTTACAATGGTCTTTCGTACGTAACGATATTTCTCGTGAAACGGTCTGTAAACAAATTGCGGTTGCGCTTTCTGATGAAGTATTAGATTTAGAAAAGGCAGGCATCAAAGTCATTCAAATTGATGAGCCAGCTATTCGTGAAGGTTTACCGTTAAAACGTGCAGATTGGGATGCTTATTTGAAATGGGCGGGCGAAGCCTTCCGTTTAAGCTCAATGGGTTGCCAAGATGATACACAAATTCATACGCACATGTGTTATTCCGAATTTAACGACATTCTACCGGCTATTGCAGCCCTAGATGCCGATGTCATTACTATCGAAACCTCGCGTTCTGACATGGAATTACTCACCGCATTTGGTGATTTCAAATACCCGAATGATATTGGCCCAGGTGTATATGACATTCATAGTCCACGTGTACCTGCGGCAGAAGAAATTGAACATCTTCTTCACAAAGCATTACAAGTGGTACCGAAAGAACGTTTATGGGTAAACCCAGACTGTGGTTTGAAAACACGCGGTTGGCCAGAAACGATTGCGGCGTTAAAAGTGATGGTTGATGTCACGAAAAAATTACGTGCTGAATTAGCATAAAATCAGTAAAAAGAAAGGCGAACATGAGAAATGATCTCTGTTCGCCTTTTCTTTTAGTTCAAAAACTAATTCATTTTTGACCGCACTTTACAGGCTAATATATTCCATTTTCACCTTGCAGAAGCTCTTCAATAACTGCTCTGCCATCTTACGATGACTTAAACGCAATGGTTTCTCTGCAAATACTACACGCTCAATTTCCGATACATCCAATTGATTTAAGTAAGCAAAATTAATCGCCGTTTGCATAGCCGGTAAGCTTGGATTAAATGCTGCATTTTCTGCATAGCGACCACAAATCATTTCCCCATTTTTAAATAAAATGCCGACACCATGAGGGCTTTTAGAATAAGGTGAATGTGCTCGATTTGCCCCTAAAATCGCTTTATTTGCCACTTCATCTTCCGTCGTCAAAGTGAAACCTTGTTCTTCTTTGTTTAATAGAAGCAAATCAACACCTAAATCTTTCGGACCAAAGCTATCGGGTAAATATTGAGGAAGTGGATTATTTTGGCTATGTGGCAAATGGATTTTCAAATCTTGCGCTTGATAAAGCTCATTCATAAATTGACGGCAATGACCGCAAGGCGTGTAATTTACTACGATATCCGTGATGCGAGGTTCATTGCGTAACCATGCATGGCTAATCGCACTTTGTTCAGCATGGATGGTTTGAGCCATACTCCCCCCCTTAAATTCTTGATTCGCACCAAAGTAAAAATCACCACTTTCACCAATCGCAATCGCGCCAACATGAAATTCTGAAATGGGTGTGTGGCTATAACAAGCTGCCACAGGTAAAAGCGCCAAACCTAATTGAACAGGCGTAAGCTTAAATTCATCACAAATTGACCGCACTTTCTCAGCCGGTAAAAAACCTTTCCATTCTTGTTCTTCTAATGCAGAAAGAATTGCATTTGAAAGTGGCGAATCGGCTAATGCTTGTTGAATTTTTTGTTGCATATTAAATCTCCTTATTTTTATATGCCCATTCTACGCTATTTGGCGAAACTTCACCGCAAAAATGATCACATAATGCAAATATGCTTAATCATTAATTATCTTTTATAAACTCAGGCAAAATGTAATCTGATAACCAGACTTTTTCATTGCCAATATAAAATTTGATACCCTTAGATTGTGCTAGTTCTGTATCAATTTTTAGAAGAATTGTCTCTCCTTTCTTTCTATTCCCAACCAATGTTGCTGTTTCAACATCCTCAGATAAATGTACATATTGACGAGACATCGGCTTCAATCCATTTGATTTAATATCATCTAAATAATTTATACTTGTCCCATGGTATAAATACTTTGGTGGATAACCAATTTCTTTAGAAATTTTCATTGGAATTGAATGCCCATAGAAAGCTCTTATTTTTCCATTTTTAATCTCATGTCTTTTCTTTTCCGATAGGTTGATCATTTTAACTAGATCGTCTTCGGTTAACGTATTCCATTTTTCATCACTATTTCTAAATGATGAAATTAATTGTTCGACAGAAACCCAACCTTCAGAATCCAGTTCTAATTCATATTCCCATGGGGCATGACGAAGCGCATAGGAAACTTCTTTACTTAAATTTAAATAGTCCATTTTAATACTCTTTTGCACTTTTGATTTCTTCCGCTAACCACTCATCAAAATCCTTACATTCATATTTATTGGCTTCATTACCAAGATCGTGAACATAAACTCTCGGATTTCCAGAGTAATCCGTTAATTTGAAACAAGCTGCCCAATCGCCATCTCTAGCAAATGCAATTAAATCAGCCACACCAGTAAGCTCTTCAATAGCCTTACTATAAAGATAAACATTATCCTCAAACTCAGAATCCTCAAACCACCAAGGAAAATATTTCAATTCATTTATCTTTTCCATATTACTCGATAAATCAATATAAGACTGAGGAAATTTAAATTTTTCAGGTAATTGTTCTTTAGGATATAAATTAAATTTAGTTTGCATAATGGCTCCACAATTACAATTCATCAGTAAAAATAAGTAATCTTTTATCTAAGTTTTCAAGTCTATGCAAGAAAAATCATAAAAAAATAACCGCACTTTTAAAGTGCGGTCATAAATTAAGATATTTTATTTACTCGTTTTATAACAATGATGGAGCCACACCAAGTAATTTTCGGGTGTAATCCACAGTTGGATGATTGAAAATATCTTCAGTGCTACCTGTTTCCAAAATTTGACCGCCGTACATCACGACAATGCGATCAGATACTTGGCGTACGGTTTGGATATCGTGAGAGATAAACACCATGGCAAGATTGAGTTCTTTTTTCAAGTCTGCCAATAAGTTTAATACCTGAGCACGAACAGATACGTCTAATGCAGAAGTCGGCTCATCCGCCACAATCAGTTTTGGATTCAGCGCTAAAGCACGTGCAATCGCCACACGTTGTTTTTGTCCACCTGATAAACGAGTTGGCTCAACTTGTGCCGCAGAACGAGGTAAACCGACGCGAGAAAGCAAGTCATACACGCGTTTTTCCCGTTCATGGGGTTGTAACACATTGTGAATATCCATTGGGTCACGCAAAATATCCAACACTTTCATACGAGGATTCAGTGCAGTTGCCGGGTCTTGGAAAATGACCGACACTTGGCGACCGAATTGTTTTCTCGCTTCTGAGCTGCCATATTGCATTTGTAAACCGTTGAATTTCACTAAACCTGACGTTGGTTTAAGCAGTCCAATGATCACGTTGGCTAAGGTAGATTTCCCGCAGCCAGACTCCCCAACTAAACCAATGGTTTCCCCTGCTTTGATGCCAAGACTCACATTGTTCACCGCAGTGAATTTTTTACGTCCAAACAACGAACCGTCGCGAGAAGGAAATTGCACCACGATATTTTCTAAATCGATGATGTTTTGTTCTTTAATGACTTTAATACTACTGCTCATATTATGCTCCTTTCGCTTCCGTTACAGGCTTAGCTAGATGAGAAGCCCACAAGTGAGACGGCTCGCCTTCCACAGCGGTTAATACCAATTTTTGTTCTGGATTTGCATCTGGTCGCAATGAACGACTTGCAAAACGGTCACCTGTAGCAAAATCGTAAGGCGATGGTACGCTGCCTGGAATTTGATATAGGCGTTTCGCACGGACTTCAGTTGAAAGTACAGAGCCCAATAAGCCACGGGTATATTCGTGAGTTGGATTAGCAAGCAATAAGGATGTTGGTGCCATTTCAACCACTTGCCCTGCATACATTACCGTAATGTGGTGGGCTAATTGAGCAACCAAGGCTAAATCGTGGCTGACAAACACCATTGCAAACCCCAGTTTTTCACGTAGTTCATTCAATAATTTCACTACTTCAGCTTGAACGGTTACGTCTAATGCAGTTGTTGGTTCATCGGCGATTAATAATTTCGGTTCACGAGTTAATGCCATTGCAATCACCACACGTTGACGTTGACCACCAGAAAGTTCGTGTGGATAACGATTCAACACTTTTTCAGGATCAAGGTGTACCCATTCCAACAATTTTTCTGCGGTATGGTGACTGCCACGTTTGATGAGCTGTGCCATTTGATCTTTAATACGCATTGATGGGTTTAACGCACTTAAAGAGTCTTGGTAAATCATCGCAATTTCAGAACCACGCAATTCACTTAAATTGTTAGAATTAAGTAAGCTATGTTGTTTGCCACTACGGTCGGTGAAAAGCACTTCCCCGGTAATTTTTGCTGTTTTTGGTAACAAGCCCATGATAGAGAATGCGGTAATAGATTTACCACAACCAGACTCACCTACTAACCCCATGGTTTCCCCTTCATTTACGGTGAAGCTGATATTATCTACCAATGGAATGTCACCATAACGATTTGGGAAACGAATAGATAAGTTTTTCACTTGTAAAATCGGTTTTGCATTTGGATCTAATTGCATACGATTAGTACGTGTGATTTCTTTTTCATGTAATTTGAGTAAGTAACGTTTTAACGCAAGACCTTCAGAAAGCGCTTCTTGTACGTCAGTAGAAAGACGTTCATCTGATTTGCCTTCTGGTTTTTTACCGCCTTTTAAGCGCGGGTTAACCAATGCATCAGTAAGACCTTCCGCTAAGATATTTAAGGCTAACACGGTTAAAAGAATCATCACACCTGCAAAGGTTGTCGCCCACCATGCACCATTTAATACGATGTTACGACCTTCAGAAAGGATGTTACCCCATGAAGGATGTGGTGGTTGTACACCTGCACCCAAGAAAGAAAGTGAAGCTTCGAATACTATAGCATCTGCCACCATTACGGTTGCGAAGACTAAAACCGGTGCAGCAGTATTGCGTACAACGTGTTTGAGAAGAATATAAGTACGGCTACCACCAATCACGCGTTCAGCACGCACATAGTCTTCATCCCATTGTGATACCACGTTCGCACGAACCACTCGAGCAAGTTGCGGGGTATAAACTACGGCAATGGTGATGATAATGACCGGTACAGAGTTACCAAAGGTTGCTAATAACACTGCCGCTAATGCGATACCCGGGAAAGCCATTAAAATATCCATTAAGCGCATAATAATTTCATTGCCCCATTTATCAGATGTCGCTGCAGTAGCCCCTAAAACACTACCGAAAAGAATGGCACAAGCTACCGCACCTAAACCGATAAATAAGGACGTTTGGGCGCCGTAAACAATACGAGAGAAAATATCACGACCAAGTCGATCAGTCCCAAACCAATATTCCGCACTTGGAGCACGCATACGTGCGATCACTTCTAATGGATCATGTGTTGCGACCCAAGGGGCAAACACCGCCACTAAAGCAACGAAAACTAAGAATAATAATGAAATTTTTGATGCGGTGGAAAGTGCTCGGAATCTCGCACCGCTTGCAGCTAATCGATCTGCTAAACCTTGACGAAACATTATAGACTCCGAATTTTAGGGTTAATCAATACATAGAGAATATCAACGATAATATTCACTAAAACGAAGGTAAAGGCGATTGTTAGTACCACACCTTGTACTAAGTGCAAGTCATGGTTGACGATACCGTTAAAAATCAATTTACCCATACCTGGTAAGTCAAAGATTTGTTCGATAACTACCGCACCACCAAGTAAGTAACCTACACGTAAGCCTAATACAGTCACAGGTGTAATTAAGGCATTACGTAATACGTTGTGACGAATAACGGTTGCATAAGGCACACCGTTACCAATCGCTGTTCTCACATAGTCTTTATCCATTTCTTCAACCATGGTTGTACGCACCACACGAATTAATGACGCACATACTGGCACAGCAAGTGCAAGAGATGGCAAAATCATGGAATTGATATACCCCATTGGGCTTTCGCTGAATGGTACAAAACCACCAGAAGGCAACCAATCTAATTCCAAAGAGAACCATTGAATAAGTAAGATACCTAACCAGAATGATGGGGTCGCAACCGCTGCAACAGAGATTAAACGAATCACTTGGTCTACCCAGCTATCACGATAAAGCGCTGCAAGTACACCTAATGAGAAAGACACTACTGCCGCAAACACCACGCCAATTAAGGTAAGTTGTAATGTGATTGGGAAAGATTTCGCTAGCATGCTACTGATGGGTAATTCTGGTGGCATCGTCACACCAAAATCCAATACAAGTAAGTTGCCTAAGAAACGAAAATATTGAACAAAGAGTGGATCATTTAAGCCATGTGATTCGCGGTAAAGTTGTTTTGCCGCTTCACTAGCACTTTCGCCTAATGCCACTGTAGCAGGATCACCCGGCGTGAATTGAAGCACGACAAAGACGAGTGCTGTTACACCAAGTATCATGACCGGCAAAGCCATCAATCGGCGTAACAATAATCGAAGTATCATTTCCATCTGACCTCTCCTATTCTATTTTGAGAAATTCATTAAATTAAAAATGAAGTGAAACAATCAAATTAAAAAACAAAATGATTTATACAAATCATAATATCCGCTCTATACCCTGTCAATCCAAGTACCTAGGGCAAAGTTCAAATCTGTGATCGGCTTCACAAAGATTTTTTTGAAATAAAATAGAGAGCAAAAATGATTGAAAAACAGGGGAAAAAATGACCGCACTTTGGTGTTAAAAAGAAAGAAAAAAGGCTGTTGATTGCTCAACAGCCCAAACATTAAAAAGTGCTTTTATTTACGGCCCACACCGAGGAAAGATAAACCGGTTGTCGCTAATGGTTGATAACCTTCAAGGCTGCTATCATCCCATGCTGAAGGGAGTTTACGGTGAACAATCGGATAAAGTGGTACTTCAGCCGCAATAATGTTAATCGCTTCTTCCCATGATTTTTTCGCTTCAGCGTGATCTTTTGCTCTCACAGCTGCATTGAGCAATTCTGTCACTTTCGCAAATTCAGGGGTGTTGCTCCAGCGGAAACGACGTTTCGGCCATACATCACCACGATACCACCAGCTTAAAAGCAAGTCTAAGTCGTTACCAAACACGGATGGGTCACCCGGCGCGATGGCTACTTCATACACACCTGGATCCACGTTGTTGCTATATAACGCACCCGATTGTAAGTGTTGTAAAGTGACTTTCACACCTGGAATCTTGTTCCAAGACTCTAAAATCAATGGTGCAGATTCTTTCACCCAGTCGTGGTCGGTTGCGAGCAATTCAAATTTAAGCTCTGTCACACCAGCTTCTTTCAATAATGCCGCGGCTTTTTCCGGATCATAAGGATATTGAGTTGATGCCTTAATATAATCTGGGTGAGTGGTTTGTAGGTATGATGTCGCTGCTTCTGCATTACCATCAAATACAATATCAACAAGTTTTTCAGTGTTTAAACCATAGTGTAATGCTTGACGTACTTTCGGATTGTTAAACGGTGCTTTTTCACAGTTAAACATTAAGAATAGTAAGCCGAAAGATTGAACAGATTGCACTTGTTGTTTTTTATTTTTCAAACGGCTAATGTCTAAATAAGGCACACTTTCCATTGCTTGAGTACGTTTAGACTCTTGTGCAGTTACACGAGCGGCTGCATCAGAAAGTAATAACCAAGACATTTTTTCAACTTGTGCTGGATATTTACCATTGTAAGGTTCATAAGCTTCAAAGACGATTTTGTCATCTTTCACTGCTGAAACAAATTTGAATGGGCCAGAACCAATTGGGTGTGCATCAAATGCAGATTGTCCCACTTTATCGATCACATGTTTCGGTACAATTTTCACGCAAGTTAAGCGGTTAGCGAATAAAGCAAATGGATATTTCAATTTAAATTCCACCATTTTATCATCTACCGCTTTCACACTTTCAACGAAATCAATAAACATCACAAATAGTGATTTATTGGCTGGATCCATAATACGATTGAAGGAATACACAACGTCTTCAGTGGTAACAGGTGCGCCGTCATGGAAAGTTGCGCCTTCACGTAAGGTTATACGCCATGTTTTTTCATCAACTTGTTCTGGCTCTTTTCCTGCTAAGGCAAGATAAGGTTCACGAGTTGCAGGATGCAAATCCACTAAACCTTCAAAAATATGCAAGTTTGCGGCATAAGGTGAAGCACCGCTTGATGTCATTGGATCAAAACCAGTAGAAAGTGGATAAGCAATCCCCGCTTCAATGGTTTTACCTTTAATGTCTGCAGCAAAGGCTTTTGGTGCAAATGTGCCTAATGTGCCACTAAATGCAAGACCTGCCCCCACGCCAGCCATTAGCTTCATAAAATGACGACGAGATTCATTTGTTTCAAAGGAAAAATGCTTTGTCATACTAAACTCCTGATGAGTAATAAAATCACATTTTGGTTTTTAAACCTAGCCAAACATTTCATTCGAAAATGAAGTAAAGCAATCAAATCTTAGAATAAAATGATTTGCATCAATCATAATCATCTTCGATTCATTCTGTCAAAGGGGAAATATTGAATGTGTGATCTACTTCACAGAGTTTTTTGTACTTGAAATAAAAGTTTTTAACTATGTATAAATTATTATAAATAGATTTTAACTATTGAATTACTAGATAATATGAAATAGCCATCAGAAAAAATGACGCTTATAATGACCGCACTTCCCAGGCAAGGGAATAACATTTTAATCAACAATAAAGAGGAAAATACTATGTCAAAAACATCAATCGGTTTAGATAAAAAAGCATCTGAAAAATTAGCAGCAAAATTAAACGAATTATTAGCAACCTATCAAGTATTCTATACTAACGTACGTGGTTACCACTGGAATATCAAAGGTGTAAACTTCTTTGAATTACACGCAAAATTTGAAGAAATCTACACAGATTTAGTAGAAAAAGTTGATGAGGTCGCAGAACGTATCTTAACTTTAGGTTACACACCACATAACGGTTATTCACAATACTTCAAAGACTCACGTATTAAAGAAGAGTTAGGAGTAAGTGATGCACAATCTTGCTTAAAAGGCACATTAGAAGGATTAAAAGTATTACTTGAGCAACAACGTGAAATTCTTGAATTAGCAGGTGAATCTGATGATGAAGGTACAGCGTCTCAAATGAGCGACTACATCAAAGAGCAAGAAAAACTTGTTTGGATGTTCCAAGCCGCTTGCCAAACTTGCCATGGTTAATTTGGCATTCATATAAAAGAAAACCTGCTGAAAAGCAGGTTTTTATTTTGTTTTAAAATATGTATATCTATACTATTATCTCTTGCTTTTACTGATTCGGTTTCTGCATTTTTTTAAACATATCTAAACTTTTTTCTTGCAGCTTATCTAATTCTTTAAGCATTTCGTCCGTATAGCCTGCTTTTTTAATCCAATACTCTGCTTCTTTAGTATCCATATTGCCTTGTCCACTCAATGCCATAGCGGCTAATTCATCAAGCACTTCTTGGTTACCTGATTCTGCAGCCTTCTTAAGGAAAAATAATGCTTTATCCTCATCTTGCTCGACACCAAAACCCTCACCATAGATATAATATAACTCAAGTGCTGCTTCCGCATTATTGAGCTCTGCAGCGCGTTGATAGTATTTAATTGCTTTAGCTAAGTCAGCTTTTTCTGCATAATACAAACCTAATTGATAAAGTGCTTCTGGTTCATCATTGCTCGCTGATTTTTCTAACCAATATAATGCCTCTTTGTTATTCTCCTGCTTGTAGTAAAAAAAATTCATTGCGAGCAAATATTGTGCATAGCCATGTTCTTTTTCTGCAGCTTTAACTAATAAAGGCTTCGCTTTTTTCAATTTATCTTCTTGAATATAAAGATCGGCAAGATTCGTCATCCCTAGCGCATTATTTTGTTTTGCTGCCATTTCATAGTATTTCATCGCCTCTTTGATACTCAAAGAAGTGCCGATTCCAAATTCATAAGCATAGCCTAAAGAATTCGCATAATGCATATCACCAGAATCTACTTTCTTTTTAAGTGCATTGAAACCTTCTTTCATCAATTTTTCATCTTCTTGAATTTCACCCAATTTAATTTTGGCGGCTTCATTTCCCAACTCAAGCGATCTTTTCGCTGTTTGGGTAGCTTCCTTCAAATTGTCATGATTTTGTTGATGAATAGAGAGGAAAAATAAAGCATCCGCATTCTCTAACTTTCCAGCTCCCCCAAAATACTCTACCGCTTTCGTACGATTCATGGGGCGCGTAATGCCGTAGAAATAATCATATCCTTCTTCATAAAGCGCTTTTGCTTTTTCAACGCGCTGGGCTTGTGTCATTGGTATCTGTTCAATTATCACCAAGTCTGTTAGAGCTTCATTCGATTTCACAGGTATAAGATGAGTTTGTAGATTTAATACGGTTGTAGCAATTAATGCGACGATATTTGTCATTTGGATTCCTTTTATTAGAGAATTATTCTGATTCCATTAAGAATGACAAGCGGTTAAATTTCTTCCTTGTATTTGCAAAATTCGGTGAAATTTAACCGCACTTTCATTATTTTTTCTTATTTAATTTTGCTTCTAATGCTTTAATTTTGGCTTTAATTTCTTTATTATCTCGTTTGGTTTCTTTCTTTTCAATTTCGTACCCTTGTTTATAAGCTTCTAATGCTGCATTATCATCTTTGGCAAATTCTTCATAACGTTCTGCAAATTGATAATATAAATTATATGGCGCTTTTTCTTTTTCACTTAAACTTTCATCCAATGAAATTATGTTATTAAATAACGCTTCTGCCATTTCATAATTTCGTTCTACACCTCTACCTTCTAAATAGCGAATAGAAAGCTCATTCATCGCTTCTACATTCTGTAATCGAAACGCTTCTTCTAATAATTCAATGGCTTTCTTATCATCCTTTTCTACACCTTCGCCATTTTCATATAAATAACTTAATTCAAGCATAGCCTGAGAATCATTTAATTCAGCACCTTTTTGATAATAATAAATCGCTTTTTTTATATCCTGATTATGATAATAACTCGCTAAATACATGATGGCTTGGAGGTTATTATTTTCAGCCGCTCTATTTAGCCAATAAAGTGATTCTTCTGAGCCCGCTTCATAAATGCTATAACCTAAATTGTATTGTGCCACATCATTATTTTTTTCAGCCGCTTTCAGCATAAGTGGTTTAGCTTTTTCAATTTTATCTTGTTCAAGATAAAGTTCACTTAAATGTCCTAATGACATCGCATTACCTTGCTCAGCTGAAGGGGTAAAAACTTTAATTGCCTGTTTAATATTCTCTTCAGTGCCGATACCGAAACGGTAAGCATAGCCAAGTACATTGGAATAATGTAAATCGCCCTGTTTAATCTTTTCTTTTAATGCTTTAAAACCAGCCGAATATAGTTCTTCAGAATTCCCTAAATCTTCCTGTTCGGAAATTTCTCCCAATATAAATTTTCCTGCCATGTTTCCTAGTTCAATAGCAGAATCAGCATATTTTCTAGCTTGTTCAAGATCGCCATTATCTATCGCATTCATCCCTAAGAAAAATAGGGCATCAGCGTCATCTAAATCAGCAGCATCTTTTAAAAATTTATCCGCTAAAGTACGATCAACCATTTTAGTGATCCCATATTCATAATCAAAACCTTTCTCATAAAGCGCTTTTGCTTTTTTAATACGTTGTTCCTGTGTCATTGAAGTTATATCACTAGTATGTTCTTGTGATAACTTAGGAAGTGAGTTTAATGTGCTTGCGGCAATAATAGTTGCAATGATAGTTGCAGTAAGATTAAGCATTTTTATTCCTTCTATTTTAAGAGCGGTTATATTTCTACTTTATGTTATAAAAACATCGTGAAATCTAACCGCTCTTTATTTGAAATTAATCTTGTGATAATTTTTGAATACCCTTAACTGGCAACATTAAGGTATCGCCAACGAAACTTAATGGAACATCAATAATGATAAATGGATAAAAAAGAATTGTACCAAAGGCCTCACCAACATCTCCTGCTGGAGCGGTTTTAGAAAAGGTAAGACGAGAAACATCTTCTTGAACACCACTATAAACCTCTGGTTGATCTAAAGTCATTAAGGTACCACACCCAGTTAAAGGCAACATCATAGCCAAAAGAAACGATTTATTTAAAATTTTCATAAATTAAATTCCCAAAAGATAATGTTTATTAAATATAATAGGGGTGAATAATATAGTTGTTTACTCAACTACTCAAGAAGAATAACAACAAATTCAAATATAAAATAAAAATGGACGAGTTAATGATCTGATTATAAAAAGATAAGGGCATGTTAAACATGCCCTTATACTAAAATTATTCGATCTCTTATCAAAACACTTCACTTTTATACGACAGGCTTTTGTCTATAAAACAATAATCCTGGCAAGGCTAAACCAAAAACAAGAGCACCTAAAATAAAACTGGTATTGATAAAAGAACTAATCATTTGCTCAAATAATTTATCGGAAAATCCATAATGATGAATTTGTACAATCGCAATCATGGCTTTATAAGCCTGAACACCAGGAATCATTGGAATAATTGCGGCAACAGTGAAAACCTTTGGGTGAGCTAAATAACGATGAGACAAATGTACGCCAATAAAGCCAATGACACAAGTTGCAAAAAAGGTAGAAAAAACAATAGGCAAACCAAAGTATAGTAATAAGGTTCTTGTGATATGTCCAAGTGCTCCTAAAATAGCACAGTACATTAAGGCCTTAGGGGGAACATTAAATACTAAAGCAAATCCTACTGCCGGGATGGCTGCAAAAAACATATCATCGAGTAAATTCAGTAAAAGCATCTAATTACCCCACCCAAGAAACAATATTTAAAAGATTTAATGCAAATACGATACCTAAACAAGCACCAAAGGTGAGAACGGTGGCTATGGTCCATCGACCTAATCCCATATTGACATATCCTTTCAAAATATCCGCAAGTGAATTAATTAATGGGAATCCTGGAACGAGCAATAAAACGCTAGAAGCTAATGCGATATGGGGATCGTTGCCTAAACTATATTTCAAACTCATACCTGAAATAAGTGAGGCAACAAATGCGGTAATAGCAAAAACGATGAGTGGATTGTAATGACGTTTAGAAATTTCTTGTCGAACAAACATGGCGATGGCGGAAGCAATAAAGGTAATTATACAAATTGTCATATCACCGCCAGAAAGGTGAGCAAAAGAGGCGCAAGATAAACCAATCATAAAAACCACCAAATAACGGTTATATCTTAGTGGTTTTAATTTATCCAGTTTCGTTTGTGCCATCGATAAATCATATAAACGACGCTCTACCGCAATCACAATACGTTGAACATCTGTAACGATTTGCATATTAATGCCTTTATCAACATTCTTACGTATAGTGGTAATACAATGTTGTTTGGAAAGTGTGGTAAGTAATACGGCATTTGCCGTTAAAGCACACTCCACGCTTTCAATGCCTAAGGCAACTCCCAATCGCTGTGCCATTTGCACAACAACTGCACTTTCTGCTCCATGTTGTAATAATAACAAGGCGGTTTGCACACAAATTCGGGTAACCGCACGCTGATATTCTTGCTCCATATCTTTACGCTCTTATTAAAATAGACGTAAAAGATTATAGATCGATAAATAAAAAATACTGAAAAAATGACTGTACCTATGATCCAAGTCAAAGTTAAGAAATATTACAATTCACCTTATTTTAATTTTTTATAATACAAACAACCTTTTTTATCACCATTATCGCAAGCCTTACCCAACCATTCTTTGGCTACGGTTCTATTTTGTTTTACACCTTCTCCATCGCGATACATCAGGCCCAAATTAAATTGAGCCATTGTATATCCTTTATCCGCCGCTTTTCGGTACCATTTCGCTGCTTCAACATAATCTTGTTTTACACCTACTCCATTATAATACATCACGCCCAAACTATATTGAGAACGTAGCCCCCCTTGATCCGCTGCTTTTCGGTACCATTTCACCGCTTCAACATAATCTTGTTCTACGCCCTCTCCTTTCGCATACATCATGCCCAAATTATGTTGAGCTTTTACATCCCCGTTTTCCGCTGCTTTTCGAAACCATTTTGCTGCTTCAACATCGTCTTGTATACCATTTCCATTACGATACATAAGGCCTAAATTATATTGAGCTCTTGCATCCCCTTGATCAGCCAGAGGCTTCCAAAGTTTCAACGCTGTTTGGTAATCTCCTTTTTTGACCGCTTCAAAACCTTGATCAAGCTGTTGGTCCGGTGTATTTGTCAAACCTGTTGAATGGCAAGAAGCAAGTGAAAAGCCTAGAATAGCTGTAGTGAGAAGTGTTTTTGTCAATTTCATGTTGGTTTCCTTATTTAATGAAGTCATTTTTAATATTCTGTTTTTTTCACAATAATTGAAAGTGTAAAGTTGGAAATATTTTGTCATTTTAGCATGTAGATGTCGAATAGATGAGGCTTCAATCATTATTATCTAAGTTTTGCACTGAGATCTTTCTTCTGAGCAAAATAAGTTTGAAGTTGAGTTAAATAAACACGGTAATTTTCGACCGCACTTTTCACCACTTATCAAACAGATTCTTTAACATTTTGCTCTTCATCAAAATGATGGGAAATTAAAATGAACGTTAGAGGTTATAAACCGATAAATAAAAATACTGAAAAAATGACCACACCTATAAACCATAGTCAAAATTTCAGTATTTCCAAAGCTTATGTATCACCAAGATTAAACAGCTTTATCAAAATATAATGGCACATCACTTAATTTAGCCATATTCGTGATATAAGCTAAAACCGCTGGTGGGAATTCGATTCCTTTCACACAAGTCAGATTTCGTAATACAGGGAAAACGATAATATCTTCAAGAGAAAGTTGGCCGTTTAAGGCATTTTCAGATTGAATCAATACCGCTAATTTCGCTAAATCGCCTTTTAAGCGAGCAAGATAGGTTTCAGTCTTCGCAATATTTTCTGCAAAATCACCAATAAATTCCGTTTTCTTTTTAGTGAAATAATCAACCGCACTTTGGGTTTCAAATTCAGCTAAACCGATTTGCGTAAAGCGTGCAGTCGTAAGATGACCATAATAACTGCCGACTTCTTTTAACCATGCTTCAATTTCTGGACGAACGTGGTCAGATAAGATTTTTTCACCAAAATGCTCATCTACATAATGCACGATATCCAAACTTTCCGGCATCGCGGTACCATCTTCTTTGACAAGAATTGGCACAACCTTTTTGCCCACTAAACTAATCGGTGTTGCTTCATCATCATTTGCGAGCACTACAAGTTCTACCGGTAAATTTTTTAAACCGAAAATCATGCGAGCTCGCACACAAAACGGGCAATGATCGTAAACATATAATTTCATTTTTTACTCCTCTTCTTCCTGTAATAACTTTCCTAATCCACTTTGTCTTTTTACCGTATTTCTGACCGCACTTTGCCAGATTTTTTCATTGGCAAAAACTGAAAGTTGATTTTTCGCACGGGTAACACCGGTAAATACCAGCTCTCGTGAAAGCACTGGATTGGGTTCTGTTGGTAACACCATAACCGTATGATCAAATTCCGAACCTTGGGATTTATGAATCGTCATCATAAACGCAGGATCGTGAGCAGGAATACGACTGGTCGAAACTTCTCTATTGCCGAACCACACTTTGCCTTTAGCTAAACACAAGCCAATATCACCGTTATACAGTTTCACATTATGATCGTTTTCTGTAATCATAATTGGCTTACCGATATACCAATCATCTTCTTGGCGGAACCAAAGTAGTTTTTCTGCACGCAATGCCAAGGCAATTTCACGATTTAATTCTTCCACACCTAATGCTGAAGCGCGAAGTGCGGTCAAAAATCTCACCGAATTAAAACGGTCTAAAATCGCTTCTGCATAAGTTTTCTCATTACCCTTTTCATCTATAAATTTTGCATTGAGATCTTTCTTCTGAGCAAAATAAGTTTGAAGTTGCGTTAAATAAACACGGTAATTTTCAACCGCACTTTTCACCACTTGGCGAACAGATTCTTTAACATCTTGCTCTTCATCAAAATGGTGGAAATGCAACTCTTGTGGATATTCCGCAAAGGTTGCCACACTACCCTCACCTTTTCCTTGTTGAATTTGCGCTGCAAGTTGTTTAATGCCCGAATCATCTCGGAAACGACGACTAAAGGTTAAATGGCAAATGGTATCGCGCAACGGACTATGCTCCCCCCCAGTTGGAACAGTATAGCCTGTTGTTGCATAGATATAATCAGCTTGAGTAGGGCTATAATCTTGCGTTAAAAACTGTGCAATTTCACCTAATACTGCCCCCGCTTCAACAGAAGCCAATTGAGCTTGGTCACCCAATAAAATCAAACGCGTTTCGGGTTTCAACGCTTGCACAAGTTTCGCCATCATAGGCAAATCAATCATTGAGGTTTCATCCACTACTAGTACATCGATTTGCAGTGGATTATGTGCATGATATTTCACGCTATCGGTAAAAGGTCGAACGCCTAGTAAACGATGCAACGTTTCTGCTGTTTTAGGAATGGATGCGCGTAACTCATCTGAAATCGGCATTTGAGCCAAGGCGTTTTCGATGGATTCCGTTAAACGAGCCGTCGCTTTTCCCGTTGGCGCAACCAATTTAATATGAAGTTTGCCACCAAATAATTCCTGTAATACACATAACAAGCGAGTGACTGTCGTTGTTTTCCCTGTTCCAGGGCCACCTGTAATCACAGAAAATGGGCTTTTTACCGCCGTTGCGACTGCTACTTTTTGCCAATCAACTTGCGCTTGTTGTTGAGGAAAATAGCGATCTAATAATGCCCGAATTTGTTGCGGCTCTACCGATAAAGTGCGGTCATTTTTCAAGGCATTTTTAATATATTGCGCCACGCGGAATTCATCTTGCCAAGCTCGATAGAAATAAATCGCCCCAAATTGAAATGCGAGAGGGGCAATCTGATTTTCAGGATCTTGTGTAAAAGCGATATGCCCCGCTAAGGCTGATTGCCATTTTGATACAGGAAATGAACCAATCTTTTCATTGATAAGCGACAAAAAATCTGTTTCAGTATGACGATAAGCCAACCCGAATAAATTACGTTCTAAAAAGCGATCTAACACACAACAAGTATTGCCTTGCGTATAGCTCCAGTTGCAAAGTGCGGCTAATAAAATCGCTAAATTTTGGATGGGCTCGGCATAGCCTTTATCTTTTTGTTTATCCGCAATTAATTGAGCAAAATAATAATCGCCTTGAGTAATCACACCTTGTTCTTGCAATGATTTTAATAGGCTTAACATTAAAATAATTCCTCTAATTGTTGGATTAATTGCCAATCTGGTTTATCAAAAAAGATGCCCGATTGTGGCGAACCATTCATGCCACGTAAAAATGCATAGACCACACCACCAAAATCTCGGTTGTAATCATAGTGAGGCAAACGTGTTTTTAAATAACGGTGTAATGCCACCACATACAACAAATATTGCCAATCATAGTGATGGTCTAACATGGCTTTCTTCAATGCAGCTTGATCATAATCCTTTAATGTTTCGCCCAAGAAATTCGATTTGTAATCAAGCAAATAATATTTATCTTGATGACTAAAAACTAAGTCCATTGTGCCTCGCACCATACCTTGAATATCATCAAACTGTAACGGTTCTGATGGCAAATGATGCAAGGTTGCTAACGCTCGATTAAAACCTGCGACATCAAAATGGCTTGTGATATTGAGATAAAACGCTAACTCTTTTAAGCATTGTTTTTCGTTAATTTGAGCAAGGGCAAGATCATCGTTTGGCAAAATTGGTGTGCTGAGTATTTGTTCAAACCACTGTTGAACTGCTGCAAATTGCTCTTCCGCAAGATTCAAATCTTGACATAATTTTTCAATGTTTTCGTTTTCAGCCAGTTGAGCAAAAGGCACTTTTTCAAAATAACGATGCAATAACGTACCGATTTGTGTTCCCCTTGGGAAATCTAGAACCATTTCATCGTTATCATGAGCAAGTTCGGTCAGATTTTCAGGGATATTTTCTATTGAAATCGATGCATCATAATCTTTCGCATCATCAAAAATGAGCGATTTTTTCACCGCACTTTCATTCAAATAATCTTTGCGTTGATGTGTTTGTTCTATGCCACTAAAGCTCGTCACTCGCCAATCTTGTTCAATTTCACCTTGGAAAATTTCTGCACTTAAATTTTCTTGAGAAATATTTAAGGTAAGTGGTTCACTGGCTTGTAACACATCGGTTAATTCAATTGCTACATCATTTGGTAAAAGCTGCTTAAATTTTTCCAATAACGGTTGGGTATCCCAATTATTTGGCAAATCGAGTTTTCGACCAATTTCACCTTGTGTTAAAACATACAATAAAGCATTCCATTTTTTATCAAAGGCTTTCGGTAACACAAAGGCCATTTGATATTTTGCTCGGGTTAATGCCACATAAAGCAAGCGCAATTCTTCCGCAAAAACTTCTTGGGTTAAATCATCCAAGTGTTGATCTTGCATGTCCCACAAGGTTTTCTCTTCATCACTGTCGTAATATAAATTAAACAGTTTCTTTTTAGTTGGGTCTTTTGCTGCATTTCCTAAAAATGGCAACCAAACTAAATCATATTCCAACCCTTTCGATTTATGGATAGTCACAATCTTCACTAACTGACGTTCGCTTTCTAAACGAATTTGTGCTTCTTGACGACATTCATCTTGAATTTGCTTTTCAAACCAACGCAATAATGCCGCTTCACTTTCATTTAATGCGGTTGCTTGCTGTAAAATTTCAGCTAAATGTAATAAATCCGTCAGTTTTCGTTCGCCATCAGGCCGAGATAAGAGCTTTTCTGTGATATTTTCAGCTAAAAGTAAATGGTGCAACATCGGCAATACGCCTTGGCGTTGCCAAATTTGTTGATACTCTGCAAATTTTTCAGCCCAACGTTGCCACTGAATTTCATCCTGGTGAATTTGGTGAATTTCAGCTGCATTTAAGCCGAAAAATGCGGTCGCAATGGCATTCAAAATTGGACGTTCCGTCACACTCAAACAGGCTTGCAAAATCAAGGTCAGTTCTTTTGCTGTATTGCTCTCAAAGACATTTCCTCTATCCGAAAGGTAAACCGACGCAATACCGAGTGCTTGTAATTCTTTCTTCACGAGATCCGCTTCGGTATAACCACGCACCAAAACAGCAATATTCTCTGCTCGCAATGTTTGATTTTCTGCTTTGCTTTCATTCGGAAAAACTACCAGATTTTCAGCTGCACTTTTTAACCATTGCTGAATCGATGTTGCGCAAGCTTTCGCATAATCTTGCTGGGTGGATTCATCTTTATCATTAATGTAAAAACGGAAGGCTGGCTCAGGCTGATTATTTAGCTGAAAAACAAGATTTTTCTTGGCTGCGCCTACATTTAAAAATTCTATATTTTCATAAATAAAGGGATCATTTTTAAAATCAAATAATCGATTTACCCCTTCCACTAAAGGTTGGGATGAACGGTAGTTTGTGCCTAAATTAAAACGCTCGCTCGCTTCGTCTGCTGCTTTTAAATAAGTGAAAATATCGGCACCACGGAAGCGATAAATCGCCTGTTTTGGGTCCCCGATCATCATAAAGCCAACATTGCCAGACGCGGTTTCATTACGATAAATTTTAGAGAAAATTTGATACTGCAATGCATCCGTATCTTGGAACTCGTCAATCATGGCAAAAGGATATTGAAAACGAATTAATTCCGCCAACTGTTCTCCGCCATCACCATATAATGCTTCTTTCAATAAGCGTAATAAATCATCGAAGGATTTTTCAGGATGATTCGCTTTGTATTCAAGAAGTTTCTTTTGAATACCTTGACGATAGTGATAGAGAATGATTTTTTTAAATAAATCACTTGGTTGAATTTCTTCAATTAAAGCTTCAATCTCTTCAAAGGCAGGATGTGTTATTCTCACCCCTTTTTTCTTAAAATCTGCTTTGACGGCGTTATCTAAAGCCGATTGCGTAAATTTTTTTACTAATGTTTCATTTAAGGTGATATCTGCTCTATTTTTTGCCCATGAGGTGACTTCATCCACAAAAGATAAAATTGTTTTACTTGAATATGTTTTACCATTTAAACAAGATTTCTCTTTTTTGACGACTTCTTCATCAAAAAGATCTCGGATTTTAACCGCACTTTCTAACCAAGTATCTTTAATCTTTTCAATAATTTCTGCATTTTTAGCAATATCTTTTTGCAAAAATTCTTTTAATGGCAGTTCTAACAGTTCTGGTTCATCAAGTTGCACAGAAAAATCATTCCCAATATTTGAGCCTAAATCATTCAATACATCTTCTGGCGACTTTAATTCTTTTGAGATAAATGCAGCCAAATGGAAAGGCAAATCATAAAAATGCTCCCGCCAAAATTCATTTGCAAACTGTTTGAGTAAATCAGACTGATCTTTGAGAAGTTTTAAATTGAAATGCACACCTGAATTGAAAGCATGCTGCATCAGCATTCGGCGACAAAAACCGTGAATGGTATAAATGGAAGCTAAATCTAAATTTTGTTCGGCCAGCTTTAAGCGGCGAAGTGCAGTCGGAATATCCTCTAAATAAGGCAATAATTCCGCTAAAAATTGATGTTCTCCAGTAAAAATCGCCTTGTCTTGCTTTTCATAATATTCAGAAAAAACCGAAATCGCCGCCGCTAAACGCTCCCGAATTTTACGTTTTAAATCTTCCGTCGCCATTTCAGTAAAGGTTACGACCAAAATCTCTTCCACATTCAACGGACGAGAAAAACAATTCTCACCAGCCTGTAAAAGTAAACGAAGATAGATAGAACCGATGGTATAGGTTTTCCCAGTACCGGCAGAGGCTTCAATTAAATTGACTTGATTTAAGGGTAACGAAATGGCATTAAGTGCGGTTGATTTTTGGCTCATTTTTTATTTTTTCGGAAACATTAGTGAGTTCTTATTGTAGAGGAATTTCCATAGAAATTCATTTAGTTATTATTTATTTCCTGTATAATTTTGAACATTTATAACTTAATAATGACACAAAATATTCTGAGGATTTTATGGCTGCTGCAATTCAACAACGACAACGTGATGAACTTCATCGCCGTATTTGGCAAATCGCTAATGATGTACGAGGTGCTGTTGACGGTTGGGATTTTAAACAATACGTTTTAGGGACACTTTTCTATCGTTTTATCAGCGAAAATTTTGTCAACTACATGGAAAATGGGGATGAAAGTATAAATTACGCAAAATCATCCGATAATATCATCACACCAGCAATTAAAGCTGAAGCGGTAAAAAGTAAAGGTTACTTTATTTATCCAAGCCAATTATTTAATAATGTTGTGGCGAATGCCAACAGCAATCCAAATCTCAATACTGAATTAAAACAAATCTTTAATGATATTGAAAACTCCGCTACTGGTTACCCTTCCGAACAGGATATCAAAGGCTTATTTGCTGATTTTGATACCACCAGCAACCGTTTAGGCAATACCGTTGCCGATAAAAACAGCCGTCTAGCTGCGGTATTAAAAGGCGTTGCTGAGTTAGATTTTGGTGGCTTTGAAGATAATCATATCGATTTATTCGGTGATGCTTACGAATATTTAATTTCCAACTATGCTGCTAATGCCGGTAAATCGGGTGGCGAGTTCTTTACACCACAATGCGTTTCCAAGCTGATTGCTCGACTGGCTTTATATGGACAAGACAAAGTCAATAAAATTTACGACCCGGCAGCCGGTTCAGGTTCTTTATTGTTACAAGCGAAAAAACCATTTGATGAACACATCATTGAAGACGGGTTCTTCGGGCAGGAAATTAATCACACCACTTACAACCTTGCCCGTATGAATATGTTTTTACATAACATCAACTACGACAAGTTTGATATCGCCCTTGGCAACACCTTAATGAATCCGCAATTTGGCGACGATAAACCCTTCGATGCTATCGTTTCTAATCCGCCTTACTCCGTGAAATGGATTGGCTCAGACGATCCGACGCTAATTAACGATGAACGCTTTGCCCCTGCCGGCGTGCTTGCACCAAAATCTAAAGCGGACTTTGCCTTTATTTTGCATGCGTTAAGTTATCTTTCAGCAAAAGGCCGCGCGGCGATAGTCTCCTTCCCAGGCATTTTTTATCGCGGTGGTGCCGAACAAAAAATTCGTCAATATTTGGTGGATAATAACTATGTGGAAACCGTGATTGCACTTGCACCTAATCTCTTTTTTGGCACCAGTATTGCGGTGAATATTTTGGTGCTTTCCAAACATAAACCTGATACCCAAACGCAATTTATCGATGCTAGCGGTTTATTTAAATCCGCCACCAATAACAACATTTTGGAAGAGGAACATATCGAGCAAATTCTCAAATTGTTTGCCGATAAAGAGGATGTGCCGCATTTAGCCAAATCCGTGTCCTTTGAAGACATCGTTAAAAATGACTACAACCTTGCGGTGAGTTCTTATGTGGAACAAAAAGACACTCGCGAAGTGATTAATATTGATGAACTCAATGAGGAAATTCGTAAAACAGTTGCTAATATCGACCGCTTGCGCGCGGAAATTGACAAGATTGTGGCGGAGATTGAGAGGTAAAACACCATGAAAAATAACCGCACTTTTTTAGAAAAATTATTGGATGGGGCTGAGGTAAAATGGATACCACTAGGCGATGTTGCCGATTATGAACAACCCACTAAATACCTTGTTAATTCAACTGTATACAATGATAATTATCCAATCCCAGTATTAACTGCTGGAAAAACATTCATTTTGGGATATACGAATGAGGATGAAGGGATATATTTTGCATCAAAATCACCAGTGATAATTTTTGATGATTTTACAACTGCAAATAAATGGGTTGATTTTGACTTTAAAGCAAAATCATCAGCAATGAAAATGATAACATCCAAAAATGAAAAATTTGCTTTATTAAAATATATTTATTATTGGTTAAATACATTACCAAATAACCAAATTGATGGTGATCATAAACGTCAATGGATTTCTAATTATGCTAATAAATTAATCCCCATCCCCCCACTCTCCGTCCAAACCGAAATCGTTCGAATTTTGGACGCATTAACAGCGCTTACCAGCGAGCTTACCAGCGAGCTTACACTACGCCGGAAGCAGTATGAATACTATAGGGAAACCTTGCTTTCACCTGATAATCTAGAGCAATTAAACACAGGAGGGGCGAAGAAAAAACTTAGTGATGTGGTAAATATTTATCTGGGCCTAACTTATACGCCAACATATGTTGAAAATGGCGTTAAATTTATTTCAGCTCAAAACACTTCAAATGATTTTTTAGATTTATCCAATACAAAATTTATCTCTAGAGAAGAATTTGAAAAATCAACTTCTAATGCGAAACCTAAACGTGGAGATATTTTATTTACTCGAGTTGGCTCTAATTTAGGACACCCTGTAATCGTAGATACAGATGAAGACTTATGTATATTTGTTAGCCTAGGATTTTTAAGAGTAAAAGATAAAAATATTTTAAACTCTTATATAAAACATTGGATGAATACAAATTTATTTTGGAAGCAAGTTGAAAAGAACGTTCACGGTTCAGCAAAAGTTAATCTTAATACTGGATGGCTAAAAAATTTTGAAATATATATTCCCACACTAAAAGAACAACAACGTATCGTTTCAATCTTAGATAAATTTGAAACTCTCACCAGCTCCATCACCGAAGGCTTACCTTTAGCGATTGAACAAAGCCAAAAGCGGTATGAATATTATAGAGAATTGTTACTGAATTTCTCGTAACCCATAGGGTGGGCTTTAGCCCACCAATTAACAACCATAAATAAAACCGTGGGCTAAAGCTCACCCTACAAAAACTAAAAAAGTAAAAGAATTAAGGAACCACTCATGACCAAATACAAAACTATCGCTGAATCCAATAATTTTATCGTTTTAGATCAATATAATAAATTTGTGGAAGAACCCAATGCCGGTTATCAAACGGAAGGGAGCCTTGAGCGTGAATTTATTCGTGATTTACAGGCGCAAGGTTATGAGTATTTGCAAGGACTCAATGGTCATGATGCGTTGGTTAAAAACTTACGGGCGCAATTACAGCGCTTGAACAATGTTGTTTTCTCTGATGCGGAATGGCGACGTTTTTTAGAAGAATATTTAGATAAACCGAGCGATAGTCTGATTGAGAAAACCCGTAAAATTCATGATGACTATATTTATGATTTTGTGTTTGATAATGGGCGAATTCAGAATATCTATCTGCTAGATAAGAAAAATCTTGCCAATAACACCCTGCAAGTCATCAATCAATTCGAGCAAACCGGCAGCTATGACAATCGTTATGATGTGACGATTTTGGTTAATGGTTTACCACTTGTGCATATCGAACTGAAAAAACGCGGCGTGGCCATTCGTGAAGCCTTTAATCAAATTCACCGCTACAGCAAAGAAAGTTTCAATAAAGAAAATTCTCTCTTTAAATATATTCAGATTTTTGTCATTTCTAATGGCACAGATACTCGCTATTTTGCTAATACCACCAAACGCAATAAAAACAGCTACGACTTCACAATGAATTGGGCAACGGCAAAAAATACTCTGATTAAAGATTTAAAAGATTTTACCGCGACCTTCTTGCAAAAACATACCCTGCTCAATGTATTGGTACATTACTGCGTGTTTGATGTTTCCGATACCCTATTGATTATGCGCCCGTATCAAATTGCCGCCACTGAGCGTATTTTATGGAAAATCAAAAGTTCTTATTTGGCTAAAAATTGGAGCAATAAAGAAAGCGGAGGCTATATTTGGCACACCACCGGCTCAGGCAAAACACTCACCAGTTTTAAAGCTGCACGTCTTGCAACAGAATTAGACTTTATTGAAAAAGTATTCTTCGTAGTTGATAGAAAGGATTTGGACTATCAAACCATGAAGGAATACCAACGTTTTTCACCAGATAGTGTAAATGGTTCGGAAAGTACGGCTGGGCTAAAACGCAATATCGAAAAAGACGATAACAAAATTATTGTTACTACGATTCAAAAACTCAATAACCTGATGAAATCGGAAGATAAATTGCCAATTTACGATAAACAGGTTGTCTTTATCTTTGATGAATGTCATCGTTCTCAATTTGGTGAAGCGCAAAAAAATCTAACGAGAAAATTTAAAAAATACTATCAATTTGGTTTTACCGGCACGCCTATTTTTCCAACTAACGCATTAGGTGCCGAAACTACAGCCAGTGTTTTTGGCATCGAACTCCACTCTTACATTATCACCGATGCGATTCGTGACGAAAAAGTGCTGAAATTTAAAGTAGATTACAATGATGTTCGCCCGCAATTTAAGAGCATTGAAACTGAAAAGAATCTTGAAGAACTAACAAAACTCGAGAAAAAACAAGCCTTTTTACAACCTAAACGTATTGAGCAAATTGCCCAATATGTTCTAGATAATTTCAAACAAAAGACCCATCGCTTTAATGCGGGTAACAATGGCTTTAATGCGATGTTTGCGGTAAGTAGCGTAGATGCAGCTAAAGCTTATTATCAAACTTTTAAACAGTTACAAAGTGAGATCAAAAATCCACTTAAAATTGCAACAATCTTTTCGTTTGCTGCGAATGAAGAGCAAGATGCGATTGGCGATATTGTCGATGAAAGTTTTGAAGTGGAAGCGATGAATTCCTCAGCTAAGGAATTTTTAAAATCTGCCATTGATGATTACAACGGCTATTTTGCTACCAATTATGATGTGGATGCGAAATCGTTTCAAAACTACTATCGTGATCTCGCCAAACGTGTCAAAAACAAAGAAGTGGATTTATTAATTGTCGTTGGAATGTTTTTAACTGGCTTTGATGCCCCAACCTTAAACACGTTATTTGTAGATAAAAACTTACGTTATCATGGTTTGATTCAAGCTTATTCTCGTACAAACCGTATTTATAACAGCACCAAAAGTTTTGGCAATATCGTCACTTTCCGTGATTTAGAACAAGATACCATTGATGCGATTACCCTTTTCGGTAAATCCAATACGCGCAATATCGTATTAGAAAAAAGTTACCAAGAATATATGGAAGGCTTTACCGATGAAGGTGCCGCCCGTCGAGGGTATTTAGAGGTTATTGCTGAATTGCAAGAACGCTTCCCTGATCCAGATGTAATTCAAACAGAAAAAGACAAGAAAGACTTTGTAAAATTATTTGGTGAATATTTGCGAGTTGAAAATATTCTGCAAAACTACGATGAGTTCGCTGCTTTACAAGCATTTCAATCGCTAGATACCAGTGATGCAAAAGCCGTTGAAGCCTTTAAAGAAAAATATTATTTAACAGATGAGGCTTTTGCTGAAATGCAACCTATTGATATGCCAAGCGAACGTAGCATTCAGAATTACCGTTCTACTTACAACGATATTCGGGATTGGCTCCGTCGTCAAAAAGATGGAGAGGAAAAAGCAAAATCGACCATTGATTGGGATGATGTGGTGTTTGAAGTGGATTTATTAAAATCCCAAGAAATCAATCTAGATTACATCTTAGAATTAATTTTTGAACACAACAAGAAAACGAAAAATAAAGCTGAGCTGATTGATGAAATTCGATCTATCATCCGAGCAAGCCTAGGAAACCGAGCGAAAGAAAGTTTGATTGTGGATTTTATTAATCAAACTGATTTAGATAACATTGCCGATAAAGCTGGCATTATTGAGTCATTCTTCCAATTTGCCCAAAAAGAGCAACAGAAAGAAGCTGACGAATTAATTAGCAGTGAAGAGCTGAATATTGATGCTGCGAAGCGTTATATTAATGTCTCCTTAAAACGCGGATATGCCAGCGAACAAGGTACGGATTTAAATGATGCTCTACCGAAAATGAGTCCGCTTAATCCGCAATATCTCACGAAAAAACAAAGCATTTTCCAAAAGATTGTTGCCTTTGTTGAGAAATTTGTTGGGATTGGTGGCGAGGTTTAAAAACTTAAACCGACTATATAGAATTAAAAAGGTGCAATCTATTGATTACACCTTTTTATTTTGTCAGTTTTATCAGGAATTAGAACGTTAAAACTTTATCCGCCCATAATGTCCACTCGGATACATCATCTAAGGTACCAAGGGTCACACCGTCAATTAATTTAGCATCTAATAAACCACGTGCTTTTACGCAGCTGGTGCATAATTTAATTTCAGCACCTTGTGCCGCTAAAATATCGATAAGTTGTTGGATATTGAAACCTTCATTTGGGTTTTGCCCAGCAATACCGCATAAAATCGCATCAGAAAAGCAGAATAATTTAATATTCACATCCTTGCTATGCTCTTCTTTCATATTGATGGCGAAACGAACAGCATTGAAGGTTTTTTCTCCGCTATATGTGGAATCATTGACGATAAAAAGAATATTTTGCATGACGCACTCCTTATTGTAATGCTATAAAAAGGCGTAATAAATTACGCCTTTATAAAATCAGCCAACCCAAACGAACTTGGCTACAAATAATAAAGACACCACCCACACAGGGGCATTGACCTCGCGTATTTTACCTGTACAAGCCTTCATGACGCAATAGCTAATAAAACCAAATGCAATACCTTCAGTAATTGAATAAGTAAATGGCATCATCGCTGCAGTGATAAAAGCAGGCGTTGCTTCAGTTAAATCATCCCAGTGTACACGGATAAGACTAGATGCCATTAAAATCCCAACATAGACTAATGCCCCAGCGGTTGCATAAGCTGGTACGACACTAGCAAGTGGCGAAAAGAAAATGGTAAGTAAGAATAAAACACCGACTGTCACCGCCGTTAAACCTGTTCTACCACCGACAGAAACCCCAGCGCCACTTTCGATATAAGTACTGATAGCAGATGTGCCGATATAAGAACCCACTACCGCACTCACACTATCTACATAAAGGGCTTGTTTCATTTTCGGGAAACGACCTTTTTCATCGCTGAAACCTGCTTTATCAGTAACACCTAATAAGGTGCCTGATGAGTCAAATAGGTTTACTAAAAGGAAAGAGAAAATGATGCCGAGCAAAGCGGTATCTAAAGCACCTGCTATATCCACTTTACCGACAACCGCACCTAAACTTGGTGGCATAGAAACAATGCCGTGGAAGGTAACTTGATCATCAACTAAAAGCGCTAAACCAGTGACTACCGCAATAGAAATTAAAACACCAGAGAAAATATTACGTGCAGCTAAAACGACGATAATAAAGAAACCTAATACGCCAAGCAGAATTTTAGGATCATGTAAATTGCCTAATGCCACTAAGGTTGCAGGATTTGCTACAACCAACCCCATATTTTTAAAGCCAATTAAGGCAATAAAAAAGCCGATACCTGCGCCGATTCCCACGCGCAGTGAAAGCGGAATCGAGGCCATTAACCAATAACGGATTTGGAATAGGGTGAGAACAAATAAACCAATCGAACCCCAGAAAATGGTGCCCATGCCTACTTCCCAAGAATAACCAAGCTTACCAACGACTACATAAGCAAAGAACGCATTGAGTCCCATAGCTGGCGCAAGGGCGATAGGTAAATTACTGAATAATCCCATCGCAATGGTGCCCAGTGCAGCAATTAAACAAGTGGTCACAAAAACAACTTGCTTATCCATTCCCGCATCACCTAATACGGATGGGTTCACAAACACAATATACACCATGGTAAAAAACGTGGTGATACCGGCAATAATTTCGGTTTTGGTGGTACTACCCTTTTCTTTAATCGAAAAAAGGCGCTCAAGTAAAGATTGTTGCATTGTCATCCCCTTAACTTAAATTAATAACCTTGGTGATAAATCGACTCAAGTAATTTCACACCTAACAAGGCAATATTGAAACGTTGCTCATCTGCAACCGTCCAAAATTCGATGCCATTTTCAACCGCACTTTGTTGGCTAAGATGCAATTTGACGCTTTCTTCACCGTTTTCGTTTTCACCGTTAATCACGGGGGTAACAAGGCTATCGTGTAATTCAATTAATTCGCTTTGTTGTGGTTGGAAATCAAATTCATAATCTGAAAGTGCGGTCAC
Organism: uncultured Haemophilus sp.; assembly: GCA_902461185.1. Lineage (GTDB taxonomy): Bacteria > Pseudomonadota > Gammaproteobacteria > Enterobacterales > Pasteurellaceae > Haemophilus_D. Next base: position 78,407 of record CABPXD010000005.1, read on the forward strand.
TTTTTGTGCCATGCCGTAGAAGACAGGCACTTGAATTTGATGGAAAATCACATTGTCTAACTGTGGGAAGATTTTTTGTAATTGCAGATTTAAATTTGCCGCTTGTTGTGGAAAAACATCAAAGGCAAAACGGGTTTCACCTTCTTCTAATGGCATACCATTCAGTAAACGAGCGGTTTGTCCCGCAAGTTTATTCACGGCTTCACCATCCGTATAAGAAGCGGGTAAAAGTGACGTCGCAAAGACTTGAGTTAAATTTGTTTGTTGAATAATTGGTAGTAGAGATAAGGCTAATTGACTCACTTGCGGATCAGGCAGACTCACAATGTTACGTTGTCTTAATTCAGTCAGATTTTCTTCATTGATTGTAGGAACTACGACAGGTACATCAGACAATGCAGAGCAAATCCCTTTTAAATCAATCACCACACAGCCACTTTCTGCAGCTTGAGCTAATAGAGGCGCTTGGTCAATTTGGCCTGCGAAGAAAAGATAATTAACGCTGTCCCACTCAGTCTCATCAGTGGCTAATTGAGCAACCGCTTTATTGCGAAAACGTACCGCTTGCTCTTCTTCAAAAGGATAAATTTCTACAATTGAAACCTTGCCTACATCAAGCTCACTTTGTTCAAGGGCTTCGGCAATTTTTTCACATAGATCAAATTCTGCTGCAATAGCAATATTTAGGCTTGCGTCCATTTTTCTCTCCGCTGTAAAATGTTCTGAACCGATTTATTCTACAGAAAAAAGACGTATAAATACATAAGGAAATCAGATGACACCGGCAATTGATTTACTAAAGAAAAATAAAATTCCTTTTACTCTCCATACCTATGATCATGACCCTAACAATACGCATTTTGGTGATGAAGCCGCTGAAAAACTTGGGCTTGATCCGCACCAATCCTTTAAAACACTTTTAGTCGCTGAAAATGGTGATCAGAAAAAATTAGCGTGTTTTGTGCTTTCCACAGCAAATATGTTGAGTTTAAAGAAAGCGGCAAAATCAATTGGTGTAAAAAAAGTTGAAATGGCCGATAAAGATGCGGCACAAAAAAGCACGGGATATTTAGTCGGTGGCATTAGTCCATTAGGTCAAAAAAAACGTGTAAAAACAGTAATAAATTCGACCGCACTTGAGTTTGATACGATTTTTGTTTCTGGTGGAAAACGTGGATTAAGCGTCGAATTGGCCCCACAAGATTTGGCTAAATTATTAAATGCCGAATTTGTCGATATCATTGACGAAGAATAAAAAAAGAAAAGCCCGAATGAATCGGGCTATCTTTTTTATGATGTTGTGTTTATTTAAATTAGAAACTTGATGTATCTTGGAATAAGCCAACTTTTAAATCGGTTGCAGTGTAGATAACACGTCCATCTACTTCCACTTCACCGTCAGCCATTCCCATTACTAATTTGCGATTAATCACACGTTTCATATTAATGCGATAAATCACTTTTTTCGCGGATGGTAAGATTTGTCCGGTAAATTTCACTTCACCTACGCCTAATGCACGGCCTTTACCTTTACCGCCAACCCAACCAAGGAAGAAACCGACTAACTGCCACATCGCATCTAAGCCTAAGCAACCTGGCATCACTGGGTCACCAATAAAGTGGCAACCGAAAAACGGTAAATCTGGATGAATATCTAATTCCGCTTCAATATACCCTTTACCAAACGCACCGCCGTCTTCGGTCATTTTTACAATGCGATCCATCATCAACATGGTTGGCGCAGGAAGTTGCGGGCCTTCTTTACCAAATAATTCACCACGACCAGAAGCTAATAAATCTTCATAGGTATAGCTACTTTTGATGTTGGGTGTACAGGTGTTTTCCATTTTTCATTTCCTTGTATATGTAGTTTTGCTTGGTTACAAACAATAAGTGTAGATTCTATGGGGATTTATAAGAAATGTAAACAGCGAACACTTGTTAGCTCAACTTGTCGGATCAGTCAGTAAAATTCACATAAAAGAAAAGCGAACCCAAGGTTCGCTTTAAAGAAATTAAGATTTAAAGAAATCTAACCAGTTTTTTTTCGGCGTTTCCGAACGGAAAGCAATTCGATTTTGAATTAAACGCGCAATAGGCTCTTTGCCCTTCGCATATTCTTCTTTCTCTTCCAATAAATCGCGGTCAAATAGAATTTTAGCTGTTTGATAAATATCTTCGACTTGATAGATAAAGAACTGCTCATTTTTCACTGCCTCAACCACTTCATCAGATAGGCTTAATTGCTGAATTGTCGTTGCTGGAATGATAACACCTTGTTTACCTGTCAAACCTCGACGTTGGCAAATGGTGAAAAAGCCTTCAATTTTATCATTCACTCCGCCTACCGCATGCACCAAACCAAATTGGTCAATGGTACCGGTAATCGCAATATTTTGTGGTAACGGCAAATCAGATAACGCACTGACTAATACGGAGAAAATAGCTAAAGATGCACTATCGCCGTCAATTTCACCATAAGATTGTTCAAATACTAAAGAAGCCGAAAATGGTAACTGTGATGGTAACTCTAAGATACTGGCCAAGCACGCTTCTGAAATCATCATGCCTTTCCCGTGGAGATTACCCGCTAATTCGTTTTTACGCTCCACATCCACGACTTCACCATCACCAAACTGCACTAAACAACTGATACGAGAAGGCTCTCCGAAACAAACGGGGGTGCCTGGATATTCAATCACAGACAAGCCATTAATCTGCCCAACAATTTCACCGTTGGTTTCCACATAAATTTGTTCGTTAAGAATATCTGCATAAGTGCGTTCACGTAAAAAACCGTGCTGTTCGTTCTTTTGTTTAAAAGCTTGCTCAAAATCAACCGCACTTAAGGTTTGTTTTTGTGACAACGTCGCGGCATTAAGCAACATTTCTGTTATTTTTAACGGTGAAATATTAATTAAAAAGCGATCTTCACTCTCACGTACCAATAACTGATAGAGTTTATTTAATGCGGTTAAATCTAAATCGAGCTCATATTTTGAGGCTAATGCCAACACATAATTAGCCCAATTTTCTTGTGCTTTAGGTTGTGCAACAGAATAATAACTTTCAATTTCAGCATAATCAGCCAAGCTGTAAAGATCTTCTTCTAACTCACCTAAGGTCGCAATTTCAGTGCGATTGCCTAAAATCACCACTTTTAAATTAAGTGGATAACTTGGAATATCACAAGGCAAGGTTTTAAATGGATGGGCTGAATACCAATCAAAAGTTTGCGTTTGTAAAATATGTTTTAAGCGTTGCCATAAATCAAATTGGCTTAGCATCGTTGCTGCACTTAAAATCAAAACGCCCCCATTGGCTTGATGCACTAAACCTGGTGTAAGCAAAATATCTTGCGAACTTGGGTGAACTCGCACACTACCAAAAAGACTAAATTGATCGGCATGTAATGCCTTCAGTACATCACCTTGTGCAGCAAAATTATCAGCGAGAGATTGGGCAGGCTCAGTATAAATACGAGGGAAAGAAAAAGAATCTCCCTGCTCAACTACATAATTCACCCCAAAAACTGACCGCTCTTTTGGCTGTTCTTGGCGAATAAGTTCCGCTAATAAATCTGCATATTCTGCTTGATCATCGGCTTTTAAAACCAATAGAGAGCGACGAGGCTGTTTTAAAAATAAAGAAATCGCTTTTGTGGCATGTTTTTGTAATGACCAAAAATCAGCCTTTTCAGCTGAAAGTTCAGTAATCGATAATTCTGGTTGTAAGGCTCGCCAATTTAAGGCTTGTTCCGAAGATGTTGAAGTCACGACATATCTCGCTTTAATTAAATTGGCGGTATTATCGCACACTTCATCCTAAGTGAAAATCCGTTATAAAAATCTACTGGAAAATTTTGTTTAAAGCGCGTATATTTATGAGGTTACCACGTCACTAAAAAGCATAATAAAACGATGAAATATCAGAAATTAGAAAACCAAGAAGCAAACTGGAAATGGATTTATCTCATTCGCAAATATCGCGAAGGGGAAAAAATTACCCGTTATGAAGAAAAAAGCTTAGAAGAAAGCAAAGTTCAAGAATTAATAGAATGTCAGAATTATCCTGAAAAAATAGAGGAATGGATTAAAAATCACCTTTCTCTTGATTTACCTATTAAACTTGATCAGGCTATTCGTGCAAGACGTAAACGCTTTTTTAATGCTGAAAAACAATCAACGAAGAAAAAATCTATTGATTTAGAATATGGTGTTTGGCTTCGTTTATCTAAATATTCACGCAAAATGAAAATGACACTTTCTGAAACTATCACTTATATGATTGATGAACGTGAAAGCAAAGCATTATATGAAAGCCAAATGACGGCAATGAAAGCCGGTTTAAAAAATTTGCTCAATAAATAAGATGAAAAAAAGCCAAAGTCGAAACCTTGGCTTTTGATTATGCTAAATAGAGAAAATTTTGAAACGTTTTAGCGTTCCATCTATTCCACAATCGGAATAATTTTTGTAGCGTGAGATCCTTTGTCGCCGTGAATCACCTCAAACTGCACACGCTGCCCTGCTTTCAATGAACGGTAACCATCCATTTCAATCGCTGAATAATGTGCAAAGATGTCTGTATCCACGCCTTCTGCAGAAATAAATCCAAATCCTTTTGCGTTATTAAACCACTTTACTACACCAATTTCCATAGTAGACCTCTATAGGCTTCGCCCTTAATACTTAAAAACAATAAGACTCATGCCTTATCACCTCAATTGGAAATATATTCAAACATTTTATTTTTTTATGCAACAAGGAAACTTTAAAAATGATACATTGATCACAAAAATTTTTATTTATTTACTGTCTGAAGCCTCTTTCTCACCTTTTTGATGAATTTCACGCAATGCTTTTGCCACAATTTGAATGGCTTCACCACTACTAATTCCTTGTGCCATTAATTCCTGAATTTGCTCTACTGCTTTTTGTTGCTGTTCGTGGGTTAAATTAATATCTAACATGATTTCTTCTCGTTAAATAGACCAATTAAATAATTCCATCACTTTCATCCATTGTTCATCTAAATTAGCTTTAATTTCTATTTTTTTTAAATCAACCGGATGCTCAAAAATAAGTATATCTGCGTGTAAAAATAAACGCTGACAGCCTGAATGTTCCGTCAATGCACGATTTTGATGTAAATCCCCATATTGTGTATCCCCTAAAATAGGATGAAAGATATGTTTCATGTGACGTCGTAACTGATGTTTTCTGCCTGTTTGGGGAATTAACTTAACTAAAGAGTATCTTGTTGTTTGATAACGTCCTACTGCATAAGGCATTTCCACAATGTTTAAGCCCTCATAATCCGTCACTGCCTCTTGAGGGGCTTTATCTTCCTGGGCAAACTTATCTGCAATCTTATCTAATTGGATTTTAAGAGGATAATCAATCTGTCCTTTGCCTTGTAAATACCCTCGCACAATCGCTAAATAAGATTTTTGCACCGTTTTTTGTTCAAATTGCTGACACATTAAATTCGCTATTTCACTATTTAAAGCAAACAGTAAAACACCTGATGTGGGGCGATCTAATCGATGAATAGGAAAAACATGCTGCCCGATTTGATCGCGCAAGGTTTGCATCACAAACTGCGTTTCATGAGCATCTAGCCAACTACGATGTACCAACATACCCGCAGGTTTATTGACGGCGACAAGATATTCATCTTGATATAAAATTTCTAACATTTATTGATTTTGTAATAAGGCTTCTAATTCACGTAACGGTGTTAATAATTCAACTAAAAAATCTTCTTCTGCTTCTTTAAACGCTTCCTCTAAATAAGGAGACACCGCAATTTTTGAGGGTAACTCAGCGCCACTTTCAAGTAAGGCAAACATTCTTGGAATAAAAATCCATTGCAACCATTCTTCTGGTGACATGGTATCAATGGCAAAAGGCTCTTCACTTAAAAAAGCGTCTTGTGAGGGCGGAACCGCTTGCCATAAATCAAGTTTTTGCATGGCGAGTTGTAATTGTTGAAGATGAAGTTTTGTTTGATTACGCATAATTTTTCCTATTTATAAACAAGCGGCGTATTCTACGAGCATCAATTCACACTGTAAAGTGCGGTCAATTTTAGCGATGAATAATCGAAAAGTCAGAATAGCGTTTATCTTCAATATTATCGACTAAGACCCGTTCAACAGTTGCGGTTCTTGGCCCGACTTTTAACCAATCATAAAAGTATTGCAGTTGGTCATCGTTGCCTTCCGCAATGATTTCGACACTTCCGTCTGTACAATTTCTTACCGTGCCTTTAATACCAATTTTCTCTGCTTCTTTCCACGTAAAATAGCGAAACCCGACACCTTGAACTCGACCATATACGACAAATCGTTTTGCCATGATTTGCTCCTTTGTTACAAAAACTTTTTAAAAATTAACCGCACTTTCCTATTCCCATTTTTTTAAATTTAGCATAGCATTACAAGCATCTAATTTCATTCAAAAATAAAAGGAGTAATTATGAAATTATGTAAGTTTGCTTTAGGTGTTGTTGCCCTTGCAGTCAGTGCGAGTAGCTTAGCCGGCATGGTCACCACCTCATCAAACCTTGAATTTCTTGCTATCAACGGCCAAAAAGCTAGCAAATCCCTTCTAAAAGAAAAAAAATCATTCAATGCTGAAGCTGACCAAACACAACAAGTTGTAGTACGTTTAGGTGAGATCGTCGGTACTGGTTCTAGCCAAGGACTTTTTGAGTCTAATCCTATTATTGTGACCTTCAAAGGTACGGCTGATGATGTTGTGTTATCTGCAGAAAAAATTCGTTCTCAAGAAGATGGTGAAAAATTTAATGCGCAACCACAAATTACCGTTAAAACAAAATCAGGTAATGTGATTGATGCTAAAGTGGATACCTTAAAACAAGAAGGTTTATTCCCATCAGCGAATATTGTGAATGATCTTGCTGAGTATAATGCATCTAACGCACCCGCAGCGGTTTCAGCTTTAGCGGCACCTACAGTAGGTATGATGCCTGCTGCATCAGGAAAAGCAGCGAAAGGCAAAGTCGTTGTGCAAGGTGAAAACGTTGCTGAACAACAATTACAATACTGGTTCCAACAAGCCGATAAAGAAACCCAAACTCGTTTCTTAAACTGGGCGAAAAAACAAAAATAATCGTTTTTTTAACCGCACTTTGATAAAGAAGTGAGCCTTCCCGCTCACTTTTTTATCATCCATTTTTTAGTCATAAAATAATAAGCAAGGATATCACATGAATCAATGGCTTAATGCAAAAGTAATCGCTTCAATACCTATTTTTATTGCAGTGAATATCGCAGCGTTCGGTGTCTGGTTTTTTGATATTTCTACGCAATCTATGCCCTTAATTTTAGGGATTATTGCAGGCGGTTTAGTTGATTTAGATAATCGTCTTACCGGACGATTAAAAAATATTTTTTACACTTTAATTGCCTTTGCCATTTCAACCTTTATCGTTCAACTCAATATTGGTAAACCCATTCAATACGTATTGCTGATGACCATCATCACCTTTTTATTTACGATGGTTGGAGCCGTGGGTGAACGTTATCGCACCATTGCGTTTGGTACGCTGGTGGTAGCCATTTATACCACTCTCACTTATACACCAGATAATTCTGCAAGCTGGTTTATCAATCCGGTGATGATTTTATTAGGCACTTTGCTTTACAGTATTGTGACCATCATTGTTTATCTCTTTTTCCCAAACCGTCCTGTACAAGAAAGCGTGGCAAAAGCGTTTTGTGCCTTAGGTAATTATTTAGATGCAAAATCAGAATTTTTTGATCCTGATGAGATTGATGAAATCGAGAAAAAACATCTTAATTTTGCGATGAAAAACACCAATGTGGTGGAGGCTTTCAACCAAGCGAGAACAGCACTTTTCTATCGTATTCGAGGACAACATCGCCATGCTCGTACACAACGCATGATTCGCTATTATTTTGCTGCGCAAGACATTCATGAGCGTGCAAATTCGACACATTTTGATTATCGACAAATTGCGGAACAGCTTAAAAATACGGACTTAATTTTCCGCATCCAGCGCTTGCTCGAATTACAAGCGCAAGCCTGTCACGATATTACGGCTTGCCTGCGTCAGAATACGCCTTATCACTATAATATTCGCGTAGAAAAAGCATTGATGGGCACAATTCAATCCCTTGAGCTTTATAGTAAAGAACATACCAATCAAAACAATGTGTTACTAGCTCTTCAAACACTGATTGATAATCTGCAAAGCATTAACTGGCAGCTACGTCACCTTGAGCAAGAAACCAGTGAAAATGAGCAAACTGCACAGATCCATACTGAACAAATTACGGGATTAAAAAATATTCTTTCTGTTATTGGAAGTAATTTCACTTTTGAGTCACCACTTTTCCGTCATGCCGTGCGTTTGTCTATCGTGGTGTTTTTGTGTTGCGCAATTGTTGAATTTTTCCAATTTAATTTGGGTTACTGGATTTTGCTTACTGCGGTCTTTGTGTGTCAGCCAAACTATTCTGCAACCAAAGTACGGTTACGCCAGCGTATTATTGGTACGATTTTAGGGGTAATTATTGGCTCCTTATTACCATATCTCAACCCAACATTAGAGATGAAACTTGGTTTAATGGTGGTAACCAGTACGCTCTTTTTCTTTTTCCGCAGTAATAATTACAGTTTCTCCACGTTCTTTATTACCTTGCAAGTATTGATCAGTTTCGATGTAATGGGATTTGACACACAATCAGCGCTCTTCCCTCGCCTCATTGATACTGTATTAGGTTCAGCCATTGCATGGTTTGCCGTTTCTTATTTATGGCCGGATTGGAAATATCTCCAACTCGATAAAGTGAGCCGTCAAGCGATTCAAAGTGATGCACAATATTTCTTGCACATTATTAGCCAACTTCAATTCGGTAAAAGCGATAATTTAAAATACCGCATTGCACGCCGTAATGCTCATCAATATGCGGCGGCATTAAGTACGACGCTTTCCAACATGAACAACGAACCGAAGAAATATCAAGCTTATTTGCAGGAAGGTTTTGACTTGTTAAAAATGAATTATTCCCTCTTGAGCTATATTTCTGCTTTAGGGGCATATCGCAATAAAATGGCACAATTACAACAAACTACCGAGTTTTTATCAGATTTTTATCCTGTTGCGAAAAAGGTTTTATATACGCTGGAAAATATTGAAAAGCTTCGTCCTGAAATCTTCGCCAAACTACAAGGTAATATCGAGCAAAGTCTAAAAGAAATTCAGTTGGATGAAAATCAAACCAAAGCAGATATGGCTTTTGCGTTACCATATCAGCAGCTTAATTTGATTTCTCAATTGCTACCGCAGCTATATCGCTATTTCCAACATAGTCAGAAAGAATCGATTACCAAATAAAAAACAAAGGAAAAACTGACCGCACTACCCCAAATTTTTTATTGTTCTCAGTGCGATAAATAGAGATAATACGCCACTTATGTAAAATAAATTTAGACGCAATGACACATTACATTCTACTCATTATCAGCACCGCATTAATCAATAACTTTGTTTTGGTCAAATTCTTAGGACTTTGTCCATTTATGGGCGTATCCAAAAAGATTGAAACGGCGATTGGTATGGGGCTTGCTACGACGTTCGTATTAACCGTCGCATCATTGTGTTCTTATTTAGTCGATAATTATATTTTAATGCCACTAAATGCCACCTTCTTGCGCACATTAGTGTTCATTTTAGTGATTGCCGTCGTGGTTCAATTTACCGAAATGGTAATCAATAAAACGAGTCCATCACTTTATCGCTTATTAGGGATTTTCTTACCACTGATTACCACAAACTGTGCCGTACTCGGCGTGGCATTATTAAACGTCAATTTGGCACACAATTTAACCGAATCCGTCATTTATGGTTTTGGCGCCTCTTTAGGTTTTGCGCTGGTTTTAGTTTTATTTGCCGCGTTGCGTGAACGCCTTGTTGCTGCAGATGTCCCTATTACGTTTCGTGGCTCGTCTATCGCATTAATTACGGCCGGTTTGATGTCTCTCGCCTTTATGGGCTTCGCCGGATTAGTAAAATGATTTATCTCTTGATGTTTATTACTGTAACAGTGATTTTTCTCGGATTATTTTGGAATAACACTAAAAAATAATGTTTATCTTAATTTCAGTAACCGTTCTCGCTTTAATTTTTGGCGCGATTTTAGGCTTTGCTTCGATTAAATTAAAAGTCGAAGCTGATCCTATCGTCGAAAAAATTGATGCTATCTTACCGCAAAGCCAATGTGGGCAATGCGGCTATCCTGGCTGTAAGCCTTATGCTGAAGCAATTGCTAATGGTGACGTTATCACAAAATGCGTGCCAGGTGGTCGTCCGACGGTAGTAAAAATTGCCGAAATCATGGGCGTTGATGTCCCAGCAATGGATGATGTCGCTGAACCTGAAGAAATGGTTGCTTTTATTGATGAAAATATGTGTATTGGCTGTACCAAATGTATTCAAGCCTGCCCTGTTGATGCCATTATTGGTACAAACAAAGCCATGCATACTATTATTCCCGATCTCTGTACAGGCTGTGAACTTTGCGTGGCACCTTGTCCGACAGATTGTATTTCCATGATTAAAGTGAAAAAAGATATTGATAATTGGAACTGGAAATTTGATCCTAAATTAGTCATTCCGGTTGTAAATACCACAGAAATCGAGAAAAAATTAGTGGTTGGGGAGTCGGAATCACATGGCTGATGTATTAACAAGATTTAAATCCGGCAAAATTTGGGATTTTAAAGGCGGGATTCATCCACCTGAAATGAAATCTCAATCAAACCAATCCCCTATTCAGCAATCAAAGCTTGCTCATGATTTTTATGTGCCAATTAAACAACACGCAGGCACTGCAGGAAATGTATTAGTTAAAGAAGGCGATTATGTGCTTAAAGGCCAACCTTTAACACAAGGTGATGGCTTAAGAACCTTGCCTGTTCACGCCCCAACTTCTGGTACCGTAAAATTTATCGGGAAACATGTTGCGCCCCATCCTTCTGGTTTAACCGAGGATATGATTCATATTCAAGCGGATGGTTTAGATAAATGGCGTGAGCAATTTCCACTTGAAGAATTTTTCACACAACCTGTCGAACAACTCATTGATCGTATTTATCAAGCTGGCGTTGCCGGCTTAGGTGGTGCGGTATTCCCTACTGCAGCGAAAATCCAATCAGCTGAAAAGAAAGTTAAACTTTTAATTATTAACGGTGCGGAATGCGAACCTTATATTACCTGTGATGACCGCTTAATGCATGATTACACGGATGAAATGATCGAAGGGATTCGTATCTTACGTTATATCTTACGCCCTGAAAAAGTGGTAATTGCAGTTGAAGATAATAAACCTGAAGCCATTCAAGCTATTCAACAATCGCTACATGGTGCAAATGACATTGAATTGCGCGTTATTCCGACTAAATATCCATCAGGTGCAGCCAAACAGCTTATTTATTTACTTACTGGAATGGAAGTGCCAAGTGGTGGACGCTCTTACGATATTGGCGTATTAATGCATAATGTCGGTACAGCTTTTGCGATAAAAAGAGCGGTCATTAATGACGAACCGTTAATTGAGCGTGTCGTCACGCTTACGGGTGATAAAGTTTCTGAGAAAGGCAACTACTGGGTTCGCTTGGGCACACCAGTTGATCACTTATTAGCGCAAGTTGGCTACCAATATGACGAACGTTTCCCTGTTTTCGCAGGTGGACCGATGATGGGATTGCAACTTTCAGATCTCAATGCGCCCGTCACTAAATTAATTAACTGTCTATTAGCACCCGATCATTTTGAATATGGCGAGCCGGAACCAGAGCAATCTTGTATCCGCTGCTCTGCTTGTTCTGATGCTTGCCCTGTCAATTTAATGCCACAGCAACTTTATTGGTATGCTCGCAGTGAAGATCACCAAAAATCAGAAGAATATTGCTTAAAAGATTGTATTGAATGTGGTGTGTGTGCCTATGTTTGCCCAAGCCATATTCCGCTTATTCAATATTTCCGACAAGAAAAAGCCAAAATTTGGGAAATTAAAGAAAAAGCGAAAAAAGCCGAAGAGGCTAAAATCCGTTTTGAAGCCAAACAAGCTCGTATGGAGCGTGAAGAACAAGAGCGTAAAGCTCGTTCACAACGTGCGGCAGAAGCTCGTCGAGAAGAACTTGCAAAACAAAAAGGTGAAGACCCCGTTAAAGCCGCGTTAGAACGCTTGAAAGCAAAACAAGCGGGTTCAGCAGCAAATAAAGAAACGAAAACTATCGTATCTGAGAAAGGGGAAATCTTACCGGACAACCATGAACTCATGGAGCAACGTAAAGCCCGCCGTCTTGCTAGACAACAAGCACAAGCAGATACAAGCACTGCGTCGGATGCAACACTGTCACAAACTGATGAAAAAGATGCGAAGAAAGCAGCTGTAGCTGCAGCCATAGCAAGAGCCAAAGCTAAGAAAGCTGCCGCTCAAGGTGAAGCTGTTACGACAAATACAACTGAAAATGCAGTCGAAAAAATAGATGAAAACTCAACCGCACTTGACCTGAAAAAAGCCGCAGTAGCTGCAGCCATTGCAAGAGCTAAAGCAAAGAAAGCCGCCGCTCAAGGTGAAACAGTTGCAACAAATGAAATTGAAAGTACGGTTGAAAAAATAGATGAAAATCCAACCGCACTAGATCCTAAAAAAGCCGCTGTAGCTGCAGCCATTGCAAGAGCCAAAGCTAAGAAAGCTGCAGCTCAAGGTGAAACAGTTACAGCAAATGAAACTCAAAGTGCAGTCGAAAAAATAGATGAAAACTCAACCGCACTTGACCCGAAAAAAGCCGCAGTAGCCGCTGCTATTGCAAGAGCTAAAGCGAAGAAAGCTTCTGCTCAAGGTGAAGCTGTTACGACAAATACAACTGAAAGTGCAGTCGAAAAAACAGATGAAAATCCAACCGCACTTGACCCGAAAAAAGCAGCAATAGCTGCAGCTATTGCAAGAGCTAAAGCGAAAAAAGCCGCCGCTCAAGGTGAAACAGTTGCAACAAATGAAACTGAAAGTACGGTTGAAAAAATAGATGAAAATCCAACCGCACTAGATCCGAAAAAAGCCGCAGTAGCTGCAGCCATCGCGAGAGCTAAAGCCAAGAAAGCCGCGGCTCAAGGTGAAACAGTTACGACAAATGCAACTGAAAGTGCAGTCGAAAAAACAGATGAAAACCCAACCGCACTAGATCCGAAAAAAGCCGCAGTAGCTGCAGCTATTGCAAGAGCTAAAGCAAAAAAAGCGGCTGCTGAAGCTGCCAAAGAAACTGAATAACGCAGGAAAAGATTATGTTTAAGAAAATGGTGAGTTCGCCTCATACTCATTCAGGCAAATTAACCGCCCGTATTATGTTATGGGTGATTGCAGCCATGCTGCCTGCTCTGCTCACACAGATTTATTATTTTGGAATGGGTGTTTTGGTGCAATCCGCTTTGGCTATTTCTTTCGCATTATTGCTTGAATTTATTGTGACCAAATTGCGCAATAAGCCAAACCTAGTCTATATTTCAGATTTTAGCGTGGTGCTTACCGCCTTAATTTTAGCGATGGCGATTCCACCTTATGCGCCTTATTGGGTGATTTTAATCGGTACGCTTTCCGCTGTTATTCTAGGCAAACACGTTTATGGTGGCTTGGGACAAAACCCGTTTAATCCGGCTATGGTAGGTTATGTGGTGCTATTGATTTCTTTCCCTCTACAAATGACAAGTTGGATGCCACCGATTTCATTATTGAATGAACCCCCAACATTTTCGGACTCTCTTTCTTTAATTTTCAATGGCTTAACCACTGACGGTTTTAGCTTAAGTCAACTTGTCCATTCCATTGATGGCATTACACAAGCAACACCATTAGACAGTGCGAAGATCTTTTATAAACTCCATCAAGGCGATGAAAGCGTATTTCATGATTTTGTAAAATTACCGATTTTATTACAAAACGGGACTGACTTCGCTGAAGGCTGGTGGCAAGTCAACCTCGCCTTTATGCTTGGTGGGATTGTATTAATCTTAAAGAAAAAAATTCACTGGCAAATTCCCGTTTCAATGCTCGTGACCTTTGTGACCTTAGCGACTATCACTGCGATGTCAGGCCATCATCATTTAAGTATGATTAGCCAACTCTTTAGCGGCGCCATGATGTTCGGTGCATTCTTTATTGCGACTGACCCTGTCACAGCCTCAATTACACCTCGCGGCAAGCTTGTATTTGGTTCCTTGGTCGGATTATTGGTTTACCTCATTCGTTACTTTGGAAATTACCCTGATGGCATGGCATTCGCGATTTTATTAAGTAATATTTGTGTACCACTTATCGACTACTACACCCGCCCTCGTGTAACAGGTCACTTTGCAAAAGGGAGAAAATAATGGGTATTTTTAAAGTCACCTCCCGTTTTGGTTTGTTATTAGGTTTTATTGCGCTTGTATGTACCGCTGTTTCTGCAGGCATTTATATGCTGACAAAAGATAAAATTGATGAAGCCATGGCTGAACAACAAAAAGCATTATTGCTTCAAGTCATCCCTCAAGATTATTTTAATAATAACTTGCTTGAAAGCGTAGAAACGCCTGAGCAAGATAAACTCAAAGGCATTCAAAAACTCTATTTTGCGATTAAAGATCATGTGCCCACTGCCTATGCTTATGAAACGATAGCGCCAGATGGTTATTCAGGGAATATCCGTTTATTAGTGGGCATCACACCAAAAGGTGAAGTTTTAGGAGTGCGTGTGATTGAACATCATGAAACCCCAGGATTGGGCGATAAAATCGAACTTCGTATTTCCGATTGGATTTTGAGTTTTACAAATCAAGTTATCGTACCTGAAAGCCTAAAAGATTGGGCGGTCAAAAAAGATGGCGGTAAATTCGACCAATTTTCTGGCGCAACGATTACGCCACGCGCGATTGTGAATCAAGTAAAACGCTCTGCTCTCGTGATGCTTGAAAATGAGGCATTACTCAACAAGATGGCAAAAAAATACGCGCAATAGGATATTTATTATGACTGATTTAACCGAAAAAACGACCGCACTTGATGAGCAAAGTGCGGTTGAAAATTCAGAAGAAATAACGCAAACGCCTTCTGTTTGGAAAGAAATCTTTATTCAAGGCGTATGGAAAAACAACTCTACCCTCGTGCAATTATTGGGGCTTTGTCCGCTCTTAGCTGTATCGAGTACTGCGACGAATGCATTGGGTTTGGGCCTTGCAACTATGTTGGTTTTAACCTGTACAAATACTGTTGTTTCGCTCTTTCGTAAGCAAATTCCTCATGAAATCCGTATTCCGATTTATGTGATGATTATTGCCACCACCGTAACCGTGGTGCAATTATTGATGAATGCTTATACCTATACACTCTATCAAGCTCTTGGGATTTTTATTCCTTTAATTGTGACTAACTGTATCGTCATCGGTCGTGCAGAAGCCTTTGCCTCTAAAAATAGCGTAGCACATGCTGCCTGGGATGGTTTTTCGATGGGATTAGGTATGGCATTGAGTATTACCGTATTAGGCGCATTACGTGAAATCTTAGGCCAAGGTACCCTTTTTGAAGGGATTGAAAACCTATTTGGTCAAGGTGCCAAATTCCTTACATTACATATTTATCACGCTGACAGCAGCTTTTTACTCTTTATTCTTCCGCCTGGTGCGTTTATTGGATTAGGCATCCTACTGGCGATTAAAAACCGAATTGATATGAAAAAATGAATCAAGCTAAACGAATTGAAATTCTCACTCGACTTCGAGAGCAAAACCCGCATCCCACTACGGAATTAGAGTATAATTCGCCTTTCGAATTACTCATCGCTGTGATCTTATCGGCTCAAGCGACCGATAAAGGCGTGAATAAAGCGACGGCAAAATTATTCCCTGTGGCAAATACGCCACAAGCTATTTTAGATCTCGGCTTAGAGGGTTTAAAAGAATATATTAAAACCATCGGGCTTTATAACAGTAAAGCAGAAAATATCATTAAAACCTGCCGTGATTTAGTTGAAAAGCACAACGGTGAAGTACCCGAAAATCGAGAAGCGTTAGAAGCCCTTGCGGGGGTCGGCAGAAAAACGGCAAATGTCGTGTTAAATACCGCTTTCGGTCATCCGACTATTGCAGTGGATACGCATATTTTTCGCGTATGCAACCGCACAAACTTTGCCCCTGGCAAAGATGTGGTAAAAGTGGAAGAAAAACTGCTCAAAGTTGTGCCAAAAGAATTTAAAGTGGATGTACATCACTGGCTTATTTTACATGGGCGCTACACTTGCACAGCGCGGAAACCTCGCTGTGGGGCTTGCATTATTGAAGATCTCTGCGAATACAAAGAAAAAACAGAATATTAAACGAATAAAATCAAACGGAATAGATTATGACAACAACCAATCAATCTCGCCAAACGTGGTCTAGCCGACTAACTTATGTGCTCACCGTTGCGGGTGCGACAGTTGGCTTTGGGGCAACATGGCGCTTTCCTTATTTAGTGGGTGAAAATGGGGGTGGTGCCTACGTACTCCTCTTTTGTATCGCGATGATTGTCATTGGTATCCCGATGATTTTAGTAGAAAATGTTATCGGACGCCGTTTGCGTGTGAATTCCATTGATGCCTTTGGCGACAAAATCCAAGATAAAGGTAAAAACATATCCAAATATTGGAAGATTCTTGGTTACATGGGGCTTCTTGGCGCATTTGGTATCATGGCTTATTACATGGTATTAGGTGGTTGGGTGATGTCTTATATCATCAGCCTGATGAATAACACCCTTGATATTAGTGCCCCAATTACAAAAGAAGTGGCCAAAGATTTCTACGATTTACACATCAGCAACAGCCCATGGGAAATCATGCTTTACACCTTCTTGTTCGTGGCGGTGAATTACATCATTTTAGCGAAAGGTATCATCGGCGGGATTGAGCGTTCTGTGAAATACTTAATGCCATTACTCTTTATTTTCCTAATTGGTATGGTAATTCGTAACCTCACCTTACCGGGTGCGATGGAAGGTGTGACTTTCTACTTAAAACCAGATTTCAGTAAAATCACACCTAAATTATTCATTTTCGTATTAGGTCAAGTGTTCTTCGCATTAAGCCTTGGTTTCGGTGTATTAATTACCCTCTCCAGCTATTTAAACAAGGAAGAAAACCTTATTCACACAGCCGTTATTACGGGTTTCACCAATACTATTATCGCTGTGCTATGTGGTTTTATGATCTTCCCATCATTATTCACATTCGGGATTGAACCTAACGCTGGCCCAACCTTGGTTTTCCAAAGTTTACCAATTGTATTCTCACATTTATGGGCGGGTAAATTCTTTGCTATCGTGTTCTTCGGCTTATTGCTTATTGCGGCATTAACCACGTCAATTACGATTTACGAAGTCATCATCACCGCATTACAAGAAAAACTCAGAATGCGCCGTGGTAAAGCGATTTTTGTTACCTTAATGGGGATTTTCTTATTAGGTAACGTGCCCTCTATTCTAGGTGATAACCTTTGGAAAGATGTCACCATTTTCGGTAAAAGCATTTTTGATGCCTTCGATTTCGTCAGCGGAAATATTCTCTTTATGCTGACCGCACTTGGCTGTGCCATTTTCGTTGGTTTCGTGTTAAAAGACGATGCAAAAAAAGAGCTATCACCAACGCCAAATTCACTTTTCACCACAATTTGGTTTAACTATGTGAAATTTGTGGTTCCTGTGATTATTTTGGTGATTTTTATTAGTAATATGTAATAAAGAAACCGAGCTATTTAGCTCGGTTTCTTTTTTATCAATGCCCTATTTTGCTTCAGTTTGGGTCTTTTTCTCTTCCAGCTCTTCCCAATGAAGGAATGCTGTTTCAAGCTCTGCTTCCGTATCCGCTAATTCTTTAAGCTTAGCATCCGTTACATCATGAGCTTGTTGGAAAAAGTGAGGGTCACCAATTTCAGCTTGAAGTGCGGTGATTTTCTCTTCTAATTCTTCCAATAATTGAGGAAGTTGTTCTAACTCGCGTTGTTCTTTGTAAGAAAGCTTAACGGATTTCGGCTTTTGGGAAACAACTTCATTTTTGACCGCACTTTCTTGTGCTTTTGGTGCTTCTTTTTTGACTTTTTGAGTCTCTTGTTCTGCTTTCATCGCAAAGTAATTGGCTTGTTGTCCTTTCGCATCAAAGAAACCGCCCACGTATTTATTCAATACGCCGTCGCCTTCAAAGAAATAACACTCTGTCGCGACGTTATCAATAAACTGACGATCATGGCTGACAATCAATAAGGTGCCTTGATAATCAGTGAGGATTTCTTCCAGTAATTCTAAGGTTTCTACATCCAAGTCATTGGTTGGTTCATCGAGAATCAGTAGATTATTCGGTTTCAGTAATAATTTAGCCAATAACAAGCGATTACGTTCACCACCAGAAAGGGCTTTTACGGGTGTCATCGCTCGTTTTGGTGGAAATAAGAAATCCTGCAAATAGCCCAACACATGACGTTTTACACCATTGACCTCAATATCCTGTTTGCCATCGGCAACGTTATCCATCACCGTTTTTTCTGGATCAAGATCAGCACGATATTGGTCAAAATAAGCGATGTCTAATTTTGTACCACAATGAATGCGACCGCTGGTTGGCTTAATTTCACCTAATAAAAGTTTAATAAAGGTGGTTTTTCCACAGCCATTTGGCCCTACTAAAGCTATTTTATCGCCTCGCAAAATGGTCGTGCTGAAATCTTTGAGCAGCTGTTTGCCTTCAATCTCATAACTCACATCTTCCATTTCAAACACGATTTTGCCAGAGCGACTCGAGTTATCTAATTGTAACTTAGCAGTCCCCATCACCTCACGACGTTGGCGACGTTCTTCACGCATGGCTTTTAAGGCGCGCACACGACCTTCATTACGCGTACGGCGAGCTTTAATACCTTGACGAATCCACATTTCTTCTTGCGCTAAACGTTTATCAAATAATTCATTTTGCAACGCTTCAACACGCAAATTCTCTTCCTTGGTCGTAAGATATAAATCATAGTTGCCCGGATAGGACACCAGTTTACCGCGGTCCAAATCGACAATACGGGTCGCCATTTTGCGGATAAAAGAACGGTCGTGGGAAATAAATACAATACTTCCGCTAAATTCTAATAAGAAGTTTTCTAACCATTCGATTGCATCTACGTCCAAATGATTGGTCGGTTCATCTAATAACAAGACATCAGGATTACACACCAACGCACGAGCAAGAGCAGCTTTACGTAACCAACCACCCGATAAATCGGCTAATTTAGTATCGGGATTTAACTCGAGCTTTTGCAGGACTTCATTGATTTTATTTTCAAACCGCCAGCCGTTGGCATGCTCTAATTTGGCTTGTACTTGCGCCAGTTGATTAAGAATTTGCTCGCTATAATTTTGTGTCAACTCTTGCGAAATATGGTGATATTCCTTTAACAAATCTGCTAAATGCTCAATACCTTCTGCCACATAATCAAATACATTCCCTTCAGCGTGGCGAGGCGGGTCTTGTTCTAAACGCGAAACCACTAAATCT
The DNA here is from genome assembly GCA_902461185.1 of uncultured Haemophilus sp. GTDB lineage: Bacteria > Pseudomonadota > Gammaproteobacteria > Enterobacterales > Pasteurellaceae > Haemophilus_D. The sequence continues at coordinate 98,005 of CABPXD010000005.1, forward strand.
TTTTCATACTGCACTTTGCCGTCATCTATCGTGACTTGCTGTGCAATAATTTTTAATAAGGTCGATTTACCTGCACCGTTACGCCCAACCAAACATACGCGCTCATTCGGTTCAATATGCAATTCAGCATGATCAAGTAAGGGGTGATCACTAAAAGAAAGATAAGCGTTAGTTAAACTAATTAATGCCACAAAATTGTCCTATAAATTCAAAATATCAATAAAAATAACCGCACTTTAGAGCTGATGATAAACCTTTAAGGCATAAGCATCTGACATGCCCGCGATATAGTCACAAATAATACGTTTTTTACCCTGCTCCGGTGCATTTCTCCAACGATTAGCCGTATTCGTTGGCAATAAACGTTCTGGGTCAGACTCAAAAATCTGGAACATTTCCGTAAGAATGCGTTGGCCTTTATATTCAATACGTTGCGTTTCCACATGACGAATCACGTATTTCCATACAAACTTTTTGAACACATTTAATGCCACAATCACATCTTGCGGTAGTTCTGCATTATAACGTAACAAAGGTTCATCAAAATTACCGGTGACTTTCCAACGCACATGAGTAATAAAGAAATTCACTAATGCACCAATGGCATTTTTACGCTCGAAATGATGGTTGGAGAATAATCGTTGGCTGACTTGCTCTATATTTTTTGCCAGCCAATCTGAAGGAATCGCTTTAAGTTCAGCCAATGCTTCTTGCCATTGATGTTGATTTACCACGCCAGTCACAATTGCGTCTTCTAAATCATGTACACCATAGGCAATATCGTCTGCCAATTCCATAATACTGCAATCTAACGATTTAAATTGTGTTTTTAAAAACTCGGCGGGATTTGACCGCACTTTTTGAAATAAACCAAATAAAGTGCGGTCATTTTCAGAAAGATTTTGCAACAGCCAATCAAACATTGTGACGTCATCACGGAATAACCCTTTTCCTGGTTTCCAATCACTAATTTTGACATAACGCGGATCAGCGTTTTCAGTGTGCGGCAACTGGGCATATTGCGGGGAAGATAAGTCTAAAATATTCGGGTATTTCACCACGCCTAAAATAGCACGACGCGTTAAATTCATCCCAGCTGTTTCAGTATAAGGCTCCAGTTTAGTAATAATACGAAATGTCTGCGCATTGCCTTCAAAGCCACCGTGGTTACGCATCATATAATTAAGCGCCACTTCCCCACCATGACCAAATGGTGGATGGCCAATATCATGCGCAAAGCACAAACTTTCAATTAAATCATTACTTGGTAATAAAGGTCTGAGTTGTTTCTGTAATTTACTTTTTTCAATATGAAGCTGGTCTGAAATAGCAACATAACTTTCCGAAAATTTTAATTGGGAAACAAGGCTGCTACCGATTTGTGCTACTTCAAGAGAATGAGTTAGGCGCGTACGATAAAAATCATTTTCGCCCACCGCGTGAATTTGTGTTTTTGCTTGTAAACAACGGAAAGCGGCGGAATGTAAAATCCGTCCGCGATCACGACGAAAGGGAGGTCGATGATCTTTTTCGCGCGGCGGATCAGGGAGGAAACGTTCCGTCCAAAAATCAGCTAGTTGGGTTCTCATAAAAATAGACGAATAATATGGAATACTAAGGGTGCTAAAATGGAGCTCATAATACCGCAAAGTACCAAAGAAATCGAACTATAACTACCTGCTTTCGGATCCGCTTCCATACAACTTACCGTACCTAATGCGTGAGAAACTGCACCAACAGATAAGCCAACCGCTTCTTGTTGTTTAATCCCGACTTTTTTCAAGATAAGATAACCAAAAACGGAGCCTTGTAAACCGGCAACGACCACACCTACCGCAGTCACGGCGGGAATACCGCCTAAATGTGAAGACACTTCCATCGCAATAGGGGTAGTAATCGATTTTGGTAATACTGTAGCTACCATTTCAGGACTTGCGCCTAAAATAATAGCAAAAATAGCCCCTGTAAACATTGAGAATATCGAAGCCAATGTGACGACTGAAAGGATAATTTTCCACTGTTTGGCAATTTGACGAAGTTGTTCATACAACGGTAACGCCAGTGCAACAATACTCAATCCTAATAAATTATTAATCGGCGCATTTCCTGCCATATAATTATCATAAGGAATACCTCCTACCTCTAAGATAAAAACGAGAATAGATACAGTAAGTACGAAAGTATTGAAAATCATGGACTTCCAACGTTTACTAATTTGTAATGCGAGCCAAAATCCAAAAATCGTTAAACCAGTATAAAGATAAATTGCATACTGCATAATAAAACCTTAGTCTGCCTGAAAATTACGTTTCTCTAATACTTTCTGACGTTTATGAGTAAAAGATTGCTTGTAAAACAAATAATTACCCAAAAATGCGATAATAAAGAGCGTCAGAAAAGTACTGAGAATATTTGGAATGAGTAAAATTTTCCATTGAGAAACAAGTAAATCATAATATTTGATAATGCCTACACTCACTGGCACAAAAAGTACTGCCATATACCGAATTAACAAACTAGAACCCAAATAAATCCATTCTAAACGAATAATACGTGTCGTTAAGCCTAAAAAAAGTAGTAATAACCCCCAAATGCTACCAGGAATCCCCAAAGGGATATAGTGAGAAATCAAATTGCCGAGTAGTAATATAATGTATAAAATGACAAGCGAACGAACTAGTTGAATGCCTTTTTGGAGTAACATATTTCCTCTTTCAACTTATTTAACAATAATTCAAATTTATTTTACGCTTTTTTTGTTAGAATTACCCTCTCTTTTTAGTTAAATATTGCGATATAGATCAAAGAAATTCCAAATGATTAAAAATGCTTTCTTATTTTTAGCCCTAATTTTGACCGCACTTTGGACGCAATTTTCAGTCGCTACTGAACGCCAAATGGCATGTTGGGTTGTAGGTGTCAGCGATGGCGACACCCTAACTTGCCTCTTACCCACTAAAAAACAATTTAAAGTACGATTACAAGAAATTGATGCTCCTGAAAAAGGCCAGCCATTTGGAAAAAAAGCCAAACAATATCTTTCCCAGCTAGTTTTCAAACAAAATGTGACGTTGTCCGTTTCTGGTTACGATCGTTACCAACGTATTTTGGCAACGGTTTACCTGCAAGAACAAAACATCAACTTAGAAATGGTAAAAAACGGCATGGCGTGGGTTTATCCGCAATATGTTAAAAATCCACTCTACTTTCAGGCACAAGATTTTGCCCAACAACAAAAAATTGGCTTATGGCGAGATTCCAACCCTATTGCCCCTTATGAATGGCGAAAACAGAACAAAGCAGGCAAACATGGAGGTCAACATGGCTTTTGATTATCAATCATTTAAAAATGAATTTCCTTATTTTAAATCGTCAAATGCCGTGGTTTATTTGGATAATGCGGCAACAGCATTAAAACCTCAAGCACTAATTGATGCAACAAGTACTTTTTATCAATCGGCAGGCTCCGTGCATCGTAGTCAGTATGAAGCCGCACAAACAGCACAATATGAAAATGCCCGTCACTTAGTTAAAACCTTAATTAATGCAGAAGATGAAAAAGCAGTGATTTGGACTTTAGGAACGACGCATAGCATTAATTTAGTCGCTAATGGTTTACTCCCCTCTTTGCATACGGATGACGAGATTTTAATTAGCCAAGCAGACCATCATGCTAATTTTGTTACGTGGCATGAGACAGCGAAAAAATGCGGAGCGAAAATTCAAGTGTTGCCTATTTTGGATAATTGGTTAATCGATGAAAATGCCTTAATTGCAGCCTTAAATGAGAAAACCAAATTAGTGGCGCTCAATTTTGTTTCCAACGTAACGGGAACAGAACAACATATTCAACATTTAATTCACCTAATTCGTCAACATAGCAATGCGCTCGTTTTAGTGGATGCCGCTCAGGCTATTAGCCATATACAAATTGATTTGCAGGCATTAGATGCGGATTTTATTGCCTTTTCGGCACACAAAATTTATGGGCCAAACGGCATTGGCGTATTAAGCGGAAAATTAAGCTCACTTTCCCTGCTACAACCGCTTTTTTACGGTGGAAAAATGATTGAGCGCGTATCCCATGAATGTATTACCTTTGCTGATTTGCCTTATCGATTAGAGGCTGGCACACCGAATATTGCTGGCGTGATTGGCTTTGGTGCAGTGCTAGATTGGCTCAAAAAATGGGATTTTCAGGCAGCCGAGACACATGCTGTTGAACTTGCCGAGCAAAGTAAAGTGCGGTTGAAAAACTATCCGAATTGTCGTTTATTCAATTCACCGCAAGCAAGTTCTGTTGTATGTTTTGTTTTTGATGGCATTGCAGCATCCGATCTTGCTACCCTATTAAGTGAACAAAAAATTGCGTTGCGTGTTGGCGAACATTGCGCCCAACCTTACTTAGCCCGCCTTGGCGAGCGCACCACATTACGACTTTCTTTTGCGCCTTACAATAGCCCGCAAGATGTGGACGCTTTTTTTGCGGCATTAGATAAATCCTTAGAGTTATTAACATGCTAGAAAACATTAAACAGGCAAAAAATTGGGAAGATCGTTACCGTTTCATTATTCAAGCCGGTAAACATCTTCCTCAACCTTCTCCAGATGAATTGGCTCAAATGCAATCAATTCAAGGCTGCGAAGCGGGACTTTGGTTTATGACCATTCTACAAAATGACGGTACGTTTCAATTTCAAGCTTACAGCGAAGCGCGCATTATGAATGGTTTGTTATGGTTGTTGTTACAACACATCAACGGTAAAACCCGAGACCAATTACAACAATTTAATATTCGTCAATTTTTTGATGAGCTTGGTATTGCCTCTCGCTTAAGTGAAACCCGCTTAAATGGTTTAAAGCAAATCGAAGAAATCTTGCACAATCTGTAATTATGTATCTGATCGAACCTTTTTTTAAATTAACCGCCTTAGAAAATGATATTGGGCAACAAAGCCGTTTACTCAATGCAGTCACCGACCAATGGCGTTATAACGGACAAATTATCGGCCGTGAAATCCCCCTTTATTTAACGGAAGAAGATGGCGAACAAGGTTTTGCGATGCGCGTTATTTGCCCTGAGCAAGATAGTCTTTTACCCGAGAATAATAACCAAACTGTAAATCTGGCGATGGAAAATGCTGAAAAGTGCGGTCTAAAATTTCAAGGTTTTCAAATTATTGCCGATGATTTAAATGCAGACAGCACCGCAGAATGCAGCCATCCTGCATGGCAGATGCTTTATACCACACATTTGCAATCTTGCTCGCCATTGCATAGCGGAGATGATTTCTCCCCAATTCCACTTTATAAACAGCTAAAAAATCAACCGCACTTAAGCCAAGATTTGATTAAATGGCAGGAAAATTGGCAGGCTTGCGATCAGTTGCAAATGAATGGTTCAGCTTTAGAAAAAGAAGCGTTAAATGAAATCGCCGAGGTTAATAGCACGCTCAGCAAACATGGACGCTACCTTGCTGCTGAAATCGAAAAAGAAAGCGGCATACCGACCTATTATTATTTATACCGTGTCGGTGGACATTCTTTAGAATCGGAACAACAACGCTGTTGCCCGCAATGTGGTGGCGATTGGACATTAGACGCACCACTATTTGATGTAATTTACTTTAAATGCGACCAATGTCGATTAGTCTCGAATGTGTCGTGGAATTTTTTATAACGCTTTCGTCATTCAGGAAAACAAATGAACTATCAAGATAAAAGCCTTCAATCTTTAAAACTCGGTCAAGCAACAGAATATGCTGCGAATTATGACCGCACTTTGTTACAACCCGTGCCTCGAAAACTCAATCGTGATGGCTTAGGCATAACTGAACAGCAGCCATTTTCCGAAGGGACGGATATTTGGACAGCCTACGAAATTTCTTGGTTAAATCCAAAAAGTTTGCCACAAGTAGCTATTGCCGATGTGGAAATTGATTATCGCAGTGAAAATTTAATTGAATCGAAAAGCTTTAAACTCTACTTAAATAGCTTTAACCAAAGTAAATTTGCTGATTTTGCTAGCGTAGAACGCACTATGCGTGAAGATCTAAGTGCTTGTGCTCAAGGCGAGGTCAAAGTACGTTTGCATCCTTTATCCCATTATCAAGGACAAAGTATTGATACTTTACCGGGCGATTGCATTGATGATCAGGATATCGAAATCCACAGCTACGAATTTGATGCAGACATTTTGCAAGATTGTACGTCCAATAACGTGGTGGAAGAAACCTTAGTAAGCCATTTATTGAAATCTAACTGTCTTATCACCAGTCAGCCGGATTGGGGAACCGTGCAAATTCATTATGTGGGTAAGCAAATCGATCGCGAAAAACTTCTCCGCTACATAGTGTCTTTCCGTCAACATAATGAGTTTCACGAGCAGTGTGTCGAGCGTATTTTCTGTGACTTGATGCATTACGCCAAACCAGAAAAACTCACCGTCTATGCACGTTATACGCGCCGTGGTGGATTGGACATTAATCCATTCCGTTCGAACTTTGAGGAAATTCCACAAAATTTACGTTTGGCAAGACAATAAGTAAAAAGAAAAAGTGCGGTGAAAATCAACCGCACTTTTTACTTTATACGTGACGTAAATCGTGAGCTTGTTGTAATAACTGACGACTTTCTTGCAAAAATTGATCAGAATATTCCCCAAACCATTCTCTCACTTGATGGAACGCATCAATAAATCCTTGGCGATCGCCTTTTTCAAAGAATTGTAACGCCTCTTCATAAGTTTGTTTCAAGCTTTCAATCACATCTAAATTTTCTGGCTTATCCATAATAATATCGGCATAAAGTGCCGCATCTTGGGCGAATAGACGACCAATCATGGCTAATTCCAAACGATAAATCGGGGAAGATAGCGCCAATAAATTGCTTAAATTGACGGGCTGTTTAGAAAGATGCAGACCATTCGCAAAGGTGGAAAAGTGACGTAATGCTTGAATATACGTCATATTGTGGTCGTGCTCTGACGCATCAATTTGATAAATTTTAGCCCCCCAGATTTGAATTTGCTCTAGCAACCATTCATAACGTTCACTAAAACGCCCATCACAACGCACAACCACTTGTTTTGCCATGCTAGCAATATCAGGTCCAAACATTGGATGCAGCCCAACCACTGCCCCTTTATGCACGTCTAACATTTTAGCCAATGGTGCTCGTTTCACGGAGGTGAGATCCGCCAATAGCATATTTTCCGTTAAATAGGGTTTTAAACGTTCTATGGTTTCTAACGTGTGATCAATTGGCACGGAAACAATGACAACATCTGCATTCGTTAAAATGCGTTCTGCCACATCCCAATCATCTAGATCTAAAATAGAAATAGGATAACCAGAAGCGCGCAAATAGCGGGCAAGTAATTGCCCCATTTTTCCGTAACCGCCGACAATAACAATTTTGTTAATGGCTGGATTCAGAGTTTTAAAACCAAATTGATTTTCATTGGAGTAAGATTCTCGCATGAAACGACGCAGCACATCTTCGATGAGTTGTGGAGAGATTCCTGCTTTCGCCGCTTCTTCTCGGCGTGCTTGTAACATCGCTAATTCACGATCTGGTGCATAAATCGGTAAACCTTTTTCATGTTTTACTTCGCCGACTTGGGTTACCAGTTCGAGGCGTTTAGCAAAAAGTTGAATCAGTTCACGATCGAGCGCATCAATTTCCTGACGTAAATGGCTAAGAGCATCCATAATTCACCTGTAATATCTTATTTACATAGATTGCAATTAAAAGGTTACAGGTGAGATTACTGGAATTAAAACAGAAAGGCAAATGGTTAGAGAGATTGTGTAATCAAACGTTGCGGACGAATTACATTGTTATCATCGATAAGTGCCACGCCTAAAAAGATATTCTTGTCAGAAAACAACCGCACTTGACCACGCAATTTTGCTTCATTAGCAAATTTAACGCGCTGTCCAAAGCCTATACCTTTACTTTGCTCTGCGTTTAACTTTAATGCAGGTAATTTACTGACTGCTGTATCTATTGGTAAAAGATGTTGATCAAGATCACCTTGCTCCGCAAGCGCCTGCAAAGCATCCCATGTCATCATCTTTTCTGTTGGATAATCCGCAACCGCAGTTCGACGTAACACTGTCACATGAGCGCCACAACCTAACACTTCACCTAAATCATCCACTAATGTGCGGATATAGGTTCCTTTCGAACAATGCACTTCTAAAGTTAAAGAAGGTGCTTGATACTCGATAAAGTTTATCTCAAAAATCGTGATAGGACGGGCTTCACGTTCTACGGTAATGCCTGCGCGAGCATACTCATACAACGGTTTTCCATTGTGCTTTAATGCAGAAAACATGGTTGGTACTTGCAAAATATCACCACGGAATTGTTCAAGTGCGGTCAAAATTTGTGATGTTTCCACATTGACAGGGCGCGTTTCGACCACTTGCCCTTCAGCATCTGAGGTATCCGTACGTTCACCTAATTTTGCTGTAACCACATAGCGTTTATCTGCATCTAACAAAAACTGAGAAAACTTTGTAGCTTCACCTAAACAAATAGGCAGCATACCGGTTGCTAATGGATCGAGCGCACCGGTATGTCCTGCTTTATTCGCTTGGAATACGCGTTTCACCTTTTGCATAATGTCATTCGATGACATGCCTTGTGGCTTATCTAATAAAAATACGCCATCAATATCACGTCCACGCTTACGAGGTCTCGACATTAGTCATTTTCCTCAACGTGTTTTTTCTCGTCTTCACGTACTACGTTTGTTACTAAATTAGACATACGCATCCCTTCAACTAAGGATTGATCGTAGAAGAAACGAATTTCCGGCACAATGCGTAAGCGCATCGCTTTACCCACTAATGAACGGATATAAGGTGCTGCTTTTTCTAACCCTTTCATGCCTTGTGCGATCGCTACTTCATCATGATCAAACAAAAATGTGACAAACACTTTTGCATAAGCTAAATCGCTTGATACCTCCACATCAGACACGGTTACCATGCCAATACGGGGATCTTTCACTTCACGTTGCAAAATGATGGCGATTTCTTTTTGTAATTCCTGTGCAACGCGATCGCTGCGTTTAAATTCTCTTGCCATAATATTTCTCTTATTAAAAAGCGGTCAAAAATACGTTGAATTTTGACCGCTCTTTTTATCGATTAGATTGAACGTTTAACTTCAACGACTTCAAACACCTCGATTTGGTCGCCGACTTTCACGTCATTGTAGTTTTTAACGCCGATACCACATTCCATACCATTACGGACTTCAGAAACGTCATCTTTAAAGCGACGGAGAGATTCCAATTCACCTTCAAAAATTACCACGTTATCACGTAATACACGGATTGGGTTGTTGCGTTTTACTACACCTTCGGTCACCATACAACCTGCAATTGCACCAAATTTCGGATGTTTAAACACATCACGCACTTCAGCCAAGCCGATAATTTCTTGTTTGAATTCAGGTTGTAGCATACCACTCATCGCGGCTTTCACATCATTTAATAGTTCATAAATGATGGAGTAATAACGAAGGTCAATGTTTTCTGCTTCGATAATACGACGAGCAGAAGCATCCGCACGTACGTTGAAGCCGACCATAATCGCATTAGAAGCAGCTGCTAAGGTTGCATCAGTTTCAGAAATACCACCTACACCAGAACCGACAACTTTCACTTTCACTTCATCAGTAGAAAGGTCTTGTAACGATTGAATAATCGCTTCTACAGAACCTTGTACGTCCGCTTTCACAATGATGTTCAGTTCAGCCACATCACCTTCAGTCATATTGCTAAACATATTTTCAAGTTTCGCTTTTTGCTGACGAGCAAGTTTCACTTCACGGAACTTACCTTGACGGTGTAATGCTACTTCACGTGCTTTTTTCTCATCACGTACTACAGTTGCTTCATCACCCGCTGCTGGCACGCCTGAAAGACCTAACACCTCAACAGGAATAGATGGGCCGGCTTCATCGATTTCTTTACCGTTTTCATCGCGCATTGCACGAACACGACCATATTCAAAACCGCAAAGTACGATATCACCTTTACGTAAGGTACCAGATTGAACAAGAATGGTTGCAACCGGACCACGACCTTTATCAAGGTAAGATTCAATCACTACACCGCTTGCCATGCCGTCTTTTACAGCTGTTAATTCAAGTACTTCTGATTGAAGTAGGATGGCATCTAATAAGTCATCAACACCGGTACCTTTCTTCGCAGAAACAGGAACGAATTGCACATCACCACCGAATTTCTCAGAAATCACTTCGTGTTGAAGTAATTCTTGTTCTACTCGGTCTGGATTTGCTTCTGGTTTATCAATTTTGTTCACCGCAACCACTAAAGGCGCACCTGCTGCTTTCGCATGTTGAATCGCTTCAATAGTTTGAGGCATTACACCATCATCTGCCGCAACCACAAGAACTACGATATCCGTTGCTTTCGCACCACGTGCACGCATTGAGGTAAATGCGGCGTGTCCTGGTGTATCTAAGAAGGTGATCATTTTGCCGTCATCCATTTCTACGTGGTATGCACCGATGTGCTGAGTAATACCACCCGCCTCACCTGCTGCCACCTTCGCTTTACGAATATAGTCAAGTAATGAGGTTTTACCATGGTCAACGTGACCCATAATCGTTACAACTGGTGCTCGAGTCACTTTTTCTGCGTTAACATCACGATCGCCTAATACTTCTTCTTCAAGTTCATTCTCATTACGAAGAATCACTTTGTGACCTAATTCTTCAGCCACTAATTGTGCCGTTTCTTGGTCAAGCACTTGGTTAATGGTTACCATTTCGCCCATCTTCATCATTGCTTTGATGATTTCAGTCGCTTTGGTTGCCATTTTGTTTGCTAATTCTGCAACGGTAATGGTTTCACCAATAACAACATCTTGTTTCACAACCTGAACAGGTTTTGTGAAGGCTTGTTGTAATGCTGCACCTTTCTTACCATTTTTACCTTTACCGAATTTACCGTCTTTTTGATTTTTACGGTTAGATTCGCGCTCATTTTTATTGCCGCCTTTCACGTCATCGCGTTCTTTTTTCGCTTTAGCGACTTTATTTTTGCCGCGACCGCGATTTTCATTACGGCGTTCTTCTTCGTCTTCCGCTTCTAAAGCATAACGAGAGCTTAAATTGTAATCAGTATAATCTTCTGATGCGCTTTCATTGCTTGACGTATCCGCTTCAGCATAACGTTTAGCATCCTCAGCTGCTTTACGTGCTTGCTCTTCTGCCTTTTGGCGAGCCAGCTCTTCCGCTTTGCGACGAAGTTCTGCTTCTTCCGCTTTACGTTTTTCTTTTTCTGGATCAACAGATTTAGGTTTATTTTCAACCGCACTTTGTGCTGGTTTCGCTGCCTTTTCTGCTTCAACCTTCGCTTTTTCAGCTTTCGCTTTTTCTGCTGCAGCTTTTTCAGCAGCTAAACGTGCTTTTTCTTCTGCCGCTTTCTTCTCTGCTTCTTGCTGTGCTTTTAATTTTTCTGCCTCAGCGGCTTTTCGCGCAGCATCTGTTGGCACAGTGCGTTTTTTACGAACTTCAACTTGTACCGCTTTTGCTTTACCGCCAGCTGTTGTACTGCTTACGGTTGTTTTTGTTCTGCGTTGAATACTTAGTTTTTTCGGTGCATTCGCATCCGCATTTTTTACATCTTCAGTCATTATTAAACTCCTTACTCTTCGCTAAACCAGCAAATATTACGCGCAGCCATAATAAAGTCAGCGGCTTGCTCTGCGGTTAATTCTTCGATATCAGCTAAATCATCTACACCTTGCTCAGCAAGTTCTTCAAGCGTAGTAATTTGTTTTTCAGCTAATTTAAAGGCAATGTGACGATTCATCCCTTCAAGATTTAATAAACGATCTTCAATATTCGCTTTTTTCAAGGCTTCTTCTTCAGCTGCAGCAGCTGCAGTAATGGCATCTTTTGCGCGACCTTGTAATTCTTCGATAAGATCTTCATCTTCTAAACCATCAATTGCACTCAGTTCGCTCACAGGAACATAAGCCACTTCTTCTAATGAAGTAAAACCTTCATCCACTAAGATTTGAGCAAACTCTTCATCAAGACCCAATTTATCCATGAATAAATTTAATACTTTGGTATCTTCTGCTTGATGTTTTTCATTTAATTGCTCGGTGGTCATAACATTTAATGTCCAACCGGTTAATTGTGTCGCTAAACGTACGTTTTGACCGTTACGACCAATTGCTTGTGCTAAGTTGTCAGCATTGACCGCAATATCCATTGAGTGATTATCTTCATCCACAATGATTGAAGTCACATCAGCCGGCGCCATTGCATTAATCACATATTGTGCCGGATTATCATCCCAAAGTACGATATCCACACGTTCTCCACCTAACTCATTGGTAATTGCTTGAACGCGTGCACCACGCATACCCACACATGCACCAACTGGGTCGATACGTTTATCATTAGATTTCACCGCAATTTTCGCACGAGAACCTGGATCACGTGCCGCACCACGAATTTCAAGCATTTCTTCGCCGATTTCTGGTACTTCAATACGGAATAACTCGATTAGCATTTCAGGTTTCGCACGAGTCACAAATAGTTGTGCCGTTTTGCTTTCTGGATTTACTTTATAAAGCACACCACGAACACGGTCGCCAGGACGGAAGTTTTCACGTGGAAGCATATCTTCACGCATAATCACGGCTTCTGCTTTATTGCCTAAATCTAAAATAATGCTTTCACGGTTTACTTTTTTCACTGTACCCGTAACAATCTTACCTTCTTCAGAACGGAATTGCTCAACTACTTTTGCACGTTCTGCTTCACGGATTTTAGTGCTGATTACTTGGCGAGCAGTTTGCATTGCAATACGGTCAAATGCGATAGACTCAATTTGGTCTTCAACATAATCACCAAGTTGAACATTCGGATCTTCAAATTGTGCCGCTTCTAATGTCATTTCTTTTGTTGGCACTTTAACTTCATCAACCACCAACCAACGACGGAATGTATCAAATTCACCCGTTTTAGGGTTGATAGACACGCGAATATCGGTTTCATAGTCATATTTCTTCTTCGTTGAAAGTGCAATCGCACTCTCTAACGCTTCAAAAATCTTTTCACGTGGTAATAACTTCTCGTTAGATACTGCTTCAGCAGCTAACAAAATCTCTTTACTCATTTTCCTTTTTCTCCTTTAAAATTTTGCGATTACATTGGCTTTTTGAATGTTGCCAAAAATAAGAACTTGTTCCTGACCATCAACAATAAGTGTCAACATGTCATTTTCAATTTTTTCCAATTTACCTTGCCATTTACGACGATCTAAAACAGGAATACGTAAATGCACAGCGATATCCTCGCCCACATAACGTTGGAATTGTTCAAGCGTAAATAGTGGACGATCAAGACCTGGTGATGACACTTCGAGGTTATATTTATCCGCAATTGGATCTTCCACGTCTAAAATCGCGCTCACTTGACGACTTACATCAGCACAATCATCAACGCCTACGCCACCGTCTTTATCAATGAATAAACGTACGGTCATAAAACGACCTGCACGTTGGCATTCAATCCCCCAAAGTTCGCAGCCTAAGTCTTCTACTGCACCTTGAAGCATCTCTTGCAATCTTTGTTCTAATGTTGCCAATTTTTGCTCCTAATCTTAAAATTCAGACATAAAAAAAGGGTTAGGTTCCTCAATGAACCTAAGCCCAGTTTCTAAATTTCTCGTACAAAAAAACCCCAAACTTGGGGTTCTTTTTACTGAACTTGTTATTGGTTGCGGGGGCCGGATTTGAACCGACGGCCTTCGGGTTATGAGCCCGACGAGCTACCAAGCTGCTCCACCCCGCGTCCGAAATATGGGGTGTATTATAGTGTTCTAAATCAAAAGATCAAGCGGTTTCTGCTAATTTTCTTGAAAACCTAAGATTTTTGACCGCACTTTGCTTTATCTTAAAGTGAGAGTTAGAATCCAAAGCCAGTTCCAAGACCTACACCAACGCCCACACCATTACTGCCGCCACCAGCGCCAACACCCACAGAACAAGCGCTTACCAAAGCACTTAATACAGCCACTAAAAATAATTTTTTCATAGATTTTCCTTTGTTAAATGTTCAAATAACCGATAAACGGCCAATAAATCCGTTCGAGCAATTGGTTTAAACGGAAGTAAAAGATAATAAAGCCAGCGAAATCTTCTCATATATGACAACATATCAGCCCAATAAATCGTTGGACAGTGAGATTTATAATAATCAAATAATTCACCAAGCTTTTCATCATCTAAGCCTTTCACACGACACAAACTGTATAAAAATGCTAGCATATCACGTGTAATCAACCAATGTTCATTATGGCTTTTTGAATGGGATTCAAAGTCCATAAAACTAATCTGACCATCTCTCCATGCAATATCTCGTATGGCTGGACGACCATGAATAATGCCTTGTTGATGAAGACTAATCAATATCTCCATCGCTGAATGCAAAATATGTGATTTTTCTGCCCAAGACAATTTTTCATCATTCAGCCAGCTGTTTAATGTTGGCCCCGCATCTTCCAATACTAAATAATCATCTCCGAAATCACATAATTTAGGTACTGGTGCACCAATATTATTCAGGTGCTGAAGAATCTCACATTCTTCTTTAAAATGTTGCTTTGGATGCGGTTTTAATAATAACCATATCCCTTTTAATTGCTCGGGTTGTTTTAACCAATAATGTTTCCCTAAATATTCAAATTGGAAAACACGTTCCCCACGGTGTTTTTCAAGAAGCTTCTGCACATGCTCTTTAAATGACGAAGTCATAATCTCTACTTAAATTTTTATTGTATAGTGAAAAGATAAGCGATACATTCTACAAAATTTTTATTCTTTTTCAATCAAGGAGAAAATATGCATTTTTTGAAAAAAGCGTTCGCTATACTGACTTTAGGCTTCTGCACGCTATCCGTACAAGCCTCTCCCTTCAGTATCAGTGAGCAACAAATTAACCAATATTTAAGTGAAAAAGGCACGATTAATGACAAACTCGGTATTCCAGGATTATTTTCTGTGGATTACGCACTGAAAGATTTAGTGACTAAAATCGGGCAAACTGAAAGTAATCGTGTTGAAATGAGTGGTTTGGCTGATACGCTTATTCGTTTATCTGGTAAAACCTACCCAGCTAAGTTGCATTTAACCTTTGATGCCGTTCCAGAATATAACGCACAGGAAGGTGCGCTCTATTTAAAAAATCTGCGAATTTTGCGATGGTCTGGCGAACCTAATAGTGCAATGGAGCAACTCCAAGATGTTATGCCACTATTAAGCGATGGTGTGGCAGCCTTATTAAGTCGTATGCCTGTTTATACCTTGGATGAAAGTGATATGAAACAAATGTTCATAAAGAAATTTGCCAAAGAAATTAAAGTTGAAAAAGGTCGATTAGAACTAATTGGTGGAATGTTTTAATAATAAGGGCATAATTAACGCCCTTTTTTATAACTCAATGATAGCTCGCAAACCTTTAACTTGTCTGTTGGATTCAATATTTTCTAATCGGAAACGATAGTGATGCAATTCTGCTATTCTTGCCACAATAGACAATCCAAGCCCACTTCCCTTTTCATTTTGTCCTGCGGGACGATAAAAACGCTGCCCTAATTTTGCTAATTCTTCTGGCGCAACACCACCGCCATTATCTTCAATAAAAATTTTACGTGGCTGTAAAATCACACGAACCAGAGTGCCTTGAGGACAATATTTTATGGCATTATCCAATAAGTTTCGTAGCATTTGTGCAAGTAATAATGGCTGCCCTTGCTTAACGGCAGGATCTCCCTGATGCTCAAACTGTAATTCGATTTGGCGTTGTTGTGCACTAAAATATAAATCACCAATAAGCGAAGTGATAATTTCCGACCAATGAATATCAGCAAGGTTATCTAATTCTTTGAGATTCTCTAAGCGGGAAAGCGTAAGAAGCTGTTCGATTAATTGAGTTGCCCGATCGATACCTTGGGTTAAATGCGCTAAAGCCGTTTCACGTGTTTGTACATCATCGCCAGCTAACTGTACGACTTCTGTTTGAATACGCAATGCCGCTAATGGACTACGTAATTCATGTGCTGCATCAGAAACAAAACGGCGCTCCCGTTCTAGCTGCTCACTGGTACGTGTGAAAAATTGATTTAAGTTTTGGACTAACGGTAGAATCTCTGTTGGCACATCATCAGTTTCTAATAACGACACATCACCTGGTCGGCGAGCTTGTACGTTTCGACTCAATCGATTAATTGGTTTTAATGCACGATAAATCACAATAAACGCAACCAATAATAGTATTGGTAATCCTGCAAACCAAATCCCTGTTTGGCTGAAGACCATTTTATTGACCAACTCTTCGCGGTATTCCAATTCTTGTCCCACCGCAATGACAAGTTCGCCTTTACCGACAGGTTGCCAATAAATCAGCCATTCATCGTCGTCATCTAAAATATATTCTTTGCTAAAACCCGTCTTATTTTGAAAAATAAATTTGTCGCCATTATCACCATCGGTTAATAGTCTTTCGCCTTTGTTAGAAAATATAGCAAAGGCTAGAGCGTCATTATCGTAATGACGTTTCTGCGGTTTAAATCCACCACGTGGAAAGTTAGCATTTTCATCTAATAAGACATTTTTCAAATCAGACGTCGCTAAACGCTCAGCAAAAAGCACTTGTTGTGCATTAAACACATCTTTAGCTTCTTTTTTGACGACCGTCCATGCTACAGCTGTGGCAATGCACCACACACAAAGTGCGGTCAAACTTAAACCGATTAAGAGACGAAAACTCAGTCGTTTATTTTTCATTAACTTGTCCTAAGGCATAGCCTACGCCATGTACTGTACGAATAAATTGTTTACCCAGTTTTTGACGCAAATTATAAATATGCACGTCCAATGCACCGCTACTTAATTCTTCATCCCAATTTGACAGTTTTTCTTCGATGGTTGCACGAGAAAGTACTCTCTCTTTATTCAGCATAAAAAGTTCGAGTAATTTATATTCACGCCCGGTTAATGTAATTTCATCTTCATTCAACCAAGCCTTACGTTGAGCAGGATCGAGTTTGACATTGCCATGCTCAATCTGAGGTTTAACTTGCCCATAACGACGACGAATTAATGCCTGCAATCGCACCACCACTTCCGCCAAGGCAAAGGGTTTGCAAAGATAATCATCGGCACCTTGTTGAATGCCTTTAATGCGTTCATCCAATGTATCACGCGCAGTTAAAATCAATACAGGCACATCTTGATTATTTGAGCGCCATTGTTTTAATACATCCAAACCATCTAGTTTAGGCAGGGTTAAATCCAATACCACTGCATCATAAGGCGCGCCGATTAAGGCGTTTAATCCACTTTGCCCATCAGTAAACCAATCTACAATAAAGCCGGATTTCGTTAAACCAATTTGCAGACCATTGCCGATGAGAGCATCATCTTCTACTAATAAAACTCGCATAATATTGACCGCACTTTTCTCTTTTTCAAAACGAAAAAATGGCGGGCTTTTGCCCACCACTTCAAATTATATGAATTATTGCGCTTTTTCAACGCTAATGACTTCAAGCTCTGCTTTTTCAAAAGCTTCATTATCTAATTTACCGTAAACGCGGATTTTATCTTGTGGCCCCACATTTAAACCATTCCAAACACGGTTTTTAATTTCCAATTTGATTTGGTCTGTGCCATCGGTGAAAAGATATTCATCACCATCAATTTGTTGAGTGATATTACCGACTAAGGTAATCATAGAATTATCTTTCGCAGATAATGCTTGTTTAACAGTAAGTTGTTGACCTTGGTTACCACCTTGGAAGCCACCTTGTGCAGTGTTACCATTGAAACCCGCAAATGCTACTGAAGTAGATAAAGCTAAAAGGGTTGCTAAAGCAAATTTTTTCATCATGTTCTCCTAAATAAAATTAAGCATAAATAGTCATATTTCAAAGCGAAGGATTATCCTCATTGCCGCCTTGTTGATGCTTATTAAACACAACAAATCTTAATGAAATCTTAAGCAACCTTAAGATTTTTAAATTTTTTTAAAATCACCAACAAAATCGCTCATTCACCAGGTTATCTTGGCGTTCTTTTTCCCATTTCGCTTTATTTTCAGGATTAGAAAAATAGCGGTCTTGCTCAACTAAACGTGCATCAAGTTTTGCCTCTGCTTCTTTTAATGCCAGTTTTCTATCTTGATGCTTACTTGGTAATTGAGGTAAAAACACTGCTTGATACGGATGTTTTTTAGCCCAGTCAATCGCATCTTGCGCCGCTTTGTGTTGCTTATTCAAATCACAGAACGCATACGGATTAACATGCTGTCCCACTAATTGCCCAAATGCCGTGTTATTCGATACCGTCAATTTATCTAAATCCAACACATATAACGCGGTGATTAAACGGTTTTGCCCACGATAAAACCATTTTACCGCTTCATCACGCAAGCCAAAATCATAAGCACGAGCAGAAAGTGCAAACATTGTCATCGGAGACACAAAATCCACTTTTTTCTCAATAATATTGACCGCACTTTCAAAATCTTTTTGTGTGTTTTTCAGTAATAACGCATCAATATCTTTGTTCACATTAATCTGTTCAAGTCGTCCATCTCTGGCATCATAATAAGGCTTTACATACATATCAATATGCTTAACCGGCTCTTTTGAAATGGTGCTACAAGCCGTTAATAAAAGTGCGGTTGAAATTAACGTTAATTTTAGAAAGGTTTGCATGTTCTTCCCTTATGATGAATATTAGCTCGCTATATTACAACAAAAGAGCCGTGAGTTTTACTTCTCTTTCTTCTATAATGAGCAAAATTTTGTTTTATTTTGTTTCATGAAAATCCATCTTATTCAGCGCCAAATCACCTTAGATTTCGATAACCAAACTTCCCTGCTTAACTTTTTAGAACAACATCATATTCACCATGAATATCAATGTCGTTCAGGTTATTGTGGTTCTTGCCGCGTGAAGATCAAAAAAGGCAAGGTATCTTACGCCGAAGCGCCCCTTGCCTTTATTCAACCCGATGAGATTCTACTGTGTTGTTGTCGGGTGGAAACGGATATTGAATTGGAACTGTGATAAGCATATTTATTAAGATACTTTCCCCTAACTACCTTGATCTCATTGTGTTTTATATAAGCTACTTAAAACTATCTTGCTTATCCACGCGTAATGATTTTATACATCAATAGGCTAATGCTAATACACGCCCATATAATGGGACATGTATTACGCCGAACCCATCGTTTAAATCGATCCATCAAAGATAAATGTGTTACTTGGATGTCATCCGGGTGAATATATACCTCTTCTAAAGAGAGATATGTTTCACCTTCATCACCTCTTACTCTTGTACCATCATTTAGTTTGTTGGCAATGGCGATCAATTTCTCGATATGTTCATCATCCGTAGTATTAATGTAATATTCGCCCTCAATCCCTTCCGTATAAAAAATAGTAAAAGATTCATCTTCCTTATCATAATAGAATTCAAGCTGACCATGTTCATCTAAGGATTCCTGCATGTTGAATTCTTTTAAGAGGAAATCTCTAAAATCATTTTTATTAAAGATTAATTTATGAGAATTATCTTCCGTATTCACTAAAGAAACATGATAAGCCATTATTTATCCTCTATTTGGTATTACTGCTAGTTACTTAAAAAATAGGCACCCGCTGAGAAGCGCGTGCCTTTATATGGTAAGTGTATAAAAAAAACAAAGACAACCGTTATAAATTATTCAAATCCAATACATCAGTCATATCAAACAATCCGTGAGATTGTTTTTCCAACCATTTGCCTGCACGCACCGCGCCATTAGCAAATGTCATGCGGCTTGATGCTTTGTGAGCAATTTCAACGCGCTCACCGATATCTGCAAACCAGACACTATGTTCACCTACTACATCTGAGGCACGAATGGTAGAGAAACCAATTTCATCACGTTTACGTTCGCCTGTAATGCCTTCACGACAAAATACGCCATGCGTTTTCAAATCACGTCCAAGGGTTTTCGCAATGTGTTCGCCCATAGAAAGTGCGGTACCAGATGGTGCATCCACTTTGTGGCGGTGGTGTGCTTCAATGATTTCGATATCGCAATAATCGCCCATCACTTTGGCGGCTTTTTCTAATAGTTTAAACACCAAATTCACCCCTACACTGAAGTTGGATGCAAATACAATGGCAATTTTTTCCGATGCAGCTTGAATTGCGGCTTTGCCTGCATCATCAAACCCCGTGGTGCCAATCACCATCTTTTTGTTATTAGCGACACAAAATGCGATATGCTCAAGCGTGCCTTCTGGACGCGTGAAATCAATCAGCAAATCAAAGTTGTCTTTTTCTGCATTTAAATCATCTGATACTTTGATACCTAATGCACCAATACCCGCAAGCTCGCCAGCATCTGCGCCAACTAAAGAGGAACCTTTACGTTCAAAAGCGGCACCTAATTCAGCCCCTTCTGCATTATGTACGGCTTGAATTAATTGACGCCCCATTCTTCCGCCAGCACCGGCGATCGCAATTTTTAATGTCATGTTTTATCCTTTTTTATCAAATTAAAGCGTGTTGAACGCCACTATAAATTAAATAGATTCCGAAGAAAATAAAAATCAGCCCTGCTGCATTATCAATATAGCGACTATATTGGCTATAAAACTGTTTTGCAACAGAACGAGAGAAAAGCACCGAAATGATGTAGAAATATAAAAAGGTTTCTACGGTAATCACGGCAAGTGCGGTCAAAATTTGTGATGTTTCGGTAATATTCACTAAAACCAGTGACATCACACTGCTGAAATAAATCACAACTTTAGCATTAGATAAATTGACCAATAAGCCTTTCATAATGCTTTTTAAAGTCGATTGATTTGATGTATTTACATTCTGCTTTTCATCAAAGACCGCATTGGTTTTCACTTTTGCCATTTTAATGCCGAGATAAACTAAATACGATCCACCAAGCATCATCACGATGCCTTGAATAATTGGCATGGTGGCAAAAATAATGGCGAGCCCTAAAACAGCAGCCGTTGCCCAGATTAATACACCAATGGTAATCCCTATCACACCACCAATAGCTTCTTGACGAGAACTCATCGCTGAAATTCGGCTGACATAGAAAAAATCTGGGCCAGGCGAAAGTAAGCCAACAAGATGAATAATCATCAAATTTAGCATGGTAAGCCTACGATACGTAATATCGCAATCACGATAACCGCATAGATTGCTGCTAGAACATCATCCACCATAATCCCAAAACCGCTTTCCAGTTTTTGATCAAAGTATCGGATTGGATAAGGTTTTAAAATATCAAAGAAACGGAAAAGTATAAAGGCAATGACAATCCAAGGTAATGATAAAGTTGGAATCGAGGCTAATACGATAAATACCCCAACAAATTCATCCCAAACAATGGAGCCGTGATCATGAACGCCCATATCATCTGCCGTTTTCTGACATAGATAACAGCCAAGCGCAAAGCAAAGTGCGGTCAAAATTAAGAAGATTTTTAGTCCAAGACAAGCTAATAATGCCGAACCTAAAATCGTTCCGGCTAAACTTCCCCATGTCCCCGGTGCAGGACGAATGAGTCCTGAGCCAAAACCTAATGCAAGTAAATGAACTAGATTTTTTAAGCTAACTCTATCAAGTGGTGAACTATTCATTATTTATCCTTAAAATGATCGAAACCAGACGGTGCTTGATAATTGATTACACGTCCATCTTTTAAAAAAGTAATCTGATTGCTATTTTGCTGAACAATTTTTCCGATACAAGTGCAAGGTACATTCAACGATTGGGATAACTTTTCAATCTCGGCCTTTTTATTTGCAGGAACCGTAAAGCAAAGCTCATAATCTTCCCCGCCACTTAATGCAAACGATTCGGCCTTTTCTAAGCGATATGTTTTTTTGAGTGATGTGGATAAAGGCAAGGTAGATAATTCAATCTCCACTGAACATTGGCTTCTCGTTAAAATATGCCCTAAATCAGCAACAAGACCATCTGAAATATCTATGCATGAATGCGCTACATCCACTAATGCTTGACCTAATTCAACGCGTGGCGTTGGGTGAAAATGGCGTTTTACTAAAAATTCAGTATCAAAATCGACCGCACTTTTACCTTGTAAGATCCAATTTAAACCCGCCGCGCTATCACCTAACGTGCCCGATACATAAATTAAATCTCCAACCTTCGTGTTATGTCGGAATAAAGCCTTTCCTTTTGGTACGAAACCTTGTGCCGTAATGGTCACAGAAAGTGGGCCTTTCGTTGTATCGCCACCAATTAACGTCACATCATATTGATTTAATGTATCAAACAGACTTTGACTAAATTGGCTTAGCCAGTTTTCATCAACTTCAGGTAATGTCAGTGCAAGAGAAATCCAAGCAGGTTTCGCGCCCATAGCAGCTAAATCACTTAGATTTGTCGCGATAGCTTTATAGGCTAAATCTTGGGGAGAAATAGAAGATAAAAAATGCGTTCCCTCGACCATTGTATCGGTGGTAATCGCTAGCTGATAGTCTTCAGGGATATGAGTGATCGCACAATCATCCCCAATACTGAAATCAACAAAGTGTTGATTGCCTTTTTGTATTGAGAAATATCGCCCTATAAGATCAAATTCACCCGAACTCATTTTATCTGCGCACCCAAAAAAAAAGGGCAGACATTTGTCTACCCTACATTTCAATAATTATTTGCGACCTAATGCAGGAGCGACTTTATCCAATACACCGTTAATGTATTTATGGCTTTCATCTGCACCAAACACTTTCGCCACTTCAATTGCCTCATTAATCGCCACTTTATACGGTACATCTGGCTCAAATTGAAGCTCATAAACCGCTAAGCGTAAAATCGCTCTTTCAATCGGATCTAATTCATCCAACGTGCGATCTAAATAATGACTCATTGAAAAATCAACGGCTTCTACATTCGCAACGGTTTGACGGAAAAGGCGGCTAAAATAAGGTTTATCCACACCTTTTAAATCTTGATCCACAACGAACGTGAGTTCCACTTGTTCTGGCGCATTACCAGAGAGCGCCCAAGAATATAATGCTTGAACGGCACATTCTCTCGCTCTACGACGTGGCGATACTTTTTTTACAGGTTCTTTTTTATCTGTCATTGGAATTATGCCGCATCAATTTGTTGTAAAAGGTTCACCATTTCAAGTGCCGTTAATGCTGCTTCTGCACCTTTGTTACCTGCTTTGGTGCCAGCGCGCTCGATAGCTTGTTCAATGTTTTCAGTCGTTAAAACACCAAATGCCACTGGAATTTCAGCTTGCATTGCTACTTGACCTAAACCGCTACTTGCTTCACCCGCTACATATTCAAAGTGAGCTGTACCACCACGGATCACAGTACCTAATGCGACGATTGCATCAAATTTTTTGCTTTCAGCTAAACGACGTGCTACTAATGGAAGTTCATACGCACCTGGTGCACGAACGATAGTGATATTCTCATCTTTCACTTGGCCGATACGTTTTAATGCATCTACCGCACCTTCTAATAAACTTTCATTAATAAAACTGTTAAAACGAGCAATCACCACTGCGATTTTAGCATTTGGCGCAGCTACCGCACCTTCTAAAACTTTCATACTTTTTCCTAATCTGAATGAACAATAAATTTGACGGTGGATTTTAGCATAAAAAGAAACCCTGTGGAAATAATCCGACAGGGTTTTCTATGAGTGGAAAAGAACTTACTTCTCGAGTTTTAACGGTTCAATTTTCCAGATATTTTTCGCATATTCAAGAATTGTACGGTCTGATGAGAAGAAGCCCATGTTCACCATATTTTGAATGGTACTAGCTATCCATACATCACGATCTTGATATTTTTTATCTACCGCTTTTTGCGCTTCCACATAACTGCGGAAATCAGCAAAAGATTGGTAATAATCGTGGTACTGTAAACCTTGAATTAGAGAGTGATAACGGTTCGGTTCTTCCGGCGAGAAATCACCACGAATGATTTGGTCAATAACTTCACGTAATTGCTCGTCATTTTGATAATAATCAAACGGACGATAACCTTCGCGACGTAATGCTTCCACTTGTTCAACCGTATTACCAAAGATAAAGATGTGGTCTTCACCAACATTATCTAAAATCTCAACGTTCGCACCATCAAGCGTACCTAATGTTAACGCACCATTTAAGGCAAATTTCATGTTACTGGTACCTGATGCTTCTGTTCCTGCAAGAGAGATTTGCTCAGAAATATCTGCAGCAGGAATGATCAATTGTGCAAGACTTACGCTGTAGTTCGGGATAAATACAACTTTTAAGCGACCTTTTAAACGCTCATCGTTATTGATGACATTCGCTACATCGTTAATTAAACGAATGGTTTGTTTTGCCGCATAGTAAGCTGAAGCCGCTTTACCCGCTAAAATGAATACACGAGGCTGCCAATCTTTTTCTGGGTGCGCCAACATTTCGTTGTAACGAGCAATAATGTGTAACACATTAAGCATTTGACGTTTGTATTCGTGAATACGTTTTACTTGTACGTCAAATAACGCATGTGGGTCTAGATCGATATCAAGGGTTTTCTTCACATATTGTGCTAATTTCACTTTGTTATCGTATTTAATATCCGCAACTGCACGCTTAAATTCACCTTTATCTGCAAAGGCTTTAAGTTTTTCAATTTGGCTTAAATCGCAACGCCATTCAGAACCAATATATTGATCAAATAAACCCGCTAATTTCGGGTTCGCTACAGCAAGCCAACGACGCGGGGTCACACCGTTTGTTACATTGGTGAAACGTTCCGGATAGATACGAGCAAAATCAGCAAAGGTTGATGTCACCATAAGATCTGAGTGAATTGCCGCAACACCGTTCACTTTATGAGAACCAACAACGGACAACCATCCCATACGCACTTTACGTTGATACCCTTCTTCGATAAGTGAAACGCGACGGATAAAGTCCATATCGGTGGTGACATAAGTTTTCACATATTCAAGGAAATGATCATTGATTTCAAAAATCATTTGTAAGTGACGAGGTAAGATTTTCGCCATCATTTCTACCGGCCAGGTTTCTAATGCTTCTGACATTAAAGTATGGCAAGTATAAGAGAAGATTCGACGAGTCACATCCCAAGCGTTTTGCCATGAGTAACCGTGTAAATCGATTAAAATACGCATCAGTTCAGGAATAGCTAATGCTGGGTGGGTATCATTCAAGTGAATCGCCACTTTATCAGCAAGATTATCCAATGTACCATGGGTTCTTAAATGACGACGGAGAATATCTTGTAAAGACGCTGATACTAAGAAGTACTCTTGACGTAAACGCAACTCACGGCCATTCCAAGTAGAATCATCTGGATAAAGGACACGAGAAAGGTTTTGGTTAGCTGAACGCGTTGCAACTGCTGCTAAGTGATCACCACGGTTAAACTCGGCTAAATCAAACACCTCACCACCATGCGCAGACCATAAACGTAAGGTTGATGCTGAATCATTTTTATAGCCAGGAATCATTTGGTCGTATGCAAGTGCGGTCACTTTTTCAGCCGGATTCCAAATACATTTTTTGCCTTCAAAATAAATATGACCACCAAAATCAATACTGAAACGTTTTGATGGACGCATAAATTCCCAAGGTGCGCCTTTTTCTAACCAATCATCAGGGCGCTCAACTTGTTGGCCATTTTCAATTTTTTGACGGAACATACCGTATTCATAGCGAATACCGTACCCCATTGCTGGAATCGCTAACGTTGCCAGTGAGTCCATAAAGCAAGCAGCAAGACGACCTAAACCACCATTACCTAAACCAGGATCCACTTCTTTTTCAATAATCTCTTCTAAATCAACATTTAATTCAGCCAAAGCTTTTTGTGCCACATCATAAATGCCTTCTGCGATCATCGCATTAGAAAGTGTACGGCCGATTAAAAATTCCATAGAAAGATAATAAACACGGCGAGTTTCTTCTGCACGAGATTGGCGTGCAGTCGTAATCCAACCTTCTGTCACTAAATCACGCACCGCATGGAGAGTTGCATTGAGCCAGTCACGTTGACTCGCCTCTTTTGGCGAGCGACCAATTAAGAAAATTAATTTATAAACAATTGCTTTTTTCACGCCTTCAACATCAAGACTTGGTCGATTGTAAAGAAATGGCGAATCAAAATTATCCATAATCATAGAAAGTAAAACCTCAATAAAAAATCGCACAAATTTTAAGCTTTTTTACGAAAAAAACAATAAAAACCCCTCTTCAAAGGCGATTATTTTGAAGAGGGACAATCCTTAGAATTATTGGTTTAAAATGCCTAAATAAAGCTGCTCATACTGAGCGGCTGCATTTTTCCAACTAAAATCCTGTGCCATGGCATTATTACGAATCCTCGCCCAAACACGTTGTTTTTGCCACAAGGTAAAAGCATGCTGGATAGCACCTCGTAAATCATCTGCTTCAGCTTTTTGGAATACAAAGCCTGTTGCGGTACTCGCTTCAATGGTTTCACTTGTACAGTTTGTGACTGTATCCGCTAATCCTCCTGTCGCACGAACAAGCGGCAATGTGCCATATTGCAACCCATACAATTGAGTTAATCCACAAGGCTCAAAACGGCTTGGTACTAAAATGACATCACCACCGGCAACCATCAAATGTGAAAGTGCTTCATCATAACCAATTTTTACTGCAATATTTTCTGGGTAACGTTGTGCTAATTGGCAAATCCCCTCTTCCAAATGTTTTGCACCTGAACCGAGAATGGTTAATTGGCCGCCTTGTTTAACAATTTCATCCGCTGTGGCAATCAATAAATCCACGCCTTTTTGTTCGGTTAAGCGAGTCACCATCACAAATAAGAGTGCATCAGATTGTTGTGGTAAATTAAAATAAGCTTGTAAATCGGCTTTATTTTTCTTCTTGCCTGCGATGGATTTTAATTTGTAGTGATGCTGAATATAAGCATCACAACTTGGATGCCAAATTTCTTGATCTACGCCATTTAAAATCCCCACCAACTTACCTGCTTCACGTAAACCCGTTAGCAAGCCTTGTAAGCCATAAGCAAAGTCTGGTGTGGTAATTTCTTTCGCATAAGTTGGACTCACTGCTGTGACCATATCAGAATAATAGAGACCTGCTTTCAAATATGAAATTTGGCCAAATAACTCTAAACCATCAACATGGAACATCCCTTCTGGCAATCCAATTTCATGTAAATGGCGATGAGCAAATTGTCCTTGATAAGCCAAGTTATGAATTGTAAATACTGATTTTGCAGGGCGACCTTTATTAAAGAGATAAGCAGCGGCTAAGCCCGCATGCCAATCATGAGCATGAACCACTTCTGCTCGCCACCAACTGTCTAAGCCTGTCGCAAGCTCGGCACCCACCCAGCCTAATAAAGCAAAACGCTTATAGTTATCGGCATAATCATTGTAATCTGTATCGTGATAAGGGTTCCCTTCTCGCCAATAGAGATGCGGCGCATCAATCAGATAAATTCCTACGCCATTGTATTCGCCATAACGTAATACAACATGGCCTGCAAAATTATCAAATTCTGTCACAACATGTGTGTTCTCAATACCCGATGAAATTTTTGGATAAGCCGGCAACAAAATACGTGTATCAATACCAATTTCTTTTTGTGCAAAAGGTAACGCCCCTAAAACATCGGCAAGTCCGCCAGTTTTGAGTAAGGGATACAGCTCCGAGCAAACATGTAAAACTCTCATAATTTTCCTTTTATACTTAAAATTGTGCTGTCATTGATAACAGCACAATCTTTTTAGTTCACTTAAAACACTGTCAAAATTGACCGCACTTTAGTCCAAATGTTCTTCGTTAGTGACTTCTTCGCCTTGCAATTTTTTCAACATTGTTGAGGTTACAAGTACAACTTTACCGGTAGAACTTACACGGAAACGTTTACTGTCTAGGGCTTTGTCCACACCGATTTCCATACCATCTGGAATAATACAATGGCGATCAATAATACAATCTTTCAATGTACAATTTTTACCAATTTGTACTTGCGGTAACACGACGCAGTGATCAACTGAAGAGTCTTCATCAATTTTGATTCTATCAAACAACACCGAGTTACTAATAGATGCATCGGTAATCACACAGCCACCACCGATAAGCGAGTTATCCACTGGTTTGACATTCGCTTTTTTATAGAAGAATTTAGATGGATAAGCCTGTACTGGATTACCACGAATTGGCCAGCTTTGATCATAAATATCTAATTGCGGATGTTCTGAAACCAAATCGATATTAGATTGCCAGAAACTATCAAGTGTACCCACATCACGCCAGTAAATTTCACCTTCAGTGTTACGGCCCATACAGGAACGGCTGAATGGATGCGCATAAAGCACGCCTTCTTCCAAGCATTTTGGCAAGACATCTTTTCCAAAGTCATGAGATGTGCAAGGTGTGTTTACTTCTCTATCTAGCATTTTATAGAGATATTCTGCATCAAAGACATAAATCCCCATGGAAGCTAATGAAATATCTGGTTTACCGACCATTGATGGTGGATCTTTTGGTTTCTCAACAAAGGCTTTCACTTTAAGATTTTCGTTTACCGCCATGACACCAAATTCACTGGCTTCAGAACGTGGTACTTCAATACAGCCTACTGTACATTTAGCTCCACTTCTCACGTGATCCATCAACATAACACTGTAATCTTGTTTATAAATATGGTCGCCCGCAAGAATCAAAATGTATTTTGGGCGATAGTGATTACGGATAATCGCCATATTTTGATACACCGCATCCGCTGTACCACGGTACCACGTCGAATCATCAATTTGTTGACGGGCAGGTAGCATATCAACGAATTCACCACGCTCTTGCGGTAAGAATGACCAACCTGTTTGTAAATGGCGTAATAAAGAGTGAGCGGCATACTGGGTCACGACACCAATGCGATTCAGGCCTGAGTTAATACAATTGGAAAGCGCAAAATCAATAATGCGACGATTACCGCCAAAATATAACGCAGGTTTTGCACGTTTATCGGTTAATTCATGTAAACGGGAACCTCGACCACCAGCCAAAATAAGCACTAAAGTATCTTTAACTAATTCATATTTATTAAGATCACTTTTCATAACAAACTCCATCGTTTTCATCATCCATATGTTCCAACACTTCAAATGCTATACCGCTCACATCACATTGTTGAATCACGCTATTTTCAGTTTCGGCAATCTTTTTCCATTT
The DNA here is from genome assembly GCA_902461185.1 of uncultured Haemophilus sp. GTDB lineage: Bacteria > Pseudomonadota > Gammaproteobacteria > Enterobacterales > Pasteurellaceae > Haemophilus_D. The sequence goes on from CABPXD010000005.1 coordinate 127,316, forward strand.
ACCCTTTGGCAAATAAAAAGATTGCGGTTCAGTTTTTGCATTAATTAAGAAAAGATATTTGCCGTCTAACATAACTTGTAGGGCTTTGCTTTCCCGATTATGCCAATCGTCTAGGGTCATAGGGTTGCCCCCAGTATTCAACCACTCGACATTTTCATCCGACCACCAAGCCCCCTGTTGTAAACTTTGAATTTTTTTTCGCAATACAATCGTTTGCTTAGTGAAGTCAAATAAGGTTTGGTTAAAATTATCCCACTTTAACCATGTGATTTCGTTATCTTGGCAATAGCCATTGTTATTACCATATTGGGTGTTACCAAACTCATCTCCAGCGAGCAGCATCGGTACACCATTTGATAATAGTAACGAGCCTAATAAAGCTTTTTCCGATAAAACACGGCGTTTTTCGACCGCGCTTTGACATTCATCAGCTAAATCCAGTTGAGAACCTTCTATGCCATGATTGTAGCTATAATTTTCATTGCGTCCGTCACGGTTCTCTTCACCGTTAGCGTCATTGTGTTTATGGTTATAGCTCACTAAATCTCGTAATGTAAAACCATCATGGGCAGTAATAAAATTCAAGCTACCATGTGGTAATCGTCCTTCTCGTTTAAAAATATCGCTAGAGCCAGCAAAACGTTCTGCAAAGGCCCCCACCTCGCCACTTTGCCATAGCCAAAAACGGCACATATCATCACGAAAACGATCATTCCATTGAGAAAAATAGGCTGGGAAATAACCGACTTGGTAACCGTAATAGCCTATATCCCAAGGTTCTGCAATTAATTTAATTTGTTGTAGAACGTCATCCTGTTCCATTTCCGCAAACAATTGTGCATTTGGATTGAAATCAGGCGTTTCACGCCCCAGCACCGTGGCTAAATCAAAACGGAAACCATCCACATGGCATTCTGTTACCCAGTAACGTAAACAATCTAATACCCATTTGCGAGTGACATCATTGGCAAGATTGAGCATATTGCCGCAACCTGTCCAGTTAATGTAGTCGCCATGTTCGTTTTGCCAGTAATAGGTTTTGTCATCAATGCCACGCTGGCAAAATGTCGGAAATGATTTTTCGGATTCAGCCGTATGGTTAAACACCACATCTAAAATCACTTCAATGCCCGCTTGATGCAAGGCTTTCACCATGCTCTTAAACTCGTTCAACGGGTGTTTTTGATCAGCTGCGTAACTTGGTTCTAAAGCAAATATGGCTAATGGGTTATAGCCCCAATAATTGCGTAATCCTTTTTCTTGCAAATGTGGTTCATCAATGAAGAAATTCACTGGGAGCAATTCAAGGCTGGTAATACCCAATGATTTAAAGTACGCAATGTTTTCGGGGTGAGCCAACGCCGCATAAGTACCACGGATATTTTCTGGAATACGGGAATTTAATTGGCTAAATCCTTTAACATTTAATTCATACACAATGGTTTGAGCCCAAGGAATAGAGGGCTTGCAATCTCCTGACCAATCAAAATACTCATCCACAATGCGACCTTTAGGTGCAACGGCGGCATTATCTCGTTCATCATTTAACAAGAAAATTGAACGGGCTTCTAATGAACTTAAATCCGGTTTATGAGTGACCGCTTTCGCATAAGGATCAAGCATTAACTTTTGCGGATTGGCTAAAGTGCGGTCATTTTTGCCTGTAATTCTGAACGCATACTCATCATTTAACTCAACGCCTTCAATTGCCACATGCCAAATATTATCGGTTCTACTCATGGCAAAACAGCTTTCTTTGCCATCACGGAACAAGCAAAGTTCAACAGCATCCGCCGCACTAGAAAACAGCGCAAAATTCGAAATTTTTAGGCCGTTTTCCCGCGTTTGAGAATATCCCATTGGGGAAGGTTTGCCATTGTTATAAATACTAAACATCGTGTTCTTCGCTATTGTTATACTTTATATTTTAAATAGATCGTTGCGAGTGGCGGAATGGTCACGCTAATCGAATTTTCACGTCCGTGACTTGCAATTTCTTCACTTTCTACCAAGCCAAAATTACCTACGTTTGAACCTTGATAATACATTGAGTCAGTATTCAAAATTTCTTCGTATTCACCTGCTGTATTGACCCCAATGCGATAGCCTTCTCGTGGCACAGGTGTGAAGTTACTGATCACGATAATGCGTTCACCATCAGTGCTTTTACGTTCAAAAGCAAAGACTGAATTTTCCGCATCATCTACCACTAACCAATCAAAGCCTTCCGGTTCACCGTCTAATTCAAAGAGCGGTGCATTTTTTTGATAAATTCCGTTCAAATCTTTGACTAATTGCAATACGCCTTTATGCCATAAGCCACCATGGTTTTCGTCAAGTAAGAACCAATCCAAACTTTCTTCATAATTCCATTCACGACCTTGAGCAAATTCATTCCCCATGAATAATAATTTCTTGCCTGGATAGCCCCACATATAACCGTAATAGGCACGTAAATTAGCGAATTTTTGCCATGTATCGCCCGGCATTTTGCCGAGTAACGAACATTTTCCATGTACGACTTCATCATGAGAAAGCGGTAACACAAAGTTCTCGCTGTATTGATAAATCATTCCGAAGGTCATTTTGTCGTGATGATAACGACGATAAACGGGATCGAGTTTCATATAACTTAGGGTGTCATTCATCCAGCCCATGTTCCATTTAAAATTAAATCCAAGACCACCGTTTTCTGTCGGATGGGTTACGCCACCGAAAGAAGTGGATTCTTCCGCAATCGAAATCGCGCCAGACACTTCAGAATGGATTTTCCAGTTGGTATGTTTTAAGAATTCAATGGCTTCTAAGTTTTCACGACCGCCATATTGATTCGGAATCCATTCGCCTTCAGCTCGGCTATAATCGCGATAAATCATTGATGCGACCGCATCTACACGGATACCATCTACACCAAATCGCTCAAGCCAATACAGTGCATTACTGGATAAGAAGTTTCTCACTTCATTACGACCATAGTTATAAATTAAGGTATTCCAGTCTTGATGATAGCCTTCACGTGGGTCAGCATGTTCATATAAGGCTGTACCATCAAATGCCACTAAACCGTGTGTATCACTAGGGAAATGCCCTGGCACCCAGTCTAAAATCACATTAATGCCTGCATTGTGGGCTTTTTCGACTAAGCGTTTAAAGCCTTCTGGTGTACCAAAACGACTCGTTGGAGAATACAAACCAATCGGTTGATACCCCCAAGATCCATCGAATGGGAATTCGGAGAGTGGCAAAAACTCAATATGCGTAAAGCCCATATGTTTAACATAAGGAATGAGCTCATCGGCAATTTGATCATAATCAAGCCAGAAATTATTCTCTAAATTACGACGCCATGATCCCAAATGTACTTCATAAATCGAAATGGGTTGGTTGCGTTGGTTCGCTTTACGACGTTGCTCCGTCATTTCGACTACATCCAGCAACATACTGATTTCTGATGCGGTATCCGGACGTAATTCAGATCTAAATGCATAAGGGTCAGCTTTTAAACGAAGGTTGCCATTGCAATCAATCAACTCAAATTTATAACGTTGACCCAAGCTAGCTTTGGGTAAGAATAATTCCCACACCCCACTTGCTGGATGAAAACGCATCGGATGACGACGACCGTCCCAATAGTTGAAATCACCCACCAATGAAACGCGTTTCGCATTTGGCGCCCATACACGGAAATTTACGCCCGGTACACTGTCACATTCAGTAAAATGTGCACCTAATACTTCATAAGGACGCAATAACGAACCTTCCGCCAATAGCCATTGATCCAAGTCATTAATCATCGGATGGAAACGGTACGGATCTTCAATAATTTGGGCTTCTACGCCCCAATACACTTTTAATTGGTAGGTAAAGAAATGGTGAATCTCTGGCACAATAGCAGCAAAAAATCCGCGGTCATCCAGTTTTTCTAGTTCAACAACGATGGATTGACTTTCTTTATCAATCACTTCGACTTTATCTGCATCGGGTAATAAAGCACGAATCTCAATACCATTGTGAGTTTCATGCATGCCTAATACAGCAAAAGGATCGGCATGTTTGCCATCAAAAAATGAATTAATTACTGATTGAGCGACTAATTTCGTCATGACATACTCCTTTATGCTTTGCAAGCTTGATTATTTACAACCGATTGTATTTTCTCGTTTGTTGAGCGACAAAAAGCATTAAACGATGATAGATAAAAGACAAAGCAGGCAATGAATGAAAGTGCGGTTGAATATGGAATGGTTTTTTCAAACTGAATTTGGTTTTGCTCGTCGAGCAATTGATAACGCAAAGAAGCATCAGGAGGAGAAGAAAACGCGATTAAATCACCATGAATGGGTTCATTTTCAAAGGCACATATGACATGTTGGAACGGCTGATTTTGTCCAATATTCGGCGGAAATTGCAACTGCTCGATAAAATAATCAATACTGGTTGGCGATGCATCAATCAAATGCCCACCAATATCATAATGGGAAAACGAAATGCCAAGTTTTTTAGCAGATTGTTTAAGTGATAAGGACATTTGCATACAACGAATGATACATCTATATAATACTTAATAAGTATTATAAGTAAGCACAATTGAAATACAATTGCCAATCTCGCAAATTGTGACCTAAATCAAAAAACAAAGTTTAAAGAGAATAAAAAAACAACGAAATTTAAATTATTCAGTTTCAATGACAAATTCAAACCAATCAATGACATCTTCTTCGTGCACGCCATCTGGAATTAAAATACCTGCATTTTTCACTGAATTAGGATCACCGCTGATTAAGGGATGCCATTCGGGCAAAGGTTTACCTTCATACAATAAACGATAGGCACAGGTATTCGGCAGCCAACCAAAATCAGGCAAATTCTTTTTGGTTAATTTCGTACAATCACTTTCGATTTTAAAACGTTCAGGATAATTACGACACTTCCCTGTTTCCACATCTAATAGATTGCAAGCAATGCGCGTGTAATAGAGTTTTTCACGCTTGCCCCGCCCTTGAATATATTTCCGATAACAGCATTTCCCGCAGCCATCACATAGGGCTTCCCATTCGGATTCCGTCATTTCAAGGAGCGATTTTGTTTGCCAAAAATGAGATTCAAATTGCATAGTGAAACCAATAAAAAAGTGCGGTCAAAATTTACGTGATTTTTGACCGCACTTTGTTGTTTAGAATTAGAAGCCTTCTTTTAAGCTTACGGTTAAGTTAAACACTAAGTGCTCTGGGCGGCTGTCTTTGTTATCCGCACAGAAATAACCTTCGCGTTCAAATTGGTAACCTTTTTCTGGTTCTGCATTTGCAAGGCTTTGTTCTACAAAACCGTGTTTCACCACTAAAGAGGTTGGATTTAACACGCTTTCGATCTCTTCTGCTGCACCTGGGTTTGGTACGGTGAAGAGACGTTCATATAAACGGAACTCCACGGGGTGATTATGTACTGCAGATACCCAGTGAATTACCCCTTTCACTTTACGACCATCAGCTGGATTTTTACCTAAGGTTTCAGGATCGTAAGTACAGAAGATCGTAGTAATCTCACCATTTGCATCTTTTTCGACACTTTCAGCTTTAATCACGTAGGCGTTACGTAAACGCACTTCTTTACCTAATACTAAACGTTTATATTGTTTGTTTGCTTCTTCACGGAAGTCTGCGCGATCAATATAAAGTTCTTTCGTAAACGGTAATTGGCGTTCACCTAATTCAGGACGATTCGGGTGATTTGGGGCCGTTAAGGTTTCTTCGCCTTCAAAGTTTTCAATCACAACACGAACAGGATCAATCACCGCCATTGCGCGTGGTGCGTTTTCGTTTAAATCTTCACGAATGCAGGCTTCAAGTGCAGAATACTCTACGACGTTATCTTGTTTAGTCACACCAATACGACGGCAGAATTCACGTAATGAAACTGGTGTATAACCGCGACGACGTAAACCTGAAATTGTTGGCATACGCGGATCGTTCCAACCATCCACAATACCTTCATTCACTAATTTTAATAATTTACGTTTAGATGTTAACGTGCCTTCTAAATTCAAACGTGAAAATTCATATTGATGCGGTAATGGACGTTCAATACTAATATTTTCCAACACCCAGTCATATAAACGACGGTTGTCTTGGAACTCTAATGTACATAGAGAGTGTGTAATACGCTCAATCGCATCAGAGATACAGTGAGTGAAATCGTACATTGGGTAAATGCACCATTTGTCACCAGTTTGGTGATGGCTGGCAAATTTAATACGATAAAGCACGGGATCACGCATGACCATAAATGGTGAAGCCATGTCAATTTTCGCACGAAGACTTAATGTACCTTCAGCAAATTCGCCGTTTTTCATTCTTTCGAATAACGCGAGATTTTCTTCTACGCTGCGATCACGATATGGACTGTTTTTGCCCGGCTCGGTTAATGTACCACGATACTCACGCATTTCATCTGGAGAAAGTTCATCCACATAGGCTAAACCTTTTTCGATTAACTCAATGGCATAGCCATAAAGTGCATTGAAGTAATCAGACGCATAACGCGGTTCGCCTTCCCATTTAAAGCCTAACCATTCCACATCAGCTTTAATGGAATCCACATATTCCACGTCTTCTTTCACTGGGTTGGTATCATCAAAACGTAGGTTACATAAACCATTATATTCTTTTGCTAAGCCGAAGTTTAAGCAAATTGATTTGGCATGACCGATATGCAAATAGCCGTTCGGCTCAGGTGGAAAACGAGTATGAATGCTTTTGTGTTTACCCGAAGCTAAATCTTCATCAATAATTTGAGTAATGAAATTGTGTGTGCGTGTATTTTCCGCATTTTCTAGAGTGTGTTCTGTATTGCTCATAAATTTCTCAATAAATTGAAAATAATTTCCCCATTCTATACGAAAAGTCAGGCGTTGTGAATTTGATCCCAAAACTAACCGCACTTTCATCGAATTAACACTGAATTTTTTAGGATTTTTAGGTCTAATTTGAAGATTTTTCGTGCAAACTGAAAAGTTTACCTTTAGAATACACTTCTACTGAACAAACGTTCATTTTTTTATTTAGGATGACAAAGTCTTTATGAAAAAACGCTTTTTTATTTTACTCGGATTACTCGTCGCTGCCGGTGCAGCTTATTATTTTTTCTCTAGCAATAGCAAACAAGAAATGACTTATCTGACTGAATCAGTTACCCGTGGCAATGTTGAAAAAACAGTTGTCGCTTCTGGTTCAGTTGAAAGCGTGAATGAAGTTGATGTCGGTGCCCAAGCTTCGGGTAAAATCACCAAACTCTATGTCAAGTTAGGGCAAGAAATCAAGAAAGGAGAAATGATCGCAGATATTGATTCCACAACCCAAATTAATACCTTAAATACCAAAAAAGCGGCATTGGTTAGCTATCAAGCACAATTAAAAGCGAAGAAAACCGCTTACGATGTTGCCCTTTCAAGCTATAACCGCTTATCAAAACTTTATACTCAAAAAGCCACCTCTTTGGATAGTGTGAATACCGCAAAAAGCACACTTGATAATGCGAAAGCTGAAATGGAAGCTGTTGAAGCCAATATCAAGCAAGCAGAAATTGAAGTGAATACCGCAGAAACCAATGTGGGTTACACCAAAATCACCGCCCCAATGGACGGTACCGTTATTTCTGTGCCAGTTTCAGAAGGTCAAACCGTTAATGCCAACCAAACGACGCCAACAATTGTAACCATTGCTGATTTAAGCAAAATGAAAATTAAACCTGAGATTTCGGAAGGTGACATTACCAAAGTCAAAGCCGGCCAAGAAGTGAGTTTTACTATTTTATCAGATAGCCAAACCGTGTATCACTCCGTTATTGATTCTGTTGATCCAGCCAATACCACGACAAGTGATAGTTCTTCAACATCATCTTCGATAAGTTCAAGTAGCAACTCAACGACCCGTGCGATCTACTATTACGCCAATGTTTTGATTGATAACCCTGATCGTATTTTACGCATCGGAATGACGACAGAAAACAATATCAAAATTGCCAACGCAAAAGATGTCTTATTAGTTTCCAATATGGCTATTCAAAAACGTGATGGCAAAAGCTTTGTGAATGTATTGAATGATAAAAATCAACCTGAACCGCGTGAAGTTGAAATCGGCGTTCAAAATGATTTCAAAACTGAAATCAAATCGGGTTTAAACGAAGGTGAAAAAGTCATCGTGTCGCAAGTTGCGAATGGTGAACAAGTTGGCTCTATGTCTCGTGGTCCAAGAATGTTCTAAAAGTGCGGTAGAAAATTAATGAATATTATTGAAATTAAGGATCTCAACCGTTACTTCGGTGAAAGCGAAAATCGTGTTCATATTTTGAAGAATGTCTCTTTAAATATTGAAAAAGGCGATTTCGTCGCGATTATTGGGCAATCGGGTTCGGGTAAATCGACCTTGATGAATATCATCGGATGCTTGGATACGGCAACCAGTGGCTCTTACAAAATCAATGGTAAAGAAACCATTGAATTAAGCAAAGATCAGCTTTCAGATTTACGTAGCCAAAAATTCGGCTTTATTTTCCAACGCTATAACTTATTATCGAGCTTGACCGCAGCAGAAAACGTCGCCTTGCCTGCTATTTATGCAGGAATGTCACAAGAAAAACGTCTTTCTCGTGCAAAACAACTTTTAGAAAAATTAGGTTTAGGTGATAAATGGCAAAATAAACCAAGCCAACTTTCTGGTGGTCAGCAACAACGTGTGAGTATTGCGCGTGCATTGATGAATGGCGGTGAAATTATTTTAGCCGATGAACCCACTGGTGCATTGGATTCACAAAGCGGTCAAAATGTGATGGAAATTCTGCGTCAATTACACGCAGAAGGCCACACTATTATTATGGTAACCCACGACCGAGAAATTGCCGCTAGTGCGAATCGCGTGATTGAAATTAAAGATGGCGAAATCATTGGTGATACGCAAAAAGAATCGGTAAAAAGTGCGGTCGAAAATCCAACCAAATCTAAACCGCACTTTGGGTTCAGCAAAGATCAATTTGTTGAAGCCTTTCGTATGTCGGTGAGTGCGATTATTGCCCACAAAATGCGTTCTCTTTTAACCATGCTCGGGATTATTATCGGGATTACATCTGTGGTTTCTGTCGTGGCATTGGGAAATGGTTCACAGCAAAAAATCTTGGAAAATATTCGAGGAATTGGGACTAGCACCATAACGATTTTTAATGGTACAGGTTTTGGTGATCGTCGTGCTGAACAAATGCAAAATCTTACGATTAATGATGCCACTGCCTTAAACCAACAAAGCTATGTACAAAGCGTCACGCCAAATAGCTCATCAAGTGGCACATTAATTTATGGTAACCAGACTTTCTCCTCGACCAGCTTAAAAGGTGTGGGCGAACAATATTTTGATGTAGATGGTTTAAAACTAAAATCAGGCAATTTATTTTCAGCTCAAGATGTGGCTGATAACAATCAAGTTGCCTTAATCGATGAAAGTGCGAAAAAGTCGATTTTCCCTGATGAAAATCCTATCGGCAAAATCGTGATGTTTAATAAACGTCCATTACGTATTATTGGCGTGGTATCTGATAAACAAATGGGCGGTGCAAGCAGTTCACTCAATCTCTATGCCCCTTACACCACTGTGATGAATCGTATTTCGGGCAGTAAAAAAATTGGCTCGATTACCGTAAAAGTAGATGATTCCGTGAATACGACTGTTGCTGAAAAAGGAATTACTGAATTGCTCACCATGCGTCATGGTAAAAAAGATTTCTTCATCATGAATAGCGATACCATTAAACAAACCATTGAAAGCACAACAGGCACGATGAAATTGCTCATTTCCTCTATCGCCTTTATTTCATTAATCGTTGGTGGGATTGGGGTGATGAATATTATGTTGGTTTCCGTAACAGAGCGAACTAAAGAGATTGGTGTGCGCATGGCTATTGGCGCGAGACAATTTAATATTCTGCAACAATTTTTAATTGAAGCCGTTCTGATTTGTTTAATTGGCGGCTTGACGGGTATTCTGCTTTCTGGCTTAATCGGTCTGCTATTTAACGTATTTATGACTAACTTTACGATGGTATTCTCAACTGGCTCAATTGTTGCAGCAGTGGTCTTCTCAACCTTGATTGGTGTGATCTTCGGTTATATGCCGGCAAAACGCGCAGCACAATTAGATCCAATTACAGCGCTTGCTCGAGAGTAAAGAAATTTTGTAAAACACAAAAGTGCGGTTAAAATTCTTACTAATTTTTGACCGCACTTTAATTGAAAAAGAAAGGAAAAATCCATGTTAAAAATGAAAAAATTAACCTTAGCAATTGCAATGGCAACTGCTCTAGCAGGTTGTGCTAATATCGGCGATTCTTATAAAGCGAGCCAGCAGGATTACCAAAATTATGCGGAAATCACCAAACAATTTAATGTAAAAGAAAACTGGTGGGCGCTTTACAATGATTCACAATTAAATCGTGTGGTAGAACAAGCATTAGTAAATAACAAAGATTTAGCCAAAGCGTCTGTTGCCGTAAACCGTGCTCTATATAATGCAAACCTTGCAGGCGCGAATTTAATTCCGGCATTTAGCGGTTCAACCCAATCTTCTGCAAGTAAAAATGTGAAAACAGGTGGCAGCTCAGCAGTAAGCCATCAAGGTGCATTAAATGTGAGTTATACGTTAGATCTATGGCAACGTTTAGCAGATACTGCAGATGCCGCAGAATGGTCACACAAAGCAACAGCTGAAGATTTAGAAGCAACGAAACTTTCACTCATCAACTCTGTTGTGACAACCTATTATCAAATTGCCTACTTGAATGATGCGATCAGCACGACGCAAGAAAGCATTAAATACTACAACGACATTAGTAGCATTATGCAACGTCGTTTATCTCAAGGTGTTGCAGACAGCGCAAGTGTAGATCAAGCGCAACAAGCAGTATTGAACGCACGTAATAACTTGATCAATTATCAAACACAGCGTAAAACAGCAGAACAAACTTTACGTAACTTACTGAACTTAAAACCGGAAGAAGCATTAAATATCAACTTCCCACACATTCTTAATGTAAAAAATGTGGGCGTAAATTTAAATGTGCCCGTTTCTGTGATTGCGAATCGCCCTGATGTGAAAGGCTATCAATATCGCTTAAGCAGTGCATTCAAAAATGCCAAAGCAACTGAAAAAGGCTGGTTTCCTGAAGTCACTTTAGGCGGAAGCTTAACATCAAGTGGTACTAAAGTCGGTAATGCATTGCACAATCCAGTTGGTACAGGTTTAATCGGCATTAGCCTACCATTCCTCAACTGGAATACCGTAAAATGGAACGTGAAAATCTCTGAAGCAGATTATGAAACCGCACGTTTAAACTATGAGCAAAGCATCACTAAAGCCTTGAATGATGTAGATACCAACTACTTTGCCTACATACAAGCACAAAGTGCCTTTGCCAACTTGCAAAAAACTCACAGTTATAACCAACGTATCACTAAATACTATCGAGATCGTTACAATGCTGGGGTATCTGAATTACGGGAATGGCTTGCAGCAGCAAACACAGAGAAAAGCTCTCAACTTTCTATCTTGAATGCGAAATACAACATCATTCAAGCAGAAAATGCCGTATATAGTTCAATGGCAGGTTATTACTCCCGTTAAAATCATGATTAAGGAAGTTTCGGCTTCCTTAATCTTTTTCATGGACATGAAAAATGAAAAAACAACTGACTTTTTATTTCATTCGCCACGGTAAAACCGTTTGGAATACAGAAGGTTTAATGCAAGGTCATGGCGATTCCCCTTTAACCGAAGAAGGCATTAATGGTGCAAAAAAAACAGGTGTGGCACTTAATAACATTCCTTTTGTTGCCGCTTATTCCAGCGTATTAAACCGCACTATCGCGACCGCCTCTCATATTATTGGTGAACGTGATATTCCCCTTTTCCATCACCAAGGTTTAAACGAACAGTATTTTGGTTCTTGGGAAGGTAAAGTTGTTGATACGTTAAGAGAACACCCTGAATTTAAACAACTCATTAAAGATCCCGCCAATTACAAAGCTCAAGTAAACGGTGGAGAAACCTTCGAACAATTGGGTGAACGCGCCATGAAAGCATTGCACGATATTATTAAGATTCATAATCAAGGTAATATTCTTATTGTGTCGCATGGTCATACTCTACGTTTATTGCTTGCCTTATTAAACGGCGCAACCTGGCAAAATCACCGCGATGAAGATAAATCGGTATCACTAATCAATACCTCAATTAGTGTTGTACATTATGACGATGAGAACGGTTTTCGCGTTGAGAAAATGAATGATGCAGATCATTTAAAATAAGTAAATTTCGCTAAAAAAATAACCGCACTTTGGATGACCTAAAGTGCGGTTACTTTTTTATGATGTTTTTGTGATTATTTCACTTCGCGGAATAAAATCTCGCTTGGAATCACAGAACCTTGCCAGTAAAGCTCAGTTGACACTTTCTCCGCTAAATCTAAGAAAGATTTCGCAATTTCACTGTCTGGTGCAGCAACTACAGTTGGTTTACCTGCATCCAAATCTTGACGAACTTGGATATTCAACGGTAACTGACCTAATACTTTCACATTGTATTTTTGTGCCATTTTTTCTGCACCACCAGTGCCAAAAATTGCTTCGTGGTGTCCACAGTTGCTACAAATATGCATAGACATATTTTCCACAATACCTAACACTGGTACAGACACACGTTCAAACATCGATACACCTTTCACCGCATCTAATAACGCGATGTCTTGTGGTGTTGTGACCACTACCGCACCCGTTACAGGGATTTGTTGTGAAAGTGTTAATTGGATATCACCTGTACCCGGTGGCATATCGATCACTAAGTAATCTAAGCTATCCCATAATGTTTCATTTAAAAGCTGACTTAATGCACTACTTGCCATTGGACCACGCCAAATGGTTGCATTATCTTCATCCATTAAGAAACCGATCGAGTTTGCAGATAACCCATGTGCTTTAATCGGGGTGATATGTTGGTTATCTGGTGAAGTTGGGCGTTGATGTGGGGCGCCTAACATATGCGGAACAGATGGCCCATAAATATCCGCATCTAAAATCCCCACGCGAGCACCCTGAGCTTGTAAAGCAAGTGCAAGGTTCACTGAAACAGAGGATTTACCTACCCCGCCTTTACCCGAAGTCACTGCAATGATGTTCTTCACACCTTTTACAGCGGGTTGATTATTCGCACGTTTTAAAGTAGCGATTTGATAATTCACCACCCATTTGATTTCTTTGCTATCTGTTGCTTTTAATAACGCATCAGAAAGTTGCTGTTTCACTTGCTCCACACCAGTGTTCCATGCAAAAGGCAATTGTAATTCAATGCGTAATACGTCACCGCCTTTTTCTACTTTCTTCAAAGTATTTAATGCGATTAAGTCTTTTTGCAAACTTGGATGTTGGAATTGTTGGAAAACTTGCAGAACTTGAGATTGTTGTTCTGCCGTTAAATTTTCAGAAAAAGCAGTTGCCATAATATTCCTTTAATAGTAGTAGGTAGTAGAGTAAATTTGTCAGGGATATTTTACCCTTTTTACACCTCAAATGTTAAGCTAAAAGTATAACTAAACTAGAAAAAATCGCACTAATCGGGTAACATACTCGCAATTTTTGCAAAAAGAATAAGAGAAAAATAATGACAACTCAACCTCGTAAAATTTTAGTCACTTGTGCATTACCTTATGCAAATGGCGCCATTCATTTAGGCCATATGTTAGAACACATTCAAGCGGATATCTGGGTACGTTTCCAACGTATGCGTGGCAATAAAATTCATTTTGTCTGTGCTGATGATGCGCACGGCACACCAATTATGCTTAATGCCGATAAATTAGGTATTACACCAGAAGAACTAATCGCAAAAGCAAAAGCCGATCACGTACGTGATTTTGCAGGTTTTAATATTAGTTTTGATAATTATTACTCTACTCACAGTGAAGAAAATAAACAGATCACCGCTGAGATTTACAATAAGTTAAAAGCGAAAGGCTTCATTAAAACCAAAGTCATTTCTCAATTATTCGATCCTGAAAAGAATATGTTCTTACCGGATCGTTTCGTCAAAGGGACTTGCCCGAAATGTAAAGCAGAAGATCAATACGGCGATAACTGTGAGGTTTGTGCTTCCACTTATAGCCCCATGGATTTAATTAATCCACGTTCTGCAGTATCAGGTGCAACACCAATCGTCAAAGAATCTGAACATTTCTTCTTTGACTTACCCGCTTTTGAAGACATGTTAAAAGAATGGACTCGCTCAGGCTCACTTCAACCTGAAATTGCAAACAAAATGCAAGAATGGTTTGAAAGTGGCTTACAACAATGGGATATCTCTCGTGATGCACCTTATTTTGGTTTTGAAATTCCAGGTACAAAAGATAAATTCTTCTATGTTTGGTTGGATGCACCAATCGGCTACATGGCTTCTTTCAAAAATCTCTGCGATCGTGAAGGCATTGATTTTAATGAATTCTGGGGAGAAAACAGCGATGCAGAACTTTATCACTTTATCGGTAAAGATATCGTATATTTCCACAGCCTATTCTGGCCAGCAATGTTAGAAGGGAGCAAATACCGCAAACCAACCAATGTGTTTGCTCACGGTTATGTCACCGTAGATGGCGCCAAAATGTCGAAATCACGCGGTACATTTATCCAAGCCAGCACCTATTTAAATCACATCGATCCAGAATGTTTGCGCTATTACTACGCAGCGAAGTTAAACGATCGCATCGAAGATCTTGATTTCAACTTGGAAGATTTCGTTCAACGTGTCAATACGGATATCGTTAATAAATTAGTCAATTTAGCTTCTCGTAATGCAGGCTTTATCGCAAAACGCTTTGAGGGCAAATTAGCAGATAAATTAGAAGACGAAGCACTTTTCGCTAAATTCACTGCACAAGCTGAACAAATTGCTGCTTATTATGAAAGCCGCGAATACAACAAGGCGATTCGTGAAATCATGGCATTAACCGATAAAGCCAATAAATATATTGATGAAAAAGCCCCTTGGGTAATTGCGAAAGCAGAAGGTAAAGATGCCGAATTACAAGCGGTTTGCTCAATGGGCATCGAGCTTTTCCGTGTATTAATGTCTTACTTAAAACCGGTTCTTCCAAAACTGGCTGAACGTGCAGAAGCGTTCTTACAAACAGAGCTTACTTGGGATAATATTGCTCAGCCATTATTAGGTCATCAATTAACCCCATTTAAAGCGCTTTTCTCTCGTTTAGAGAAAAAACAAATTGATGCAGTAGTAGAAGAAACTAAAGCTCTTTTTGCTGAAGCAAACAAAGCGACAGAAAAAACAGCGGCAAAAGCGACCGCACTTTCAAATGTCGAACCTATTGCTGACACCATTACCATTGACGATTTTGCTAAAATTGATATGCGTGTGGCAAAAGTACTGAAATGCGAAGCAGTACCAGAATCAAACAAACTCTTGCGCTTTGAATTAGATTTAGGTGACCATACTCGCCAAGTGTTCTCTGGCATTAAAGCAGCTTACAACAAACCTGAAGAATTAGAAGGTCGTTTTGTTATTGTGGTTGCAAACCTGGCACCTCGTAAAATGAAATTCGGCGTATCGGAAGGGATGATTCTTTCTGCTGGTACTGGCGGAGGTGATTTATTCTTACTTTCAGCTGATAGCGGTGTCACTGCCGGTATGCAAGTAAAATAATTTACTATTTAGGCGACTTAGGTCGCCTTTTTTATTGCCAAACGAAACCAAATACCCTACCATGTCAATCAGCTATTAATCATGTAAATTAAAGGAATTCATTATGACAAACGAACTTATCTGCTATAAACAAATGCCGGTTTGGACAAAAGATAAATTACCGAAAATGTTCCAAGAAAAACACAATACCAAAGTGGGAACTTGGGGCAAACTTACGGTATTAAAAGGTAAACTTAAGTTTTATGAGCTAACCGAAAATGGCGATGTCATTGCTGAACATATTTTCACCCCAGAAAGTGATATTCCATTTATTGAGCCACAAGCCTGGCACCGAGTTGAAGCCCTTTCTGATGACTTAGAATGTACGCTTGGTTTCTATTGCACAAAAGAAGATTACTTCAGCAAAAAATATAATATGACTGCAACGCATGGTGATGTGGTTGATGCAGCTAAAATTATCAAGCCTTGTAAAGTGCTAGATTTAGGCTGCGGACAAGGTCGTAATTCGCTTTATTTAAGTTTAAAAGGCTATGATGTAACCTCTTGGGATCACAACGAAAACAGTATCGCCTTCTTAAACGAAACCAAAGATAAAGAAAATTTGAATATTAAGACCGCTGTTTATGATATTAACACCGCCAATATTCAAGAAAACTACGACTTCATTTTATCTACCGTGGTATTTATGTTCTTAAATCGTGAGCGAATTCCAGCTATTATTAAGAATATGCAAGAACACACCAATCCTGGTGGTTATAACTTAATTGTAGCAGCCATGTCCACTCCTGAAGTGCCTTGTCCATTAGCCTTCTCATTTACATTCTCTGAAGGTGAATTAAAAGAATATTACAAAGATTGGGAATTCTTAGAATATAACGAAAATATGGGCGAATTACATAAAACCGATGAAAACGGCAATCGCATTAAATTAAAATTTGCGACAATGTTAGCAAGAAAAAAATAATTCGCTAATTTACAAAAGAAAATGACCGCACTTTGTTATATAAAGTGCGGTCATTTTTTTATAGGATTTTAATTACTCTTCAATAGAACGTAATAATTCGTTGATACCTACTTTACCTAAAGTTTTTGCATCAACTTTTTTCACGATCACTGCACAGTATAAGCTGTATTTACCACATTTAGATGGAAGGCTACCTGAAACCACTACAGAGCCAGCTGGTACACGACCATAGAATATTTCACCAGTTTCACGATCGTAGATCTTCGTTGATTGACCAATGAATACGCCCATAGAGATCACACAACCATCTTCCACAATCACACCTTCAACGACTTCAGAACGCGCACCGATGAAACAGTTATCACCGATAATGGTTGGGTTTGCTTGTAATGGCTCTAACACACCACCGATACCTACACCACCAGATAAGTGTACGTTTTTACCAATTTGTGCACATGAACCAACAGTTGCCCATGTATCAACCATGGTACCTTCACCCACATATGCACCGATATTTACATAAGATGGCATTAATACACAGTTTTTAGAAATGTATGCGCCTTTACGTACTGTTGCAGAAGGTACGACACGGAAACCTTCTTGAGCAAAACGCTCTTCGGTATAGTCAGCAAACTTCAATGCCACTTTGTCATAGTATTTGGTTTCTGCGCCATCAATTATTTGGTTATCATTGATACGGAAAGATAATAATACTGCTTTTTTCAACCATTGGTGAGTCACCCATTCACCATCAATTTTTTCTGCAACACGGTATTTACCGCTATCTAGTCCTTCGATCACTTCTTCGATTGCTGCACGAGTTTGTGCGTCAACTGTTTTAGGCGTGATTTCTGCACGTTTTTCAAATGCTGCTTCAATAATTTGTTGTAAATTTGACATTTTGCTTCCTATTGTCGATGTGAAATAACGATTGATAGTTTTATCATATTTTTGACTTTCAAGCAAAAACAACCGCACTTTCTTTTGATTTTAAGCATAAAAAAAAGCGAACCTAATGGCTCGCTTTTTTCTATTTTTCGTTTAGTTAGCTAATAACAGAAACATTTAATGATGAACCGCCAACGATTCTTACGCGACGACCTGCTTGGAAGCTTGGATCTGCTTTTTGAACCACAACGATTTCTTCTCTGTTATCTTTTCTGATAACAATCTCTGCACCATTAACCTGGCTCATTTTTTCTTCAATTTTGCTACCTACAATGGCACCACCAATCGCACCAACAACAGTTGCAATAGCTTGACCTGTACCACCGCCAATTGTACCACCGGCAATACCACCTAAAGCACCGCCACCAACAGAACCAATTACACCATTGTTATCAGCTTGGATTTTAACTGGACGAACTGATACGATTGTACCATAGCTAATTGAACGAGCTTCTTTTGCTTGACTAGCTGTATAAACATCACCGCTAAAAATGTCAGTGTTTGCACAACCAGTTAAACCAACAGACATCATAAGTGCTAATGCTGCTGTTACTTTTTTCATAATAAAACTAACCTTCTAAAAATTAATTAGATTGGGTTTCTTGGAGACCAAGTAGAAACGTTTTTCGCGCCTTGACCGTTATCAAATACTTTCACACAAGCACCAGTCACTAAAGTTGAATCGTATTTGTGAACGATAACTTCGGTTTCACCTTCTTGTTTGTATGAGCAGTCGTTTTTACGAACAGTTAATTTTACATCATCACCTTGTAATTCTGTGAAAATAACTTGACCTTTATAAGCGCTTTCATCTTTTTGTGATTGAGATGAACAAGCTGATAAACCTAAACTTAATAAGACAGTTAATGCTAAGGTAATTTTTTTCATTACACTAAACCTCGAGTATTTTCTTTATTGTATAAGGATGAACCTTTATGCAAACATGATTTTCTGTTTTATCAACAAAACTCACTGCAATTGATGGATTGGGCAATTGCTCCCCTTCTACCTTAGGTTCGCTCACCTTCATGGTTAATTGAGTTAGTTCCTTCCATAAAAATGTCTTGCAAATCCGATTAACCCAATCCTCAACAGATTCATGAGATAAAAACGGCATTACAATTTCAATATGTTCCCAAGTTTCTTGGGGATATTGTTTATTTTTAGGAAACGGTAATTCAATAACATCGACAGGCTGACCAATGAAATCAACTGGCTCATCTAATTCAATCAAATAGATAGGACGCCCATTGACGATATTATCGCTTAAAATTCTACCGCACTTTAATAACTCTGTCAGCCAATTTTTTGCTTTTTCTTCACTATTTGCTCTTAAAGCTAAATGATCAATTTGGAAATCATTCAAATTCACTTTCATGACGGAAGCTAATTGCTGAATTTTTTCCTGAAATAAAGGCAATTCTTGATAAAGTGCGGTCGATTTTTCCATTAAATTTAACATTTTCTCCTGCTCTTACTTTGAGAAATCTATAAACAACGGTATCATAGCCGATTATTTTCATTATTCAATTTCAAGATTAGGAAAAACCGTGAATATTCAATCTATTTTATCCGATAAAATTAAACAAGCGATGATTGCTGCTGGCGCAGATGAACAATGTGATGCGCTTATTCGTCAATCTGGTAAACCCCAATTTGGTGACTACCAAGCAAACGGCATCATGGCTGCTGCTAAAAAGCTAGGTTTAAATCCACGTGAATTTGCACAAAAAGTATTAGAACATGCTGACCTTTCTGATGTTGCTGAAAAAACTGAAATAGCCGGCCCAGGTTTTATCAATATTTTCTTAAATCCAACTTGGTTAGCGAATAATGTTTCTGCTGCATTAAAAGATCAAAATCTTGGTGTAAGCGCAAATGAAAAACAAACCATTGTGATTGATTATTCTTCACCAAACGTTGCGAAAGAAATGCACGTAGGTCATTTACGCTCTACCATCATCGGTGATGCTGTTGTTCGTACCCTTGAATTTTTAGGTCACAACGTTATTCGTGCGAACCACGTGGGTGACTGGGGGACGCAATTCGGTATGCTTATTGCTTATCTTGAAAAAATGGAAAATGAGCATGCAAGCGAAATGGAACTTCAAGATCTTGAAGCGTTCTATCGTGAAGCAAAAAAACACTATGATGAAGATGAAGCGTTCGCTGAAAAAGCGCGTAACTATGTAGTTAAATTGCAAGGTGGAGATGAATATTGCCGCACGATGTGGAAAAAATTAGTCGATATCACCATGCAACAAAATCAACGCAACTATGATCGCTTAAATGTAACCTTAACCGAAAAAGATGTGATGGGTGAAAGTCTTTATAACCCAATGTTACCTGCTATCGTTGAAGATCTGAAAAAACAAGGTTTAGCAGTTGAAGATGAAGGGGCATTAGTAGTTTATCTTGATGAATTCAAGAATAAAGAAGGCGAAGCAATGGGCGTTATCGTTCAGAAGAAAGATGGCGGTTTCCTTTATACCACTACGGATATCGCTGCAGCGAAATACCGTTATGAAACCTTAAAAGCAGATCGAGCATTGGTGTTCTCTGATACTCGCCAAAGCCAACACATGCAACAAGCTTGGTTAATTACGCGTAAAGCAGGTTATGTACCAGATAGCTTCTCACTTGAACATAAAAACTTCGGTATGATGTTAGGGAAAGATGGTAAACCATTCAAAACCCGTACCGGCGGCACCGTAAAATTAGCGGATTTATTAGATGAAGCGATTGAACGTGCAACTGTATTAATCAACGAGAAAAATACCAATTTATCTGACGATGAAAAAACAGCGGTTATTGAAGCAGTAGGTATTGGCTCGGTGAAATATGCGGATCTTTCTAAAAACCGTACGACTGACTATGTATTCGATTGGGACAACATGCTCAGCTTTGAAGGTAATACGGCGCCTTATATGCAATATGCTTACACGCGTATTCGTTCTATCTTCAATAAAGCAGATGTAAATCCAACCGCACTTTCAGAAGCTAAGATTCAGCTTTCTGATGAAAAAGAACGTGCATTAGCGATCAAATTGCTTCAATTTGAAGAAGCGGTTCAAACGGTAGGCAAAGAAGGCACACCGCATGTGCTCTGTGCTTATTTATATGAATTGGCTGGTGTGTTCTCCTCATTCTATGAACACTGTCCAATCTTAAATGCAGAAGATGAAAACGTAAAATTAAGCCGTTTAAAACTCGCTTCCCTTACAGAGAAAACATTAAAACAAGGTCTAGAGTTATTAGGCATTAAGACAATCGAAAAAATGTAAAAAAGTGATCTGCCCCCCAAAAGTTGGACAGGTTAGTTAACTTAAATATTGAGCTCGGTATTGTACTGGGCTCAATCCTCTTAAACCAAGTTTAATTCGTTTTTGGTTGTAATACACTAAATATTCTTCAATTTCAGCCTGTAATTCAGCAATTGAATGATAAGTCCGTGAGTAAAAACACTCTGATTTTAATATTGCAAAGAAACTTTCAATCACCGCATTATCATAGCAATTTCCTCGGCGGCTCATACTTTGCACCGCTTTACCCTCCAACATCTTTACCCATTCCGCCGAGCCATACAATACGCCTTGGTCGCTATGAATAATCGGACATTCTGTTGGTTTAATCCTACTAAGCCCTTGTTCTAACATCTTTTTTACCAATGAAAACTTCGGGCGTGTCGCAAAGCTATAGGCAATAATTTCTCGGTTAGCCAAGTCCATTAACGGTGAAAAATAAAGCTTTTCTTGCCCAACATGAAATTCCGTTACATCCGTTACCCATTTTTGATTGAGTGCCGTTGCTGTAAAATCACGATTCAGCAAATTCGGGGCAATATGTGATGTTTTTCCACGTTTTCCATGTCTTTTTTTGCGTAAAATGGAATGAATACCTAACTCGTTCATCAGCTTTAACACCGTTTTATGATTCAAATTAAAACCCATTTGGCGTAATTTAAACGTCATGGGGCGATAACCATCTCGCTTTCTGTTCTTTTTATACAGCGATAAGATAGCCTCTTTTACCTCGTGATAATTTCGCTTAATCTCTTTATAGTAAAAGCTTGAGCGAGGCATTTTAGACACATGAAGTAAATCATTTAACGCGTGGTCTGGCTTCAATCTTTCAATGATTTTTCTTTTTTCTGTCGTTGTTTTTGACGGTCGAGCGCCTCCAACTCCTTTAGGTAAGCAATCTCCGCACGAGCCAAGGCGAGCTCTCGTTGTAACTTTTTAAACGCTTTAGGTGAAAAGTCTGTAGTTTCCGGAATTTCAATGTCTTTCTTTTTCATCTTTGGCTTCACTATTTTCGGTGTTTGAAGGTTTGTATGAGGCGATTTTACGCCATCAAGCCCTCTTTCCCGAAATGCTTTTAGCCAATAAATGACGAGAGCGTGGGAAATTTGATGAAGTTTAGCCACTTCACGGATACCATAATCCTGTTCGGTGACGAGTTTGATAATTTTCAAACGAAATTGATAAGAGTAGGACATAATCTGCACCTCAAATTAGGTGTCCAGGTTTTGGGGTGCAGATCAAAAACACCGCACTTTGCGGTGTTTTTCATTATGTTTTCGCTATCAGCTGATTACCATTGGTAACCTACGCCAGCTGCAACGCCAGTTTTACCTTGGGTATTTGCCGTACCAGATAAACGGATAATAATCTTACCGTTATCAGAGATACGAGACATACCTACTGCAAGACCATTTTGCCCTTGATAGTTACCAGCTGCAATACCAACTAAGCTCTTACCTGGTGTATAAGCTTGCGGAATATTCGCAGCCGCTAATGCACTTGCAGTACCTGCATCGGCATGTTTACCAACTTTATTGATCTTGTTGTTCAAGTTTGAAGCAACTGCATGTAACTGGCTACCATTTATAGCATCTTTAGAAGTTGCTGAAATTTCACCTGGAGCCACACCTGTAATTTTAGTAGGTGTTTTACCATCTGGACCACTTACGTTGATATTTCCAGCCTTATTAGTGATCTTAGGCCCTTTATCACCAAACTGAACACTGTCAAAGGTTACATTAGAAGCAGTTGCGTAAGTCACTTTACCGTTAGACTCTTGTTTCACGGTCATATTTTTACCTGCAACCATTTCAACTTTTTTACCTGGATTGATCATTTCTGGTGTACCTGAAATTTTCTCACCGCCATTTGCTGAAGTGGTTAATGTAAAACCTGACTTGTTAATTGCATTTGCTACATCTTGTGCAGTCGCCACTTTATTTGCAACATTTGCAATATTATTTGCCGCATCTGCAACTGCCTGTTCAGCAGCCTTACGAACCGAAGCTGGGGCATTCGCTGGTAAGCTATTTAATGCATTTGTGGCATTTTCTAACGCTTTAGTCATTTCAGGTGTCACAACTGGGCCTTGAACGCTACCATCATCGTTATTGGTAATCTTACCAGTATCAATGTCAAACTTCACATTACTTGTTGTGCCGTTTGGCGTGGTTTCTACCACAGCCTTGGTACCTTTGCCATCTACAAAGTTAACAGTGTCATAAGGTTTTACGAAATCCTTCGCTTCACCATTATTTTGTAAATTCCAACCCGCATTCAACACATCTGATACTGTTGCCGCATTGTTACCTGCAAATTTAGGATTAGCTTTTCCATCTGCCGTTTTAGGATTCAACAAGTCAGCTGCTTCAGTTGCCGTAATCGGCGCAGACTTGTTGTCTTTACCTGCAATCGGATTGCCTGCAATATCTTTGGCATTCTTATCTGCATCATTTACAGACGGCAGATTAGATTTCACATTACCCAATGCTGTTGGTGCACCAATTACATTCGGTGCGGCCGCAGGATTAACCATGTTAGTTGTTAAATCTGCAGGCTTCACTTCTGTTGCAGTCGGGTTACCTTTGTCGTCAACGGTAAAGTATTTGTCTCCCACTTTAGTTACTGGCGTACCGTTCTTGTCTGTATATTGGACAGGCAAACCAGTCACATCGACTTTTACTGTCGTTGTGGTTACTTTATTGCCGTCTTTATCAACAGACTCTTTCGTCGCCAACTTAACTTTCGTATTATTGCCGTCTGCAAAACGAAGTTCGTCGTCAGGGTTGACTTTTTCATCTTTATCGTTGAAGTCTGCAGCAGATAATTTTTCTGTTTGCTTACCTACAACAAAACCAGATTTTTGAATCGCTGTTGCTACTTTATTACCTGTTACATAGCCATCACCTGCATTGGTCGGGGTTGTACCCGCGTCAGGAGTTACTGGATTTGCCTTGGCGTTTGGCTTACCTGTTTTCGGATCAATATCTGCGGTATTGTAATATTGGTCTCCTACTTTGGTTACCGGGGTATCCGTTCCATTGACTTTAGCAGTAAATTGATTCGGTTTGATTACCTCGCCATCTTTAACGCTAATCGTGATTTCACGAACGCCATCAGTTGTCGTCTTACCTTTGACGGAAATGCCAGCACCGCCTTTGAATTCCACTTTGTTCGCGTTTTTCACGGTATTGGTGTAGTTGTTATCTTTTGCAGATACCACCCAACCCATATTAGCTAAATCACGAACGGTTGCTGCAGAATTTAATGTCTCTTCGCTTAAAGGTTTATCACCTTTTTTCGGGTTAGTGCCTAAGTCGACTAGTTTATCTGTTCCCGCTTGAGCTGGCGTGATATTACCATCAGTATCACGTTGATCACCTGTTGAAGTCTTAACATCTGCAGTATTCAACACAGAACCCACACCTTTTAATTGGGTCGGTTTGCCATCGTCAGATGAGATGTTTAATGCTGTTGTAGGTTCAACAGTTTTACCATCTTTATCTTTACCTGTGTTATTTTTCGCAGGGGTTGCTTTTTCTGCTTTAAACTCAACCGATGGTGCTGCTTTAGTTGTGACTTTATCTGCTTCAACTGGTGTTGCTTTAGCAGGATCTTTCACCTTACCATTTTCCACTTGATCTGCTGGATAGAACTTACCATCATCCGCTTTCACAAGAGGGTTGTTGTTTTTATCGGTATAAGTCGCTCCATTTGGATTTGCAATTTTAACTGTGTTGAACTCAACATCGTCTTTCGTTGCATAAGTCACTTTACCGTTTTTATCTTGTTTCACAGACATATTTTTGCCTGCTACCATTTCAACGGTTGCGCCTGGATTGATTAACTCTCCTTCATCTTTCGTGCCAGTCACTTTATCACCTTCTGCTGCAGAAGTTTTCAAGTTAAAGCCTGATTTGTTAATCATATCCGCCACATTTTGCGCTGTTGCTACCAAATTAGGTGCATTATTTACCGCACTTTGAGCTTTATTTACTGCGTCTTGAGCAGCTTTTTTCTCCTCTTCTGTTGCTGTTGGCTTATTATTTAACTCATCTAATTTAGCCTTAGCCGCTTTTAATGCATCTTCAGCCG